>NZ_JWIF01000040.1 GCF_000812685.1 Halocynthiibacter namhaensis
TGTCAAGGGCGGAGCAAAAATGGGCCAGTGAGGCGGCGTAAAAGTAGGCCAGTTGAGGCGTTGAGTGACGGTTGGTTTGAGGCGTGCGCCCGGGAACCAGCGGCTCGTCATAAAGCAAGCGTGTTCCCGGGCGTATTGCCCCTATTGGGGCAATTTCTGGTCAGTGTTTTTGGGTAGTTTTTCGGCTCTGTCCGAGGCGATAGCTTTCGCCATTCATTTCCAGGATGGAGACGTGGTGTGTCAACCGATCAAGCAGTGCACCGGTGAGGCGTTCGGATCCGAAGGTCTCGGTCCACTCCTCGAAGGGCAGATTGCTGGTGATCAGGGTTGATGACCGCTCGTAGCGTTGCGAGACCAGTTCGAACAACAGTTCCGCGCCGGTCTTGCTGAGGGGCACGAAGCCCAACTCGTCGATGATCAGCAGCTTTGGAGCCAGCATCTGTTTCTGCAGGCGCAGGAGACGTTTCTCATCGCGCGCTTCGATCAGTTCATGAACCAATGCTGCGGCTGTGATAAAGCGCACTGGCAGCCCTCTCTGGCATGCTGCCAACCCGAGCCCGAGGGCAATGTGGGTCTTGCCAGTTCCGGACGGGCCCAAGGCTATGACATTCTCACGTCGTTCGATCCAGCCGCAACGCGCCAATTCCAGCACCTGCACCTTGTTGAGCGCCGCGATCGCCTTGAAGTCGAAGCTGTCCAGGCTCTTTGGCGCAGGGAACTTCGCCGCCTTGATCCTGCGCTCCACCATGCGCCGTTCCCGATCGATCAGTTCCAACTCGATCAGGCGGCTCAGATAGGGCACGTGCCCCTTGTTCTCAGCAGCGCATTGTCGGGCCTGCTTCTCATACTCGCGCAACACCGTAGGCAGTTTGAGCTTCTTGAGGTGATCGGCCAGCAGAAGGTCGGAGGCCTCATTCATGATGCCCCCTCCGACAGCAGCGCCATGTAGCTTGAAGCCTTCGTGGTCTGCACTGCTGCACGCGGCAGATAGGGATAGAGCGACAGGTCGAGCCGTGCGGGACGGCATTCCACCTGACACAGCACCAGATGCTTGATTGCGTCAAAGGCGATGGCCCGCTTTTGCAGCGCCACGCGCACCGCCGCACACAAAACTGGAAGCTCAAAGCTCTCCAGGAGCCGTAGAACCTGGGTGAACTCACGTCGCCCCTGTCGGGCCTGACGCGCCTCCATCAAGCGGCGCAAGGTTTGCAGCTCTTCGGGCATCTCCCAATCGGCCAAGGGTGCAGCCTGATCAAGGGCACCGGGCTTTCTCTCCAGAAGCGCAAAGTAATGTACCGGATTGAACACCATCTGTTCCCGCTCGTAGCAACGGGGATGGCGGGCAATGATCTCGCCACCACAGCCGATCTCCACCACATTCACAAAGGCCCGGATCGTCACATCCCGGAAGCCATAGGTGCTGGGCACCGAGTAATCATTAGTCTTGTAGCGCACCAAGGATTGTGAACTGACGCGGCCAGTGGCTTTGGCGCAAGCCTCGTAGGCTGCGCTCGGCAATGGCGACATCGCCGCAAGGTCACCCTGCAAACGCTGGCCAATCGTCTCCGTATGCCCATGCAGAACCGCTGATTGTCGCTTGCGACATTGCTCTTCCAGCCAGGCGTTGAAGCTCTCGATGTCTGCAAACTCCGGCAGTGGCACCATCAAATTGCGCCGCGACCAACCAACCAGACCTTCCACCTTGCCCTTATCGTTGCCCTTGCCTGGGCGGCCATAGCGATCATCAAACAAGTAATGCGACAGCATCTCTGTAAACATCTGCGTCCGACGACGACGGCCATCCGCCTCGATCTTGGCAACAAGACAGCTATCGTTGTCGTAAACCACAGACAGTGGCACCGCGCCAAAAAAGCCAAAGGCGTGAACATGGCCGTCCATCCAGGCCTCTGATGTGGCCGCGTGATAGGCTCGAATGTAACAGGCATCGCTTTGGGGCAGATCGAAAGCAAAGAAGTGAACCTTCTGCTGAATGCCGGCCAAGACAACAACGGCCTCGCCAAAATCCGCCTGCCCATGCCCGGGCGGATGCGCCAGCGGAATGAACATCTCGCGCGCCTTCTGACGGTGGGCCCGAACGTAGTCCTTTACCGTCGTATAACCACCGGTGAACCCTTTCTCCGCACAAAGCCGGTCGTAAATCCGCTTCGCCGTGTGACGCTGCTTCTTCGGGACCTCCAGGTCCTTCAAAAGCCACGCATCGACATAACCCGTGAACCCATCCAGCTTCGGACGGCGCACATCCTTCTCCCGCCGGTAGCCCGGCGGCACCGGAAACGCGCACATCTTGTCAACCGTTCCGCGCGCCAAGCCAAAATCACGTGCTATCGACCGCTTGCTGCGACCCTCATCAAAGTGCGCCCGGCGCACCTGCAAATAAACTTCCACAGTGTAAATCCTCCAGCCCTCCCTGCTCAAACAGTTCAGACAAAAAGTGGACGACTTTTGCGCCGCCCGCACCGGTGAAATACCGGCGCTACTGTGGCCTAATTTTGCACCGCCCTATACCTTTCCGAGTGTCCTATGAACAACCACCCACCTGGTCTGGTAGCGGTCTCAAATTTAGGCCAAAGTGTGTCTTGAGTTTGTTGATCGAAATAAATTACAACGTTGCGACAGAAGATCACATCAAACTGGGTCTTCATAGGCCAGTCTTGAAGCAAGTTTAATGGGTTAAATCTGATCAACTTTCGGGTTTCGGGTATGACTTTCAGGGAGTCCCCAAGAGCTTCGAAGTACTTCTGGACATACTCTTCTGGTGTACCACCGAGATCTGATCGATCATATGATCCAGCGCGCGCTGTTTTGAGCACTTGGGTGTCTATATCACTTGCAAGTATTCTGAAGTCATAGTTGGAAATGTTGGGGAGTTGTTCCGAGAACTCCATTGCCAGCGAGTAGGCTTCGTGTCCTCGTGAACATCCGGCTGACCAAATGCGTACAGGTTTCCCTGATTTCAGTTTTTCCACCAACGGCGGGATCACCTCACCGGAAAGGGTTGCAAAGTGATGAGGTTCACGGAAGAAACTCGTTACATTCGTTGTTAATGCGGAAATGAGCTGACTACGTTCGTCTTGCTGATCAGGATCCTCAATTAGCGAGCAATATTCACTGAAGTTATTGATATGCAGTTTTTTCAACCGTTTGATCAGCCGAGATTCCATCATAGGCGCTTTTTGGGTGGTGAATTGCAAGCCAGCTTCACTTTGAGCGAATGCGGCAATGCGTTCAAATTCCTCAGGAAGCATCTTGATGCGGCCGTTTTCTGTCATCGGCTTCATATGTGTGGTGGCTGTGATCATGCGGCTATGGTCTCGCCTGTGGTTAGAGTGCTCTGAAGATCCAACACTCGGATCATGCGGTCATCTTCGATAATCAAAGCACTTACAAACCGATGCTGGTTATCGGCGGCCATGTCGGGCGGCGTTTGAAGATCTGAACGAGCAATCGTTAGGATGTCAGATACAGCGTCCACCAAAAGCCCCACAGTTTCTCCATTTTGTTGAACAACAATAACGACGGAACGGTCGTTCCCTTCGTCTGGTGGCAGGGCTAATCGCGCGGCAAGATCCACGATTGGGAGTACTGTACCACGCAAGTTAATGACGCCGCGGACATACTCAGGTGCGTGTGGGAGTGGTGTTGCTTCCGTCCAGCCGCGGATTTCACGAACTGACATGATGTCAACGGTGTATTCTTGTGCACCGATCCGAAATGAAAGGTATTCGGTCAAATCTGCTGGGTTGTCTTGGGGTTCGTCGGTCATGCTGTCACTCCGGTTAGTTGCGGGTTTTCGAGGATTTCTCGAGTGCGACCACTGGCGTTTGTAATTACGTCACCTGCATCAAGGATGAGGGCAATCTGGCCGTCTCCTAAGATTGTAGCCGCTGCGATCCCCGATATTGCGCCGTAGCTGTCTTGTAAGCCCTTAATTACAACCTGCCGCTGTTCGACAATTTTGTCGATTACGACGGCAGCCATGCTGTCTTCCTCGGGTGAGATGAGTAAAGCTACACAATCGTCGTAAGATGTTCTGGGGGAGGAAAATCCAAGTTCGACGGCTAGGTCCAGTAGCGGAACAAATTGATCCCGTAGTTGCACTACAGTCGTCGCAGGGCCCATCTCGCGCAGGTTTTCTGAGCTAAGCGTCATCGTTTCAATGATGTTATTCAGCGGCACGACCAATGTTTGGCCGGCGACTTCAATCACCATGCCGTCCTGAACTGCCAAGGTTAGCGGGAGGCTGATAGTGAAAGTTGTTCCTGTACCGCTTTCGGAGGAAATTGATATTCGTCCGCCAAGCGCAGTTATCGCGTTGCGAACCACATCCATACCAACGCCACGACCAGAGAGATTTGAAATCTCTGCGGCAGTCGAAAATCCCGGCAGGAATAGGAGGTTATCGATTTCGGGGTCGGTGAGTTGTGCGCCTTCTGCGATCAATCCCTTTTCTGTCGCTTTGCGAAGTACCACAGGGCGGTTAATGCCGGCGCCGTCATCTGATATTTCGATTAGAACTCGGCCAGATTTGTGGGAAGCCGAAAGTGTTACGGTTCCTTGTTTGGATTTACCATTGGCCAGGCGGTCTTCGCTATCTTCCAGCCCGTGATCCACGGCGTTGCGGATCATATGCGTCAACGGATCTGCCAAGCGCTCGATAACGGTCTTATCTACTTCCGTCGCTTCGCCCAAAGTGACGAAACGAACATCTTTTTTAACAGCTGATGAAGCCTCTCGAATGATGCGACCCATGCGCTGAAATAGCGATTTCACGGGCTGGGCTCGGATTGCCATGACGCTGTCTTGTATGTCACGTGTGAGCTGCATGAACTCGTCTAAACCTGCAGCGACATTTTGATCGCTTCCTATTCCTGCCTCGATCACGCTTTGGCTTAGCATGGCTTGATTGATGACCAATTCTCCAACGAGATTCACCAATCGGTCAACTCGATCTAGCTCGACGCGAACAGTACCCCCAACCTTGGCCGGTTTACTGTTGGCTCCGGCTTTGGCCGCGGGCTTGGATGTCGAGTTAGCGCTAGGTGCACTCTGTGGAACTGGCGGTGCTACAGGCGCGGAAGAGGGCGCAACGGATTTCAATGCAGTTGGAGCTGGGGAAATAGGGGCAGGAGGGCGTTCCGATGTGCTTGGCGCTGGCGCAATATTTTGCTCGCTCTGAAACGCGTCAGTTTCAATAACGAGTTCACATAGATCTTCTACAAAGTCGAAGACCTCTCGCACAGAAGACTCTGCCTGTGAGGTCGATAATTCTATTGTCCACGACAAATAGCTTTCTTCACCCTCGAGTTTATCAATGGGGGGAAGATCATCACATACGCAATTGATCTTGGCAGTACCGAGGCCCGATAGAACCTTGATGAGATGCAGCGGCTCATTGCCTGACGTGAACAACGATGGATCCGGACGAAAGCGGATGGAAAAGGTGTTTATCCCATCGCTAGGTAGATTCCCATCGGCTGATTCAGCAACTGGAGCATTTTCTGGATCGACCGTATCGTTCGTGTTTTGCGATTGGTCTGCAGGGGGCAGTTCAGGTGACGGATCCGGAAAGCCTAAAGGCGCAGGGGGACCGCCGAGCACAGGGAGATCGGGCAGCCCTGTTGATGCTGGCAGGTCCATGGATACGCCCATGGGTTGAAAGTCCGCAGGATCGACTTCATCCTCTTCTTCTGTGACACCGCTCTCACCAAGAAAGGCACGCAGTGTGACAACGCTTCCATCGATGCGCTCTTTTGGTACTTCAGTTTCGTCCCGGCTTGCGACGACGAGGTCGCAAAGAATATCACTTGCATGCAGGAATGTTTTGTAATCGTCAGCTGATGGCGTTTTCTCGCCTGAGCGGACGATATCCATCGATGTTTCAAAGATATGGGCAAAGTCAACGAGAGCGGTGAGGCTGAATGCGCCAGCGCCGCCCTTGATGGAATGGACCGCACGGAACACTTCGTTTATTGTTTCTGGATCGTCGTCGCCTTCCTCAAAACGGTTCAACCCGTCTTGAAGTTGCTCTAGAAGTTCTTCGCACTCCAGAAAGAAGGAGGCTTTGATTTCGGCCATCGGGTCAGACATGACGGACCTCCGTTATCCAGTTACCAGTTCAAGTGCACGCACAAGTTTAGGGGGATCAAAAGGCTTCACAATCCAGCCAGTTGCACCTGCATTTCGCGCTTTGGTTTTTAACGTATCTGCGCTTTCTGTGGTCAGAACCAGAATAGGGATGCCACGGTATTTTTCTTGGCTTCTCACCGCGTCGATAAAACCAAACCCGTCAAGGCGTGGCATGTTGATGTCGGTGATAATTGCATCGGGTTCATCCATTTCTTCGAGGACTTCCAACCCATGTTCGCCATCATTGGCAAGGTGGGTCGTGAAGCCAGCATGGCTGAGTGCAAGGTTGAGCATGTCGCGCATTGTGCGGCTGTCATCTACTGCAAGAATTCTTAGGCTCATTCCAGTCCTCCCTGGACAAGTTCTGTGGTAAGGCCTAGCAGCGCGAGTTGCTGCGTGAAGGCGTCGCCAGATGTAGCGAACGAAAATGTGGTGCCAGATGCTTTATGGGCACGGGCTGCTGCGATGAGCGCTTGTATGCAAAGTGTGCCCAGATGGGTCACGTCGGTTGAATCGATTTCAACATCTTGGCTGCTGGTCTCGCGAAGTTCCGCGATCAGTGGCTTCACTTCTGCGAGGCCCATGCGAGCGGGCAGTTTTAGTATATGAGTGCTGCTCATGCGGCTCTCCGAAAATTGCGGGGTCAATATCGGAACGTCGCCGACATTGTTTGCTAAGATCGGTTTAGGCTAGGGGAGTTAAATTTTACTTACGGAGAACACGGCTTTGGTGGAATTTATGAAATTTCTATTCCTGCGTGATCGAGGTGATGATGTTGCATTCTTGGGAAATCATCTGTTTGGGGTTGTTGTGATTTATGGGTAATTAATTGATATTATTAATAAATAAATGTTCAATCTCAAAAATCTCGACGTCATTGAGACGGTGTTTTGTATCGCAATAAAATCAATCCAAACAAAATTACGTCAGTGCTTAAATTTGGTGAAAATCGAAAAGGTGTCAATGCAAACAATCGCGATGTCGTAGAACGAACATGTTTTGACTGTTCGGATGCGCCAGTATCTGTAAGCTGTTCTCCAATGGAAAATGTAAGCGGCGGACTGAGTTTTCCACACCCAAAAGACTGTCTTGGTCATAAAAGGATGAAATTAGATGCACGTACCAGAGAATAAACTTGCGAAAGATCTACGAGCGGGACAAGTGAATTGCGGCCTGTGGATGGGTGCCGGAAGCCCTACGCTTGCTGAGATCGCCGCGCGTGCAGGGTTTGATTGGTGCCTGATTGATGGGGAACACAACCCGAATTCTGACGATATGGCATTGGGGCAATTGCAAGCCATGGCCGGAGGCGGGGCTGCTGCGGTCATGCGCGTTGCCTCAGCTGAGGATTGGTTGATCAAGCGTGCGCTTGATATCGGGGTGCAAACGCTGGTGGTGCCAATGATTCATAATGCAGAAGATGCGCGCCGGGTGGCTGCGGCCTGTCGCTATCCTGGGTGGTCAGAAGGACAGGGATCGCGCGGAATGGGTGCCTATCAAGCCCGCGCCTCGGGGTACGGGGCTTATGGTAACTACGTGGCTGAGGCGAATGATCAGGTGTTTTGCTTTGTTCAGGCCGAAAGTCGGGAGGCGCTTGAGAATATTGACGAGATCGCCGCAACGCCGGGTGTGGATGGGGTTTTCATTGGCCCTGCCGATCTATCAGCGGATATGGGGCATCCTGGAAACCCAGGCGCGCCTGAAGTACAGGAGGCCATCGCTCATATTTGTAGCCGCGTGCAGGCCGCGGGAAAACCCTTGGGGACGGTGACCTTTGACGTGAATGATACACAGTATTTGATCGATCGGGGGTTCCAATTTATTGGGGTAGGTGGGGATCTCGCATTGTTTGCCAATGCGGCCCGGCAGCTGGCGGAACGGGCGCGGGGCTTTTATCGCTGAGATCCATCAGTCGCGAAACCCACCCAAATGGAATGCTTTGGATAGACGTTTGCCTTCGTGGAATGAACTACATTTGACGGATTGGTGATATAATTTTCGGCAGGGTGATTTTACCTGTCGTGATGGTTTTGTCTCCAACCCCCATCGAACACGGCAACACGAACCTCACTTGGCGCGTGGCAATGCGCTGAACTGTGTCGCGCATTTTGTATGTGTGCGTGAGGGATGCAAGTTCGGGCCGTCTGGCAAGGTTCGCACACTTCCGTCAAAGAAACGTCGCTGTTTCCCTACTGCTAAATGAAAGAGAAGGGGGCATCGCGCAGAATAACCCTTTCCAAGGCATCAAATCCATGTAATAGGGACGCGTCAAACGAGGCAACCAGGGAGAGACCCCCATGGAAATTCGCGAGGCACTTACCTTCGACGATGTTCTACTTGTACCAGCCGCATCTAGTGTGCTGCCGTCGACAGCTGACACCAGTACTTTTGTGACGCCAACCATTCGGTTGAACATCCCCCTGTTGTCCAGTGCGATGGACACAGTAACCGAGGCCCGCATGGCGATTGCCATGGCGCAGGCTGGTGGAATGGGTGTTATTCATAAGAACCTTAATCTCGAAGAACAAGCCCGCGAAGTGCGTCGGGTGAAGCGTTTCGAAAGTGGGATTGTGTTTAATCCAATCACTTTGACGGCGGATCAGACGCTGGCTGATGCGAAGGTATTGCAAGAACGTTACCGCGTCACGGGTTTTCCTGTTGTGGATCATGACGGACGTGTCGTTGGGATCGTGACCAACCGCGATATGCGCTTTGCCTCTGATGATAAAACACCGGTCTCTGTGATGATGACCACCAACAATCTTGCGATGTTGCAGGAACCTGCCGATCTGGATGAGGCAAAAAGCCTGATGCAATCGCGCCGGATCGAAAAGCTGCTTGTCACAGATGGCGAAGGCAAGCTGACGGGTCTGCTGACGTTGAAAGATACGGAACAATTGGTTCTGAACCCACATGCCTGTAAAGATGATCTTGGTCGTTTACGGGTTGCGGCTGCGTCTTCTGTTGGCGACAGCGGGTTTGAGCGCACAGAAGCCCTAATTGATGCCGGTGCAGACATCGTTGTGATCGACACAGCCCATGGTCATTCCGCGGGCGTGATTGAGGCCGTGAAGCGCGCCAAAGCGATTGCGGGCACGACACAAATCCTAGCGGGTAACATTGCTACGGGTGACGCGACACGTGCGTTGATTGACGCTGGTGCTGACGGCATCAAGGTTGGTATTGGACCAGGTTCCATTTGTACCACACGTATGGTTGCAGGCGTCGGCGTTCCTCAGTTGACAGCGATTATGGACGCTGCGAAGGCTGCGCGTGACGCGGGTATTCCGGTGATTGCCGACGGCGGTATCAAATTCTCAGGTGATTTCGCGAAAGCGATTGCCGCGGGTGCATCTTGTGCCATGGTTGGTTCCATGATTGCGGGAACCGATGAAAGCCCCGGCGAAATCATCTTGTATCAAGGTCGTTCCTTTAAGTCTTACCGTGGTATGGGCAGCCTTGGCGCTATGGCGCGTGGATCAGCGGATCGGTATTTTCAAAAAGACGCGGCCAGCGACAAATTGGTGCCTGAAGGCATTGAGGGCCAGGTCGCCTATAAAGGCCCTGCTGGCACGGTTGTCCACCAATTGGTGGGCGGTCTGCGGGCGGCTATGGGCTACACGGGCTGTGCGACGGTTGAAGAAATGCGTAACAACTGTAGTTTCGTGAAAATCACCGGCGCTGGCTTGAAAGAAAGCCACGTGCATGACGTGCAAATCACCCGTGAAGCACCGAATTATCGGGTTGGGTGATTTCTGAGCTATGTAAACTGAATAAAACGGCGCAAGAATTTCTCGCGCCGTTTTTCTGAAAGTAAGTCAGCTGCGATACGACTGGCACGGACCTAAACATCGTCGGTTTTTCAATTCTCAAAGGGTATTCTCGGCCGAACCCCTGTTACGGGGCATGTCCAAGACAGGAAACGTTTTGAAGAACAACATAAGTGTCATCAAAATAAGAGATCTTATCCTGTGCCCCATCTATGTCGGTCTGTGGACAGGTGTAGCCGATTGCTGAGTGAATGAGGTTTGCTCGTTCCTCCTTTGTCGTCACAGGCTTGGCGAAGAAAATTTCGATATCCTCTCGGAAATAATCTGCATGACCTTTAGAACCATCTTCAAAGATAATTGGAATGCCAACCAGTTCCCTGACTGCGCGTAGATGAACTCGCGGCTGTAGAGCTAAATCGTTAGCAAAATAGGGTGTCAGGCGTTCATAGTACCATGCATCGGCATATCCCGCCCGATTTTGCTCAACAGTGCATCCTGCAATGACAAAAACGAATAACAGTATGGCCTTTTTATGCCTCATGAAATCCTCCACAGATCTTATCAAGCTATGTGACCGCAGATTAACCTACTCTGCAAGAGTGGATATCTAAATTCCGCCTATCACCGGTCCGTACAGCCTGAGAGCTGTTAGTGTCGAAAGTTTGTGTTGTTGTTCAGTCGCCCCGCAGCAATCGCGCTTATGAACAACAAGATCGCCGCGACAGCCAAACAAGCGCAGAGGCCTCCGATTTGGTAGCTGACGCCGGATAGAACCGTGCCAAGCAACCGTCCGGCGGCATTGGCCATGTAATAAAACCCAACATCCATAGTCACGCGGGTTTTGTCGGTGAAGGCCAGGATCAAGTAGGAATGCAGCGACGAATTCACAGCAAACAACGCCCCAAATACCAACAATCCAATCACCAGGATAAACGTAAGCCAAGCGGTCGGGGCCGGGGCGAGATAGGCAATGACGGCAAGCACAGCCGGGACACAGGCCAATATCATTGCCCAATGCTGCGCACTTGCGGCCAGGTCATGCAGCTGGCGCGTCTTAGCTTTTAGCAGGCGCGGGGCGTTGGCTTGGACGATGCCATATAGAATGATCCAGATCGCCATGAATGTTCCGACAAGAAAAAACGCCTGACGCGCCCCATCATGGGTGCCGTCGGACAGGGCCGAGTGGAAGTAGATCGGAATGCCAACCACGAACCAAACGTCGCGCGCACCGAACAGGAACACGCGCGCAAAGCTAAGCCAGTTGATGTTGCGGTTCTTGGAAAGCAGTTCGGTGAATTTTGCGTCTTTGCGGCCGGTCGGCAGGCCCGCAGGCATTTTCAGCGCGATCACCAGCAAGATCACCACAAGTACTGCGGCCATGCCCCAGATCGCGGCGTAATAGCCCCAAATCGCCAACAGCCCTGCACCCAAAAGAAAGCCCAGGCCTTTGATCGCGTTTTTTGATCCCGTCAACATTGCGACCCAGCGAAACAGCCCGTCGTTGCTGTCAGGGGCGAGTAGCTTTACCGCGGATTTCGACGACATTTTCGCCAGATCTTTCGCGACACCAGAGGCACCCTGAACCAACATGACGTAAAGCACAGAGACGCTCATGGTCCAGCCTGCGTCAAGTTGCGCCAATGCAATAAGAGCAAGAATTTGGATTAACAGCCCAGCGTAAAGGGTTGAGGCTAATCCAAAACGTGCCGCCAGCCATCCGGCGGAAAGATTGGTGAAAATACCCGCAATTTCGTAGAAGATAAACAAGAACGCCAGCTTGATCGGTGAAAATCCGAGCGTGTGAAAATGCAAAAGCACCAACATGCGCAATGCGCCATCTGACAACATGAATGCCCAATAGGCAGCGGTGACGGCCACATAGGCCGCCATGCCATTTTCGCGCATGCCATCCTTGCCCATATCGGTTGTCATGACTGATGCGTTTCGATCAAAGAGTTCGCAACCATCTCGGCCACATCCACCAAGCGATGGGCGTATCCCCATTCGTTGTCATACCAAGCATATATCTTCAACTGCGTCCCATTTATGACCATGGTAGAGGGCGCATCCACGATGGTTGAGCGCGGATCATTGGTATAGTCAGTGGACACAAGCGGGCGTTCTTCATAGCCAAGGATGCCTTTCAACGCGCCTTCGGATGCCGTTTTGAAGGCGCTGTTGACCTCAGCCTCGGTCACGTCGCGTTGCAATTCAAAGACGATATCGGTCAGAGATGCGTTCAATAAAGGCACGCGAACCGCATGGCCGTTCAACTTGCCGGTCAGTTCAGGGAAAATCTGGGTGATGGCCTTGGCAGACCCAGTTGTGGTCGGGATTAGCGAGTTCAACGCAGAGCGCGCGCGGCGCAGATCTTTTGCTGGGCGATCTACGATGGTTTGGGTGTTGGTCACGTCGTGGATTGTGGTCATTGAGCCATGTTTGATGCCAAAGCTTTCCTGGATGACTTTCACAATGGGCGCCAAACAATTGGTGGTGCAGCTTGCTGCGGTGACGATACGATGCTGTGTCGCATCATAGATGTCGTCATTCACACCCATGACGATATTGGCGGCATCGTCTTCTTTGACCGGCGCTGACACCACGACCTTTTTTACGCCCGCGTCAAAGTAAGGTTGCAGTTTCTCGGCGGTTTTGAAGGCACCGGTGCAATCAATTACAACATCCACACCGTTAAGGGGCAGGGATGCAATATCGCGGGTGCAGGTTACGGGGATAGACGTGCCATCAATTGTAATGGATGTGTCGTCACTGCCAAAATCTGCAGGCCAGCGCCCATGAACCGTGTCAAATTCCAACAAATGCGCATGCATCGCCGGATCACCCACTGCGTCATTGATGAAGGCCAGCTTTGCACCGCGTTCCAGAAGGGGGCGCAATGCCAATTTTCCCATTCGGCCGAGGCCATTGATTGCATAGGTGGTCATCTCGTGTCTCCGTGGTGCATATTTGCTTTTCTACGGCGCATATATCATGAATTAATGATATGACAAGTGATCCGACAATGAAGTTTTTATGACAGGGCGCGTGTTGAAAGAGATATTGAGAGAGGGCATGAAAAAAGGCGCCCAATAAGGCGCCTAAATCAACTGTTAAACGGTGAAGTTACCGTTTATCTGCCCCAAGTCCGCACTTGGCCACAGTCCATGTGAACAAAGTTTGAACTGGAATAACGACCAACACCACCGGCATTGCAGGCTTTTGCCGCATTGAAGATCTGTCTGACAGACCGGTTGGATAGGCGCAAATCGGCGGCCTTGCCCTGCATATGCAGAGAATTACGCGCAACACCGCGAGACCGTGACCGCAGCATAGCGTTGGTGGCAGGGGACCGATAACCTGACAGCATCAAATAAGGTTCATTCACGTCCAATAGGTTATGCGCCGCAGCCATAATATCAATCGTGCGGGTGTCCATATTCGTGGCTTCATCCCGGCGCCAGTCGCGCATGAAATAGTTGATGTCGGTGAGCGCCTCGCGAATATATTCGCCTTCGACCCAGTATACAGTGTCAATGGTTTCGCCAGTGCGACCAGAATGCATCCGGATTTTACGCACGTCACCGCCGCCACGCAGAAGACCTGCAGCTTTAGAGAAGGTAGGGGCTGCCACTGTCGCAGTCGCGGCAAAAGCAGCCAATACGCTGCGCCGAGTGATACCAAAAGTGTTTTCTTTGACCATAGGTCGTTGTCCCGTCGTTTTCTGCCATGCCAAACACGCAAAACCGGTGTGACCGGTATCTACGTTCCATGGCAGTGGATTGGCAGAGTTTCATCTCATCCCCAGATGTATGATCCTTATGCCACAATACGAATCATCCGCCAAGCGAAGATTTAGTTGCAAGCGCCTATCGGCCAAAAACGGCAAATTTCTGCTGAAATGATGTAAGGCCTTAATTTTTCCCCGTAACTTAGTGCTGGATAAACACGTTCTTAGGCGAAACGCAGGCCTACTCAAATGTGATTGGACAGGAGGACTTCCATCGTCAAGAGTTTTCGCGCATATAGCGATGATCTGCGCAAGGGTCTTACAGGGGTTCAGGAATGGCACTTTTACTTAATAAATTTCACGCAATGCGTGCATTCATATTTATGTCTGCTGTCGTATTGCTTGCTGGATTGGGGGCAACGGAAGCGTCCGCCCAAAATACAGCCTTCCGTCAAGCCGTCGCCGAGGCTGCGGCCAGCGATGACGGAATGGCGGAATTCTATCGTACACGTAATTATGAATCAGTTTGGACTGGGCGTTCTGGTCGGGATCGCAGCCGTCGTCGCGCATTTTTGCGTGAACTGGCGAAAGCAGGGGATCATGGTTTGCCTATTGCGCGCTATAACCCTGATGAGATCAAAGCAATGTTGCGTGCTGCGCGTTCGCCGCGGGAACGTGGGTTGGCTGAAGTAAAGCTGGCGCAAATGTATGTTACTTGGGCGACGGATCTTAAATCCGGCGTGGTGCGCAATCCGCAGCGCATTGATGATGGCATTGTCCGTCAGATCGCGCGTCCGACGACGTTGTCCTTGATGAACGCTGTTGTCGAAAGCACGCCCAATGCGTTGTTTCGCAGTTTTGCACCGCGAACCGCAGAATATAATCGCCTGATGGAAGAAAAGACCCGCTTTGAGCGTCTGCTTGCGCAAGGCGGTTGGGGTGCGGTTGTGCCTGCTGGGAAATACGAAGTTGGAACCAGCAATGCTGGCGTTGTTGCTCTGCGTGATCGTTTGGTTGCCATGGGATATCTTCGCCGTTCAAACACGCAAACCTACGATGCATCCATTCAGGCAGCGGTTCAGCAGTTTCAATTGAACCATGGTTTGAACCCTGACGGTGTGGCTGGCGAAGGCACAATTCGTGAGATCAATATCCCTGCGGCGAACCGCCTAAGTTCAATCTTGGTCGCAATGGAACGCGAGCGTTGGTTCAACCAGGATCGTGGCGCACGTCATGTTTTAGTTAATATTCCAGACTTCCAAGCGAAGATCATCGACAACGGCCAAGTCACCTTTGTGACCCGTTCCGTTGTTGGCGCAAATGACAGTGACCGTCGCACACCTGAATTTTCGGATGTGATGGAACATATGGTCATCAATCCCACATGGAATGTGCCGCGTTCAATTGCAGTCAAAGAATATCTGCCAATGATGCAACGCAACCCGGGTGCTGCTGGTCATTTGCGTTTGGTGAACGCGAGCGGACAAACGGTGGATCGCAGTGGTATTGATTTCAATCAGTACACCGAACGGACTTTCCCGTTTAACCTGAAACAACCACCTTCACGCCGCAATGCGTTGGGTCTGGTGAAATTCATGTTCCCGAACCGCTATAATATCTATCTGCATGATACGCCTGCGAAAAATCTGTTCTCACGCGAATCGCGCGCCTTTTCACATGGGTGTATCCGTTTGAATGACCCGTTTGATTTTGCTTATGCTTTGCTTGCGCGTCAGCGCAATGATGCCGAAGCATTCTTCCAGGCGCGTCTTTCACGCGGCACTGAATCGGTTGTTCCTTTGGATCAACCCGTTCCCGTGCACTTGATTTATCGCACAGCTGTTACGCAACCACGTGGCATGATCAACTTTCGCCGTGACATCTATGGCCGTGATGCAAAGATCTGGAACCATCTGTCAAACGCCGGGGTGGTATTGCGCGCGCAACGCGGATAAACCTTTCCCAAAGGGCGGGGGTTCCGCTTTGAGGGAATGATATGCGCCACACAGTACAAGAGATAGCAACAGCGCTGGGGCTTCAGGCCGCCGGCGCTGTTTCGTTTGAGATCACCCATGCCGCCGAACCCGTCGGTGCAGCAAGTGATGCATTGGCCCTTGCCATGAACCCTGATTACGCTGACGGGCTGGCGCAAGGTGATGCACAAGTCGCGATGTTGTGGGAGGGTGCGGATTGGCAAGCGCTTGGGCTTCAGGCCGCTATTTTCGCCCCACGCCCACGCCTTGCGATGTCAGGTCTTACTCAGATGCTGGATGCAGGGCTTGGATTGGATGCAGGTATTCATGCGACCGCTGTGATTGATCCAACTGCTGTGATTGGGGGGGGCGCTTCGATCGGGCCCTTTGTGGTGATCAATGCCGGGGTTGTCATTGGCACAAACGCACGGATCGCCAGCCATGTATCGATTGGTCTAAACTCCCGTATTGGCAATGACTGTCTGATCCACCCTGGTGTGCGCATTGGCAGCAATATCCGCATTGGTGATCGCTTTATCGCCCAAGCCGGTGGCGTGATCGGTGCGGATGGATTTTCCTTTGTGACGCCTGAGAAATCGGGTGTCGAAAAGGCCCGTGAAACCCTTGGAGATCAAGGCGATGTTGCCAATGACGGGCAGGGTCAGGCTTGGACACGGATCCATTCCCTTGGTGGTGTGGAAATCGGCGATGATGTGGAAACCGGTGGCAATGTGACCATTGATTCAGGCACGATTCGTGCAACACGGATCGGTCGGGGCACGAAGCTCGATAATCAAGTGCATCTGGGGCATAATGTGCAGGTGGGCGAAGACTGTTTGCTGTGCGGCCAAGTCGGCATTGCTGGATCTACCAAAATCGGCAACCGTGTGGTGATGGGCGGTCAATGCGGTGCGTCGGATAACATTTTCATTGGTGATGATGTGGTCGCGGGGGGCGCAACCAAGGTGTTTACAAATGTGCCTGCTGGGCGCGTGATCCTGGGGTCACCTGCTGTGAAGATGGAAACGCAGATGGAAATCAACAAAAGCCTACGCCGTTTGCCACGCGCCTTGAAGCAATTGGCTGAGTTGAAAGCTGAATTTAAGGCAAATTTCGGGCCTGATGTTCAAAAATCTGTTTCAAAAAGCGACGAAAATACATAAGTATGCGACTATAGAAATTGAGGTTTATCCGATGTCTGCAAATATCGAAGCGAAAGTTATTGAAATCATTGCCGAGCAAGCTGTGTTGAGCATCGCGGATGTGACATCGACGTCGACGTTGGAAGAACTGGGAATCGACAGCCTCGGCTTGGTGGAAAGTATCTTCGCCATTGAAGAAGCTTTCGATATCCAAGTGCCTTACAACGCAAATGAGCCCAGCGAGAGCGATTTTGATATTTCCTCAGTGGCTTCAATCACCAAAGCTGTTGCCGCCATTGTCCAGGAACAATCTTAACCCATGAAGCGCGTTGTTATCACGGGGCAAGGCACGATAAATTCGCTGGGACGTTCGGTTGCTGAGACTCTTGAGGGGTTTCGCGAGGGACGTTGTGGGATTTCGAATCTCGAATTTCAAGATGTTGACCGTCTGTCGATTAAGATCGGTGGGCAGGTTAAAAATTATGATCCTGAACGCGATTTTAACCGCCAACAAATCGCGCTCTATGATCGTTATACCCAATTTACGATGCTTGCGGCACGCGAAGCCATGGATCAATGCGGCCTGACGTTTTCGGGTGAATTGGCAGAACGTTCTGGTGTTGTTCTTGGCACTGCCGGTGGTGGCATGACGACCCAGGATGAAAACTATCGTTCGGTCTATGAGGATGGGAAAAACCGGGTACATCCCTTTGTTGTTCCAAAGCTTATGAACAACGCCGCCGCCAGTCATGTCAGCATGAAATACAATCTCAAGGGGCCGTCTTTTACCGTGGCCACGGCCTGTGCCAGTTCCAATCATGCCATGGGGCAAGCGTTCCAAATGGTGCGTACCGGCATGTGCGATGTGATGGTGACGGGCGGTTCTGAAAGCATGCTGTGCTTTGGTGGCGTGAAGGCTTGGGAAGGGCTGCGTGTTATGTCACGTGACGCGTGCCGGCCGTTTTCATTGGGTCGCAACGGTATGGTTCAGGGCGAGGGCGCTGGCATATTTGTCTTTGAGGAATATGAACATGCGAAAGCTCGCGGCGCTGAAATATTGGCTGAGGTCGCGGGTTTTGCCATGACCTCTGATGCGTCCGACATTGTGATGCCGTCGAAACAAGGTGCGGCGCGGGCTATTTCCGGCGCGATGCGCGATGCGCGTCTAAACCCGGAAGATGTCTGTTACATCAATGCCCATGGCACGGGGACCGCTGCGAATGACAAAACCGAATGCGCCGCTGTTGCGGATGTGTTTGGGACACATGCGGATCATCTTATGATGTCGTCCACAAAATCCATGCATGGCCATTTGATTGGCGGCACCGGCGCGGTGGAGCTTTTGGCCTGTATCATGGCGCTTCGGGACGGGGTGATTGCTCCAACGATTGGCTATGAAGAACCAGACCCCGAATGCGCGATTGATGTAGTGCCGAATGTGGCGCGGGATGCAAAAGTGAACGTGGTTCTGTCCAACGCGTTTGCCTTTGGCGGTCTCAATGCAGTTCTGGCGCTGCGCAAAGCACCTTAATTGCGCGCAAAAAAAATGCCACCTTAAGAAAAGGTGGCATTTAATGTTCGTATTCTTATCCGATTACTGGCTTGGAACCGGCATCGCATTATACGCTGCGGTAAACCCAGTCAGGGACATTGGCAGGTTCAACTTCTGATCAGGGGCAATTGCAGGTACAATCGTTACGACGGCATCAGCGCCATTTTTGAAACGATTGATAATATCCTGGGTGAAGCCGACACGGGCAAAACAACCCTGCGCGTCACACCAAGTGTACTGATATCCAAGTGGATTGCTGCCATCGACAGAGAATTTCACACCATCGGGAAGATGCGTCTCCAACGGCACGGCAATCAATGCGCCAGCAACCGCTTGGCTGCCTTCTGGTAAACGGAACATAGTGAGTTCAGCAACAGGATTTCCTTCTGGATTCAGAAGGGTAACGTTCAGCTGGCAGGGTTCTTCTTCGATTGTCGCTGCACGCACACAACGCAAATCCCAATCACCCGTTTTCTCGCGTGAATACACTTCTTGTGCCTGTGGTGTGCCTGTCGGATAGGCGTCTGCCTCGGTGGCGGTCGTTTGTGGGCTTGGTTGTTCGGTGGTTGCTTCTTGCGCAATTGCTTGGGTGTTGAAAACAGCCAAGAACGCAGCGGCTGTACATTGTGTCAAAAGGGTCTTCATTAGGCACTACTCCATAGATTTACTTGCCTTTAACATGCGTGAATGGCGCTGTCAGTTAGGAAAGCTGTGAAAATGGTGAAACCAGGCAATCCATTGCCAAAAGAGGAATGTGTTTGGAAAAGAAAAAGGGCCACAAAGGACCCTTTTTCCATTCTCTCTCCCTGTCGGACTAGCCGACTTATTATTAAGGGAAACTTAGTCCGTGGGGGTGGTAGGGGTCAACAGTGAATCTATGTGAATTTGTTATATTTTGACCTGTTGGGTCTTTCTCAGAGGGTTTCAGGCGGATAGAAACCAAATCAATCACCCTGGACAAAAAAGGTCGTGCACAATGGCACGACCAGTCTAACAGGGAGGAAGTTGTCGGATGAACGAGGACAGGACATCCGAACTAAATATATACTGGCATGAAAGTGTTAAAAGAGTATTTTCATTTCCAACGCAGGGTTAAAAAGGAAGCAATTATGGTCAACGACAGAATTTTCACGGGCGGCGGCGGCGAAGACTATAAACTATCCCAAGACCTTCTTTTGAAATATGCCAACCGTCACGGATTGGTTGCGGGGGCAACGGGGACTGGAAAAACAGTGACGTTGCAGATTTTGGCGGAAAGCTTTTCTGCTCAGGGTGTGCCCGTGTTTTTATCTGATGTAAAAGGCGACCTTTCTGGCTTGGCAAAAGCGGGATCACCTGATTTCAAACTGCATGACGCCTTCGTTGAACGAGCTGAGAAAATCGGATTTTCTGACTTTAACTATGCCGCGTTTCCTGCTGTTTTTTGGGATCTTTTTGGTGAACAAGGGCATCCCGTCCGCACGACCGTGTCAGAGATGGGACCGCTTCTTATCTCGCGTTTGCTTGAACTGACTGAGGCGCAAGAAGGTATTTTAAATATCGCTTTCCGCGTTTCTGACGAACAGGGCTTGCCGCTTTTGGATCTAAAAGATTTACAAGCAATTCTTGTCTGGGTCGGCGAGAATGCCAAGGATCTGTCCTTGCGATATGGAAATGTTGCGACGTCTTCGCTTGGGGCGATTCAAAGACGCCTTCTTGTGCTTGAGAACCAAGGCGGCGCCAAACTGTTTGGCGAACCGGCGCTTGAGCTAAGCGACCTCATGCAAACGACGCCTGATGGCCGTGGTCATATCAATATCTTGGCGGCGGATAAACTGATGGGATCTCCGCGCCTATATGCCACTTTCTTGTTGTGGTTGCTGTCCGAATTGTTCGAAGAGCTGCCCGAAGTCGGCGATCCGGATAAGCCGAAGTTGGTTTTCTTTTTTGACGAAGCGCATTTGCTGTTTGAGGATTCCCCAAAAGCTTTGGTTGATAAGGTTGAGCAAGTCGCACGTTTGATCCGTTCAAAAGGGGTTGGGGTGTATTTCATCACGCAAAACCCGACAGATGTGCCAGAAGATATTCTGGGTCAGTTGGGGAACCGCGTTCAACACGCTTTGCGCGCCTTCACGGCACGGGACCGTAAGGCTTTGAAATTGGCCGCAGAAACCTATCGTGACAACCCTCGGTTTGAGATCGAAGAAGCCATTCGAGAAGTTGGGGTTGGTGAAGCGGTCACATCATATCTTGAACGCAAGGGCATTCCTGGCGTGGCCGAACGCACGCTGATCCGGCCGCCGTCTTCACAGTTGGGACCGATCAGCAAAGACGAACGTGCGTTATTTCTTAAGTCATCCCCTTTGGCAGGAAAATATGAGGTGTTGATCGATCGCAACAGTGCGTTTGAAATGCTTAGCCAACGCTCAGAACAAGCTGCTAAACACGCAGCTGAGGCGGAACTGCTTGAGGAAGAAGCCTCTGTTGCAGAGCGAGAATTCCGCGCGGCACGCCGGTTTTCGGGGAAACGCGTTGGGCGTTCCACATCCCGTGTCAGCGCATCCCGCAGTGCGCGAACGCGCGAAAAAGACTGGGGCGAATCCATTGGTTCTATGTTGAAAAAGGAACTGACTGGGACAACCGGCCGTCGCATCGTTCGTGGTATTTTAGGTGGTTTTTTTAAGGGCCGTTAAATCGGGCCCGGAGCGTGTGATGAGTGATTATAAGTCGTTAAGATACTTTGTTTATGTTCTTTCAGTGACTGGGGCCGCATTGTTCACGGTGGCATTTCTTGCCATCACGACGGGGCGCAATACAATTGACGCCGGGCTACAACGGTTCGCAACCTTTGAGGTCGAGACGCGGGTCTCGCAATTGGCCGAATCGCCACCAAGCAAGGAAGAGCGCGCCGATCTGAGTTTGCGCCAACGCTTGGCGTTGCGTGTTGCTTTGGCCGCCGAGGACCGTGCTGGTGTGCTGACCAAAATATCAGAGAATGCAGAGCAACTTGTTGCAGTTGCGCTGGCAGATCGATGTGGAACGACCTGTTTGGATACACCGGCGCGGCTGTCGATCGACGTTGCGCAGCGCTTGCTCGCGATAAAAGGTCCAAGCGGGCGTTCTATGTATGATTTTATCAACATGCGATATGACCGTGCCTTGGATGGATTGTTGCTAGACGCAAAGATTTTTACGGGCACAAATGCGTTGTTGTTTCTCATGGTGTTGATCACCGCACGTTTCCAGCCAACACGCGCCAGTTTGTTGTTGAGACTTGAGATCGCATTGATCGCAACCGTGGTCGCAGGCTGTTGGTTTTTCTTTAACGGTAAAGACTGGGGTATGGTCCTGTTGACCAGCAATTTCACCGGTTGGGCGTATTCAGGCTTTGCATGTTTTATATTTCTGTGGCTCTGTGATTTGCTGTTTTTACGGGGCTATATCACACGGACGATTATTGACATGGCCGTTCAGGGGTTCGCCAATATGGTAAGCAATTTTTCCCCTGGTTAGAACGAGCTAGAACGAGTTAACTCAGCCTGCGGATCTTTAGATCGGTGATGCGATTGGCCTCTCGGGCGGCGATTTCGAAACGGAAACCATGGAATGAAAACACCTGGCCGGTGACGGGAATCATCTGTGCTTCGTGGATCACAAGACCGGCGATGGTGTTGGCTTCCTCGTCCGGTAAGGACCAATCGGCCGCGCGGTTTAAATCGCGGATCGTCATGGCTCCATCCACGAGATAGTCACCGTTTTCCGCGCGACGCACGACTTGTTCATCATCTTGGTCAAACTCATCAGTGATTTCACCAACGATCTCTTCAAGGATGTCTTCAAGCGTGATCAACCCCTGCAGCGCGCCATATTCATCAACCACCATGGCAAAATGGGTATGGCGGCGCAGAAACTGGCGCATCTGATCGTCAAGCGTGGTGGTTTCCGGCACGAAATAAGGTTCGTTCACCACATCCATCAGATCAAAATTGGCCATTGCACCGGCCTTTAACGTATCGCCATCGCGCAGTTTATTGATGGCACGCAGAAGGTTTTTTGCATGGATCACACCGATGATGTTCTCTTGTTCGCCACGATAGACGGGCAGGCGGGTATAGTTGCTTTCAAGGCATTGGGTCAGGATCGCGCCTGCTTCCTGATCCGCATCGATCATCTGGATCTGTGAGCGGTGCAACATGATTTCTTCGACGGTTCGGTCGCCCAGGTCCAATGCGCCCAAAATACGGTCGCGATCTTCCTTTTCCACGGTGCCTTCTGAATGGCCCAAGCTGATCGCACCCGCAATTTCTTCGCGTACGGCCAACATGTTGCCATCGGCGTCCTTGTGGCCAAACAGGCGCAGGATCAGGCGGACAATCAGGCGAACAAGCGTCACAAAGGGCGTTAGAACCAAAACGATAAGTGAAATCACTGGCGACACCCGTGCTGAGGCGGCTTCTGGCTGGGTGATGGCCCATGTTTTAGGCAAAACTTCGGCGAAAACCAAAACCAACAATGTCATGACAAGCGTGGCAAGTGCGATGCCACTTTCGCCAAACATCCGTGTAAACAAGGCTGTCGCGAGGGACGCGGCCAAGATGTTCACGAGGTTATTGCCCAACAGAACCGCACCAATCAGGCGTTCAGTATCTTCTGTCACTTTTAATGCAGCCGCAGCACCGCGTTCGCCTTTATCCGCACGCGCGCGCAATTTCCCACGTGAGGCAGCGGTCAATGCGGTTTCAGAACCCGAGAAAAACGCCGAGCAAAGCAAAAGCAATGCAATCGCGCCAACGCTGAACCAAAATGCCTGATCAAAAGTGAATGTACTGTCCATGGATGTCTCTGCTGGTTGGTCGCGTGGGGGAAGTGAGTCTTGTCAATGTAACGGATCAGTCGTCATTTTCCAGTGGGTGATGTTGCATGACCAATTCCTGAAGCCGCGCATCAAGGACGTGGGTATATATTTCGGTTGTCGACAAGTTCGCGTGCCCCAATAAAACTTGAATGGCACGAAGATCTGCCCCATTCGCCAAAAGATGCGTGGCAAACGCATGGCGCAGTTTGTGTGGCGTGACCTCATCTGGGTTGATCCCTGCGGCCCGAGCCATCGATTTTATCAGCACGAAAAAGGCCTGGCGTGTGATATGGGATTGACGGTTTCGAGAGGGAAACAGGAACTTGGCTTGGGGTTTGCCGTCTTTACGGGCATTGTCATTCAGCAGATCCGCATGTTCAAGCCAAGCCGCCAATTTATGGCGGGCAGGAGGCGACAAAGGCACCATACGTTCCTTACCGCCTTTACCCATGACCAGCAACATTTTCGGGTTCCCGCGTGCGGCCCCAAGGGGCAGCGATACAAGTTCTGTGACACGCATGCCCGTGGCATATAACATCTCAATAAGGCAGGCATTGCGCAGCTGTTCCGTGACATTTCGCCCAAACCCTTCAGAGGTTTCGATCAAGCGACTGACATCAGCTTCGCCCAGAACATGAGGCAGCGTTTTGCTTCGTCCCGGGCCACGAATTTTAAGGGCAGGATGGTCGCCGCGCAGACCTTCTTCAAAGGCAAACCGATACAGTTGTTTGATTGCAGACAATCTGCGCGCGCGCGTCGCTTTCGATAGGCCACGCGCATCGACCTCAACTAGGTAGTTCTCGATATCGTCTCGATCACAATTCATTAAATCGCAGGTTTGGCCGTCAATCCAAGTGGTGAAATCAAGCAAATCTCGCCCATAAGCCTCCAATGTGTTTTGCGCTGCATTCAGTTCGGCGGATTGCGCTTCCAAAAAGGCATTGATCCAAGGATGCATCAGCGCAAAGCCTTGAGATGGGACATCAACAGAAACTGTAATGCCGCTTGTCGGGCAGTGTCTTCACGCCCCAAGCTGCGCAGGATACGCAATGCAGATGTGATTTGGCTTAGGTCACCTTCTGTTCCGGTGTGGAACCGAGTGATCGCGACCAACAACAGCTCGCCGACGCGATCATCGTTAAGATATTCCTGATCGGCTGGGGAGAGAGATGATCCATCAAAACCGTCCTGCACGGCCAGCTGGCGTGGGTCTTCGGTCACGATATTGCCAGGCGAACCTTGGGTCAAAGCACGCAAGAAACGATCCTGTCCATCACTTGGCATATAGGCCGGCAGCAAGGTTTCATAGCCTTCGGACAATAGCGTCATGTGCCAAATCGCGCGCAAGGCGGCGTCTCCGAATAACAAGGGGGAAGGCGCCGGCGTTTCGGATGTATCCTGTGCCAGTTTAGGGGCGATCAAATTGGCAAGTCGGGGGGCGAATAAATTTGAAACCGGGCGTTCCAAACCGGTTGTTTGCATCATCATCCATAATTCAGGAAGCTGTTCTGTGATGTCGGAAACGGACCGATTGGTAAGCGCATTATCAAAGCGTTGAATCGTTTTCACCCGATCCCAAACGCCACCCGAAGCCGCTGCTTGGCGTTCCGTGTAAATGCCCAAAAGACGGTTGTCAGCAATCGCACCGACGCGCGCCAACCGTTCTGCCGCCTCGATCCGGGGCTTCCAACCACTCGTGCTTCTTAGGTCTGCATGCGAAAAAGCGCGGGGCAGCAACCGGGTCGCCAGGGGTTCGCCCAATGCTTCGTACATGCGGTAAACCAGCGGGGTTGGGCTGTCCGGTATTGGCAAGTCAGGGTCGCCCTCAAACATATCGGGGTCCAAGAAACGCGCAATGAGATCATATTCCCCTGGCTCAAGCTCGCCCAACACATCTGCACTGTTCAGCGTCAGAACCGCAGCATTCCAATCACCATTTCTTGCGAGGCAAAACACACGCAATTGATAAGACGGAACAATCGCGCCCGTGCCTTTTATGTCGTTGCAGGCGGCATTTTCATGGCCCAAAAGCAATGCAACATCAAATCGACGGCGGAAAAATCTGTTCGTTTCTGGCGCAAAGCTATCCATCAGGGCGCGTGCGTCTTCCAACAAGCCCAAAGCCAACATCTTGTCGATCCTGCCGACCAGTAATCGGCCATCGCCATCTTCTGGAGGGCGGGATTCGGCCAGCAATATATCGCGCCGCAGCGCTGCCAAAGCGGGCAAGGGGCTGATGGGGCTGTCGTTGATGAGATCGATGATATCGTTGGTGTGTCCATTTCCCCAAAGGGAGGCGGGGAAGCCGGTGACAGATGATGGCAGCAAACCCGTGGCGTCGGGATTGGGCGCATCAAGGCTTTGAACGGTAATAGATTCAACCGCAGCCCCCGTGGACACTTCGGGTTCAGTGAATTGCAGGTCCTGTGGGTCAGCGGTGGATTCTGACAACCAGTCAATGGCAGAAAAAGGTTGCCCTGACGATATAGTTTCAGTGGTTTGCGCAAAACCAGGTGCTGAGACGCTGGACAGCATCACCGCAATCAATCCTGACGTGAAGGACAATTGCATTTTAGTTGGTCTCAATCGTGACAGATTCCCGAACATCAACCTGGTCAGGCGTCAGGTCGCCGAGATACGCAAACCCAAGAAGCGCGATAAGTCCCAATAAAATAAGGAAAAAAATCAGCTTTACCAGTCGTGATATCATGTCATGCCCCCAAAACATTTGATAATTGCCGCCTTATAGCGGTCTCTCATGCAACTTATATATGGCCTTTTGCGAAATTTCACGTCATTCAGTGTCAGGAATAGTGAATTTAAGCGGGGAATGGCCGGAATGGCGCTTAGCCTCAAAAAAACTGTGGTAATGGTCGGCATGATGGGCGCCGGTAAAACGGCTATTGGGCGTGCGGTTGCGGACGAGCTGGCAGTGCCATTTTTGGACAGCGATGAAGAAATCGTACGTGCGGCACAGATGGAAATCCCAGAGATATTCGCCCGTGATGGCGAAGGTTTCTTTCGAGATCGCGAAACCGAAGTGATCACCCGTTTGCTGGACGAAGGCCCGTGCATCTTGTCGACTGGGGGCGGCGCTTTTTTGGCGCAACGCAATCGCGATGTGATTTCACAAAAGGGTGTGTCCGTTTGGCTGCGTGCGGATCTGGAACTTTTGTGGTCGCGTGTGCGCCATAAAGACACGCGCCCCTTGCTACGCACCCCTGATCCCAAAGCCACTTTGACATCGCTTCATCAAGCGCGTGTTCCGCATTATGAGAATGCCGATATGGTCGTGGATTCTCATGAGGATTACAGTATTTCTGACATGGCACAGCGGGTTATTTCTGGCTTGAGGAAACGCCCAGATGTTATTGAAAACAAATAAGAAAGCCGAAAAAGATGATCGAAACTCTACGCGTTGAGCTTGGCGATCGCGCCTATGACATTCGCATTGGTACGGGCTTGCTTGAACGCGCTGGAGCCGAGATCGCCCCTTTGTTAAAGCGCAAACGTGTTGCTGTGGTGACCGATGAAAACGTGGCTGCACTTCACCTTGATACACTTCGCGCGGGTCTTGCTGCGGATGGAATCGAAATGACAGCGCTGACGTTACCTGCGGGCGAAAGCACAAAGTCTTGGCCACATTTTACCCGCACGGTTGAATGGCTTTTGGATCAACAGGTTGAACGTGGAGACGTTGTTGTTGCCTTTGGCGGTGGCGTCATCGGTGATCTGACTGGTTTCGCGGCGTCCGTGTTGCGCCGTGGCGTGCGTTTCGTGCAAATCCCAACCTCTCTTTTGGCGCAGGTTGACAGTTCGGTCGGCGGGAAAACCGGCATCAACGCACCGCAGGGCAAAAATCTCATTGGTGCGTTTCACCAACCGTCGTTGGTGTTGGCTGATGTAGGCGTGCTTGGCACGCTGACACCGCGTGATTTCCTTGCTGGGTATGGCGAAGTCGTGAAATATGGCATGCTTGGGGATGAAGATTTCTTCACCTGGCTAGAAGTCAACGGCCCAGCCTTGGCAGCAGGTGATACGGCTTTGCGCATCGAAGCTGTGCGTAGATCCTGTCAGATGAAGGCCGATATCGTGGTGCGTGATGAGACCGAACAAGGGGATCGCGCATTGTTGAACCTTGGGCATACGTTTTGTCACGCGCTTGAGGCCGCCACAGGTTTCGGCGATCGCCTGTTGCATGGGGAAGGTGTGGCGATTGGCTGTGCTTTGGCGTTTGAGACCTCTGCGCGCCTTGGTCTGTGTTCGCAAGAAGCCCCTTCACGCGTTAGGGCGCATTTGCGTGACATGGGCATGAAGGTGGATTTGGCGGATATTGAAGGCGATTTGCCAGACGCGGACGCTCTTATCGCATTGATGGCACAGGATAAAAAAGTGGTTGAGGGACAGTTACGTTTCATTATGGCACGCAGCATTGGCGATGCATTTGTCACCGCAGATGTGGATGCCAACGTGGTGAAAACCGTCTTGGAAGACGCTTTGGCGCAATGCTGAAAGCCAAATGGGGGCTGCTACGGCCCCCATTGATCTCAGGTTTACTGAAACATTAAGCTTTCCACTGCGTCACTGGATATTGACTTACCCAAACCCGCGAAATCGCCATTAACCAACATGTCTTGCCCAAGATCGCGTATCAAACGATGCGTCGCGCGTGCCAAGGCCGACCCAAGCGAAATACGCGCAGCACCTGCTTTTGCAAAGTCCTCCATGGTCAGTTTCGTGCAGGGACCTGTGGCAAGTACGTTCACAGGTTTCGTGACCGCGGCGCAGATACGCGCGAGATCACCGGGGTTGGCGGGGGTCGGCGTATAAAGCCCATCGGCGCCGACGGCCTCTAAGGCTTGAAGGCGGCGAATTGCTTCGTCCACATCATATTTGCCGGTCAACACACCATCGGCACGCGCCACCAAGAAGAAATCCTTATTCAATCCACGCGCGGCAGAGGCGGCGGATTTGATGCGTTCCACAGCCAAATCAAAGGCATAGGGCGTGTCATTGGGCAGGGCTGTGTCCTCAATGCAGATGCCCGCCAAGCCAATTCCGCCGGCCATACGCACCGTCTCGGCGCATGTTTCGGGATCATCGCCAAAGCCATTTTCAAAATCGCCCGAAACCGGCACATTGACTGCGGCCACCAGATCTTGAGCGTGGGAAAGGGATTGGTCCCGCGTGATATGCCCCATGTCGCGCGTGCCAAGGGTGAAGGCCAATGCAGCTGAACTGGTGGCGATGGCTTTGGCGCCCATGCCTTGCAACATCAAAGCTGATCCCACGTCCCATGCGTTGGCCATAATGAAAGGGTTTCCGGGTTGGTGTAATGCACGAAAAACTGCGCCTTGGTCCACTGTCATGAGGTTCCTCCTGTTACGTATTTCTTTTCTATTTCAATCAGTTGTTCTTTACGCCAAATCCCACCGCCATACCCTGTGAGACTGCCATCAGCCCCCATTACGCGGTGACAGGGAATGATGATCGCCAAACTGTTTGCCCCATTGGCACGTGCAACGGCGCGGGTGCTTTGTGGGCGTTGCATATCTTGTGCTAAGGCGCTGTAACTGCGGATTTCACCTGCCGGGATCTTGCGCAACGCGTCCCAGACTTCTTGTTGAAAACCCGTGCCGTGAAGGGCCAGCGGTGTTTTGAACCCGGCGGATTCACCTTTAAAATAGGTACTAAGCTCTTCTTTGACCTGCGTGATTGGGGCGGGTGTTCCAAACCCGATACCGCCAGGACAGTCCTTCATCAAACGCTTCAATTCGGTCGGCAAGGCTTTGCGATCCGAAAATTCAAGCAGGTGTAGATGACGATTGTCTGCGACCGCGATCATCGGGCCAAGTGGAGTTTGAAACCAGTCAGCCTGCAGCAATGCGTCTTTTTTGAAATCCCCAGGTGCTGTGCCGATAAGCTTGGCAAAGGCGGCACGAAAGGCCGAAGGCGAGTCAAACCCAGCCTCGAGTTGAGCATCAATCACGCGGCTGCCCTCAGACAATGTGGTGAACCCCGCCGCCAATCGCCGTTGTCGCGCCATTTCAAGAAAGGTCATGCCAAAGACACGTTTGAAATTGCGCCGCACTGTGGATGGGTCAAATCCCATTCGTGCAATATCGCTTTCAAACCAGCGCTTTGATGGATTATGTTCAAGTGCTTTGGTGAGGGTTGTGATCATTGGATCATCCGATAGAACACCAAGAGGGTGACAGCGTTTACAGGGGCGAAACCCGGCTTCGATGCATTCGGTGACCGACGGTTTGAAACTGCAGTTTTCGGGTTTCGGGTCGCGTGCTGGACAATTGAGACGACAGAAAATTCCGGTGGTGGCAACGCAGACCCAAGCCCGGCCATCCCAGCTGGGGTCGCGTTTTGTCAGGGCTTCGTAAAGCACCTTGTGATCAGGCAATTTAAACAACATATCGCCTTTCTAGTGGCTTCCGGCGCCTGCGAGCGCCGGAAATCGGGCAGGGATGTTATTTATCCGCGGCAAACTTAATCAAACGCGCAAAAGCATCTTTGAACTGATCATCCGGGATGGTCATGGCCACACGGATATGGCCTGCAGATGCCGCGCCAAAGCTTTCACCGGGCATGACCGCGATAAGTTCTTGTTCTAGAAGGCCTTCGGCGAAGTCTTCGCCGGACAAGCCTGTTGCGCGGATATCAAGCATCAGATACATCGCACCGCCTGCTGGGATCAGCTTGACCGAATTCTGACCTTGTAACAGTTCGCGCGCGATTTCGCGACGACGGCGGAAAGGGGCTGCGACTTTCTCTTCAAACGTTTCGCCCTGTTCCAATGCGAATTTCGCCGCATCTTGAATGAACCCAGCCACGCCATAGGTCGTGTGTGTCGCCAAAGTGATTAGATTGGCAACCACGGCCTCAGGGCCGCAAACCCAACCAATGCGCGATCCGGTCATAGCATGGGATTTCGACATAGAACCAATAACTAACGTGCGTTCCTTCATGTCCGGTAAGGCGCGGGGAGAGATATGTTCACCTTCCCAAATTTGGGTGTCATAGACCTCATCCGAGATCAGCCAGAGGTCGTGTTTCTTCGCGAAATCCGCAAGCCCTTCAAGGGTTTCTCGTGAATACACGACGCCTGTTGGGTTGTTTGGGCTGTTGATCATCAGGGATTTAACGCCGGGCGTGATCGCGGCTTCCAGATCCGCGATATCAGGTTGGAAATCATTGCGTGATCGCGCCTGAACCGGCAAAGGCACCGCACCAACACCGCGAATTGTGCCAGGGTAGGTCGCATAATAGGGATCGATATACATCGCGGTGTCGCCATGATCGCAAACGGCAGCATGGCTTGCAAATAATGCACTTTGACCACCTGGCGTGATCATAATATTCGCAGGGGTGGTGCGCACGCCGGTGCGTTCCTCAATCCGCTTTGCCACAGTTTCGCGCAGGGCATCGGTGCCGGGAACCATCGCGTATCCCGTATGGCCGCCGGATGCAGATGCGTGCATTTTATCAAGGATAATCTGTTCCGTGCGATCATCATGTTCGCCAATGGTCAATTCCAGCACCGGCTTGCCCGCTGCTTTCATTTGACGTGCTTTGATGAAGATGCCCCAACCGTCATCCCCGTCACCGGTCAGGCCGGTGATGCGCTTTGAAAGATCCATTCTATATTCCCCGAGGTCGTGTGTTTTGAGCAGGCGACCATGCCGCGCCTGATTTGTCAAACGTGGATTAAAGCGCAGGCATATCAAAATCTGTGATGAAAACGGCGCGAGGGCTGGACATATGCGACATAGGCGGTATGGTCGCCCCCATGAACAAGAACATTTGCATTATGACCTGCATTATCCGCTGACATTGTCACGCGGGCGTTCTTTGTCGTTTTCATCATGAAATGAAGTTGATATGCCCGCCGCAAGGCCAGTGGTCCCGTTGGGCCATTCTGCATCGCATACCGCTGTGAGGACATATGACTGAGATTAAGCTGCATAACACCAAGACCCGCAAAAAAGAGGTCTTTACGCCGATTGATGCTGACAATGTGCGGATGTATCTCTGTGGGCCGACGGTTTATGACCGCGCCCATCTTGGAAATGCGCGCCCTGTGGTGATGTTTGATGTGCTCAACCGGTTGTTGCGCCATGTGTACGGTACCGATCACGTGACCTATGTGCGCAATTTCACTGACGTGGATGATAAGATCAACGCGACCGCCATGGCCCGCAAGGAAGCGGGTGCGCAGGGCACGATTGAAGATCTGGTGCGCGAACGCAGTGATGAAACAATCGCTTGGTATCTGGAGGATATGGCGGCGCTTGGCACGGACGAACCCGATCACATGCCGCGCGCGACGGAATTCATCCCGCAAATGGTTGCAATGATTGAGGATTTGATCGCCAAGGGGCATGCTTACGCGGCTGAGGGACATGTGTTGTTCGCGGTGGAAAGCTATAAAGAATACGGTGCGCTGTCGGGGCGGTCCATTGATGATATGATCGCCGGAGCACGTGTGGAAGTTGCGCCTTACAAACGCAATCCGATGGATTTTGTGCTGTGGAAACCGTCAACGGATGACCTGCCTGGTTGGCCGTCCCCATGGAGCCGTGGTCGTCCTGGCTGGCATATTGAATGTTCTGCCATGGCGGATGAGCTGCTGGGATCAAGCTTTGACATCCACGGTGGCGGTAATGATCTGCAATTCCCACACCATGAGAATGAAATCGCCCAGAGCTGCTGTGCCAACCCTGACGCTGGCTTTGCCAATGTCTGGCTGCACAATGAGATGTTACAGGTAGAGGGTAAGAAAATGTCCAAGAGCTTGGGCAATTTCTTCACGGTGCGCGATTTGCTGGATGGCCATGATGGCCAATTCAAAGTGCCGGGGGAAGTCATTCGGATGGTTTTTTTGGGAACGCACTATCGTAAACCAATGGACTGGACATCTGAAAAGGCCAAAGACGCAAAATCTTTTCTGCAGGAACTTTGGACGCTGGTTTCAGACGCAACGGCAACCGTACCTAGCGATAGTGTGATCAATGCGGTGGCTGATGATCTAAACACACCCTTGGCGATCTCTGAGATTCACTCTCTCGCATCAGATGTTAAGAAAGGGAAAGGTGACGCTGGCGTGTTGTTCGCAAGTTTAAAGTTCCTTGGTCTATTTAACTATGCACCTTCAATAAGTACCTTGGGTTGGGGGCCTTTCAGTGAACAAGAGCATGGCTCCGCCATTTCATTAGCGCGAAGATGGATGGAACTCCGCAATCTGAGAGATTTCGAAGCAGCTGACCGGTTGAAGAACGCTGCACAGCAGTTAGGGGTGACGCTGAAAGTTGTTAAGGAGGGCGGAGAACAGTCTGCCATCGCGCACTTGGATCACAATGTAGATCCGACTGAACTTGATGCAATAAAGTGATCGTGCCTCAACACACCAAAGGCAGCCCCTGACCCTGGGTGGGGGTGAAGCCCCCTCCCGTGGGGAGGGTCGGGGGCTGCCTGACCGTCAGTCAGGCGTGACAAAATAAAAAAGAGAAGAGCCAATGACAAAAGAAAAGCTATTCCTCTACGACACGACTTTGCGCGATGGGCAGCAGACGCAGGGGGTTCAGTTCTCGACCGCTGAGAAACTGCAAATCGCGGCAGCCTTGGACGATCTGGGCATTGACCACATTGAAGGTGGCTGGCCCGGTGCGAACCCAACCGACAGCGAATTTTTCGAAGCCGCGCCGAAATATAGCGCGACTTTCACTGCCTTTGGCATGACAAAACGGGCAGGGCGTTCGGCTGAAAATGACGATATCCTCGCCGCTGTGATGAACGCGGGAACGCCTGCGGTCTGTTTGGTGGGCAAGGCGTCTGCCTATCACGTGACCGAAGCTCTGGGCATCACAAAAGAAGAAAACACTGAGAACATCGCGGCGTCTTTTAAACATATCGTCGCCAAAGGGCGCGAGGCCTTGTTTGACGCGGAACATTTCTTTGACGGCTATAAATATGATGCGGATTATGCGTTGGAAAGCGTGCTGGCCGCCTATAGCGCTGGTGCGCGTTGGATCGTCTTATGTGACACCAATGGCGGCACATTGCCGTCCGAAATCTATGCAATTGTGAAAGCGGTGATTGCAGCGGGCGTGCCCAGCGACCACCTGGCAATCCACACCCATAATGATACGGAAAATGCCGTTGCCGGCAGTTTGGCGGCGATTGATGCCGGTGCGCGTCAGGTGCAAGGCACGCTGAATGGCCTGGGCGAACGTTGTGGCAATGCAAACCTGACAACGATCATTCCGACCCTGCTGTTGAAGCCTGAATATGCTGAGAAATTCGACCTTGGCGTCAGCTTGGAAAGCCTGAAAGGGCTGACCCATCTGTCGCGTGCATTGGATGAAATTCTGAACCGTGTGCCTGCGAAACAGGCGGCTTATGTTGGGGCCTCGGCCTTTGCGCATAAATCCGGCCTGCACGCCAGCGCGATCATGAAAAACCCAAACACATATGAACATGTGGACCCGGAAAGTGTTGGCAACACGCGGGTTATTCCGATGTCAAACCAAGCTGGACAAAGCAACCTAATCAAACGCTTAGGTGATGCAGGTTATGCTGTTGAAAAAGGCGACCCGGCGCTTGGGCGAATTTTAGACCGTATCAAGACGCGCGAAACTGCGGGCTATTCTTACGACACAGCGCAAGCCAGCTTTGAGTTGATGGCGCTGGAAGAACTGGGGGAATTGCCGAAATTCTTCGATGTGGAACGTTATAAGGTGACAGTCGAGCGGCGCAAAAACATGCGCGGTGAAATGGTCACCGTGTCCGAGGCCGTCGTGGTTGTTCAAATCGGTGCGGATCGCATGTTATCGGTCTCTGAAAGTATTGATGAAAACGGCAATGATCGCGGGCCGATAAATGCGCTGTCGAATGCATTGGCAAAAGATCTTGGCCCGTATCAGGCCAGTATTGATGACATGCGTTTGGTGGACTTTAAGGTGCGCATCACGGATGGCGGAACCGAGGCCGTGACCCGCGTGATCATCGACAGCGAAGACAGTGTTGGCAATCGTTGGTCCACCGTTGGTGTCAGCCCGAACATAGTTGATGCCAGCTTCGAGGCTTTGCTTGAGGCGATCGCCTGGAAGCTTGTTCACGATGGGGTGAAATCCGCATGAATACGTTGTGGAAGCTTTACACTGCATTTGGCGGTGAAATCGAAGTTTGGCGGACGCAGGGCACAGATTTTGACTGTCTTTTAAGTGTGGTAGGCCCGGTTTGACATATCTAACTGACGACATAAACGCCTGCGCTGAAATGGTGCAAAAAGGTGACCCCGATCGCTTTATGGCGGTGATGAGTGCACGCCCCGAACAACGTGCGCCTTTGTTTATTCTCTATGCTTTTAATCTTGAAGTTGCCCGTGCTGCCTGGGCAAGTCAGGAACCGATGGTCGGCCAGATGCGACTGCAATTTTGGCGAGATGTGGTGGAATCGGCGAATAGTGACGCCGTGCCGCGTGCCCATGAGGTTGCCCGTCCGCTAACGCTGTTGATCCGCGAAAAGGGATTGGATGCCAGTGTATTGGATGATCTGATTGCCGCTCGCTGGTGGGATTTAAACAAGGATCCATTCGCAGATGAGATCGCATTTCATGCCCATATTGCAGCCACATCAGGCGGGTTGATGCGACTTGCTGCGAAATCCTTAGGCGCGCCAGATGCTTTGATGCAAGACATAGGCGTGATCGGAAACAGTCATGGGATTGTGACGTGGTTCCAAGCGATTCCTGAACTGGAAAGCCGAGGACGCCAACCCCTGCATGATGGCCGTCTCGAAACTGTTAGGGACTTGGCAACAACGGCGCTTCACAACCTGAACGCCGTGCATTTTGCGCGCGCGCCTTGGTGTGCCGCTCTGCGCAGTGCTTGGCAGACAAAAGCTGTGTTGAAGCAGATCAAAGCACAGCCTGAACGCGTGGCACAAGGCGCTGTTGGTCTGTCAGAGTTTCACAAAAAACGCAGCTTGTTCTTCAAAACCTTAGTGGGTCGTTACTAAAGAAAGACAAAGGGGCCTTGCGATGATGCGGGCCCCTTTGCTTGTGTTTAACTTAAACCGCTTCGTCTGCTGGGGCGCGCAGGGTTAACCACAACAACGCACCACCTGCCAACATCAAAAACGGTGCCATCGCAAGGTTGACTGCTTGCCAGCCAGATTGCGCATCGCCACCGGAACAGTTCATCAATCCGCCTGACGCCAGTGACGCCATGGTGACACAGCCAAAGACGATCATGTCGTTCAAACCCTGGACACGGCCACGTTCGGCATCATCATAAGCCCCGGCCAGCATAGTCGTTGCGCCGATAAAGCCGAAGTTCCAGCCAATGCCAAGCAACACAAGGGCGATGAAAAAGTTTGCAAGCGTCACACCCGACAGGGCGACCACACCGGCCCCCAGCAAGATAACCAAGCCCGTTGCAACAATATTACGTGTCCCGAAGCGGGCAATCAGATGTCCGGTGAAGAAGGAAGGCACATACATGGCAAGCACATGGGCAGAGACAATATCAGCCTCTTCGCCATTCACAAATCCACAGCCGACAACCGCCAAGGGCGTGGATGTCATCACGAGGTTCATCAAGGCGTAAGACACCATGGCACAGATGATCGCGACGGCGATGATGGGATCTTTCAGCAACTCCATTTTGCTGCGGCCTTTGGGGGCGTCAGCAGCGGGGGGCGTCGGTTTTGGAATGCTCAGGAAGAAGAACAGAAGGGACCCAATCGCGTTCACCGCAATCACGCCCATATAGGTGCCCGCAAATAAGACGGGCATGGCTTCTTTCGTGACCTTGACCAGTTGTGGCCCAATGATCGCGGCCAAAAGCCCACCAGCCATAACCCAAGAAATCGCCTTAGGGCGGAAATCTGGCGTGGCCGTATCAGCGGCTGCGAACCGATAGAACCCATGTGCTGACATATAGACACCGGTAAAAAGCGACCCGAGACAGAAAATCAGGAAACTACTTTCATACAGCCCCCAGAGACTGATCGCACCGCCAATTCCGCCACAGATTGCCCCGGCAAAGAAGCCCGCTGCACGCCCGTATTTCTGCATAAATGCACTCATCGGCTGCGCAGCTAGCATTGATCCCAACACGATCAACGTAATGGGGAGCGTCGCAAAACAAGGGTTTGATGCCAGTTGCTGCCCCGCAAGCCCGCCCACAGTAAAGATCATAGGCATCTGTGCCCCAAGGAAAGCTTGGGCAGCAATCAGGATGAAAACATTTCGTTTCACCTGCGGATCAATCGGGGCTGGGGCAGCGGAAGTGGTGTTCATATCGCAAGCCGTAGCGCGTTCGCGAGGGAAGGAAAAGATGAAATGGTGCGTGTACCAATGATTTATTGTTATCTAGGCCATTCAAGCGCTATGACGTTGCGAAGGTTCAGTAAGGGCACCCCACAAAGGACATCACCTATGACTTCAGAAATGCGGATCATCACGGGGCCTGACGACGTGACGCACGGCGCGGACTGGCTTGCTAAGCAAGTGCCTGAATTGGCACGGATCTTGCCGCAACTCAGGCCTTTGCCGCTGCGCCTTAAGCCGGATGGGTTTGGGGCTTTGGTTGATGCGATTATTGGTCAACAGATTTCAACCTCGGCGGCCAATGCAATTGCACAGCGAATGAAGGATGCTGATTTGGTGACACCGGCACAAATTTTATCTGCAAGTGACGATGATTTACGTGCGGCTGGACAATCGGTTCAAAAGATCAAATATCTGCGCGCGCTTGCTGAGGCAGATCTTGATTATACGGCTTTGCGGGATGCATCCCCGGAAGAGGCCATCAAAACTTTAACGGCGCTGCCTGGGATTGGCCCTTGGACCGCTGAGATCTATGCGATGTTTTCGCTGGGGCATGCGGATGTGTTTCCAGCGGGTGATTTGGCCCTCCAGGAGGCCGCTAAGGTTTTGTTTGATCTCGCTGAGCGCCCCAAACCCAAAGAAATGCGCCTGATGGCGCAAGCTTGGTCCCCCTGGAGATCAGTTGCAGCGCGCGCGCTTTGGGCCTACTACCGAGAGATCAAAAAACGTGATGGCATTAGATAGAGGTAGGACATGCGGGAACTGGAATTCAAACGGCAGGAAGCGCAAAGCGGCAACACGAAATCTGTGGTGATCTTTCTGCATGGCTACGGTGCGGATGGGGCAGATTTGCTGGGCCTTGCGAATCCGCTGGCGGCGCATATGCCTGACACAACGTTTTACGCACCTGATGCCCCGGAACGTCCGGCCATGGCACCCATGGGACGTCAATGGTTTTCGATCCCATGGATTGATGGGTCTAGCGAAGAAGATTCGGCTGCCGGGCTTGAGCGTGCCAGTGAAGATCTGAATGCTTTCATCGATATCGTCTTGCAGGCGGAAGAAATTACGCCGTCTGAATTGATTTTGTTGGGCTTTTCACAGGGGACAATGATGGCTTTGCATGTGGCGCCCCGCCGTGAGTTTAAGATGGCTGGCGTAGTTGGTTTTTCTGGTCGTTTGCTTGCGCCAGAACGTTTGGAAGCCGATTTCATCACGCGACCACCTATCTTGCTGTTGCATGGTGATCAGGATGATGTCGTGCCAATTTCATCCCTGTCTGAGGCGGGTGACGCGCTGCAGGCGGCTGGGTTTGACACCTATGCCCATGTGATGGAAGGGACGGCCCATGGGATCGCTGAAGACGGGTTATCTGTTGCCTTAACCTTTATGCGCCAGATGCTGAAATACGATAACCCGCAATAAACTGTCATAAAAATGTCGCCACACTGCGGTACCTTAAAACGTGAAGGTGCTATATGATGGGGTTGCTAGATGTGAGCTACCATATATAGTCGACCTAAGCAGAGGCGGGATCCCGCCTCGACAACCTGTTGGTTTCGGGTCAGATCCCATTTGGCACGCGACCTGCATAGGGCGGTGATGCGTATGGACGGTGGACAACAACACAGAGATTCTGGTCAGTCGGCCCCGGTGGTGGCGGGGCTTCGAACACTTGTTTTAAATGCAAATATGCAGCCACTCAGCTGGGCGCCACTCTCGGTTTGGGATTGGCAAACGGCATTTGTCGCAGTCCACCAAGACCGGGTGTTTCAAGTCAAAACATATGAAGATGTTCAGGTGCATTCCGCATCTGATAGTTTTGATGTGCCGGCGGTGGTTGCCTTGAAAAGCTATCGCAAGCGTAAGAATGCAGGTTTCACACGATATAATCTGTTCCTGCGTGACGAATTTCGCTGTCAGTATTGCGGCGAACGATTTGCGGCCAAGGATCTGACCTTTGATCACGTGGTCCCCCGCAGCAAAGGCGGTGGATCGAACTGGCTTAACATCGTTGCCTGTTGCTCCAAGGACAATCTGCGCAAAGCCAATAAGACACCGCGCCAAGCGGGGATGAAACTATTGCGTGAACCCTTTGAACCCAATGCTTTCCAGCTGGACAAGGCCGCAAGGCGACGCCCTTTGGCGAAGTCATCACTGCACAACAGTTGGATGGATTTTCTGTATTGGGACGCCGAGTTGGAAACCTAGGCAGAACAGCTTGCCCCGCCGAGAACGCAAAACTTGGCACAATGCGGATGATTGAGCGCGACGTCTTTTTCGGCCTCTTCCAAACTGTGACCCAAGTCAAACTCTTCCGCATAGGGAAGCAGGGTGCAAGCCACCACCGACGGGGCTTGGCCGTGCCGTTTCACAACCATTCGAGATGACGCACACATGATGTCATTGGGGGATTTGTTCAGAATTCCCCAGCAGTCCACGGTGATTTCAGGCACATCAACAGCTTCGTCCATTTCCGGGAAAAGAACTGTCATTCCAGGGTTATACGCATCAATCTTAAAGTCGTTATCTGCGTATAGTTTTGCGTAACCATCCCGCGCAGAACGATCATCCTCGTTCCAAAGCTGGCGGCCAGCCGCAGCCAGGTGCGCCCCAATGGAATTCAGCCAACGCATGCCTTCAAGTGTTTTGGCGAAACTGTCTTTTCCGCGCATTTTGTCATGATTTTCGGCCGACCAATGGTCCAATGAAATGCGAAACGTGATCTTTTCCCCGAACTCTTGCACCAGTGCCTCGATCCCAGATTTCACAGAGTTCCGCATCATAGGACGCATAGCGTTGGTCAGGATCAACACCTCATATCCACGCTCAAGCGCGGCACGGCACATGTGATTAAATTCAGGGTTCATATAGGGTTCGCCGCCAGTGAAGCCGATTTCTCGCACTGGCCATTTACGCGCGGACAATTGATCAAGATAGTCGGCCACCTCAGTCGCGGACATATAGACCAACGCATCGTTGGTGGGCGAGCTGAGGATATAGCAATTCACACATTCGATATTGCACAGGGTTCCGGTGTTGAACCAAAGGGTTTGTGGATCGCGAAGGGGAACCGAAGCGCGACGCTCGCCTTTCGCGGTGATTTTTGGGTCTTTGAATTTTTGTGCCGCCTGGAGTGTAATTGCCTGATCGTCCATATGTATATGCCCTTTTGTCGTCTTGGATGCAGCCTATCCTAGCCATGTCTGCGCGAAAAGATGTTCACTGGTACATGACGCCATTGTGAAGGCTGATCAACCTGTTAAACTCTGCGCAATTCTGGGTGATATTTGGTTCGCGCACTTGCATTGGTAGCGCTAACATATATGATGCCCCCAAACCAAACTGCCGTTCAGGCGAAGACATTCAGAGGATCAAATGGTATCACGCGTTATCCCGGTTGAGGTCTTTGACCTTGTGATATTTGGCGGCACAGGTGACTTGGCCCGTCGTAAAATTTTACCTGGCCTGTATCGTCGTTATCTCGCAGGGCAAATCCCAGAAAATGCACGGGTTATCGGCGCTGCGCGGACCGACTTGGATGATGCTGGTTATAGACAATTTGTGAATGACGCGATCTGTGAATTCGTGAAAAGTTCGAAACACGACAAGGCCCATATCGACGCTTTTGTAAGCCATATCCATTACTTGCCTGTTGATGCTTTAGGGGATGCGGGATGGAACGAATTGGCCGCGATGATGCGCCCCGACGTGATCCGGGCGTTCTATTTCTCTGTTGCGCCGCGTTTGTTTGGCCCATTGGCAGAACGCCTTCATGACCACGAAATCGCCGATGGTGACAGTCGTATCGTGGTTGAAAAACCGTTTGGCCGCGATCTTAAAACGGCCAAAGCGTTGAATGGGGTTCTCGCTGAAAGCTTTGATGAAAAGCAAATCTACCGCATCGATCATTATCTTGGCAAAGAAACTGTGCAAAACCTGATGGCTGTGCGTTTTGGCAACATCTTGTTTGAACCGCTTTGGAACAGTCAATATGTCGATCACATCCAAATTACGGTCGCCGAAAGCGTGGGTGTTGGTGGGCGAGGAAGCTATTACGACAAGTCTGGCGCAATCCGTGATATGATCCAAAACCATCTGATGCAGCTTTTGTGTTTGATCGGTATGGAACCTCCCAGCGAATTTGAGCCGGATGCGGTTCGAGATGAGAAACTTAAAGTTATCAGAGCGTTAGATGCGCCGGATCCAAAAGACATCGTGCGCGGACAATACCGTGCGGGTGACGACACGGCGTCTTACCTGACCGATGCGGAGAACCCAGAAAGCAAGACGGAAAGCTTTATCGCTATGAAGTTGGGCATTTCGAATTGGCGTTGGAAGGGTACACCGATCTATCTGCGTACCGGAAAACGTCTGCGCGAGCGGACAAGCGAAATCGCAGTCGTTTTCAAAGATCCGCCACATTCCATTTTCGGTGAACAAGAGGGTCGCCGTGGCAATGTTCTGGTGATCCGTTTGCAGCCAAATGAGGGTATGAACCTTCGAGTGACCATCAAAGAACCTGGGCCTGGCGGTATGCGCTTGATTGAAGTGCCGCTTGACATGAGCTTCGCCGAGGCCTTGGCGGATGGTGATGACATTCCCGACGCATATGAACGCCTGATCATGGATGTGATGCGCGGAAATCAAACGCTGTTTATGCGTGGTGATGAAGTCGAGGCTGCCTGGGCTTGGACTGATCCGATTATTGAAGCATGGGAAAGTGCTGGGAAGAAACCAGTTGAATATGACCCCGGTGGTTCCGGACCTGATGACAGTCTAATGTTGTTGCACCGCGATGGTCGCCGTTGGAGAGAGATTAAAGCATGAATATCATCAAATATGCCGACGCCGAGATGATGATGATCGATGTCGCCCAAGAGATCGCATCGGATTTAGAAACGGCTTTGGAAGCGAATGGAAAAGCGTCCTTCGCTGTGCCTGGTGGCACAACACCTGCGCCCTTGTTTGACGTTCTGTGTGCGGCAAATATCGATTGGGCAAATGTTACGATCGTGCAGACTGATGAACGTTGGGTGAAAGACAGCTCACCGCGATCAAATGCGCGCTTGATCCGTGAACATCTGCTTGCGGATCGGGCCGCGAAGGCGACGTTTGTTTCCCTGTATAATCATTGCGAGCAGCCCGAAGACGAGATCGAAAAAACCCGCGAAAAGGTCGCTGAACTTTTGCCGCTTTCGGTGGTTCTCTTGGGGGTTGGTGCGGATATGCACACCGCCAGCCTGTTTCCTGGCGGTGATAACTTGGCCCTTGCCATTGATCCGTCTGCGCCGTTGGTGATGCCGATGCGTGTCGACAGTCAAGATGAGCCGCGGATCACATTGACCGAGCCCGCGTTGAACTCTGCCATGGCGAAGCACATTGTCGTCACAGGGGACGAGAAGCTTGCAGCGCTTGAGAAAGCCAGCGGTCTGTCCGCAATGAGAGCTCCGGTTAACCGTATTTGGGGTGGTGCACGTATCCACTGGGCAAAAAACTAGTTTAAGATCGAAAGTTAAACCCATGTGGAATAAGCTGAAATCACACATTCAATCCGCTCAAGAAACACCTATCTCGGGTTTGTTTTCTGATCCCGGTCGTGCCGAAAGATTTTCGGTTTCGGCGCTGGATATGCTGTTTGATTATTCGAAAACAAGTCTGACGGATGGCTGTGTGAGCACATTGACCGAGATGCTTGAAGAGGCAGGTTTTACGCAACGCCGCGCTGCAATGCTGTCAGGTGACCACATCAACGAAACCGAGGATCGCGCGGTTTTACACACTGCATTGCGTGCGGCAGAAAGTGATACGATCCTTGAGGATGGGCAAAATGTCGTGCCCGAAGTGCATGAGACATTGCGCCGTATGTCGCGTTTCACGAATGCGCTGCGCGATGGTACATTCAAGGGGCAGGGCGGCGCGATTACAGATGTCGTAAACATCGGTATTGGCGGATCTGATCTTGGTCCCGCTATGGCCTGTCTCGCGTTGAAACCTTACCATGACGGGCCACGCACACATTTCGTATCCAACGTGGATGGCGCGCATATTCATGAGGTATTGCAAGGTCTTGACCCTGAAACAACGCTGATACTTGTGGCCTCAAAGACCTTCACAACGATTGAAACCATGACCAATGCGCAAACGGCACGCGATTGGATGGCAAAACAGGTGCAAGATCCTGGCGATCAGTTCGCGGCCTTGTCATCTAACCTCGAAAAAACTTCTGAATGGGGGATCCCGGCAGAACGTGTTTTTGGCTTTGAGGACTGGGTCGGTGGCCGATATTCGCTTTGGGGCCCTATCGGTTTGACAATTATGATCGCAATTGGTTCGGATCGATTTGCACAGTTCCTGCAAGGGGCCCGTGAAATGGATCAACATTTCGCAGACGCCCCGTTGACGCAGAATATGCCCGTAATGTTGGCATTGGTTGGGATTTGGCACAATCAGGGACTTGGGTATAGCACGCGCGCAGTTTTGCCTTATGATCAACGTCTTAGTCGACTTCCGGCTTACCTTCAACAACTTGAAATGGAAAGCAACGGCAAGTCAGTGCGCATGGACGGATCACCTGTTCAAGCCCATTCTGGCCCCATTGTTTGGGGGGAACCGGGCACCAACGGGCAACACGCATTTTACCAGTTGATCCACCAAGGCACGCGCGTTGTTCCTTGTGAGTTTTTGTTGGCTGCCGAAGGCCATGAACCTAATCTTGTGCATCAACATGAACTTTTGATCGCGAATTGCTTGGCGCAATCAGAAGCCCTAATGACCGGACGCAGTCTGGAAACAGCCCGTGATATTATGCAGGAAAAGGGTTTAGTGGGGGAAGAACTTGAACGCCAAGCCCGTCATCGGGTGTTTTCGGGGAACAGGCCATCTACGACGTTGCTCTATCCGAAGTTGACCCCCAAAACCCTAGGAATGATCATCGCGCTCTATGAACATCGGGTGTTTGTTGAGGGGGTGATGTTAGGTGTCAATTCTTATGACCAATGGGGCGTCGAGCTTGGCAAAGAACTTGCCGTCGCGTTGCAGCCGATTGTGTCGGGACAGTCCAGCAGCGATGACAAGGATGGGTCAACTCAACAGTTGGTCAGCTATGTTCAAAACCTGCGCAACTAGGCTGCGGGCAGGGCACCGTCTAGCAAAATAAACCTTTGCTTAAGGTCCTCGGACAGGGGGCGTTTGCCTTGGCCGTCGGGTTCCAGGCACACAACGACCGCTTCGCCGGTTGCGCGTAAACCATCGCTCCATAATGCGTATTCCATCGTGAAACTTGTGTTGCGAAACGCCTTGGTACGCGCGGTCACGAGATAGCTTTCGCCCATATGCATTTCGCGGATGTAATCGGCAGATACGGACTTAACGACAAGGCGAGGGTTATCGTCACCCGGTTGATACGTCGAAAGCCCCCATTCCCTCATATAGGCGACCCTGACGTTTTCGAACCATGCGAAGTAAACCACATTATTAACGTGATTCAGACTGTCCAGCTCATGGAAATGAACGCGGTCAGCCATGCCGTAAGGCCAGTCGCCTTCATAGCCAAACCGAGACATTTCTGCAGGTGAAAGCGGGGTGTGATAACGGGTTTCCATGTGACGCAATTAACGGAAGAAAATGCCTGGTTCAAGGTTTTGTAGGCCCCAAGGACGAACACCAGTTCTACACTCGGGTTGAACCGAAAGATCTGCACTGACTTTTCAGTTTGTCTGAGTGGTAAATTAGTGCATCGGAAAGTGACGTGGCTTAGCTTTCACGGGCGATTGTTGCGGACACAAGCAGCCCTGGATGCGTGTTGGTAAAGTTAATCGTACCGCCATGTATTTCGATAATTTCAAGGGCGATGGATAGCCCCAATCCCACGCCTTGGTCCGTAGGTTTTGGGGCCGCGCTTTGGGGGCGGCCACGTACAAATGGCAATAAAACCTTGTCGATCTGATCGGGGTCTATGCCTGGCCCATTGTCTTGAATGCTGACGTGGAACATGTCCTTTGTCAGGGGAAGCACCTCAATCGCGGCTGTGTCTCCGTATTTCAGGGCGTTGTTTATCAGGTTCGAAAACGCCCGGCGTAATTTGTCGGGCTGCCCGGTCATCATACAGGCACTTTCAGATTTAATTGTGATCTCTGTTGCAGGCGAAAAAACCGAACCCGGAGATTGCATATCAAGGTGACTGCAGGGATGGAACGTCACGGGCTTCCCTGTGTCGCGGTAGTCATTCACAAGGCTTTCCAGCAAGGCGACCAGCGAAAAATTATGCGTTTCCTCAGGCTGGGAGCGAATACTGAGAAGGTTAAGGGCGCCATCAACGATGCTTGTGACCTCATCCAAGTCGGATTCAAACTTCACGCGCAAATCTTCATCTTCGAGCAATTCATTGCGCAGCCTTAGACGGGTGACTGGTGTGCGTAGATCATGTGAAATCGCAGCCAAACTTCGAGATTTTCGATCTTGTTCGATGCGGAATTGATCCGTGAGATATTGAAGGCGATGGTTGATGGTATGTGCTTCGGTGGAAGCAAGAACATCTAACACTGTGTCCTGTGTTTGACGTCGCGCGAGTTGTTGGAAGGGCGCTGTCAGTTTCAGAGAAAGGGCCAGCGCAAGAGAAATGATCACGGCAAATCCAAACAAGCCAATCAATACGACCATCGGCTGACTTAGCCGGTCCTTCCAAATGGTGGGGGCTGTGATTTCTAACGTGGCACCATCGGGCATAAACACAACGAGACGGGCTTTGATATCTTGCCTCGCCATGCCATGGGACAGTTTTGATAACCGTTGACTTGCTGTTTGGTCGGAACGTCCGGCGCGTAATGCATCGGGAAGGTTCGGTGGTTCCTGAAATACCACAGCACTGCGCAATCGATCTTGTTCCAATTGTAAAATAAGGAGCACGGATTGACTTGGCAGTGGGGTGTTGAGGCCACGATGACGTTCCATACTATAGACACCAGAGGTAAGTTGAGTTTGATCTACCAAACCGGGATCAATGGCGCGGCGGATCAATGCGTGCAGCGATGCCCCTGAGTTCTGTGCGATTGTGAGTGCCGTGCTGCGTTGGTGTAAGCTGTGAGTCACCCATGCCGACAGCAGGGTGGTTGCAACGCAAACCAACATTATTATCAATGGGATACGTTGTGCTAATGCCCCGGGGATAAAGCGCGCCATGTGCTGGGAATACCCTGAGCGCATATTAACCTTGTCCCTGTATATCAGCACAAAATTGGTACCCACGGTTGCGGATGGTCCGAATGAAATCCGCATTTGCGTCAACGGCGTTCATCTTTTTACGCAGCCGACTGACCAAAATATCAACGCGTCGGTCTTCTGGATCAAGATCGATGTTGAACACCAGTTTTCCGATGTCTTCGCGTTGCACAGGGATTGGGACTGCATCGATCAATTGTAACAGCAAAGCATATTCGGTTGAGCTGAGCGGCAAGTGAATATTCTGAGGGCCGTGCAGTTTCTGATTGCTGCGATCTAGCGTCCAACCGTTGAATGAAACCTTGCCGGAAATGCGTTTTTCGGTACGTTCACTGCGGCGCAATAGGGCGGTCATTCGTGCAAGTAACTCACGGGGGTTGAAGGGTTTTTCAAGATAATCATCCGCGCCAAGTTCAATGCCATGTATTCGTTTTTCGTCACCCTTTTCTGCAGATAGGATGATCAAAGGTACGTTGGATGTTTGGCGCACCCATTGGCAGAAGTCCAAGCCACTTTTCCCAGGCAACATGATATCGACAATAAAGATGTCGAAATCTTTGGGGGAATGATTTTGGGCGTCCTCAGCTGAATTGGAGACCACACAGTTGAAATCGCGACGTTCCAAATAGGTCGACAGCAGAGCTGAGATTTCAGCGTCATCTTCGATGATGTGAACTCTGGGCACGAGATTGGACCTTATTCTTAAGTTGGCGGGCAGCTTGCGGGCAGGTTAGTCATGGCATTGGACGCATTGTTTCGCAAGACTGTTACAAAACGCAACAAAACGACGGCTGGGCGGCCGGAGCTTTCGGCGTAGCATTCCCTAGGTTTGAAATTGCCTGAAATTGATTCTGGGAGGAACTCATGACACTTATTTCGAAAACACTTGTTGGTGCTTTGGCTTTGACAACGGCATTGGCGGCGCCCTTGAAGGCTGACCCAACCGCTGAGGTTTTGCACTACTGGACATCCGGCGGCGAAGCCCAAGCTGTGAAAGCTCTGCAAGAAGCATTCGCTGCCCGTGGCGGCAGCTGGGTTGACGCACCTGTCGCTGGTGGCGGTGGTGATGCGCAAGCTGCGGTTCTGCGCGCACGTGTATTGGCCGGGGATCCACCTGCTGCGGTTCAGATTAAGGGCCCGAATATCCAAGAATGGGCCGAAGCTGGTGCGCTTGGCGACTTGTCCGCGGTTGCGACGGCACAGAACTGGGATGCAGTGTTGCCCGCTGCGATCCAAGATATCGTAAAATACGAGGGCAACTATGTTGCTGTGCCTGTCAACGTGCACCGTGTTGATTGGATTTGGGCGAACCCTGAGGTCCTTGCCAAAGTTGGCGCAACCGTGCCGACCACCTGGGATGAATTCAACGAAACTGCAGACAAACTGCTTGCGGCGGGCATCATTCCCCTGGCACACGGTGGTCAGCCTTGGCAGGACGCAACCGTTTTTGAAACCGTTGTTTTGGGCATTGGTGGCGTCGATTTTTACCGAAAAGCTTTGGTTGAATTGGACATGGACGCGCTTGGGTCTGACACGATGGTTGCTGTCTTTGATCAGATGCGCAAAATGCGCGGCTATGTTGATCCGGATTTCCCTGGTCGTGACTGGAACCTTGCGACCGCAATGGTGATGCGCGGCGAAGCTGCGATGCAGATCATGGGCGATTGGGCAAAGGGTGAATTCGCTGCCGCTGGCAAAGTTCCAGGCGTCGATTATATCTGTGCATCCACACCGTCTGAGAATGGTTACCTGTTGAATTCAGACAGCTTTGCCATGTTCAATGTGTCTGGTGAGGATAATGTCGAAGGCCAAGCATTGTTGGCTGAACTGATCCTAGGCACTGATTTCCAAGAGACATTCAACGTGTTGAAAGGGTCAATCCCTGCGCGGACAGATGTGCCACGTGACAGTTTCGATGATTGTGCGATCAAATCAATGGATGACATGGTCTCTGCCGCTGAAGGCAATACGTTGCTGGGCTCAATGGCGCATGAAATCGCACAAGCGGGGGCTGTGCGTGGTGCGTTCATCGACGTTGCAACTGCGCATTTTAACTCTGATATGTCGTCCGCTGATGCGGTGGCACAGTTGGTCGATGCGATCAAACTTGCGCAATAATTTGAATGAATCACATGGCCTGGTATTGTCCAGGCCATGTATCCACTGTTTACCCGGAGGAGGTCTAACGTGACCCATCCCCCCCTGAAAATTGCGGATAGAATTGCGCGCTGGTTGCCCCAAATCGTTGTGGCACCCTGCTTTGCGGCGATCCTGTTCTTTGTATACGGATTTATCGCATGGACGGCGTATATTTCCTTTACGAAATCAAAAATGTTGCCGAACTATAACCTGATCGGCACCCGCCCATATGAACGTCTATTCCAAATGGATCGCTGGGGTGTCGCACAGGAAAACCTGTTCATCTTCGGGATCCTGTTCATCGCCTTCGCGATTGTTATTGGGTGCCTGTTGGCTGTTCTGCTGGACCAAAAAATTCGTGCGGAAGGGTTCATTCGTACAATTTATCTATATCCAATGGCGATTTCTTTTATCATCACTGGCACGGCTTGGAAGTGGATCATGAACCCGTCCCTTGGGCTTGAAACGGTGGTACGCAGTTGGGGCTGGGAAAGCTTTTCCTTCGGCTGGACCAATGACGCAAATCTGGCGGTTTACGCTTTGGTGATGGCGGCGGTCTGGCAGAGTGCTGGGTTTGTGATGGCCTTGTTTCTGTCTGCATTGCGCAGTGTGGATCAGGATATCATCAAAGCCGCCAGCCTTGATGGCGCGTCACCTTGGAAAATCTATATGCGGATCATCTTGCCATCCATGCGCCCGGTGTTCATGAGCGCGATTGTCATCCTGTCGCATCTCGCGATCAAAAGCTTTGATCTGGTGGTTGCGCTGACCGGCGGTGGCCCTGGGTATTCATCCACTTTACCTGCGAATTTCATGTATGAAATGACGTTTCGGCGCAATGAAATCGGGATCGGCGCGGCCTCGGCGATGATCATGCTGGCGACGGTTGCTGCGATCATGGTGCCTTATCTTTATTCTGAATTGCGGGGGAAAAAACATGTCTGATCAAGCGACATTTAACCAACCGCGCACCGGGGCATCAATTGCTTTGCGCGTCTTGCTTTGGGCTGTGCTGATCGTCTTTGCGATATGGTTCTTGCTGCCTGCCTATGTGGTGGTTGGGACATCCCTGAAGGGACTAGAGGAAATTCGCGGCGGGTCGCTGTTGGCTTTGCCCCACGAGCTTAACTTTTCGTCTTGGCGTCACGCTTGGTCTGAGGCCTGTATCGGTGTGAATTGCACCGGACTTGAGCCCTACTTTTGGAATTCTGTCGGCATGGCGATCCCGTCTGTGATCATCTCAACCCTATTGGGTGCGCTGACCGGGTATTCCCTGACAAAGTTCAAATTCAAAGGCGCAAATCTGGTCTTTGCCTTGATCCTCTTTGGCTGTTTCGTACCCTTTCAAGTGGTCATTCTGCCCATGGCGGTAACCCTTGGTAAAATTGGCATCACCAACACGGTTTATGGGTTGATCCTTGTGCACTCGGTTTATGGCATGGCCTTTACCACGCTGTTTTTCCGCAACTATTACGTCACCATCCCGGATGAATTGGTGCGCGCGGCGACGATTGATGGGGCAGGGTTCTTTACCATCTTTCGCCGCATCATTTTGCCGCTGTCACCACCGATCATTGTGGTGTCGGTGATCTGGCAATTCACCCAGATCTGGAATGACTTTCTGTTTGGGGCAAGCTTCACGACAGGGGGCGCGCAGCCGATCATGGTTGCGATGAACAACCTCGTGAACACCACAACAGGCGTTAAACAATACAACGTCGATATGGCCGCTGCCCTGATCACCGCTGCCCCCACAATTTTCGTCTATATCATCGCGGGCCGCTACTTTGTGCGCGGTCTCACCGCTGGCTCGGTTAAAGGATAAAACATGGCTTCTCTGACAATTAAAAACGCGGTTAAGCGGTACGGAAATGTGGAAGTCCTAAAAGGTGTCGACATTGACCTGCAAGACGGTGAATTTCTGGTGCTTTTGGGCGCATCTGGTTGCGGTAAATCAACGCTTTTGAACATGATCGCCGGGCTTGAAAGCGTCACCGAGGGGGAAATTTCCATCGGGGATCGCGTGATCAACGACGTTCATCCCAAGGACCGTGACATCGCCATGGTGTTTCAATCCTATGCGCTATACCCGAATATGACCGTGGCCAAGAACATCGCCTTCGGTCTTGAGATGCGCGGTGTGCCAAAGGCAGAACGCGAAACGGCCGTGCTTGAGGTGGCGAAGATGTTGCAGATGGATCATCTGTTGGATCGCAAGCCAGGTCAACTTTCCGGCGGCCAACGTCAACGGGTTGCCATGGGGCGCGCGCTTGTGCGTCGCCCAGAAGTGTTCCTGTTTGATGAGCCCCTGTCAAATCTTGATGCAAAGTTACGTTTGGAGATGCGTACTGAAATCAAACGGTTACACAAACGTCTTAATGCGACGATGGTATATGTAACCCATGATCAAATCGAGGCGCTGACCTTGGCCGATCGCATTGCCATTCTGAAAGATGGCGAAGTGCAACAACTGGCAAGCCCCGCAGAAATCTATGACCAACCTGTGAATATGTTTGTTGCGGGTCTTGTCGGGTCTCCGCCCATGAACTTTATCAAATCCAAGGTTACCCAAGCGGATACCGGTCTTGTTGCGGAGGTCTCTGTGTTGGCAAACGGCGTTGAGCAACCCATGTTGTTGGATCTGTCGCAACAGCCTGCGGATCTGACCGATTGGATTGGACGCGAGGTTATCGTCGGTCTTCGTCCTGAGGCGATCACTCAAGATGGGCAGGGTGCCAGCTTTGACAGCGATATTGATGTGACCGAGGCGACGGGGGCAGATACGCTATGTGTGCTGACCTGGAATGGGCAGGAGGTCATGGCGCGGGTTAGCTCGGGATATGCACAGATCATCGAAGGCACAATGGCATTTTCTATCGATATGTCGCGTGCAAGCCTGTTTGACCCTAAAACGGAAATGCGCTTGTCTTAAGTGGCCATAACGCTTGGAGTTGAACATGTGGAACCTTGTTGCTGATGTGGGTGGCACCAATATGCGCTTGGCTGCGATTGCGCCCAGTGGCGAAATCATTGCGCAACACAGGTTCCCGTCGACGGGCAAGCTGGGGGTCGCAGACGCGTGTGCTGTCTTCATGGCGCAGCAATCGGGGTCACCGGCTGGCGTGGCGGTGGCTGCTGCTGGCGTCGTGTCTGATGGTGCGGTAAAGTTAACCAATGCGGGTCAAAAGGTTACATGTTCTGATCTGGCGGCGGCTTGCGGCACTGCCAATGTGCATATTCTCAATGATTTTGAGGGCGCGGCGTGGTCTCTCGCGACGGTGACGGCAGATGATGTTGATGCGCTGCAGGGTCGTTTCGTGAAATCTGATGCTCCGATGCTAATCATTGGGCCTGGAACGGGATTGGGCGTTGGCATGATGGCGCATTCCAACGGGACACCCAATGTGATCTCGGGAGAGGGCGGGCACGTTCGACTTGCCCCTGAAACCCAAGATGAATTTGATTATTTCACGCAGCTGATCGCGCTTTGGCCTGAAATACAGATCGGAACGGGCGTTGCCGTCGAGGCCGAGGCGATCCTGTCTGGAACTGGACTGCCTTACCTTTACAGATCGATTGCCCAGGTGCGCGATCTTCCGATGATCTGCAACACCGCACAGGATATTTTGCAGCATGGACGCGCAGATACTGACCCTATTGCGAAAATTGCCACCGATCTGTTTTGTCGCTGCCTCGGCGCTTTGGCAGGGGATTTTGCGTTAACGGTGGATGCGCGCGGCGGGGTGTTTATCACCGGCGGCGTTGCCTTACCCAACCCTTGGCTGTTCGGAGATGTTTTCATGGAAGCGTTTAACGCGGGTGGACGCCACAGCGGATGGCGATCAAAGATGCCTGTATTCTTGTATAAGAACGATGAATTCGGCCTTATGGGCGCGCGAAACTTTCTGAAGGCGCACGATTTGATGGTGCAGGGGGGGATGCAAGAATGACCCCGCTGAAGGTAGGATTGCTGGGGTTTGGTGGTGCGGGGCAGGTGTTCCATGCCCCGTTGATCCAGGTTGAGCCGGGTCTGCAGCTGTGTAAAATTGGCAGTCGAAATTTTGCCGGAAAACAATTGCCCCAAGGCGTGCAGGGAGCATCCATCCAAGACGTGATTGATGACCCACTGATCGACCTGATCGTGATCGCAACCCCAAATGACAGCCATGCATCTTTGGCGAAATTGGCCTTGTTGGCGGGGAAACATGTGGTGGTGGATAAACCATTCACTGTGACTTTGTCAGAAGCATCTGAACTGGTGACGTTGGCGCAGGAACAACAAAGATTGCTCAGTGTTTTTCATAATAGACGCTGGGACGGAGGATTTATCACGGCACAAAAAATCCTGCCTGATTTGGGGGAAATAAGTTTCGCTGAATTTCACTTTGATCGCTTCAGCCCACAGATCAAGCAAAGGTGGCGGGAAGAGGAAATCGAAGGGGCCGGTATTTTATATGATCTTGGCCCACATTTACTGGATCAGATTATCTGCATGTTTGGTATGCCCAAAGCTGTGATGGCCAACTTGGCGCGGCAACGAAACGGGGCGAAGGTTGATGATTTTTTCCATATTATGCTGGAATATGGTGAGCGGCGCGTTGTTGCACATGCCAGCTCGCTGATGCGTGATCATGCCCCGCGTATTGCTCTGTACGGAAGTGATGCGAGCTTCTTTCAATATGGTTTGGATGGGCAAGAAGTCGCTTTAAAACGCGGTGTTTCCCCCGGAAGTCGCGATTGGGGTCAGACCCTAGGTGGATACGCGCGGTTGATGCGTGCCTCGGGGGCGGAGGAAGAAATTCCCCTAGAAGCAGGGTGTTACGAAGTATTTTACAAAAATATATCAGATGAAATTCATCATGGGCGTTCAACATTTGTAACCGCTGAGCAAGCGTTGGATGTTATGCATGTTCTTATTGCGGCACAGGAAAGCGCTTTGGCACACAAACGAATTTCTTTGTGATACCGGGTTGAAAATCACATTGAAATGATAAATGTTAGCGCTATCATTTTAATTCAAGCCAAACGTAAGGCAACATGGAACGGAAAGTGACCGAATGAACGAGCTAAATCCAACAATTCGAAACGTCACGGAACGGATCATTGAGCGCAGCGCGAAAACGCGCGGTCGATATATGAAACGCATGAAGGCTGCGAAACAGAAAGGGCCTTCGCGCGCACATCTATCTTGCAGTGGTCAGGCACATGCCTATGCGGGTGCGGGTCAAGATCAGGCGGCATTGGTGACGCAAAACGCTGGGCATCTGGGTATTGTAACGGCCTATAATGATATGCTTTCTGCGCATCAACCTTTTGAAAAATATCCCGAAATTTTGCGCAAGGCGGCGCGAGATTTTGGGGCGACGGCGCAGGTGGCCGGTGGTGTGCCTGCCATGTGCGATGGGGTGACACAAGGCGAAGCGGGCATGGAGTTGAGCCTATTTTCACGCGACTTGATCGCGATGGCGGCAGGGATTGCTTTAAGCCACAATACATTTGACGCCGCCGTTTATCTCGGGGTTTGTGATAAGATCGTGCCGGGTTTGGTGATTGCGGCCCAGTCATTCGGACATTTGCCGGCGGTATTTGTGCCCGCAGGCCCAATGGAAAGCGGGATGTCGAACGACGAGAAATCCAAGGTGCGGCAACAATTTGCGGGCGGTGAGTGCAGTCGTGAAACCTTGATGGCCGCCGAGATGGCCGCCTATCACGGACCAGGCACATGCACGTTTTACGGTACGGCGAATACCAATCAAATGTTGATGGAATTCATGGGGTTGCATCTGCCTGGGGCCAGTTTCGTTCCGCCATCCGCCGATTTGCGACAGGCATTGACGTATGAAGCCGCGCAGCGGGCGTTATCCCTATCTGCGTTGGGCGAAGCCTATACCCCAACATGTGAAATCCTTGACGAGAAAGCCTATGTAAATGGGGTTGTCGGGTTGATGGCCACCGGGGGATCCACCAACCTGTTGATCCATTTGATCGCAATGGCGCGGGCTGGGGGGATACTTCTGACATTGCAGGATTTCGCAGAGATATCAGCGATCGTGCCCTTGATGGCACGGATCTATCCGAACGGGCTTGCGGATGTGAACCATTTCCATGCGGCAGGCGGTCTGGGGTTTATGATTGGATCCCTGCTGGACCATGGCTATTTGCACGCAGACACGAAGACCGTGGCAGGCGTTGGATTGCGCCATTACACTAGGGATCCAAAGTTGATCGACGGCGCGCTGGTTTGGCAAGATGGCGACCGACACAGCTTGAACGACAAGATATTACGACCAGCGTCAGATGGGTTTCAACACAGTGGGGGGCTTGTTCAATTGCAGGGCAATCTTGGATCAGCTGTGATGAAAATTTCAGCCGTCGCGCCTGAACATCGATTGGTCGAGGCACCCGTGCGGGTGTTCAAAGATCAAACGTCGGTGAAGGAAGCGTTTAAGCGCGGGGAATTCACCAGTGATGTGATCGTGGTTGTGCGTTTTCAGGGGCCAAAAGCCAATGGCATGCCGGAACTGCACGCTTTGACGCCTGTGCTGTCCATTTTGCAGGGGCGTGGCCATAAGGTTGCGTTGTTGACAGACGGGCGGATGTCCGGTGCATCAGGCAAAATACCGGCCGCAATTCACGTCAGCCCAGAAGCGATGGACGGTGGAATGCTTGCCCGGCTTCAGGATGGCGATATCATTCGGTTGGACCCAGAGCACGGCACGGTTGAAGTCCTGACGCCCGGGGTGGCCGATCGCGACGCGGTGCAACCTGACCTATCAGAGAATGACGCGGGCGTTGGGCGGGAATTGTTCGCAGCTTTCCGCCGCACTGTTGGCCCGGTGACCACCGGTGCCTCTGTTTTTGGAGATATAACATGAATTCACAATTTTCGCGCGATGCGATCCGCAAGACATGCCAATTGGCACCGATCGTCCCGGTGCTTGTCGTCCACGACGTGGCTCATGCCAGACCCTTGGCACAAGCGTTGGTGGATGGGGGATTGCCTGCCCTTGAAGTGACGTTGCGCACGCCTGCAGCCCTTGAAGTCATTGCTGAAATGGCCGCTGTGCCTGGCGCTGTGGTGGGGGCTGGTACCGTTCTAACGGCAGAGGATATACGTGCGGTCCAGGCGGCGGGCGCCCAATTCGCGGTGTCTCCGGGGGCGACAGACGCGTTATTGACGGCCTGTGAAACGGTGCAGATGCCCTTGTTGCCAGGGGCTGCCAGCGCGAGTGAAGCGATGGTATTGCTTGAACGCGGATATGACGTCTTGAAATTGTTCCCCGCAGAAGCCGCTGGCGGGGTGACGATGTTAAAGTCACTTGGCGGGCCGTTGCCTCAGGTTTCATTCTGTCCAACCGGTGGGGTCAACCCAACAAATGCGCCCGACTATCTGAAGTTGGACAATGTCATCTGCGCGGGCGGCAGCTGGGTTGCCCCACAAGATGCGATGGAAGCTGGCGATTGGAAGCGAATTGAGAAGTTGGCCTGCGATGCGTCTGGTATTGGATCGTAAGTCACACATATTCTTGGGCTTAGGTTTGGGCCCGGCGAGAATGACCGATATCCATCCCATCGAGATGACCCTATGGGACGCAAATTTTACTCGAATTGATCACAACTTTCTTTCTGGGCAATCCTATTGAACCTTGGTGACATGCCTGATGCGTTCTGCACAGCCAATCTTTCGTGATATCAATTACTTGTGCTGAATTATAATGTTCGTTTTGTGGTAAGTGGCTGACTTGTATGAAAAATATCATAAAGGGAAAATAAAATCGAACATAAAGCGTTCTAGGGAGAAAGGCTTTCTTCGAGCTACACAAACAGCGGGCTGCCGTGTTGGGGAACATGGATGAAGCTTCGTGACTTGGGTAGTAAAGGGTGGGTTTCTAATGAGTGGTACGGGGCATACGACCAAGAATGTTTTCGCGACGGGCGATCAATATATAGATGGTATCGTTTCGGGATCTGCTTGGGGGGGGACGAATTTTCTGTTCTCTTTCCCAACGAGCGCCACTGAATATAATTATTCTGGTGAAGCTGCGACTTTTCAGACCATTTCTGGGCAACAAAAAAATGCAATCAGAACGATGTTATCCGACGACCATGCGGGAAGTGCCAACAATGGCTTTTCCATTGAAGGTTTCACGAATGTAGCGTTCTCAGAAACAACAGCGGTCAATGCCCATTTGCGCTTTGCGGACTCAAGCCAACCTTCGACCGCTTGGGCATATTATCCATCGTTTAGTAATTCTGGTGGCGACACTTGGTTTGGCAATAGCTCTACATTCAACAACCCTGTTGTTGGGAATTATTCGTGGCTGACCCATATGCATGAGATCGGCCATGCGCTTGGGCTAAAACATGCACATGAAACCAACAGATTTGGCGCTGTACCATCGGAACAAGACAGTTTGGAATACACAGTGATGTCTTACCGGTCATATGTGAATGGGTCGGTCACCAGCGGATATACAAATGAGACCTATGGATATCCGCAAACTTATATGGTGAATGATATTGCAGCCCTTCAACATATGTATGGCGCTGATTTCACGACGAACTCTGGGGACACCACTTACAAGTGGAACCCAGTGTCGGGCGATACCCTAGTGAATGGATCCGTTGGAATTGATGCAAGCGGCAATCGGATTTTCGCTGCCATCTGGGATGGCGGTGGAACGGATACATATGATTTAAGCCTGTATAGCAATGATTTGACCATATCCCTGCAAGCCGGCGGTCATTCGATTTTCAGCAGCGCGCAACAGGCATATCTTGGCGGCGGTAACCACGCCCGAGGTAACATATTTAATGCGCTTCAATTTCAGGGCAACACGGCGTCGTTGATTGAAAATGCAAAAGGCGGATCTGGAAACGACAATATCACAGGCAATCAGGCGAACAATCAGATCGAAAGTGCTGGTGGCAATGATACGATCTATGGCGGGCTTGGGAATGACACCATTTACGGCGGCGTTGGGGATGACAAGCTCTATGGCGAAGACGGAAATGACACCCTGCACGGAGGCATTGGAAACGACAAAGTGTACAGCGGCAAAGGCAATGACACGGTCTATCTGGGCGACGGAGATGACTATGTCAAAGTTGGCGGTGGCCTGGAAAGTTTCTTTGGCGGTGCTGGTAAAGATTACATCAGTTATTACGCCAGTACAGGCGGCGTGACGATCAATCTAGAGACCAATACCGTATCAAGATCCTGGGCCTCAAACGACACGATTGAAGGCTTTGAAAGCGCATCCGGTTCCAAAACCGGTGATGACATTATCTATGGCACGACGGGATCCAACACCATCAGAACCTATGGTGGGAAAGACAAGGTCTATGCCGGCAAAGGCACGGATGTGGTTTACCTCGGAGATGGGGATGATTACGTCAAAGTGGGCGGCGGCTTGGAAAGCTTTTATGGCGGAGCTGGTAAGGATTACATCAGTTATTACGCCAGCACAGGCGGCGTGACGATCAATCTACAGACCAACACGGTATCAAGGTCCTGGGCTTCTAACGACACGATTGATGGCTTTGAAAGCGCATCCGGTTCCAAAACCGGTGATGATATCATCTATGGCACGACGGGATCCAATACGATCAAAACCTATGGCGGGAAAGACAAAGTCTATGCGGGGAAAGGCACGGATAAGGTCGATCTTGGGGATGGCGACGATTACGTGCGGGTCGGTGGCGGCGTTGAAACGTTCATTGGCGGGGCAGGCAAGGATTACATCAGCTATTATGACAGCACCGGAGGGATCACGATTGATCTTGAGGCGAACACGGTCTCAGGGTCTTGGGCATCCAATGATACGATTGACGGTTTCGAAAGCGTATCTGGTTCCAAAACGGGCGGCGACACGATCTATGGCACATCTGGTTCAAACACATTGAAATCATTTGGGGGCGATGATGTGATATACGGGCGCGGTGGCGCGGACCGACTTGAAGGCGGGACGGGCACTGATCTGTTGTTCGGCGGCAGCGGGGCGGATGTGTTTCATTTCGATAAGAACGACGATCACGACACGATCAAAGACTTTGAAGATGACGTTGACACCATTCAACTGGACAATTTCACCTTTGGCGCGGGCCAGGATGCGTTCACCTTTGCAACACAAGTGGGGGTGGATGTGGTCTTCGACTTTGGCAGTGGTGATATGCTTACTGTCGAGAACGCGACAATTTTACAGCTCCAAAACGACTTGGAAATGGTCTGATAATTCGTCAAGCAGCGGCGTTGTCGCCCCGTGCTTGACACGTCTTAAGTTTCTCAAAAACTGATATGCATTGCTGAGATGAAATCCCACTAAACCCATGTTTTACGAGGCCATAACGCCGCGTTCTGTGGTGTTACCTGTCTTGAAGACACGCGTCTCAAGATATGCGCAACAGCCAATTTTGCTAGGGGCAGGGTTGGGTAGGTCTTGAAGTGATGGGCAACAGAGCGCCCGAAAAATGCAGGGGCAATTGCGGCCAATGCAGGATGGGAGCAAAATATGCCAGGTTTCGAAATTTCAATTCCAGCGATTGCCGGGAAAAGGCAGGCGGTGCTTTCAGGGCCACCGATGGCAGGGCTGCGCTTGAACACTGATTGTGTGACCCTAGAGGAAAATGGTGAACTGACGTCGGTGCAAGCACTGGGTGATTTGGGCGCAAACTTAACCGTTGAAGGTGGCGGACCCGCTGTTCAAATGAACCCCGTTGGGTTTCATTTTTCTGCTGGAAAGTATCTTCGTTGGCAAAGTGACGCGGTGGATTGGTATGGGGCTTTGGTCGTTGCCGATATGACTTTGTTGGATGATCCTGTTCAAACGGGTTTCATCCTGAAACTAAGCAGCGCGACCGCAGGGCGTTTCTACTTGCGTTATCTTCATGGTGGTTTTGTAAGTGGGCTTGGACCGGGGAACACCGGTGGCACTTTTGACCAGGTGAATGACTACGGGACACGCCAAGTGCTGGCATTCTTGGTCGAACCGGCGACTGAGGGGATGTCTGCGGGAAGTCAGTTTCGTTTGATGAACGCAGACGGCTTTGAAACGGGGGGCGCAGGCGCGACTGCAATGACCACACTGTCCCTTGATGACGTACAGATTGGGAGCAATGCAAACATGGTTTTGCATGATCTCGCCCTATATCCTTTGTCACCGGATAGGACATTGCCGGGAACCGTCGAAGCATTGTGGAAGCAAAGGCTGACGAATGCGCCACGCGTGTATGCTGTGGGGCAAACTGAGATGCTGCCTGTCAACGGCCAATCCCTTGGGTTGGGACCGATGGCGACTGCGGCAGAAAAGAAGTTTCATAATTTTGCAGACCGTCGCGGTGTGAAGATGCTGTCTGGGCTTGAACGTCTGGATGGGATCTCAGCTGGTGTGATAGGTGCCCGGGACGTGGGTTTTAATCCCGCAATCAGTGCCACGGGGATGGTTCCGTCAAAGATCGCGGGAAACCTTATGGTGGGGCATCCGATTGCAGCAGCGCTTAATAAGATGCGCCAACCTGGGTCACCCGCGATTTTGACTGGCTTTTCGGGATATGCTGGAGAGCGCATCGACAATATGGATGCGGATCCAACAACAGGAAGCAATAGCCTGGTCATTCATGACAATAACGCGCATTGGCTTGGGCAAGCCACGTCTGTAATCGCCTCGCAGGGGCAGCAAGCGATATGCCGTTATACGTTGATGGTACAGGGGCAGGGTGACAAGGACCGATCACCTGGTGTGTGGCGTGACGGGATCGAGCGTTTTCTGGTGGATCATTTGGCCCAATTGCAAAGCGAGATCCCCGGCGTATCGCCAAAACTTGTATTCAGTCAGGCAAATGGAGATTTGAACACCGGGCCTGAGACCTGGCATGTAAAAGCGGAACAATTGCAATACGCGACGGACACTGGGGCTTTGATGGTGCCGTTGTATGCCTATGAAACGGACGATGTGAATGCCATTCATCCGGACGCCGCAGCAACGCTTGAATTTTCTGAGGTGTTTGCCTGGGCGATTTCATGTGACGAAATGGGAGGGCATTGGAACATCGTAAAGCCTGTTTCTACACTGCTGGGAAACACACTTACGCTGACGTTCAATTTAAACGCGGATGAGGGGCTCGTCGCGCATGACCCCGCAAAATATGGCGGCGAGGGGATTGAGGACCTTGGATTTGAAGTGGATGGGGCATCGATCAATGCCACCGTCATTTCGGGAAGCACAGTGACTTTGCAATGCGACGCGGCGCCAACGGCCTGGCGTTACGCGATGCAAAGCCAAGATCTGACAGGCGCAGTGATGCCTTACCCGGCACACCGAGGGTTGCTGCGCACAGATGTGACACGTGTGGGTCCCCTGAGTGGAAAGACACTTTTCCGTTGGATCCCCAGCATTGGCACAACCCCCGTTTGAGCACAGGTTAACCCGCTGTGTCATCCTGTGTCTATTGGCGGAATTCCCACGCGGGCCTCAGGTGGCGTGATCACCAAGCGCGTCGATCAGTGGCTGTAGATCGGCCTCGTAGCGTTTCCAAGCTGCCATTGACGACTTATACATGGGTTGGCGCACCTGATAGACAGACAAAGTATCGACGCGGCGTTTGTTCTGGTGGAAGTTCAAACATGCATCTTCCCAAGGAAGGCCGGCCGCTTCAATCAGGGCGCGGCTTTGGGCTTCTGGGTCAGAAATGAGGTCTTCATAGTGAACTTCATAAAACCGATCCGGTGCGATGTCGCGCCAAAACGCAATGAGTTCATCAAACATCAAGTAATAGGCTGCCAGATCTTCCAAATCATAGCTGTACAGGTGCCGCGCCTCTGAAAATAGGTTCTTATAGATTGACAATAGGTTGTCACGCGGATCCCGGCGCACAACGATGATACGCGCCTTAGGCATCGCCAACCAGACCAAGCCCATCAGCAAATAGGTTTGAATGGATTTGTCGGTGATTTGGTTTGCTTCAGGCAGAATACCGTTAATGTAGGTTTTGTAATCTTCCGCAAGCGCTGTGATCTTCTCTGCACCTACCTCGTCAACATGCGCAGGGCTTGTGGGCATCATCGATGTTTCAAATGCAGAACGCGAGAACCGCCCAAGTTCGCCAGCGCCGGTCATGGTGCTGTGGGTCGCGATGATTTGTTCCACAAGTGTTGTGCCGGATCGTGGCATGCCGGTGACAAAGACCGGCGCATAGTCTTCATCATGATTGGTCAGTGGATGATCGTCGGGGGTGAAATTGGCAAAAATCTTTTTGACCTGATCAATTTCCTTGCGCCGGATCTTGATGTCATAGGGGTGCGTTTCACGTACAATCGCGCTGGCAGCGTTGAGATATGGAAAGACTTGGTCATATTGTTTGCTGTCTTCCATCGCCTTGGATAGCGCATATCCCAGCTGCATCCGGTCGTCAGGTTTCAACGTGTCGCGGGCCCAAACGGCTTTCAATTCATCAATCAGCGGGTCATCTTGGGTGAACATATGAGACGCGCTGAGCGCACGGTAGTTTTGACCGTTTTCTGGTTCCAACCGAATTGCAGCGGACAAGCTGTCGCGGGCTTCTTCAAAACGCCCCATGCTTTGCAGGATTGTTGCGCGATTGCGATGGAAAGACGCAGTATCAGGTTGGGCCTTTAGGGCCTCATCCAGCAGGGCGACTGCGGATTCTGCGTCGTTCAATGCATTCAGGGTTGAGGCTTCAAGATTGATAACCGCAGGAGTGTTCATCCCTGCGCTGCGCGCCTTCTGGATGTTGTCCATGGCCGCCTTATGGTCTTGCACATCGGATTGGATGCGCGCTTTTAGATAAAAGGCGTCGGGCGACTTTGGATCGTGTTTCAACGCCATCTCAAGCGTGTCCAAGGCAAGCCTGGTCTGCCCTTGTTCGAAATAGGCCGCTGCAAGGTTGCGCAAAACACCGGGTGCGGCTGGGGTGAGCGAGCGCGCTTGTTCCAATGCTTGCACAGCATCTTGGTTTCGATTGTGGCGTAGGCAGATGTCGCCAAGTGTGGCCCAGGCTTCAGCGTAGTTGCGATCAAGCTGCGTGGATCTTTTCGCCGCAGAAATCGCGTCGTCAAGGCGGTTGGTGTCCTTCAGAACCGTTGCCAACATATTATATAGTACCGCGACGTTAGGATGTTTCCCGAGAAGGGCGCGTATCAATGCCTCGGCGTCAGAAAAGTTCCCTGTGTTTAGCTTTGCGACAATTGCCTGAAGCTTTGCGGGGGCAATGCCGCCCGTGTCAATTTTTGAGGATTTAGCAGAGGATGAAATACGCGCAGAAATTTGCCTTTGCACGTTCTTCGGCAGGCCTGATGCCGCCAGTTGCTTCAGGGCGCTCGTCGTCGTTGCGGCATCATCCAGACGAATAAGCGCTTCTGTCCAGCGTGTCCAAATTGCACCCTCGCGGGGTTTCAGCTTGGCCGCGGTGGCCAAAGCGCCAGACGCGCGGCGAAAATCGAGCGCCAGTAAATACAGTTCGCCCAGCTGGAAATGTGCCTCAGCTGTTTGTGGGCGGGTCACAATGATCTGGTTCAAAAGCTTGCGGGCCCCATCTCCGTCGCCTTTTGACTTCAGTACAAGTGCTTGCTTGTAAAGGGTAGGGATCTGCTGTGGATTGATCGGAAGCATTGGGACCTCAAACTTTGGTTTCCATTGTCCTATCGCCTTCAATGGGCTACGAAAAGGGCCAATAGCGGATCAAGGGCCATATATTCAGCGACATATGCCCCATGAACGCTTGACTTCTTTCCCCATCCCGTCGATAAGCGCGCTTCATTCCGGGCATTCGCTCGGGGTTTTTTATGACAAACGTCCGAAGGGACGCGCAGTTTAAGGTGCGGTAACGCAGAAACATATGGGGGCAGACCCATGGGCCGGATGACGCGGAAAACAAAGGAATATCAAATGTTTGCGGTTATGAAAACCGGTGGCAAGCAATATAAAGTTCAGTCAGGCGACGTCCTGCGTATTGAACGTATTGCTGCTGTTGCGGGCGAAACTGTCCAATTCAACGAGATTCTCATGGTTGGTGGTTCCGTTGGCACCCCGACTGTTGAAGGCGCTGCTGTTCAAGCTGACGTTATCGACCAGATCAAAGGTGAAAAACTAATTCACTTTGTAAAGCGTCGTCGTAAGCACTCTTCCAAGCGCACCAAAGGCCACCGTCAAAAGCTGACTCTCGTACGGATCACTGAGATCCTCGAGAAAGGCGCTGACAAATCCGGCGTTAAAGCTGCGATCGGTACCGGTTCTGTTCCAGCGGCTGTTGTTGCTGAAATGAACGCGGCTGTTGCACCTGCGATTTCCAAGAAAGGCGCTGCTGCTAAGAAAGCAAAAGCTGCTGCTCCTGCTGAAAAAGCTGCTGCACCGAAAAAAGCGAAAGCTGCTAAAGTTGAAGCACCTGCGGGCGCTGACGATCTTAAGGTTCTGTCTGGTGTAGGCCCGGCGCTTGAGAAAAAGCTGCACGCAGCTGGCGTCACAACTTTCGCACAAATCGCTGGCTGGAATGCTGACGATATCGCTGCCATGGACGAAAAACTGTCCTTTAAAGGCCGCATCGAACGTGAAGGCTGGGTGGCACAAGCCGCTGAGCTCGCGAAATAATCGGATTAAGGAGAGAACCTCATGGCACATAAAAAAGCAGGCGGCTCATCCAGAAACGGTCGCGATTCAGCCGGTCGTCGTCTTGGTGTTAAAAAATATGGTGGCGAAGCTGTCATCCCAGGCAACATCATTGCCCGTCAACGTGGCAACAAATGGTGGCCAGGTGTTGGCGTAGGCGAAGGCAAAGACCACACGCTTTTCGCTGTTACTGAAGGCACCGTATCCTTCAAAAAAGGCTTCAAAGGCCGCACCTTTATTTCGGTTCTTCCAGTGGCGGAGGCCGCTGAATAAGCCGAACCTTTCAGGTTAAGATATTGGGATCGGCTTTCAGAGCCGGTCCCTTTTTTGTTGTGAAATTGTTTCCCTTAACAAAAATTAAATCAGGCTTTGATCATCCATTGGGGAATGGATCACGGGGCCTTGATGTTGAGGGCGTAAAGAGTGAGTGTTTCGGGCTTCACTGCGGAGGGTAAGCAGGGCGCGGGGCGTATAGTTATTAAAGAATATGACGTATTCGGTTTTACTTCTTGTAGTTGTGAAAATTGTTACCAAATATTTACCAGATGGATGGAAAATACGCGTTTGCATGGATGGAGAGCTTTTCGAATGAAAGCTATGTGCATCAAGCGCTTTCCGAAGGAGGAGAGATATGAATATTGAGATCCCGACGTCGGCGGAAGTTTCGACAACGCAAATGATCATCGAAACTGAACGTTTTACTCTGCGCCCGGCACAGAAATCGGACACGGGCTTGATCGAGATGCATGGATCCGACATTCGCGTGGCCCGCAATACGGCGTCCATTCCTCATCCATACCCGCCTGGTGCAGCGGATGCGTTTGTTGCGCGCGCCAATGCCGCAGATCGCACAGAAGATTTATGGGTTCTCGATGGCAGCAAGTCTGGCCACGCAGAAGTGATCGGTGTCATTTCATCGACGCGCCAAGATATGGGCACCCGTATGGGTAAACAATCCGAGATTAGCTATTGGATCGCACCCGCTTTTTGGAATTCAGGTATGGCATCCGAGGCCGTGAACGCGATTTTACAAGCCAACCCCCAGGACTGTGACACTGTTTTTGCAGCTGTGTTTCAGGATAACCCCGCATCGGCACGCGTTTTAACCAATGCTGGCTTTGCCTATATTGGCGATGCGGAAAACTATTCCGTGGCCCGTATGGCCAATGTCGCCACCTGGACCTATGTCAAAAAGCTGAAATAAGTCGCAGCAAAGACGATATTACATTGATCGGGTGCCTTGGTGGCAGCGTGACACTAGGGGGAACTGCCTATATCGCGGACCTAAATTGTCTGCGCCACGGGTCATTTTTCTGGTATTCACGTTTCAAGCCAGACTATACGTAAATCTGGCTCGAAGAATATGGTACAGATCAAGGTAAAAGCGCTGCACGGCTTGAACCCGGGGCACTTGTCCTTTATCGCCAGACCAAGCAGCGGTTGAATGCGCTGAACAAAAGGGCCACGTCATGAAGTTTCTCGATCTTACCAAAGTCTACATCCGTTCTGGTGGTGGTGGCGGGGGCTGTGTCAGCTTCCGTAAAGAGAAATACATTGAATACGGTGGTCCCAATGGCGGTGATGGCGGCAAAGGTGGTTCCGTTTATGTTGAGGGCGTTGAAGGCCTGAACACATTGATCGATTTCCGCTATCAACAGCATTTCTTTGCCAAAAGTGGCATCCCTGGCATGGGCGCACAACGCACTGGTGCGGATGGCGCGGATATTATCTTGAAAGTGCCCGTTGGCACTGAAATCCTAGATGAAGATCAAGAAACCATGATTGCGGATGTGTCTGAGGTTGGTCAAAAAGTTCTGCTGGCCAAGGGCGGCAATGGCGGCTTTGGCAACTTGCACTTCAAATCCTCGACCAACCAAGCGCCGCGCCGCGCAAACCCTGGTCAAGAAGGCGTTGAACGCACCCTGTGGCTGCGCCTGAAATTGATCGCGGATGCGGGTCTTTTGGGCATGCCTAATGCCGGTAAATCCACGTTCCTTGCGGCAAGCTCCAATGCGCGTCCAAAAATTGCGGATTACCCGTTTACCACATTGCACCCAAACCTCGGGGTTGTTGGCGTTGATAACGCTGAATTCGTTGTGGCCGATATCCCAGGCTTGATTGCGGGCGCCTCGGAAGGGCGCGGGATTGGTGACCGTTTCTTGGGCCATGTTGAACGTTGTTCCATGCTTTTGCATCTTGTCGATGGCACCTCTGATGATGTGGTTTCCGATTACGAAACCATTATCGGCGAACTTGAAGCTTATGGCGGTCATTTGGCGGATAAACCACGCGTGACAGCTTTGAATAAGGTCGACGCGCTTGATGAAGAAGAACGCGCTGAAAAGCTTGCCGCGCTTGAAAAAGCGTCTGGCGGAAAAGTGATGCAAATGTCGGGCGTCAGCCAAGAAGGCCTGCTTGATGTTTTGCGTGCCGTGCGTGGCGAGATCGAAGAGGATCGCCTGCGCATTAAGCAAGAGGAAGAAGGAGGGGAACCCGAGGCATGGCGTCCTTAACTGAACGCCTCGACGGTCTACGCGGGGCGAAAACCCTTGTTCTTAAGATTGGTTCAGCGCTGTTGGTGGATGCAACCACTGGCCGCCTGAAAGCGGCATGGCTGCACTGTTTGGCAGAGGATGTCGCGGCAGCACACGCACGTGGCAGTCAGGTTGTTCTTGTGTCGTCTGGATCAATCGCTTTGGGGCGCCAAGTTTTGGGCTGGCCTAGGGGGCCGCTTTCGCTAGAGAAAGCGCAGGCCGCGGCGGCGGTTGGTCAAATTCGTTTGGCCCGCGCCTGGGAAGAAGCGCTTGCAACGCATGCAATTACAACCGCGCAGGTTCTGGTCACGTTGGAAGACAGCGCAGATCGTCGCCGTTACCTCAATTCTCGTGCCACTTTGGCGCAATTACTGGCGGCAGGGGCTGTGCCGATTGTGAATGAAAATGACACCGTCGCCACGGATGAGATCCGGTTTGGTGATAATGATCGTTTGGCGGCGCAGGTCGCCGTGACCGTCGGTGCGGATCATCTGATACTTTTGTCTGATGTGGACGGGCTGTATTCCGACAATCCACAGATCAACAGTGACGCAGAACACTTTGAAATCGTGCGGGAAATTACACCCGAAATTGAAGCCGTTGCAGGTGAAGGTGTGTCCGGCCTGTCAAAAGGCGGCATGAAAACAAAGATCATGGCTGCCAAGACCGCCATGCAAGCGGGCTGCGCGATGTTGATCGCCCAGGGTGCTGCTTTGCGGCCGATACAGGCCATTTTGGACGGCGCGCGGGCCAGTTGGTTTATTCCGCAGACTACACCGCAAGCCGCGCGCAAGGCGTGGATCGCGTCGATGAAATGCCAAGGCGTCATTTCGGTCGATGCGGGGGCTGCCAATGCGCTCACGTCGGGGAAAAGTCTTCTTCCCGCGGGTGTCAGCAAGGTTTCAGGTCGATTCCATCGTGGGGATCCCGTCGAAATTTGCACATCTGATGGGCGACAACTTGGTGTTGGGCTTGCTGGATATTCTGCCGTGGAAGCGGAACAGATTGCAGGCCATAAAAGCGCCGAAATTTCTGAGATTTTAGGATATGATGGCCGCGCTGCCTTGATCCATCGTGATGATATGGCATTGCAATAAGGCCCGAGACGGGAACAGAAGGATAAGCAGATGACAACAGATAATATTCCCGCTTTGATGGCCGAGATTGGCCACCGCGCCAAAGATGCAGCAACGGTACTTGCGATGGCGACATCGGATGCCAAAGTAAAGGCACTGAATTTCTCTGCGGATGCGTTGATCGCGAATATGGACGATCTGATTGCCGCCAATGCGAAAGACCTGGCTTTTGGACGTGATAAAGGCCTGCCTGACGCAATGATGGATCGACTTCTGCTAGACGCTGATCGCATCACCGCGATGGCGAATGGTTTGCGTGCAATCGCGGCGCAAGATGACCCCGTAGGCGAGGTGATCGCCGAATGGAACCAGCCATCCGGGCTAAATATTCAACGTGTGCGCACGCCGCTTGGTGTGATTGGTGTGATCTATGAAAGTCGCCCAAATGTCACGGCAGATGCGGGGGCATTGTGTTTGAAATCTGGCAATGCAGTCATTCTGCGTGGCGGGTCAGAAAGCTTGCATTCGGCGACAGCTATTCGCAATGCGATGGCCCAAGGGCTGCGGGCCGCTGGGTTGCCTGAAGACGCAATTCAACTGGTGCCGACACGTGATCGTGCCGCTGTTTCTGAAATGTTAACCATGACCGATACCATTGATGTCATCGTGCCACGGGGGGGCAAAGGCCTCGTGGGGCTTGTGCAACGCGAAGCGCGCGTCCCTGTTTTTGCCCATCTTGAGGGGATTTGCCACATCTACGTGGATGCCTCGGCTGACCCACAAAAAGCCATTGATGTTGTATTAAACGCGAAAACACGTCGCACCGGCATTTGTGGCGCGGCGGAATGCTTGTTGGTCCATAAGGATATCGCGGATGGCCTAGGGCAGGCGATTGTTGATGCCTTGAAAGATCAGGGCGTTGAGGTGCGTGCAGAAGGGCTGGATGGGTCACGCGTAGCGGATGCAGATGATTTCGGGAAAGAATACCTTGATATGATTATAGCCGCGAAGGTTGTCGACAACGCACAAGCCGCGATTGCGCATATTCGTCAATTTGGATCGGGTCATACGGAAAGCATAATCGCTGAAGACGAGGCGGTCGCACAGCAGTTCTTTGCCCAGCTGGACAGTGCTATTTTGATGCAGAATACATCCACGCAATTCGCTGATGGTGGTGAGTTTGGCATGGGCGGGGAAATCGGCATTGCGACAGGAAAGTTGCATGCACGCGGCCCCGTTGGTGCCGCGCAATTGACCAGCATCAAATATTTGGTCCGCAGCGATGGCGCTGTTCGGGCGTAAGGGGCTGGTAAAGTTTAGAACTGAACAACGATCCCAACATCTTCGCCGACCTCAAGCGTAAGAACGCGTCCCGCTTGACCGGCGGCTTGCGGCGCAAGTGCAAATTGGACCTCGGACGGTTTGAGAGGGAAATCTGCCGAAGGATTTGAAATGACTTCCCAAAGCTCGGGATTGATTTTCATTTTCTCGGCGCGTCCAGAAATTTTCCAACCAGACGCATCTTCTGTAATGCTGATGGTGCCACCAAATGGCATTGCTGTTTCAAGGCATTGCAACAGCAGAAAAGCCAATTTTGCATCACAGCGATCGGGATCAGCGCCAATTCTCCAATCGATCTGTACGCGAGACGCAGCAGAATAATCCTTTAATATGTTTTGGATCTCGCTGTTGGAAATGCCTTGCCCCCGGGTGGCCGTGCCAAATGCTAGTCTAAAATATCGGATGCGCGCATTGGCGTGGGCAACACTTTCCGAGATCAGCATAATTTCAGCGCTGCCATTCGTGCCAGATTGTCCAGCCATTTCCAACAATTCCACGCCGTTGCTGATCGCGCCAATCGGGCTGATCAGGTCGTGACAGATACGCGATCCAAGTAGATCAGCGAGGGTGGCATCTGATTGTGTCATGAGGGGCCCTTCAGGATTAGGTTGTATATGCTCTTTCTTATACCGACTTTTGATTGAGCGTAAAACGAGGTGACGTGTTGCATTCCCCAAATTCCTTGCAGAGTGTAAATTAATGGTTAATGGATGACCGGGAAACGCAAGGTTTTGTTCCCATGTGAAGGTTTTTCGTGCCGCGCGGGAATGGGGGTGGTGACATCTAGGCGCCCTTGCCAATTTCCGCCAGTCGCACTAAAAACAGCTGACATTCTGAACAGGATAGAGTTTCAAGTATGGGTACGAAGAATACACAGTTTGAATGTCGTCTTGCCCAAACACCCGGTGAGCTCGAAGCAGCGCAACGCTTGCGATATCGCGTTTTTGTCGATGAGTTGGGCGGTGATGGCACGCTGGTTGATCACGAACAAAAGCTCGAGCGTGATCGATTTGACCCGTTCTTTGATCATCTGCTGTTGCTGGATCACAACCGCGATAACCACCCAGATGGCCCTGTCGTTGGGGTTTACCGCTTGATGCAAGGCGAGGCCGCCAAGCGTGCAGGCAGCTTCTATTCAGAAAGCGAATATGACCTGGCTGCATTGAAGTCATCCGGGCGTAAACTGTTGGAATTGGGGCGTAGTTGCCTGCATGAAGAATACCGTGGCGGGATGGCTATGTATCATCTGTGGAACGGTTTGTCGGCATATGTTCATGAACACGAAATAGAGGTGCTGTTTGGCGTCGCAAGCTTTCATGGTGTGGATATTGACCCTTTGAAAGAAGCATTGTCTTTGCTGCATCACAATCATCTCGCACCAGAAGATTTGCGGGTACGTGCACAACCGACTGCGTTCCAATCTATGAATTTGATGGCAGCGGATGAGATCAGCCGCAAACAAGCGATGTTATCCATTCCCGCGTTGATTAAGGCCTACCTAAGATTGGGCGGTTTTGTTGGTGAGGGGGCGTATATCGACCATGAATTCAACACCACAGATGTGTGTTTATTGATGGACACGAAACGTATGAATGCGCGTAAAACAGGTCTGTATGATCGCAGGGCGCCCTAATGGCGCGCTGGGAAAAAGAGACCGATGGCGATCTAAATGATGTGATGGGCACAATCCCGCTTTGGGGGTGGGCGCTTGCCTTGGTCCGGGGTATTTTCGTTGCGTTGATTTTGCTCTCTGGTGTTGTCCTTACGGTGATTTTACGGCTTCCAGAAAAGCTGTTATTTGGCGCGGGTCGCCCCGTCACGCCAGGAATTACCACATTGGTTTGTCGTGCAGTTCTGGTGGTGATTGGCCTACGTTTTATCTTTCGTGGAGCGGTGATGAAGCAAGGCGGTGCAGTTGTTGCCAATCATGCGTCTTGGCTAGACATCTTGGTGCTAAATGCACGCAAACGCATCTTTTTCGTGTCCAAGTCTGAAGTGTCCGCATGGCCTGGCATTGGATTTCTGGCGCGATTGACCGGCACCGTATTTATATCCCGCAACGCAAGGGATTCGGCGGTGCAAACCAAAACATTCAATGATCGGTTAAGCCAAGGCCACAGATTGTTGTTTTTCCCGGAAGGAACGTCAACAGATGGTTTGCGAGTTTTGCCTTTTAAATCAACGCTTTTTCAGGCGTTCTTTGCGCAGGAATTGCGCGAACAAATGGCGATTCAGCCGGTTACGGTGCTCTACAATGCGCCGGCGGGAAAGCCAGATGATTTCTATGGATGGTGGGGTGACATGGACCTTGGTCCGCATCTGTTGAAAGTGCTTTCAACGCTCAGCAGAGGCACTGCAACTGTGATTTGCCACACGCCGTTGCATGTTCGGGATTTTTCGGGGCGTAAAGAACTGGCTATGGCCTGCGAAAAGGCTGTTTCAAACCCTTTTAATCAATAACTTAGGTTACTCTGTTAAACCATTTTTGCGTGCGAGAACGGATGAACTTCCACAGCTCTGGTGCACCTTTTGCGACCTTCACGCCAACCCGTCGGTCGATCTGATCCATGGTGACGTCGTAGTCCTTCCATGATCCGCCACCTGCCGCCATATTTTGCAACAAGGGTTGAACGCGGTCGATAGATTTCGCAAAAACCGCATCCGGGCTTTGAGCGGCCTCAAATTCGTCCCACAACGCGCGAATTTCATGGTTTTGCGCGTCAGGAAGAAGGCCGAACAAACGTGCCGCAGCCAATTGTTCCTTAGCGTTCTGTGCCGCCGCATCAAAGTCGCCATGTATGGGGGCGTCGCCTGCGTCAACTTCGACAATGTCATGGATAATAAGCATTTGCGTGACGCGGTTGATGTTCACATTCGCCGCGGACTGATCCGCAAGGGTCGGCGCATAAAGCGCGATGTGCCAGGAATGCTCGCCAGAATTCTCGCGCCGACTGTTATTCGCGATCGGCGTGGCCCGCAAAACAGACTTAAGCTGATCTGCCTCAAGCAAAAACGCCAAACGCTGGCCAAGGTCGGACGCGCGTTGCGTCGCAGTTAGGGTGCCATCGGTCATGTCGCGCGCATATTGCCAAAGTGCGGGCCATGCCTCGCGCAGCCAAGATGCCCGCCCTGTGCTTAAGGTTTCATTCGCGATGTCACGATGCCAGTCAATCGGTGTGTCCGGCGCAACGGTTTGAAACACGGGCTGGATGTGATCCAACATTTTCGCATATTGCGCTGTGGGCGTCGCGCAGGCTTCGAATTCAGTCCAAGTCGCGCGAAAATTGAGGGCAATATCATCCGGCAAAAGCCCATAGATCCGATCCGCTGCCAGACGTTCGTTTATCGCAACTTGTTCCCAATCATGTTTTTCATGAATCGGGTGATCACCCGCGTCGATTTCGACGATGTCATGCAGCAAAAGCATTAGAATAGCTCTGTTGATATCGACATCGGGGCCTGCGTCTGGCGCAAGGATCAGTGCAAATAACGCCAAATGCCATGAATGTTCGGCTGAGTTCTCGTGCCGGGACAGATCGATCAGGCAATTTGATCGATCAATTGATTTAAGGCGGTCAATTTCGTCAAGAAAAGCGAACTGCGCGGTCAAACGATCCATCAGCGACCAGTCGGTTTGGCGGGTGGTCGCCCCGTGATCGCTTGGATGCTCGCGGCTTTCACTGCTGGATCAATACGAACTGCCGCTGTCGGCGCAGGTGGCTGCGGGGCAGTTTGCCTGGCTTCCGCCGCCGCAATCGCGTCAAACTTTTGTTTCAGGAAGGCGCGGGCTTGTTCGCCGGCCAACCGAACCCGAATTTCGGTCAGAAAGGCCTCTTCCAAGGTTTGTGATGAAGCGCCAAGAACCTTGGCGACTTCATAATACATCCGGTCTTCACCGGTTTTCTTCATCAGCTTGACGGTATCATCAGCCAATTGCGCGGCAATATCGTCAAGTGTTGCCATCAGCGTGTGGTCTCTGTCAGGCGACGACGCACATAAGTGTCAACGGAATCCAACATGGTATCCATGTGAGGTTCTTCAAAGAAATGGCCAGCGCCTTCAACTTCTTGGTGGGTGACGGTGATGCCTTTTTGCTCATGCAATTTGTTCACAAGCGTATGCGTGTCAGCCGGTGGGGCGACGCGGTCAGCGGTGCCATTGATCACCAATCCGGAACTTGGGCAAGGGGCAAGGAAGCTGAAGTCGTACATATTGGCCGGGGGGGACACGGACACAAATCCGGTGATCTCAGGACGACGCATCAAAAGTTGCATGCCAATCCAAGCCCCAAAGGAGAACCCAGCGACCCAACAATGTTTCGCATTGGTGTTCATAGACTGTAGATAGTCCAACGCGCTTGCCGCATCAGACAATTCGCCCACACCTTGGTCATATTCACCCTGGCTGCGGCCAACGCCACGGAAGTTAAACCGCAACACTGTGAAGCCCATTTTATGGAACGCATAGTGAAGGTTATAAACCACGCGGTTGTTCATCGTGCCGCCGAATTGCGGATGCGGATGCAAAACGATCGCGATTGGCGCGTCTTTTTTCTTTTGCGGGTGGTAACGGCCTTCGAGACGGCCCTCTGGACCAGGAAAAATTACTTCGGGCATTTAAATCCTGCCTTGTTGGGCCTGGGAATAGTTGACGAATTCCCTCGGGCATATTAGAACGGTTCTAAACCGGATGGTGACGCTTTGTCATATGGCATGCGTTTTCATGTCGGTATCTGGTCCAATGGAAATAGGGTGCAAGCGCGCGGGCGTCAATCTGTTTGACGTTTTTGGTTTAAAGTGATGCGGGAAAAGCGATGAAACTGAGTACAAAAGGCCGATATGCAATGGTGGCGCTTGCAGATTTGGCGCTGCAACCGGACAATAAGTTGACGACGCTTGCAGAAATCTCTGAGCGTCAGGGTGTTTCACTGCCGTATCTTGAACAGTTATTCGTCAAATTGCGCCGCGCTGAACTGGTGCAATCCGTGCGTGGTCCTGGTGGTGGATACCGCTTGGCGCGTTCTGCATCCGATATTCGTGTCGTTGATATTCTGGGCGCTGTGGACGAAACCGTTTCTGCGATGCACAAAGGGGCCGGGGCATCCGGTGCGGTATCAGGATCGCGCGCACAATCGCTGACCAACCGTCTGTGGGAAGGCCTTTCTGCCCATGTATATGTATTTCTACACCAAACCCGCTTGTCAGATGTTGTGCAAAATGACCTCGTTCCATGCCCCGCCGTTCCTGGCCTGTTTGAGGTTGTGGATGATTGACTCGCGCCCGACTGAATTCTTTCAGCTGCCGATGATTGTTGTTGTCGATAGCGGGAGCACGTTTGACAGCTTTGATGCGCTATACCGCGCAACGGCGGCGATCAGGAAGCATCTGCTATCTATTGTTCCGTATTACGTTGGTCTCCACAGAAAGCCAATTTATCATATTACGACTGATAATCAACCTGAAGAGCCTGAGGTTTGCGTTATGGTACTGGCTGGGGAGGTTGAAGATATGCTTGTGGCGTATAAGCGTAGCAGGTGGATCGTCGGACGAATATACAATCGGCTTTGCGGCTTCACGCCAGATTATATTTCTGTAACTGGAAAGGTTCTTGCCGGGATTTATCGTTTCCTTGAAGAACCCTTGCCACCCGAATTTGAGCGCGGGTTTAAGTATTTACTTCGGGCGGATCATGCTGAGCGGCTTAACGCACAATCGACATGCAAAGCCAGAACCGTGGGAATGATTAAATGAAACGCGTTTATTTCGATCATAACGCCACAACGCCTGTGCGGGTTGAGGCGCGCGACGCGATGATTGCGGCGATGGATGTGTTTGGAAATCCGTCTTCTGTGCATGGCGAAGGGCGTGCGGCTAAACGAGTGATCGAGAACGCCCGTGGGCAGATTGCTGCGGCTTTTGGTGCGGATGGGGCTGAGATTGTCTTTACATCCGGCGCAACGGAAGCTGCGCGTTTGGCGTTGATTGGTGGTGCATTTGCGGGTTCTGACGTTGAGCATGATTGCATCGTTGTCCACACCACGGCGTCTTTGGATGTGGATGAGAACGGCGTGATTGCCGGGCAGGCGGGTGCTGTTATGCAGGCGGCGAATTCTGAAACTGGGGTGTTGCAGGAGGTGACCGAGGGCACCTGGTTTTGTGATGCGGTTCAGATTGCGGGCAAATCACCTTGGGCGTTTAATTGGTCTGGTGCGACGACGGCAGCGTTGTCAGCGCATAAGTTTGGCGGGCCAAAGGGCGTTGGGGCGCTTGTGTTGAAACGTGGCACTGATTTGCCAATGCCAGCACAGGGTGGTCAGGAAATGGGGCGCCGTGCGGGCACGGAAAACCTGATCGGGATTGTTGGCATGGGGGCGGCTGCTGAGGCCGCATCACGCGATCTTGAACGCGGGGTCTGGGATGAAGTTGCGAAACTTAGAACCATTCTAGAAAAAACGCTGGAAGAATCTGCGCCAGATATTATTATAGTCGGGAAGCGCGCGAAAAGGCTTCCCAATACATCATGTTTTGCCATTCCGGGTTGGAAGGGCGAAACCCAGGTTATGCAGATGGATCTGGCTGGCTTTGCTGTCTCGGCTGGCTCTGCTTGTTCCTCTGGAAAAGTCCGTGAAAGCCGGGTTTTGCGCGCAATGAATTACGGGCCGGATGTCGCATCCTCGGCCATTCGGGTGTCACTTGGCCCCGATAACACAGAACAAGAGGTCCTGGCGTTCGCCGAGGCCTGGATCAAAGAATACCGTCGCCAAAAAGCGCGCGCGGCCTGAAGGGAAAGCACATGTCCAAGGACGATTTCATTGCCAAAGATGGCGTCGAAGCAGAAACTGTTGAAGCGGTGAAAACCCTTGCTGGGACCTATAAGCACGGTTGGGAAACCGATATTGAAATGGAATATGCGCCCCTTGGCGTGAACCATGACATCGTGCGTTTGATCTCTGAGAAGAATGAAGAACCGGAATGGATGTTGGAATGGCGTCTGGCGGCGTTTGATCGTTGGCTTAAGATGGTTGAACCGGATTGGGCGATGGTTGATTACCCTGAGATCAACTTCCAGGACATCTATTATTACGCCCGCCCAAAATCCATGGAAGTGAAGCCAAAATCCTTGGATGAGGTCGACCCAAAGCTTTTGGCGACTTATGCGAAACTCGGGATTCCCTTGAAAGAACAGATGGTTCTGGCCGGTGTTGAAGGTGCGGAAGATTACAACCCGAATGAGCGCAAAGTTGCGGTGGATGCTGTGTTTGACTCAGTTTCCCTTGGCACGACCTTCCAGAAGGACCTGGAAAAAGCCGGCGTGATTTTCTGTTCCATCTCAGAAGCGATCAAAACCCACCCTGAGCTTGTGAAAAAATATCTCGGTTCTGTTGTGCCCGTGACCGACAATTTCTACGCGACGCTGAACTCGGCGGTCTTTTCCGATGGGTCGTTTGTTTACATCCCTGAAGGCGTACGTTGCCCGATGGAATTGTCCACCTATTTCCGCATCAACGCTGAAAACACCGGCCAGTTTGAACGCACTTTGATCGTTGCCGAAAAAGGGTCATATGTGTCCTATCTTGAGGGCTGTACCGCGCCGCAACGTGATGTGGCCCAGCTGCACGCCGCCGTGGTTGAAATCGTGATCGAGGAAGACGCCGAGGTGAAATATTCCACCGTTCAGAACTGGTATCCTGGCGATGAAGACGGCAAGGGCGGCATCTATAATTTTGTGACGAAACGTGCGGATTGTCGCGGTGATCGTGCGAAAATCATGTGGACCCAGGTTGAAACCGGGTCTGCGGTGACCTGGAAATACCCAAGCTGCATTCTGCGCGGCGATGACAGCCAGGGCGAGTTCTATTCCATCGCCATTGCCAACAACATGCAGCAGGCCGACACTGGCACGAAAATGGTGCATCTCGGCAAGAATACAAAGTCACGCATCGTGTCCAAGGGGATTTCAGCTGGTAAGGCACAAAACACCTATCGCGGGCTGGTTTCGATGCATCCAAAAGCCAAGAATTCCCGCAATTTCACCCAATGTGACAGCTTGCTGATTGGCGATAAATGCGGGGCGCATACGGTGCCTTACATTGAAGTCAAAAACAATTCTTCCCGCGTGGAACATGAAGCGACGACATCCAAAGTGGATGACGACCAACTGTTCTACTGCCGCTCACGTGGCATTGGCGAGGAAGAGGCCGTGGCCCTTGTGGTCAACGGCTTCGTGAAGGACGTTCTGCAAGCTCTGCCAATGGAATTTGCCTTGGAAGCCCAAGCGCTTGTGGCGATTTCTCTGGAGGGATCCGTTGGTTGATTTTATCTCTCAGTGGGAAGATCGGTTTCGTAACCTTGGCCGTTTGAAGTCTTGTTTGTTGGGGATATCTCTAGCATTGTTGATTTCACTTTTCGGATCTTTTGTTGGCGCAAAGGTCAGTGTTGCAATTGCCCTTTTGTTATACTTCCCGGCTCATATGTGGCTGGTGTTAAGCTGCTTGGCTGTTGTATTGTCGCGTGAAAAGAGAGTTTGGCTTTTGGGAGAAAACTGGACCACTTTGGGGAGCTTTTTCGGGCGGCTTTTCTCTGCATTTGGGTTCTTTTGCATCGGATTCTTCTACGCATTGATGGGCAGCGCATATTTCTTGGGTCTAATGCAATGATCATCACAACCACACCCTCTATCGAAGGCAAACCCATTCGCAGCTACCACGGCATTGTCGTGGGCGAGGCGATCATGGGGGCGAATGTTGTGCGTGATGTGTTTGCGTCGATCACCGATATCGTGGGTGGGCGCTCTGGTGCTTATGAAAGCAAGCTGCAAGATGCCCGCGACACGGCCCTGCGCGAACTTGAAGAACGCGCCCATGAAAAGGGTGCAAATGCGGTGGTGGGCGTTGATCTTGACTATGAAGTTGTCGGATCATCCATGTTGATGGTTTCGGCCTCTGGCACTGCGGTGACTGTGTAATTCATGAAGCAGTGGGCGGACATATCTCTTTCCTGTGACAAGGTTAACCTGGATCTGGTTGATGTTAGGGAATGCAATTGGGGCAGTGCCTGCGCTGAAATTACCCCGATCACGCCTTTTTCGCGCCATGTTTTCACTGAAAGTTACGCCTCAAGGGTGAGCAGTGGGAACAAACATCATGGCAATGGCCGATCAACACGATATCTTCAGCAAACGAATTTCGCGCATCAACAAAGGCACGGGGCCAAATTTGATGGGGCAAATGTTGGTCGGGGCTGCGGACACAAGCCAGCACGGCAAACGTTCCAGCAAGAAACATGTGAAACGCGGATTGGTTCTGTCACGCTCTGCGGTGGGCAAACCAAAGGCACCGCTGATCGAACGTCTGTTGGGCGCGCCTTTGGCGTTGATCTTGGGCGCGGGCGCGGTCTTGATCGCCAATATCGGTGTGTTCCAGATGTATTCTGCAGGGCGCGCGCCATTGTTCGACCTGCCAGTTCAGATCGCTTCATCGTTGCAAAGCGCAAACGGCCCGTTTTGGGCGGCTTTGGCCGTCGCCACTTTGGCGATCTTGATGTTCAAAATCTTCTCAGTGACGCGCTTGATGGCCTTCGCACTGGGGTTTGGGGCAATGATCTATGGCGAAAGCCTGTTGCAGGATCGATATCCAACGATCTGGGCACAGCTTTACGCACCACAACTGTCAACACCTGCGCCGGTCATACCGACCGAGGGCACGGATCCCGTACAACCCATCGTGGCGGCGCAAAACCTTTAAATACCATAGAAAACCGAATGCTGCTTAGCCCGTTTCGCGGGCAATCGGCGTTTCCGCTTCACAGTAAATCCGGTCGCATTGCTGCGCGCCGGATCTTTACTTTTCTAATAACCCCGCGTGAACACACGCTGACGAAAAGAGAAAACCATGCTTGAAATTAAAAATCTGCACGCTGAACTTGAAGATGACGGCAAAAAGATCCTGAAAGGTGTCGATCTGACCCTTGAGGCCGGCAAAGTGCACGCGATCATGGGGCCAAACGGTTCTGGCAAATCCACATTGTCTTACGTTTTATCAGGCCGCGCGGGTTATGAAGTGACCGAAGGCACAGCCCAACTTGACGGTGCAGATATCCTTGATATGGAAGCTGAAGAACGCGCCGCCGCAGGCCTGTTTTTGGCGTTCCAATACCCGGTTGAGATCCCAGGTGTGGGCAACATGACTTTCCTGCGGACCGCTGTGAATTCACAACGCAAAGCACGCGGCGAAGATGAAATGTCCGCAGCTGATTTTTTGAAAGTCGTTCGCGCCAAGGCGAAAACCCTGAAAATTGACGCGGATATGCTGAAGCGCCCGGTGAATGTTGGCTTTTCTGGCGGTGAAAAGAAACGCAATGAGATCCTGCAAATGGCCATGCTTGAGCCAAAGATGTGCATCTTGGATGAAACCGATTCCGGCCTTGATGTGGATGCGATGAAGCTGGTGTCTGAAGGCGTGAACGCCCTACGTGACGAGGGGCGTTCTTTCCTGGTTATCACGCATTATCAACGCCTTCTGGACCATATCAAACCTGACGTTGTGCATATCATGGCGGAAGGTCGCATTATCAAAACCGGTGGCCCTGAGTTGGCGCTTGAAGTTGAAAACAACGGCTATGCCGACCTGTTGGCGGAGTATGCATAATGGCTGTTGCAGAACAGAAGAACGCACAGCTTGCTGTGACCGCGCCTGTTTCTGGTGGTTGGTCTTTGAAGGCACGCGAAGATGCGCTGACACGGCTGAATGCTGCTGGCTTGCCAGGGCGTCGCGATGAGTATTGGAAATACACCCGTCCCGATGCGCTGACCCAAGCCCAAGCCCCAGAAGGCAAGTTCGTTTCTTATGAAGAGACCCCGGTTTTTTCAGAAGTTGATCGCCTGAAAATCGTTTTTGTTGACGGTGTGTTTGACGCCGATCAATCTGATGATTTGTCCCTAGAAGGCGTTACAATTGAACGTCTTGCTGGGGTTGCCGATAAAGACATTCATTGGGCACAAGGTCTGTATGGTGTGCTTGAAGCCAATGGGCAAACCCCGGTTTCACGCCCCCTTGCCACGGCCAATACCGTTGCTGCGACAGATGGTATTCTGTTGAATGTAACGGGTAAAGTGTCAAAGCCCGTATCCATGATTTATCTTTATGAATCAAATAATTCCGATGCGATGTTACACCATGTTGTGAAACTTGCTGAGGATACGGAAATCACAATTCTTGAGAACGGACCAGCAGCCGCGCGTTTCAATACGGTGATGGAAGTTGACGTTGGGGATCGCGCGTCATTCCATCATATGCGCACGCAAGGCCGTCAACATGTGCGCCATGCTGTCACCCATATGTTTGCGCGTCTTGGTGAGGAAAGCCAGTTCCGCAGCTTTACCATGACTGTGAACGGTACACTGACCCGCAATGAAGCGGTGATAGAGATCAACGGTGACAACACACTTGCCCATATCGCAGGTGTTGTTGCGGGTGACGGGGCGACGGATCAAGGTTTCCATCACGACGACACCATCTTTATCACCCATGATGCGGTGAATGGCGAAAGTCGTCAGGTGTTCAAAAAGGTGTTGCGCAATGGTGCGACGGGGGTTTTCCAAGGCAAAATCTTGGTGAAAGCTGATGCCCAGAAAACCGACGGTTATCAGATTTCTCAGGGTTTGTTGTTGGATGATGACAGCAACTTTCTTGCCAAACCCGAACTGGAAATCTACGCGGATGACGTGATTTGTTCCCATGGGTCCACCTGTGGCGCAATTGACGATGCGGCCTTGTTTTACTTGCGTTCGCGTGGTGTACCTTTGGCCGAAGCGCAGGATCTTTTGGTTCTGGCGTTTTTGGCGGAAGCAATTGACGAAGTCGCGGATGAAGCCATTCGTGACCTGTTGACTGTGCGTCTTGAATCTTGGCTGGCGCGCCGTCGCGCATAAGGAACTACAATGTCCGTTACACGCGATATTCTTGCTTGCTATCGTCGTCCGCGTGAGGTGTTTGAACGCCGCATGTCGGGCGATGAAGGCTTGGTGCTGACCTATGCGATTATCGCTGGTTTGCTGGCTTTCGTTGGTCAGCTTCCGGTTTGGTCCCGTCAGGCCGAATTGCTGCCTGAACTGGGAAATTTTGCCAGCCTTGTTTATAGTGGCTTTCTTGTGTTGGTCTTTGTTTTTCCCTTATTTTTCTACATATTGGCGGCGCTGATTTGGTTCCCGCTTCGGGCATTGGCGGGGGTCAGCGGCCTTGATATTCGTCTCAGCATGTTTTGGTCGCTTCTGGCTGCAATGCCGCTTTGGTTGTTGCTTGGATTGACGCAAGGCTTGATTGGGCCGGGCACGGAAACCTATTTGGTATTTGTGTTGTGGTTCATCGCGTTTTTGGCTTTTTTTACAATCGGCCTTCGCATCGCGTCGCGCAACATGGGAACAGCTTGATGGAACGTTCGATAAATGGCTTAAAGTCGTTGATTTTGCGCAGCTTTCAGGATCCACGCGGCGCAATATCCGAGGTGACATCCCTTCAATTGCCACGTCCAACCCTGTGGCTTTTGCTTGCTCTCAGCTGCGCGGTATCGGTGATCGTCAGTTATGTCACTGGTTTGTTGCTGCCAACACCTGAACTTGCGGATAACACACAGATCTTTCGCCCAAGCCCGTTCTTTCTGGCTGGATTGATGCTTGTCAGCCAGGCGATCCTCATCTTTTTGGCGTCATTTTTTGCCGGAAATATCGCAGGCGGGCAGGGCAGTTTTGATGATGTTCTTGCATTGGTGATCCTCCAACAGATCATCTTGCTTGCGCTGAACCTCATTCAATTCGGTATCGCGTTGGTGCTTCCGGCGGGGGCTGGTCTATTTGGCCTTGGCGCGATGATCATCGTGACATGGCAGCTGTGCCATTTCGTAGCAGAGATTCATGGCTTTAAGTCCGCGCTGCAAGTGTTCTTTGGTGGCGTTGCCGCAATATTTGTGATCAGCATTGTCCTAAGTATTGTGTTGATCTCCCTTGGGCTGGTCCCGCTAGAAGGTATCTGAACAGATGTATGACGTCGAAAAAATCCGGGGTGATTTCCCGATCTTGTCCCGTGAAGTGAATGGTAAGCCGTTGGTTTACTTGGATAATGGCGCATCGGCCCAGAAACCCCAAGTTGTGATTGATGCGGTGACACGTGGATATGCGGAAGAATATGCGAATGTGCACCGCGGTCTGCATTTCCTGTCCAACCTGGCGACTGAAAAATACGAAGCCGTACGGGGCACCATTGCGCGTTTCCTAGGGGCGGATGAAGACGAAATCGTCATGAATTCGGGCACGACTGAGGGCATCAATATGGTTGCCTATGGTTGGGGGGCTGCGAACCTGCGCGCCGGTGATGAGATCATCCTGTCGGTCATGGAACATCACGCCAATATTGTACCATGGCATTTTCTGCGCGAACGACTGGGCGTGGTGATCAAATGGGTCGACATTGACAGCAATGGTGATCTGGATCCGCAACGTGTCATTGATGCCGTGACCGAAAAAACAAAATTGATCTCAATCACCCAGATGTCCAATGTGTTGGGCAGCGTTGTGGATGTGAAATCGATCTGTGAATTCGCACGCGGCCGGGGCATTCCTGTGATGGTCGATGGATCACAATCATCCGTTCATATGCCCGTAGATATGCGCGATATCGGGTGTGATTTCTTCTCGATCACAGGGCACAAGCTCTATGGTCCGTCCAGTTCCGGTGCGATGTTCATCCGCAAGGAACGCATGGCTGAAATGCAGCCTTTTATGGGCGGTGGCGACATGATCCGGGAAGTGACCAAGGATGTGATCACCTATAATGATCCACCGATGAAGTTCGAAGCCGGGACACCAGGCATTGTTCAAATGATTGGCCTTGGCGCCGCGCTTGAATATTTAATGGATCTGGGAATGGACAATGTCGCCCAACATGAACGTGATTTGCGTGATTATGCCCGGACCAAGCTTGATGGGCTGAACTGGTTGAATGTGCAGGGAAATTCCGCGACCAAAGGCGCGATTTTCTCCTTCACCATGGAAGGGGCTGCCCACGCGCATGACTTGTCTACGGTTCTCGATAAGCGTGGTGTTGCGGTGCGTGCAGGTCACCATTGTGCGCAACCCTTGATGCAACATCTCGGGGTTCCCGCGACCGCACGCGCCTCATTTGGTCTTTATAATACAAAGGCTGAGGTCGACACCCTTGTCAGCGCGCTAGAGCTTTGCCACGAATTATTCGCCTGAACCGTCGCAATGCTGGTGAAAGGGGCGGCTGTTTCCGGGGGATTGAAACCGTAAGGTGCGACGTCCAGTTGGTATGGAAAACGGCGGGGTTTGCGTTTGGTGCCGCTTCCGCTGATGATCGCGCAAATTAGCAATTGCAGCCCTCACATCTTTGCCCTAAAACCAGCGCATCCCGTCCGTGTTGGATGTCTGCAAAAGGGCATATAAAGACGTCGGATTGGGTGAAGGACTTATTCGTAATAAGCCCGCAGCGTTGGTTGCATTCATATGCAAGCAAACCGGGGGTCCCATAGCTCAGCTGGATAGAGTGCTCGCCTCCGAAGCGAGAGGTCGCTGGTTCGAATCCAGCTGGGACCACCATTTGAATTTTCGGTTTTTAAGCTTGGCATAGTCTCACCGACGGTGGGTGTTGTTCCCTGTGAAGGCAGGTCAAATGACCTGTCCGAAATACCTTTCGCTTTAAAGGCCTGATATGGTTCGTATAATAATCACGCGGTCTCGTAAGGTTTTTGAACGATGGACCAAATTTCTCCTTATTTCGGCATTATAAATTTGGCATGTTTAACGATGATATGATCCTGGAAACCAAGGAACCTGGCACGGTGCGTCAGGATGGTTTTGCCCGTCACTTTGTGACTTTGGTGTTGGCTGTGGTCGGGGGAACGCTTGCAGATGCAGTGTTTATCCGGTTGGCCATGATTGAAAACCCCGAGCTCGCTGTTCGATTGTCCTATGGTATCCGTTCCGGCGTGTTTGCCGCGATATTAATGGCGCAACCGATCACTGCGATCATGCAAAAGCGCAAACCTATGCAGGTTTTGGCATACTTCCTTGGGGGGTTTTTGCTTGGCATCTCGTTACAGTTTTTTCTGTTGACGCCAAATCTTGGCCCTAGGTCGATGATCTTAGCTTATTTTATTATCAGCGTTATTGTCATGTTGGTCTGGGGGGTTGGGCGCGGCACCGAGCGCATTTCAGCATGGTTTGGTCTTCCTCAACCCGTTGATGCCGGGCGTGCGATCTTTGGCTTTTTTCGAAAGTTCCGTAAAAGGAAAGGACCTGATCCGTTGGATCCAAGCGATCTAGATGATTTGGATGATTACTGATCGGGGGTGATCAAACCCAGGCCGCGCAGATATACACCGATCCCGCTTTCCAGCAGGTCTTCTGGCGAAAATGGTGATGCGGTTCCAGGTGCATTTCGGGCGAAAAGTTCAACGACCCCATGGGACATCGCCCAAATATGTGCGGAAAACATACGTGAAGGAGGTCGCTTATCTGCTGGAATTTGTTGAATTAATTTGTCCGCCGCGGATTCCATAACACCCATCGCACGATTGGCGACTTCTGCCAAAGCTGGTGATCGGTTCACCTGTACACCGCTTTCAAACATCGCAACATAATGGCCTGGATAGCGCCGCGCGAATGCCAAGTAGGCACGTCCCGTTGCTTCAAAACGTGCGAGATCTGTGACATCACCCTTGGTCCAAGCATATTCGAGCAGATCAGCGAATATCTCATATCCTTGTCGAGCTGCCTCTGCGATTAGATCTTCGCGCCCTTCGAAATGGCGATAAACGGCGGCCGGCGTTACGCCCGCGCGTTTTGCCGTTTCTGAAAGTGTGAACCCCGTTGGCCCTTTTTCTTCGATCAACGATAGGGTGGCCTCAACCAAGGCGGCACGCAAATTCCCGTGGTGATAGCCGCGTTTTTTGACCATTTACCCCATATCCCACAATGCGGGAGAGCCACAGATTTTGTCATCAGGTTTCTGAATGACATTCAGGTTTTTGTCTTTGTAATCTATGGCTTGCAAGATGCACTCGATTGCCGCGAGGCGCGCGCGTTTTTTGTCGTCGCTTCTGATGACGGTCCAAGGCGCTGCCTCGGTGTGGCTGCGCTCAAATGTTTCTTTGATCGCCTGGGAATACGCATCCCACCGCTTCAAGCCTTCAACGTCAATCCAACTTAATTTCCATTGCTTTAGCGGGTCTTCCTCACGCTTTAAAAAGCGTTTCAACTGTTCAGAGCGCCCGACGTTCAACCAAAATTTAAACAAGTGGATGCCTTCCGAGGTGATCTGATGTTCAAATCCTGGCAATTGATCAAAGAAACGTTCCCGGTCTTCATCTTCACAGAAGCCAAAGACTTTCTCAACGACGCCGCGATTGTACCAAGATCGATCAAAGAGCACCATTTCTCCAGCGGTCGGCAGATGCTTGGCATAGCGTTGAAAATACCATTGACCGGCCTCGCGATCACTGGGTTTGGATAAGGCGACGACGCGCGCACTTCTAGGATTAAGGTTTTCGCGCAACCGTTTGATTGTGCCACCTTTTCCGGCAGCATCACGGCCTTCGAACACCACAGCAATGCGTTCACCACTGTCTTTAATATGCGCCAAAAGCTTAACCAGTTCGACCTGTAACGCTTCCATTCTACTGTCGTATTCGGCGCGTTTCATCTGGGTTTTGTATGGATAACTGTCCGACAGGATATCTTTTTTGCCAGAATTATTGATGGCATCGCGCAGGTCTTTGGGCGCTTCATCATTGAAAAATGTGCTGATAGCGCCATCAAAGGGCAAGTTGGTCATGTTAATCTCCGTCACTTTACCCTTTATGCGGCGCAATTTGGTCAATGGCAACATCTGGGGCTAGCTTTGATCTGTCCCAATCAGCGACATATCATAGGATGTGGTTTGGTAAATTTGGTTGATCCAATTGCCATATAAAAGATGGGCGTGGCTGCGCCATCTGTTGTGTGGTGGCTTGGCAGGATCATCATCCGGATAGTAGTTATCTGGCACATTGATCGGGGTGCCATTGGCGACATCGCGATCATATTCTTCCTTCAGTGTCCCGCTGTCATATTCCAAGTGGTTGAAGATATACAGCGCGCGATGGTCAGGGTCTTCAATCAAGCAAGGCCCTGATACATTTGAAGAAAGTAGCGTGCGAAGACGGCCATTGGCGTCGATCTCGGCCTGATGCATCTCTGTCCAGCGGCTGACCGGGATCACACATTCATCGGAAAACCCACGCAAATAGGGCGAGGTCGGTGCTTGGTTGTGGTGTTTAAAGCAGCCAAATGCCTTATGATCGAGTTTGTGTTTCTGCACCCCATGGAAATAGTTAATCATCGCCATGCCGCCCCAACACACTCCAAATGTTGAATGCACATTGGTTTGGGTCCATTCCATGACTTCGGTCAGCTCTTGCCAGTAAGTGACATCGTCAAAGGGCATATGTTCGATCGGTGCGCCGGTGATGATGAGCCCGTCGAACTTTTGATCTTTCATCTCGCTAAAGGGGCGATAAAATTCTTCCATATGCTCGGCGGCGGTATTGCGTGTTTGGTGTTCGGACATGCGAATAAGATGCAGATCAATCTGCAAGGGGGTGGCACCGATCAAACGGGCGAATTGATTTTCCGTTTGGATCTTTTTCGGCATCAGATTGAGCAAAGCAATCTTCAACGGCCGAATGTCTTGGTTGGCAGCACGACCTTCACCAATGACCATAACCCCTTCCTCGGAAAGGACTTTATATGCGGGCAGGGTGGATGGAAGTTTTATAGGCATTATGTGACCTCAGGCATGTATAGACGATAGATAAGCAACGGGGGCGTTACGAACAAGTCGCAGCCCCATCACATTCGCGCGTCTATTGCCTTTGCGATCAATTCATTGAAATCGCTTTCACTGCGGATTTTGGAGACGTCATCCGCGGACACGGTGACACCCCAATTATCAGCCATTGCGCGATAGATCGGCTGGCGATGACTGACGGCACGTTTATATGCCCATCGGATGAACGCGTTTGGATCAACATCACCCGGTTGAGTGTTGTTTTCATTAAGATATGTTGACCATGCATCTTTCAGGATATCTCGCTGATAATACATCGGTTTTGGTGATTTATCGAACCGACGGGTCAGTTCCTGTGTATGGGCATCAGATCCCTCGATCCAGACCATCAACAGGTTTTCCGACAGAGATTTCAGTACCGGATCATCGTCGTCATGGGGATCCACAACTTCGCAGATGGAACCGCCGCTGTCGCCGATGAAGTTTTTATAACCATAGATCTCGCGAGCGCGGGCAATGAAATGTTGCGTGTCCAACAGGGATGCGACTTCTGCATGGCGATGTTGTTCTTGACGCTTTAGATACTCTTCAATCGCAATGCCACCATGGTCGCTGTTTCCCGGTTTGCCAAGGTAGGTTGACAGCGGATCGAGGTTCTCGAATGTGATATTTGACGCGATATAAATGGAATCTGAGCGCAGAAGTTCCGCCAGAAACGGCGTTTTCATCGCCTCGCGTTTGAAATTATCAACGATATGTTCGCCCATGTATCGCGTGCCGATGCGGTAATCGACGGAATAGTGAAACCAGTTGCCAGCCTCGCGCAACATATTGGAAATATAAGTTTTTCCAAGTCCCGACATGGCAAAAAGCATCGCCTGTTTATTGTCGGATTTCAGCCAGTCCTGACCGGAAGAATACTGCATCTGAACCTCATTACGTCTTTTACCGTTGGTAACCAGCGGGCTGGCGGGCGTCAACACGCCAAAGAAAAAGCCCCACATGAATGCGGGGCTTTTTCCTTGCGTTAGTGAATTTTGTTTAGAAAGCTATCCCAAGTTTTACACCTACACCAATCGCAGAGTTTCCAGAAAAGCTGGCCCGTGCAACATCAGGCGTACCTGTTTCGGGCTGAGCATCGCCAAGCTTAGTGTAATTGACACCGATCGTCAGTTCGGTGTTGCCTTCGGTATAGACACCAGCAAGTGTTAAGCCTAGTTTTCCGGTGGTCGGAGCAAGAGGCGACACCAGTGGCTTACCTGCGTCTTCGTATGTAATGGATACCGCACCAGACCAGCTATCATTGAATTTGCGCCCGACACCAAGAGTGTATGTGGTGCTATCTTCAAGATCAATAAGGCCCCCTCCCGTTGCGCCTACGAACGCCGCTGGGTCAAAGCGCAAAGCAGACCAATCCACCCAACGGATCTGACCAAACAGCAAGGTATTTTGCGAGATACCGCTTTGGAAATCAAGGTTGATTGATTTGGGGGTGGTGACTTTGGTAACAGAAGACGGCCCAATACTTTCTGTTGTTTGGAAGCTATGGTCGATTTCAGAATGATAGGTTAATGCAACACGCAACGCGATATCTGGAATTTCATACGCAGCGCCGATCGTATATCCATAGGCAATATCTTGATCCATTTTGACATTGTATCCGGCAACAGGACCATATGCAGCACCGTTTAAGGTGACTTCAGCCGAGGCTTGCTGTGCACGTATGCCCCCATGGACGCTGAAACGATCTGACATTTTGTAACGCAAAATCCCGGACACAGAGGTTGAGTCAGCACGGGCGAATGTACCACCCAAAACAGGGCTTGTCGGACCATAGGACACATCTGCGCCAAAAGGAGAATCTGCAATCAGTGAAAGTGACAAGGAATCTGTCAATTGGCGACGATATGCAAGACTCGCCTGAGTGAAGGAAGACGCAACATTACCCGTTGGTTGATTAGCGACATCGACACCAGACGCAGTGGGGCTAACTGTGCCGAAAGAAAGCTCAACACGGTTACCTTCTTCAAAAATGATACCTACACCTTGGCCCGAACGATCAATTCCGCCAGCGAGGGCTCCGGTTGAGGTCAGGGCCAGCAAGGCTGCTGTGCTCATCAATTTGTTCATTTTTCCATCCCTGTTTTGTTTTTTATGATTAAGCAAAGTTTTGCCGATCACATCCTATCGGTCAATTCTTTACCAAACGTAACCTAAGAAAGTTGCCTGAACGTAACAAAATGTACACAATTCAGGTCATTTTTCGAGATTCTGACAATATATTCAGGTAGTTCGCCGCAAATATGATTAACGCACCTAGGATTGCAGTCCATTGCAGGGGCTCATTGTATAAAACAATTCCGACCACAACGATGATGGGGAGGCGTGCAAAATCGATGGGCGACACGATCATGGCAGGTGCGACGGCAAGGGCCCTTGCAATGCAAAAATGGGCCAGAAGGCCGCAAATGCCAACCAAAATCAGCCAGGGTGCGGTGTTCAGTGATGGCAGCGTGATTTGCCCATCATAGCCCGCGGTCACAAGACCAAAAGCGGTTTGTAGTGTCACCAGCCAAAACATGATCTTTGTGATGCTGTCGCCTTTGGTCATCTGTTTTGTCAAAATGGTGGTGACCGCAAAACCGATCGCGGCAAATGCAGCGGCGATAAAGCCTGGTGAAATCGTTGCTGTGTCCGGTCGTGCAACCAAAAGAATTCCCGAAAACCCTAAAAGCACCGCCATGATGCGCGTTTGTGTCATTTTTTCGCCCAGGAACAGCGCCGCCAAAATCATGACCCAAACCGGGACGGTGAATTCAAGGGCAAAGACCTGCGCGAGCGGGATCAAGGGCAGGGCGAAGAACCACAGGTTTTGACCAATGAAATGCGCAATATTGCGTAGCATATGTTTGCCAAAATCACGTGTGTTGACCTGGTTTAAAGTGCCCGCCGCGCCGCCGATGCTGAGAACGATGATCATGCCGATGACTGAACGCCATAACATCAGCTCAAATGTGTCCATGTCGCTGGCCAGCGCGCGCCCGGCAATAGCCATCAAGGTAAATGAGACGATGGAACCGGACATCCACAAAGCGGCGGTCAGAATGGCGGGGCGTTGAGGTGTTTGTGTCATAGCGGCATGAGTGATGTTTTAAGGCCTGGTTGCAAGCCTATTCGAGCCAAGCATCCAGATTTTCCGCCCCGAACAGCTTGCCGGATTGCCAGGCAATGACGCGCAGACTGTTGAAACCCGTGGCAAGAACTTCGCGCCATACCATTTTACCTTGGGGCCACGTCAGATGCGGACTGGTGCTGCGAAAGAGTTCGGAATTGGCGAGCGCAATATCAAAACTGCGCCCATCATTCCAACCAGCCCATTTAAGCGAGGCCCAAACACGCGGCAAATGAAACCCTTCGGATACGGCAATGATGCGCCCTGTCTGAGGAAGATCAGGCAATGAAAACAAAGCGTTTTGCAGTGTGGAAAGTGATCGCGTTTCGCTTGTAATTGCGTCGCGGGGCACTCCTAGCGAGACTGCAAGATCGCGCATTTGATCCCCAGCAGAAGGGCCGCCCGCGCGTGCCATGCCACCGGACATATGCATTTGGGGGGCCGTGCCTTGATTGTAGAGGGCGACGCCTTTTTCAACGCGCAATATTGTGGATTGGTGCAGTGTGCCATCGGCATCCATGCCCGCGCCAAAGACCATGATCACGTCAGCCTGTGTGAATTCTCTAGGCTCAGAAATATCTTGGAGCCAGGAAAATGTCGGAATGAAAATCAGAAGACATACAAATGTAAGAACACAAAATGCCAGAACGCGGCGGAACAGTTTAATCAATCAGGGACCTCAGTGATGCTATATTCACGGGGGATGCCTGCTGTGATCTCTGCCCAGACAGATGCTTTCGTGCGGGTCTGGTGGGCGTCAAATGATGATTGATCCGTAAATATTTCTGCGACGTTGAAACGCCCGGAAATCTCAGGATCTTCGGTCACGTCAAAGGAAATGCAGCCAGGTTCCGCGTGGGTCAGACGGATATGGTCAACAAGACCCGCGCGCACAGTATCCATACGATCATCGGGAACAAGAATGTAACCGTTGAGTTGGATTTTCATGGCGCAGGTCCTTCGTTCTGTGGTCCTCAAAGGGCTTTGAGGATTACTCCCATTCAATCGTGCCGGGAGGTTTCGACGTGATGTCATAGGTCACGCGGTTGATGCCTTCGATTTCATTGATGATGCGCGTTGCGGTTTCACCAAGGAATTCATGCGTGAACGGGTAGTAATCCGCGGTCATGCCGTCGACAGATGTCACCGCGCGCAGGGCACAGGCGTAATCATAGGTGCGACCATCGCCCATCACGCCAACGGTTTTCACCGGAAGGATCGCGACAAAAGCTTGCCAGATCTCATCATACAGACCGTGTTTACGGATCTGGTCGATGTAAACCGCGTCAGCTTTGCGCAGGATTTCCAATTTTGGACGGGTGATTTCACCAGGGCAACGAATGGCAAGGCCAGGTCCTGGGAAGGGGTGACGACCGATGAATGATGTCGGCAGACCAAGTTCACGACCAAGGGCGCGGACCTCATCTTTGAACAACTCACGCAGGGGTTCAACCAGTTTCAGACCCATCTTTTCGGGCAGGCCGCCAACATTGTGGTGCGATTTGATGGTCACGCTTGGACCGCCAGAAAAGGACACAGATTCAATCACATCTGGGTAAAGCGTGCCCTGAGCAAGGAACTCAGCGCCTTCGATTTCATTGGCGTATTTCTGGAATACATCAATGAACAATTTGCCGATGATTTTGCGTTTGGTTTCTGGATCAGATTGACCGTCCAACTCGCCCAAGAACAATTCTTGCTCATCCGCGTGGATCAGCTTCATTTTGTAATTGTCGCGGAACATGGCGACAACTTCTTCCGCTTCACCCTGACGCAAAAGGCCATGGTCCACGAAAACACAGGTCAGCTGATCGCCGATTGCTTCGTGCAACAAAACAGCCGCAACAGAACTGTCAACGCCACCGGACAGGCCGCAGATCACGTTCTTGTCGCCAACCTGTTCGCGGATCTTGTCGATCATTTGCTGGCGATAAGCACCCATGGTCCAATCGCCAGAGAATCCAGCGAGTTTAACGAAGTTTTCATATAGTTTCGCACCGCGCGGGGTGTGGTGAACCTCAGGGTGAAATTGCACCGCATAGAAATGACGCGACGCATCTGCTGTGATCGCATAAGGGGCATTCGGGGATGTGCCGTAAACGTCAAAGCCAGGTGCGATTTCAGAGACATGGTCGCCGTGGCTCATCCAGACTTGTTCATCACCATCGGTGAACCAACCGTCCAGAATATCAAGCGTATTTCCAGGCGTGACAAAAGCACGACCAAATTCAGCGGTGCCATGACCGCTTTCTACTTTGCCGCCCAACTGGTGCATCATGACCTGTTGGCCGTAACAGATCCCTAGGATCGGCACGCCATAGTCAAATATTTCCTGCGGCGCGCGCGGCGACCCTTCGCGGGTCACACTGTCTGGGCCGCCAGAAAAGATGATGGCTTTGGGGGCGAATTCCTTAACAAACGCCATGTCGACGCTTTGGTAAGGATGAATTTCGCAATAAACCCCGAGCTCACGCAGGCGACGCGCAATAAGCTGCGTGACCTGGCTGCCGAAGTCGATGATCAGGAGGTTTTCATGGTGCTGTGTCATGTGCATCCTGTAAATTGTGCGCCGGGGTGAAGCAAGGTGCAAAACGTTTCACAGTAAAAAAGACCAAGCGGCGCTTGGGGTATGAAAATGATGACAATTCAATCACAAATTGCATTCCGTTAACCAAATTCACCCAATTAATTTGATTTTTGAGTTAGTTTTCCCTAAATTAAAAAAAATGAGCAATTTTTGCTTACCCCAGAAAGGGGAAGCGGAAGGCGGGCGGAAAAATTGAATACTATTGTCCTATACGCCCTCAGCGGCGATCCTTTTGGCTTGACCAACGTTACCGTAACGAATGCGTATACGGTAGATATCGTTGACGATGACAATCTACTTGAGCATTCAGATGACAATGGACTTCCAAGTGGCTCCGCTCAGCTGGATGTAAGTTCGGTTCCCGGGCTAAACAACTCTGTTAACTTTCAAGTGTTTGAGAGTAGATCTGGTTTTGTGAACGGTTCGCCTGTGACCTTTACTCTGCTGCAATGGAGCGGCATTGATTATATGGTGCTGACCGGCGGTTCGGTCAGCGTCGGTCAAACTATTACAGGCACAGCAAACGGACCCGCGCCCAACGCCGGCCCAACTGATTATTCGACGCTTCCTGACTTTGTCTGCTTTGCGGCGGAAACGCTTATCGAAACGCCTGCTGGGGCACGACGCATTGATACATTAACCTCGGGCGATTTAGTTGTGTTGGCAAATGGCAGTGTCAAACCTATTCGTTGGATCGGCAAGCGCGTGCTGTCGCCAGATGATCTGAAAGACGCGCCGCATTTACGCCCGATACGGATTGGCGCCCATAGTTTTGGCCGCAACAGCCCCACACAAGATGTTCACCTATCACCGCAGCATCGGATTGCCGTGACGTCTGGCGCACTTGAGATGTTGATGGAACACCCCGTGATGTTAACTTCTGCCAAGGCGGTGTTGGGCCGCACGGGGGTGGAACAGAACCAAGATGTTCAAGAGGTCACTTATTTTCACATGATGTTTGATCAGCACGAGATGCTAAATGTGTGTGGTTTGATGTGTGAATCCTTTTACCCAGGTACAGTGTCAATGGACGCACTTTCGAATGATGTTCGCGCAGAGCTGTTTGAGCTTTTCCCAGACCTTGAAACCGATGACGCCAGTTATGGACCAACTGTGTTGCCTGTGATGAAACCGTTTGAAGCACAAATCGTGTTAAATAGCTTGTCCTCTCCCAAGGCCCATGACCTTGAAATGCCATTCGAGATGGCATCATAGGCGAATAGTTTTCAACATTTATTGAAAACCAAGCCGCAAATGTCGCTTTCGCCTGTCAGAGGCCGTATTTTCTCTCATACGCGACATTTTCCCGGTCTAAACATGGATCAAACGACATTCAGGGGAAGATCCATGGCAGAAACAGCTCGCAGACGTGCTCGTGGTGGTGGTGGTGCGGCGCGCCGTGCAGAACGCACAGCCGTTAACATCGAGACCGCGAAATACATTGAACGCAACATTCCGAACCTAGAGATTCTGAATGAAGAGGCTTTGGCGATCATCGAAGAAAACGCGGAAACCGTTCTCGCTGAGATCGGCGTTAACTTTGTTGAATGCCCGGAGGCGCTTGAATTGTGGCGTGAAGCGGGTGCTGAGATCGACGGCGAACGTGTACGGATCCCACGTGGTCTGTGCCGTGAGCTGATCAAAACCGCTCCGCAAAGCTATACGCAACATGCACGCAACCCAGAGAAATCCGTTGTCATCGGCGGCAATAATCTGGTGCTTGCACCTGTTTATGGCCCGCCCTTTGTGCGTGATGCCGACGGTGGCCGTCGCTATGCGACCATGGATGATTTCAACAAATTCGTAAAACTGGGCTATATGTCCAAATGGCTGCACCATTCCGGTGGTACAGTGTGCGAACCTACAGATATCCCCGTGAACAAACGTCACTTGGACATGCTGTATTCCCATATGACCTTGTCCGACAAGCCGTATATGGGCTCCGTTACTGAGCCTTCTCGTGCGCAGGATTCGGTTGAGATGTCGAAGATCCTGTTTGGTGACGAATTCGTTGATCAGAATGCGGTTATGACGTCATTGATCAACATTAACTCGCCTTTGACATTTGATCCGATCATGGTTGGCGCTTTGGATATCTACGCGAAAGCGGGCCAGGGCTGCATCATCTCACCCTTTATCGTTGGCGGTGCGATGGCGCCGGTATCGGTTGCTGGCACGTTGACGCAGGTTCTCGCTGAGGTTCTCGCGGGCATCGCATATAGCCAACTTGTGCGCAAAGGCGCGCCAGTGATCTTTGGCTGCTTCGTGACATCCATCGATATGAATTCAGGCGCGCCAACATTTGGCACACCAGAAGCTTCCCAAATCCTTTACGGGGCAGGGCAGTTGGCCCGTCGCCTTAAGCTTCCGTTTAGATCTGGTGGCGGCCTTTGTGGGTCCAAATTGCCTGATGCACAGGCAGCATATGAGACTGCGCATACGCATAATGCCGCCTTGCTTGGTGGTGTGAACTTCATGTTGCATTCTTGCGGTTGGCTTGAGGGCGGGCTTGTTTCATCCTTTGAGAAATTCGTCATGGATGCCGATCAGCTTGGCGTTCTGCACCATTTGGCTGCGGGCGTTGACATGTCAGAGAATGGCCAAGCAATGGGCGCCATGCGTGAGGTCGGGCCAGGTGGTCACTATCTTGGATGTGAACACACCCAGGCCAACTATAAAGACGCGTTTTGGCGTACCGATTTGCTGGACTACAAACCGTTTGAAACCTGGGATGAAGAAGGTGCACGTGACACCGTCGCATTGGCCAAAGCTCGCGTCGAAAAACAGTTGAACGACTATCAGCAACCAGCGATGGACCCTGCAATTAAAGACGCATTGGACGAATATGTCGCCCGTAAAAAAGCGGCAGAGCCTGACGCGTTTATGTGATTAACAGATGTTGCCTATGACGCGCATCGGGTCCGCAGGATCTGAATCTCGGCCATAAGTGCAATCAACAATTCAACATGACGGGCGATGCTATAGGAAGCATCGCCCGTTTTGCGTCGTTCCTCCATATCGCCTTCGACATTCATAAGCTGCGTCACGGCACGTCCGGGCCCAGGTAGTTTTTCGTCGTTCACAAGACGCAAAAGGTCACGTTCTCGGCTGTAGCTGGTTAAGCCAAAACGTGCTGCACGGATAAGCAGGCGTGGTCGGCGAAGTGTATTGAGAAATGTCATAAGGTCGGTCATGTCTGAGCCCCTTTTTTGGTTATGGCGTGATCAAGGGTGACACTACTTATGCGGGTGTTGCGTGTTGCCTAAGGCACCGTTCGATGGGTTACTTAACTGTTTAACAGTTGAAATCAATGATAGTGACACCTGAATATGTTAATCAACAAGTAACCAATGCAATCTTAAGTTGTGTGTAGCTGATGTCCTATAGGGTTAGAAAGAAAGGGCGCAAAGGGAATGAAAAAGCAGGCTGATACGATTGATGTTGGTGTTGCTGAACTCCCCCAATGGGTTCCCGGGGCTGCAAGGAACTACCTGTTACATACGGTCACGGGCGTTTCAATTCGTAAGCTTGCTCGTATCTGTGACTGTCACGCGTCCACTGTGATGCGGCAAGTACACCGTATCGAAAGTCAGCGTGACGACATCTTGGTTGACGAAGCCCTAAGTCGACTGGGCCAGACATATCTTCAGGTATCCCGCTCATCTGCTGAGCAAAATAAAAAGGATGCCACTAAAATGACTATTCCGCACTCAACCTCCGCCCAAATGCGCAACTCTGATGCCGACGACCAATCTCAGTTTGCTGCCTGCAACGATCAATCTACCACAGCGCCAAATCCTAAGAAGCTGCGTCGTGAGAAAGACGAACGTCGTGTTTTGACGCGCTTGTCTGAAAACGGCGCGGTGCTTGTGGTTGCTGGCGATTTGGACAAGGCTGTTGTTGTGCGCAGCTTGCCTGGGGGCAAATCCGCAAGAACTGCGGTCGTTGAACGGGAAGTCGCGCAATCTATGGCGTTGAAGGATTTGATCAGTTGCGCGGCCAAAGGCAAAGTTACGCAGTATAAGATTACAACGGCGGGCCGTGCTGCGCTGAAAAGAATGATCAGCACAGGTGATCCGGCGCAACCGGGCTTTTCTGATATGCAAGCCAGTTTTGGGGATCAGCACCGCGTGTGGGGTGAGAAACAGCTGGCCAGCGGATGCGAGCAAGAGCAGCCAAAACACATCCGTTACAACATTGCTGAAAGCCCATTGGCGGGCCTTGCAAGGCGTCGGGATAAGGATGGAAAACCCTTTTTAAGCGATGATCTTGTGCATGTGGGAGAACGTCTGCGCGAGGATTTTGAATTGGCTCAAATGGGCCCGCGTGTTGCACAGAATTGGGAACGGTTCTTGACCGGTGGTGGTCGTGGTGGATTTGCGGCGGACAGTGGCGTTGGGCATGGTCCAGAAGAGGCCCGGCGTCGCGTTTCGGGCGCACTGGAACATCTAGGGCCGGGGTTGGGGGACGTTGTTCTGCGGTGCTGCTGTTACCTTGAGGGCATGGAAGCGGCCGAGAAACGCATGGGCTGGTCGGCACGATCAGGCAAAGTTGTTCTGCGCATCGCCTTGCAACGTCTAAAGCGTCATTACGACGAAACACATGGCAAATTTGGCCCAATGATCGGCTGAATGAGAAATGAGAAAAGGCCCGCACAAATGGCGGGCCTTTTCTTTATTGCTTAGAAACGAAGGCGCTTAGATTATGCGGTTTCTTTGAGCCAGTTCAGAACTGTTTCTGGTGAAGATTCACCGTATGGATCTTCGCCGTGGTTGTCTGCAAGGCCTGGCTCTTCGAACCATGCTTCTACAACGCCGTCTTTGATGACAGCGGCATAGCGCCAAGAACGCATGCCAAAGCCCAGGTTATTCTTCTCAACCAGCATGCCCATTTTACGGGTGAATTCACCGGAACCATCTGGGATAACGTTTACGTTGCTGATCTCTTGTGCTTGCGCCCATTTGTTCATCACGAAGCTGTCGTTGACGGACATGCAATAGATTTCATCAACGCCTTCAGCTTGAAAATCAGAAAATCCGTTCTCAAAGCCTGGAAGTTGGTATGTGGAACAGGTTGGTGTGAACGCGCCTGGCAAAGAGAAAAGAACAACGCGTTTGCCTGAAAAATAGTCAGCAGTTGTTTTGTCTTCCCAACGGAATGGGTTGTCGCCGCCGATGCTTTCGTCGCGTACACGTGTTTTGAAGGTAACTTCGGGCAGTTTTTGTCCGGCTTTCATATCGATATCCTTTGTGTTTTGTACGGTCTGGCGGTGGCTGACCATGTCATTCTTGAATGCACTTAAAACGATTCTAAGTTCTGATCAATCTCATCTGTATCGATATCGATTTGCTTTGATGCGGGGGTGGCCAATCGGGCAATAATTCGCTAGCACTAGGGCAATTCTGACAAGGATGCCTGATATGCGTGATCTTAAAGTACCAGCCGAACGCCACCCGGAAAAAGCCAAGAATCCAAGCACCGCGCGTGTGAAGAAACCGGATTGGATCCGGGTAAAGGCCCCTGGTGGCAAAGGCTATGCCGAAACCCATAAAATCATGCGTGACAATGGGTTGGTGACCGTCTGTGAAGAAGCGGGCTGTCCTAATGTTGGCGAATGCTGGTCTCAGGGCCATGCGACTATGATGATTATGGGCGAGGTTTGCACGCGCGCCTGTACTTTCTGTAATATTGCCACGGGTAAACCACCAGAAGATCTGGATGTGTTTGAACCTGGTCGTGTGGCAAGTGCGGTTAAAAAACTTGGCTTGAATCACGTGGTGATTACATCTGTGGATCGTGATGATGTTGAAGATGGCGGCGCGGAACATTTCGCGCAAACCATTCGCGCCGTGCGCCAACAATCGCCCTCCACGACCATTGAAATTCTGACACCTGACTTTATTCGCTGTGCGCCGGAAGCTTTGGAAGTTGTGGTCGCCGCCAAACCTGATGTATTCAATCACAACCTTGAAACCGTGCCTGGCCTGTATCCAGAAGTGCGTCCTGGCGCGCGTTACTTCCATTCATTGCGCTTGTTGCAACGGGTGAAAGAGCTTGATCCAACGATGTTTACAAAATCTGGCATCATGGTGGGGCTGGGTGAAAACCGTCAATCTGTGATGCAGGTGATGGAAGACATGCGTGCGGCTGACATCGATTTTTTAACCATCGGTCAGTATCTACAGCCAACGCCGAAACACCACGCGATTGACCGTTTTGTGACACCGGATGAATTCAAAGCCTATGAAAAATCCGCTTATGGCAAAGGGTTCTTGATGGTTTCTGCCACGCCTTTGACGCGATCCAGCTATCACGCGGGCGATGATTTTGCGCAATTGCGTGCGGCACGGTTGGAAAAGCTCGGCAAAGCTTAAGGGGAACAGTAAAAAGCACGCAAGACATATTCCCATGCGTGCTTTTTACCATGCGATTCATCATGGCTATCATTTTGATAGGGGCTTAGGTATCGGTGAAACGCACCTTGCCGATATACCCAAGATTGCGATTTCTCTGAGCGTAATCAATGCCGTAACCGACTACGAATTCATCAGGGATTTCAAAGCCTGTCCAATCCGCACGAATTTCAACTTCGCGCCGAGACGGTTTATCTAGCAAGGCGATTGTACGCAGTTTGTTGGGTTTACGCGTATGCAGCAGGGCGGTTACATGTTTCAACGTAAAACCCGTGTCGACGATATCTTCAACCAACAGCACATCACGCCCGCCGATTTCGCCGCGCAAATCTTTTAGAATACGCACTTCGCGCGAACTTTCCATGGAATCGCCATAAGACGATGCCTCAAGGAAATCGACCTCTACCGGAAGATCAAGTTCACGTACCAGATCGGCAATGAACACAAAGGACCCCCGCAGCAGACCAACCACAACCAGTTTATCCGTGCCCTTGAACTCATCTTGAATTTCGCACGCGAGGTCTTCGATCCGTGCGGCAATGGACTTGGCTGAAATCATCTGATCGATGACATATTCGGGGGCAGGGTTGGTCACATTTCGTCCTTCCAAAGGATTGCTGTATTGATCAGGCCCGGTTTAGCCATTCACATGGGCCAGGGTCAACCATTCTGGCGCAATGCGGCGTTTTTGTCCTGGTATCTTTTTCATTGTGGTTTTAAACATCGGCCATGCCTAAGCACAGTGAAACAAAATTCCTGCCATATTCTGCCGATCAGATGTATGATCTGGTCGCTGATGTTGCCTCTTATCCCGCGTTTTTGCCCTGGTGTTCCGCCGCGCGCATTCGCAGCCGTAAACCTTTGCCCGGCGATGAAACCGCCGAGGTGATGGAGGCGGACCTTGTGATTTCATTCAAACTGTTTCGCGAACGTTTCGGCAGCCGTGTGCATCTTTACCCTGACCAACACCGGATTGAGATGGAATATCTTGACGGCCCATTCCGCTACCTTAAATCCTATTGGCAATTTCAAGATCAAGGGGATGCAGGCTGTAACGTTGAATTCTATGTTGATTTTGAGTTTAAGAACATCGTGCTGCAAAAGCTGATCGGTGTGGTTTTTAACGAAGCGATGCAACGTATCGTGCGCGCCTATGAGGCACGCGCAAAGGTTCTATACGGTTGATCTGAAAGAAAAACGGGCCTTCTTCAAAGCGATAAAGAAGACCCGTCGCGCGCCCAAGAGAGAGAGAAGGGCCGACGGAACGTCGAGACGCGCATAAGTGACGATAGATTATATGGCAGGAGAGGATCCGATGAAGTCGGAAAAAGCGTTAACAACCGCTGAAATTCACCACACACTGTTCGTTTCTCTATGAAGGACCAGAATGTATGAGAATGCCAAGCGTTTTTTGGTCTTTGCATAATTTATGTGCAGTTTTTGGCCTTAGTTGCCTTAGAAACGTGCGGTTAGGCCAGTTCACAGCGCAACAACCGTAAGGCATAGTCGCGTGCACGTAAGCGTACCTTGTCGCGACCACAGGCGCCGAACTCTTTGGTTTCGGCGGATACGGAAGCTGGGGCATGTTTTTGACGCCGAGCCAGGGCAAAACACACGCGCCCCTCTGGTTTGTGATCTGACCCACCAGGCCCTGCGATCCCACTGATCGCGACGCTGATATCCGCCCCGGATTGTGCTAGCGCCCCCAATGCCATTTCACGAACGGTCGGTTCAGAGACCGCGCCGAAAGTATCAACGGTGCTTGGCGCAACGTTCAACAGCTTGATCTTGGCCATGTTTGAATAGGTCACGAAACCAAATTCAAACATCTTTGATGATCCAGGTGCATGGGTTAGGGCAGCAGCCACCATGCCACCGGTGCAGCTTTCTGCACAGGTCAACACCAGGTTTTGTTCTGTTGCAAGTCGCAGTATTGCGTCAATGTCTGAGGCGTTTGTCATACGCCGATCAGTCCGTGACTGATCCAAGCGGCCCCCATAACAACGAATGCGGCCAAAATACCGGCAATGACATCATCCAGCATCACGCCGAACGCATCATGTCGCCGATCCGCCATACCAACAGGGCCTGGCTTGAGGATATCAAAGAACCGAAATGCGGCAAAGGCAGTCAGAATACCGGGCCAAAGGGCCAAGATCGATGCGCCGGAATGGGTTGCACCAATTGCAACAGGGATAAGGGCGATCCATTGTCCGGCGACCTCGTCAATTACGATCTCTGATGGGTCATGATCATCCTGTCCGTGCGTTGACACAAGCGTCGCCCACCAGCCAACGAAAAAGGCCACACAAGCCCCAATCGCCAGCAAGACTGGCCCGCCAAGCACATGCAGACCCAATCCCGCTGGAATGGCCGCCAATGACCCCCAAGTGCCGGGTGCGGGGCGGATTAGGCCCGCGCCAAAAAAGACCGCGATTGATCTGGCAATGAATTTTTGCATGGGTGTTGGACCTTATCTTATTGTTTGATCAAGGAAACCGTTGCAAGGCTTGCGATGCCTTCGCCGCGCCCTGTGAAACCAAGTTTTTCTGAAGTTGTTGCTTTGACTGAAACGCGATCAACGTCAATGCCGCAGATCTCGGCCAAGCGTTCCCGCATTGCGTTGGAGACGGGGCCGATTTTGGGAAATTCGCAGACAAGGGTGCAATCCATATTGCTGATCGAGAACCCTTTTCTAGCAACCAATTCAACAGCATGTGATAGGAATATATGGCTTTCGACGTTCTTCCATTTCATGTCAGACGGAGGAAAATGCTGGCCAATATCGCCTTCGGCCAAAGCCCCATAGATCGCATCCGTCAGGGCATGCATACCTACATCTGCATCAGAATGCCCAAGCATGCCCTGATCATGGGGAACCTTAACGCCACAAATCACGACGTGATCATTTGCGCCGTCATCACGTTGGCCAAAACGATGCACGTCATAGCCATTGCCAACACGAATATCCATCGGTTCGTCCTTTGCTTTGCTTAATAAGGTCTCGGCACGCCGAAAATCTTGGGGATGGGTGATCTTGATATTATCTTCATCGCCCAGAACGATTTGGACTTCAACGCCATTTGCCCGGGCGACTTCGACATCATCCGCGGCAATGGTTGTGTTATTGGCGTGTGCCGCACGGATCACCGAAAGGTGAAATCCCTGCGGGGTTTGCGCGCGCCACAGGCCGCTGCGATCAACCGTTTCCCGCACGACCCCATCACAGCCACGCCATAATGCGTCAGTGACGGGCACCGCTGGTGCGGCGGCGGCAGATGTATTCAATGCGTCGCAAACCCTAGAAATCAAAGTAGATGTAAGCATCGGGCGCGCGCCGTCATGAATTAAAACGCGACTAAATTCGTCTGGGATGGCCTGTAAACCTGCACCTACGGATTGGTCACGCTCAGCGCCGCCGTCCACGATCTGAACAGGGATGTTGTCTGGCAACGTAACTTCGGTCGAAACAAATTCACGATCTTGCGGGCGTATAACCAGGACGATATGATCGATATCCGGGTGTTGGGCAAATTGTAGCAAACTGTGATCGATCACCAACTTCGATGCAAGTGTTTGATATTGCTTCGGCAATATACGATATCGGCCCGAGGCGGCGCGGGTGCCAGTGCCTGCAGCAACGATGATCGCCGCGGTTTTTTGGTTCTGCATCCTAGGGCCGCTGTCGTTGTCGAAAAACTATGCATTACCTTTAGGCATTTTGAACGCGCGGGGCAATCGGCTTCCATGTGTCGCACAATTATTGTGCAAGAACTGTCGTCACTGCATTAAAATTATGCATACTGTGGTGTTTCTAGGTATTTGCGTTAGTGGGTGATTGCCTCAGATGGGGGCAGAGTGGTCTTGACGGGCGGAAGGGATGAACTGTGACGTTTACAATCGGCGATATAACTGTTGAAGCTCCGGTGCTGTTGGCGCCGTTGGCGGGGATCACAGATCTACCGTTTCGCAATCTCGTGTCTGGGTTTGGTGCTGGACTGGTTGTCAGTGAAATGGTTGCAAGCCAAGAAATGGTACAGCAAAAACCAGGCGTGCGCGAAAAGGCAGAGCTTGGACTTCAACTTGCCAACACCGCAGTTCAACTGGCCGGACGCGAGGCCCATTGGATGTCAGAAGCCGCGAAAGTTGTTGAAGACAATGGCGCGCGGATCATCGATATCAACATGGGGTGCCCTGCAAAGAAGGTCGTGAATGGGTATTCTGGCTCGGCTTTGTTGAAAGATCTTGATCACGCATTGCACTTGATTGAGGCAGTCGTCGCGGCAACGTCTTTGCCCGTCACATTGAAAACCCGGCTTGGGTGGGACGACGCTTTATTGAACGCACCAGAGCTTGCAAAAAGGGCCGAAAGCGCGGGCATTCAGATGATCACCATTCATGGTCGAACCCGCTGTCAATTCTATAAAGGTCATGCAGATTGGGCTGCGATCAAACTGGTGAAAGACGCAGTTTCTATTCCTGTTATTGCCAACGGTGACATTAAGAATGCAGAAGATGCCATTGATGCAATGAGACTTTCTTCTGGCGATGGCGTAATGATCGGTCGTGGCGCTCAGGGGCAACCTTGGCGTTTGGCCCAAGTGTCATCACAGCTGTTCGGGACCGCAGCCCCCAAAGTTCCTGTGGGGGCCGACCTCGCGGCGATGGTTTCTGGTCACTATCAAGACATGCTGGGATTCTATGGCAAAGACCTGGGAAACCGAACCGCGCGCAAACATTTGGGTTGGTACATGGATCAAGCGCATACGCCCATGGATTTGCGCCGCGCTGTGTTGACAGAACGCGATCCGAATGCGGTGATAGATCTGCTGCCTGATGCGATGTCTGCGGACCATTGTGAGGTGCCACATGGCTGAGACACCATCCGTGATCCACGGTGATCTTTGGGACATATTCCCTTTGCCCTTGTTGATGTTGAATGAAGCGGGGCAGATCATCGGAAGCAATCCTGCGGCGCAGGCCTGTTTTCACCAGTCCCAACGCGGCCTTCAGAATGCAAATCCAGATCAAATCATGGAAATTGCGCCGTCAGTCTCAGATTTGCTGGCCCGGTTCTCAGACGGGCGGCCATCAATCGCTGTGAATGATCTGCGTCTGTCATTTCGCAACAGGTCTTCGATCTTTTGTCGGTTGCAAATCAATCGGGTTGGCGCTGATTTTATATTGGTGTTTCAACCCGATGAAACCGAAAGCCTGCCTCATATTATTTCCAGCCCAGACAGTGCTGCGCGGGTTGCTGTCGGCATGGCTGATATGTTGGCGCATGAGATTAAGAACCCACTCGCGGGGATTTCAGGCGCGGCGCAACTTATTGAAATGTCGCCGGATCGTGACACGAAGGAACTGACAGATTTGATCGTTGAGGAATGCCAACGAATAGTAAAGCTGCTGTCACAAGTCGAAGACTTTGGCAATTTGCAGCCGCCAGAAACATTATCTGTCAACCTGCATGATGTGCTGGATCGCGCGGTTCAATCCGCCAGTCTTGGCTTTGCAACCGGCATCGAGATCAAGCGGGAATATGATCCTTCTTTGCCGATGACCTTTGGTGACAGTGACCGTTTGGTTCAGGTGTTTTTGAACCTGCTGAAAAACGCATCAGAGGCGCTTGGACGTGCACCCGACACGGATGTGCCACAGATCGTGTTGCGCAGTTTCTATGAACAGGGCTTGCGTCGTCAAAACCAAGATGGAAGCGTGGAAAACCTGCCGCTTCACGTTGAGGTGATTGATAATGGTCCCGGTATTCCCGCGCATATCAACGACGAGGTCTTCGATCCATTTGTATCGGGCCGGGTCAATGGCACCGGGCTTGGCTTGCCGCTGGTTCGTCATATTATTGAGGCACATGGCGGGCTTGTACGCCTGACGTCATGCCCTGGAAAAACCAGTTTCAGGGTTTCCTTGCCGGTCGCACCCATGGATGACGCCGCAGCTGTGGCGAACCCCAAAGAAGGAGAACGATAAATGGATGGCACAGTTTTAATCGCCGATGATGATCGCACAATCCGAACCGTTCTGAGCCAAGCCATGACGCGGGCAGGGATGCAGGTTCACGCGACCTCGTCTTTGACGACATTGATGCGCTGGGTGGCTGAGGGACGCGGGGACTTGGTGATTACGGATGTTGCCATGCCTGACGGCAACGGTATTGAAATGATCCCGCGTATTTCAGAATTGCGCCCGGGTCTTCCGGTTATCGTGATTTCAGCGCAAAACACCGTAATGACCGCCATTCGTGCCACCGAAGCTGAAGCCTGGGATTACCTGCCAAAACCCTTTGATCTTCCTGAACTTATGCGTCGTTCCGCGCGTGCATTGGAAGAAACCCGTCAGGTTACATCGGTCGTTGCGTCTGCGGCGGCCACGAGCGCACCTATGGATGTGATGCCTCAACGCACGGATGGCGCCGAGTTTGCCTTGTCTGGCCGATCACCCGAAATGCAGCACATCTATCAGACGATCGCACGCGTTATGAATTCTGATATCTCGGTGCTTATCACCGGCGACAGTGGATGCGGTAAAACCCAAATTGCGCGTGCGGTGCATCAGCTGGGGGAGCGGCGCAATCGGAATTGGGCTGTGTTGGACCCAAGCCTTCTGGGGCGGCAGGAAAATGAAGACCAGCTTTTGGCCAAACTGGCAGGCGGCACATTGGTGATTGAGGACCCCGCCGATTATTCCGATGAGGAACAGACACGCCTGAACCGTTTGTTGGGGCGAATGGGGGCGGAAACCCAGAACACTGCGCCGCGCATTGTGACGACCAGTCAGAAGAACCTGATGCAGGTGATGTCATCGGGGCAGCTCCGCCAGGATCTATATTACCGCTTCGCAGGGATCGAATTGCATGTGCCCAATTTGGCGCAGCGCCCCTCTGATATTTTGGTGTTTGCGCAAGAATTCCTCAGCAGCGACGAGTTCGATGAACGTGGACCAGGGCTTGGACGAAGCAACGGAACCGCGCGTGCTTTCTCACCTGAGGCGGAGGCCTTGTTGCGTCAACACCCTTGGCTTGGAAACGTGCGCGAGCTGAAAAACGTGGTTCGGCAGCTGGTCGCCGTCAGCAGTGGCACGATCATCACAGATGTTGATGTGCGATTGACGTTGAAACTGCCACTGGATCGCTACATGGGGGATCGGGGCGCCATGGTTGCAGGCGACGCGATGCCTAATGTGGCCGGTGTCGGCAATGTTTCGCCTGGATCGACGGGGCTTGCGCCCCCAGCGCATTACGCCGAGCAACCCGCGCCACAGAGAGAGAAACTGGCAGAGTCCGTGGGGTATCATTTGCGTAGGTACTTTGATTTGCACCAAGATTCTTTGCCGCCGCCCGGATTGTATCAGCGGATCCTGAAAGAGGTGGAAATCCCACTGTTCGAAATCGCTTTAGAGGCAACCCAAGGAAATCAGGCAAAATGTGCCGAACTTCTGGGGATCAATCGCAATACCTTGCGCAAGAAGCTTACCGGACTCGATATTCGCGTGACACGCGGTCGGAAAATGATGTAATACCGCAACAGAGAGTGGCCAAAAAGTTTCATTGTTACCATGGAAGCCTTTGGTCTATGCGGTTGTCATGTGGGATCTACCTGCATGACCCATCATGAATAGGGTTTGAATATGCGGCTGCGGGGCAAACGCGCAACGCTGGAGAGATTGAACAAACTGCGCAAGCGACGTCAGGTGCAAACCATTGCGACGCTTGGGTTGGTTATTCTTGGCCCAATTCTGGCAATTATTACATTTCTTGTGTTGGGCCCACTTGAGGTTCTAAGCAACGATAGATGGTTGCGTCCTGTTCTTTTGCTTGATTTCATCTATGTCCTTTCGATTGCGACAATGATCTTGCAGCGCATTGCGCAGATGATCTCGGCGCGGCGTGCGCAATCTGCGGGGTCTCGTTTACACCTTAGACTGACTGGGGTTTTCGCCCTTGTTGCCCTTCTTCCCACTGTGTTGGTTGCGGTTTTTGCCGCCCTTACCATTAATTTTGGCCTAGAGGGCTGGTTTTCCGAACGGGTGCGGACCGTCATTGGCACGTCCCTTGGGGCTGCCGAAGCATATGAAGCAGAACATCGCCGTGATCTGACACGCGATGCCCGTGCGCTGGGGCGTTTTCTTGAAGACGAACGTCGGCGCGTCGGCGTGTTGCTGTCGGACGGCGAGATACAAGCGGTATTGTCGCGTGGGCAGGCGCAAGTGCAGCGGGGGTTGAAAGAAGCTTTTGTTGTCGGTGGTAACGGTGAGTTGCGCAGTCGGGGCAATCAATCTTATTTGTTCGACTTTGAACCCATTCCCCCACAAGTGCTGGAAATTGCGCTGACGGATGAAGTACCTGTTATTCAGGATTGGGAAAATAACGAATTCCGCGCCTTAGTAGCTTTGCGCAACTATCCCGATCATTTCCTATACGTCAGCCGTGTGGTTGACGGCGAACTTCTCGCATTGCTGGATGACACGCGCGAAACCGCAGTGCTTTATCAACAGTTGGAAAGCGATCGAGGCCGGCTGTTGTTCGAATTTGGTCTGTTGTACCTTGGGTTTTCCGTCATCATGATTTTGGCCGCGATTTGGCTTGGCCTGTGGTTTGCGGAACGTCTGTCGGGGCCAGTGGGCCAGTTGGCTGCGGCCGCCCAAAAGGTGGGTGCCGGGGATTTTGATGTTCATGTGCGCGAAATCGATAGTGATGATGAAATCGCTATGCTTGGTCGCATTTTCAACCAAATGACCACGCAGTTGCAGGGGCAGCGCGAAAACCTCGTCGAAAACACCCGACAGATTGAACGTCGACGTCGGTTGTTTGACTCTGTTTTGTCGTCGGTCACGGCGGGGCTTATTGGTCTCGACAGTGATAGGCATATTGCTTTTGTGAACCGCGCCGCGACCCGTATTTTATCTATGGACCCTAGTGACGCAGAAGATGCCGCACCGGATGCGCTTGCTGTCGCCGTTCCTGAGTTCTCGTCACTATTTGACCAGCTGCGCGACAGTGGCCGCGATGTGGTCCAAGACGAAATTCGCGTCACGCGTGATGGCAAACAGGAACATCTTCTGGTTCGAATGGCGGTGCGTCGGAACGACCGGGATGAAAGCGAAGGTTATGTGTTGGCCTTTGACGATGTGACCGATCTAGTTGCAGCGCAACGGATGGCCGCCTGGGGGGATGTTGCACAGCGCATTGCCCATGAAATCAAGAACCCACTGACCCCCATTCAGCTGTCAGCTGAGCGCATGAAACGGAAATATCAACCCAAATTGGCGCAGGATGACAGTGACACATTGGGGCAATTGGCGGATGTTATTATCCGCCAAACGGGTGATCTGCGACGCATTGTTGATGAGTTTTCGCAATTTGCACGCATGCCAGAACCCGTTCGTCGTGAGACAGATGTTCTCACGCTGGTGCGCGACGCTGTCACGCTGCAACAAGCCGGGCAAGAACAGGTCGAAATCACGGCTGACATTCCAAGCGACCCGATTGAGATCATGATTGATCATACGATGATCTCGCAAGCGCTTACAAACTTGATAAAAAATGCCGGTGAAGCCACGGAAACCTTTGTGGAAAATGGGCGTGCCACCTCCGGTTATAAGCCACGCGTACATGTTGAGATAATGCGTGAAGCGGATCATGTTCAGATTCAGATTAGTGATAATGGCAATGGTCTGCCAGAAGATCGGTCTCGATTGTTTGAGCCCTACGTGACGACACGTGACAGCGGAACGGGCCTAGGTCTGCCGATCGTGAAAAAGATAATTGAAGAGCACGGCGGCACACTTGTGCTGACCGATGCGAATGAATTCAGCGGCTGCACACACCAAGGTGCGATGGCAATTCTAAGCCTTCCACTGGCCGGAAATGCGGCGTCAAAAAAAGAGACAAACAGATGAGGTTCCTATGAGCGACATTCTTATTGTGGATGATGAACGTGACATTCGCGAGTTGATATCCGACATTCTACAGGACGAGGGATATTCCACCCGGTTGGCCGGAAATTCCGATGACTGTATGAAATTGGTGGAAGAACAGCCGCCAGCATTGATGGTGTTGGATATTTGGCTGAAAGACAGCAATATGGATGGGATTGATATCCTCAAGACCATCAAACGGGAAAACCCAACCATCCCAGTTGTGATTATCTCGGGTCACGGCAATATTGAAATTGCCGTCGCCGCGATCAAACAGGGTGCATATGATTTCATTGAAAAGCCCTTCAATATTGATCAGTTGATGGTGGTTGTGCGTCGCGCGATGGAAGCCTCGCAATTGCGTCATGAAAACCAAGAATTGAAGCGCCAAGACGACAGCGTTGACGAAATGGTCGGGTCCTGTACGGCGTTCAAAACCCTGAAATCACAGCTCGACAAAGTGACGAAATCGAACGGACGCGTGATGTTGACTGGACCTGCGGGATCAGGAAAAGAGATCGCAGCCCGTTATATCCACTCTGAATCCAACCGAAGTGATGCGCCCTTTATCTCGGTGAACTCGGCCTCGGTTGAGCCTGACCGGATGGAAGAGGTGCTATTTGGTCATGAAAATCCCGACGGCAGCATTGAGCAAGGCCTGCTTGAACAAGCCAATGGTGGGGTTCTGTTTTTCGACGAAATCGCGGATATGCCTGTGGGGACGCAGTCAAAGATTTTGCGTGTTTTGGTCGATCAGAAATTCGTTCGTACCGGGGGATCTCAAGAGGTTCTGGTTGACGTACGCGTTGTGTCGAGCACAAATAAAAACCTTGAGATGGAAATCCAAAACGGAACGTTCCGCGAAGAACTTTACCATCGTTTGAACGTTGTGCCGATTGTGGTTCCATCGCTGGAAGAACGTCGCGAAGACGTGCCCGAACTGGCCAATTATTTCATTGCGCGCCTAAACGCGAGTCAAGGCCTCCCGTTACGCACGCTGTCGGACGACACCATTGCCTTGTTGCAAACAAGCCTGTGGCCGGGAAATGTGCGACAGTTGAAAAACCTGCTGGAACGCATTCTTATTCTTGGTGAAAACACTGGCGAGATCACGCCCTCTGAACTGCCCCAAAGCGCGGATCAGCCTGCCGATAACGGGCGTATAATCCTGTCTGGGTCCTTGGCGACACTGCCATTGCGCGAAGCCCGTGAGTTGTTCGAACGTGAATATCTGATGACGCAGATCAACCGTTTCGGCGGCAATATTTCCAAAACTGCGAATTTCGTCGGCATGGAACGTTCCGCGCTGCACCGTAAATTGAAATCCCTAAATGTGGTCACTTCAAGCAAAGCAGGGGCACGTGTTGCCCATGTAAGCGAAGATGAGCTGTCCGAGTAATCTTGGGCAGATCAGTTATGACAGCTTTGCCAACGAAACGACGAGGCTTTTGCTTACTGTCGTGGGGTGATATGCCTGTGAAACGGGCAGGGATCTGCTGTGCACAAAGGAATGAGACATGAAAGTTATCATCTGCGGAGCAGGGCAAGTCGGTTGGCAAATTGCACGTCATTTGTCAGGTGAAAACAATGATGTAACGGTTGTTGATAACAACCCAGAACTTGTGCATCGGGCAACAGAAACACTGGATGTACAGGGTATTTATGGTTCCGCGTCATATCCTGATATTTTGACGCGGGCAGGGGCGCGCGATGCTGACATGATCATCGCGGCGACCTATTCGGACGAGGTGAACATGGTGATTTGCCAGGTTGCCCATTCCGTGTTTGCCATCCCTCGTAAGATCGCTCGACTGCGCAGTCAGTCCTATTTGGACGCGATTTATTCTGATTTATACCGGCGTGATCACATGCCGATTGATGTTGTGATCAGCCCGGAACGTGAGGTCGCGAAAGCGGCGCTTAAACGTTTGTCAGCACCATCCGCGTTTGATCGCGAAAGCTTCCTTGACGGCGCTGTGGATATGCTTGGCATCACCCTTGATGAAGATTGCCCGGTTCTAAACACGCCATTGCGCCAGCTAACGGATCTGTTTTCGACGCTCGCCGCGACCGTTGTGGGGGTGCGCCGTGAAGGCACATTATTCGCCCCAGAAGCGGGGGATCAGCTGTTCGCGGGTGACGAGATCTATCTGTTCACACTGCAAAGCGATCTTGCCCGTACGTTGGATGTTTTTGGTAAATCATCGCGCAAACAAGAACGCGTGGTGATCGTTGGTGGTGGCAATGTTGGACTTGCGGTTGCGCATGCTTTGGAACAGGACAAAAGCCGGGTCCGCGCACGCATGATTGAAATGGACCGGGAGGTCGCGGAAATCGCTGCTGACGCCCTAGAGCGAACCATCGTATTAAACGGCGATGGTATGAACGCCGATTTGCTGGCGGAAGCGAATATTTCATCTGCAGACGCGATCCTTGCCGTGACCGACGACGATAAAGTGAACCTGTTGACCTCGGTGCGTGCAAAGGCCGAAGGCTGCCCAATGGCCGTCTGCTTGATCAATGACCCAACCTTGACAACTTTGATGCAACCACTTGGAATTGATGCGTATATCAACCCGCGTGTCACCACCGTTAGCTCAATTTTGCGACATATTCGGCATGGGCGCGTGCGCGAGATTTATTCGATTGGCAATGCCGAAGCCGAGATTATCGAAGCACAAGTTCTTTCAACATCACCGATTTGTGGCCACAGCATCCGGGATATCGACTTTCCTGAGGGGGTGTTGATTGGCGCGTTGCGCAAAGGAAACAATGTGCAACGCCCAACCGGAAAAACCCGCATTGATGAAGGCGACGTTATTGTGTTATTTGCGATGTCTGCAGATGTTTCAGAGGTTGAGAGGCTCCTGCAGGTCTCGGTTGATTTCTTCTAATTATGATGACACGCATTTTATCCCTGCCGTTTATGGTCATCCTGATGGGGATCGCATCGTTACTGATGTTTCCGGTGGCCATGGTTGGCGTATATTTTAACGACAGTCGCGAGGCCCGCGTGTTCCTTTACGGCGGCATTTTGTTCCTGATCCTGACCGCTTTGATCGCGATCGCCACGGAACACAACAAATCCCGATCCGTGTTGCAAAGTCACCTTCTGGCCTTGGCTGGTGCTTGGACGTTGTTGCCCATCATGTTGGCGGTTCCATTCTACGAATCCTTGCGCAACACGGCCTTTCTGAACGCCTATTTTGAGATGTTATCCGCCTTCACGACCACCGGAGCAACGCTGTTTGACGATCCAGACCGCCTGTCACGAACTCTGCATTTTTGGCGCAGTCTTGTCGGCTGGATGGGCGGTTTTTTCATCTGGGTTGTTGCAATCTCGATCCTTGCGCCGCTGAATTTAGGTGGTTTTGAAGTCACTGCACGATCCCGACTTAGTCGGACCGGAAATTACTTCAACTGGATCGGTCGCGAGGCGTCTCCGGCAAAAAGACTGTCCCATCATGCGGCACATCTCGCACCGATTTACGGCGGTTTAACCGCAGCACTCGCGTTCTTTCTATTCGTCAGCGGAGAGAACGCCTTCATCGCGATTTGCCACGCGATGGCAACGCTTTCGACCAGTGGGATATCACCGGTCGGGGGGCTTGCAGGTGGCAATAACAGTTTTGCAAGCGAAGCGTTGATTTTCATCTTTTTGTTCTTCGCGATTTCACGCCTTACGTTCGCACCAGAAACACAACGTAACAGCCTGACACGTCTGTCATCTGATCCAGAATTCCTCATGGGGATCTTGCTGGTTCTTGCGGTGCCAACACTGTTGTTCCTACGCCATTGGTGGGGGGCATTCGAATTTAATGACCAAGAAAACACCACTGCGGCATTCAACGCATTTTGGGGCGCAGCTTTTACGGTTTTGTCCTTTCTAACCACCACTGGCTTTGAAAGCACCGCGTGGTCAGATGCGCGCGGGTGGTCTGGGCTTCCCACGCCGGGATTGATTATGGTGGGATTGGCGACCGTGGGTGGGGGGGTCGCAACAACTGCTGGCGGCGTGAAATTACTGCGGGTATTTGCGCTTTATCGCCACGGCGTCCAGGAAATGGAAACCTTGGTTCATCCGCATATTGTCTCTGGTTCAGGCGAGAACTCACGCCACCTTGGGCGTCAGGGGGCTTATATGGCGTGGATATTTTTCATGCTTATGGCCGTTAGTATTGCGCTGGCCAGTTTGGGTCTTGCGCTGACGGGGTTGGACTTTGAAACCTCGTTCATATTTGCGGTCTCTTCCCTGTCGACCACCGGCCCATTGCCTGGCGTTGCGATGCACCAGCCGCTGTCTTGGGCCGATATGTCAGGGATTGGCAAAGCCATTGCGGGAACCGCCATGGTCCTTGGGCGTATGGAAACCCTTGCAGTTATCGCGCTGCTGAACCCCGGTTTCTGGCGCCGATAGCACGAACCTGTGAAGAAAAACTGTAAAAGTATGTTGCATATCACGTTGTTTTCAGGCTGAATTGCAACATGTGGCAAAAACGCTTCCTGTGCGTGTGCCGTAACGACCAGAAATATGTGCCTTTCGTATCAACATGTTGCTTGATGCTAGGCCGGCGAGAAAAATAAAAAGGTAAAAACCTATGGCTGCCGACAAGCAAAATCTCCAGGAAACCTTCCTGAATCATGTGCGCAAATCCAAAGTGCCTGTGACCATCTTCCTGATTAATGGTGTTAAACTTCAAGGGGTTATCTCTTGGTTTGACAATTTTTGTGTGTTGCTACGTCGCGACGGGCAATCACAGTTGGTGTTCAAAGGTGCAATTTCTACAATCATGCCGTCCCAACCGATCAGTCTCTATGAAGGCGAAGAAGAATAACTTTTGACCATTGATCGCCAGGAACAGCCCACGCGCGCGTGGGTTTTGCATCCCGATATAAAATCATCTGACTCGCGTTTACGGCGCGGACGACGCAGTCCTGAGCACGCCATTGGCGAAGGTGTCGCGCTTGCGTCTGCCTTGCCAGGACTTGAAGTCATCGGTCAAACAATTGTGCCTCTGCCGAAAACGCGGCCGGGCTTTTTGTTTGGGTCAGGTAAAACCAATGAACTTGGAAACCTTTTGGCTGAGAACGAGGTCGAGTTGGTCCTGATTGATGGCCCATTGACCCCAGTTCAGCAACGCAACCTTGAAAAGGCTTGGGGCCTCAAGATCTTGGATCGCACGGGTCTGATCTTAGAGATCTTCTCTGATCGGGCGCAAACCCGCGAGGGTGTGTTACAGGTCGAGATGGCCGCCTTATCCTATCAGCGAACCCGTTTGGTGCGCGCTTGGACCCACTTGGAACGCCAGCGTGGTGGTTTGGGATTTGTTGGTGGTCCGGGTGAAACCCAGATTGAGGCTGACCGTCGCGCGATTGATGACCAAATCGTGCGTTTGAGGCGTCAGTTGGAAAAGGTTGTGAAAACCCGTGACTTACACCGATCGGCGCGGGCAAAAGTGCCCTATCCGATTGTGGCTTTGGTTGGCTATACCAACGCCGGGAAATCGACCCTTTTCAATTACTTGACCGGTGCCGAGGTCATGGCGAAAGACATGCTTTTTGCCACGCTTGACCCAACCATGCGGTCTGTCCAGCTGCCGTCCGGGCGCGACATAATTCTGTCCGATACCGTTGGGTTCATTTCTGAACTGCCGACCGAATTGGTTGCTGCGTTTCGTGCAACGTTGGAAGAGGTGCTGAGCGCAGATTTGATCGTGCATGTACGCGATATATCTCATCCAGATTCAGAGACCCAAGCCAAGGATGTTGAACAGATTTTGACAACGCTTGGGATCCAGCAGGATGTGAAACGCGTTGAAGTCTGGAACAAGCTTGACCTTGTTGAGGATGCGGTTCGAGATGCCCTTGAGATCCGTGCAGACCGATCCGAGGAAACATTCGCCGTCTCGGCTTTAACCGGGGAAGGTTTGGACGCGCTGCTTGAGACGATTTCAAACAGGCTTACCGATCCAAAGACCGAGGAAACAATCGTGCTGCCCTGGGCTGATGGGCGTAAGCGGGCTTGGTTGTTTGATCAGGGCGTGATTGAGGCTGAGCGTCAGGAAGAAGACGGGTTTCATCTCGATCTTCTCTGGACAGCGCGTCAAAAGAAACGTTATCGCGAGCTTTAAGGCCTCGCGATAACCCTTTCTAATAAATGCGTTATTCTGATGGCGAAACGTTCGGTATTAGCGTCATAATGCCTGCGTTTGCGGCGCGCGCCAGGGCTGGATCCAGTGACATCGGGATGTATTCGCCGCGCCGCCACAATTCCCCAAGATTATCATAAAAGCGGGAAAATGGGTGGCCGGACTGGCCGGTTGACAGAATGAAAACAGAGCTATCTGGATCTGCGAAATCATAGACACCACGATATCCCGCCGCATGAATATTGGCATAGGGGGTTTCGCCACTGCCAATCATTCGGCCACGCATCAATGCTTCGTCGCCACCACTGGTGGATTGCCTGATATTGACCACCCAACCTAAGAATGGGTTTGTTCCCAAAACCTTATGATCTTGCTGGGCCTCATGTTGGTCACCCCAACGCTGGCTTTCAGGCGTACCGCCGATGTTCTCGTCAATCCAGATAAGGGCCTCGTCTAATGCGGCTTGAGCGATTTCAGGGCAGGTCTCAATCACGGTGGATTGTACCACATCGCACCAGCGAGATGCACCATCGATGTCGCGGAAAACCCGTTCGATGAAGAGGGGTTCGAGACTTGTGAATTCATCTGCGAGATCCCCAAGTTCGTCCCGAATTAGACGATCCTGAAGGTGGCGCATCCATGTTGCATAGAGCAGCGGTTCAGGCAAATGTTCATTCATCGCACCATTCCACACAGACAACAGTTCAAGCGCCTTGTGACGCCGCCGTTCGACCGATCCGGCGGCGGCAGGTGTGTCGTTATACCAAAGCTCAGCACCGACCAAAGTCAGCAGCGTGCGGGCTGCGGTGGAAACCTCATCCAATTGCACATCGATAAAGCTGTCACGGGTGTGGACACGGCGATTTTGCATGAGAAACTCCCAACGTTGAACCCGCTGGCTGTCGCCCCAATTGAAGGTCATGTGACGTGGGAAGGGGGCGTCGGTGATCTTGTTATTGGTGTTGCCCAATATCCCGCCCGTGGGTTCAATGAACTCGGGGTTTTCGCTATAGGCAAGGCGTCCCAGCCATTGATTGAAGGCCAAAGCCCCCAATGCGGGAATGCGCCCTTGGCCCGTCTGACGGAATGCGCGTTTTGGAAAAGCGCCCAGTGTTTTCATGGCGATACGGTTGGGCTCGGCCAAGGTCAGGTTGATTGACGGCGCAATGAAATCTTCGCCAGATGTGATGGCTTCTTCAATCGTTTGGGCGTTGGTCAGATTAACAATTGCCGCGATCGTTGTGTCTGCGGGGGAAAGTGCGGTCCAGGAAATCGATGCGACATGACCCGGGGGGGTAACGCTGCCGATATCATAGTGCCAGTCGGGAATGACCGGGCCGTGGGCGCTCCAACGGAGGGTAATACGGCGTGGCTGTGCGCCCTTAATATTGATCACGTCATCACGTTGATCAAAGGTCGCAAAGCCCGTCGGTGTCAGATATTCATCAGCATTGGACGGGTTGATTTCCTCAAGGAAGACATCCAAGTCATCAAGCGTGCTGGCCGTATAGCCCCATGCCAAGTGATCGGAACGCCCAGACCAAACACCGGGAACACCGGGAATGGTGGCACCGATTAGACCACCGCCAGCCAGTTCAAGTCGGGCGAGATACCAAACAGACGGCGCGGAGAGATCGAAGTGCGGATCATTGGCCAGCAGTGTCGCCCCGGTTGCTGATCTTGTGGGGGCGGCGGCAAACACGTTCGACGCCCCGGCAAATGCGCGGCGGGGAAATGGCGACAAAGCCAAATCCGGAGAGACCAAATCCGTACCAAAGGCCAAGTCATCGTCCGTCGACAACAATCTGCGCAATTGATTGATGGCTTGCGCAGTTTGATTAGGATCAGCCTGACGTCGATGATCACCTGACAGTCCGGCGTTCTTATCTTCATAGCTTGGCAATTCCGCAAGCGCGCTGCCTGGCACATCAGGAAGCAGATCTGCCAATTGTTCGGGTGCCAATACCATCGCGGTTTTCATACGCAAAATGTCTTGTTCAAGCTGACCGGACATGCGCAACGCCAGCAGTTTAACAAGCGCAATACTGTCAGCCGCTTCCCAGGGTTCAACCGCGCCAGGGAACAAGAAAAATTCAGGCGCGCCGCGGCCCAACGCTTCGGTGTTGATCGTATTGATCCATGCATTAATGCCGGCAGAATAGGCGTCCAAAATTTCCAATGTGCTTGGGTCTAGCGCGCCAACAGATTGCCTTGCCGCAGCATAAAGCCCGAGTCGACGCATGACTTCGTCAGTGTCGGCGGTTTCCGCGCCAAAGACTTCGGATAAACGCCCTTGCGCTGTGCGACGGTCCACGATCATCTGCCAGATGCGATCTTGGGCGTGTACAAAGCCAAGACCAAACCAGGCATCCTTGTCGTTCTGCGCAAAGATATGTGGGACAGCCGCATTTGTGCGAATAACTTCTATCGGTTCCGATACTGCATTTAGGCGATATGTGGCGTTGTAATCGGGCAGGGAACGGGATGCCAAATACCAAATGATGGCCACAGCGCAAAGCGACAATACGCAGAGGGATACGAAAATTCGGAAGGTCCAGCGAAGTAAATGCGCCATGTTAATTGCCTTTGCGATCGCTTTTGAGGTGCAAACTTGACGCCCCAAGAGGCAGCCTGGAATTGACCTTTGATGGTTTCCACTTCATTACGAAATGAGCATGTGAAAAGCAATTCAAAGAAGTGGGGAAGATCATGGCGAAACTGGCATTTTTGGGTTTAGGGGTGATGGGATACCCGATGGCGGGGCATCTGGCGAAGGCTGGACATACGCTTACGGTCTATAATCGCACGACATCCAAGGCAGAAACCTGGGCGCATGAACATGGTGGCGAATTTGCGCCGACCCCGCGCGAAGCCGTTTCTGGCGCGGACATCGTGTTCTGTTGTGTAGGCAATGATGATGACCTACGTGCGGTGTGTCTTGGGGCGGATGGTGCCTTTGCAGGAATGACCGCAGGCAGTATTTTTGTGGATCACACAACGGTTTCAGAAACCGTGACGAAAGAATTGCACGCGATTGCGGCGACATCTCAGATCGGCTTTGTCGATGCGCCTGTGTCCGGTGGTCAAGCTGGGGCTGAAAACGGTGTGCTTTCGGTCATGTGTGGTGGCTCGCTTGCTGATTACGACCGCGCCACACCCATGATTGATACGTTTTCAAGCATGTGTCGTCACATCGGTGAAAGCGGCGCAGGTCAGATGACTAAGATGTGCAACCAAATCGCGATTGCTGGGCTTGTTCAGGGCCTGTCAGAAGCGCTTCACTTTGCCGATAAGGCCGGGCTTGATGGCCGTGCAGTTGTTGAGGTGATCAGCAAAGGCGCCGCTGGAAGTTGGCAGATGATGAACCGCCATGAAACCATGTTGGATGATCATTTTGACCACGGGTTTGCAGTCGATTGGATGCGCAAAGACCTGGGCATCTGCTTGGATGAGGCTGATAAGAATGGTGCCAGCTTGCCTGTGACCGCGTTGGTGGATCAATTTTACAAAGATGTGCAGAAAATGGGCGGTGGACGTTGGGATACATCTTCCTTGTTCAAGCGTTTGCAAAAGTTCTAAACAAAAGAAAAGCCGCGCTTCCAATTGAAAACGCGGCTTTTTGTGCATATTCACCCGGGTCTATGGAATGATGCGGGTATATTTTGTTCCCTCAAGGCTTGCACCAATGTGCAGCCCGGCTTGACCGAATATGACAGCGATCACAGGCGACAGAACCGAGGTTGTATCGGTGGAAATATCGCCACCACGGTCAGATACCGCATATTCAAGATCAGCACCCGCGGCCCAGCCACTGCTGTTGCGGAAGTCGTATAGTGATTCATTGGTCATGAAAAACAGAACATGTGCGAATTGTTTGGCACCAATTTGCAGACCAAAGCTGCCGGATGCGGCGGAATAATAATCCACTGTCGCGCCGTCGATTTGTAGCGCGCCGCGCCCAAAGGATCCACCAATGCCAAAGCCTGCTTCGGTGATCAAAGGCATGACCAGCATGCCAACGGCTTTATTCGCAAGGTCACGCGTACCGGGATATTCAGAATACATATGGCTAAGCGTTGGGCCGACGCGTGCATCGATACGGGCGGAACCGCCACTGCTTACACCGTTGCCGCAAGCCGCTGTCGTGGCAAGGGCACCCGTGCCAAGAATGAAACCGCGTCTGGAAGTTTTGTTGCTCATGATTTAACCGCCTCTGGTTGTTGATGGGTGTTTTCACCCTTTAAACGCAAGCTAGTGGAAAAAAATCTATCTGTCATCCGTATTTCAATGTCTGACCTTGAAACGGCAGAAGATTGCGGATGACAAAAAAAGGCCCCGAGGTTCCAAAGAACGACGGGGCCTGCAGCGTGTTATGGCTTAGTTGCGAAAGCTTTTGATCTCGCCGCTGTCCAGTTTCGCCTGGTATTTGAGCATTTCTTTCTTCACGATTGGCGCGAGGAAATACAGGCCCAGGATGTTCGGCACACAGATCAAGAAGACCAGCGCGTCAGAGATATCCAAGATTGGGCCAAGTTGAACCATGCAGCCAAGCGCAACGAAGACACAGAAGATGACTTTATAGATCATCTGTGTTTTCGCGTCTTCGCCAAACAGATATGTCCAGCCTTTCAAACCGTAGTAAGACCAAGAGATCATGGTTGAAAACGCAAACAACAGGGCAGCAACGGCAAGTGGTGTTGGGAACCATGAGAACTGGCGCTCAAACGCGGCAGATGTCATGGCAACGCCGGTTGCGTCACCCGCAAAGTTTGGATCCATCACTTGGCTTGTACCGATGACCAAGGCTGTGATCGTACAGATCACGATGGTGTCGATGAACGGCTCAAGCAGGGAAACGTAACCTTCTGTCACTGGCTCAGATGTTTTCACAGCAGAGTGCGCGATGGATGCGGAACCGATACCTGCTTCATTAGAGAAGACAGCACGTTGGAAACCAATGATCAAAGCACCAATGGCACCACCGGCAACGCCTTCACCAGTGAAAGCACCTGTGAAAATGTTGGAAATCGCCTGTGGGATAGCAGTGAAGTTCATCAGGATCACGATGATCGCAAACACACAGTAGAAGACAGCCATGAAAGGCACGACTTTTTCAGTCACACGCGCGATGGATTTGATACCACCGATGATCACAGCGAAAACCACACCTGCAAGGATCAGGCCAACCAGCCAGCCCATGCCGTCAAGTGCGCCACCAGCAACAGTGTTCAGCTGAACGTAAGCTTGGTTTGATTGGAACATGTTGCCAATGCCAAGTGCGCCGATACAGATACCAACCGCATAGAAAATGCCCATGAAACGGCCGAAGCCAGCCATGCCAAGCTCAGTAAACCCTTTATCAAGGTAGTACATTGGACCACCGGATACGGATCCATCTTCGTTCTCAAGGCGATATTTCACACCAAGGGTACATTCCACAAACTTGGTGGACATGCCCAAGATACCAGCAACGATCAACCAGAACGTCGCACCCGCGCCCCCAACAGTCACCGCAACCGCAACACCACCGATGTTACCGATGCCAACGGTACCGGAAACAGCTGTTGCGAGGGCCTGAAAGTGACTGACTTCGCCTGAAGAATTGGGGTCGGAATAATCACCGCGCACCAGTTTGATTGCATGACCAAAGCCACGCAGGTTGATAAAGCCCATGTAAACGGTGAAGAACACCGCGCCGATGACCAACCAAAGTACAACAAGTGGCAGTTCTGCGCCAAACAGTGGGATTTTAAAGAACACAACCGAACCAATGAAAGCGGCAATTGGTTTGGTAATGTTATTGATCCTATCGTCAATACCTGCGAATGCCGGAGCAGACAGGCAAAAGAGTGTCACAAGAGACAATATAATGCGATTCATCTTATTTCCTTTCTGGATTTCCGGCCTTACGGCACAACAACAACGGGAACGGGCGAGGTTTGGATCAGATTGCCTGCAACAGAACCGAAAATCAGCGATTTAATTCCGCTTTCCCCACGGCGACCGATCACGATCTGTGCAACATCATGTTCCTTTGCCAAACGGATCAAAGTTTCAGCAGGGGGCCCGTGCACCACGAGTGTTTCCACCTCAACGCCTTCGCCACGCAGGCGTTCGGCGGCGGGTTCAACCACCGACGACGTCGCCTTGGCGATTTCTTGTTCGCGACGCTTATGGCGTTCCGCATTTTCTTCGGGCGTATTAAATGAATAGGCCGACCATTCGATGACATAGGTCAGAAGGATTTTGGCCCCTCCAAGCTTCGCCCGGGCAATGGCGTGGGCGGTTGCGCGATGGCTTCCGTCACTTCCATCCACGGCCAGTAAAACTGTATTTGACATTATTTTCCCTCGTTATTGTGATGTGACATTCGGCTTGCTGATCTATGTCCGCATTGCTGCGTTGAAATGCCTCAGATAACACCCAGCCTGATTGACGCAAGGGAATGGGGGTATAACCAGTTTGGCGCAAATTCCAAAAAAAATGGACCGATCCTGTCGGAAACGGTCCTTTTTTGTGGCGTTTTTGTGACATTAACGAAAATCAGCCTTGCAGGATCTTTGCGACCTCGGGGGCAAAATAGGTTAGAACACCGTCACAACCTGCGCGCTTAAAGGCCATTAAGCTTTCCATCATAACTTTCTCGCCATCGATCCAGCCGTTAAGTGCTGCCGCTTTGACCATCGCGTATTCACCGGACACCTGGTAGGCAAACACGGGCACGCCAAATTCGCTTTTGGCGCGATGACAAATATCCAAATAGGGCATGCCTGGCTTGACCATAATCATGTCGGCACCCTCAGACAGATCGCGCGCCACAAGGCGCATGGCCTCGTCTGAATTGGCCGGATCCATCTGATAGGTCTTCTTGTCACCTTTCAGGGCGCCAGATGCGCCGACGGCATCGCGAAATGGCCCGTAAAACCCGGACGCGTATTTCGCCGTATAGCTGAGGATCGCAACATTCTGATGGCCTTCAGATTCAAGCGCGCCGCGAATGGCACCGATGCGACCATCCATCATGTCCGAGGGGCCAAGAATATCAGCGCCGGCATCGGCCTGGGCGATTGCCATTTTTACCAAAGCCTCGACCGTTTGGTCATTCACGATTTCACCGTCAACCACATAACCATCGTGGCCGTTGATGTTATAGGGATCCAAGGCGATGTCGGTCATGATCATCATCTCAGGCACTGCGTCTTTAATGGCACGGATCGCTTGATTTGACAGGTTGTCGGGATTCCATGCCTCGGCGCAATCTTCGGTCTTCAAAGACGGATCGGTATACGGGAAAATACAGATCGCAGGGATGCCAAGATCAAAGGCCTCACGGGCCGCTTTTACCAAAAGATCGACAGAAAGGCGTTCCACGCCAGGCATAGAAGCCACCGCATCGCGTTGATTTTTACCCGCGGTCACAAACACCGGCCAGATCAAGTCATCGGCCGTTAATGTGTTCTCGCTTACCATGCGGCGCAAGGCGTCGGATTTGCGCAGCCTGCGTGGACGCGCGAGTGGAAAACCGGGGGTGATTATGGATGATGACATCGTGAACCTCATTTCAATCTCGATAGGGTTCGCATGGATTGCGCTTCGGCTCAAGCTGTCATATGCAAAGGCGGTTATCTTGCCTGAAATAACGTCTGGAATCCACGCGATACAGATCATAAAAACACGAGGTCTGAGTGGACATTTATACGAGCATTTTTGAATTGATCGACATGCGGTCCTTTTCCAACCTATGGTTTTGGATTGGCTTGGCTGTCATGTGGTCATCGACCAGTCATTGGGTGCTTGGCGTGCCTTTTGACATCATTCAACGTGCGCGCAATCAGATCCAACAAAACGCCACCAATCAGACGCAAGAAGATGACCTGCCAACGCCGCAAGCTGTCACTGACCTTGAGGATCTGGTGCGTATAAACATCAGAAGGCTGACCCATATCTCTCGTACCGCAGCGATTTGGATGTTTGGGTTCGTCTTCTTTTTGATCACCAGCACGTTTTTGCTGGGTTTTTTCTATAAGGCTGAGTTTTCCCAAGCGGTTTTCTTTCTGATCTTTCCCTTTTCCATCGTGATTATGATGTCGATCGATTTGGCGATCAAAATCGACCGTGACCAACCCAAAGGCATCGCGTTGATCGATCTATTGGTGCGCTTGCGGTTTTACACTCAACTGATCGGTATGTTTTCCATTCTGGTAACTTCGATGTGGGGCATGTATCAGAATATCTCTGCAAATGTTCTGGGCATTTGATTCAGTAGGCATGGGATAAGGGCATAGGTTATGGCGGCTGAGAAAATCACATTTGGCGGTGCACCTGAAGGCTTTGATGCCTTGTTAATTGCGCGTGAGATTGCCAAAAATTCATGTCCCGTTGTTCATATTGCGCGCGATGATAAGCGTCTTGCCCAAATGCGTGCGGCGCTTGCATTTTTCGCTCCACAGCTGACGGTTATTGATTTTCCCGGTTGGGATTGCTTGGCCTATGATCGAATTTCGCCAAATGCATCTATATCCGCGGCGCGCATGGCGACCCTGGCTGGGCTTGTACGCGGCGTGCCTGGTCCCTTTGTGTTACTAACGACACTCAAAGCAGCGGCGCAAAAACTGCCCGCACGCGAAACCCTTAAGCAATCCAGCTTTGTCGCCAACGTCGGCGAGCGCGTGAATGAGGGCGCCTTACGCGAATTCCTAACACGGATGGGGTTTTCACAGACGTCCACCGTGATGGAACCCGGTGATTATGCGGTGCGCGGCGGGATCATTGATATTTTCCCACCCTCAGGTCTTGGCAAAGAGGGCGCGCCAGTGCGTCTTGATTTCTTTGGCGATATATTGGACGGCGCACGTCATTTTGATCCGGCCACACAACGCACGACGCAAAAGCTTGAAAGGATAGAACTTTCGCCCGTATCTGAGGTGATATTGGATGAAGCGTCGATCACGCGGTTCCGTCAGAATTACCGGATCGAATTTGGCGCCGCTGGCACGGATGATCCTTTGTACGAACATGTCAGCGCGGGCATGAAATATGCTGGCGTTGAACATTGGTTGCCGTTTTTCCATGAACGTCTTGAGACGCTGTTCGACTATTTGCCCGGCGCGACTGTTATGGTCGACGATCAGGTGCCAGCGATGCAAGACGCATGTTGGGATATGATCGCAGATCAATATGAAACCCGCACAATCGCGATGAAAGATCGCAATCGCATTGATACGGTCTATAAACCCGTTGCCCCAGCCGCCTTATATTTGGATGGAACGGCGTTTGACGTGGCTGTGCAAGATCACCGGGTGGTGCAATTGTCACCTTTGGCGCAGGCGCCAGGACCGGGCATGTTGGATGCTTCCGCCAAGGTAGGACGAAGTTTCGCAGCTGAACGTAAAATGGAATCTATAAGCTTATTCAGCGCATTAAAGGACCACATTAATGTGGTTCGCGAAGACAAACAGGTTGTCATCGCATCTTGGTCTGAAGGCGCACGGGAACGATTGTCTGGCTTGATGGCTGACGAAGGTTTGGCGGATGCGCGACCTATCTCGGATTACCGTGACATTCCCGACGGCACAGGCGGTGTTTTTCTTGCGATTTGGCCCTTGGAAACCGGGTTCGAGGCCCCAGGCCTGACCGTTATTTCAGAACAAGATGTGTTGGGGGATCGCTTGATCCGTGCCCCAAAACGCAAACGTCGCGCCGAGAATTTTCTGACAGAAGCGCAAAGCCTGTCCCCAGGGGATTTGGTTGTACATGTGGATCACGGTGTCGGGCGCTACAATGGCTTGGAAACGGTCACCGCCATGGGCGCGCCGCATGATTGCATCGCACTTGAATATGCTGGTGGCGATCGACTGTTCCTACCTGTTGAAAACATTGAACTATTGTCCAAATTTGGCGCCGATGAGGGGTTGCTTGATCGTCTGGGTGGTGGGGCTTGGCAAGCCAAGAAAGCCAAACTTAAAGAACGCATCCGACAGATCGCAGACAAGCTGATCCGTATCGCAGCCGAACGCGCTTTGCGCAGTGCACAGATCATGGAAGCCCCACAAGAGATCTGGGAAGCCTTTTCCGCCCGTTTCCCCTATCAAGAGACCGAAGATCAGCTTGGTGCGATTGAAGACGTGCTGGGGGACATGGCATCTGGGCAACCGATGGATCGCTTGGTCTGCGGTGATGTGGGTTTTGGCAAAACCGAAGTCGCCATGCGCGCGGCCTTTGTCGCGGCCATGTCAGGCACCCAGGTTGCCGTGATTGCGCCCACAACACTGTTGGCGCGTCAACATTTCAAAAGCTTCTCTGAACGGTTCCGAGGTTTTCCCGTGGAAGTGCGCCAATTGTCTAAGTTTGTCAGCGCAAAAGAGGCAGAAAACACCCGCAAGGGCATGGCTGAGGGCACGATTGATATCGTGATCGGCACCCATGCGCTTTTGGCGAAAACCATTCGCTTCAAAGACCTGGGTTTGCTGGTGATTGATGAGGAACAGCATTTCGGCGTAACCCATAAAGAGCGTTTGAAATCAATGCGTTCCGACGTGCATGTTCTGACATTGACCGCAACACCCATCCCACGCACCTTACAGATGTCATTGTCTGGCGTACGCGAACTTTCGATCATTGGCACGCCGCCAGTCGACCGGCTGGCGATCCGAACATATGTCAGCGAATTTGACAGTGTCACCATCCGCGAAGCCTTGTTGCGCGAACATTATCGCGGGGGGCAAAGTTTTTACGTGGTGCCGCGCATTAAGGATCTGCAAGAGATCGAAGATTTCTTGACCGACCACGTTCCTGAAATCAGCTTCGTCACCGCCAGCGGCCAGATGGCTGCCGGGGAACTTGATGACCGGATGAACGCTTTTTATGACGGTAAATTCGATGTGCTTTTGGCGACGACCATTGTCGAAAGCGGTTTGGACATTCCCACCGCCAACACGATGATCATTCACCGGGCTGACATGTTCGGCCTTGCCCAGCTTTATCAAATTCGTGGTCGTGTTGGACGTTCAAAAACAAGGGCTTATGCCTATCTTACCACACGTCCACGCAAACCATTAACCCAGACCGCACAAAAGCGGTTGCGGGTGATTGGCAGCCTTGACAGCCTTGGCGCTGGCTTTACTTTGGCCAGCCAAGACCTCGATATTCGCGGTGCTGGCAACCTGATTGGGGAAGAACAATCAGGTCAGATGCGCGAAGTTGGGTATGAGTTGTATCAAAACATGCTGGAAGAAGCGGTTGCCAAGATCAAATCTGGCCAGATGGAAGGCCTGCTAGATGATGATGGCCAGTGGTCACCGGTGATCAACCTTGGCGTTCCGGTATTGATTCCAGAAGCTTATGTGCAAGACCTTGACGTGCGTCTTGGGCTGTATCGTCGCTTGTCGGGCTTGACCACCAAAGTCGAACTTGAGGGATTTGCCGCAGAATTGATCGACCGTTTTGGCAAACTGCCTAAAGAAGTGAACACCTTGATGTTGGTTGTGCGCATCAAAGCGATGTGCAAACGCGCGGGTATTGCCAAGATGGATGGTGGGCCCAAAGGCGCTACCATCCAATTCCACAATGATAAATTCGCATCCCCCCAGGGGCTGGTTGAGTTCATTCAGGCACAAGATGGCTTGGCCAAGGTGCGCGACAATAAGATCGTCGTGCGACGTGATTGGGCGAACACTGCCGATAAAATCAAAGGGGCGTTTTCAATCGCACGCGATTTGGCCGAAAAGGTTAAAGCTGAAAAGGCAAAACGCGCGAAGAAAGCCTGATTTAAGGCCGCATCTACCGACGTATATTGTCGGTAGATGCGGTATGTCTTTGCGCATGATCGCCTTAGTTGACGCGTTCAAGCTTTTTGATTTGCAGCATGATCAGATAGCCAAGGAACGTGCAAATCACAGATCCAATCGCGAGCGGTGTATACGTGCCATTGAAACTTAGCCCAATGGGAATTGCGATTGCGATGCCGAATACGGTGGACACCGCGCCAATAATAGAGGCGGCCATGCCTGCAATATGCCCCATAGGTTCCATGGCCAGCGCGTTGAGATTGCCAAGGGTAAAGCCCAACATGAAGAACAGGGAGGTTGACCAAAAGAACCATGCGGGAAAGGCCAGCCAAGCGGGCCACAGGTCGGCTGCGCCCATAATTGCCATCACAACCGATATGCCGAATTGAATGAGCAAGGCAGTGGAGATCAGCGAACGCATGCCAAGGCGCACAACTAAGCGCGCATTGATCAAGCTGGCGGATGCGGCAATTACAGCTGAGGCACCGAACCAAAAGGGGAACTCAGACTCGCGGCCGAATGAGGTATCATAGATCTGTTGCGTTGAAGATATCAGCGCCATTAACAGGCCGAAGATCAAGGTCTGCACCAGTACAGACAGCAGAAACATCTTATTGGCAAATGCCTCACGGATCGCGTAGGCAAAGCGCGCAGGCTTTAAGGGAATACGTCGGTCAACGGGCAGGGTTTCACCTTGACGGAAATACACCCAAATCACTGTGATCATGGAGAATATGACAAAGGCCATGAAAATGCCGCGCCAGGAACTGACGGCAATAATCATTGCGCCAAGGGCAGGGGCGATCGCTGGAACCAGTGAGAAAACGATCATGGTGAAGGACATCAATTTGGCCATCTGGCGGCCTGAATATAGGTCACGAACAATTGCCATCGCAACAACGCGTGGCCCTGCAGCCCCCAGACCTTGAAGCCCACGCCCAATGAGAACACCTTCGGCACTTTGACTGTACCAAGCCAGAGCCGCACCAAGCATGTAAACCAACGCACCGATCAAAAGAACAGGGCGACGACCAAATGCGTCAGACAATGGACCGGTGAAAAATGTCCCTACACCCATGCCGAATACAAAACTGGTGACAACCAGCTGGGCGCGGTTGATATCATACGGCATGAGTTCCTTGCCAATATCGGGAAGCGCGGGCAACATTGCATCAATGGAAAAGGCAATTGTCGCAAATAACATCGCGATCAATGCGATGAATTCAGGAAGGGGCAAGCGCGGTGGCATCGCAGAGTCTGGATTAAGACTGGAGGTGTTATCTGACATTAATTTTGCTTTCTCGCTTACGTCCTAAATAAAGAAAAACTGCTATGCTCCAGACCATAATCTCGGCCAGAAAGGTCCAGTGAAGCAGGAATGACAACACCCAGTTTTCGTAATGGCTGGGGACATCGACCAAAACATATAGTTGATCGCTAAACGGCCAGAGCCACATGATACTTCCAGCGAGACTGTCCAAGATGAGATGCACGAAGATTGCCCCATAGAACATGCATGCGGCGGTTATCACCGGGAAACGAGTGTGTTTCGCCACGAATAGTTTCAGTGCAATCAGGGTGGCAACAGCGATCATGATCCAGAAACCAGGGGCGTGCACCCAATATTTGTGATGATGAAATGCGCGCATATCCACGAGGTGGAACCAAAGCATGTCAAAATCAGGCAATACGGACCCAAGCAGCGCAAAGGGGTATACACTGCGCGGACATCCCGTTGCCCGCGCCAAGATATACCCCGATGGCAGATGCGCTGTGATCATGCGTCGTCGTTTTCGGACGGATCGGCCTGATCATCGATTTGTTCCATCAGTTCTTTGATGACATTTCCCCAAAGCTCTGGGGGTTGTGCACCGGATATAACGTGCTGATTTTCAATTATGAAACACGGAACACCGGTTACACCGCGTTCGCGGGCATGTGTATCGCGGGTTTTAACATCCTCAACATCTGCGTCGGATTTCAGCAAATGCCCAACAACCATGGCGTCCATACCGCATTCGCCCGCAATCGCCGCCAGAACCTCGCGGTCTCCGATGTCTCTGCCGTCGGTAAAATAGGCTTTGAACAGGGCAGATTTCACCAAGATTTGCTTGCTTTCAATGCCAGCCCAGTGGATGAGACGATGTGCATCCAGCGTGTTTGGTGTTCTTTTGATCTCTTCAAAATTGATCTCGACACCCGCCTTCTGAGCGTTCTCAACCACTGGGGCATAGGCACGCACGGCACCGTCTTTGCCCCCAAATTTCCCCTCAAGATAGGCACGGCGATCCATGCCTTCTGCTGGCATCTCAGGGTTCAACTGAAATGGATGCCATTCAATGGCGAACGGGTGATCTGGATGGGCCTCAAGTGCGCGGTCAAGATAGGACTTGCCAATAAAGCACCAAGGGCAAATTGGATCTGAGATTATATCGAGCTTTATCAATGATTTTCCTCCCATTCTTCACGCAACTTCCGGCGGAGAATTTTGTTATTTGCCCCACGGGGGATTTCGGTGACAGCGGTGAAAATGCGTGGCATTTTATACCGAGCAAGTTGGCCTGAAAGCCACTGTTCCAACACGGACGCGCCGGGATCACTTTGTGACACATAAAACGCTGCAATCACGGAGACATCGGCTTTTACTTGGACTTCCACAACTGCGCATTCCTGCACATCTCCATGCTGTATCAGAGCAGATTCAACCTCGATTGGGGAAACGCGAAAGCCGCCAGCGTTCATCATGTCATCCGTTCGACCATGATAGGTGATTGCGCCACTTTGATCCATCGATGCGCTGTCGCCGGTGCGAAACCACTGGCCCGACGTACGTGACTTGGTTTCGGCCTCGGCGTTTAGATACCCAAGCATCAATCCAAGATCATCGGTGGACACGGCCAATTCGCCCTCGCTGCCCAGAGGGGCAGGTTGACCATCTGCGGCAAGAACTGCGACGCGTCGACCATTTTGTGGGCGGCCTAATGTGTGTAATGGCGCCGGACGATCCGGTGCGCCTGAAATAAACGTTGAGCATTCCGACATGCCAAAAGCTTCAAATATTGGGGTGCTGGTGGCGTGTTCCCAATCTGCGCGCAGGTCTTCGGGAAGTTTTTCCCCGGCAGACAAACCATGTCGCAGATGTGGCATCTTCAGCTGTGTGTCACCCTTTAACATTTGGCGGTAAACACCTGGTGCTGCGGCAAAAATCGTCGCGCGATGTGTGTTTAATAGCTCGAACAAAGCACTTGCTGGGGTTCCCGGTTGTGGGATGAGAGCGGTTGCGCCCATCGTCCATGGATCCATCAAACCCGTTCCAAGGGTATAGGTCCAATTGAACGCCCCGGCATGCATTACACGGTCATCTCTGTTCAACCCGTACCATCCGTCAAACATCATTTGTCGGGCCAAAATCGCACGATGGGCGTGACAAACAGCCCGTTGCACACCTGAAGTGCCGGATGTGAAAATGATATACGCCAAACGATTGGGATCGCCCAAGGCAAATTCAGCCGGTGGCAGGTCATGATATGTGACGAGTGTTTCTGCAAAGATGACATCGCAAACGGACGCTTCGGGCAGAGGCACCCCGGGACTGGCAATGATCAGCGATGGATTGACCGTCTTGCAAAGTTTTTCAACTTCGTGCCCGGTCAGCTGGGCGGCTGTCGGCACTGGCACCAAATCAACCGCGATACAGGCAAGATAGGCCAGCGGAAATTCGGGCGTGTTATCCAAACGTAAAAGGACACGATCGCCAGCGGACAAGCCACGGTTCAACAGGCCTGTCGCAATACCACGGATGGAACGTTCAAGCTGTTGATATGTCAGAATTGTCGCGCCGTCTGGCGTAAGGATTTCAAGCGCCGGCTTTGTCGGGGCTTGATTTGCGCAGCGCAACACATGCGCCGCCATATTAAAGGCGTTTGAGACGTTCGGGGCCGTGCCGTGATCAAATACAGAATGCATAAGAACTGGCTACGCTGGGTTCCCATCGGTTGCAAGATCTAGCGCAATAAAAAACGGGGCGCATATACATTGCGCCCCGTTTCGATGATTAGAACCAACCTTTGACTGTTCGGGAACCGGCGGAAATATCTTCGCCGACACCTTCAATTGTTCCACAGGACGATACGGTAAGTGCGATTGTTATCAGAATGATACGGGTCATTCGTTGTCTCCTGACCACCAGACATCGGGTTGGAACCCAAGCCAATCACCGTAGATCGGCAGGCGTGATGGATACTGCAGATCTTTGGAATGGGCGATATAGCTGATGGGGTTGTGCCAAATCGGGATCACATAGCGTCCAGATGTTAGGGCACGATCCAGCGCGCGCGTTGCCGCAACGAAATCATCCTGAGTTCCGGCATTCAAGATCTCTGAAATCATCGCCTCAACCGCAGGGTTTTTGATGCCAGCCAAGTTGCGCGACCCGGCGGTATCTGCTGCTTCAGCGCCCCAATATTGCAACTGTTCATTGCCAGGGGACAAAGAAACACCGCGTCGGTAGTAGGCCATGCCAAAATCAAAATTATCGGTACGTTCCTTATATTGCGCGGTATCCACAACAGTGATCTTTGGTGAAATCCCGACGCGAGCCAATGCCTCGGCGTAGATATCGATCGTTGATTGAACCTCGCTAGAACCTTGTTTCAAAAGAATTTCAAAGGTGAACTCATTGCCATCAGCGTTCTTCATTACGCCATTTTGAATGGTCCAACCCGCATCCTCAAACAGCCCAAGCGCGCGACGTAGGTCAGATCGATTGCGTTCAGATGTGCTGCCTTCAGGTGGGGCGTAACCTTCCAACGCGCCAGGATGCAGATCGCTTGCAAATGGCTGTAAAAGCTCAAGCACGCGACCTTCAGCGGCACCTTCACGCATTCCCAGAATGGAATTCGAGAAATAGGACGTGACACGCGGCGCATCTACACCAACCAGTGTGTCACTGATAAATGGATAATTGAACAGGGCAGCCATTGCCTCGCGCACCCGCCAATCCGCAAACAACGGATTGCGCGTGTTCATCGCATAGCCGGTTATGCCGGTTGGACGTTGATGCGGAATTTCTGAAAGCACGACTTCGCCGTTTGTGACCGATGGGAAGTTAAATTGCGTCCGCCATTTTTCGGTGTTGGTTTCGCGGAACGTGTTGATTTCACCAGCTTTAAACGCCTCAAACATGATGCTGGCATCCGTAAAGAACTCAAGCTTGATTTCATCTAGATTGTTGGTGCCACGACGAAAGGCAAGATCATTGCCCCAATAATCAGGGTTACGTGTCAGGGTCACAGAACGCCCGGCATCAAAATCGCTGATGACATAGGGCGCGGTGGTGATCGGGATATTGCCAAGGCCACTTTCGGTGAAATCTTGGTTTTCCCACTGAGATTTCTGCAAAATCGGGCGCATGCCGATGATCAATGCAAGTTCTGGCTCGGGATCCGTGAAGGTGAAACGAATAGTGTTGTCATCCGTCGCCTCGGCGCTGGCGACTTTTGTCCATAATCCGCGATAGCGCCCATGGCCTTCGGTGCCTAAGGTTTCATACGACCAGAGCACATCTTCGACGGTGACGGGGCTTCCATCCGAGAATTTTGCCTCTGGGCGCAAGGTGAATTCCACCCAACTGCGATCTTCCGCGGTCTCAATCGATTCGGCCAACAACCCATAAAGCGCGAAAGGTTCGTCCCAGTTTCGTCCCATTAAGCTTTCATAAGCAAGAAATCTGAGCTGCCAAGGAACATTGCCTTTCAGAATATGCGGATTAAGAGAGTCGAAACTTCCCACTTCACCTGTGATAATTTGTCCACCCTTGGGTGCGGCAGGGTCGGCATATGGTAAGGACACAAAATCTGGTGGAAGCGCCGGATCACCATACATAGATATGCCATGTTTGGGGTCAGATAGGGCGCTTCCAGCCAAGGCGGAAAGGCAGACAGCCAAGGCAGTTGACTGCAAGTTGCGTAAATAGTTGGTTTTCATTCCTGAAATTTTCCTCTGCCCATTTGTATTGTTATCCCCAAGGTTAGCGTTCTCCTGTGGGTAATTCAAACTTTTAGCTTGGCCAAGGGCGGTGAATTGCTTATAAAGGTGTCACTGCTCGATAGGTTTCTTGCCTGTATGAAACCTGCCTCAATAACTTTACGCCGGCCTTGTGCCGGCGTTTTTTTGTGCAAATTTTCACCCAACGTTACAGTATGATATGGGCTTTCCCAGCCCTATATTCCGCATATAGTAATGTGAAAATTGACATATTTTACGGGGGTCTCATGACACTGAACGGTAAACGCGCAATTGTGACAGGATCAAATTCAGGCATTGGCCTTGGGGTTGCGGTCGAACTTGCCAAAGCGGGCGCAGATGTTGTGCTGAATTCCTTCACAAATGATGATTCTGATCATGCTCTGGCGGCGACTCTTTCCGCAGAATACGGCGTTGACGTCACCTATGTTCAGGCAGATATGTCGAAAGGCCGCGAGTGCCGCGCATTGATTGAGACCGCAGGTGGCTGTGATATTCTTGTAAATAATGCCGGTATTCAGTTTGTAAGCCCTGTGGAAGATTTCCCGGAAGACCGTTGGGATGCCATCATCGCCATCAATCTAAGTTCGGCGTTTCACACAACCGCCGCGGCCTTGCCTGCCATGCGCGAAAAAGGTTGGGGCCGTATTGTGAATATCGCATCCGCCCATGGGCTGACGGCGTCGCCCTATAAATCGGCCTATGTCGCTGCAAAACATGGGGTTATTGGTTTGACCAAGACCATCGGGCTTGAAACTGCCGGGCAGGGCGTGACCTGTAATGCGATTTGTCCGGGCTATGTTTTGACACCCATCGTGGAAAAACAAATTCCTGATCAAATGGCCGTACACAACATGTCACGCGAAGATGTGATTGCCAAAGTGATGCTGCAACGCCAGCCCTCAGGTGAATTCGCCACAGTGGAACAAATGGGGGGGACTGCGGTGTTCTTATGTTCTGACGCGGCTGCGCAGATCACAGGGACATCTATTTCCGTAGATGGCGGCTGGACTGCCTTATAATCCCGGCAAGCGAGGGGTCAGCCCCTCGCATTTGAGTTGTTTCGTGAGCAAAATGAGATCACTTGCCCATGGGCGGCTGGGATGGATCTTTGGCATTTGGGTAGACCAAGCCAGCTGAAATCACGAGTTTGGCCGCATCTTCGACCGACATCTCAAGTTCGATGATGTCCTTACGCGGGACAAACAGCAGGAAACCTGAGGTCGGGTTTGGGGTCGTCGGTAAGAAGACGGACATGATGTCATCTTCAACAGCGATGTCCTTTTTGATTTCACCCTTGGCAGAGGTCGAGATGAATGCAATCGCCCACAGGCCTTTGCGCGGGTATTCGATCAGACAGGCCTTTTTGAAGGTGTTATCAGCCTGGCTGAACACCGTTTCTGCGATTTGTTTCAATCCATTATAGATCGACCTTACCACGGGCATACGATCCACCAGACGTTCGCCCAAACCCAGAAGAGAGCGTCCAAATAGGCCCTTGGCCATCCAGCCAACAATTGCGGTGAAAATCAGGAAGATGATCACCCCAACGCCGCGCAGATTGATCCCGATGTATTGTTCGGGCATCAATTCGGCAGGGACAAAAGGCAAAACCCAGCCATCGATCCAGCCCACAAGGTTCCAAATCAGCCATGCCGTCAGGAAGATTGGAGCGATGACAACCAGACCCGTCAGAAAGCTGGCGCGGAGCCCCGCAAAACGGGACGGGCGGCGCGGGCGGCCATGTTCATCAGAATCTTTGGTCATGGTGCTATGCGTTCTTTCTGTGTGGACAAGAAATAGAGAGCTGTGCGGGCGATATTATGCGACCCCAGCTGCGGCGATTTGGGCCGCCAAGCGGGCGTTGTTTAACACAAGATCGATATTGGCCGCGAGGGATTTGCCTTCGGTCAGTTCGAAAATGCGTTTCAACAAGAATGGCGTCACGGATTTTGCAGCGATGTTTTGCGCGTCTGCTTCTGCAATCGCTTGCGCAATGACGGGTGCCAAGACGTCTGCTGCAATCTCAGAGGTTTGCGGAATGGGATTTGCGATCAATTGACCACCAGGAAGGCCCAAATCACAGCGCATTTTTTGTGCAGCGGCGATGTCAGCGGCGCTGTCCATGCGGATGGGGGCTTGAATGCCGGAGGAACGGGACCAGAAAGCCGGGAAGTCATCCTGGCCATAGGCGATCACGGGAACACCAAGGGTTTCAAGCACTTCCAAGGTCTTTGGAATGTCGAGAATGGCCTTTGCACCGGCGGCGACGACTGTAACCGGGGTTTCGGACAGTTCGCGTAGATCGGCAGAGATATCGAATGTGATTTCAGCACCTTTATGTACACCACCAATGCCACCCGTTGCGAATACAGAGATGCCCGCAAGATCAGCGCAGATCATGGTTGCAGCAACGGTTGTCGCGCCAAATCCGCCTGTCACAAGTTTCGCGGCCAGATCAGCACGGGACAGTTTGGCGACGTTTTGCGCTTGGCCCAAGACATCAAGTTCAGCGTCCGACAGACCAATGTGAATTTTTCCATCCATGATGGCAATCGTCGCAGGCACGGCACCATTGGCACGAATTTCGGCCTCCACGCGGCGCGCGGTTTCGACGTTTTGTGGAAAAGGCATGCCATGGGTGATGATGGTGCTTTCCAAGGCAACAATCGGGCTGCCATTCTTGCGTGCGATTTCGACTTCCTCAGAGAATACAAGAGGAAGGGACGGGGTGTTCACAGTGGTCGTCATTGCGGGGAGTTTCCAGATACGTAATTTGCGGCAGCAATAAGCGCCGTGTGTAAAGCAGTGACATCCGTGTCACCGCGCAGTTCTGCAGCGATATGTGCTGCCATGAATGTGTCGCCTGCGCCGGTGACGCGGGTGACCATAACTTCGGGGGGCGCTTCTGAGATGACTTTGTCTCCGACTGCGAAAGCAGCGGCGCGCCCACCATCAGAGACCATCGCGCGTGCGGCACCGCGTTTTGTCAGTGCCAACGCCGCATCCGATGCGGTCTCGAATTCGTGTTTCAACAGCAGACCTGCTTCTTCTAGGTTCACATATAATGTCGCGCTGTCGTGGTTCATGAGCGGCAGAAGGCGTTCGGCTTTGCCGGGCGATGCCGGTGCGACGCGCAGATCTGCTTTGGCAAAAAGCGGGCTGTTGGATATTTCTTCTAGCAAGGCGAGTGTCAGGTTGCCGTCAAGCGCAACCGTGCCCTCAAAAGGGGCGTCATGCGTGCCAAGCGCGCCATCTTCAAGCGAACGCAAAATCTTTGCCCCAGCGGCTTCAAGGGAATGGGCATCAGCTATGGCCGCGATCAGCCCGTTTGCACCTTCAATCGCCATGTAAACATCCGTCGGCAAATCTTCTGAACGATACAGGTGGTCCGTGATCATCCCCATAGAATGTGCCGCGCGGATCAGTTCTTCCCCGGCCTCGTCTTGGCCGATTGCGCCAAGTAACACTGGGGTCAGTGAAAACCGTGTGAATGTCATGGCGATATTCATGGCAACGCCACCGGGCAGACGTAGGATACGGCCAGGAACGTCAGATCCCACACGCATATGACGGTCGGTTCGGCCGATCACATCCCAGAGAATGGCGCCAATACATAAGACATGCGGTTTTTTGGAGTTTTGCAAAACGGTCATGACGATGATAAGTCGCAGGGCAGGGCGCGGTTTGCAAGGCCTGTCCTGCTTGATAGGCCCGAAATGAGAGCAAATGGGCCGATCCACTGGTATATTGCGACCAATCTGAGGGAAAACCACAGGATGGCGTAATAAATGCAGGATTTTCTGGATGTGGCCCTTGCGTGCATTGGGTTTCACGGCTATAGCGGCGCCACTTCACAGGCGAAGTCCGGGCTGACGGGGAGAAATCCTTTGACGTCCACCGGTTGGGAGAGATCCCTGATTGACTTTGCCCAGGCGTAAACCGGAAAAGGAAATACAATGGCTATTCCAGAATTCACAATCCGCCAGCTGCTAGAAGCTGGTGTTCACTTTGGTCACCAAAAGCAGCGCTGGAACCCGCGCATGCAGGAGTTCATCTACGGTACACGTAATGGCATCCACATTTTTGACCTTACACAAACTGTTCCAATGCTCGACGCAGCTTTGAACGCAGTTCGTGACACTGTTGCAAAAGGCGGCCGCGTTCTTTTTGTTGGTACAAAGCGTCAGGCGCAATCTGCAATCGCAGATGCAGCTGAGAAATCCGCTCAGTACTACATGAACCACCGTTGGTTGGGTGGCACGCTCACCAACTGGAAAACAGTTTCCAACTCTATCAACCGTCTCAAGTCCATCGACGAGAAATTGTCTGAAGGTGCAGAAGGCCTGACCAAGAAAGAACGTCTTGGCATGGAACGTGAGCAGGGCAAACTGCAAGCGTCTTTGGGCGGCATCCGCGATATGGGCGGTGTTCCTGATCTTCTGTTCGTTATCGACGTGAACAAAGAATCCCTCGCAATCGCAGAAGCGAAAAAGCTGGGCATTCCTGTTGTTGGTATCGTTGATACAAACGCAAACCCAGCTGGCGTTGATTACATCATCCCAGGCAATGACGATGCTGCACGTGCGATCACACTGTACACTGATCTTGCTGCACGCGCTGCTCTGGACGGTATGACCGCTCAGATGGGTGAAGCAGGCATGGACCTTGGCGAAATGGAAGCTTCCTTGGAAGAAACCATCGCTGAAGAAGCTGCACCTGCTGAAGCTTAAGCTTCACAAAACTGATACCGGGAAGATGTAGGTCTTCCCGGATTTTCCTATTCAGATGACTCCCAAGGAGAACCGACATGGCGATTACCGCTAAATTGGTCAAAGAACTCCGCGATTCCACCGGCGCTGGCATGATGGACGCGAAAAAAGCCCTGACTGAAACCAATGGTGACATGGAGGCCGCAGTTGATTGGCTTCGCACCAAAGGTCTTGCTAAGGCTGCTAAAAAATCCGGTCGTATCGCTGCTGAAGGCCTTGTTGCCGTTGCAGTTGAAGGCGGCAAAGGTGTTGCTGTTGAAGTGAACTCCGAAACTGACTTTGTTGGTTTGAATGCCGATTTCCAATCCATGGTTTCTTCCATCGCAGGTGCTGCTTTGAATGTTGAAACTGTTGAGGCATTGGCCGACGCAGAGATCAACGGCAAATCCGTTACGAACACCATCACTGACGCTGTTGCAACCATCGGCGAGAACATGTCTTTGCGTCGCATGGCAACTGTTGAGGGCGAGACCGTTGTGTCTTACATCCACAACTCTGTGACAGATGGCATGGGCAAAATCGGTGTTCTGGTTGGCCTAAAAGGCACTGACAATGGCATCGGCAAACAGCTTGCAATGCACATTGCTGCTGCGAACCCTGCATCTTTGTCCGAAGCTGATCTGGACGCATCCGTGGTTGAAAAAGAACGTCAGGTTCAAATCGACATCGCTCGCGAATCTGGCAAGCCAGAAGCCGTGATCGAAAAAATGATCGTTGGCCGCATGAAGAAATTCTTGTCCGAAGTGACACTTTTGGGTCAAGCGTTCGTTGTGAACCCAGACCTGACTGTTGAAGCTGCTGCGAAAGAAGCTGGTGTTGAAATCACATCCTTCGTACGCATGGAAGTTGGCGACGGCATCGAGAAAAAAGAAGAAGATTTCGCAGCTGAAGTTGCAAAAGCCGCTCAAGGCTAAATCGTCTTTAGATTACGCATGTGATCTTACTTATAGGGGGCCGGGCAGGGAATTGCCTGGCCCTTTTTTGTCGTCGACAAGATTCATCAAAAACAACGCTAGGCAACAAAAGAAACGACCTTCCTACAAAGAAAGGCCGTTCAATTCCCATGTCTCGGGATGAGGATGTAAGACATTAGGGTGTCGGTCAATCTAGTCTATACTAAATTGACCGACGATCCGGTCTCCCGGGAGAACATAAGAACATTGAAATAACAACATCTTAGGCTCTCATAAGTTCCAAGGCATAATTGCCACCACGACGGAACAATTAGACTATACATCAGAAATAACCTATACGAAAGTATGGTATTCCTTACCATTGATCGAATTTGGGGGGGGATTTCACAAAGCAGGGCATCATTATCAGCACGATCTTATCCATCGATCAGATAAATTTGCTTTTGTACCGATGCTTTACGCACGGCTTGGGCCGTTGTTTCGACATCCAACGCGGTACGCACCAAACGTAAATGTTTTTCCACAGTCGCGGGTGTCAGCCCCATAATACACGCGATATCTTGCATGGTTTTACCTTCGCCGACCCATTCCAACACTTCGCGTTGACGATGGGTGAGGGGGCGTCTCTGGCCAGTCCAAGGCATGTTGATGAGCTTCAAGTGAGCGACATTGTTCATGACCAAAAGATCCTGACCATGTTTCGCCCAAATTTCGTCGACTTCTTCTTGTTCGACCCCTGGATTGCCAGTCAACGCAATCCCGCCACGTTCCCGATAAGACACGGATTTAAAGCTAATGGTATACCCGGCAGTAACGTCAAAAGAACGATTGAAATCTACTACCTTCAACTCGCTTTCGGTAAAGGTTCCGGCCTTAATCTGATCCGCCATCCAGCTCCAAGAACATGCGCCTTCGTTCTCCAAAGACCAGCGTACCATCGGCGCGTTGTAATACAGTTTTTCGCCAAAAAACACGTCCAGATAGGCTGTGTCGTGGTTGGACAGCAGTAACAAATCATCTTGATCGCCCAGCGACGCGCCATTGCGATATCGCGTAAAGCCGTACATAACACGGCCAAATCCATACTCACTCATTTTGTTTTGATGCAGCGTCCACACGTCTTCCAAGCATTGGCAAGCCGTGAGCTTTTCGAGATAGCCAGATATCATGAAGCAGCCTCGCTCAAATGCGCAACAAGAGCGTCTACAGCAAGAATATAGCTGTCCGGTCCAAAGCCTGCGATCTGTCCGACAGCAACCCGTGCAATATAGGATTGATGACGAAACGGCTCGCGTGCGTGAATGTTGGAAAGATGGACTTCGATCACTGGAAGCTCGACAGAAGAAATTGCATCCATCAGGGCGATAGACGTGTGGGTGTAAGCACCGGCATTTAAAATGATGCCTTGTGATTTACCTTTCGCCGAATGTATTGCATCGATCAACACACCTTCATGATTGGATTGCAGCGCATCCAATTTATACCCAGCGGCTTCCGCATGCGAGCGGGTCAGCGTTTCAATCTCAGAGAGTGTGGTTGCGCCATATACACTGGTTTGCCGGGTTCCCAGCAAATTTAAGTTCGGGCCGTTCAATAATAAAATAGTCACTGTGAGTCCTCATTCCTACTTCACAATAGGTTGCATTGACCCATGTTGTCGAGCTTTAGAGTTATGATACCAGTGAGATCCGCCGAATTCATGTTTATAAGACATAGTCAGTTCGTTGCACTTCATGCAATTACATAATACCAATTATGGGCCCTTTTTGATGTAGCTGCAAAGTTATAATGTCACCCATTGGCAAAGCAGAAGTGTCACTCTTGTTCTAAATCCGAACAAATCAGGAGTGCTGTTATGGGATGGGTAATGATGAGTGAACGTGATCTAAATCGTATCGAGATTATCTCTCAGATCGTTGATGGACGGTTGAATGCGGAACGTGCTGCAAATTTGCTGGCGCTGACCAAACGTCAGGTCTTTCGGCTCCTGCGCCGGTTTCGAGAAGACGGCCCTTCTGCGATGAGTCACAAAGCCAGAGGAAAGCCGCCAAACAACAAGATCCATGACGCCAAGCGTACTTATGCGTTAGATCTGGTGCGTGAGAAGTATCATGATTTCGGCCTTACTATGGCGGCTGAGATGCTTGAGGAACACCATGGATTCAAAGTGTCTCGGGAAACGCTGCGCCAATGGATGCAAGCAGACGGTTTGTGGTTATCGCGCAAGCAGCGTCGAACATTTCACCAACCTAGATTGCGACGTGAATGTTACGGTGAACTCATCCAGATTGACGGTTCAGATCACCGCTGGTTCGAAGATCGAGGTCCGGCCTGTACGTTGCTGGTTTTCATTGACGACGCGACCAGCAAACTCATGCAACTACGCTTCGTAAAATCAGAAAGTACATTCAGCTATTTTGATGCGCTGGAGGGTTATTTGCATGATCATGGTCGCCCTGTCGCATTCTACTCTGACAAGCATACGGTGTTTCGGGTGCCCAATCAGGCCGCTAAATCTGGACATGGTATGACGCAGTTTGGTCGCGCCCTTAACGAGCTGAGCATCGAGATCCTTTGCGCCAATTCATCACAGGCAAAAGGCCGTGTTGAACGAGCAAATCGTACTTTACAGGATCGGCTTGTGAAGGAATTACGCCTCGCAGGTATTTCCGATATGGAAGCCGCGAACGCGTTTCTTCCGGGCTTCATGCAGCGTTTTAACGAGAAATTTTCAAAGTCGGCATATCGGTCGGATGATCTGCACCGCAGGCTCAACTTTGAACCCGATTAATTGCGCGAACTTCTATGTTTTCGGGATGAACGATATGTCAGCGGCCAGTTGGCATTTTCTTACAGCCGAAAGCGAATTATCCTCAAAGAAACAGAGGTTTCGCGGGGGTTGCCCGGTAAATATGTAGACAGCTATGAGTTTCCTGATGGGCGGTTGGAGTTCAGATGGAAGGGCATGTCCCTGCCCTATACTGTGTTCGACAAAGATCAACGTGTCACACATTCTGCGATCACAGAGAATAAGCATCTCAGCGCTGTTTTGGAACACATAAAGATCGAGCAGGATAAGGCAGCACCGAAGAAACGCCGCGCGGGCAAACAGAGAACGCGATACGAACAAAAGGATGGCCCCAGAAAGCTACGCAAAACAAAGATGGAATTGTTATATGAGGCTAAACGGTCAACCAAAGCGGACACTCAGGCAAACTTGTCAGATGACAGTTGATTGGGACAAAGTTAGCTTTCACGGCGGCTGCACCGATGTCCGCTTCAGGAATTATCAACTTCTTTGATCTTGCCAATTACCCGGCGCATGTATTCGAGGAACGCTTGCGTCTCATCTTGGGAAAGATCGGCGAGCACCTCTTCGTTGATCTGCATTGCTGCCTGATAGGCCGCCTCACGGATTGAACGCGCTGGGTCGGTAAGGTGGATGGTTCGCGCCCGTGCATCCGCTGGGTGTTCTTTGCGCACGATGAGTCCATCCCTCTCCATCCTCGTCAACGTATGGTCTTGTCACGGTTACGTTCCGGTCTCTCAACTCATTTAGGCAGCCTTTCGTTCGAAGGCCAAGGGGCTTTTGCCACCTAACGATGAATGACGCCGTCGTGGATTATAGAACCCATTGATATACTGGAAGATGGCCCCTTCAGTCTGGCGTCTGGTTTCCCAGCGGTTGCGCCAGATCAGCTCTGCCTTGAGCGATTTGAAGAACGTTTCCACCATGGAATTGTCGTAGCAATTTCCTTTTCCGCTCATCGAGACTTTGAAGCCATGCTTTGACAACCGCTTCTGGTAGTCATGTGAGCAGTATTGCGTTCCACGATCTGTGTGGTGAATGCAGCCCTTGGGAGGTTGTCGCATGGCCACGGCCATGTCCAACGCCTGGATCGCCAGATCTCGCTTCATACGATTACTGACAGCCCAGCCGATGACGCGCCGAGAATAGAGATCTAAGATCACCGCCAGATAGAGCCAACCCTCGCTGGTCCAAATGTACGAGATATCACCCGCCCATTTTTGATTTGGCCCATCGGCAGAAAAATCCTGATCCAGCAAGTTGGGCGCGATGTTGAACGCATGGTTGCTGTCCGTGGTCACCTTGTATTTCTGGGTCCTGACGGTCTTGATGCCGTTCATGCGCATTAGGCGGCCAATCCGGCGGTGCCCAACCCTCAGCCCCATTTCCTGCAATTCTGCGGTCATGCGTGGTCGACCATAGCTATGCAGGCTCAGACGATGTTGCTCTCGGATATGCGCCAGAATAACCATATCGCCTCGCTGCCGCTGGCTCATCGGGCGAGCCCGCCACGCACGATAACCACGCGATGTGACCTGCATGATACGGCAGAGAAATTCCACGGACCAAACTTCTTTCCAGGCGTCAATGAAGGCGAACCTCACCGGCTTTGGCCTGCAAAGAAGATCGCCGCCTTTTTTAATACTTCCCTCTCCTCTCGCAGCAGCCGGACTTCCTTGCGAAGGCGTTCGTTCTCTTTCTCAACGTCTTCGTGAGGACCCGACATCAGGTCATCATACTGATGCTTTTGGACCCACTTGTTCAGCGTCGAAAGCCCAACCCCCAAATCAGAAGCCGCTTGTGGTCGTGTCAGTCCACTGGTCGTTGCGATACGCACTGCAT
>NZ_JWIF01000041.1 GCF_000812685.1 Halocynthiibacter namhaensis
CAGCATGTCTCTCATCTTTCTGCTCCCACGGGAACAGCCATCCTTTGAACGTTCCAACCAAGACTATCCGAGGCCGCCCATAGCTTTGCAGGCTTAAGCGATGCTGTTCACGGATGTGAGCCAGGATCACCATATCATCGCGTTGACGCTGGCTCATCGGGCGAACCCGCCACGCGCGAAAACCACGTGATGTGACCCGCATAACTTTGCACAGGAACTCAACTGGCCATTCTTCTTTCCAGGCGTCGATGAACGCAAATCTCACCGGCTTTGGCCTGCAAAGAAGATTGCCGCCTTTTTTAACACTTCCCTCTCCTCGCGCAGCAGACGGACTTCCTTGCGAAGCCGCGTGTTCTCCTTCTCAACGTCTTCATGCGGTCCTGACATCAGGTCATCGTGTTGATGCTGTTGAACCCATTTGTTCAGCGTCGAAAGCCCAACCCCTAAATCTGATGAAAGTTGAGGCCGCGTTAAGCCACTCGTCGCCGCCATGCGCACCGCATCACGCCGAAACTCGTCTGTGTATCTCTTTGCCATTCTCTATCTCCTTCATAGCAAACATTGCTCGAAAGAGACCGGAACTAAACCGCGACAAGACCAGAGAGACCGGAACTAAACCGCGACAAGACCATGTCAAAACTAGGTACTAATGTGGTAGCTAGCCCCAAATCCACCTCTGCCCGACTAGTTTTGTCTGCCATCACTGGCAGAATACGGTCACTGACGAAGTCGCTAATGATCGTTGATAGACCGTCATTGATCCTGATGGTATCGATCTCCCAAGAAATCGAATTGCGAACAAGTTTGGGTAAAATGGCTTTAATCTGTGCCATCAATTCAAGGATGTTCTCGTTTTCCTCGTCGATACCGATCCAAGTTACCCCCTCGTCCAGCAAGTCATGTACGTTATGGTCAAATGTTTGCCCCCTAAAATGACCGTGGTCGCAATCAAGCACCTGGACGATTTCAAGCATCAATCGCCGCTCTACATCTTCGTAGATCGCGGGTGATACATCATCCACTTCATCCGAAATCATTGCTCCGAAATAGCTCTTCAGGACTTGAGTGGACCGCTGAAGAGCAGCCTGAATGCGACCGTTCTCGACATCATTTAGAAGTGCATGCCCGACATGCTTCATGAGGGTCTTGCTTGCTTCTGACAAAGGCGTTGATGACGACGACGATGTATCGTTCAATTTGTCTGTCTTCTCAGCAAGCAATTGCAACAGCAGATGGTCGCGCTGCTCGTGAGTAAGGGATTCGAGTTGCTTTCTTCCCATTGATAGATTTGCCATGGTGTTTTCTCCTCTGGCGACTTTTCAAGTTCACCTGCCAGTGTTCTGGACAGATGATCCATCGAGCGAATGTTCTGGTCGCTGTTTGGACGCTTTATGGAGTAGACGGGGAAATCGGTGCTTGTATCAGAACAAATGAAACGCAGTTGTCCTGAACCGATCTTATCGTTGTTTACTTGGCCCTCTCTTCGACCAAGCTGTTGCGCCTGTCGCACTTATACTCTTTTTCCAAACGTCTTTCCATTTGCGTTCTTTGATGTCCATGTTGTTGTTTTTGTTGAAAAGTACTCGCGCTTTATCTTGTGTCAAGTGTGGGGGCCTATAACTCGGCGACTTTCGCATCTCACGTGAAAGCCAATCGAATGCCACTGAAAAAACCTCATCTTTTGACAGTTCGGGACGCCCTGATCGGGCGGAAATGTAGTTATCAACTGATTCGGAGTCAAAGATTAGAAACCGCGCAGGTATTTTGTTTGTGATCTTGCGGGGGACGAAACCATCATCATCAATGGTGCAACTCCCAGCATAGAGAACCTGCTCGGCTAGATTGCCCTTCCAATATCTGCTAGGTATTGAAACATCACTTCCATCATGTGCAAGGCCGATGATGGAAATCTCTGATTGCATCAGTGCCGTTCTTAACTTTTGCACGAGTTGGTTGAAACGCAAAGGCGCTTCCAACTCAGCTAAATGTTCGTCGGTCCGCTCGGATTTCAAAGCATCGGAAATTTCTGAAGCTGTGAGCTTGCCAAGCTCATCTTCTGATAGCGTTTCTGCCATCATTAATCTGGCACCTTCGACAGCAAGGCTTGAAACCGACTCGTCATATTCTTGATGCCGCCGCCTATATTCATCTTCACCATGCCAAGTTTTGGGAAACCATTCCTGAGCAAGTCTCTTAATACCTTCGTAAAACGTTTCATGACCTTCTGGAAAATGAGTCTGCGATGTTAGTTCGGGAAAATAATTTTGTTTCATTTCGTACTTTCTCTGAATGACGGGAACATGAATTTGCTTTAGTTTAGGCTATCACTTCAGTCGCGATTAGAAAACAAGCTACATGAAGGCCGTGATGCTCAGAAGTTGGCTACCCTAAAGCAACAGTGTCCGTAGAGCTATTACTTAACGAATAGGCCGATTTGCACGATAACGGTGTCCGCTTGCCTTATCTTTCCCCCACGGATGCCTCTGCATATGGTTAAAGGTCTTGTCGCTGGTCTTGATCGGTACCTGCATTACAAGTGCAGCCAGCTACGGGTTCACCTACCTCGCATCACTGGCTGAAGTGTCAGAGCGAACACCTGATGAACGTGCACGAGCGACAGCAGGATTATTCGTCTATGCATATTTCGGATTTTCGCTTCCTGTGATCGCATGTGGGGTGTTGGCAGATCGGTTTGGCTTGTTGGTTGCGATGGAAGTTTTCGCAGTTGTATAGATTATAGTCACCGTCTTGGTCGTTGTAGTTTGGAGGCGTCACTTACTGCCACATCAAAATGAACTCAGCCAACATCCACTAACTTGATGATCAACCCTACGGACAACTCAATGCATCGCTCACTATCTGAACGCATTGTCCGATTTGTGTATACTCGCAACGGACACACAAAATCCTCCATATAATGTACTTTTATACTTACCAAATCACTTATCGGACGTTACTGCTTAATCGGACAGTCATATAGGACGGGAGAGTGCAATTGGGTGAACTTATCGGATACGGTCGAGTTAGCAGCAGATCACAGTCATTGGACATTCAGATCGATGCGTTGACCACTGCTGGTGTCGCCAGTGAACATCTTTATCTGGAGAAGGCTTCTGGTCGAAAACGTGAAGGCCGTACGGCATTGGAAGACCTTATGGGCCGAGGTGTCCGAAAGGGCGATACTGTTGTGTGTACGCGGTTGGATCGGTTGGCCCGCTCAACACGTGATCTGTTGCAAATCGCCGAAACACTCGAAGCCAAGGGCGTGAACCTGAAAGTTTTGGAACAACCCATCGACACAACAACATCCGCCGGGCGACTATTCTTCACAATTCTCGCATCGTTCGGGGAATTCGAAGCAAGTATTCGTGCGGAACGACAACGGGAAGGCATCAATGCTGCGAAAGCAAAAGGATCGGATAGCCCATTCAAGGGAAGACCCGCGACGATTGATCCGGCGATCATTCATAGTATGCGCAATGATGGACTCACCCCGACCGCCATTGCCAAAGAGCTTGGGATCGCCCGTTCTTCGGTTTATCGATACTTGGGTGCCAATGACGTATAGCCGCGATAGAACGGTGGGGGATGTAAGATCATCTCTCACTACGTGACACAAACCTCATTATCGAAACAAATGGCACTGGTACTCCACTCAGATTAAGGATCGCCAAAAACACCCAAACCCCACCCATGGAAAAATCTTCTAAGGATGCATACGGTTGACTTGCACCTGAAACCACTAGCCAAAATCACTGAACGAGCCAAGGATAAGAACCAGAAAACAAAATATCATGCAAACTACGGCACCGATAAAAAGTGCTGTGGTAAATGGGGCGCTGAAGAAGTACATCATCATCCCTCCGATCATGACTGTACCAAAACTAAAAAGTGTAATAACCATGATTAATCTAGCTAAAACTTCTGCCAATATTGCGGCGAAGAACGAACGAACTTCCCCCATAAAGGTTAGTGACGCGCTGTTTTTTTGTGAATTTCGATTAGACATATAGTTTCTCTTCTAAAGGGTTGGTGGTGATATTATTGGTACATACTATCCAAATTCAACATCGCCTGATCCGCTAGAAATGGCACCACCGCAATCAATGGCGTCGCCAACACGGCCAACTGGCTTACCGCCGATAAAAACCGTCGCGGAACCAGCGGCCAATGCTCGTCCATGTGGTGGACATGTTGGGCATCCATGTGCGGCGAAACTATCTCCCACACAAACCGCAGGGATACCATTGATCTCGACACTGGTATTGCCCGAGGTCGCGGGGCTATCTGGGAAACATCCGTGACCCGATCCGATGTCGCCGATACGTGCTACTGCGGCCATATTATATTTCCCATTCTGTACCGGATATTTTCTGTTTCCAAATTTCGATCATTTCGTTTTGTTCTTCTGTTCGGTTCTGTTGCCGTTCTATGTGCGCCTTGAGAAACGCTGCAATCTGGGGTGAGGCGTTTGCGGCCATATTGACGGAAAGATCAACATCCAGCGCATCGCCTTTGGCAACGATCATGGCACAGATTGGCAGTGGTTTATTTTCTGCGAGTTTGACCAGTTCCAGAAGACTGTTGGTCGTCGGGAGTAGTGCCGGATTGATGAAACGTGCCGGGCGTTCATATTCTGGCAGCGGTTTGAGTGGAAAACCAGATGCTTCCCAACCCTCCCAAACCTGCGAGAGTTCCGCGTCTTTGCACCATGATAGGGCAACTGCACCGTAGACGGTCATGCCTGTAATTCGGCAAAGATTTGACCAAAGTTCGCTGGATGTTTCTGTAAGTGTTCCCAAAATTCCAGAATCTGTGTTGTTACATTTCCTCTTGGTATCGGGATCAGATTTGGCCCACATTTTGGCGTTCTGATGTAGAGCATACCAAACATCAATCAGACTCCAATCTGCTGTCAGAAAGGTCGCACCTTGCTTTGGATCGCATTGATTGGCATTTGGTTTCGGCTGAAATGGCATTTCTCAATAACCTTTATATGTACTTTTAGATTTTGGGACCTTTGGTCATGTCATTGAGCATTTCCTGGCATTCATTGATAAAGCCCGACATTCCTAAGGTCTGCTCCCACCAGTATTCCATATGCCAAAAATCGTCTTGCTTAAAACTCCATGCAAAATATTCATGCCCAAACTCAGCACTAGGAATCACAATACCAAAATAGGGACGTGTTCCACCAAGCCCCTTATCTGATGGAAATTGCCAAAAATGATATGGTGAGCCTGTCTCAAGTGTTAGCTCCATGTCAATCCAATCAACAAGAAATCCAGATGCTTTTGCCTCAGGATTTCTAACGAACCAGCAAAATTCGCCGTTGGAGATTTTATGGGCCTGACGGGTAGCTGATATGCCAAAATACAGGGAAGGCCCCCAAATAAAGGCACAGACGACAAATACATTTATTGTGAAGCGCATCATCATTTTATGTTAACAAAAGCCATTCGGGGTGACGTTGGGCGATATTGACCAAATCTTGTATTGTTACGTGTCTGCTCCGCAGGTACAGGTTAAATCCCTCTTCCGTTGCCGTTTGGTCTTTTATATCATCTGAACCTGTAATGTTATCAAGAACTTGCGCTACACTTGCTTGTTCAATAAGATGCTGAAGACCGAAGCCAGCATGTGCACCCATAAAGCCGTAGTGGATATTTGACCAAATATCATAGCGATAAACATGCCCCCTGTTTCCTAATCTATTCATTGATCCCCAATACGGATAAATCCGGGGTTTGTGATCCCATTCGCCTCCCCCTTCAAAGAACCATTCTTGAAATCTTTGAGTTTGTCGCTGAAACCAACCATGGTCGGGGTGGGGGTCTGCGTGAACAATATGCCCAAACCGATAATCTGCTTCATCGCGACTATCTAGTCCGATGTCAGTGTAGTTATCATGACCTCCGCTATTTTTCATTGGATCAAGTAGTTGACCGTCATCCATAGCAATGAAATCGTCGGATTCTTGGTTTAAATATTGGATAGTTTCTATTCTAGGATCATTTTGGTTGTTGTTCATTTCATTTACTGCAAATTGCACAACTGAATCGGCTATCTGAACATCAAATTCAATTACCATATCATCAGGTTTGATTGCTGCCGGGCGACTCTGCAAACCTGATGCAGAACCTTTATGTTTCCAGCTTCCTGAAATCAAACGAACTCTACCAACGCATAAGTTATTATGAAAATAAGGACTAGCAAGGGCTGCAATGCCATAGGGTTCAGCCCAAATGTGATAATTGAAAGCCCGTGCCCTGTATTCGTCTGCGGAAATGGCATGATACACGGTTCCACCTGATGCATCGGGGAGTCTGGTCGCATGTTCTGATGGAACAGCATAAAATCTTCCCACTTCAACAATGTGGTCGCTTGTATCGCTTGGATTTTCATCAAAATACGCTTTCAGCGTTATGTTGTCCGTATGTGATACGGGGTGTGCTGGATGCGCTGAAATGTTCAGGACAACCCAATATTTGGTTGGCATACTATAGTCCTCAGTTCAACTTTATTTTTGGTGCAGTTTGAGTAATCAACTCTTGCCCATTGATTGTAATGTTTGTTCCATCAATGGAAATATTCCCATCTGCATCCATGTCAAAACGACTTGCGCCGCAAACAAAGGAAATACTTTCACCAACAGTAACGTTTTTAGTTTTTCCAACGGTCTCACTCCACCGTTTTCCAGCATGAATACCTACAGATTTACCTCCAGTCATTTCGATCGACACACCTGCTGTTGTGTAGTGAGAAACGCCAACATTTGTAGCGGATACAGCACCAATGGTTTCTGTTTTTCCCTTCTCGACAACAATTGAGAGATTGCCCTCTCCAGGATTTAAGCCCGCTTTTACACCGAGACGTTTGGCAACATCACCTATGCCTTGAGTGAGCTTATTAAATGTACTGTTGACGATCTGACCAATGCCAGAAGGACCAACTGTGAGGGTCATATTTCCGCCAATTATTTCATTGTGGTTGTTTTGAACTTGTACGGCCTTGTTATGCCCCACACTTTGCACCCAATTGTTATCAATTCGCTCCGTGTGGTTGTGTAATGTCTTTTCATTTCTATCTTTCTGCGCATGAATAAAGACTTCCTCCTTCCCCGCTTCATCCTCAAACCTCAACTCATTAAACCCTTCACCCTTGTGGGTTTGGGACTTGATGGTCATCCGGGTTTTATGTTCGGGGAGTTTGTACGGGGGGCGGTTGGCTTCGTGATACATGCGACCGGAAATATACGGTTGATCCGCATCTGAATCAAAATATTGCACCACAACTTCTTGACCAATCCGTGGAATGGCGATGCTGCCCCAATTACCACCTGCCCAGTTCTGCGACACACGCATCCAGCAAGAGGAATGTTCCCCACGTTGTCCATCAGATTGACGACGTTCGGCATGGCGATCCCATGGAAGCCAAATGCGCACACGTCCCATTTCATCGGTGTAAATTTCTTCACCCTCAGGTCCAACAACAATCCCAATCTGTGATCCATCCATGACGGGTTTCGCAGGCACAGGGGGCCGATATGGCAAGCGTCCCGGCATGGTGGTGAATTGCGCTTCATAGGTCGTGGGTTCACTTGCTGGTGCGTCTTCCTGCAACGCCGCCGGTTGTTGGCCCGAATGGCTTACCGATAGCAGGAAATGCGAGATGTTGGCCTTCGCATCACCATGATCTGCAATCGAGAAATGGTACCCGGGGCACAGATGGATGTGATTGGTGACGCCCTGGCCTGTGGTGGCGTCAACACGTTCGGCTTCGATCCGATGTTTGGCAAAGTGCTTGCCCACGCCTTGTGGGTCTTTGTAACGCCCGGGAAAGTCATACAATGGGTACTGTGATGATGTTCCATTTTCTTCCTGCGCACTGCGACCTTGATTGAAGTTCCCGGCGGGGTTGCGGAACCAATATTCACCGAGTTCATAATCATTGGATCGCAGGCGTTCATGTTGTGAAAAACGACTGATCCAGAAACCACGGGATTGACCGCCGGGCATGTTATTATAGGTGACCGTTTCGGCATGGGGCAGAATGGGCGTCGCAAGTGGAGCATCTGTAAAGATCAAGCTATGCTGATCCTGCGAATGGGAATGCATGTAAAAGATGCCTTCCTCATTCAAAATACGGGTGATGAAGGCTAGGGTCCGTTCGCCCGGTATTTGGGTGCAATACTCACGGGGCTGGTGATCGCCTTCAATCAACCATTCAACGGTGCGGACATGATGTTGGGCCAATAGTTCCGTCGCGATTTCAACGACGCTTTTGTGTTGCCATATCTTACCGTCGGAAATATGGGCAAGCCGCGCCAATGCCGGGCGCAACACGAGGCTGTACATTGTGCGCCGCATACCTTGATCACCACGACTGGCTTCAAACACAATACCGTTGAGATATCTGACTTCGCTGTATTTGGAGAAAATCGCGAGACAAACTTGTGTGTCCATCAACTCATGCAGATCGATATCGGGATCATCGGATGACAAGTTGAGATGGATTTCAAATGGCGTGTTTACGGCCTCATTGGCGTCAAAGCTGACGACGGTAAAATCCCCGGCCTCGGTTTGAATTGCAAAAGCCAAATCTTGATCTTGCCCCAAGAGCTTTTGTGCAAGAGCGTGAAAATCACCATCCATAAAGAAATACATCCATTATTTGAGATACCTATCTGAGTGGCACTGCCCGGGCGAAACACCCGGACAGCAACTTCAACATTGATTAAGCCTGAATTGGGGCACGCCAATCGTCGGAACCGGAGGTGCCAGCCACAACATGTTCCCACATGATTTTGCGGTATGTCATCTTGATGTCAACCAATTGTGTGTAATCGGTCATCGCTGGGTCTTTGGCGTGCGGCATCGCAGTGTTGATGTCCACGATCAGCGCTTCTTCCAGTTTGGTCGTGAAGAAATGCACTTGCTCAGACGCTTGTGTGCGGTACCATTTTAGCTCAACATTGGTCAGAAGTTCACCTGTGACCAATGCGTTATACATCAGTGGTACAGCTTTGTTCAGTGAGCATGTGAAGGTAAATGGCTGGTGAATGCGCGTACCAGTTGGGTTACCGGATTGTGGGTCACGTGGCGTGATAACAGCGTGATTAAACGCCTGAACCATGATCTCGTCTTCATGGCCCGCCTGCCACTCATTTACGATTGAATCAAAGGTCGTCGCGCCTTGTGAGATGAGACCCTGGGTTTCCCCTTCGATGGTGAGGTAGGCTGGCATTGGCATGTGGATATGCTCCTGAATTTAGCAAATGGAACGATGTGAAATCACCGCTTGCCAAAACCATGCGTCAGGAGGCTGTGCAGAAAATATAGTTAATTTAACTTTTTCAAAAAGCACAAAAAATCACGTAACGAACTAATTACAAACAACAAACTGCCATTCAGTCCAAAACCAATCGGGCGAAATCTCGCCCGATTTTTCGACGCTCCGGGCGAGATTTCGCCCGATGGCTGTTTTGACGTGTTTTTCATGACGTAATGATTCGCATTTACGACGCGACGAAAAATGACCAAATTAAGTATGGGAACCCCTAGATGATATAATCAATGAGATCGCACGGTGTCTCCGTATACCTCGTTATTTCCGGTAGGGTCGTTCAGACGGAATTATTTCCATCTCTTCGTCTCCAGTAGGACTTAGATTTTGCACTATATCAGGCATCGAACGTGATGGGCAGCGTTCGTCCTCGGTAGTGACGAACTCCAGAAATCACTGGCGATGCGCGTCTAGCAGTAGCCCGACAATAACCCATTCACGGGCATTTCTGGACACATCAATGTTGTTTCCGGACACAATAAGAACCTTCGCGCCCACCACGAACATCCTATTGCTCTGATATTGCTATGTTAATTTTACGATTCACTTTGAGGAGGGTCGGATTCCAGGGTCGCCCACCATTTTCTATCTCATTGGAAAATATCAGTTAAGCTGATAATCCCCTCTTGGGGACCCCCATGTTTAGACACAAATCTCATGGATTTAGACACATGAAGCCACAAAATGGCTCTAAGAATGTTAAGCATCTAAAGAACAATAATGGGTCGTGGACCTATCGTCGCCGGGTACCAGAGCGGTACCACAAAACACTCGGGTTCAAAGTCTGGAACCGACCGTGTGGTGATGTGTCGTATCAACAAGCAGTGGTTATGGTCACCGACTGGGCAGTAGAAGATGACGCACTAATTAAGTCCCTAGACGACCCAACAAAGGCAGCGAAAGTACGGCAGGATGCAGAAACCGCCCATTGGGAGCCGTATGTCGAGCGGATACTGGAGGGCATTAAGGAGGAAAAAGATAACTCAGGAGCCTTATTTTGGCTTGTGGATGAAGATGGCAATGAGTCTCCGTATGATGGCGGCCCCATATATTCGCTGGAAAAAGCCAAAGATGACATTAAAGCAATTGATATCAATCCAGTCCTTGATGATGCCGAACGGCTCGTACGGTACCAGAACGTACTGAAAATTGGGTTTCAGGGACGCAAATTCAGCAAACATGGAAGCATCCTCTCTGCGATCACTGTTCACCCCTATCCCATCTTGGGGGCACACAGATATCGGTCGTTTGTGAAGATATTGGTTCGCTGCGTTTTTCTTTGATCTCGGGCGCGGCAGATTGTTGCGCATGATTGAGGCTTGCCGGAATGGTGTCGGTGTGTAACGTTCGTGGACATGGTTTCATCTGACTTCACCTCGATCCCCAGCAACGGAACGCAGCCTGTGATTGAATACTTTTATTCGGTTCATTCGGCCTTTGCTTGGATTGGCGCAAATCGCTTACAAGAGATTGCTGATCAGGCAGGGCGCAGGATTGTGCATAGGCCTTTTGACTTCATCCCGGTGATTACGGCGGCGAACGGTGGCACGTATTTGGATATCTCTGCGGAACGTATGAAATATTTCTTTGGGCGTGAAATTGACCGTTGGGCCGAGATGCGGGATCAGCCCTGCATCCACACGCGTCCGGTCTTTCATGATGAACCCCAAAACTTGGCTGCAGGCATGGTGTTGGCGGCGCAGACTGCGGGGCAAGATGTGAATGGGCTGTCGCGTGAAATCTTGGGTATGCATTGGCGTGATGATGGTAATATTAATGGGCGTGACGACCTGACGAGGGCGGCAAAAGCTGCGGACCTTGACCCGGATCCGTTGATTTTGGCGGCCCTTACCCCAGACGTTCAGGCGCAATTCAGGGCCTATACTGAGGAAGCAATCCAGCGTTCGGTGTTTGGTTCACCGACCTATGTTGTGGATGGAGATATGTTTTACGGGCAGGACCACTTGGAAATGGTGGAGCGCGCATTGCAGCGGCCTTTCCGACCCTCGCCGGCTTAGAAGACATAGAAAAGCGCGCCGGGAATACCAAGCGCGCTGTTCATATTTCGCGGATGACGTTACTCAGACAGAAGCTTGCCGTCTAGGCCGTCACGGATCAGTTGGATGCTTTCCTCAACACCATAAAGTGCGACGAAACCACCAAAGCGTGGGCCTTGGCTGGCACCGAGCAGAACTTCGTACAGGGTTTTGAACCAGTCGCGCAGCGGATCAAACCCGTGGTTTTTACCGATTGCGAAGACGATGGATTGTAGGAATTCATCAGAAGCATAATCGACGTCGGGCAGGGGGCTATCGTTGCCCATATCTGCGTTCTTCTTGGCAATCATCGCAAGCGCTGTGTCGGCATCGCCAAGGGCTGCGGCGAGGTCTTCCAATGCGGCGCGTTCTTGATCGGACGGGGCGCGGAAAACACGTTCTGGTTTCACAAAGGCATGGTAATAGGCAACAGCAAAGCCTGCCGCTTGATCCAGGTCAGGGTGCGTTTCAGCCGAAGCTTCGGGCGCATATCGCTGGATAAAGCCCCAAAGTTGGTCTTTTTCTTCTGCTGCGGATACGGCTGCTAGATTCAAAAGCATCGCGAAGGGAACTACCATGTTGGATTGGGGCACATCACCATTGTGGATATGCCAAACCGGGTTGTTCATTTGTGCCTTCAGATCTTGCGTGTGGAAGGCGCGCAGTTGCTGGTGATATTCGTCAACAGCCTTGGGGATCACATCAAAATGCATCCGTTTCGCTGTTTTCGGCTTGAGATACATGAAATATGACAGGCTTTCGGCGCTGGCATAGGTCAGCCATTCATCAATCGAAATCCCGTTACCAGAGGTCTTAGAGATCTTCTGACCATTGGCATCCAGGAACAGTTCATATGTAAAGTGATCGGGCGCGCGGTGCCCCAAGGTGCGGCAAATGCTGTCATAGATCGGCGTGTTGGTGCTGTGATCCTTGCCGTACATCTCAAAGTCGACGCCCAAAGCCGCCCAACGCGCGCCAAAATCCGGCTTCCATTGTAGCTTCACGTTGCCGCCGGTGACAGGCAGGGTCCATTCTTTGCCGTCTTCATCGTCAAATGTGATCGTATAAGTTTCTGCGCAGACCTTTTTCATGGGCACATACATCACGCGGCCGGTTTCCGGGTGGATCGGCAGGAATATGGAATAGGTCTGACGGCGTTCCTCACGCAGTGATTTCAACATCACAGCCATCACATCGTCATATTTATCAACGGCGCGCTTGAGAACCTCGTCGAACTGGCCGGATTTATAGAACTCTTTGGCGGAATAGAATTCATATTCAAAGCCAAAGGTGTCAAGGAAACGGCAGAGCATCGCATTGTTATGATCGCCAAAGCTTTCGTGCGTGCCAAATGGATCAGGCACAGATGTCAGCGGGCGCTGCAAATATTCTTCCAAAGCTTCCGGGTTCGGCACGTTGGATGGCACTTTGCGCATCCCGTCCAAATCATCCGAGAAACAGATCAGTTTTGTTGGAATGTCTGAGATCACTTCAAAAGCGTTCTTGATCATGGTTGTGCGCGCGACTTCTCCGAATGTCCCGATGTGGGGCAGACCTGAGGGGCCGTAACCCGTTTCAAACAGCACATAGCCCTTTTCCGGCGCACCCTTGGCAAAGCGTTTGAGCACCCGGCGGGCTTCTTCAAAGGGCCAGGCTTTGCTTTGCATCGCGGTATCGCGCAGATCAGACATCGTGTTCTCCATCAGGCCAATATGTTCAGGCCACATCACTAGGGGGCAACCCTGTGTCACCCGTTCGCCCGGTCTATTGTGCCGATGCAGCATAAGTCAAGAAATCGCAGGTGTTTGACCTATGATTCCACCGCTTTTTTCGTTTTATCGCCTGGAAACTGACGAAATTGTGTCAGCTACATTCACTTGGGGCAGTTGAACCTATGGCGCTGTGTCTCTATGCTGTCCGTTAGGTCAGAGACAGTTATTTATAAAGGACGCCAAATGTCTGAGCAGATCCCACATTCCTTTACCGCGCAGGATGCGTTGGTTGCGATTATGTTTGCCGAAAGCGCGTCTGATGAGAACATCGGCACACCTGAGCTTTTGACGATTGAACGTATCGTCAATCATTTGCCGATTTTTGCGCATTATGATGCAGATCGCTTGCGCGTTGTAAGCCAGACAGTGCTTGATCTGTTTTCCGAAGAAGACGGCTTGGACGCGTTATTTGGCCTTGTGAAAGATGCTTTGCCGGAAACTTTGTTTGAAACGGCTTATGCTTTGGCTTGTGATGTTGCAGCGTCTGATGGTCGCTTAAAAGAGGGCGAACTGCGGATGTTGGCTGAGATCCGGTATGAGTTGACGATTGACCGTTTGCATGGGGCGGCCATCGAGCGCGGTGCCCGTGCCCGTCATATGGTACTGCCAGCCTCTGCTGATTAAACGCATCTTACATCGTTACGTTTTAGGCCGCTCAATGAGCGGCCTTTTTCATTTAAGCCATTAAATCAACTCTTTGCGGATCTGCGGTGAGCGCGCGGTGGTCTCAGTCGGCGTTAACTGCTTGTTGGTACCTCTTTGAGTGTCAGGGACGTGCCTGTCCGAATGAAGCCGGACATCGCGGCCCTTCACGCAATGCGAAAGGGGTTTGCGATGAACAAAGCAATTACAGACGGGCTGGTCCTGATGCCGCCGCAATATTCGAACGGTCTTGATGTGTGGTCCTCTGGGGATGGGACCCCTGGGTCAGACACGTATGATGGCAGTGCAACGGCGGCTTTTGTGCCGGCGGATGCGGATTTCGGTGGATGCCTTGAGATTTTGAAGACAAGCGGTACGCAGAAACTGCGCTATACGGGCGAGACGCCAATTTTGCCTGGATGCTATCTGCAAATTAAAACGCGGATCAAAGTGATCAGTGGTGCATTGCCAAACGTACGGATTGCGGGCTGGGCGGGTCAGTCTGGTGGCGGTCATGTTGCGGGGCTGGCGGAGGTCGGGCCATCAACGACCATCACGTCACACGGCGATATCGTTGAGGTGCGCGCGATTGTTGGCACAGGCACGCGCGGTGGTGTGGACATGCCATGGGGCACCGCGCCGCTATATGGGCATTTTGGGTTGGATTTGACCGGCGCGAATGGTGCGGTTGTACGCATTGATGACATTCAAATTGAAGATGCCAGCGCTGTTTTCGCGAGCAAGCTGTTGGACAGTGTTGATGTCATTGATTATGGCGCGATCGGTGACGGTGTGACAGACAACGTTGACGCGTTTGAGGCGGCAGATACGGCGGCCAATGGGCGCAAGGTGATTGTCCCTGAAGGCGTTTACCATCTTGCGGATCACGTCACTTTTGAAAACCGCGCGCAGTTTACGGGCACGGTGGATATGCCTGTTGATAAGCGCCTGACCCTGACAAAGAACTATGACCTTCCGGCATATATTGATGCATTTGGCAATGAACTTGAGGCGTTTAAGCGTGCGATTGCGGTGCTGTTTAACTTTTCTGATCATGATTCATTGGATTTGGGGGGGCGCCAGATCACCTTAACGGAACCAATTGATGTTCAAGCTGTGGTTGGCAACAAAACAAACTACACGTCACGTCGTGTTATTCGAAATGGGATGTTGGATTGTGTGTCCTCGACCGCATGGGACGATGACGTGGTGACGTCTATTGCGACCTATTCCACATCAAATGATTTGACCCTGACCAATGTGGCAAATATTGCGGCTATTCCAGTGGGGGCGCGGGTTGCAGGGAATGGTGTCGGGCGTGAAATATACGTGCGTTCTGTAAATGTTGGTTCGCAGGAATTGACCTTGTCACAGCCGCTGTATGACGCGCAGGGCACACAGAACTTCACCTTTACACGTCACAAATACGCCCTTGATTTTAGTGGTTTCAACAAGCTCAGCCGATTTGTTCTGTCTGACATCGAATTCAAACTGTCGAACTTCGCCAGCGGGGTGTTACTTGCGACGGGGGGCTTTGTTTTCCAGTTTCGTGACTGTTTCTTCACGCACCCTAAAGACAAGGGCATCACGTCGCCGGGTATTGGTTGTCAGGGCATGTTGATCGATCGGTGCCAGTTCTTTTCTGCGGAGGGGGCTTTGCCTGCTCCAAGTCGGACCAGCATTGGGTTTAACTCAAACGCCAATGACAACAAAATCCGGGATAATCGCGCCACGCGGTTTGGGCACTTCGGCATTGTCAGTGGAACGGGTCACATGTTTGCCGGCAATCATTGGTTCCAAGGGGATGATTTTCCAGACAGTGTGCGTCAGGCGGGGGTGATCGTTTCATCGAGCAACTGTAAAACGTCGTTCGTTGGAAACTATGTCGACAACAGTTTCATCGAGTGGAGCAACGAATATGACAGTGCACCCGGTTTCAGCGCCGAGAGCTCTTTTGGTGGGTTGACGATTACGGGCAATATCTTCACAGCGAATGACACTGCTGATTGGTTCAATTGGATTGTTGTAAAACCATATGGCAGCGGACATTTTATCAACGGATTGAATGTTTCTGGTAATGTTTTCAAAAGTATCAACGGGAATGTTGATCAGGCCGACAACGTTGATGATAGCTTCGCAGGGCTTGATTTTTCGCGAACCCGCAATGTGCGCTGGGAAGGTAATACCTATACGGGGGTTGATAAGAAAACCCATAATCCGGCGATTGTTAAATATACGCAATTCTCAGACAGTGCGACGTGGACCGTCGATTTTGAACAACATCTTCCTTTTGGCGCACGCGCGCGCAATGTAACGGGGATCACGGCTGAAGGCCCGATCTTTGCGGGGGGATCACTGATGACAGGCATGCCTTACGCGAAGCCTGAGAAGGGGCCGGACAAAGACCAAGTTCAGATCGTATGGCCCCAAGCCTGTCGGGGGATCATCCAAGTTATTGCGCGGATTGATAACCCGATTTGATGCCATTTCCTTTGGGCTTGGCATGACCCAATATCGAATAAAGCAAAGGGGCGCTTTCGGGCCCCTTTGTCGTTTGCAAAACCTATTGTTGAAATGGTGGGGGGCCTGTGCCAGGCTTTAGGCAGGAGGTGACCATGCCAGAAACGACCCCAGCAAGCGTAACCATTAAGCCTAACGACACCCAAGATGTTCAGACCGTCATCACGACTTTTGAATGTTCACCCGCAACCTGCCAAGATTTGTTTGAAGCACTTGAAGACGCGTATGCGCAGTTTATTTCACACCAACCCGGATTTATCGGAGCTGGTTTGCATGTGAATGATGCTCAAACCCGGATTGCGAATTATTCCCAGTGGCAAAAACGTGAAGATTTTCAAGCGATGTTGCGCACCGATGAGATGCGCAAGCGTAATCGTGCGATGTCAGAGCTGTTCAAGGGGTTTGAACCCGTCATGTATGACGTTGGTGCGGTTTTTTAACCAGACTTGATGAGTTCGCCTTATCCCTCGGGATATTTGGCACGACAGCTGTGTTCCCAATCTTGGGTTTCTCGGCGTAATGCATCTAAACCCTTCGTAAGACGTGATAGTTTGCGTGTCTCTGTTGCGATATCAATCGGAACTGGCGTCTGTTCGGTATGATATCGCACTTCATCACAGCGATAGACCTGCTTGTCCTCATTCACGCATTCCTTCGCCACCGTATAGGGCACGGATTGTGTATGCACCGCATATCCTCGATTGATGTTTGCTTGGGTTTGTTGAATTTGACGTTCTTGTTGGCGCAGCTCTGATCCTGCTTGCGAGATGCATTGTTCATATGGGGTTGCGCATGCGGCCAAAGCCGACATTGCGGACAGTGCCATGATTGCGCGAGGGGAGAGTGTGTTCATTATGCTTGCCTTTGTTTCGATGCCACATTGATGCACCTGGGCGCATTGTTATGCAATAGCATCCAAGTTTTAGGCGGGCAGGGGTTAACCCCATGTCCGACACGATCATTTCCTAAAAAGCGAAAACCGCGCCCCCACTTCTGTTTCAGCTGAAATGGGAGATGGCATATGCAATGTCCGGTCGATGGTGCGCAATTGGTAATGACAGAGCGTTCCGGTGTGGAAATAGACTATTGTCCACAATGCCGTGGTGTTTGGCTTGACCGCGGAGAGTTGGATAAAATTATTGATCGCACCGCGTTTGAGGCAGCACCCACGCCAGAATTGCGAAACCCTGATCCGATGACGCCGCCGCCGCCGCCTGCTGCGGCGCAGGGCGGGGGTGACCGGGGCGTCTCCCACTATCAAGATGCGCCACGGGATGATCGGCGCGAAGATGGGTATCGTCGTTACGATGATGATGACCATCGGGGGAAAAAAGAAAAACCCTATCGCAAGAAAAAGAAAAGCCGCGTGGCTGATTTCCTTGAGGATATTTTTGATTTTTGAAGGAAATATGGTGTTGCTACTATTTGAACTTGAAAAGGGCCGCCTCTTGGGCGGCCCTTTTCAGTAACTGGTACTCGCAACTATGGCGGCGGCGGAGGTAGGGCTGGCGCGGGTGCAGCAGGTGCGTCATCTTCTGTGTTCGCATAGCCAAGACTGAAAATCCCCGCGGCTTGCACGAAATCATACCCAACCAGGATAGCGTTGTTGTCGCCAATATACCCAACGCCGATGTCAGCACCGAATGATTTTGATCCTGGGTAATAGGTGACACCCAGCCCGACAACGGCATCATCGCGTTGGTTCGATGACAAAATTTTCGCGGTGACACCGAACTGAGGTGAGGCGTTCCCTCCGAAAGCGATCGTACCCCCCAGCATGTAGGTCGGATCCGCAGCCGCTGTGTTTGCAATAAAACCTGTTGCTATAACGGTGGCGAGTAAGCGGTTTAACATAGTTTACTCCCGTAAATTTCGATGAAAACGATCTGACTCTTCAATATTTTACATGTATTTTCGAAAATACTGAATGAAGGAGGAAACTGTAGAGATTAGGGCGAGATACCGGCGAAAAAAAAGGCATTACCAAGTTGCTTGGCGGGCAGGCATCTGACGTAACAAGCTACTTTTTCTTTCCACGCCTCGCGCGCATCCCAGCTTTGCCAGACGTGGATCGACCACCGGCATTATGGGCATCTTCCACGGCGGCATCTATGGCGGATTGGCGGGCAAGCGGATCACTGGAAACGGCCAAGTCTACGGCTTCCAGGCGTTTGACTTCATCGCGCAGACGGGCAGCTTCTTCAAATTCGAGGTTCTCAGCAGCCTTGCGCATCTCATCCCGCAGCCCGTTCAAATGCGCTTCCAAATTTGCGCCATGCAGTGGCTTGTCAATGGTGGCCGTCACACGGTTCATGTCGACATCACCATCATACAACCCAGCAAGAACATCTTCGACGTTCTTCTTCACGGTGGTTGGCGTAATGCCATGTTCTGTATTATAGGCCATTTGTCGTGCGCGTCTGCGATCGGTTTCATCCATCGCACGTTGCATAGATCCGGTGATTTTATCCGCATACATAATGACGCGCCCTTCGGCATTCCGCGCGGCACGGCCAATGGTCTGAATCAGTGAGGTTTCTGATCGTAGAAAGCCTTCTTTATCCGCATCAAGAATAGCGACTAGGCCACATTCGGGGATATCAAGGCCTTCGCGCAACAGGTTGATCCCGACCAGAACATCAAAGGCCCCAAGGCGTAAATCCCGTAGGATTTCAATACGTTCCAACGTGTCGATGTCACTGTGCATATAGCGCACTTTGATGCCCTGCTCGTGCAAATATTCGGTCAGGTCTTCAGACATGCGTTTGGTAAGGGTCGTGACCAAAGTGCGGAACCCACCGGCAATCATTTTGCGCAGCTCGTCCAGCAGATCATCGACCTGGGTTTCAACCGGGCGGATCTCAATCATTGGGTCAAGCAGGCCCGTGGGACGGATCACCTGTTCAACGAAAACACCGCCGGTCAGTTCCAATTCCCAGTCTCTGGGGGTGGCCGACACAAACACGGATTGCGACCTCATTGCGTCCCATTCCTCAAACTTCAGTGGGCGGTTGTCCATGCAGGAGGGCAAACGAAACCCATGTTCAGCCAGGGTGAACTTGCGGCGATAATCGCCCCGATACATGCCGCCGATTTGCGGAACAGAAACGTGGCTTTCATCCGCAAAAACAAGCGCGTTGTCCGGCAAATATTCAAACAGGGTGGGGGGCGGCTCACCTGGGTTGCGGCCGGTCAGATAGCGCGAATAATTCTCGATGCCGTTACAATACCCCTGTGCCTCGATCATTTCGAGATCGAACTTCACGCGTTGTTCAAGGCGTTGATGTTCCAGTAATTTACCTTCGGCTTCGAATTGGGCCAAGCGCACGGCCAATTCTTCCTTGATGGACTTCACGGCTTGTATCAGGGTAGGGCGTGGGGTGACATAGTGGGAGTTCGCATAAACTCGGACCTTGTCCAACTCGCCGGTTTTTGCGCCCGTCAGCGTGTCAAATTCCGTGATTGCTTCTAGTTCGTCACCAAAAAAAGACAGGCGCCAGCCGCGATCTTCCAGATGGCTAGGCCAAATTTCCAAACTGTCGCCGCGCACCCGAAATGTACCACGTGAGAAGGCGTTGTCATTTCGTTTATACTGTTGCTCGATCAACCCGCGCATCATGTCACGTTGATCATATTCTTCGCCCGTCACCAGATCCTGTGTCATCGCGGTATAGGTTTCGGGGCTACCGATACCATAAATACAACTGACCGAGGCGACGATGATCACATCATCACGTTCCAACAGCGACCGTGTGGCCGAATGGCGCATGCGGTCAATCTGTTCGTTGATCTGGCTTTCCTTTTCAATGAACGTGTCGGAACGCGCGACATAGGCTTCGGGTTGATAGTAATCATAGAAGCTGACGAAATATTCGACGCAGTTTTCCGGAAAGAACCCTTTCATCTCACCGTAAAGCTGGGCGGCGAGGGTTTTGTTTGGCGCGAGAATGATGGCAGGTCGTTGGGTTTCTTCAATCACTTTGGCCATGGTGAAGGTTTTGCCTGTGCCGGTGGCCCCCAGCAGAACCTGATCACGTTCGCCGTCATGGATGGCTTGGCTGATCTCGCGAATAGCGTTGGGCTGGTCGCCAGCAGGCGAGAATTCCGAATGCAGCACAAACCGTTTGCCGCCTTCGAGCTTGTCCAGCACCCCACGTCCAGCACCTTTGGTTAAGCCAGTCGCAAGGCTGTTGTCAGTCGAGGGTTGGGCACCTGTCGCAGGTTCTGTTGTTGGCACGATCGAATTCCTCTGACGATTCCCTTGCAGATGGCATTTTTGTCCTCTTTTTGTTCTTTCGCAAGGGGAAGGGCGAAAAACACGCGCACATGTAGAAAAAGGTTAATAAAGTGTTTCGCCGTAAGCGAATAAATTGCAAAATAAATACAACTTATGGTAATTTTAGACTTGCGTGGTTAACCAACTTCATTTTAGATTACAGGTGCAAGCAGCAGAAACGGTTGCTAGATCGGGTGAACCACCCACCCACCCCTCACTCCCCATCCGATCTAGCAACCAATCTGCGCCTGCGCCCCCCTTAGCGTTGCTTTCGCCACTTGCACCCGAACCGGGTTTGGCGTTATCTGTGATGAAACGTGTTCCAGCCGAGGAGAGCCCATGCGCGCCCGTCTCTTTAAGCCCGCCCGCAACGCCATGCAGTCAGGCACAGCCAAAACTAAAAACTGGGTGTTGGAATTTGCACCGGCCTCCGCCCGTGAGGTTGACCCTTTGATGGGCTGGACGTCTTCTGACGATACGCAAAGTCAAGTTCGCATGTCTTTCGAAAGCAAAGACGCAGCGCTTGATTATGCTAAGTCAAGCGGCGTTGATGTGACCGTGCAGGATCCCAAAACACGCAAGCCTGTTATTCGTCCCAACGGCTATGGCGAGAACTTCGCAACCCATCGCCGCACAGTCTGGACGCATTAAGCGTGTAAAGTGGGGCAAAGTTGTCACGAAGTTGGTGCGAGGACCCCGCGAAACGCCGTCCATAATGATAACTGAGGTGCCCACTGGGCACCTTTTTGCATCGAGACCCCACCAAATGCGCCGTGATTTCCATATATGCGGGGCAAGGTCAGTAAGGCGTCTAGCTCGCGCAATGTTGGCCGACGATCACGGCTGCGAGCTTTTCCTGTTATACTCAAGCGATTGCAAACGACAAAAGCGTCTTTCATTGCCTGTTGTTCTAGTTCCATGCCCCAAGCGGGGCGGGCAAGTGCAAATACGGCTCCAAGGTGTGAGAGATAGTTTCCGACTGTTGATGGGGCTCTGTTTGTGTTAATTTCCTTAGCGAAGGCAACGAAATCGTGGCTTTGAATATCGGCACATTCCATGCCTGCGATGTCGTATTCGCAGATGGGTCGCAAGATCTGTGCTTTGGTTCGCCCGACCTCTTTGACGCTTTCGGTTGTATAGCGATCAATTGCATCGGCAAGGGTTTGCCCGCAATTCTTGATGGCTGAAAGGTTTTCCCCGGCAGCACCCATTTCTTTCATCCGTTTTTTCAGCCACGCATTTGCTGTAGGTTTTCTGTCAAAACTTCGTGCTTCGCGGTGAATCCATTTCCCTTTTCTTTTGATTACGATCTGTGCGAGATAAGCGATAGAGCCGTCTTTGCGTTTGCGTTTGCGTTCAATGATGTGAGCCGTACTGGAACAACTTTTGTTGCCCCAGTGGTGCACAATAGGATGAAATGAGCGATAATTCGCATAAAATAGGCATGTAGAAAAAACGAGAACATGAGCGAAAACATAAATACTACAAAGGCTTGCAGAGCTGCGCGCCTCTCTGTGGCACCCATGATGGATTTGTGCGACTGATCATAACACTCTGTTATATAAGTGTTTTTAAGGGGCGATTTCGGAGTGTAGCACATATGTAGCAATCGTCCCTACCTGATGGTGAAGCCGTGCTTCACGTGTTTGATGATGCCGCATTCTTGGTTCTGCGGCAAGTGAGGGCACCGAGCCAAAACCATATGTCGCTGATTGGCGTTTTGCCGATCCCGGTCGCGGAATGTCCCTTTTATTTGGGGGCAACTTATGGAATCATCCCAAAGATCCATATCATGGCGATTTCAAAGAAAGACTACGTTGGCAAATTCTCGATCGGCTTTACCCAACTTCGGACCTTCGTCGGGTGAAAGAACTCCTCCTTTTCTCCTCCGCATTCACAAGCTGGGGCATGTCGACATTTTCAAGAAGGGCCCGGATTCAAGTCTTGATCAGATTGTTCAGCGATGGATGAAAGTCAGTAGTGCATTGTTGGCTAACCAGGTGGAGACCATATTTGACGACACGCTCAACAGTCTTGCCGAATTGGCTCTGATGGAACGTGAACTTCCAGAAACCTTTCCTGATATAGAAGCAATGCGTCCGTTCCTCAGACCACATCCTGTCGGAAAACTCCCGGGGCTTACTCCCTGGCCGGCGACGCGTCATCTTTATGTGGCTAAGGACTACGAAGATCTCCGAGAGGTGATGGCAAGCCAGCCCGTCGAGGTTAGCGCAGTAAAAAATCACAAATTCCTCGACTATCTTCAGCTGGGGGAAACCGATGGAGATATCAGCGAAAGTTTTGATCTGAAAACCCTACGAGCGCACCTCAACAGGGATGAGCCCGACAATCGTGATGATGGATTCATTGACTTAAGATTGTCTGACCTGGGAACGCGATTGATTTCCAGTGAGGGCGAGATCAGAGTGCTCCAAATTCTCATTCCTGCAGATGAGACCACCAACACATTGATAACCCGGCTGGCAGGGCTGATGGACGCTCCCGGGAATGGGTCACACTACAAGGTCGCGCATTTCACGACACTCAGCAAAGATGCCGAGGGGAATGACCAGGTCAAGACTTCCTTCTTACTGGTTGACAGCGAGGACCTTATCGACGCATCGATTGGGTGGAGCCCGAAACCAGGGGGGCATCCCCTGTTGTCCGAGGAGCAGGCCTCTGTTGGTGAATGGGCAAATGCCAAGCTTTTCAAGCCCCTGGGCACCAGGTCTCTTTTGCAGATGGGGCTTCCAGCGTACTTCGAATTTCAGCTCGATGCGGTGGAAGACAATATCTTCGACGGAGCCGGCCGACGACTGATTGAAGAAACGCAAGACACGGGCGCTTCAACAAGGAAGAAAACACCTCGTGCCTACAAGCCCAAGATGTTCAAGCTCGTGCGCGCCCTACGTTATCCACGCAGGGAGCTTGTTCCAGAAGAAATTGGATTTGAAGCAAGGGGTTCGTCTGGATCTCCACGAAAGGAACCAGATACCCAGGTTTCGGTCAAAGGATTTTGGCGGCGTATTGGAGAGGGGGCGATTGGGCGAGACCCTAATGGCAACCCCGTAATAGGAAGAACCTAGGTTACTCCCCATATGCGATGGGGGGACAAGCCGCCAGGTCTTGGGTTGCCATATGCGAAGGAACCCTTGATGCCACATGTGACTGATCCGCGTCGCAAATCCAATTCTTCGTCGTGAAGTAAGTGAGCTGAGTTCGGCTGGGGCTATGTCCGAAACTCGGTTCATATATCACAGATTCTCTACTCTGTTCTGGACAGCAAGAGATCGGCCTCACGGATAGTCTTATCTGCTTCATGTGCCGTACATCTGGCCTTAATGTAGAAAACACATCTGGGTTTCGATCTGGGCAGCTTGAGTGGCGATTTTGCCTGTCTGGCCTGTTGCTGGCGCAGGTCAGGGTGAATGACCGGGCCCAGTTTTGGGTTACTATCCATCAACGGAAACACAAATCTCTCATCTAAGAATGGAACATTTATGCCGGGGCAGCGCCATGTGCCCCGGCTTGGCCATTACGGTATTAGAACACAGAGGCCAAAAGAGCGCCCGCCTCGCGAATCGCAGCCAGTTTATCGTCCAGCGCAACTTTGGCAGCTTTGAACTGCTTCAAACGATAAGCCAGGTTCACATATTCAATGACTTTTTGATCGTGTTCCCAGACCAAATCGACATCTTGCGAGAATGCTGCATCGCCTTTGCCTTCGCGGATTTCGTTGAGAGACTTGCGAATTTTTTCTTCCATGAGCTCAACGAGTTCTGCATCGACAGTTTTGAAGCCGTTTCGGGCCTGAAGTGAATGAAGGGCTCCGAGAATGACAGATTTGTTGGTGCCGCTTGGAACCAGAGTACTGTCCAGCCATTCATTGGCCAGCAGTCGACCAAGAACCAGTGTTTCGAGTGTCATCTCGTGCACTTTACGTTCGATTTCGATGTGCATTAAAATCTCCTATGGATCTGAGGCCGCAAAATGCGACCTCTCAAGACGCCAGGTCCGAGGAATGTGGATCCGGCGCGGTTCGGCCGGTCGATTAGGCCGCCAAACGAAGGGACAATGCAGCGCTCAATTCTACTTCTTCCAGCTTTTGCATTTCATCCTCGAGTTCATCACTGAGAGCGCAGATGTCTTCAACAATGGGCGAAGCTGGGTCGAGGTCAGCAAAACACGCAGCCTCAATGGTGTCGTCGTGATGGACATTTTGAAGAGTTAGCAACGCATGAAGGTCGAGAAGCAGATGGCCGAGCCGGCGCGTCATGACGAGCGTGGACGCGATCTCATCCAGGAGCGTTTTCGCATTACGCAATGCTGGGCGACCGCCGAGTAAAAAAGCAGCATTTTGCACGGCTTCAGAATGTGATGCCATGAATGCACGCATGCTGAACATGGTATCGTTGGAAAGGTCAAACATATTGTTCTCCTATGCAGCGCCCTTGCGATGATGCTGAGGGCTTCAAGACGGCTTGTGGTTTTCCTTTCATGTGCGCGGCTTCGGTTTTGAGAGGCTGCTCTCTCTCGGTTCATGGCGGGGCAGGGTGTTTCTTTCGGGGTTCACACCGAAATCCTGAAAAAACACCTGCCGCCGTCAGCGTATCCTATTTGAATTCAAACAATTCGGGGCCCCCTTGGTTGGCTACCTTTTGTAACTCGGCTTGTCCTTTTATTCGTTGGGCCATCGACAAGGCGTCACCCTGATAGGCTTGGGCTGTCGTATGGTTCCGCTGACCGCAGGATGCCATCGCCATGTCTGTTCCTGCTTGTCCCATTTGGACTCCCATGCCCTCGTTCAAAGGCATGCCGCTCAGGGTCGCGCGATCCTGCTGGCCGGGGTCGCAGCGCAATGTGATCGCCGCGGCGGAGGCTTTGTGCGCGCGATCGACAAGGTCGAAGGCCTGCCAGGCGTCCTCCAACGTGGTCATCCGAGGCCGCCCATAGCTTTGCAGGCTTAAGCGATGCTGTTCACGGATGTGAGCCAGGATCACCATATCATCGCGTTGACGCTGGCTCATCGGGCGAGCCCGCCACGCGCGAAAACCACGTGATGTGACCCGCATAACTTTGCACAGGAACTCAACTGGCCATTCTTCTTTCCAGGCGTCGATGAACGCAAATCTCACCGGCTTTGGCCTGCAAAGAAGATTGCCGCCTTTTTTAACACTTCCCTCTCCTCGCGCAGCAGACGGACTTCCTTGCGAAGCCGCGTGTTCTCCTTCTCAACGTCTTCATGCGGTCCTGACATCAGGTCATCGTGTTGATGCTGTTGAACCCATTTGTTCAGCGTCGAAAGCCCAACCCCTAAATCTGATGAAAGTTGAGGCCGCGTTAAGCCACTCGTCGTCGCCATGCGCACCGCATCACGCCGAAACTCGTCTGTGTATCTCTTTGCCATTCTCTATCTCCTTCATAGCAAACATTGCTCGAAAGAGACCGGAACTAAACCGCGACAAGACCAAAGAGTGTCAATTACTAACGGAAGTGAACTGGGTAGGCC
>NZ_JWIF01000042.1 GCF_000812685.1 Halocynthiibacter namhaensis
GAAGGTGGCAGAACCTGGGCGCGCATCGCGTCCCTCATCGAGACCTGCAAGCTTAACGACGTCGAGCCTTACGCCTACCTCAAGGCAACACTTGAAGCCATCGCCGCAGGACATCCCGCCGCCCGCATCGACGAACTCATGCCCTGGAACTACCCCTTCAACCCAAGAACTGAAAGATTGGCGGCCAACAATGAGTAAACTGAACGAAGCGCAAAACGCCATCGAAGTGCAGGCTGGACAGCTTGTGGCACTTCAAATGCTACTGGAATGCGTGATAGCCGAAGGCATCAGAACAGAGATGCTCGATGAACAGACGATTATCCAAATCCTTGATCACGGCATCCTGACGTTCCAAAATAACCAAAACATGAATGATCGCGAAAGCTTTGGTGCAATCGGCGTACTAACCAGTGCTGCTGATACCATAATACGCGCTAAAGACGCCAAAATACTGCCCTGATACCGCTTACAGTAATATGACCACCTGTCATGAGAGCAGATGCCAGGCTCGTATTTGTAGCGTTTTGAGGTCTAGTAGCACCAATGGTAGCGCTGCCAATAACTGCAGCCACCCCAGAGCTTAGTGACAACCAGGCATCGCGCCCACCCCCCCCCTGACTGAGACCTGCCCCCCTGACGGCTACCGTTCCAGCATGTATTTCAGCATGTGCAGTACCAAGCCCCAGGTTTCGCGCAATTATCCCACCAGAATTTAGCCCCGCAGACCCAATCCCCGTGCGTACATCGCCATCATTCATCACAATAGAAGAACTTGCGGTAGAGGTTAAATTCGTAACCATGCTGATTGCGCCAGGGTTTGCGGTGCTACGCGATTCAATTTGTCCGCCATTAATCACAATAGAAGCATTGCCTTGGCCTGCGTTATTGATAGACAGACCAGCACTATTTAAGCCATCTGTTATAATTGTGCCGCCGTCCACCGTAATGGAAGCGTTACCAGTTGCAGTAGGTGCCATATAAATTGCGGCGCCATGGGAGGACGTCTGGCCGTTAATAGTCTGGATCGTGCCGTTGTTAAGAGTAACGGATGTATCTCCAGAAACACCAGCCTTGAGGATGAAAATGCCACGCTGGAAATTAGACATCCTATCAAAGTCAGTAGCATTCACGATGAGATCTCCGGTACCGGTATCGGTGTCTCGCAGGTCAATAGCAGCTATGCCGCCACCGGCGGCTCTCGTGATTGTGGCCGCCGAGTTATTGAGATCCAATGTGATCCCATCGGAGTTCAAGTAAGTGATGCCATTATTGATTTGGGGAATAAACAGGCCACAGTCGTTTGCCCCTTGTCCAGACGCATCAGGCCCACATTCGTTTGCTGACCATCCTGGAGATGCAAATGCAAACGCCAATGCAGATGTGGAAAGGGCAAGTCGTGCCCAACAGCGCAAGTGCGGAGTCAGAGAAGTTACAGCGAATTTGAACGCATGACGCTTGGCACGCCGTAATATCACATAATACTCGACCATCGACTCAATCCCCTAATGCCCTATTCTTGACCCCCAACATTTAGTGCACGCGGAGTTATGCAGGCACCCGCCTTTCCGGCCATCCCAGTCATCGGGATACATTCGTTGAAAATGTTTTTTTAAACAGAGGCTAAAGCGGCACTATCTTTTTGGGCAGTGTGAAGTGGTCTTGTCCCGGTTTAGTTCCGGTCTCTTTTGAGCAATGTTTGCTATGAAGGAGATTGAGAATGGCAACGAGATACACTGACGAGTTTCGCCGTGATGCAGTGCGTATCGCAACGACCAGTGGACTGACACGACCACAAGCGGCTTCTGATTTGGGGGTTGGGCTTTCGACGCTGAACAAGTGGGTCCAAAAGCATCAGTATGATGACCTGATGTCGGGTCCTCACGAAGACGTTGAGAAAGAGAACGAACGCCTTCGCAAG
>NZ_JWIF01000043.1 GCF_000812685.1 Halocynthiibacter namhaensis
TGGTCTTGTCACGGTTACGTTCCGGTCTCTCAACTCATTTAGGCAGCCTTTCGTTCGAAGGCCAAGGGGCTTTTGCCACCTAACGATGAATGACGCCGTCGTGGATTATAGAACCCATTGATATACTGGAAGATGGCCCCTTCAGTCTGGCGTCTGGTTTCCCAGCGGTTGCGCCAGATCAGCTCTGCCTTGAGCGATTTGAAGAACGTTTCCACCATGGAATTGTCGTAGCAATTTCCTTTTCCGCTCATCGAGACTTTGAAGCCATGCTTTGACAACCGCTTCTGGTAGTCATGTGAGCAGTATTGCGTTCCACGATCTGTGTGGTGAATGCAGCCCTTGGGAGGTTGTCGCATGGCCACGGCCATGTCCAACGCCTGGATCGCCAGATCTCGCTTCATACGATTACTGACAGCCCAGCCGATGACGCGCCGAGAATAGAGATCTAAGATCACCGCCAGATAGAGCCAACCCTCGCTGGTCCAAATGTACGAGATATCACCCGCCCATTTTTGATTTGGCCCATCGGCAGAAAAATCCTGATCCAGCAAGTTGGGCGCGATGTTGAACGCATGGTTGCTGTCCGTGGTCACCTTGTATTTCTGGGTCCTGACGGTCTTGATGCCGTTCATGCGCATTAGGCGGCCAATCCGGCGGTGCCCAACCCTCAGCCCCATTTCCTGCAATTCTGCGGTCATGCGTGGTCGACCATAGCTATGCAGGCTCAGACGATGTTGCTCTCGGATATGCGCCAGAATAACCATATCGCCTCGCTGCCGCTGGCTCATCGGGCGAGCCCGCCACGCACGATAACCACGCGATGTGACCTGCATGATACGGCAGAGAAATTCCACGGACCAAACTTCTTTCCAGGCGTCAATGAAGGCGAACCTCACCGGCTTTGGCCTGCAAAGAAGATCGCCGCCTTTTTTAATACTTCCCTCTCCTCTCGCAGCAGCCGGACTTCCTTGCGAAGGCGTTCGTTCTCTTTCTCAACGTCTTCGTGAGGACCCGACATCAGGTCATCATACTGATGCTTTTGGACCCACTTGTTCAGCGTCGAAAGCCCAACCCCCAAATCAGAAGCCGCTTGTGGTCGTGTCAGTCCACTGGTCGTTGCGATACGCACTGCATCACGGCGAAACTCGTCAGTGTATCTCGTTGCCATTCTCAATCTCCTTCATAGCAAACATTGCTCAAAAGAGACCGGAACTAAACCGGGACAAGACCAGTATTTGCGAGTGTGGCCTGTTCGATATCCAGCTTGGCCAGCAGCTCTTTTTGGGTCAAACCATCCTTTTCCCATAGCGCAAGCAACGCCGGAAACTGCCCCGGGACGACACCAAGGGGGGCGATGCGCTTGCGGAGCATCTCGGCAAGCAAGCGGGCCATGTTGTTCACGAGATATCCTGCGGAGTTCATGCGATCAAATTCCATAGTTGCTGTTTAGCATTGCATAGCTAACTATGTAATAGTGTATAGCTTGCTATGCAATAGTATATAGCTTGCTATGCAATGGTATATAGCTTGCTATGCAATGGTATATAGCTTGCTATGCAATGCGAATCAATGAGGACGTATAGATGAGAACTTTAACAGCAACTTGCGCACTGCTGCTGGCTCTCCCAAGCGCTGGACTGGCTCAATCGGACGAGGCGACACCCGGTCGTGAACTTTCAGAACTGATCTACGGATCGATTGAGGATAACCCAGCTGGCGCTGCGGATATGGGTGAATTCGTCAATTTCGGTCAGGACATCTTCGTGTCAATGGGCTCTGATGAAAGCGGATCAATTGATCTAGGCGAGTTCACTGCATGGGACTTCGGTTTCAGTATCATCGCCGAAGATGCGGGCCAAGAACGTGCCTATGAAACCGCACAAAATATATTTTTGCAATTTGGGACCACGACGGTGACGGCGAGATCGAGCGGCGTGAGTATCATAAGTCGATGGTGTGGGACTTCCGCCGTGCCGATAAAAACGACGATGCATTCTTGACGCGGGAAGAATTTCTTAGCGGCTATGTAGTCACCCGCGCCTATCGCGCAGCAATCACCGGTCAGTAGGCTGAGTCTATCGGAACTAGGAGGCAAGTCATATGAAAAGCACCCCAACCCAATATGGATCGGTTGCCATCACCATCCACTGGCTGAGCGCAATCTTCATTCTCGCCCTGCTAGGCTCCGGCTTCAGGGCTGCGTCAATGACTGACAGCGCTGCCAAAGAAGAAATCCTGATGTTTCATGTTCCCTTGGGTATTGTGATCCTGCTCCTGACACTGCTGCGCATGTTCTGGTGGTGGCGCGTCGATCAAAAACCACGTCCGGTGGATGGCGACCCTGCTTGGCAGAGGTTCATAGCGAAAGCGATCCATGAACCAGACCGGGTTTACCGGAGATCATAAAGCTTGGAAGATAAGTCATGATCAAAGGAAATTCAGGAAACCGTTTTTCAACAGAAGTCCGGGCGCGCGCAGTGCGCTTGGTGCTTGAGAATGAAGCGGATTATCGGACGCGATCTGAGTGCTTCAGATCGATTTCGAAGAAGATAGGATGCAGCCCCGAAACGCTTCGGGACTGGGTTAATAAACAATCGATTGAGACAGGAGATCGGGAGGGTCTGACGTTGTCAGAGCGGGCGCAGATGAAGGAA
>NZ_JWIF01000044.1 GCF_000812685.1 Halocynthiibacter namhaensis
GCTCCCCATAGCCGCCGAGGGCATTGCGGCAATCATTGAGGCGGCAGGTCAGGCCGGTGTGGTTGATTCAGCGCTGCCCGATGATGAGGAACGCGCCCAGCTTATTGCATTTGCGCGCGATGCGGCCCAGATGGGCGTGGCCTTTGATATCTCAGCCGAGCAATCCGGCGCATCCATGGCGCAGTGGCGCAAGGCAATGGGGCTGAGCCAATCGCAAGCGCTTGGCCTTGGGGATGCGATCAACCACCTCTCAAACAATATGAATGCGTCCGCGCCGGGGCTGGTGGATATCATTCGCCGCCAAGGGGCTGTGGCGCAAACAGCGGGTCTGGCCGAGGTTGAGATCGCAGCACTTTCGGCAGCGTTTCTATCCGGCGGGGCCAGCCCTGAGATTGCCGCGACTGGCCTCAAGAACTTCCTTGGCGCGCTGACCGATGGTGAGGCCATGACCACCCGTCAAAGCAAAGTCATGAAGAGGCGAGGCAGTAAGTCTTTGAGGACGAGGTCAGCGTCAGCCTCCAAATTGGCTTCCCGCAAATAGTACGTGAAGATGGAGGTGAATTTTTTCTGATGTGTCCCCCAAGGTGGTCAAGAGTATTCGCCGCAAGACCCGACAGACTTATTCAGCAGAAGAGAAGATCCGCATTGTATTGGCAGGCCTACGCGGTGAAGAAAGCATCGCGGTTTTCTCAAGAAACGAATCCAACCGAACAGAGACGAGATATTTCCGTTAAAAAATTCGTGCTCTCCACAAAAAAATTAAAAACCCTCTTGAAGCCCCCAATAAAACGCCTTAAACGCAGCGTTAGTGCCCCTATAGCTCAGCTGGTAGAGCAACTGATTTGTAATCAGTAGGTCCGCGGTTCGAGTCCGTGTGGGGGCACCACTTTTTCCTTAAATATCAATAACTTAAAGCGCTTCCGCTTCGTGGTCTGTTTATCATGCAAAGTTATAAACAGTTATAAACTGGTTTTGGGCCAGTTTTGTATAGCTATAGCTCGCCGCGCCGAATTAGACTGAAGTGCAGGCCCATTTAGACAGATGCATAAATCAGGCGATGATATGGGAAAGGTCAAGGTTGGCGTACGAGGTGTGTACATAATGTCCTGTTCCGTCAAGGTAAGCGACCACGCAACCATCAGCGTCGATAGCTTCTTTTACCGTTGAATTTGTGGCCTTCCATTCCCAACGACCATCGAATGCTTCCGCTACCTTGCAAGCTTGGCCTGCTGATACTCTAACAAATCCGCCCATAATATCATTCCGTTCATGTCTACTGATGGACAGATGGAGCAGAAGTGTTAGATTTGAAGTCCCTCTCTGCAGATATATCGGAAAATTTTGAAAGTGGGTTGAAATCACAAGTGTCACCCCGAAGTGGTAATCTCATCATGCAAGGCTGATTGATGCCATTCACTGCGCTTGGCATTGATAACTGCCTTGCGCAGTTAGCGGCACTTACAAAGTCACACGAACGGTTCATTGCGAAACTTGTTGAAGGCGCAGCCAAAATCGGGTTTGAGCCCCTGGTGAAGGCTGCTGCTTACGGCCGCAGTTAACGAAAACCGAGCAAAAATGCTAATCGGGTTACATGCCCAATGCGATGAGCAACCAATCCTTCAAGGAGCCGAGCATCACTGCAACTTTTCCCCAGTATGGAGAGGTTAGAATTGCAGCGGGAAGGCCGTAAGCTGCTGCTGTGCCAAGGTTCTTGCCAAATGACTTACAGAACTCTTCGACGGTGGTATCAATTTTCCCAGCCACCCAACCGACTACTTTCTTGAGAAGCGACGCCTTTTTTGCCACGACTTCGGCGCTAGGATCATCCGAAGCCAGCTCCACCTCAATCGCATCAAGACTCTTAGCAGTTTCTTCTAGTTCATCGCCGTGCAGCTCAAATTCTTCAGGTGGATGGTTGTGACCGATTCCTCCATGTGAAGCGGGCTTTGGCAGCGCATCTTTTAGAGCAGATATCTGATCAAGGACAACCGCACGCGTTGCTTTTTCTTCAGCACTACCGATACCAATGGAAGGTTCAGAAGCAGCGATCTCGCTAAGTAGTTCGAATGAAGCCTCACCGCCTGGCGGATAGTCATCCGCTATCGCGTCCTCATAGAAATCAACACTAGCTTGGTGTCGTGAAGAAGGTGCCCAATCAAAAAGGCCTTCACTTTGAATTTCGTCAACCGCAGCCATGAGGGCGTCTTCTGGAACAACATCTTCAAAATTGTCGCGCAATTCTTGTTCGGCGTTGTATGGCCCGCCCTTTATATAGAGATAGCCGCCTTCACGACTATTGTATGTGGTTTCATTGGCCGGATCTTCGTACAAATGGTGAAACCACTCAACGAGAAGTTTGACCAATGACCCTTTGGTCAGAGCCGATGCCCATTCAGGACTAGCTTTTAGTTTGTCACGTAGACCAATTGGATCTTCGTCATCAAATTCCGGTTCATGTTCCAAGCCATAGTCAAAATCAGAAATTATGCGATGCACACCAGCATTTGTATCACTGAAGTTTTCAGCTCCCGCAGGATACTCAGAAATCGACCACCGCAAGTCACCCAAATCATCATGGTCTACAAAAGCTTCGTAGATGGTTTCTTGCCCCATAGGTCGCTCGTCTCCGCCCACAACTTCCCATTCCAATTCGTCATCATAAATTTGGAATACTTCTTTACTTTCGGAATGTTCAATTTTGGCAGTACCGCGAGTATAAATGATCATTATTAGGCTTGCTCGTTTGTTTCTCAAATATCGTAATACTAGTACTTCGAAACGCCCCTCTAGCGCCATCAAATTTTTCCAGTGCCCCACCTTGCTCTGGCCACATTCGGCCCACGGCAAGGTGATACGCAACACATGTCGAGCCACTATGACGAAACGGACCTGAGGTTGGCTCGACGAGCTTGCCCCTCGGGTGCGCCGGATACCAAAAAGCGACACCATGCAAATCTGCGCATATATGCTCGCCAAAAGTAACACTCTAAGGCTTGCCACAATCAGTAGTTATGTGGATAAGGTATGTGAACAATTTGGGACGCTGTCTGAGGTGCTAACTGTAAGTGTAACAGAATATGTTGACAGGGCTAAGTCTGGTAGATCTCACCCGATGTTGTGCCGCTGCGAAACTGATGATGGCGAAGAGCTGGAAGTCTACGCGAAGTACAAAGATTTTCATGAAGAGTTGGGCTTTGATCATCTTGCAGGAGAACTTGTCGCTAATTTGTTTGCATTGGATATGAAGTTGCCGGCAGCACAGCCTTGTGTTGTAACCGTTTCCGAAGAGTCCATAGACATGTTACCTGATGACTCTAATGGCTTGGATTTGAAGAGCGCGTTCGACTCTAATGGTTGTTCCGCCTTTGGTTCTGTAGCGTTCAAACCAGTTCGTCGATGGAGTGCAGGTGATCTGGTTCACAAAGGCCAACTGGCCGATGCTGTGTAAGCGGTATCAGGGCAGTATTTTGGCGTCTTTAGCGCGTATTATGGTATCAGCAGCACTGGTTAGTACGCCGATTGCACCAAAGCTTTCGCGATCATTCATGTTTTGGTTATTTTGGAACGTCAGGATGCCGTGATCAAGGATTTGGATAATCGTCTGTTCATCGAGCATCTCTGTTCTGATGCCTTCGGCTATCACGCATTCCAGTAGCATTTGAAGTGCCACAAGCTGTCCAGCCTGCACTTCGATGGCGTTTTGCGCTTCGTTCAGTTTACTCATTGTTGGCC
>NZ_JWIF01000045.1 GCF_000812685.1 Halocynthiibacter namhaensis
ATTCAGGATCAATCGAGGGACGCTCAGTTGAGCTATAAAACTGCGCCAGATGCGCACGCACCCCAGATAGATCGATGATACCGTCAATTGCCCGCAAGACATGATCAACAGGAACATGATCCTCGATAGAGAAGTCATAAAACAGGGCGCTTTGCGCTTCTTGCCTTGGTCCCAACATCCAAACAATCTCCCATCTCAATAAGGAAATTGAATCAGTCAGGCGTGACTAAATCAACAAGAGTTTTTCAACAGAATAGGCAGATAGCGACCTTTGCAAAGTAGCGGCACCAGAACGCTGAGCTCCAAATAAAAAGAGACACGACCAACTGACCGTGCTTCTTGCGAAACATACAATTTGCCCTTGTTGAGTTTCCGGGCCAATGGGATGGTTGCAAGCATTTAGTGAAACCGCCTTGCCCAAACCATAGGTTTTTGGCGACCCTCACTCCCCACCAGCTCAACAAGATTGAATACCTAAGGAAATGGGATTATCAGGGATGAATGCGCGTTTACATTTCAGAGATAAAGCTTGCCAAACAACTTGAGCACACACATGGCGCAGGCTTGCTCTAAATTTCGAATTGCATAAAGCGAGGGCGCTATGGCGATCAGAACCGGATACACAAAGGCTGAGCTGTTGGTGATGGCCCGAACGATCACCGCTCAGGCGGATGCGCTCGTCGCTGAGCTGCCGAACCAGCCCCTACAAGTATTAGCTCTGGCCTGTGATTGTGACCGTTGTATCGACCCTGATTCCGTCTGGGCATTGCGGCGAACACCCGCACCGGACCTGACAACCGCCCTCGTCGCGCAATATCTTGGCGGGCTCGGCGCGATGGGCTTAGAGACTGATGATGATGCGCGTTTTGAGGCCCGTGTGATGCTAACCCATGTGGTTACAGAATACGGACGTTGGGTGGTGCAATCATCGGGCGTGACTGGCAACAAATCAATTCGCCCCTCCCACCTATCGCCGTTCGGCATAGTGGAGTGTTTGTTTCAAACTGGGGTTGTTCCAAGGTTGGATGCGACATTGCAAACGCAAATTCAAGACTATTTGTCCGACGTTGTCCGGTATTGCGTGGCCCAAAGAGCCCGCGGCCTTGACGGCGCATTGTGTTTCTTGTCGTTGTTCGGCGGTCGAATACAGGACATTATGGAAGAGTTTCAGACCGGACGTCCGTTGCGAAGTCTGAGATTTTGGACAGCGCTAGCGCGGGGCCACATCTGTTCACATCAGAACCACCGAACGATACCCAAGGATCTGCATCGTTGGTTTGTAGGCATGCCAAAAATGGATCGCGAATACCTGCTGTGTGCACTGGAAGAGCCCGGAGTTGAAAGGTTGATGGAGCGTTTTGCCTTCAGCGCGAAGGACCCGGGTTGGCTTTTGTATCTTTCGCGACTGCTGGAATGGCGGGAGGTCAGTATATTGGCCACTCGATATTCGGAATACTTGGATGGGCATCCCTAGATGGGCCAAACGCTCACTTCAAACTGGGTTCGCCAAGGTCTTGCGATACAGTTACCCTGCAAAACAAAAGCTTGCTTCATTTTATGCACTCAGTCCGTTCTAAAGAAGCCATTTAATGCAAATCACAACAAATGGCTCCTCCGGTATATTTTAAACAAATGCGAGCGAGGCATTGCTACCAATTAACACTCCTGCTGGCATATGGCGACGGCTGTCGTTACATTATACATCAAGGAAATTGCGGCACACATTGATTGCCGTGAAGCAGACCCATTAGGATTGCATGACCACCTTAATCAAGCAAACCGAGGGAACCAACTTCTGCTTTAGGCTGAATGTCATCATAAACTGCAAACTGTTTCGTGGTCTGGTCAGCAGATAACGTGTGAATTCGTTGTAGGTGCTATCGATGTCCGTTTGCTGGCATTCACCATGTTTCTAAACGTACTGAATGCGTTTCAAGGTAACTTTCGCTTCATAGACGATTTCACGAACGATATCGCTTGCGGATTGAACTTCTTTGACAGTTGATACGCCTTGTCCGGCCCACATTGAAACCGCCTCGATATTCCCGGTGAGGTCAGCTGATGGTGATTTTCTTTGATATCGCAGGACATCAGTTCCATCAGCAGATGTGGCCACGACATCACCTTCTCCGGGTCTTCCTGACTTGCATTTGTTTGACTCGATGCACCCACTGAGCTGATGATATAGGACCGCTATCTGCCTATTCTGTTGAAAAACTCTTGTTGATTTAGTCACGCCTGACTGATTCAATTTCCTTATTGAGATGGGAGATTGTTTGGATGTTGGGACCAAGGCAAGAAGCGCAAAGCGCCCTGTTTTATGACTTCTCTATCGAGGATCATGTTCCTGTTGATCATGTCTTGCGGGCAATTGACGGTATCATCGATCTATCTGGGGTGCGTGCGCATCTGGCGCAGTTTTATAGCTCAACTGAGCGTCCCTCGATTGATCCTGAATTGATGATGCGCATGTTGTTGGTTGGCTATATCATGGGCATTCGTTCTGAACGGCGTTTGTGTGATGAAGTCCATCTCAACTTGGCCTATCGCTGGTTTTGCAAGTTGGATTTGACGGACACAATTCCAGATCACTCTACATTTTCGAAGAACCGTCATACGTTGCCCGGCAGGGTATTGCGGAGCAATGTCCCGAGAGGGGCAGGTTCCGTGATAGTGATTTACTGCGGCATGTGTTTGAAAGCGTTGTGGCGCAGTGCATTGAAGCTGGCCTTGCAAGTGGTCAGAGGTACGCGGCAGATGCGAGTATCATTGCAGCGGATGCCACCGCCAGCAATCCACACCAAAGGCTGATTGGAATCCCAAAACGATAAACCCAGATGAAGCCCCGCGTGCAGTTCGCGAATATTTAGACACGTTGGATGACGCGGCTTTTGGTGCTGCCAGCCCTGTGGTTCCAAAGTTTATCTCACATGCAGATCCGGCTTCCCAATGGACAGGCGCACGTGGTGGCCCCGCGTATTTTGCGTATTCTACGAACTATTTGATCGATACGGACAACGCCGTCATTCTGGATGTCGAGCCAACACGGTCCATTCGCCAGGCGGAGGTGGACGCCGTCAAAACCATGATTGACCGCGTCCATGAGGTGCATGGCCTGATGCCCGAGCGCTTGATCGCCCCCTCTCGGGACATTGCTGCGCAATGCCCTGTCGGGCAATGGACACCGCTTATGGCTCAGGTCCAATGTTGGATTGGCTTGTGGAGAAGCGCGGGATTGCGCCGCATATCCCTGTGATTGATAAATTAGGCCGAAAGGATGGTACGTTTGAGCGGGCTGACTTTACCTTTGATGCGGAAAATGATCTCTATATTTGCCCCTGCGGCAAAGAGCTAAAGCAATATAGGTGTGCATTCACCACACCAAGATCTGGCCCCAATAAAGATGCCACCATCCGCTACCGCGCCCGAAAATTTGATTGTGAGGCATGCCCGCTTAAACAACACTGTACACCTAAAGAACCACAACGAAAAGTTACGCGTTCAATCTATGAACCCTCCCGTGATGTCGCCCGAGCCCTATCGCAAACGCAGCAATATGCCATCTCGAGAAAGTTACGCAAAAAGGTCGAAATGTCATTCGCCCATTTAAAACGCATTCACGGCCTAGGCCGGCTCCGATTGCGTGGCCCCTCTCGGGATCATGGCTCTGCCATGACCCTGCCAGCAATGCATGTGGCGCTCATGATGAATTTATCCTCGCCGCAACCGCCCAGAACCTCAAAAAATTAGCTAAACTGGCACCAAACCCAATTCAGGCCAGAGCCGTCCTATAAAGCTGCGGCGAAAGCCATTCAGTCTGTGAGGCACTCCCGCGAAAACCAAGAGTTTTTCAACAGAATAGGCTGGAAACCGTCATTAGCCGGCGGTGGGCCCCAAATGGCCATCAAGTCCGCACGATAGATACCCGTTCACACCCCCTTGCCCCTTGCCCCATCCCCCATTCCCCCCTATAAGGCGCCGTCCGGGTACAAAATATATGAACCGCGCAGTCTCTCGTGGATGGGTCGTATCCGGTTGTTGGCCTATCCTTTGAAATGCGCCCGAAAAATGAACGGAGCACACATGCCGCTATATGAGCATGTCTTCATCGCGCGTCAGGATCTTTCCAACACGCAAGCTGAAGGTCTTATCGAACATTTTGGCACTGTCCTTGCGGACAACGAAGGTAAACTCGTTGATAGCGAGTACTGGGGTGTCAAAACTATGGCTTACAAAATCAACAAGAACCGTAAAGGCCACTACGCCTTTTTGCGTTCTGATGCGCCAGCACCAGCCATTCAAGAAATGGAACGCCTGATGCGTTTGCACGACGACGTTATGCGCGTGTTGACCATCAAAGTTGACGAGCACAAAGAACTGCCGTCCGTACAAATGCAGAAACGCGAAGAACGTGGCGAACGCCGCGAACGTCGCTAATCAGCTTTAGAAAAGGACTGTAATTCATGGCTTCTAAACCATTTTTCCGCCGTCGCAAAGTTTGCCCATTCTCTGGCGACAATGCACCTGCGATCGATTATAAAGACACACGTCTTCTGCAACGCTACATCTCTGAGCGCGGCAAAATCGTTCCTTCCCGTATCACCGCAGTTTCCGCAAAGAAACAGCGTGAGCTGGCCCGCGCTATCAAACGCGCTCGCTTTCTCGCTCTGCTTCCTTACGCTGTTAAGTGAGGATCTGATCGATGCAAGTTATCCTTCTCGAACGTGTCGCTAAACTTGGCCAAATGGGCGAAGTTGTCGACGTAAAACCAGGTTACGCACGTAACTTCCTGCTGCCACAGAAAAAAGCGCTGACTGCTTCTAAAGCAAACATCGCCTCTTTCGAAGCACAGAAAGTTCAGCTCGAAGCACGTAACCTTGAAACCAAAAACGAAGCTGCTGCTTTGGCTGAAAAGCTTGACGGTCAACAGTTCATCGTGATTCGTTCCGCGTCTGACGCTGGTTCGCTTTACGGCTCTGTTACCCCACGTGACGCAGCAGAAGTTGCAGAAACCGGTGGCTTCACATTGGATCGCAAACAGATTTCTCTGATTGCCCCAATCAAAGCCCTTGGCCTGCACAGCATGCATGTACGTCTGCACGCTGAAGTAAGCGCGACTATCGAACTGAACGTTGCGCGTTCAGAAGAAGAAGCGCAACTTCAAGCTTCCGGCAAATCCATTCAGGAATTGGCCGCAGAAGCAGAAGCTGAAGCAGAATTCGAAATCGCTGAACTGTTTGACGATATCGGCGCTGCCGCATCTGACGACGACGACAGCGGTCTCGTGTCTACTCCAGAAGACGCATCTGAAGACGAAGCTTAAGCTTCCCTTCGTTGAAAATCTAAAGCCGCGCGGGCCCTGCCTTGCGCGGCTTTTTTTGTACCCAAGCAAGAAATGAAAATACAGGATCCTTCCTGACATAAGGCTGTCAGCAGCCCTGGTTTATAGCTGTCCCTTCAACCGAATCTGAGGACACAGAATATGAACTATTTTATCAAAACTACCGCGCTGGCTTTGGCGATTACAACTGGGTTGCTGGTTTCGCCATTGCGCGCAGACGACAAGATCGCAACCCAGGAATTGGTCCACGGCATGACATCCGCCATGGGGCGCGGCGATGTGCCGGTTGTTGTCGAAAGCTATACCGCAGATGGCTTGCTGGTCTTGGGGGACACCGAATTTCGCGGCCCCGACATGCTGACCGCCGCCTATCAAGAATTCGCCGCCATCAGCCCGCACATTACCTTTGAGCGCGAAAGCATCTGGGTTTCTGGCGACACCGCCCTACATATTGCCCCTTGGTCCATGACCGGCACAGGGCCAAATAACAGCGTGATCACCGATGAAGGCCTGTCCGTGGTGGTTATGCAGCGTCAAGACGACGGCATGTGGAAAATCACCATAGATCAACCCCATGCGGAAGCGAATACGAAGTAATCTGATCACATCAATCCAATCACTGGCAGCGCGGCTGATCTATACAGCCTCGCTGCCCTCTTGCGCTACCGGATGTCTGGTGCTCTGACTGAACTTGCCCTGTGGCTCGCTCCCCACCATTCCTTGCCAGATCATACGGGCCTACCGGTCACTCGCCGTCAACCATGATCAGAAAGCAAACCGGCCAGGCCCGGATGCACGCGCCCATAGCTGACAATTCGGATATCCAGCCCGGCGGCATTCACCTGACGCAAAGCGTAATCAATGGCGTCAGTGATCCATTCCATCCGGTTTCCAAAGGCCCCGCCCCCCAGCAGTGTCAGAAATAGTTTGTCAGAAACGCCACGCTCACGATTTGCAGCGGCAATCCGAAGTGTCATCTCATATGAGGCCTCCAGAACAAGGCGCGCAAAAGGTTCCCAATCCCATTCAGGCAAATTGTTATAGGACACAGGCAAAGCACTGGCATAGACCTGTGAAACAAGCGCTCCACTGCCACCGATCGTCACTTCCGTGTCCTGCTGCAGACCAATGCGCAGCAAACTCCGAACTTCATCGCGCGCGGCTTCGCTCATTCTCAGAATCTTACCCCGCAGCTGTGCCAAGGCTTCTTCGCCCGGCAGAACATATCCATTTTTCATCTGCCAGATTGCATTTTGCTGATTTCCCAACACGGCCCCTACGTCGAACAATGTATCAATCTGACTGCGGCATTGGCCGACATCCCCAGACAGGGTCGTAAAGTAATTTCGCCAGATCGTGCCCGCCCCGCAAGCAATCGCGCAGGCCGGTCCCTGGGTCAGGTCATATTCATACCCCGCGATCCCATCTAGTGGCGACACCGATGGCCCAATCATTTCCAGTAAATTGAACTGAGACGCCACCTGGAACACCGCGCCAGCATTTTCCGGCGCAGCGTGCAGCGCTGTGACATCTGCAACGACTTCGCGAAGCGTGTTTTGCCCTGCGGCCTTATACTCTGCCCCACGCAGTTCAGATAATGACGGGATTGTAAGCTGACCCGCCTGCATCTTTCGCCCTGTGGAACGGCTGATCAAAGTATCGCCACGCACGTCAAAAGCCGCGCGCACAGTGTCTGCATCGCCCTCAGGCACCCCTGCCAAATCTTCAAACCAGGACATGGTTATTCACCCTCCGGCATATATTCCAGGATATCGCCCGGCTGACAGTCGAGATGTTTGCAGATGGCTTCAAGCGTGTTGAAACGCACGCCTTTGACCTTGCCACCTTTGAGAAGGCTTAGATTGGTTTCAGACAGCCCAATCGCCGCAGCAAGTTCCCGTGATGAGATTTTGCGCTTCACCAGCATCAGGTCGAGATTGATTTCAATTGGCATGTCATCCCTCCCTTACAGAAATTGACTGTTCTCTTCTTCAATCTCGGCCGCGCGCCGCAGGGCGGTTGCAGTCACAAACAGGGGCAATGACAAGATCAAATAAACCAATTCAAGATCCAGCGGAAAATATTCCAACGTGGGACGGATATCGTCAGGCAGGTGATAAATCATCGCATAGGACCCAGGCCACAACAGAACTTGGATCATCCCCCAAAAGCAGACAATCGCTATTGCGCATGACTTCAAGTGCTTGGATAGCAAGTTCCCGTGATGAGATTTTGCGCTTCACCAGCATCAGGTCGAGATTGATTTCAATTGGCATGTCATCCCTCCCTTACAGAAATTGACTGTTCTCTTCTTCAATCTCGGCCGCGCGCCGCAGGGCGGTTGCAGTCACAAACAGGGGCAATGACAAGATCAAATAAACCAATTCAAGATCCAGCGGAAAATATTCCAACGTGGGACGGATATCGTCAGGCAGGTGATAAATCATCGCATAGGACCCAGGCCACAACAGAACTTGGATCATCCCCCAAAAGCAGACAATCGCTATTGCGCATGACTTCAAGTGCTTGGATAGCAATAAAAAATCGCGCTGAACGCTTCTTTTCAATATCTGGTGAATTGCCCAATACCCCCGCCCCAAACAGGCCAAAGCCGAAAGCAAAGTAACGATCATAAAAGCCGAAGCCCAAGGTTTTGGTCCGGGCAAACCTTCGGGGAGGCCCACCATGTCAAACATGGGCGTGTGATCCTGGGCAAACACAATCAGCCCAGCAATCACCAGAACCAACAAAACCATCATTGCAAGACTGCAAACCATTATTATGCGCGCTGCAAGTGCCATGACGCCTCTCCCTTTTGTTGGGGGCTGTCTGACATGTATTATGTGTCGGGTCAAGGAAGATACCTTTCGTTTATCGACATGCTTTTTATGTTTTACGTAAATTATTTTACTTGTAATTAAAAATTCACCCCCCTATATCGTCGACATCAATCAAACGGGCCCTGCCCAATTTTCGATAACAAAGGAAACAACATGATCAGAGCCGTTCTTCTCACAGGTCTTATTCTGACCGCCGCAGCCTGTGGCCAAAACGAAGTCGACAAGCCACTTGTCCTCGATGGTGTGGCCAATGCGTCTTACAACAACGATCTTGGTCAATGCCGTGCGATTGCCGCCAATTATCGCGCCGAAGATCTGCGGCGTGGTGCAATTGGTGGGGCTGTTATTGGCGGTATTGTTGGCGTTGCGGACGATAACTCAAATGATGTCGCTGGTGCGCTCACGGGGGTTGCGATTGGTGGACTGATTGGAGCCGCAGAAGCCAGCGAAGAGCTGGACGGATTGCGCCGTAACGTCATCATTCGCTGCATGATGGGCCGTGGGCATCCGGTCATCGGCTGAACCAAAGCACAGAACACACGACGAACAAAGCCCGCGCAGATATCAATTTGCGCGGGCTTTGTTATCTATATTGAAGAATAATCAGTAACGGCCAATAGCAACCCGACGCAATTGTTCAATCACATCGCCCCCGGCATCCACGGCCTTCAGATCAACCGAATACCGATTGCCCCGCCCCCCCGAACACGGTGGCAAGTAACCATCGGATGCATAACGCCCCGTGCCGCGCGCCTTTTTCACCACCTGAACCCCGCGCGGTAAATTGCGCGCCGTCAGGCCGGGAACTGCGGGCAAATCGGCGGATCCCCCAGACACTTGATACCCAATGGTGCCATGCCCGCCATTGCGGGACAAAGGTTGATAGCTGCGGTCATTATACTCGGCGATGATCATCACCGTGCCCGCAGGCAATCCCGTGATACGCATCGGCGGTGTTGATCCATTACCGCCAAACAATGTGCATTGTTGGCCAGTTGGCACGCGACTGCCATCCCAACCGCCCCCCAATGTGACCTGCATCTCGGCAAATGCGGCGCCTGCGGATAAAAATACCGCAATAGATGTGCTTATAATCAACTGTTTCATTTCAATCTCCTGGGTTTTTATACACCTCAGAGTATCAGCAGAATGCATATTCCCAAAGTAACATCTTTGCGGGCGCATAATTGACCCTTGCGCGTAAGCGGTGTGGGCCCTAAAAGGTGCCCTGAATTACGTGCCTCGCGCCGATTATTGGCTGTGCGGCTTTTCCAACGAATGAGGACGACTGACATGCAGGTCACCGAGACCCTTAACGAAGGCCTGAAACGCGCCTATGCGATCACGCTTACTGCCGCGGAACTTGACGCCAAAGTCAACGAAAAGCTGGTTGAAGCCCAGCCAGAAGTTGAAATGAAGGGCTTCCGTAAAGGTAAAGTTCCTATGGCGCTGCTGAAAAAGCAGTTCGGTGACAAGGTCATCGGCGAAGCCATGCAGGAAACCATCGACGGCGCGATGAACAAGCATTTTGAAGAATCTGGCGACCGCCCTGCGATGCAGCCAGACGTCAAAATGACCAATGAGAACTGGAAAGAAGGCGACGACGTCGAAGTTTCCATGTCTTACGAAGCGCTTCCAACCATTCCAGAAGTTGATCTAAAGGGTGTGTCCCTTGAGAAGCTCGTTGTAAAAGCGGATGACGCGGCTGTGACTGAAGCGCTTGAAGGTCTGGCTGAGAACGCACAGAACTTCGAAGAGAAAAAAGGCAAATCAGCTGACGGCGACCAGGTTGTCATCGACTTCTTGGGTTCCGTTGACGGCGTAGAATTCGAAGGCGGCGCGGGCGAAGATTACCCATTGGTTCTGGGTTCCAATTCTTTCATTCCTGGCTTTGAAGAGCAACTCGTTGGCAAAAAATCCGGCGAAGCTGTTGACGTAAACGTCTCCTTCCCAGCGGAATACGGCGCGGAACACCTGGCAGGCAAAGAAGCCCTGTTCAAATGTACCGTTAAAGAAGTTAAAGCCCCTGCAAAAGCAGAGATCAACGATGATCTTGCCAAGCAATTCGGTGCTGAAGACCTTGCAGCAATGAAAGTTCAGATCACTGAGCGTCTCGAAGCTGAATATGCTGGTGCTGCTCGTGCGGTTCAAAAACGTGCGTTGCTTGACGCATTGGACGGCAAAGTTGACTTTGAACTGCCACCAAGCCTCGTAGAAGCTGAAGCAGGTCAAATCGCGCACCAATTGTGGCACGATGAGAACCCTGAAGTTGAGGGTCATGACCACCCAGAAATCGAAACCAAAGAAGAGCACACCAAATTGGCAAACCGTCGCGTTCGCCTTGGTCTTCTGTTGGCTGAACTGGGTCAAAAAGCCGAAGTTGAAGTGACCGACGCTGAAATGACACAAGCGATCATGAACCAGGCACGTCAGTACCCGGGTCAAGAACGTCAGTTCTTTGAATTCGTTCAACAAAACCAGCAAATGCAACAGCAAATGCGCGCACCAATCTTTGAAGACAAAGTCGTAGACTATGTGTTTGAATTGGCTGATGTGACCGAAAAAGAAGTGTCCAAAGCGGATCTCGAAAAAGCGATCGAATCTCTCGACGCTGAGTAAGCGACTTGCAGATTAAAACAGAAAGGCCGCCCTTTGAGGCGGCCTTTTTTCTGCCCTGCTCAGATTAAATCTGCCATGTCTTTTTTCTTGCCTTTTCTCGTGACCTTCGCCCACTCGCCACCCACACCGTTTCCCCACATCGTCTCGCACATCGCCCCCATGGACATTACGCGTTAGAATTGTAACAAGAAATTTAGACTACTGATTTTGATGAACCTCCGTCAGCTGTAAGTGAGAAGACATGCCCCGTTTTGAAGTAAACAACGTGACGCTTGATGTGGATGATAGCCTGTTGAATGAACGTTTGTCCGAAAAGCTGGACAGCGGCGGTTATGAAGCAGTCGAAGCACGCGCGGCCAGCACACGGGTCAAGCCAGGCGATCGCGTTCTCGAACTTGGCGGGGGCGTCGGATATATCAGTTCGATCTGCGCCACGATTACGGACCCTAAAAACATCGTAACCGTAGAAGCCAACCCCAATACGGTTGACGTCATCCGCCACAACCTTGATCTCAACGGCGCGTCCGGCGTCAACGTGATCCATGGGGCTGTGGTCGGCGACGCGCAAGACATGGACACGCTTTTGTTTCATATCGGAAGGGCCTTTTGGAGCTCATCCATCGCGACGGTCGGCTCCGCCCAAAAAGACCTAGTCGAAGTCCCTGCCCTTCGCATATCTGACCTGCTGAACAACCATAAACCTGATGTCGTGATTATGGACATCGAAGGTGCGGAAGAACATCTGTTTGACCAACCATGGCCAGATTTCGTGCGACAGGTCATCATCGAACTGCACCCCAAAAAATATTCTGGCCGGATGATCCAAGAAATCTTTGATTGCATGTCGCACAGCGGCCTGGCCTATGATCCCGGATGCTCACGTGCTGCTCTGGTCGGCTTTAAGCGTGTCGCGAATACATAACGTGAGGGCCTTATTGCTCCGCCCCTTTTAAACATATCCCGATCTTGAATAGGCCCATCACAAAGCTCAAAGAGGCGTATATGTGATTGGCGGGAGCGCAGGAATGCGATCACCGTCCCGGCCAGCACACGCCCGAAGCACCACGCCTGGAGGGCCCGAATAAAACAGCACTTTATCCACGTTTGATCCGTCTTTCAGGAAATCCGCGAATTTAAGTGTTTGGGACTGTAAGAAATCACTTTCCTCTGAATACACAATCAGGCGCGAGTCAGCCCCGGGGGCCTGCCCATCAACATAAAGGCCAATTCGAACGCCTTCATTGCTGGACCGGAAAGAGAACCAGTCAATATGAATGAAATCCACCCCCACTGGCGCATCAGGGGTTATTTGCCTTGAAACCGGGCTAATGACAAAAGTGGTGTTGCTATCTGCCGCCAATATCTGGGACGGCACAGCAAGTGGATCCACCGGGTAATATTGGACTGCCAGCTGGCCATTTCGGCTGCCACGCCCGCCTTCAAATGCAAAGTTTTGGATATAAAATGGATGTTGATATTCTCGCCCGAGATCAACTGACTTCGCTGCATCCGAGAAGTTCACACATTCGGCAACACCAGATCTATCCTCTACATCACAACCAGAGATTACGGCCAAGGCACATAGTAACGCAACTTTTCTAAACATAAATCACCCCCAACAAAACACCCTATGATACCACAGTCCAAGCGGATTGTCTTGAAGTGAATTCCACACGCGTGCTGGCAAACGATCAAACGCAACCAAGTTGCCATCACGCAGTCAAACCAGTATTGACGAACATATATACACGGAGTATCGGCTATCAAGATCATCGGAGAGCGGCTCATTGGGCCTTGGATCGCAGTCATCGCATTGGTGATCTATGCCATTGCTATTGCTTTCACTGGTCCCGAGCGGGCTAGACAGTGCAGCATTTATTTTGCTGTGCACCGGCTTGGCCGTTACCCCATTCATCGCCCTCATACACATCAGTCGAATGGCGAAAGGCTTTGCGTATTCCGTCGCACGTTTGGTTTTCCTTACCGTGATGATGGCTGTGCCTACCTTCATATTTTTTGCGGTCGGGTCAGATTTCGGAGGCGGCGCGGAGGCATTTCTACTTGTGCTCACCCCCGGCATATTGTCTTTGTGGCTATCAGTGTTCTTTGGTGTCGCCGCCATGCAACGTTCACGTCGCACCAGCGAATAGATATAGGCCCTAGCAGTGGATTACTACGGGCAGACGCGAGCTTATTCCGGCTTGAAAAGGAAGCGCCGATTGACACCCACAGCCCCGACTGATCAAACGCGACGGATCAAATCACAATATGTCCAGAAAATGAGAAATTCCCTATGAACATCAAAGCCATAATTCTCGTCGGCCTCGTCGTATTTATTGTTCTACAACTTTCAAATCGCCAACCCGATCCCCAGCCCACACAAGAAATACGTGTACTGAACAACTAACCTGCCGAATATACGATCAAATTAAAGGGTTGGTCCTCTGGACCATTGCCAGTTTGAGGTTCGACTGCGCATCCATTTGGATTGATACGATCAAATCGGGGTCCACTTGTGAATCTACGCGCCGCTTCAACTCGCACCCGCTGGACAGTATTTCGATCAGACAGAATGCCTATTGGATTAACATTTCGGCCTGATGCTGTCGCATGGACAGACTTTTCAACTGTTCGATCGGGTGCACCCGCCCCCGCCGCTCTATGTTGTTTGGGGTGATGCATTTGACGTTTAGCATCGACTCAACCACGGTTCCCGCCTTATTGAAGGCCGTTGAGGCGGTACTGAAGGAAGTTGGGGTTTGCACTGGTGAGAACAAGTCCCGCACGGCTGGCGATATACGACAGTAAATGAACTTGTGAAGGCGGGGCGCAGCCCTGCAAATTCAGGCTGTCACATTTCCAGGGTACAAAAATATGCAGCCCAAGCCAGTCAGAAGGATGCCTCTCGTGCAGGTCAGAAAGCGCGGGAACAAAATAGTACCAAGGGATGAAAGTGCCAAAACAGCAAAAAATAAGACCCAAAAATCAAAGGCGAAGTCGTGAATTTTTTGAATAAAACCAATATGGTGCGGGTGAAGGGACTCGAACCCCCACGCCTCGCGGCGCCAGAACCTAAATCTGGTGCGTCTACCAATTCCGCCACACCCGCATCCATCGGATGATCAACATCCGGAACCACCCTTTAGCAAACCTATTTCAAAGTGGCGAGCGGAAAATGAGTTTTCACGGAAAAAAGTTATGTGTTGGACAGAATAATTACAACATGGCTGTAAAACCCCCTGAAATTCCACGATCTTTTGACATCAATTCATTATCCAGACAATCCGCGCATGGCCGGGCAAGCCAGCAAAACTGACCACAACAGGGTCAAGATGAATCGCTTTGGCACGCAGATGCAGAAAGCCAAAGAAACCGGAAGGTCCCGAGCCCAAACATCCGATGCCACAGGTATTCTCTCGCTTTTGTCGCCGATCAGAATTGATAGATCGGAAGGTGAACCGCTGCGCCCCGCTGTTTCAGTACATCCCCCAATCAGAAATTCACGGATGTAGGTCTTTGAACACCTTTGGCAGTTGTTCCGGCAGATCCTCAGCGATCAAGCCAGGCCCAAAGGCCAAGGCGCATTCTACATGCAACCAAGCCCCGGATTGCGCCGCATCAAATGGAGAACCCCCCCGCGCCAGAAGTCCCGTGATGAACCCTGCCAAAACATCACCCGATCCGGCCGTCGCCAGCCAAGGCGCGCTGCGTTCATACACCGCCGCATTCACAGCTGTGCGACCGTTTTGGTCTGCAATCACGGTATCAGCCCCTTTAAATAACACTGTGCACCCCGCCCGTTTCGCAGCCTCGCGGGTGGCATCCACCTTGGAATAAGCCGGGCCTGTCGTGGCAGGTGCATCCAGTTTCTCCGCGATATCCGGGAACAACCGCGCAAATTCGCCGCCATGTGGTGTCAGCACACAGCCCGGATGCAGCTTATCAAACAACGCCTTACCCCGCGCAAGCAAGGTCAGGGCATCCGCATCCAACACGCAATTGCGCCCGCTTTGCAGGGCAACATCCAGCAGCTCGGCTTCCCGCTCTCCAAGCCCAAGCGCAGGCCCAAGACAGAGCGCATTGATGCGTTTATCTTCCAAGATCGCAGAAAACGTCTCTGCATCCTTAACCCGCTTCAACATGATCGCTGTGATCTGACAGGCCACTTCCTGTTGCGCCGTTGGTGGCACGCCCAAAGTCACAAGCCCTGCCCCGACTCGCAAAGCGCCGCGCGCCGCCAGTCGCGCTGCCCCAGTCTGCGCCGGGCCGCCTGACAGAACTAGCGCGTGGCCATAGCAAAACTTATTGCCGCTGCTTTTTACGACACAGCCACTTATGGCACAGGGCTTGTCAATCAATTGACAGCTTTCGTTATGGTTAAACCATTCTGACGTCACATTCTCTAGGCCAATATCCTTTACGATTGACCTGCCACAAGACAGACCTCCGTAAGCCAGATAATGTCCATGCTTGAAGCTATGGAATGTCACTGTCAGGTTTGCATTGATGCACATATGTGTCGGGTTTACTTGCTCATACCCGGGCCATTTTCCACTGTCGACACACATTCCGCTCGGAACATCAATCGAGACCATATATGGTGCCTCCCCATTTTTTGAGGCCCCCGCCCAATAGTTTAACCCTTGTTGAGCCACACCCAATGATGTGAATGGTCGAGAGCACCCCGTGCCAAAGATCGCATCAATTGCCAAATTGGTGCCTGGATTATCTTCATTATATTCAGATATATCTGCGTCAGTTAATTGTGACACCCACGCAATCTCACACCAGCGTTCATAATTCACCCGCGCATCCGGGGGCAGTTTCTTGGCATCCCCGTAAAGAAACACCTCAACCGCCCAGCCCCGCGCATGCAAAAGCCGCGCGACGACAAAGCCGTCACCACCATTGTTTCCAGGACCACATAACACAATGGCTTTGAGCGGCGTGTTGCGCTTCTCGCTAAATTCAGGCCATTCCTCATAGATCGCCTCAACCACGCCCGCACCGGCACGTTCCATCAGCTCAAGGCCCGTCACTTCGCCACGATCAATCGCGGCTTGCTCGATTGCGCGCATCTGTGCGGCTGTTAAAAGTTCGGTCATCTCAAAACGCTCCATTTGCACAAAAATTAAGCACATCGCCCAATTTGAATGCACCGCCCCCCAGAATAATGGGCGACGCCTTAGATATGGATCATAGCGAATGGACCTGAGCGAGGGAACATGTTCTGACAGTCCCAACGAAACCAGCCACAGGAATCGCCGCCATGAAGAAGATCGAAGCGATCATCAAACCCTTCAAACTTGATGAAGTGAAAGAAGCCCTTCAGGATGTCGGCGTGCAGGGCCTATCCGTGGTCGAAGTCAAAGGGTTTGGCCGTCAAAAAGGTCATACCGAACTGTATCGCGGTGCTGAATATGTCGTGGACTTCCTGCCCAAGGTGAAGGTCGAAGTCGTCCTGCCTGACGACCAAGTGGATGAGGCGATTGAGGCCATCATCGACGCTGCAAAAACAGATAAAATCGGTGACGGCAAAATCTTTGTTTCCCCCGTGGAACAGGCCATTCGGATCCGCACAGGTGAAACCGGCGACGACGCCTTATAGAACGCACGCTGTAAGCCTTAACCAGACAACACAACATTAAGATCGAATGCCAAAGCATTCATAACACAAAGAAAAGGAAGATCCGATGAACTATGCTGACGTTCTGAAGATGATTGCAGACGAAGACATCACCTATGTCGACGTGCGCTTTACAGACCCACATGGCAAGTTGCAGCACGTGACTGTACACTGCGACATGATTGATGAAGACTTCTTTGAAGATGGCTTCATGTTTGATGGCTCTTCCATCGCAGGTTGGAAATCCATCGACAACTCTGACATGAAACTGATCCTTGATCCGGCATCTGCTTACATCGATCCGTTCTACGCTGAGAAAACATTGGCGATCCATTGTTCCGTGGTTGAGCCAGACACAGGCGAAGCTTATTCTCGCGACCCACGTGGCACCGCGCAAAAAGCCGAAGCATACCTGAAATCCACAGGCATCGGCGACGTGGCTTACATGGGCCCAGAAGCTGAATTCTTCCTGTTTGACGACGTGCGTTTCTCTGTTGAGATGAACAAAGTCTCCTTTGAAATCGACGCCAAAGACGCATCTTGGAACTCTGACACCAAATATGAAGGTGGCAACATGGGCCACCGTCCGGGCATCAAGGGCGGCTATTTCCCTGTGAACCCAATTGATGACGCGCAAGACATCCGTTCTGAAATGCTGTCCACCATGAAGGACATCGGCATGAAAGTGGACAAGCACCACCACGAAGTGGCGTCTTGTCAGCACGAACTTGGTCTGGTTTTTGACACACTCACCAAACAAGCGGATGAGTTGCAGAAATACAAATATGTGATCCACAACGTGGCGCATGCCTACGGCAAATCAGCAACCTTCATGCCAAAGCCATATTACGGCGATAACGGCACAGGCATGCATGTGAACATGTCCATCTGGAAAGACGGCAAGCCATTGTTCGCAGGCGACAAATACGCTGATCTGTCTCAGGAAGCTTTGTATTTCATCGGCGGCATCCTGAAGCACGCGAAGGTTCTGAACGCCTTCACAAACCCAGCGACAAACAGCTACAAACGCTTAATCCCTGGTTTTGAAGCCCCTGTTCTGCGCGCTTATTCCGCGTCTAACCGTTCCGGTGCTGTGCGTATTCCTTGGACCGAAAGCCCGAAAGCCAAGCGCGTTGAAGCGCGCTTCCCTGATCCAGCAGCGAACCCTTACCTCTGCTTCGCGGCACTTCTGATGGCTGGCCTTGACGGCATCAAAAACAAGATCGATCCAGGCCCCGCCTCTGACAAAGATCTTTATGATCTGCCACCAGAAGAACTGGCTGACATCCCAACTGTTTGCTCATCTTTGCGTGAAGCTCTGGAATGCCTCGAAGCAGACCATGATTTCTTGATCGCAGGTGACGTATTCACCAAAGATCAGATTGATGGTTACCTCGCGCTGAAATGGGAAGAAGTTTATGCTTACGAGCACATGCCACACCCAATTGAATACAAGATGTATTACAGCTGCTAAACTAGTTGATATCGTTACGAAAAGGCGTCCCTCGGGGCGCCTTTTTTCATGGCTGGTACATGCGCCCCCCTTCCACCCGGACCTTTAGAACAGGCCGGTTGTGTTGCATTTGATCTAACTTCCCCCACGCGGCAACGGAACCTTAACTGAATGTCGCCGATGCTTTGACCAAACATGTGTATAAGGGGACAAAATTGCACTGCTATGACGGGTTCAAAGTAACACCGAAGGCCTGCCCACGCACAGCGTCTGCTTTGCTGTTTTCTCACCCTGATGGCGGCCATCCGAATGATTTGCTGAGGCTGTTGAAAGGGTCCCCCGGCAAGGATTACGCCTTGCAGCCCAGTGGTGGGTCTGATTTTCTTTTGCTTCATAAGGGTCAGGTCGCCTTGGTGATTTCCCCATCCGGCCTTCCGCTTGCCGCCGGTTCCTTTGCCGGCACGTTTGACGAAAGCCTGGGCGACAATGGCAATTCCGGGTTGGGGGATATCTCTCGAATGGAACGCCACAGCATCATCGCACGCCATGAAAGTCACATTTTGCTGAACCGTTGCCAGCCGGATGTCAGCGCTGTGGTCATGCGTGATGTGATGATCTGGTTGGCTTCACTTCTGTCGCCAGATCAAATCTTCTGGGGCGAAACCGCAGCAATGTTTTCGAACGGATATTTCAAACAGCTTGGGACGGCAGGTGTGCAGCCGTTAACCCCTGAACTGCTGATCAAACCACGTGGTTTCCGTTCTGGTCACCACTTCAACGGCATCGAATTATGTGGATTTCACGCGGATGGCGCCGAAGACCTATTTGATTTACCCGTTTCCGTGGCCCAAGGCCCGTTAAACTTCGCCGATAGTTTTGGCGCGTTGAAAGACCTCGCCTTAGATTTTCAAACCAAAGGCGACCTGTTCCAACAGCTAACGGAAAACCACACGCGCGGCCCCAAATATGCCATCTTGCTGGACACGGATGAAATCAATATCTCGGTCACCCGCATTCACACCCAAGGCAAACACGCCCACCCGCGATACCTGCTGCGTTGCGAAGACAGTGTGATCATCGCCGCAAGCCCGGAACATGAACATTCCACCGCGCCAGACAGCCCGGAAGACGCTTTGCGTCACGTGATGCGGGGTTAGGCATGCTCTTCTTCAATGGGATGCAGCTTTAACCCATCCAACTGTTCCTGAGTTAGGTTATCCCTTAAAATCAGCGTTGTATGGATGGAAAAAACCACAGCATTGGTCTTGGGAAGACGCAACATGCTTTGTCTTTCAGACCGCACATAGGGCGCGATTGTCAGTTTAGGCCTGTCGCGTGGCGCATCCTCAAGGCGGGGTTGAAACAGTGATGGATCCTCATAAAACAATGCATTTGCGCGCCACAACGGCCGTTCTGGGCGGATTGCATCAAACATCCGCTGCACCCGCTTGGCAACATCCGCATCATACCTATCCACCGGCACATGGATCGCGACCAAGGGCTTCATAAACTTCTGCGCCAAAGTCCAACTGGCCGGAAAGCACAACAATGCCCCCGTCAGAATATGCTCGCGCGCGCCTTCGGGTTTCTCCATAATTACAAGGTCTTCTTGCACCAGCTTTGACAAGGTGATCAGCGGCTGTTTGGCATCAACCATGACCAACGTCCCGTCAGGCAGCGAGACCCGATCCCCCTGCACCGAAAACCCATCGGTTGCTGCCAACTCATCCAGAACATGGTCAAGCAACTCAACCGCAGCTGGCAGTGCGTCATCAGACAATGCGTGCACAAGGCCTGGCGCTTCCTCCAAAAGTCGTGCTTTTTCCGCAAGTTGCCCCATGCGTGCTTCGTCATGTTGCAGCCAATTCCCAGGCTCCATCGGCATAACACCTGGCAAACGCCGCGATTTTTCGTCCAACCAAGGGGCAAATCTTAGGAAATCTTGCAAAATCGGAAATGGGGCTGGCGTCGGCATCTGAACTGTCATGTCCGTTATTCCACTGGCTTTAGTATGTTTGATTTCAACTGTAGCCCAGCAATCCAGCCTTGGCCTCATAAAACCGACTTCGCCTTGGTCGGTTTCAGCCAGGACAAGGTGCTTCTCCTCAGGAAATTTGCAATGAGAGGAGACAGCAATATGAGCCATTTCAGCGACACCCGCAAAATTGACCCCAGCAAAGGGGCCCAATTGCCGGACGGCAGCCCGAATGAGAACGACCGCATCGAAATTGGGCCAACATTATTGGCCATGCAAGAATGGGAAGCAGCTGGCCTGATCCTGCCCAACCTTGAAAACATGCGCAAATTTCGCCTTGATCGTTTGGTCGCGGGGGTCAATCAACGCGGTTATGGCGGGGTTCTGTTGTTTGACCCGCTGAACATTCGCTACGCGACCGACAGCACGAATATGCAGCTGTGGAACACCCACAACCCGTTCCGCGCTGTTCTGGTTTGCGCCGATGGTTACATGGTGATTTGGGATTACAAGAACTCACCTTTCCTAAGTGAATTCAACCCTTTGGTGCGTGAACAGCGCTCTGGTGCGGATCTGTTTTATTTTGACCGTGGCGACAAGGTTGATGTGGCCGCTGACGTGTTTTCCAACGAGGTACGCCAGCTGATTGAGGCCCATGGCGGTGGCAACAAACGTTTGGCCGTCGACAAGGTCATGCTGCATGGGTTGCGCGCGCTTGAGGCGCAAGGGTTTGACATTCAGCCCGGCGAAGAACTCACGGAGAAAAGCCGCTGCATCAAGGGCCCCGACGAAATCTTGGCCATGCGTTGCGCCTCTGAGGCTTGCGAAATTGCCGTGACCGAGATGGAGAAATTTGCCCGCGAGAACGTGCCAGGTGGCGGTGTGACAGAGGATGACGTTTGGGCGGTGTTGCACGCGGAAAACATCCGTCGCGGCGGGGAATGGATCGAAACCCGTTTGCTGACGTCTGGCAAGCGCACAAACCCATGGTTCCAAGAATGTGGTCCACGTCAGATTAAGAACAACGAGATCATCTCATTTGATACGGATCTGATCGGTTCATATGGCATTTGTGTCGATATTTCCCGCAGTTGGTGGGTGGGGGATGAAACCCCCCCGGCGGACATGATCTATGCGATGAAACACGCGCGCGAACATATTGATGCCAATATGGATTTACTAAAACCCGGTGTGAATATTGAAGAGCTAAGCCGCCAATGTCACAAGTTGGACGACCCGTATCAGGCACAGAAATACGGCTGCATGATGCATGGCGTGGGCCTATGTGATGAATGGCCACTGGTGGCCTATCCTGATGCGATGGTTGAAGGCGCTTTTGACTATGAGTTAGAGCCCGGCATGGTGCTTTGTGTCGAAGCCTTGGTCAGCCCTGAGGGCGGCGATTTTTCAATCAAACTGGAGGATCAAGTTCTTATCACGGAAGATGGGTATGAGAATTTAACCAAATATCCATTTGATGCCGCTCTTTGTGGTGAATAACGACTTATAACCAGAGCGCTGGCCGGAGTTTTTGAAAAACTCCGGTCCGATTTCTTTCAAAGAAATCGACTTCACGCCGATGCACGTCCCCTCACCTTCGCGTGAGGTCGCATCTCCGTGCCTTGCAAGGTTGGATCCGAAGGGTCAGGTTGCAAGTTCTGCAATAGAGGATGCCAAAATGCCAACAGAGCGCGTTACATTTACAGGTCACAGTGGTGAAGATCTTGCGGCACGGTTTGACCTGCCGGATGGTCCCCATTTGGGCACCGCCATTTTTGCCCATTGTTTCACCTGTTCAAAGGACATCACCGCCGCACGTCGTATCGCTGGGCGTTTGGCCGGCATGGGCATTGCGGTCTTGCGTTTTGACTTCACGGGACTTGGGCATTCAAAAGGTGAGTTTGAGAACACCTCATTCACTTCAAATGTCGACGATCTCATCTTGGCGTCAGAATATCTGAAAAACCGTGGCATGGCACCTGGACTGCTGATTGGTCATTCGTTGGGTGGGGCTGCGGTTTTGAAAGCGGCAGGCAAGATTGACAGCGTAAAGGCCGTCACAACATTGGGTGCGCCGTTTGACCCCGAACACGTAACCCATAACTTTGGCGGGGCGCTGGGCAAAATCTGCGCCGAGGGCAAAGCCACGGTTGATCTGGGTGGCCGCCCCTTCACCATCCGCAAAGAATTCATCGATGATGTGGCAGGCGAAAACCTGGCCGCCGACATCGCGAAACTAAACCGTGCTTTGCTGGTCATGCATGCGCCGCAGGACACGACGGTTGGCATTGAAAACGCAGCAGAGATTTTTGGCGCGGCGAAGCACCCCAAAAGCTTTGTAACGCTTGATAAAGCTGATCACCTAATTACCGACCCTTGTGACGCGGAATATGCGGCAGAAGTGATCTCAAGTTGGGCCGGAAAGTATATGGACCTTCGCCCACCGGCCCCGCCCATTGGCGCACCAGAAGGGATCGTGCGCGTGTCTGAGGCTGACGCAGCTGGCTTTATGCAGGACATTCAAAGCGGCCCGCTGCACCATGCGGTCGCGGATGAACCACTTGCCTATGGTGGCACAAACCGTGGCATGTCGCCCTATGGGTTTATGGCGGCAGGGCTTGGGGCCTGTACTTCTATGACGATCCGTATGTATGCCCGCCGCAAGGGCTGGCCGCTTGATCATGTGGCTGTGGACGTAAGCCACGACAAGGTGCACGCACAGGACGCAGGGGATGGCAGCATTGCGCCCCCAGGTTCAAAAATTGACAGTTTTTCCCGCATGATCCGGTTGGAAGGCGACCTAGACGCTGAGCAACGCCAGCGTCTGTTGGAAATTGCCGACAAATGCCCCGTGCATAAAACACTGGAAAGCAGTTCTGAGATTAAGACCTGTTTGGCGGAGTAATCTTCTGCCTCAGACAGCTTGATGCTTCCAGCCTGGGTCCTGACAATGCGTCAGGACCTTCCGGTTTGAGACATTCGGGTCATAAGACGGCGGAGCCAAGGTCTTGGGCGCAACTTGCGTCGTCGACCCTGGGTATTACGTTGCAACTGACCAGCCTCCGAGGCCTTCGGACGCCTGGCCTTCTGTGGCTTTCGAACTTGCGAAGGGCATTGCAATACAGCGTTATGCAGCATGTCGAGAGTATCAGGTGACAGACCCAGAAATGGGGACCAATTCTCTGTATCTATGGCTGTGCGCATTGCATCAACAGCAACCTGATACCCCCTTTCAGAGGCCCAAGCCGCGGACGTGAGGCTGAAATGGCTGATCAAATCCTGCCTTTGTGCTTTGTCCAACAAGCTGTAATCTATGTCCTGAGATACGGTTTCTGATCCGGCTGCATTCTGTATCTCGATCATGGAACGCAAAATCATACGCCGACTTTCCCTGTCTTTCACCAGCGTATTTAGCAAACGGGAAACCTCTGTCATTTCTCGGTCCGGTGTCGCATAGCGCGGAACGTCCAGTTCCGGCAACGCGCCAGGCAAGCCACATAGCGCCTGAAACCTGTCCCACAAATCCCCCTGCGCCCTTGCGTCATCAAAATCTTCCAGCTGAACCCTGCGGTCAAAACCCTGTTCAAATGGAGAAAATAGAGCTGGAAGATCTGTCAAATGGTCTTTGTAATCCACCATAAATTCAGAAATCCTACGCGCACCCTGACGCCGCCCTGCAAAGCTGATCTCTCGATAGAACGCATCAAAAAAACTGTCTGGTCGGCGCACCATCGCTATTGGATGCACCTCACCCAACTCATTCAACGCCCCGACCAAGAGGGGAATAACCTTTAATCTGTCCGGATCACCGGGCATCAGAAAATTTTCACATGAAAGTACGATCGTATGGGCATCTGATCGCCGAATTTCATCCTTTAAATCTGCCCAAATATCGTTGTTCTGGCCACGTAGCGACGACAACAGCAGCTGATGACCAGGAAGCGCGCCGGCGCGAACATGGAATCCCCCTTCCTGAGGTATACCAGTTTGGGGGAACAGGACACCCAGCGCGTTTAGCGCCTCTCTGTGTAACTGCATCTGATGCTGCAGAAATGTTGTCCCGGTTTTATGCATTCCCAGATGCACGATGACTTTCTTCTTACCGTGGGTGACATCGATTTTCGCCGGAACCGAATGGGAAATGTTTTTGCGCTCGGACATCAGTTCAGCTGCGGCTTTAAACTGACCACCTTTGAACATCTTGTGCAGCGTTTTGATATCACTTCGGGTGATAACCCCTTTGGCCGTTTTACGATCAACCCGAGAGATCGGACGCACAACTATATCGTCGATCATCGCGTCGTCCATCGTCGTGCCGCGCAACAAGGCCGAAACCCGTTTCCCAAACCGGACATATTCATCGGCTTCTGACGTCGCTATTGTGGCAACAAGATCGAGATCCCAGATCAATCGCGACACCGAATTAAACGTTTCACGGCGCAGTATTCGCCAGGGTAATTTCCCGTCAGAGCACCGCTGCCGGACCACCTTCAGACACTTTTCTAGCAATTGTAACTGCAGCAGATGTATATCTTGATTGTTCGGCGAAACCGAAATGGATCCAGCTCGCCGTCGCCAAACGCGGGTAGCTTCGCCCAAAAAAGCAATCTTTTCCGCCTGTGTAACGCTTTCAAGTACAAACAGTCTGTCTTCAAACTTCCTTTGCTCTACATCAAAATGCAGGGATTTTTCTTTCAGAAAACTGGCGCGGTATAAACTCGACCAAGATGAAACAATAAACTGGGCTTGTTGGAATTCGGTAAGTCCGGATACAACCCGCTGTTTTGAAAACAACTGCTTGTCCCTAGGCAAAATCTCTATTTCAGGCGACCCAATCTGAGAATAGTAGGTCTGGGCATGTGTGATGTCCGCACCTGTTTCCTGCGCGTAAAAAAATGACGGCGCAATCCGGTGCTGGTGTAATAATCATCAGCGTCCAGAAACCCAACCAGTTCCCCCTTTGCTTGTGCAAGCCCTAGGTTCCGGGCAAGGGAAAGGCCCCCATTCACGTCTGGCGAAACAATTACAGCGTTCAACGGGGCGACCAGCTGGCGAATATCATCTGGACTAAATCTGTCAGGGTTATCATTTACAACAATGATTTCAACTTCGCTGAGGCCCTGCCCCACAACAGATTGCACAGCCTGTTTTAAAAAAGCCGCTTCGTCATAAAAGGGGATAATAATACTTAAAGCAGGTTTGGATACGACAGGCATAACAGCGGCAGTATCACAGGCTTATTGGTGGATTTGCATCATCGCCATCAGGTTTTTCAACAGAGGAACCATCTGCAGAATCGTCTTCAACATCATCAACGTCTTCAAATCCGAAAAAACCAATCATAAGCAAAATGCCAAACACGGTCGTAAGAAACACCTGAAACTCAAACACTATTTACTCCCACGAACAATAATAGGCTTTTAGAGGATTTTTAACAAATAGTGAACAAAAAATATGCCTGCAACACATATCCATTCAGTTTCGGTTTGCCAAGCGCGTGGCGAATCTCTGGGTGCGAAAAAGCTTAAGCGCACAAATGATTGGACGGTCTTGCATTCCCCCCTACGAGATCGGAAGGAACGCCAACGTCTGTTGGAAATTGCCGACAAATGCCCCGTGCATAAAACACTTGAAAGCAGTTCTGAGATTAAGACCTGTTTGGCGGAGTGAAGGAATGGGGCGCTGCCCCCAAACCCCCAGAGTATTTCGGGAAAGATGAAAGATCAGCGTGGCATCGTAAAACGTGCCAATACCCCCAGGTGATCGGACCCTAACAGATGCCGCAGCTGGCTTTCTGTGGCAAAATGACCGGGCACCAGAACGTGATCAATCGGCAAAGTGATCAGCCCATCTTTCATCGGAAATGTATAAAGTACATTGCCTGCACGCCTGCTGGTTGTGGCCTGCGCAATTTGTCTAAGCGTGTGTGACCAAGGCACCATGTTGAAATCCCCCGCGATTAGCACCGCACCGTCGAGACTTTCGAGCCCGGGTAAAAGCCGATCAACCTGCCCAGCTTGGCCATAGGGGTAAGGCCAATGCAGATGGATGGACGCAAGCCAGAGCGTTCCGTAATGGGTCTGGACCTGCATCGCGACCATGCCGCTGCCAGCATCACAAACGACAGGAAGCTCTGTGCGTGGAAAATGCGTCGCAACCGCAACCCCACCCACACGTGCGAAATCACAGAAGGCTTGCGTTGGATGAGTTTCAGAGAGACCCTTTAGCAGTTGACGGTTGTCTTGGTCGACTTCTTGTAGGGTGACAAAATCAGCCCCTGTTGCAAGGATATCTTCCTGCAGCGAACGGGTATCCCCCATACGGAAGGACATATTTTTCTGATAGATCTGATAGTCAAAATCTGATGTTCCGGTGATCCAACTGCCCTGCCATGTGATTTGGGCGAAAGCTGCAAAAGCGGGCAAGGCAACCGCCGCCCAGACCCAACGTTCTTGGCCTTGTTTGGGGGCTGCAATGAGGCAGACCACCACAATCGCCCCCGCCAGATGCCAGCGAAACACGGCAAGCGAATCCCCCAAAGGATGCAGCATCCCTGCAAAACTGAACAGAAACAGGATAATTAAGACGATCAGGCAGAATTTAGACAATTTACGCATAAGTTTACATGGCAGATGCCCGGATTTCAGGCAAGCACGACCTAATCCACCCGCAAGACTTGCAAATTTTGCCCCACCCCCTATGAGACTGGGAGCAACGCCAACCCTTATAAAGGCCTTGCCATGATCTCTCGTTATTCTCGCCCTGAAATGGTCGCCATCTGGTCACCTGAATCCAAGTTCAAAATCTGGTATGAGATCGAGGCCCACGCCTGTGACGCCATGGCTGATATCGGTGTGATCCCACGCGAAAACGCCGATGCGGTTTGGAAAGCCCGCGACGTTGAATTTGACGTGGCGCGCATTGATGAAATCGAAGCCGTCACCAAACATGACGTTATCGCGTTTCTGACCCATTTGGCGGAACATGTTGGTTCTGATGAGGCGCGTTTTGTACACCAGGGCATGACGTCATCTGACGTTTTGGACACTTGTTTGAACGTGCAAATGGTGCGCGCTGCTGACATCCTGTTGGCCGGTGTTGACCGCGTTCTGGCCGCGCTGAAAACCCGCGCATTGGAACATAAAGACACTGTGCGTGTTGGTCGTTCCCACGGTATTCACGCGGAACCCACCACAATGGGTCTGACATTTGCGCGTTTCTATGCGGAAATGGATCGCAACAAAGCACGCCTTCTGGCTGCGCGCGAAGAAATCGCAACCGGCGCGATTTCCGGTGCTGTTGGTACTTTTGCAAACATCGATCCCGCTGTTGAAGAACATGTTTGTGCGAAACTGGGTCTGCGTCCTGAGCCGATTTCAACACAGGTGATCCCACGTGATCGCCACGCGATGTTCTTCTCTGTTTTGGGTGTGATTGCGTCTTCCATTGAAAACGTTGCGATTGAGATCCGCCACATGCAGCGCACCGAAGTTCTCGAAGGTGCGGAATTCTTCTCTATGGGGCAAAAAGGTTCATCCGCGATGCCGCATAAAAAGAACCCAGTTCTGACCGAAAACCTGACCGGTCTTGCCCGTCTTGTGCGCATGGCTGTGATCCCTGCGATGGAAAACGTGGCGCTGTGGCATGAACGCGATATTTCGCATTCCTCCGTGGAACGTGCGATTGGCCCGGATGCGACCGTGACCCTTGATTTTGCCCTGCACCGTTTGGCTGGCGTGATCGAAAAGATGTTGGTATTCCCACAGAACATGTTGGACAATATGAACAAATTCCCAGGTCTTGTGATGTCACAACGTGTTTTGCTGGCCCTGACACAAGCTGGCGTTTCCCGCGAGGATGCTTATTCCATGGTGCAGCGTAATGCGTTGCAAGTTTGGGAAAAACGCCTTGATTTCCGTGAACTTCTTCTGGCCGATGCTGAGGTTGTTGCGGCGCTGGGCGAAGATGGCGTCAACGAGAAATTCGACATGGCCTATCACACCAAACATGTCGACACGATCTTCAAGCGTGTTTTCGGCGAATAATAACTAAGGTGTAAGGGGTCTCTTAACGCTTCATCGGCCATAGTCGGGTTAACCGGCCAAAATGCCGATGACCGCGATGGAGAACCCCTTGCCCGACGGATTACCAAGCCTGCCCCTGCCCCCGCCTCTTCCCCCAATGGGCGGTATGACCAGTGACAACCTACCTGCGGCGCCCAGTCTGCCGCAAAGTCAAAAAGCCGCCATTCTTGTCCGCCTTTTGCTGAACGAAGACATCAAACTTCCCCTTCAAGATCTTCCTGAACCCTGCCAAGTTTTATTGACAGAACACATGGCATCAATGCGGATCGTAAAGCGTGAAATTTCGCGTGATGTCGCGAAAGAATTTCTGCGTGAACTCGTGACCATTGGTTTAACCAATTCTCGTGGCTTGGAAGGTGCTTTGACCGATCTTGAAGGCGTGATCAATGAAAGCACCATTCAGAAAATGCGTCGTGAGATCGGCTTAAAAGCCATTTCTGATCCGTGGTTGCGTCTGGAACGGCTGGACAACGACGAACTGCGCACCATGTTGATGTGTGAAAGCAATGAAATCGCGGCGGTGGTTCTATCCAAATTAAGCGTGCCGCGTGCCGCGGAATTGCTCAGCTCCCTGCCTGGTGACATCGCGCGTAAAATCACCTGGGCCATGTCAATGACCGGCACAGTTAGCCCAGATGCCATTGAACGCATTGGGCTTTCCTTGGCCAGCCAATTGGATTCACACACACCCGTTGCCTTTGAAGAAGCCGCCGAAAACCGCGTGGGTGCGATCCTTAATCAGGCGAAAGCGGCTGTGCGCGATGACCTGCTCGAAAGTTTGGAGGTCGAGGATAAGGAATTCGCCAAGGAAGTGCGCAAATCCATCTTCACCTTCGCCCATATCGCCACACGACTTGATCCAGCAGATGTCACCAAAGTATTACGTGATGTCGAAACCGGCGCCCAGATCGATGCGTTTGCCTTCGCAGCGACGGACACGGAAAGCGACAATGCCGCCACCGTCAATTTCATGCTGGGTCAAATGTCATCACGCTTGGCCGACAGTTTGCGCGAGGACATGGAAGCGCGCGGCGAAGTGAAAGAAGAAATCGGCGAAGCGGCCATGGGGAAAATCGTGGCAGAGCTGCGTCGCATGGCTGACGCCGACGAAATCGTCCTGCTGGAAGAAGAAGAGGAGGAGGAAGAAGCGGAAAATGCCTGATCTTGATGGGCCTTTGATGAACGCTCGGCCCGTTTCCGCCACTTGGCGCTTGGCATTGGACTTGCGATATTGCCGATGCTGGCGTATTTCCCAAGAAGGCACCCACAGGAATAGACCCCCAGCATGGCATTTCGTCGCAAAGACATACCAGATTACGCCGTAAATTTGCTTGCGCGTGGCACGCTTGGCATGATGGCCTTATTGCCTTATCGTACACGCGTTTCACTGTTTGGTCGTATTTTTGAACATATCGTCGCCCCCATCGCAGGGTGGCGAAAGCGCGTGCGCAGCAACCTTGCCTATGTCATGCCAGATATCCCGGAAGCCGAAGTAAAACGCTTGACCCGGGCGGTTGCAAACAATGCGGGCCGCTCTCTGATTGAGATATATTCCGGCCAAGAATTCAAAGACCACGCGGCAAAGATGCCAATCACAGGTCCTGGCTTGGCAGCAATGGAAGACGCCCGCGCATCGGGCCGACCGGTGGTGTTGGTCACGGGACATTTTGGAAATTATGACGCCCCACGCGCGGCTCTGATCGATCAAGGGTTTAACATCGGCGCCTTATACCGTCCGATGAGCAACCGTTTTTTCAATGACCATTACGTGAAATCCGTCGCTGAAATCGGCAGTCCTATTTTTCCCAGCTCTCGCAAAGGCCAAGTCGAGATGATGCGTTTTCTGCGCGGTGGTGGTGTGTTGGGCTTTTTTATCGACAACCACACCTCATCCGGCGTCGAGATGGATTTCTTCGACAAACCCGCAATGACCAGTCTTTCTGCTGCGGTCATGGCACTGAAATACAACGCGCTTTTGCTGCCCGTTTGGGGCATCCGTGGCGATGATGGGTTCAGTTTTGAGATCCGCACAGGCGAACCCGTGCAACATTCGGATCCAGAAACAATGCTGCGCGCATTAAACGTCGAATTGGAAGCCATCACACGCGACCATATGGATCAGTGGTTTTGGATCCATCGGCGCTGGAAGCCTGAAATCATTGAACAGGTTCAGCGCAGGCGTGCCGCCGCCAAAACGGACCCGTAATTGGCTTTTTGAACGAGAACAACCAGAGGCCCATCTTGAATGCCATCGGTGCTAAACGTTAGATCCTCTTGCGCGTTCCAACGGGTTAGAACGTCAATACCAGTTACGATCGAGCCATAAGAAATACGTTTCCCCGCGTTTTCGCCACGTTGAATTTCCACCGTTTCTTCGGGGGTATAGCGCACGATCAGCAGCTCGACCTCACCCGCAGAGGTTTCATAGGCAATATTTCTTGCACGAATTTGCAATGTGTCCCCATCACGTTCGACATCCAACGAGACCTGCTCTGCCCGCGCCTGGTGTCGTTTGATTCCGTCTGCCAATTCATCAGGGTGACTTCCAACGACGTGGTCCTCGCCATTTAGCACCATTTGAGGGGTGTAAATGGTACGTTTATGGGCGGCGGCGGCGTATCCGCGCTGGCGATCTGCATGCTCTGGCCGTGCCAGCGTATCCGCCCAACCGATGTAATCCCAATAATCCACATGCAACGCCAAAGTGATCACATCGTCACGATCAGCATATTCCTTTAGCAAAGCGTCCGCTGGCGGACAGGAACTGCACCCTTGTGATGTGTAAAGCTCAATCACAACCGGGTTGCTGTCTTGCGCCACAGAAGGTGTCGCAAAAGAAAACACGGCAAGTGCGGTTGCATTTAGAATCTGTTTGATCATGTGGTTGTATCCTTGTCTTATGCCTTTCTACATCCCTCGCTGATCAAAAACCAATCAAGGTTTTGCGAGGTCGCTGTGTAGATTGTAACAAATCCCCTGCGTTTCCCCGCCAATACCGCTTTTGCCCTCAATCGACACGACATTGTGTACATTGGTATACAAAAATATCACCTCCCCCCTTGATCCGACCACAAACCTGGTGCAAAAGCAGGCCAGCGATACCCCTGAACATTCACGAGGGAGGCCAGAATGCCCATCACCGTCGGACAAGATACCGCCAAAACCCGCAAAACCCTGCAGGTCGGCAATCAATCCATTTCTTATTATTCAATTCCTGCCGCGCAAGCTGCTGGCCTTGGCGATTTTTCCAAATTGCCTGCCGCGCTGAAAGTCGTGCTGGAAAACATGTTGCGCTTTGAAGACGGCAAGACCGTCTCTGTTGACGACATCAAAGCATTCGCTGAATGGGGCGCCAATGGCGGCAAGAACCCACGCGAAATCGCTTACCGCCCTGCCCGCGTTTTGATGCAAGATTTCACCGGCGTTCCTGCTGTTGTTGATCTCGCGGCTATGCGCGATGGCATTGTTGCCCTTGGCGGCGACGCTGAAAAGATTAACCCGCTGAACCCTGTTGATCTGGTCATCGACCACTCTGTTATGATTGACGAATTCGGCAATCCACGCGCGTTCCAAATGAACGTTGACCGTGAATACGAACGCAATATGGAACGTTACACCTTCCTGAAATGGGGCCAGTCTGCGTTTAACAACTTCCGCGTTGTGCCGCCCGGCACCGGTATTTGTCACCAGGTGAACCTTGAATATCTCGCGCAAACCGTTTGGACTGACACCGATCAGGACGGCAATGAAGTCGCCTATCCTGACACGCTCGTTGGCACCGACAGCCACACAACCATGGTGAACGGCCTTGCTGTTCTAGGTTGGGGCGTTGGCGGCATTGAGGCCGAAGCCGCGATGCTGGGTCAGCCGATTTCCATGCTTATTCCCGAAGTTGTTGGCTTTGAGCTGACCGGCGAGATGATGGAAGGCACCACCGGTACCGACCTTGTGTTGAAAGTCGTTGAACTGCTGCGGGCCAAAGGCGTTGTTGGCAAATTTGTTGAATTCTATGGCAAAGGTTTGGATGTTCTGCCCTTGGCAGACCGTGCAACCATCGCCAACATGGCGCCTGAATATGGTGCGACCTGTGGTTTCTTCCCAATCGATGGCGAAACTCTGCGTTACCTGCGCACATCTGGCCGCGACGAAGACCGCATTGCTTTGGTTGAAGCCTATGCAAAAGAAAACGGTTTCTGGCGCGATGCAGATTACGCACCTGTTTACACCGACACGCTGCACCTTGATATGGGCACGATTGTTCCCGCGATTTCCGGGCCAAAACGCCCACAGGATTACGTTGCACTGACCGAGGGTCAAAACGCATTCCGCCGTGAAATGGAAGAAACCTTCAAACGTCCAATGGGCAAAGAAGTTGCTGTTGCCGGTGAAGATTACACCTTGGAAAGCGGCAAAGTTGTGATCGCATCCATCACATCTTGTACCAACACATCCAACCCATATGTGATGATCGGCGCGGGCCTTGTGGCACGCAAAGCTGCGGCCCTTGGCCTTGATCGCAAGCCTTGGGTTAAGACGTCTTTGGCACCAGGTTCCCAAGTTGTGTCTGCCTATCTTGAAGCAGCAGATCTGCAAAAAGACCTTGATTCCATTGGGTTTAACCTTGTGGGTTACGGCTGTACGACCTGTATTGGCAACTCTGGCCCGATCCAAAAGGAACTGTCTGAGGCCATCGCTGAAGGCGATTTGGTGGCGACATCTGTTCTGTCAGGCAACCGCAACTTTGAAGGCCGCATCAGCCCTGATGTACGCGCAAACTATCTGGCGTCGCCCCCCCTTGTGGTGGCTTATGCGCTGGCGGGTACGCTGGACATCAACTTGGCAACCGATGTGATCGCACAGGATAAAGACGGCAATGACGTCTACCTGAAAGACATCTGGCCAACCACGCAAGAAGTTGCGGAACTGGTTGAACAGACCGTGACACGCGAAGCCTTCCTTGAGAAATATGCCGACGTCTTTAAAGGCGACGACAAATGGCAGGGCGTTGAAACCACCGACAGCCAAACATATGATTGGCCGTCTGCTTCGACTTACGTTCAGAACCCGCCTTACTTCCAAGGCATGACCATGGACACCAAAGAAATCACCAATATCGAAGGCGCGAAAGTGCTGGCAGTGTTGGGTGACATGGTGACAACCGACCACATCTCACCTGCGGGGTCCTTCAAGGATACAACCCCTGCTGGTCAGTATCTGGTTGATCGTCAGGTGCCCGTGCGTGAGTTCAACTCATATGGGTCACGTCGTGGCAACCACGAGGTCATGATGCGCGGCACATTCGCCAACATCCGCATCAAAAACGAGATGCTCCCAGGCGTTGAAGGTGGTTACACCAACGGCCCAGACGGCGCGCAGACCTCTATCTATGACGCGGCAATGGCGCACCAAGAAGCTGGCACACCGCTGGTGATCTTTGGTGGTGAACAATATGGTGCGGGTTCCTCGCGCGATTGGGCCGCCAAAGGCACAGCCCTTCTGGGTGTGAAAGCCGTGATTGCGGAAAGCTTTGAGCGTATCCACCGTTCCAACCTGGTTGGTATGGGTGTGATCCCGTTCGAATTCACCTCGGGTGACTCACGTAAATCCTTGGGTCTGACCGGTGAAGAAACCGTTGCGATCAAAGGTTTGGACACCATCAAGCCACTGCAAGATGTTCCATGTGAAATCACAATGGCCGACGGTTCCGTGAAAGCGATCACTTTGAAATGCCGCATCGATACCGCGGTTGAGATCGAATACATCGAAAACGGTGGTGTGTTGCATTACGTGCTGCGCAATCTCGCAAAAAGCTGATCAGACACATCTTAAAGAACGAAGGCCCGGGTGAGAATCACTCGGGCCTTTTGCTTTTTTCGACCCTAACGGCACGGTCCTCGCGAACTATCTCGGGTTGATGTCATATCGAAAAATTCGCGCCCCGATACATGCTTGAAATGAGAATCTCAGCTGCAAAATGCAAAACATCCACTTTTTATGATGAATTCTGTGATTTTTTCTGGATTCACGCCGGGTGCCAGGTAATTATTAACCTGTGTAAGAAAAGTAGTATATTTATGATCGATCTCAGTTTCCCAAAAGGTACCGCACGCCGGGCCTCTCTTCCACTTCCCCTTCTTGAAACGGGGGTTCTATTGCTCTTGGCTGTCCTGCCTTTCATCCTCACATGATGCGGCTTCATGCGGTGTATTTACCGGCATGAAGAAGAACAATTGACGAAAAACTGTGCAGCGGGTTAATTTTGATCCGCTGCACGCGCGAGTGCAGGTCGTATAATCGCATCCAGCGTACGTTGGGTGATGGGGCCCGCAAAGCGTTGAACAATGCGCCCTTCCCCGTCCAATATGAATGTTTCAGGCACGCCTGCCACGCCCCATTCCAACGCCGTACGCGCAGAGGCATCTGCACCAATCGCGGCATAAGGGTTGCCAAGTTCGGCCAGAAACCCAAGGGCGTTTTGCGGATCATCCTTATAGTTCACGCCATAGATCGCCATACCTTCAGAACGCAAAAGTTCCAGATTTGGATGTTCCGCACGGCATGGCGCACACCAACTTGCCCAGAAATTCACAAGTTTGACGCCCCCAGTTGTCAGGTCTTCCCGTTTGATCTCTGGCAGGTCAGCAAGCGGTTCCACGAACATCTCAGGCGCGATCACACCTTGACGGCCCTCAAAGGTTTTCTCGCCCCCAAGGCCCAGAAACGCAAAAATCAAAAAGCCCCCAAAGATTGCGGGTGGCAATGCCATTACAGGGTTGAATTTCATGACTTATCCCGTCTCGCTTCCACAGCGCGCAAGGCTGTCTTAACCCGCTTTGCGCGCCAAACACTGGCCCCACATAGGACCGCGATCAAACCAATGCTGGCCCCATAGGCCAGGACCACCTCAAAGGCATATTTTCCAAGTTCAGGCATTTCAATTCACCCTTTCGCGCGCCAGTAAGGCTTGCATCCGGCGCAGTCGGATTTCGGTGCGCGTGCGCAGCAAAACCAGCGCAACAAACAACAGAAAAAAGCCCAACATGCTTAAAGCTAATGGATAGAAATAGACATTGCTGACCTTCTCGGCCGTGTCTGCGCCCGTCACCCCATCGACGCGGATCACAGATGCGCCTTGATGCAAACCTTGGTTCCAAAAGTTCACAGCATAGCGTGACAAGATCGCGAAAACCGTCCCAACCAAGCACAAAACCGAGGTCAAATCCGCAGCTGTATCGTCGTTTTCAACCGCTTCCCACAAGGCCATATAGCCAAGGTAAAACAGGCCCAAAATCAGGAAAGATGTCAGGCGTGGATCCCAGGCCCACCAGGTGCCCCACATGGGTTGGCCCCAAACTGCGCCGGTGATCAAGGCGATCAAGGTCATCACAAAACCAATCGGCGCAGATGCGCGTGCCGCCAAAGCCGACACATGATGCCGCCGGATCACCCACACCAAAGAGGTCACCAACATCATGAACCACGCGTTGATCGCGATCATCGCCGCGGGCACATGGATAAAGATAATTTTGACGGTTGATCCCTGTTTGAAATCTTCCGGTGTCAGGAAAAATCCCCAATACAATGCACTGACAATGCTGATCGCAGCCAGAGCAGAAACCCACGGCAAAACCGCGCCCGAAAGACGCATGAATTTTGTTGGATTTGCATATTCCCAAAGTGACATGGCGCTTAGCTAGCTTTCTTTTCACAGGGCTTCAAGGGGGCGCATTAACGCAGGTTCGCACGCAGGGCAGCCGCCCCGGCCATCGGCAGAAATGCCAAGGCCCCTAGGGTGATTACGATCAAGAAAATGAAGGGGGCCAGCGGATCTTTAAAGTTCATAAGTGAACTTGCACATTCCGCGCCGAACACCAAGGTTGGCACATAGAGCGGCAAAACCAGCAGTGACAATAACAAGCCCCCCCGGCGCACGCCCACGGTCAACGCAGCACCAAATGCGCCGATGACCGACAAGGACAACGTGCCGGGCAACAGTGACGCCATCAGCCAAAGATACCCCTCAGCAGGCAGATTTAAAAGCACGCCCAAAAGCGGCGAGATCAATGTCAAAGGCAAGCCCGTGACCAACCAATGTGCGATGGATTTCACCAAAACCACACCAGACAGGGGCACTGGCGCACAGACCAACGCGTCAAGCGTGCCGTCTTCAAAATCCAACGCAAAGATCCGATCCAACGTCAGCAGGCAGGCCAACAACGCCCCCACCCAAAGGATGCCCGGCGCAATACGCGCCAACAGCTGTGTTTCCGGGCCAACGCCAAGCGGCACCAAAATCACGACCATCAAGAAGAACGCAAGGCCAAGCCCCGCCCCCCCGCCTGCGCGGGTCGCAATGCGCAGGTCCCGGATCAATAAAGAGATCATAAGCTGCCCTCGCTTAGGAACACATCATCACCAAGGGGCGTTTCATCATCATCCTCATCACCACCAGACGGGGCATCATTCAAATCACCGCGCGTCGAATAAGGTTGCAAATCCAATGTCGCCGCCTCAATGCCGGGATCAATATGAGTGGCGATCAAGGCGGATCCACCAGCGGCGCAATGGGCGCGCACAGCATCTGCAAATAGGGTGACACTGTCCGCGTCAAGCGACACGGTGGGTTCATCAAGCGCCCAGATTTCAGCGCCGGTCACACACAGACGTGCCAGCCCGAGACGCCGTTTCTGACCGGCTGACAGGCTTTGGGCGGGACGCGTGGTCAGATCACCAAGGTAAAAGCTTTCAATCGCATGATCGAGGGTCGCAGAAATCCCCCTGCGTCCCACACCATGGACAGACGCCCAGAACCGCAGGTTTTCAGAAACGCTCAGCGTGCCCTTAATCGCATCTGCATGCCCGGCCCAAGCAATCGCACCGTTCATTTCAATCGATCCACGCAAAGGCGGCTGCAAACCTGCAATCGTGCGCAGCAAGGTGGTTTTCCCAACCCCGTTGGGGCCACGCAGCAACACAGCCACACCAGGAGACAGTTTAAAACTGACACCACGCAACACAGGCACACCGCCGCGCGTGCAGGTCAGGTTTTCAACCCGAAGCCCACCCCGAGGCAGATCATTAGACGTGTCATTTGGGTTGCTCATGTCGATCCCGCATTAATGTTCACCCGATGTATCACATAGAACGGGTTATCAAACTGTCAGCATTGCCGCAGCAATACGCCGCCCTTCTGACAACAGAATGTTATAGCTGCGGGCCGCTGATGGCGAGGACATAGGTTCAACCCCAATGCCGGCCGCCTCAAGGGCTTCGCGAAAGGCTTTGGGGGGATGGGCGATGTCAGCACCTGTGCCGCAAAACACCACGTCAATTTCCCCTGCCAAGACATCGGTGATCGCGGTGACATCATCATATCCGCCCCAAGCCGTCACACCTTTGGGCGAGACAATCACATGCCCCTCAAAGACCTCACCACCGACGCGGAAAAATCCGGGGCCATAGCCATCCACAGGTTTGGCATCCGTATAGCTGATTTCATTCAGGCGCATGCTGCGTCTCCCGTTAATCCCAGATTGGCAGGCCGGACACGGCCGCACATCCAATCACGATGTAGGCAAGGATTCTATATCCTCGTTCAAACTCTGGTCTGAAAATAGCAGCGCCCACGACATTTGCCAGCAGATAAACCGGCGCGATCACAAGGCCGATCCAAATCGCTGACGGGATCAATTCGCCATAAAGCCACAGCACCACCAACATGAAGATATCGGTCAACAGCAAATACAGGAAGATATTGGCGCGCACGACCGAAACCGCATGCTGACTGGCCATATACAGCAGGATCACAGGCGGTCCAGGCAGGCCCGCGACACCGGCCAAAAAGCCGCCAAAGCCCCCTGCCATCCAGATCATATATTTCTTTAACTCGCCCGGGTAACGCACGCCGGACACCAACAACACCAGCAAAACCATAGTGATGCCAGACACGAGGTAACGGAAGATTTCAGGCGCGATCAGGGACAGAACGTATAGCCCAACAGGCAACAAAACCGCCATACCACCGACCAGACGCAACACATCACGCGGATGGCTTTTGCGCCACATCTGCGGCACCAACGGCAGCGGACCGATCAGATCCATAATGATAAGGGTGGTTAGGGCTTCGAAGGGGGACAAGACCTGACCTGCAAAAGGCAGATAAATCAAGGCCGTCCCAAAACCGGAAAATCCCCGGATGAGGCCCGCCAAAGCGACACCAAAACACAGGAATAAGATCCCCTCCGCCTGAGAAGCGTCAAACAGAGGGGATAGGAAATCAGGCATCGATATCAGCGTATTGGCCGGATGCACGGTTGGCCGCTTCTTTGGACCAGTCGCGCTTCACGCCGAGACGGTTCAGAATGGCCGAAGCCACGAAAACCGAACTGTAGGTCCCGATGACAACACCCATGATCATCGCGAAAACAAAGCCCCGGATCACGTCGCCACCCAATACAAACAGCGAAATCAAGGCGATCAAAGTGGTGACAGATGTCATCACGGTGCGCGACAGGGTTTCGTTGATCGACAGGTTCAGAACCTCTTGCAGCGCACGTGTTTTATACTTGCGCAGGTTTTCCCGCACACGGTCAAACACCACTACAGTATCGTTCAGGGAATAGCCGACAATCGTTAGCAAAGCCGCGATAATCGCCAGATCAAACTTGATCTGCAACAGGGCAAAAGCCCCGATGGTGATCACAACATCATGCACAAGGGCGGCCACCGCGCCCAAAGCAAACTGCCATTCAAACCGCAGCCAGATGTAGAACAACACGGCCGCAATCGCCGCCACAACCGCCAGAACAGCGGTTTGCACCAGCTCGCCAGAGACCTTCGGACCGACGCTTTCAACCGCCTCAAAGCGCACAGTTTCATCCACGGCTTTCAAAGCGGCCAGAACGTTTTGCGTGGTCTCAGAGGCCACGGCAGCATCCTGTGCTTCAATTCGGATTTGGGTAACGTTGTTTTCTGGTTTCAATGGATCTTGGACGATAACGATAGATGTATCTCCAAGGCCCAGAGGCGCCAAAGCTTCGCGATAATCGGCGACGACAACCGCATTGTCAGCATTGGTGCGGAAGGTGGTCCCGCCCCGGAAATCAATCCCGAAATTCAAACCCATCATGAAGAACAGCGCAACAGAGGCCGCCATCATTAGGACTGAAAAACCGCCGCTTAGGGCACCGCGTGAAAAGAAATCAAAATTGGTCTCAGTAGGAACAAGTTTCAAACGCATCTCTTATACCTCGATCTCTTTAGGACGTTTACGCTCGAACCAGATCACCACCACAAGGCGGGTCACGAAGATCGCGGTAAACACAGATGTAATGATGCCAAGGCCCAGCGTGATCGCAAAGCCTTTCACCGGACCAGACCCCATCACGAACAGGATCACAGCGGTTAGGAAAGTGGTGATATTGGCGTCGATAATCGCGGAAAGGGCTTTTTCATAACCCAATTCAATCGCACGCGCAGGGCCACGTTTTGCTTTCAGCTCCTCGCGGATACGCTCGAATATCAGCACGTTGGCATCCACCGCCATACCGATGGTCAAAACGATCCCCGCAATACCCGGCAAAGTCAGGGTCGCGCCAATGGCGGACAACAGACCAAAGATCAGGCCGACGTTGATCACAAGGGCGATATTGGCAAAGAAACCGAAGGTGCCATAGGACAGAACCATGAAGATCAGAACCGCTGCAAAGGCCACGATACAAGCGATGCGCCCGGCCTCAATGCTGTCCTGACCCAATTCTGGCCCAATGGTGCGTTCTTCCTCAAATGTCAGTTCCGCAGGCAATGCACCGGCGCGCAAAAGCGCTGACAATTTGATGGTTTCCTCAATGGAGAAACGGCCCGTGATGATGCCAGACCCACCCGCAATATGGGATTGGATGGTTGGGGCTGAGATCACTTCGCCATCCAGAACGATTGCAAAGGGGGATCCGATATTGTCAGCGGTGTAATCGCCAAATTTCTGCGCACCCGAAATATTGAAACGGAAACTCACGGCTTGGCCCCCGTTTTGATCCGTCGTAGGTTGCGCATCCACCAGGTCTTCACCACCAACAACAGCGCCTTTTTCGACGATGTAATATTGGCCTGGTTCATCCACGGATGGCATGATTTCATTGCCAGGGCCTGGCGCCACAGCGGGATCATTCGTGCGGCGTACAACCGGACGGAATTCAAGTTTCGCAGTTTGTCCCAACAGGCCTTTCAGCTCCTCAGCCGATCCAAGACCGGGCACCTGGATCAACACACGCTGGGTGCCTTGACGTTGAATGGTGGGTTCACGCGTGCCAACTTCATCCACACGACGGCGCACGATTTCAAGGGTTTGCACCATTGTGCGTTCATCCATCGCCGCTTTTTCAGCGTCAGACAGGGTCATTGAAATCACATCACCATCAGACGCGAACACCAAATCCATCTCGCCCACACCGGCCAAGGTTTGCACCGGTTGTGCCAAAGTGCGCAGCAGTTCAAGCGCGCGTGGCATGGCCTCAACATTGGCGATGCGCAGCTTCAAAAAGCCGGGGGCTGCATCAAGTTGGCGTACACCACCGATTGTGGCGCGTTCTTCACGCAAAATGTTGCGCACCGTGGTCCACATGCCGTCAACCCGGGTCGCGTATGTGTCTTCGACTTGGACCTCTGCCAGCAGATGCACACCGCCACGCAGATCAAGCCCAAGGTTCACAAGCGCGTTAGGCATATAGGACGGCCAAGCGTCAACATCGGCCTGCAATTCAGGCGTGACGCCCGTGGCTTCGATTTCGATTACAGCGTCGTTATGGCGCTCAACCGTGGTGTAAAACGCATTGGGGAGCGCAAGCCACAGACCCAGCGCACAAAGTGCCCAGATCGAGATCCGCTTCCAGAGAGGGATATCAAGCATTCGAAAAAAATCCGCCTGTCAGATGAAGTAAGACAGCCCTAACGCGCAACATTCACGTCGCGGGTTAGGGCTTTGATTTATTGAATTATTTAGCGGGTTCAGTCTTGGACAAAACAGTCGCGATTGTGGATTGAACAACGCGTACTTTCACGCCTTCACCCAGCTCAACCTCAACTTCATTTTCGCCTTCTTTGACCTTGGAAACCTTACCGATCAAACCGCCTTGGGTGATCACTTGGTCACCACGACGCAGCGCAGACACCATATTTTGGTGTTCTTTCATCTTCTTTTGCTGCGGACGGATCAGCAGGAAATACATGATCCCGAAGATTGCGATCAGGGGGACGAATTGAAGCAAGGATTCCATTGGTGTTCTCTCTGTTAATGCCAGGTGGTCCGGCTGTGTCTTTACGTTGCCGCGCACCCTATATGTGGTCCCGCGCCTTGGCAAGCAAGGGGGTGCGGGAAGATAGGATTTGAGGGGTTCCACAACAGACACTATATATGCTCAAGTTATGCATATACGGCATGCGGTGGATTTAGGTGTGCCTTACGGATTGAATTGGGGACTTTGAATGGCTGAGAAGAAGGATGACCTGATGGAATGGCTGGGTTTTGCGAACCCGCCAAAGTTTGTGAATGCCCCCAGGTTCGGCAGGATTTTGGGCTGGTTCCTGATGGTGTTTGCCATACTGATTTTTCTTCTGGCCTGTGGCATCATCGCGAAATTCACAGTCAGCGTTTTCTCGGGCGGCCTTCGCACCGAAATTGATCAAGCGCGAACGACGAGAGAACTTGGCACTGCGGTCCTCGCCCTGTTCGGTGCCCCCTTCCTGGTTTGGCGCACAGTGATTGCAAGCAAACAAGCGCATACGGCAGAGCAAGGTCTATACACAGATCGGATCGCAAAGGCTGTTGAGCAGATCGGTGCGGATAAGGTGGTTAAGCAGCAACGCAAGGATGAAAAAGGCAACCTCACCTATGAACGAGACAAGGATAATAAGCGCATTTTCTCGAAGCCGATAATGGTCGAAGAAACTGCCCCGAATTTGGAAGTTCGAATAGGTGGCCTTTACGCACTCGAACGTATCGCCCGGGACAGCCCAAAAGATCATATTACGGTTATGGAAATTATCTGCGCATATATTCGGGAGAACTGTAAACCTGACGTATCTCAGTTCCCCGCGGATGATGCGCCTCTAGACGTTTGGATAAACTGGGATGTCCCAGCACAACAACACCCCCGCAGTGATATCAACACTGCGATTTCCGTCATTAACAATCGTGACAAGAGACAACTTGAGCGTGAAAAAATACGCAAATTCAAACTTAACCTAGCGGGTGTAGATTTTCGCGGCTTGACGGTCAAGTTAACGAATTTCTCAGGTACGAACTTCAACAATGCAAAGTTCCTAGCGGCAACAATATCTAATTCTACGTTACGAGGTGCCCATTTTGATACCGTCGACTTTCGCAAAGCACGGCTTTGGTCTTCCGATTTCAGCAACTCTACATTCTTTGTGTGCGACCTAAAATTCGCCGTATTCAACGACGCAAAGCTTGTAACAACAGTATTCGACGGCTGTCGATTCCAAAGCGCCTCATTTACAGATGCCTATCTCATGGGGGCGAAAATTGGTTACTCTTCTTCCTAGGATAATACTACCAACTTCAACGGAGCAAAGTTAACAGGCCCAGCATTTCATCGTATTACGATGCAAACTGATGCATATGAGACGGCTCAACCTCAAATCCTTAATCTAGATCAGATGAATGCCAGTTTTGGTGATGCATCCGTAAACTTCACTATAAGTTCAATGAGTGATGCATCTGTCACCACTCCTGAACATTGGGAGAATAATGTTATTCCATTCGAGGAATTTGAGGGCAAATGGCGAGCTTGGCAGAAATCCATCGGCTTTGATCCAGAAAACCCGGAGGGCAGCGCCTGACCCTGGGTGGGGGTGAAGCCCCCTCCCGTCAAACCACTGGTTTACCTCAGGCAAAACGGGCGGGTCGGGGGCTGCCCGGCAAGCCGGGTGAAGAGATTAGAGACATAAAACTGCCCATTCCGCCCCGCGCAAAAATGCGTCATAACTGCGAAATAACGATTCACTTTAATCAGGAACCTGACAGATGCATGACATCCGGTTGATCCGCGAAAATCCCGAAGCTTTTGATGCGGCCATGGCGCGCCGGGGGCTCTCTGGTGTCTCATCCCAGGTTCTTGCGCTTGACAGTGCTCGGCGTGCGAAGATCCAGGCGGCGGAAACGGCCCAGGCTGAACAAAACAAAGCGTCAAAGCTTGTGGGTGCGGCCAAGGCTTCGGGCGACGAGGCAGAATTTGAACGTCTGCGCGCGCTTGTATCTGCCAAAAAGACCGAAGTTGCCGCCCTGAATGACGAGGCGAAAGCCGAAGACAAAGCGCTTTATGACCTGTTGATGGCGACGCCAAATGTCCCTCATGAAGATGTGCCAGATGGCGCGGATGAGGATGACAACGTTGAAATCCGTCGCTGGGGCACGCCAAAGGACTTCGCGTTTAAGCCCAAGGAACACTATGAACTGGCCGCGTCAAAGGCGGGGCTTGATTTCGAAACCGGCGCGAAATTGTCCGGGGCGCGTTTTGTTGTGCTGTCGGGTTCGGTTGCGCGCCTTCACCGGGCTTTGGCGCAGTTCATGTTGGAATTGCACACCGAAGAACATGGTTTACGCGAGACGTGGACGCCGGTTTTGGTGCGCGAAGAGATGATGTATGGCACGGGGCAGCTGCCAAAATTTGGCGAAGACAGCTATAAAACGACCGAAGGCATGTGGTTGATCCCGACATCTGAGGTGACGCTGACCAATATCGTGAATGGCGAGACTTTGGATGAGACCGACTTGCCGCGCCGTTACTGTGCGCATACGCAATGTTTCCGTTCCGAGGCGGGTTCTGCAGGGCGTGATACAGCGGGCATGTTGCGTCAGCACCAGTTTGAGAAAGTTGAGATGGTTTCTGTCACACATCCTGACAAATCCATGGAAGAACACGATCGCATGACCCGTTGTGCAGAGGCCGTGTTGGAACGCTTGGAAATCCCATACCGCACGGTTGTGTTGTGCACCGGTGATCTGGGCGCTGGCATGCGCAAGACCCATGATATTGAGGCATGGTTGCCGGGCCAAGACACCTACCGCGAGATTTCATCTTGTTCCGTTGCAGGTGATTACCAAGGCCGTCGCATGAACGCGCGCTTTAAGCCCACTGAGGGTGGCAAACCTGAGTTTGTGCACACGCTGAATGGGTCTGGCTTGGCTGTTGGGCGTTGCCTGATTGCGGTGCTGGAAAATGGCCAGCAGGAAGATGGATCTGTTGTCCTGCCAGAAGCGCTGCGTCCGTTTGTGGGTGGCAAGACCATGATCAATGCGGAAGGTGTGTTGGTCTAAGCACCACGCATTTTTGAAAGTTCTACGACAGGCGGTGGCGGTGTGCCCCCGCCTGTTTTTCGTTCTGACGAGTGGGGCGTTTCATCCAAGATCGGACTTCGTATTCAGGCCTTCCCCGCGCCAAGGGATCAACGCAAGCAATGGGCCAGGTGTCATGTCGATCGCGTGTTTTTGGTGAGGCATGTGGTGGATCATTTCGCCAGCACCCGCAACACACGCGGGCTGACCCTCGGAATGAAATGTCGCGCTGCCGGCAAGGATGCAGTAGATTTCCTCGGGTGCGTGGGAATGTTCGGGATACTGCAGCCCCTGCCCCCAATAGCCAATCGTCACGCGGGCAGTGTCAGACATGAACATACCATCCGGCGAGATCACATTCAGCCACGCATAGTTGTTCAGAAACTCCCGCGAGAACCCATCGGCCTGTGTATAGGTTTGTTGCCAGTTCAAACGATCCGAGAGATGCGCGATCTGCGTGACCAGCGGGCGTGTCAGGTCATTTGGTCTTGTCGCGGTTTAGTTCCGGTCTCTTTCGAGCAATGTTTGCTATGAAGGAGATAGAGAATGGCAAAGAGATACACAGACGAGTTTCGGCGTGATGCGGTGCGCATGGCGGCGACGAGTGGCTTAACGCGGCCTCAACTTTCATCAGATTTAGGGGTTGGGCTTTCGACGCTGAACAAATGGGTTCAACAGCATCAACACGATGACCTGATGTCAGGACCGCATGAAGACGTTGAGAAGGAGAACACGCGGCTTCGCAAGGAAGTCCGTCTGCTGCGCGAGGAGAGGGAAGTGTTAAAAAAGGCGGCAATCTTCTTTGCAGGCCAAAGCCGGTGAGATTTGCGTTCATCGACGCCTGGAAAGAAGAATGGCCAGTTGAGTTCCTGTGCAAAGTTATGCGGGTCACATCACGTGGTTTTCGCGCGTGGCGGGTTCGCCCGATGAGCCAGCGTCAACGCGATGATATGGTGATCCTGGCTCACATCCGTGAACAGCATCGCTTAAGCCTGCAAAGCTATGGGCGGCCTCGGATAGTCTTGGTTGGAACGTTCAAAGGATGGCTGTTCCCGTGGGAGCAGAAAGATGAGAGACATGCTG
>NZ_JWIF01000046.1 GCF_000812685.1 Halocynthiibacter namhaensis
TCCTTCAGGTATCGTTCCAATGTGGCAAAAACCACATCGATTTGTTCTTGCGTGGATCCTTGAAAATATCCAGCGTGCGCAATCCGGAACATGATTTCTCCGAACGTCACGCCTGCTGAACTAACCGCCATCATATCAAAATAACTTCGGTTGTGGTGCCCTCTTGAATTGAAAACTTCAAGCCAACCATCAGCACCATGCTGTAGCAATAATAAGACTCCAGCTAAGTTATCATGAGCCCGTGCAAGTGGCGTTGAATAAGTATTGTCTCTTGTATATGGCACATTTGGGTCGCCACCATTCTCAAGATAAAGCTTCAAGAACGGGATGCCTGGGCCGTAATCCGCAAAAGGACGCAGTGAAGGGCCTTCGCGCATACGCAAAGCGTTAAACATCATCTGTCCGTTATGATAATTGACATCTGCCCCACCCGCTATCAGTGCCTCAGCCATCGGGACGTTTTCATACCTTAACGTGTCATTCAGAAGATAAGACAAAGTCCGCGTTTCGCTGTGGTATAATTGACTCAAAACGTCGGCACCCAACCCCTGAATTAATTCGATATTCGGTTCTGTTCCCTCACGAATGGCCAATGCAATTTCTCGGACAGCGTCAGGGGCATCTGCATAGGTTTGCGCAACTTGATCTGTCATGGCTGTGATCCGTTCTTGTTCTGCTTGAGTGGCCTGTGCTGCCTTTTGGGAAGGTGCGACCCAATAGAAATATGCAAATATTATAAAGGCGGCGAGAGGTATCAATTTTTTCATTGGTCTTCCTCTGGAGGGCGTAAAAACGTAGAGCTTGCGATATCACCGGGATGGTAATGAGCGCTAAGCTTAAACAATTCAAGCAAGCGAACACCTTCTTCCGATAACTCGCCAGAGAGTTCACTTAGCCCAGCATAAATATCATAGAGGTTTTTCGCGGGTACGACATAATCCACCCAACTCTCTCGGTCTTCAATCTTCTGGCTGGCAACTTCCATAAGGTAATTAACGGCCTCTTTTACAAAAGTATTAAAATCGACGGCTCGGTTCGCCATGCCCGATAGTGCGCTAATATGGGGGCTTTCTATCTGGACAGGTTCAACATGTTTGAATGTCGGCATGGTCAAATCGGCTATGCTTTGTTCTTCCGGCGCGCCGCCCGTTGCGACATCCTCTAAAGCGCTGTTTGTAAAAGCGGGATGGACCAAACCAACGGGACGCGTACCAGATCCCGTGTTACGCAGATTACCTTGTGTTCCTAACTGCCTGGTACCAATTTTATAATTAGGGGACATAAACCGTGTTTGTTTTTGCAAAGGAAACAGATGCGGCAAAAGCTGACCATCAGGGACATCAGGCGGCGGCCCACCGGTTATGTTTGGGTATGGAGGCAGAGGCGTATCAAAATGTTGTTGGTGGTCTGCATCGGATTCAATTGGAAAAGGACCGGGGCTGATGCCTTGCCGATTATCATAGATGCCAACCGCATTTGGCAGCACCGTATTCTGCCCCCAACGCAGTACATCCCAGACAAAAGGCATAGCTCCCGGTGTTTGTGCCGTACTGAGTAATTCACCGCTGACTTGTTTGGCTTCCACCGGAATGTTTAGTCCGTCTGCACGAGTGGCTTTTGCAATGTCGCGCGCAGTGATCGCATGTAGACCTGCTGCATTAAAATGCCTTGATCCCAATTTAATGTCTGGATGCTCTTTATGACAATAGAGTGACGCGGCTTGAGCAAGCCCACCCCCTAGGGAATGGCCTACAATATTCAAGCGATTTCCAAAATATTTTGCAGTTTCGACAGCGCGATCGACTGCCTTAATTACGCCTTCGTATTGCGCCCCAATACGCCCCAATGACTGCGTCACATTTGCCCCCCAATCTCCCATTTCATCATAATGCAATGTCGCACGCGCAAAGTAACGAACCCGAAGTTCCGCCCCAGACAGCGTGTTTAGTAATGCGTTGATTGAGGGCGCATCCACCGCCATATCACCAGGTGAATTCAAAACGGTTTTTGCATTGCCCAAATTTAGTTCATCTAGTTGATCCTGAAACTCTTGCGGCATGCCTTCACCGTCGGGAAGCCACTCAACATCTGTAATGCGAGCAAAGTCCTGAACACCTTCGACTATTGCTTCACCAACGTTCAAAACCCCCTCGCCAAGCCTTATAGCGTCTCCGAGAACACCTGGTGTATCTCTTAAGGCGTCCAGCCAAGTGGTAACGTCTTCGGGGGGCGTGACCTCTTCAGATTTTGCCTGGGGATCGATTTCTCCCGTCACATGCTTTTCCCAATCTTCGCCCAGATACATAGGAAAAAACAAAGTGAACCTGTTCAGAATGGTCTCCCCCGCCGCGCCGCCTAAATGATCATTCTTACGCAAATAATACTCTGCGCGGATATGTAATCCCATTGCGAGGCTTCGGAATTCTTCCTTGTTTGGTTCAGATCCCCGAAACGATAAAACGGGTGGGCAAGTTGGGTTACCTTGCGCATCATGCTTTTCTTTTGGTGCATAAAAGCGGCAAAACATACCCGAATCTTGTGTGACAACATCAACATCGAGAGTCGTAGCCTCTTCCCATGTTCGGTCTGTATTCTCCGCGTTGCTATCTTGCTTTGCATCTGGCGTGGACCCAGTGGCAGAAAGTCCCATATCCCACACACGATCCCAATGCGTATCAATCTCTTTATATTCTTCACGTATTGCTTCAGGGAAATGCTCCGGAGGCGTATTATACACATCAAAAGCCATAAATCCGGCCTTACGCAGGCAAGGATTTCGATCTTGAGCTCCAAGGATGATTGTTGGGGCATCGCTGCTGCGCGTATAACAGCCACATCTTTGTGCATACTGGATAATCCGCTCAGCATTCCTACGATGTCCACTTGAAGTCATCTGCGCCACTTTATCACGCACTGTACCTGGCGCGCCTCCCGCGAATTCATCGCTTACATCATAGCGACCTGCATCGCCCGCATTGATTGCAGCGTAGATTTGCAACAAGCCATCACCTGGCTTCACTCCCGTTGCGTTAAGATATCTCACAACTGCGCCGTTAGGACCCAACTGACTTTCAATCGGGTTTTCCCAATCAACGTCAAATTGCACGGCCTGCTCTTCGCCGAATTGTATCAAACCACGATGTCGGCCCCACTTTGTTGTGGGCCCCCAGATTAATGGATTAAAGGAACCTGCCGTTTCATATGAGATTGCTGTGGCAAGGTCTTCCGGTACAACGCCTAAGGCAGCGGCAGCCTCAATTATCCCAACCCCGACGCGAACTAGAGGTCTCTCTAAGCAGAGATCGCAAATTCCCATCAGTTTACTTTCACAACATCAGCAAGAAGCTCAACCAAATCAGTGCCAACATTGAAGATTTTCTTGCCATTCACGCGTATAATGCCATCACTGGTCAACGTAATTTGTGAGGCACCACAGGTGAGCATGATCTCGTCACCAGCTTCGATGTGAATGTTGCGCTTTGCGTAAAGATCGTAGTCAGTCCCGACATTGGTTGACTTACGTTTTGCAACGTCTTCATGATGTGTTTCGCCAATTGATTGAACTTTATTTTGCTCAACGGAAATTGCAAGATTCCCTTGCCCACGTTCAGATTTGCCCGGCATCCCCACACGAAGCGCAACATGCCCTATACCTTGGGTGTCCTTCGATGCGCCCGAAGGGCTAATGGTTCCCGCATAAGCGGGTCCCACACGAACCTCCATGTTTCCGTCGACCACTTGCATCAGGTTATTGCCTATTTCTGAGGACTTATTGTAACCGATAGATTCAACCTTATTGATATTTACACGTTCGGATTGATTATGTTCGATTTTTTCATTTCGGTCTTTCTGTGCATGAAAGAAGATCTCTTCTTTGCCTTCTTCGTCTTCAAACCGCATCTCATTAAATCCCACACCTTTATGTGTTTGGGATTTAATGCTCATCCGCGTTTTGTTATCGGGTAATTTATACGGCGACTTGTTATTGGCGTGATAGGTTCGCCCCGTGACAATCGGTTGATCCGGATCGCCTTCGAGGTAGTCAACTATGACCTCGTGGCCGATGCGGGGGATGGCGATGGAGCCCCATGTGCCGCCCGCCCAGTTTTGGGAAACACGCACCCAGCAAGAGGAATGCTCGTTTTTCTCCCCGTAGCGGTCCCACGGGAAAAATACCTTCACGCGGCCATGTTCGTCGCAATAGATTTCTTCGCCCTCAGGGCCGGTTACTGTTGCTATTTGTGGGCCGTCCACCAGTGGTTTACGCACCAATGGTGGACGATACGGTAGGCGTGCAGGCATGGTGGTGAAACTGGCACTATAGGTGGTCGGTGCGGATCCTGCATCCTCTTGCAAGGCAGCGCTTTGACGGCCGGAATGGCGCACACTCAGCAGAAAATGCGAGGCGTTGACCTTAGCGTCGTCATGATCGCAGATCGAGAAGTGGAACCCCGCGCAAAGATGGATGTTGTTGGTCACGCCTTGACCCGTCGTGGCATCAACACGCACGCTTTCCATGCGGTGCTGGGTGAAGTCGCCGCCAACAGTGCTTGGGTTCTTGTAACGACCCGGATGATCATACAGCTTATAGTCGGCGGACAACCCGTTATCTTCCTGCTTCATCCGTGCTTCATTCATCCGTGCAGTCGGGTTCTTGAACGTATAATCATTCATCTCATAGTTGGAAGACCGTAGCCGTTCATGCTGCGAGAATGCAGAAATTGCGTTGCCTTTCAACTGCCCGCCAGATTGAGCGTTATAGGTGATCAGTGGCGCGGCAGCCAATACGGGCGTGGTCAGTGGAGCATCGGTAATGATTAACGTATGCGCATCAGTGCTGTGTTCAAAGAAGTAGAATACGCCTTCTTCGCCCAGCAAACGCTCAACAAACGCCAGCGCTGTTTCACGATATTGCGTACAATATTCTCGCGGTTCGTGTGTGCCTGCAAGTCGCCAGTCAACATTGATGATATTATGCTCTTCCAGAACCTGCTTAATGATATCAGGCACAGTTTTACTCTGCCAAATACGGCTGTCAGATGTGTGCGCAAGACGCTGCAACGCAGGGCGTAGAGTGACCGAATAGAACGTGCGCCGGATGCCGCTATCACCGCGAGACACCTCAGTGATAATCCCGTTCAGAAAACGCGGTGCGTCGTATTTATCATAAATCCCAAGGCAAGCCTGCGTGTCCATCAAAGCGTGCAGATCGATATCCGCATCCTCAGAGGCAAGTTCGATGTTGATTTCAAACGGAGCGTTAACCGCCTCATTTGCGGAAAACCCAACCACCACAAAACGGCCCTCATTGGCGGTAAAACCAAAGGCGATATCCTGATCTTGGTCGAGAAAACTCTGGGCAAGTTCCATCACAGCAGTGCCATCCATTAAAGGGCGTCCTTATTTGGGGGGATTTCGTCGCGGGTCGCTGGTTTCGCGAACCTCGCGTATAATTTGGTCAGGCGCGTGAAAATCGCTTTCGGTGACCACGTCTTTGGTGCCACCTCAGGTTCCGGCGTGCAGAGGATCTCAATTGGGGCAGCAACCTCTGTTTCATTTCGCACGGCCCGCGCGAGACGGATAATTTCTGCCTTGCTAAATTCCTGCGGTTCAAGATGTGCAAAAACACCATCAGCCGCCTCGACGGGGTCAGGGCGGCGGCGGACGCGATCAGGAACGATATCAATCTTCATTCAAATACCTTCAAAGGCAGGGAAGCAACGCGATACGGAATGCGGCACGCTAGACTATTGAAGGCGGTCCTCTGTGGGCGAGGACCGCCTCTCCCAACGGCAATGTGAGGGCACATATTACAGTCAGGATCTCTGTTTTAAGACTGAATTGGGGCGCGCCAATCGTCGGAACCGGACGTGCCAGCCACAACATGTTCCCACATGATTTTGCGGTACGTCATCTTGATATCAACCAATTGTGTGTAATCGGTCATCGCTGGGTCTTTGGCGTGTGGCATCGCAGTGTTGATGTCCACGATCAGTGCTTCTTCAAGCTGCGTGGTGAAGAAATGCACCTGTTCGGACGCTTGTGTGCGGTACCATTTTAGCTCAACATTGGTCAAAAGTTCGCCTGTGACCAATGCGTTATACATCAGTGGCACAGCCTTGTTCAAAGAACATGTGAAGGTGAATGGCTGGTGAATACGTGTGCCGGTCGGGTTGCCGGATTGCGGGTCACGCGGGGTAATCACGCCGTGGTCAAACGCTTGAACCATGATCTCGTCTTCATGGCCCGCTTGCCATTCATTTACGATTGAATCAAAGGTCGTCGCGCCTTGTGAGATGAGACCCTGGGTTTCCCCTTCGATGGTGAGATAGGCTGGCATTGGCATGTGGATATGCTCCTGAATTTAGCAAATGGAACGATGTGAAATCACCGCTTGTCAAAACGATGCGTCAGGAGGCTGTGCAGAAAATATAGTTAATTTAACTTTTTTCAAAAAGCACAAAAATTGACG
>NZ_JWIF01000047.1 GCF_000812685.1 Halocynthiibacter namhaensis
TGTCAAGGGCGGAGCAAAAATGGGCCAGTGAGGCGGCGTAAAAGTAGGCCAGTTGAGGCGTTGAGTGACGGTTGGTTTGAGGCGTGCGCCCGGGAACCAGCGGCTCGTCATAAAGCAAGCGTGTTCCCGGGCGTATTGCCCCTATTGGGGCAATTTCTGGTCAGTGTTTTTGGGTAGTTTTTCGGCTCTGTCCGAGGCGATAGCTTTCGCCATTCATTTCCAGGATGGAGACGTGGTGTGTCAACCGATCAAGCAGTGCACCGGTGAGGCGTTCGGATCCGAAGGTCTCGGTCCACTCCTCGAAGGGCAGATTGCTGGTGATCAGGGTTGATGACCGCTCGTAGCGTTGCGAGACCAGTTCGAACAACAGTTCCGCGCCGGTCTTGCTGAGGGGCACGAAGCCCAACTCGTCGATGATCAGCAGCTTTGGAGCCAGCATCTGTTTCTGCAGGCGCAGGAGACGTTTCTCATCGCGCGCTTCGATCAGTTCATGAACCAATGCTGCGGCTGTGATAAAGCGCACTGGCAGCCCTCTCTGGCATGCTGCCAACCCGAGCCCGAGGGCAATGTGGGTCTTGCCAGTTCCGGACGGGCCCAAGGCTATGACATTCTCACGTCGTTCGATCCAGCCGCAACGCGCCAATTCCAGCACCTGCACCTTGTTGAGCGCCGCGATCGCCTTGAAGTCGAAGCTGTCCAGGCTCTTTGGCGCAGGGAACTTCGCCGCCTTGATCCTGCGCTCCACCATGCGCCGTTCCCGATCGATCAGTTCCAACTCGATCAGGCGGCTCAGATAGGGCACGTGCCCCTTGTTCTCAGCAGCGCATTGTCGGGCCTGCTTCTCATACTCGCGCAACACCGTAGGCAGTTTGAGCTTCTTGAGGTGATCGGCCAGCAGAAGGTCGGAGGCCTCATTCATGATGCCCCCTCCGACAGCAGCGCCATGTAGCTTGAAGCCTTCGTGGTCTGCACTGCTGCACGCGGCAGATAGGGATAGAGCGACAGGTCGAGCCGTGCGGGACGGCATTCCACCTGACACAGCACCAGATGCTTGATTGCGTCAAAGGCGATGGCCCGCTTTTGCAGCGCCACGCGCACCGCCGCACACAAAACTGGAAGCTCAAAGCTCTCCAGGAGCCGTAGAACCTGGGTGAACTCACGTCGCCCCTGTCGGGCCTGACGCGCCTCCATCAAGCGGCGCAAGGTTTGCAGCTCTTCGGGCATCTCCCAATCGGCCAAGGGTGCAGCCTGATCAAGGGCACCGGGCTTTCTCTCCAGAAGCGCAAAGTAATGTACCGGATTGAACACCATCTGTTCCCGCTCGTAGCAACGGGGATGGCGGGCAATGATCTCGCCACCACAGCCGATCTCCACCACATTCACAAAGGCCCGGATCGTCACATCCCGGAAGCCATAGGTGCTGGGCACCGAGTAATCATTAGTCTTGTAGCGCACCAAGGATTGTGAACTGACGCGGCCAGTGGCTTTGGCGCAAGCCTCGTAGGCTGCGCTCGGCAATGGCGACATCGCCGCAAGGTCACCCTGCAAACGCTGGCCAATCGTCTCCGTATGCCCATGCAGAACCGCTGATTGTCGCTTGCGACATTGCTCTTCCAGCCAGGCGTTGAAGCTCTCGATGTCTGCAAACTCCGGCAGTGGCACCATCAAATTGCGCCGCGACCAACCAACCAGACCTTCCACCTTGCCCTTATCGTTGCCCTTGCCTGGGCGGCCATAGCGATCATCAAACAAGTAATGCGACAGCATCTCTGTAAACATCTGCGTCCGACGACGACGGCCATCCGCCTCGATCTTGGCAACAAGACAGCTATCGTTGTCGTAAACCACAGACAGTGGCACCGCGCCAAAAAAGCCAAAGGCGTGAACATGGCCGTCCATCCAGGCCTCTGATGTGGCCGCGTGATAGGCTCGAATGTAACAGGCATCGCTTTGGGGCAGATCGAAAGCAAAGAAGTGAACCTTCTGCTGAATGCCGGCCAAGACAACAACGGCCTCGCCAAAATCCGCCTGCCCATGCCCGGGCGGATGCGCCAGCGGAATGAACATCTCGCGCGCCTTCTGACGGTGGGCCCGAACGTAGTCCTTTACCGTCGTATAACCACCGGTGAACCCTTTCTCCGCACAAAGCCGGTCGTAAATCCGCTTCGCCGTGTGACGCTGCTTCTTCGGGACCTCCAGGTCCTTCAAAAGCCACGCATCGACATAACCCGTGAACCCATCCAGCTTCGGACGGCGCACATCCTTCTCCCGCCGGTAGCCCGGCGGCACCGGAAACGCGCACATCTTGTCAACCGTTCCGCGCGCCAAGCCAAAATCACGTGCTATCGACCGCTTGCTGCGACCCTCATCAAAGTGCGCCCGGCGCACCTGCAAATAAACTTCCACAGTGTAAATCCTCCAGCCCTCCCTGCTCAAACAGTTCAGACAAAAAGTGGACGACTTTTGCGCCGCCCGCACCGGTGAAATACCGGCGCTACTGTGGCCTAATTTTGCACCGCCCTATACAACTAACCGAGGCGTATTACCCTGAGGTCGACCCTGCCGATCGAAGCCACCCAATATCAAGTTCATAGCAACTTCACTGACCCTATCATTCTGATCCATGGAAAACTCAGTAACGTTCTTCATGGCTGTTGCCATAAACTGCGCTAAGATTGCGCCAATCCCGCTCGTGGAACTGATGACATTAGGTGATAGGTGACGCCCCCCAGTTACTCGGTGAATCTGCTCTTTTGGGATGGAAATTTGAATTTGGCTCGTCTTAGCTCTACACTCAAAACTGCACGGCAATTCACTATCCCAAAGGTAAATTTCACCGGGGGAAACTTTACGATTGAACTGCTCTTGAGAAACACCCTGGGAACCAGAAACCATCACGACACATGTATAGTTTTCCACGGTTGACGCGCGAATCTCACGCGCTGTACGGTGCCCAGAGGCTCCGGAAATAGTAACTTCCCCCATTGGAAGGCCATTTAGAGCTAAGAACTTGTGCGATGCAGTGAATGGGCCTGTTGGCTTCGAACCAACCGCCCACGGGGTACTATCAAGCATGATATCATTGCGCCAAGCATCGAAGGCGTCGCCATGTTTCGCTTTAGTGGACCATTCAAAAATCATCGCCTATGTATTCTTCCTTAGCCTATGGTTGTGATGAGATCTTAAAATTGTATTTATTGAGAGAATTGCCACTTTAGATGTTCTCTAATAAATTCTATGCACTAATGATGAAACCATACTATGGTAGTGTATTAGAACAAAATGAGACACTGATGTGTTCACGTTTTGGTTATTCTAGTTCGACCCACAAAGCTGTTTCCGTCTGACCATATGCATGGGCAAGAGCAAGAGACAGAATGATATTTTGCATTCACACCTCGTGGCCGGAGTAGAAGAAGTCAATTTCATCTGGCAGAGTAAATATCTCATGGCGCCTCAGATGCCCAATAGTTCGCACCAAATGAGACGCCGAGTTGCTAAATTTTTGCACAGGCCAAATCGACCATATGCCAACCTCAGACCATTCGGTTTTGAAGGCGATGCAAGCAATGCTATTGTGAATATGTACCCCTGATAAAAAAAGCGATTTTCCACGACTGGAGGCAGATAATAGGGCAGAATCGTTCGCGACTTCACGTGGCTCAAATACCATATGGATTATCCTAGCGATGGCTTGCGCTACGTCGCAAGCTCCGCCTCGTATATATGACTCTTTTGACGTGCTCTCGATCACTCGCAGCCTTCCAGAAGCATCTTGTAAGGCCAGTTCTGAATGCAAATTTTCTTTGCGAAGTAAATCGGTCACTAATTCAAGGCAACATTCTGCGGTGTAGGCATCTAGTGTTCGGCCTCCGAATTTCTCAACAAAATGGGCTGATAAAACATAAGCACAGTCACCAGAGCGCGGCCTTACCCACCCATAGTTTACAAGTACCTGAATGGCGCGATATGATGAACTCCGCGAGATCTGGAGTTCATTGGTGATTTCATTCAAATCCGCAGATTTGCGTAAAATTATGACCTGTAACACTGCGAGAACACGTTCTTGCGAAGACGTGCTCGTTTGTGTTTTCATATTCTGTAGTGCACGTCCCATTTGCAAGCCCCCAGCGCCCTAATTGCATCAATAAGGTTAACGGCATTAATGAATGGGTCCTTGCGCGAGACTGATCTAAAACTTAACAATCACTGCAACTGAAGCGCTAGGGGCAGCTCGATACGCGTGGATATGTGGATCCACCCGTTTTAAATTCGCTTGGCGTCATTCCCGTCAACTTTCGAAATACACGGCTGAGCTGTGAAGGTTCACTAAAACCATATTTATATGATATAGAAGTCAAGGTTTCCGACGGTTTAGAAACTAGTAGATCCTCCTTAATCAATTCGATGCGACGATGCTGAACATAACCCATGAAGGTCATAGAGTTATCTGCAAACAATGTATGCAAATAACGTTTTGAAATACCCAAGCTTGCAGCCGTTGACGTCACTGACAGGGATGGATCCTCGGTGTGCATTTCAATGTATTCCTTAATGCGTTCGAAAGTTCGTTCCCGTGTACTCATCATTCTTTTGTCAGAAATTTGCAGTGAAAACGCACTAGTCACTAAGCTTAAAATGGTACTCTCTAAGAGGTCACTCTCCGCTAAGTTGAATTCATCGTCTGTAAGATAAGTCGAATGGATTGTTTGAAACAGTAATGCCCCAATACCCTTTGTATAGTCTAATTTTCGTGGTGTTCTATTCTTAGATTCAACTTGGCCGGCCAATAGATCACTTGGTATGCGGAGTGAAATAGTGTGTAATTTTTTATGGGCTGTAAATGAAAAATTTTCTTCTGAGCACCAGAGGTAAGCGTCACCCCTTCGCAGGACTGTCTGGTGGCCATCGCGATTCACGCTTTCATAGCCCGCTTTCATAAACTGTATCGAGCAATACGATCCCTCTGAACGAGTGATTTCCTGTTTTCCGCGATGCCCCGAGAAAGAGGCTAGGTGGCTTTCCATGACATTTAAGCCAGCTATCGCTTTGCCAGAATAACTTGCCGAGAATCTGGGTGGCTTACATTTACCTATAGACCACGGAATGGTCGAGTCCTGCAATTCTGAACACCAAACATCATAGGCATCGTCTTCAGGGTATGCATCGGTACTCCAATGGTACACTTATTTATCCTCCAACTGTATCGAGTTTCATCGTGAAGTTTATAATACACTTTTGGCCTAACAACCTGTCCAGTTGTTAGGCCAGTCTTTTGCAGTTCAATCCCACTTGCGGCGGAAGCCAATTGTTCCTGAGATCCGGCGACTGCGGCCAAGGTTGCGCAGGCCTGTTGAGACACCGACCTCACCGTAAACTGAATTCCGGTCGTCGTTCCAGTTGTAGGTCGCACCCAGGGTAACCTCAATGGTGGTGTCTTCTTCTTCGTTATGCAGCGGCGTGCCAGAAACATTCACACGTGTACGCCCGGCAAGTTCTTTATGCAGATTAAGGCCTGCTTCAACTTCAAGACGGCGCGTGGTGCCATCATCTGCTTCCCAATTGCGTTCACGTCCAACGTTAACCCCGACGCGCAACTTCAGTGATTCAGCGTTATCTGGCTCTACGACAGTGCCAACTGTGTCAACAAAACTACGGAAACGCGCTTGCGTATAAGTAAGCTGTGCCTGGGGCACAACGCGCCAGCCATCACCGAATTCATATTTACGGCCTACCTCAACAGAGGCCGAAGCCACAACGGCGCGTGCGTTATCGTAGCTGCCCGACGAGGCAGAAGAAAAATCAGTGCTAACCGCCATAAGGCGTGCTTGGATATCAGTATAGAACCCGTTTGGCTTATAGTATGTCAGCGTGCCGCCAATGCCCAAACCGGTCGCTTTCATCGATGCGTCACCGCTTGGATCCGTACCGGCAACACCGGACGTACTGATCTGAGCGTTCAAGCCACCGATCCACTTGTTGCCCTCGTCACTTTCACGTAGCAAGCGGTCAATGCCTGCCTGAATTTCTACA
>NZ_JWIF01000048.1 GCF_000812685.1 Halocynthiibacter namhaensis
CTCTGACAACGTCAGACCCTCCCGATCTCCTGTCTCAATCGATTGTTTATTAACCCAGTCCCGAAGCGTTTCGGGGCTGCATCCTATCTTCTTCGAAATCGATCTGAAGCACTCAGATCGCGTCCGATAATCCGCTTCATTCTCAAGCACCAAGCGCACTGCGCGCGCCCGGACTTCTGTTGAAAAACGGTTTCCTGAATTTCCTTTGATCATGACTTATCTTCCAAGCTTTATGATCTCCGGTAAACCCGGTCTGGTTCAGACCACTTATCTGAACCAGTCATGGCTATTTTGTTGTTGGCGCTGAAGTTACCTGGATCGCGCACAAGCCCAGCGACTTCGATCTCGCGGTTGACCCTAAGATAAGCGGGGCAACACCATTGGGTATCAGTAAACCTTAGTAGCCATGTTCGTGGACTAAATACAAAAAAAATCATTTTCGCTCTTGCACCCCCTGACACATCAGCTTAAACCCCGGCCAACGGCGCACCCGTAGCTCAGCTGGATAGAGTACCTGACTACGAATCAGGGGGTCAGAGGTTCGAATCCTCTCGGGTGCACCATTTTACTTTTCAGTGAAATTTCATCCAAAAACCTAAAGATAACAGATGTTTGCGGCGTTCGAAGTCCTGTTTGTCTATCGTAGGTCAATGGGGCTTTAAACACCAATCTGAGCACTGTTTTCTTGAGTGTTAGATCACCATTACTCCATATATTCCAAGGGTTTGACAGGAACTGTACCGCGAGTTCGAACAATTGCTCGGGTGTCCGCTTTTGTTTGGTCTTTTTCGCGACTTTTTCAGCCAGAACCAGTTTGTGTTGTTCTAGTTTTGTAATCTTTTTCTCGTAAGCGGCGATGACGGTTGGGTTGTTGGCATCAACAATGCGATCCAATAGTGCATCGAGTTGTTTGTCGGATTCTGCGATTTCACGATTCAGTTCGGCTTTGACGGCGTTCGATTGCGCAAGACGTTGTGACCATGCGTTGGTCAGCATCATCTTTGTCATGCCGATCAGGTCTTTGGACGGCTCAAGCGTTTGCATCATGTCCTCAAATGCGGCGTCGAGTTTTTCTGCACGGATGTTTTTACGGAACGATGCGCAGCCTTTTGTTTTGCACCAGAAGTATGGATAGTTTTTGCCTGTGCTGCTGCGCGACCAACATGCGGTCAAGGCTGTGTCGCAATCGGCGCACTGCACGGCACCCCGCAGTGGGAAATCAGCGCTGATGTCTTTACGGGCGGGCGCGAGCTTGCGTTCTGTCTTGCGGGTTTGAATACGTTCATAGGTCTCAAGCGATATCAGCCCCGTGTGATGGCCTTTGCGGCGCGTGATGCCCCAAGGCTCATGCTCGATATAGCCTGCGTAAATCACGCGGTTCAGCATGTCGCTGATCAGCTGCACCACGACAGAATTACCAGAGTTCCGTTTTGGAAAAGCGGGCTGGCTTTCAAAAAAACGTTTCACTTCGGACATGCTGGCAAAACGGCCAGAAGCATACCCTTCCAAACCTTCTTGAACGATAGAGGCAACAGGTTCATCGCGCACGAGTAATTTGCCGTGGCCTGAAATGCGCTCATATTTATATCCCACTGAACCGCCCCGGTTTTACCGGAGAGTTGTTGGTTCAAATATTAAGCTGCTTTTTCAGCGGCATTCAAGGCTTCATAGAAGTTCTCCTCTGCTTCATGGGGGGTGATGTAATCGATTTTGCTGTGTAGGCGTTTTTTGTTGTACCAGTTCACCCATTTCAGGGTTTCCCATTCGATCTGTCCAACAGATTTCCAAGGCCCCATAAAATCGATGACCTCGGTTTTGAACAGACCGATTGTGCTTTCCGCTAGAGCGTTGTCATAGCTG
>NZ_JWIF01000049.1 GCF_000812685.1 Halocynthiibacter namhaensis
CAGCTATGACAACGCTCTAGCGGAAAGCACAATCGGTCTGTTCAAAACCGAGGTCATCGATTTTATGGGGCCTTGGAAATCTGTTGGACAGATCGAATGGGAAACCCTGAAATGGGTGAACTGGTACAACAAAAAACGCCTACACAGCAAAATCGATTACATCACCCCCCATGAAGCAGAGGAGAACTTCTATGAAGCCTTGAATGCCGCTGAAAAAGCAGCTTAATATTTGAACCAACAACTCTCCGGTAAAACCGGGGCGGTTCATTTACGGGGGGAACCTGTCCGAGACGGCGGGTGGTTTGGGCGTTCATCATATTCTCACTCATTCAAATTTCGTTACATGCCATATAGAAACCCGGCCCCATTAGGGGAAGCGCAACCCACAGATGTTACAGGGTTTCTCACCGGCTTGTGACGGATGTTTCAGTTTCCGAAACAAAAACGCCCCCACCAAAGCAGGGGCGCATAAAGTCAAGTTGGCGTATTTACTTGGTGCCGAACATCCGGTCGCCTGCATCACCCAAACCTGGTACAATGTAACCCTTATCATTCAGTTTCTCGTCCAAGGACGCGGTGATAATTGGTACATCAGGGTGTGCCTCTTTCATGCGTGCGACACCTTCGGGCGATGCCAACAAGCACAGAAAGCGAATGTTCTTCGCACCAGATTTTTTCAACAAATCAATGGCCGCAACCGAGGAATTCCCTGTGGCCAACATTGGATCCACGGCGATCACAAGGCGGTCTTCCATCGCTTCTGGCACTTTGAAATAATACTGCACCGGTTGAAGCGTTTCTTCGTCACGATACAGGCCAACAAAGCCGACACGCGCAGATGGGATCAGTTCAAGCACCCCGTCAAGCAACCCGTTGCCTGCGCGTAAGATCGAAATTAGCGCAAGCTTTTTGCCTGCCAAAACAGGCGCGTCCATGTCTTGCATTGGCGTCGTGATAGTTTTTGTCGTCATCTCCAATTCGCGCGTGACCTCATAGGCCAGAAGCTGCGAAATCTCACGCAACAATTGGCGAAAACCAGCGGTTGGCGTGCCTTCCTGACGCATCAAGGTCAGCTTGTGTTGCACCAACGGGTGATCAACGATGGTCAGATGCTCGCTCATGGGAGGCTCCTGCGGTTAGGTAAACTGTTTCAAAAGGGCGGCACGCGTGTCTTCATCACAAAACGCCGCCTTCGCTGCCATCTTGTTTAAATCCAAAAACACCTGTTCGTCAAAGCGGAAAACCGTTGCCAGGTCCTGGTATTCCTTGGTCATCGTTGTGTGAAAGAAGGGCGGGTCATCGGTTGAAACAGTGCAATTCACCCCTGCGTCCATCAAACGGACCAACGGGTGGTCGGCCAGTTTCGGATAAACACCAAGGAAAACGTTTGAACCAGGGCAGACTTCCAGCGTCACATCGCGTGTCACCAATTCCTTCACCAATTCGGCATCTTCAATCGCACGCACACCATGGCCAATGCGTTCCACATTCAGACTTAGCGCATCTCGCACGCTTTCTGGACCGCCCCATTCCCCGGCATGCGCGGTCAATTGCAAGCCCGCTTCCCGCGCGCAATCAAAGCTCCATGAGAAATCAGAAAGCTTGCCGGCCTTTTCGTCGCCGCCAATGCCAAGCCCCGTGATGAAATCCCCGGAGGTCTCTGCGGCGCATTTTGCAGCGGCTTTCGCTTTTTCGGGGCCAAAATGGCGGATCGGCGTCGCGATACCGCGCAATTTGATCCCATGTTCTGCTTCGGCCTCAGCGGCGGCCTGCTGCATCGCTGCCAAATATTCCTTCCAAGCGCCGACATCCCCGCCGCCGCAAAAATCTGGGCTGATGAACGCTTCGGTGTAAACCACCCCATGTTGCGCGGATTGTTCTAAAACCGCCTTGGTCAGACGCGCGAATTCCTCAGGGCCGGTCAGAACCTGGGTGGCCACCTCATAGACCTCAAGAAAATGCCAAAAATCGCGATAAGCATAGCCCCCAGTTTCGTCAAATACGCCTTCAAGGCTGATGTTTTTCTCATCTGCCAAACGTCGCGCAAATTCTGGTGGCATTGCGCCTTCAAGATGCAAGTGTAGTTCAATCTTTGGTGTGTTTTGAAATTCCATAGTCCCTCACAAAAAACTTTTCCCAGGCCCAACATCGGGCAAGCCCAGATGCTCCGCGATCGAAGCCGCGATGTCGGAATACGCGACAAGTCCAATCTCGCCCGCCCCTTTGCCCAAAGCGATCACCGGCACCCGTTCGCGTGTGTGGTCACTGCCCCTCCAGGTGGGGTCATTTCCGTGGTCAGCTGTGAAAATCACAAGATCACCTTCGCGCATCCGCGCCTTGATATCCGGCAGACAAGCGTCAAACCATTCCAAAGCCGACGCATAGCCAGACACATCTCGTTGGTGCCCAAACTGGCTGTCAAATTCGACAAAATTCGCGAAGGTAAAGCTGCCCTCAACGGCCTCATCCATCACATCCAAAAGATGCCCCATCAATGCGTGATCATCCCCTTTACGCAAATCATGAATACCGCGCATAGAGAAAATATCGCCAATCTTACCAATAGCATAAACCTTGCGACCTGCGTTATCAGCAACATCACATAGCGTATCTGAAGGTGGATCAATGGCATAGTCACGGCGATTGATAGTGCGCTGAAAACCGGTTTCCACATCCCCAGTGAAAGGTCGTGCAATGACGCGCCCAACCTTCATCTTATGCAACGTCGGAGCAATATCAGCGCATAGTTTTTGCAACCGATCTAGGCCGAAATATTCTTCATGGGCGGCGATTTGAAACACGCTGTCGGCAGAGGTGTAGCAGATGGGCCAGCCGCATTTCACATGTTCTGCGGCGGCCTCCTCAATGACTGCCATGCCGGACCCATGACGGTTGTACAGCGTGCCCTCTGTCCCACACAGCCGGGCAACTTTCGCCATGAGATCCGCGTCAAAGCTAACCTCGTCATCTGGGAAAAAATGCCAATTCCATGGCACCGGCACCCCGGCCATTTCCCAATGCCCTGACGGCGTGTCTTTCCCTTTTGATATTTCCGTGGCCGCGCCCCAAAGCGCCTCTGGCGTGCCAGAGGGTGCGCCGAGCGCGGGGGCTTCAGCCCCTGAAGCGAGGCGCACCGCCGCCCCCAAACCAGCCGCTGCTAGGTGTGGCATATTCAAAGGCCCGTTGCGGTCTTCATTCGCCTGCCCAGCGGCACAAGCCTGCGCAATATGGCCCAATGTATTCGCCCCTGTGTCCGGCAAGTCACCATTAAAAAACTGATCCGCGTCGGGCGCACCACCACAGCCGACCGAATCCAACACGACCAAAAACGCGCGTTTATGCGTCATTCAACTGTCTCCAAAATCAATGGCGTAGGCGCAGCTGTACCAGCTATAACTATTGCCGATAAAACAGCTTTCGCCGCGTGCTCAGCCGCCGCTTCATTTGCGGCATGTACCATCGCCAACGGCCCGCCCTGCTCGACGTGATCACCGACACGTCCCAGCTGGGAAAGCCCCACAGCCATGTCCAATTTTTGCCCGCCATAAAGGCGTCCGCCACCCAAATGCACAACGGCCTCGCCCAGCGCGCGCACATCAATTTCAGAAATGTGACCTGTCTTTTTCGCCTGCACTTCCAGCACAACAGAGGCTTCCGGCAAGCAGGTCTCGCTTACATCAGTAGGGCCGCCCAGGGCCGCAACCATTTTGGCCAAGACCTCGCGGGCCTGCCCCGATGCGATCACCGCGCGGATCATGCTGCGTCCCTTGGCTTCGTCTGTCGCCAGCTTCGCGGCCACCAAAAGCGCGCCGCCCAAAGCCGCAGTCAATTGCAACAACACGCCATCCTGTCGCCCTTCCAGCACACGCAAACATTCGCGCACCTCCAATGCATTTCCAGCAGCGGGTGCCAGGGGCGAATTCATATCCGTGACAAGCGCAAGCGTCGAACATCCCGCCCCTTTTGCCGTACTCACCAACGCATTTGCCAGTTCAGACGCCTCAGACGCGCAGCCCATGAACGCACCGGATCCGCATTTAACATCCAGCACCAAGGTCTCAAGCCCCGCGGCCAATTTCTTCGACAAGATCGACGCTGTGATCAGGTCAATACTTTCCACGGTCGAGGTCACATCGCGCACTGCATAAAGTCGTTTGTCTGCCGGGGCGATATCACCTGTAGCCGAGACAATCGCGCAGCCCAAGCCACCAACCATCTGGCGAAATTTCGTCTCTGACACTTCTGTATTTACACCGGGGATGGCTTCAAGTTTGTCCAGTGTCCCCCCCGTATGCCCAAGGCCGCGCCCTGAAATCATCGGTACATAGGCCCCGCATGCCGCAAGCGCAGGTGCAAGGATCAACGATACGCAATCCCCCACCCCGCCTGTGGAATGCTTATCCACCACGGGACCGGGCAAATCCCAAGTCATCACATCACCGCTGTCACGCATCGCTTCGGTCAACGCCACCCGCCCAGCATCGCCCAGCCCGTTCAAACAGGTCGCCATTGCAAACGCACCGGCTTGGGCGTCGCTTACGGTACCATCACTAAGGCCCCTCGCAAACCAGTGGATTTCCTCAACAGATAAGGTCCGTTTTTCACGCAGCCCCAGAATAATGCTACGGGCATCCATGCCTTAAGCCTTTTCCATATGTTCTTCGGAAAAACGCCCCGGCAGTAAATCCCCAACTGTCATCGATAGGGTTTTGCCTTCCATGGTGGCCATGGTCACAACCACATCGTTGCCCGCGAATTCCGCAATTTTCTGCCGGCAGCCACCACAGGGTGGGACAGGTGCCGGGCTATCGGCCACCACGGTGATTTCAGCAATCTCGCGCCCGCCAGCACAGCACATGGCAGCGATCGCCCCGGCCTCCGCACAGGTGCCTTCAGGATATGCGATATTCTCTACGTTACAGCCCTGAAACAGTTGACCATCTGGCGTTCGCAAAGCGGCCCCAACCAAGAATTTCGAATAGGGCGCATGGGCATTTTCACGCGCGGCTTTGGCACTGGCCAACACTACATCATCGGTCATTTGGGCATCCTTCTTAAATCAGATGCCCAGACTATACCCGCGCCCCGCAGATGCAAGTGTCTTAACGCGTTTGCGTGGTGAAGGCGCCCGGCAAGGAAACCTCAATCAGTTCCAGATCATCCGAAGCCGCACTGTAGCGAGTTTCCATTCCCGGAGGGATCACAAAAGCATCCCCTGCCTCAAGAGAATAAGGATCCTTGCCCTCACCTTCCAAGGTCATCGTGCCGGTTTTCACAAAGGTGAAATGGATATCAGCACTGTGTTTGGACCAGGGTGCGTCCCCATTCGCCGGGCGGATCACCTGTACGCCTGCCACCTCTTTGGTGTTTTCGCAGATCGTGGTATCCCGCGCGTCAAAGCCAGGAATGCGGAAGGGTTTGAACGGGCTTTCTTTACCAACATTATGCACAAAGCGTTGCCCCTGCCATTCACGATCTGGGCGCAGATGCGGGGTTGGCAGTTCCATCTCATGGTCAATCTCAGTGATGTGTTCCGCAGGAACGCCGATCTCTAGCACTTCAATTGCCTCGCTGGCATAGAGCACACGGTGGCGAATTTCAGGGGGCTGAATGAAGCAATCCCCCGCATGCAGACGAATCTTTTCGCCCTGATCTTCATATAAGACGTCAACCCAACCGGCGACGCAGAAGATCAGCTGAAAACCAACCTTATGGTAATGCACCATGTCTGGCACAGGGCCACCATCCGGAATGCGAATGTGGCTGGCAATGATGGACCCACCCAGACGGGTTGGAATCAAATCGCGATAATGCATACCTGCGCGGCCGATCACCCAGGGGGCCTGATCTTTCAGACGACGCACGACAAAAGCGTGTTCGGTTTCTGGCATCACCACCGGTGGGTTCAGTTCATCGATCTCAATCTTCGTCCCGTTGGGCGCCGTCAAAACCCGCGCTCCATCGGCAAAATCATCAGGATTATCCGTAAGAATACGCAAAGTGGCCGGGGCTTCTGCTGCACCCTTTTCAACGCGCAACCGGATACCATGGCCGGAAAAGACCGCGACCTGCGGATTGTCCGCTGGATAGATGCTGTCCATCCGCATCTTTAAGGTCTTGGTGAAGAACGGGATGTCTTTTGGAAGGTGATCCGTTGGAATGCGGATTTCGGCTCTGATTTCCTGATCCACTACTGGGTTACCGTCAGCCATGGTTTTCTCCGTTATTTTAGACTTAAAGCTTTTCAAAACCATGCGGCATTCAAATCCATTTGGCAAGAGTGTTGAATTACCGACGTTAAGCATGCAATATGCGACGAAACAGATAGTTCAACGTTAAACGAGTGTAAAACACACCGCCCCCGGGAGAGACATCATGACTGACAGTCGCGAGAAAAAAACACGCCAGCGCGCGCTGGATTATCATGAGTTCCCCCGCCCCGGTAAGTTGGAAATTCGCGCGACCAAACCTATGGCCAATGGGCGTGACTTGGCCCGCGCTTATTCGCCCGGAGTTGCCGAAGCTTGCCTTGAAATTAAAGCTGACCCTGCAACCGCCGAACGCTATACCGCGCGCGGGAACTTGGTTGCCGTGGTCACCAATGGCACGGCAGTTCTGGGTCTAGGCAATATTGGCCCCCTCGCCTCCAAACCCGTTATGGAAGGCAAAGCCGTTCTGTTCAAAAAGTTCGCCAACATTGATTGTTTTGATATTGAATTAAACGAAACTGATCCAGAACGCCTAGCTGACATTGTGTGCGCCCTTGAACCGACCTTTGGTGCGATTAACTTGGAAGACATCAAAGCCCCCGATTGCTTTATTGTGGAAGACATCTGCCGCAAGCGCATGAATATCCCTGTGTTTCACGATGACCAGCACGGCACAGCAATTGTGGTGGGTGCAGCGGCCTATAACGCCCTGCATGTCGTTGGTAAAAAAATGAGCGACATCAAAGTGGTATCCACTGGTGGTGGTGCTGCCGGTATCGCATGTTTGAACATGCTTCTGTCACTTGGTGTAAAGCGCGAAAACGTGTGGCTCTGTGATATTGACGGCCTTGTTTACAAGGGGCGTGAAAACGAAATGACGCCACAAAAAGCGGCTTTTGCACAGGGTGACACCGCCGCAACGCTTGACGATGTGATTGGCGGCGCAGATCTGTTCCTTGGTCTCTCTGGCCCTGGCGTTTTGAAACCTGAACACGTTGCCAAAATGGCGAAAAGGCCTATCGTCTTCGCCCTTGCGAACCCCACCCCTGAGATCATGCCCGATGACGTGCGTTCCGTTGCGCCCGATGCCATCATCGCCACCGGGCGTTCTGATTTCCCCAATCAAGTCAACAATGTGCTGTGTTTCCCCTTCATCTTCCGTGGGGCTTTGGACGTTGGTGCATCCGAAATCAACGAAGCCATGAAAGTGGCCTGTGTTGAGGGGATCGCAGAACTTGCGCGCGCCACCACATCCGCCGAAGCCGCCGCCGCCTATAAGGGTGAACAACTGACATTTGGCGCTGATTATCTGATCCCCAAACCATTTGATCCACGCCTTATGGGTGTGGTCGCGACCGCCGTGGCACGTGCTGCGATGGAAACAGGTGTCGCCAAGCGCCCCGTGGAATGCCTTGATAAATATAAAGACAACCTAGATGCCTCTGTCTTCAAGTCCGCGATGATCATGCGCCCGGTGTTCCAGGCCGCAGCCACCGCCTCGCGGCGTATCGTTTTTGCCGAGGGCGAGGACGAGCGCGTGCTGCGTGCAGCCAACGCGATGCTGGAAGAAACCACCGACAAGCCCATCTTGATTGGCCGCCCCGAAGTCATCGAGCGCCGGTTGGATCGTGCAGGATTGTCTATTCGCCCAGGGCAAGATTTTGACCTAGTGAACCCCGAAAACGATCCGAGATACCGGGATTATTGGAACACCTATCATAACTTGATGTCACGTCACGGCGTGACCCCGGATCTGGCCAAGGCCATCATGCGCACCAATACCACAGCGATTGGCGCGATTATGGTGCAACGCGAAGAAGCCCACAGCCTGATCTGTGGCACCTTTGGACAGTTCCAATGGCATATGAACTACGTGACGCAAATTCTTGGCACGCAGGAATTGCAACCCGTGGGTGCCTTAAGCCTAATGATCTTGGAAGATGGCCCGCTGTTCATCGCGGATACCCATGTGCACCCAGAACCGACCCCCGCGCAAATCGCCGAAACCGCGATTTCTGCCGCGCGCCATGTGGCCCGCTTTGGCGTAACGCCCAAGATCGCGCTGTGTTCCTATTCACAGTTTGGCAATCTTAACTGCGATACAGGCCGGCGCACCCGTGCTGCAATTGAAATTCTCGACCGTGAGCCACGCGACTTTATTTATGAGGGCGAGATGCATATCGACGCCGCCCTTGACGAAGAACTGCGCGAACGCAGCCTGCCTTGTTCGCGCCTGAAGGGCGCTGCAAATGTCTTGGTGTTCGCCAACACCGATGCAGCATCTGGCGTGCGTAATATTCTAAAAATGAAGGGGAATGGTCTTGAAGTTGGCCCTATCCTGATGGGCATGGGCAATCGCGCCCATATCGTGACACCATCAATCACGGCACGCGGGTTGTTGAACATGTCTGCGGTTGCGGGCACCCCAGTGTCTCACTACGGTTGATCTCATTTTCGCGATGCCTGTGCCCAACAAACTATACAATGAACCCATAGGCTTGGGTTCATTTGGGGGAGGTCCCAACACCAAAGGGATAGATCGTTAGCGCGACATTCAGGCGCAGGTGCCATGGGTCATGCCACTTGATTGCCCCTCCCCCAGGCGCATAAGAAATACAGAGGGACAAAGCCATCTGGGAGGATACCACATGACCTATCGCGAGATCTATGACGCTTGGAAAACCGATCCAGAAGCTTTTTGGATGAACGCGGCCGAGGCAATCGATTGGGTTGAGAAACCTTCCAAAGCGCTGTTTGATGACAAGGCCCCGCTTTATGAGTGGTTTGCGGATGCCAAGGTCAACACCTGCTGGAACGCAGTTGATCGTCATGTTGAAAATGGACGTGGCGAGCAAACCGCGATTATCTATGACAGCCCCATCACCCAGACCAAACGTGAAATTTCATACATTGAGCTGCGCAGTCGCGTCGCCTCTCTTGCTGGTGCGTTGCGCGCGAAGGGCGTGGAAAAAGGGGATCGGGTCATCATTTATATGCCAATGATCCCCGAAGCGCTTGAGGCCATGCTGGCCTGTGCACGTATCGGCGCCGTCCATTCCGTGGTATTTGGTGGCTTCGCCGCCAACGAGTTGGCCGTACGTATTGACGACTGCAAACCAAAGGCGATCCTCGCTGCATCATGTGGGTTAGAGCCAGGACGCACTGTCCACTACAAACCATTGCTGGACGGCGCGATTGATCTAGCAGATCACAAACCAGATTTTTGCGTCATCTTTCAGCGCGAACAAGAGATCGCAGAACTCATCGAGGGCCGTGACTTCAATTGGCATGGCTTCCAATATGGGGTTGAGCCCGCGGACTGTCTTCCTGTCGAGGGCAACCACCCCGCCTATATTCTGTATACCTCAGGCACGACCGGCCAACCAAAAGGTGTGATCCGTCACACAGCGGGTCAACTGGTTGCCCTCAACTGGACCATGAAAAACATCTATAATGTTGATCCCGGTGACGTGTTTTGGGCGGCATCAGATGTGGGTTGGGTGGTTGGCCATTCCTATATCACCTATGGTCCGCTGATCCACGGGAACACAACAATCGTGTTCGAAGGCAAGCCGATCGGCACACCAGATGCCGGTACATTCTGGCGCGTGATCTCTGAACATAATGTCAAAAGCTTCTTCACCGCCCCCACCGCCTTTCGCGCGGTAAAACGCGAAGATCCCAAAGGCACATTTGTGACAAAATACGACTTATCTTGCCTAAAGGCCGTGTATCTGGCCGGCGAACGCGCAGACCCTGCAACAATCACTTGGGCGCAAGACCATTTGAACGTGCCCGTCATTGATCATTGGTGGCAAACCGAAACGGGTTGGGCGATTGCCGCCAATCCGATCGGCATTGAGGAACTTCCAACGAAGCTTGGCAGCCCTGCCGTCGCCATGCCTGGATATGACGTTCAAGTCTTGGACGAAGCAGGTCATCCAATGCCTGTTGGTGAATTGGGTTCCATTGCGATCAAACTTCCCCTGCCGCCTGGCACTTTGCCAACTCTGTGGAACGCGGAAGATCGCTTCAAATCCAGCTACCTTGAACATTTCCCTGGATATTATGAAACCGGTGATGCGGGCATGATCGATGAAGACGGCTATATCTCGATCATGGCGCGCACCGATGACGTGATCAATGTGGCAGGGCACCGCCTGTCGACCGGCGGAATGGAAGAGGTCCTGGCCTCACATCCAGATGTGGCTGAATGTGCCGTCATCGGCGTGTCCGACGCGTTGAAAGGCCAGGCGCCTATTGGGTTTCTTTGCCTGAATACTGGCACCGATCGCCCAGATGAGGACATCGTGAAAGAAGTTGTCAAATTGGTCCGCGAGAAAATCGGCCCGGTTGCGGCGTTCAAACTGGCCTGCGTGGTTGATCGTTTGCCCAAAACCCGATCCGGTAAAATTCTGCGCGCGACAATGGTAAACATCGCGGATGGCACAAGTTTCAAAATGCCTGCGACCATTGATGACCCTGCAATTTTGGACGAAATCCGCGACGCACTTAAAGCGCTAGGATATGCAACCGCGTAGCGAGTGGATCCCCCGGAAATTCCATTTACCCTTGAATTTTCCGTCAAATCGCTACAAATTCGAGTCACAATGATTGTGTTGTGAACAATGGTAATTGGTGATTCGGTAAATGTTTTTCCGCGGGTGCCCCTTTTGTGGTAAGAACTTGTGCGCTCTATCCTCTCTTTCCGAGGGGATGGTTTGACCTATTTAACGCCTCACTTTCACACAGGTTCGATCCCGATTTCACTGCTCGTATCAGCATTTGATACGCATAATCTGCCATCGCTAGGCTGCAATGCCCTGCAAGCAGGTGTACTGCACAGCCAACGCGCGGTGGGTAAAACAAGCGCTTTCGAACACCGCCGACAGCCTGACGTGCCATCCAACGCGATGTTTCAACCCGGCGACAGCGAAGCGGCTTGTCCCCAGAAAAGTTGCCTTTCAGTATTAAGGCATAGCATTCCATCTACGCACCAAGTTGAACTAGTACTGGGCCAAGAAGAAAGGCCGAAGGACCATGAATAAGCCATTGCTGTTAATCGAAGACAGCCCTTCCCTTCAGCTGACCTATGAAGCTGCGCTCAACAAAGCTGGCTATCATGTGCAATCCTGTGAAGCAGGTACAGAAGGCTTGGCTAAATTCGACGAACTCCGCCCTCAGATCGTGCTTCTTGATCTTATGTCCCCAGATCGGCGAGGCATCGAATTCATGCGCGAGATATGAACCGCCCCGGTTTTACCGGAGAGTTGTTGGTTCAAATATTAAGCTGCTTTTTCAGCGGCATTCAAGGCTTCATAGAAGTTCTCCTCTGCTTCATGGGGGGTGATGTAATCGATTTTGCTGTGTAGGCGTTTTTTGTTGTACCAGTTCACCCATTTCAGGGTTTCCCATTCGATCTGTCCAACAGATTTCCAAGGCCCCATAAAATCGATGACCTCGGTTTTGAACAGACCGATTGTGCTTTCCGCTAGAGCGTTGTCATAGCTGTCACCAACGCTTCCCACGGAAGGGTCGATACC
>NZ_JWIF01000050.1 GCF_000812685.1 Halocynthiibacter namhaensis
CTCTATGATCCTCAATGAAGGAAATCATTTGCGGAACGGGCGGTCGAGCTCCGCCTGGGCAAAATATGCCGACGCCTTCTTCAGGATCTCATTGGCCTGGCGAAGTTCCTTGTTCTCTCGTTCCAATTCTTTGATGCGGTCCCTTTCTTCGGTTGTCAGGCCTGCGCGCTGACCCTCATCACGTTCCGCTTGTTGGCACCAGATACGCAGGCTGTCAGGGGAACAGCCAAGCTTGGGCGCGATCGCTTTGTGTGCGGCTGAATCGCTGGAATAATTGACACGGTTTTCTCGAAAAAGCCGAACGCCACGTTCACGCAGCTCAGTCGGATAGGCGGGGGTATGTTTCTTCTTTGTCATAGGGCTCACCTTTGGAGTGTTTTACTCTCCGGTAAAACCGGGGCGGTTCATACTGCATAACTGAAGGGAAAACAGAACACACGAGACAGCAAGACCATTGAAATGATGGAGCACAGTCAGCCCGTCAGCCGAGACACCCCGTCGAATGTCCGGGACATCTTATTGTCCGAGAAGCGGTTTGGGACTTGGTTTGCGGAAACCATCAGGGCCAGCGGCCGCGTGCGCCGCGCAAACAGGCCGGACACACGTCTGCTTCTGACCAGTGCTAAAATCAGCTTCAAATATGTCTTGCTTTGCAGCGGCTATCCACACAGGTCATTTAAGCATAAAAAATGAAGGTCAGGAAAGTCCGCATTGTAGAACTTAGCGCCTCTCACTCTTCCTCTCTCGTACATTACTTTGCCGGTTTCGAACAGACACGTCACCATCCAACGCCCCCATGATCGCCGTATAATACCGCAGTTTCCCCAAATCCAAACAGCCCCCTTGACCTCGCGAAATCTGGCGGGCATTTGAATACCCATGTATATCTACAAAATTCTACGCGCGCCTGAATGGGCAGAACTCGAATCCGCAACCGAAAGCGCCGGTGCGCCCATTGATGTGGCCGACGGATACATCCATTTCTCGACGGCTATACAGGCTGCCGAAACCGCAGCGAAGCATTTCGCAGGCGTTGACGGCCTTAAGCTTTTGGCCTTTGATCCCGCAGCTTTTGGGGCCGATTTGAAATGGGAAATCTCGCGCGGTGACGCGTTATTCCCACATCTTTACCGAAGCTTGACACTTGATGGGCTAGTTTGGACTCGGGATTTACCGCTTCAAGATGGAACACATGTTTTCCCAGAGGGTATGGAATGAAATTCGTTGAACGTGCTGGCCTGATGATGATGCGCCAGATTGATCCTGAACGTGCCCATGGGCTTGCAATCAAGGCGTTAAAATCGGGCATCGCCCCCCTGCCCGGCCGTCTTCCTGATATGCCGCGGTTGAAATGTGAATTTGCGGGTCTCAAGCTTTCAAATCCTCTGGGCCTTGCGGCGGGATTTGACAAAAACGCTGAGGTCATTGCCCCACTGCTAAACGTCGGCTTTGGCTTCATTGAGGTTGGTGCAGCCACCCCGCGCCCGCAAGAAGGCAACCCTAAACCGCGCCTGTTCCGCCTGCCTTATGATCAAGGCGTGATCAACCGATTTGGCTTCAACAACCAAGGCATGTCTGTGATTGGTGCCCGTCTTGCTGACCGCCAAGTCCATGTCGAAACCGGCCGCCGCAAGGGCATTGTCGGGTTGAACCTGGGCGCCAACAAAGACAGCGACGACCGCGCAGGTGATTTCGCACGTGTCTTGGCACATTGCGGTGCGGATATCGACTTTGCAACGGTGAATGTGTCATCCCCCAATACCGAAAAGCTGCGCGATCTACAGGGGGCTGAGGCCCTAAGCGCGCTTCTGAATGGTGTTCTTGAAACCCGAGACACCCTTAGCAAACGCATCCCGATCTTTCTCAAGATTGCGCCGGACCTGTCGGATGCAGAGATCGCCGACATCGTCGCGGTTGCCTTCGATACAGGTGTTGATGCGATCATCGCAACCAATACCACCCTTGATCGTGACGGCCTGCACGGACGGCACAAGTCCCAAGCCGGTGGTCTATCTGGTGTGCCCCTGTTTGAAAAATCGACACGAGTTCTGGCACGCATTGCCCATGAAACCGGCGGCGCGATCCCTTTGATGGGTGTGGGCGGGGTGTCATCCGCTGAAGATGCCTTTGCCAAAATTCAAGCCGGTGCATCTGCTGTTCAGCTGTATTCTGGCCTTGTTTACAATGGGCTGTCCCTTGTGAAGGATATCCGCTGCGGCTTGGACCAAATCTTGGGGTATAACGGATTTTCCAATATCTCTGAGGCCGTCGGATCGGATATCGAAAAATGGCTGTAACCGCCCAGCCAGAGATTTGGCACAACCCTCGTTGTTCAAAATCTCGCCAGACGCTTGCCTTGCTTGAGGCACGCGGATTCAGCCCTCTGATCCGTCTTTACCTGCAAGACGGTCCCGACGAAGCCACGTTGGAAGCTGTTCTGAGTGCCCTCAAAAAGTCGCCCATCGACATCATGCGCAGCAAGGATGCTTTGTTCAAGGATCTTGGGCTAAGCATCGACACGACGGACACGGCGTTGACGAATGCAATGGTCGCAAACCCTGCCCTAATTGAGCGCCCAATCGTGCGCATGGGCGATGAGGCCCGCATCGGCCGTCCCCCTGAAAGCGTGCTGGAAATTCTCTAAGCGGGCCCAACCCGTGCTTCAAGGCGCGGGTAATACCAGCCAAGTGTCACGCCACGCGCTACATTCAACACCACCAGTGCCATCCAAAGCCCGTGATTGCCCATCAATGGCATCAGTGACGCCAGCGCCACGATATAAACTGCAACCGACACCAACATCGCGTTGCGCATCTCGCGCGTCCAGATCGCGCCAATAAAAATCCCATCAAACATATAGGATGCAACGCTGATCACCGGCAGCGCGGCCACCCAAAGTAAATATTCGCGCCCAGCCGCCTGGACCTCATGCGATGTTGCCATTACATCAATGATCATGGGCCCTGCAAACCAGAACACTGCGGCCAACACAACAGACCCGATCAGCCCCCATTGCGAGGACATCACCGAAGCCCTACGCAGATCCCGGCGATTGCCTGCCCCCACGGCAGAACCGACCAAAGCCTCGGCAGAAAAGGCAAAACCATCAAGGGCATAGGCGGTGATTTCAACAAATTGCAGTAACACTTGATTGGCGGCTAAGGTCACATCCCCAAAATTCGACCCGAGCATCAAGAACGAAACGAATGAGAACGTCAGCAACACGGAACGCACCATAATGTCTGCATTCACCAACATCATATTCTTCAGGCGAACGCGGTCAAAAATGCGGGGCCAGTCGCGCCATTGGTTGCCGGAAAACGCACTGCGACATAGATATAGCCCAAGCAATAAGCCCGTCCATTCGGCGATCAAAGTGGCAATCGCCACCCCTTCCACGCCCCAGCCCAATTCCAATACGAACAACAGATCCAGACCGATGTTTAGACTGTTCATCCAAAGCTGAAGGATCAGCACGCCTTTGGTTTTTTCCATCGCAATCAACCAGCCCGTGATCGCAAAAAGCGCAATTGTCGCCGGCGCACCCCAGATGCGTATGGTCATGTATTGTCGGGCAAGGGTCTCGACCTCATCCGAGGCTGGAGACCAGTAAAACGCCCCGGCAAAAAGGAACCACTGTGTCAAAATGAAAACAAGTCCCGCCGCGCCCCCGATCATCAGGCCGCGCATCAAAAGTGCGCCGCCTTCTTTCAGATCCCCTGCCCCACGGGCTTGTGCCGCCAGCCCGGTCGTCCCCATGCGCAGGAAACCAAAGATCCAATAGATCGCGGAAAGAATGACCGCGCCAATGCCCACAGCCCCAATTGGGGCCGCAAGCCCCATCTGGCCCACAACACCTGTATCAACCAAGCCCAAAATCGGCACCGTTGCGTTGGACAGCACAATAGGACCTGCAATGGCAAGAATGCGTTTATGCGTGATTTCAGCCTGCGGTGCGCTGGCGGTGTTCACCTAGTTGTCTTTCGATGGCATAAGGAAATGCCCTGTTGCTTGGGCAAACAGCTTGCTGCGATTGTCTTGCCAAGCTTCAACATGCACCGAGGCATAACGACGGCCAGACCGATTAACCCGCGCGCGGGCATAGGCATCGCGTGGCAGGCCAGAGCGCAGGTAATCTACGGTGAAATCAATGGTTTTGGGCAGGCGGGGGAAATCGTCTGGGTCAACTTCACCATGTTCAATATCAGCCCAAAGCATGGACCAGCTAAGTTCCGTAATCGCCGTAACTTCAAGAAAGGCAGCAATCGCGCCCCCATGCAGGGCAGGTAAAACCGGATTTCCAACCAGGTCGTCCTTAAACGGCATAATACCCGTCAACTCGTCCCCACGGCGATCAAAGTGAATGCCCAGAAAGCCCGCGTATGGGATGCGCCCAACCAGCGCCTTTAAGGCACCATCACGACGTTGCTTGATAACTTGAACAGGTTCAGGCTGACGGGTCATATCACGGTCCCTTTCACCGTATCGCCGACAGTCTTCAGACGCTCTGGATCACGTGGATCATTGGCCGATGCCGTAAATGCGGCCGTCGCCGTCGCGACGGGATTTTCCATATCTTCATCATAGGCAGTTGCACGTACGAAAGCCACGGAACGGGTCACGTGGTAACATTCGGCACGACATAGAATACGCTGATGTGGCGTGGCAGACCGCATATAATCGATACGAAGATCAATCGTCGCGGTGATCGTCGCAAGTTGCGGGTGACTCATCACGGCGGCACCACAACAAGTGTCCATCAGTGCAGAAATCGCCCCACCATGAATAACGCCCGTATCGGGATCTCCAATGAAACGTTCATCGTAATTCATCGTCAATTCGGCCCAGCCATCGCCAACACCGGCAACTTGCATATCAAGTGCTTTACCATGCGGAAGGGCTTCCATGAACTGACGCGTTAGGCGGGTTTTTTCTTCATTCATCTTGCGATCCTGCATTATGCGCTTGGTGATATCTACCGACGCGCGCCAAAGCAGTGCAAGATAATTCATGAACTCCGTTGCGTGTTTTCTAGGATAACCATCTGTGTCGAATTGACTTCATGGTCAAAAACCATAGTCTGCAACGTGAACAATATCCAAATATGCGACGAGTTTATGACGACTGACGACACAACAATCCGCCTGACCTTCAAAGAAATGTGCGCGCGGTTTGAAGTGACGCCACGCACCTTGCGTTACTACGAATACATCGAATTGCTGCAGCCGGAAAAGGAAGGTCGCAGCCGCTTTTACGGCCCCACAGAAATCGCCCGAATGGTGTTGATTTTACGGGGTCGGCGATTCGGGTTCTCGTTAGAAGAAATGCGCCAATGGTTGGAACTTTACGAAACAGAAGGCACTGAAGCGCAACGCAATGAGTGGCGTGCAATGGCGGATCGACAGCTTTTGGCCCTGCGCCAGCAGCGCGTCGAGCTGGATGCGACCATTCAGGAACTTGAAGATCTCCATCGTGAAACGCTTGGGGATGCGGACAAGAAACCTTAAACTTCTGCCGATAAGCTCTTAATATTCAAAGATATAGCCTGCATTTAACGATGTATCTTTAAGCCGTTGAACACTTATTCACGATCTTTCGCACAATTTTGACGTTACGTTTCGTTTACGTGAACGTCAACTTGCGGCTATCTTATCTCCAACGCCCATGCACGTCCGGCTACAACCTGACGTGCCCGGAAATAGGAGCCCCCGTGACCGAGCTGACCGAAATCGACACACCCGAAGATTGCCGTTCCATTCGCGAGATGTGTGACGCCTTTGACGTGACACCGCGAACATTGCGCTTCTATGAGGCGAAAGAATTGCTATTCCCAATCCGTGACGGCCAAAAACGCTTGTTCACCCGGCGGGATGGCGCACGGTTGAAATTGATCCTGCGCGGGAAACGCTTTGGCTTTTCGCTTGAGGAAATCCGGCAGTTGCTCGATCTGTACAACATAGGTGACCAACAAGAAACACAGCTGACCAAAACCATTGAGGTCGGCCATGTGCGTCTGGACGCAATGATTTCCCAGCGCGACGAATTAAATCAAGCCATTGATGATCTGCGCGATCAACTGGCTTGGGGCGAAAAGCAACTCGCCGCAATGAAAACATCCTGACAGGAGACCCCGCCATGACCACCTACACTGCCCCCGTTAAAGACATGCAATTCGTCCTGCACGAACTGCTTGAGGTCTCAAAATCTGACATCCCTGGCTATGATGAACTGGAAGCTGACTTCACCTCTGCCGTGCTAGAAGAAGCCGGCAAGATTGCATCCGAAGTCTGCACCCGTTGAACGCCGTTGGTGATCAAGAAGGTTGCACTTTGGAAAACGGCATTGTGCGTACACCTACAGGGTTTAAGGCGGCCTTCGATCAAGTGCGTGAAGGTGGTTGGACCGCATTGGATTGTGACCCAGAATACGGCGGTCAAGGCATGCCATATGTGTTGAACACAGCAGTGGGCGAGATGTTCTCAGCTGCGAATATGGCGTTTAATATGTATTCTGGCCTGACCCATGGTGCATATTCAGCGATCCACGCCCATGGCTCGGACGAACAAAAGGCAAAATACCTGCCCAAAATGGTGACCTGCGAATGGACCGGGACCATGAACTTGACCGAACCCCATTGTGGCACGGATCTTGGCCTCATGCGCACCAAAGCTGATCCCCAAGGCGACGGCAGTTATAAAATCTCAGGCCAGAAGATCTTTATCTCTGCTGGCGAACACGAGATGTCCGACAATATCATCCACCTTGTGCTTGCGAAAATTCCCGGCGGCCCTGATGGCATCAAAGGCGTTTCCCTATTCATCGTGCCAAAATTCATCGTGAATGAAGACGGAACCCCGGGCACCCGCAATGGCGTGTCCGTTGGCAACATCGAGAAAAAGATGGGCATCCATGGAAACTCGACCTGTGTGATGAACTATGACGAGGCCACTGGCTGGCTGCTTGGTGAAGAACACAAAGGCATGCGCGCCATGTTCACCATGATGAACGAAGCGCGTATGGGGGTTGGTCTGCAAGGCTATGCCCAAGCCGAAATCGCCTATCAAAACGCCGTTGCCTATGCCCATGACCGCCTGCAGGGGCGCGACGTGACGGGCACAAAAAACCCAGATGGTCCTGCGGACCCGCTGATCGTACACCCTGATATCCGCCGCACGCTGATGGATCAACGCAGCTTTTCTGAAGGTGCCCGCGCCTTTACCATGTGGGGCGCATCCATGATCGACCGCGCACACCGGGCCGAAGACAAAGACGCGGATGGACTAATTTCCCTCCTCACCCCTGTGGTCAAAGGTTTCCTTACAGATCAAGGCTTTAACATGTGTGTTGCGGCACAACAGGTGTATGGTGGTCACGGCTATATCGAAGAACACGGCATGAGCCAATTCACCCGAGATGCCCGTATCACCCAGATTTACGAAGGTGCAAACGGCGTGCAAGCCCTTGATCTTGTTGGTCGCAAACTGGCCCAAGACGGCGGCAAACATGTGATGGCGTTCTTTGATATGGTGAAAAGCTTTATTAAGGAAAATGCTGACAATGGGGCCCTGAACGATGGCTTCCTTGAACCTCTGAAAGCGGCATCAAAAGACCTGCAAACGGCCGCAATGTATTTCATGCAAAACGGTATGAAAAATCCCAACCACGCGCTGGCCGGTTCGACCGACTTCATGCATCTCTTTGGGCATGTTTGCCTGGGTCTCATCTGGTCACAAATGGGTAAGGCGGCGATGGATGCCCTTGAAAACGGCGCGTCGGATACCGAATTCTATGAGAATAAAATCAAAACTGGTCGCTACTACATGGCGCGCCAACTGCCCGCCACGAAGATGCACCTCGCGCGCATCGAAACTGGCGCAGACCCAGTGATGGATCTGGCTCCGGATGCTTTTTGAGGAACCCCTGATGCGAAACATGCAAATACTTCCGCCTGTTGATGGGGCCCAATGCCTCCGGCGGGAGTATTTATCGCAAGATGAAAAAGCATCACCCCGCCACCACACGCAGACACCTGATATCAAGTCAGGCCGGGCCCGATGGCGGGGCTTCACCTTGCACGGTCATCGGCTCTCCAGCCTGTACCGTAAAGCCAGCCTCGCGCGATTCTGGTTAATATTCGGTAACGCGCGCCTTTCATCTTGCTCCAAATACTCAAATCCGGCCTTCCCAATTGACGCAACTTCGGGAGAATGCGCATGACCATCAAACTTTACTGCTTCGGCGAAAGTGGCAACGCTTATAAAGCCGCCCTCCCGTTGGAATTGTCTGGCCTCAACTGGGAAGCCGTCTATGTCGACTTTTTTAATGGCGGCTCCCGCACCGAAGAATTCCAGGAAATCAATGTCATGGGCGAAGTTCCAGCGCTTGTGGATGGGGACTTAACCCTCACGCAATCCGGTGCGATTCAGGCCTATATCTCTGAAAAATCCGACAAGTTTGCAGGCGAAACCCCTGATGAAAGACGTGAGGTCTTGCGTTGGGTTCTGTGGGATAACCACAAACTTTCGTCCCAAGCTGGCATGACCCGTTTCTTGATGAACTTCCTACCCGAGGACAAGCGCCCACAGGAAGTCATCGCCTTTTCTCAAGGCCGCCTGAAGAACGCCTATAAGACTCTGAACACCGCCTTGGAAGACCGTGACTGGCTTGTTGGCAATGGCCCAACCAATGCCGATTTTTCATGTTGCGGCTATTTGTTCTACCCGGAACCCTTCGGATTTGACCGCAGCGCCTGGCCCCATATCGATGCTTGGCTTTCCCGTATTGAGGCCCTTCCCGGCTATAAACACCCCTATGATCTCATGCCCGGCTCCCCCGCCGATCGCGCATAAAGAAAGGACACTACAATGACCGAAGCCTATATTTATGACGCATTGCGCAGCCCTCGTGGCAAAGGCCGCAAAGATGGCGCCCTGCAAGAAGTCACCGCCGTCAGCCTGTCGGCCCAAATGCTGAACGCCGTGAAGGACCGCAATGGTCTGGAAGGCCACGCCGTGGAAGATGTGATCTGGGGCAATGTCACCCAGGTCAAGGAACAGGGCGGCTGTTTGGCGCGTTCTGCTGTGCTGGCGTCGAACCTTGATCAATCTATTCCCGGCCTTGCGATCAACCGGTTCTGTGCATCAGGCATGGAGGCCGTGAACCTTGCTGCAAACCAGATCAAAGGCGGCGCGGGCCAGGCCTATATCGCGGGCGGCGTCGAGATGATGGGCCGTGTTCCCATGGGATCTGATGGAGCGGCAATCGCCGTTGATCCGACCCTCGCCATGGGCACATATTTCGTGCCGCAAGGCATATCTGCCGACCTGATCGCGACCGAATACGGGTTTTCGCGCGAAGATGCGGATGCATTGGCCGTCGAAAGCCAACGTCGGGCAAAAGCCGCTTGGGATGACAATCGTTTCGCCAATTCCGTGGTTGCGGTGCGGGACCAGAACGGGCTTTTGATCCTGGATCACGACGAATTCATGCGCCCCACGACCGATATGCAAAGCCTTGGTGCGCTGAAGGCCAGCTTTAAAGATATGGGCGAGGCCATGCCTGGTTTCGACAATATCGCCAAGCTGAAATTCCCACATCTTGAAGCGATCAATCACATTCACCACGCGGGCAATTCTTCTGGCATCGTCGATGGTTCCGCCGCGGTTCTGATCGGCAATAAGGAATTTGGCATCGCCCACGGCCTAAAACCCCGCGCACGCATCCGTGCCACCGCCAAAATCGGCACCGATCCCACAATCATGCTGACCGGCCCCGTGCCTGTGACCGAAAAGATCCTTGCGGATCACGGCATGTCCATCAGTGATATTGATCTGTTTGAGGTGAATGAAGCCTTTGCATCCGTCGTTCTGCGCTTCCAACAGGCGTTCAACGTGGATCCAGCAAAAGTCAACGTCAACGGCGGCTCCATCGCGATGGGCCACCCCTTGGGCGCGACAGGTGCGATCATCATCGGGACGTTGCTGGATGAGCTGGAACGCCGCGATCTTGAGACTGGCCTCGCCACCCTCTGCATCGCATCCGGCATGGGTGCAGCAACCATTATTGAACGCGTTTAAGCGGATCAGGGAGTTAGAGACATGACTGATTTCACTATGAAGACTGACGCTGATGGCGTTGCTGTGATCACCTGGGACACCCAGGGGAAATCCATGAATGTGATGAACCAACAGGGTTTTCTTGATCTGCATAATTTCGTGGACATGGCCCTGAAAGATGATGCTGTAAAAGGCATCGTGATCACCTCTGGCAAGCCAGGTAGTTTTGCGGGCGGGATGGATTTAAACATCATCGCCAAGATGAAAGAAAGCGCGGGCGATAACCCCGCCCAAGGTCTTTTTGACGGTGTCATGGATATGCACCGCATGCTGCGCCACATTGAACGCGGCGGCATGGATGATAAAAATAAAGGCGGCAAACCGATCGCAGCCGCCCTGCCGGGCACCGCTTTGGGGATCGGCCTTGAGATCCCGCTGGCCTGTCACCGCATCTTTGCCGCTGACAATCCAAAGGCCAAAATTGGCTTACCAGAGATTATGGTTGGGATCTTTCCAGGGGCTGGCGGCACCACGCGCCTGGTCCGCAAAATGGGCGCAATGGCGGCGGCCCCCTTGTTGTTGGAAGGCAAATTGAACGACCCTAAGAAAGCCAAAATGGCAGGCGTGGTCGATGAGGTCGTCCCGGCAAACGAGTTGCTGAGTGCAGCCAAAGCATGGATTTTATCCGCACCTAAATTCGTCAAACCATGGGATGAAAAGGGCTATAAAATGCCTGGCGGCGCGCCGTACCACCCAGCGGGCTTCATGACCTTCGTTGGCGCAAATGCGATGATCAACGGCAAGACAAAAGGCGCGTTCCCTGCGGCAAAAGCCCTGCTCAGCGCGGTCTATGAGGGGGCGCAAGTCGACTTTGACACCGCCATCCGGATTGAGGCGCGCTGGTTCACCAAGGTTCTGATGAACCCGTCCAGCTCTGCCATGATCCGCAGCCTGTTCATCAACAAAGAAGCCTTGGAAAAAGGCGCTGTGCGTCCGAAAGACGTGCCAGATCAGAAGGTCAGCAAAGTTGGCGTTTTGGGCGCGGGCATGATGGGCGCGGGCATAGCACTTGTGTCGGCGCGCGCGGGCATTGAGGTGGTTTTACTTGATCAAAATCAAGACGCCGCCAACAAGGGCAAAGCCTATTCTGAGACCTATATGGACAAAGGCATCGCGCGTAAAAAAGCCACGCCCGAAACCAAAGAAGCCCTGCTTTCACGCATCACCGCGACCGATGATGTCAACGCGCTTAAGGGCTGTGATTTGATCGTTGAGGCCGTGTTTGAAGATATGTCTGTCAAGGCCGAGATCACTAAACGGGTCGAAGCCGTCGTGGACGCGGATTGCATCTTTGCGTCCAACACATCCACCCTGCCGATCTCAGATCTGGCCAAGGCCTCGAGCCGCCCTGAACAGTTCATCGGCATCCATTTCTTCTCACCTGTTGAGAAGATGATGCTGGTGGAGATCATCAAGGGCGCCAAAACCGGTGATCGTGCAGTTGCAAAGGCGTTGGACTTTGCCCGTCAAATCAAGAAAACCCCCATTGTGGTCAATGACGCGCGCTTCTTCTATGCAAACCGCTGCATCATCCCATACATCAATGAAGGCATCCGCATGGTTGCTGAGGGTGTCACGCCCGCGCTGGTCGATAACGCCGCTTTGATGCTGGGCTTCCCGGTTGGGCCCCTGCAATTGGTGGATGAAACTTCGATTGATTTGGGCGCGAAAATCGCCCGCGCCACACGGGCCGCGATGGGGGATGATTACCCGGATGGTGCCGTCGACAGTGTGATTTTTCGGATGGAAGAATTGGGTCGTCTGGGGCGCAAGGCCAAAGCCGGTTTCTATTCCTACGATGAAAAGGGAAAACGCCTTGGATATTGGAAAGGTCTCGCCGATGAATACCCGGTCGATCAATCCAAACGCGATCTAGATGACGTCCAAAACCGTCTGATGATGGCGCAGACCTTGGAAGCTGTACGGGCGCTCGAAGAAGGCGTTCTCATGGACATTCGCGAAGGCGATGTGGCGGCGATCCTTGGCTGGGGTTTTGCCCCTTGGTCTGGTGGTCCGCTGTCTTGGATCGACATCATTGGTGCCGACAAAGCGGTTGAAATCTGTGACGCTTTGGAAGCAACCCATGGTGCGCGCTTCAAAGCCCCTGCCCTGCTGCGTGATCTCGCCGCAAAAGGCGAAGGGTTTTACGACCGCTTTGGAAATGCATCCTAAGAAAGAAGCGGGCCCTGCGACAGGCGGGGCCCAATCTTTACATTTCCGCCCTGTTACCAGCGGTTATTCCATCGGGGCCGGGGTTTATCCCCGGCCTTTTCCGTTGATAGGGTTCACGCCGCAAAGCGCGCTTCTGCAATCGGACTGAGAAAACCAAGTTCACTGTTCATCAATTGCAACAATGCGCGCGACTGCTTTGCATCCAAACGACTAAAATAGTCACTTTCCATTCCAGATCCGCAATAAATTCGCACACCACTGTTGGCGAAGACAATCTCCTCGTCTTCGAACTGTATATTGATCACCTCCACACGCTGTTTTGGAAATTGGCGAGAGATCCCACGGTATCCTTCAAATGCCTGCGCCGGTACCAAAACGGATGGCTCACCGAGAAGTTTCTCAGCCTCGGGACTCTCGATCTGAACAAGCTGTTCCACCGGCAATAACAAATCGCTACAATTCTCAAGCGCACCACCAGGCACATGAATAAAACCATCAGATGGGGTGCCCATTGACACGGGTTCGGCAAAATCATGACGCGTCGCAATGACACGCGCCATGTCGCCATCCAACGTCGCAATTCTATCCCCAACATTAAGCTGTTCCACCGGATACCACCCGTGCGGGGTCTCAAGCAATGTGCCGGCAGTCATGCCTGTCTTGGTAAAGGCCTCAGAGTTTGTCGTCTCTTGCGAAAGAATAACCCGTTCATATTCGGCAAATGCGGTTTGATTGCGTGTAAACATCGTCCTGTTCCTTTGATAACTTCCATTAATCTGAACGCGGCAGAATTGCGGCGACGACCAATGTTGGCCCCCGAAAAAAGGCGAAATCAGGTGTGGATTACGGCGTTAATGTGCCAATGACCGCAATTAGACAACAATCTAAGAACAGCAGGCCGCATTGTTGATAGCCGTTAACAAGTGTTAACAGTGCGGAAACCACAACCAATCTAAGTTAATGAAACTTAACCACTTTTAAGATACCAAGCCAAAAGATTAACAGCGCACCAGGTTTGATTCGTTTCGGGTTAACCCACCTCAGTTTGACGGGATCGCATCGCAATGATCACACCGGCCACGGTAATCAACACGAGGCCAATCATTACCCCCGCCGTTGGAACCTCGCGAAATATCAGCCAACTGAAGAATGCGGAAAAGACCAAAGCTGTGTATTCGAAAACTGCGACATAAGATGCCTCGCCGTTCTGATAACCCAGTGTCAGGAACACGATCCCCATTGCCGACCCCACGGCCTGTACCAATGTCCAAATCCAGAAGGTTTGCGTTGGCGTGCGCCATCCCCCCGACAGATACGGATCAAGCGCCAGCACATCTGGGAATACAGTCAATACACCGACCGCCAAGCCGCCAATAACGCTAAGCGTTCCGAAATATCCAAATAACAACGCCATCGTACTTTCTTTTGCACACCACTGTCGCGTGGCCACAACAGCTGTGCCATAGAATAATCCGCCAATAGCTGGCACATATCGTACCCACCCTGCCCCACCGTCCGAAGGTGCCGCGAAAGCCTGCCATGCCTCGACAGGATTATAGAAGAGAACTTCGCTGCCAGGTGTCAAAGCGAAAACCACACCGAAAAAACCCAACGCCACAGCGCCGACCCGCCAAACACCCACCTTTTGCCCAAGAAACAAAGCAGAGATCAGCAGAACAAAAATGGGGGAGGTAAACAGCCCCGCAGCAGCCGTTGCGACGCTCACAAAGCCCAATGCCCCGAAATACACGACAAGTCCCAAAGACATCGTGATCGACCGAAAAAGCACTGCCCCCACGTTTTGTGACCGCAGCGATAGGTTTCGCATCCAAGCGAACGCAATCAACATGGCCAGCATCATCAATCCACGCAGGAACAGAAATTGCCAAACGCTGGCTTCAGATTTCAGGATCGAAATGAACTGATCAACAAATGCGACCGAGGCCATGCCCAATGTAATGCAGCCAGCGGCAAGCAACGGGCGTGAGGCAGCGATATTCGACGTCATAGCAAGATCCTATGGATGAGAACGGGTTTGGTCAGACTGGGTGTCTAAATTTATGGTTTACCAGTCGCAAACAGGCTTCCCAAAACAATGCGTCGTCGTCAATACTACCAGTTACAAAATATCTAGAGCCACGCCCGACAGGCGGCTCATAAAGGGGGATGATCATGGGTTGGATGAATGATGAAACTGGGTTGGAGCGCAACGCGGCAAATTTTGTGCCTTTGACGCCCCTTTCGCATCTCGCCCGTGCAAAAGCGGTGTTCCCAAATCGCGAGGCCCTGGTCTATGGCAGTATTCGCCGCAGCTACCGTGACTATCACGCCCGCGCCAGTCAACTTGCCGCAGCGCTTGTGGCGGCGGGTATCAAATCAGGCGACGTCGTTGCCAGTTTACTGCCCAACATCCCCGCCCAAGCCGAAGCCCACTTCGGTGTGCCCGCCTGCGGCGCGGTTTTGAACACCATCAACACCCGCCTTGAAGTAGACACCATCAGCTATATTTTTGATCACGGCGAGGCCAAAGCCCTGCTGGTCGACAGCCAATTCCTGACACTTGCGGAAACGGCCATTGCGGAAATGTCCGGCCCGGCCCCCATAATCATCGAAGTCACCGATCCCCAAGCGGGTTTTCAGGCCAGCGGGCGTCACGTGGAATATGAGGATTTCATTGCCAAGTGCGCGCCTGATTTCGCTTGGGTCATGCCACAGGATGAATGGGAAAGTATTTCGCTGAACTATACGTCTGGCACCACTGGGCGGCCCAAAGGTGTGGTCTGTCACCACCGGGGTGCCTATCTGAAAACCATGGGCACGCCAATTTCTTGGGGCATGACCATGCACCCGCGTTATCTCACGATTGTGCCGCTGTTCCACTGTAACGGTTGGAACCACACCTGGATGATGCCGGCCCTTGGCGGCACGGTGGTTTGTTGTCGTGACATCACTGCAAACGCGATCTTTGACGCGATTGCGGATGAAGGCGTGACCCATTTCGGCGGTGCGCCCATCGTTTTAAACATGCTCATCCATGCCCCCGAAAGCGCGCGGCGCGACTTTAATCACGTGGTTGAGGTTTTCACCGCCGGTGCCCCGCCCCCTGCCGCTGTTCTACAGGCCATTGAGCCTTTGGGGTTCAATGTCACGCAGGTGTACGGGCTGACCGAAACCTATGGCCACGTCACGGAATGCCTGTGGGATGACACGCGTTGGTCTGATCTTGAGGGCACGGATCGTGCCGACATCAAAGCCCGCACGGGTATCTTGATGCCACATATGGAAGACATCACCGTGCTGAACCCCGACACAATGGAACAAGTGCCTTGGGATGGGGAAACCGTGGGCGAGATCATGATCCGCGGCAATTCCGTCATGAAGGGTTATCTGAAAAACCCCGAAGCCAGCGCCAAGGCCTTCGCTGGCGGGTATTTCCATTCCGAAGACGTAGCCATCCAACATGACGACGGCTATATCCGCATCACAGACCGCGCCAAAGACATCATCATTTCCGGCGGCGAGAATATCTCATCCGTTGAGGTCGAAGGCGCGCTGATGCATCACCCTGCCGTACTTCTCTGTGCCGTGGTCGCCAAACCGGACGAGACCTGGGGCGAAGTCCCCTGCGCCTTCATCGAGCTGAAAGAAGGCGCATCCGTCACCCCCGATGAACTCCGCAGCTTCACCCGTGACCGTCTGGCTGGCTTCAAATGCCCCAAAGCCTTTGAGTTCGGAGAACTGCCCAAAACATCAACCGGTAAGATCCAGAAATTTGAATTGCGGAAGCAGTTTGAGGAGAGCTAACCGCTGAAATGGTCTTGTCCCGCTTACGTTCCGGTCTCTGAACTCATTTATGCGGCCTTTCGCTCAAAAGCCAAGGGACTTTTCCCGCCAAGCGATGAGTGGCGACGGCGCGGGTTATAGAACCCGTTGATATACTGGAAGATCGCGCCTTCAGCCTGACGGCGTGTGTCCCAACGGTTGCGCCAAATCAGCTCAGCCTTAATGGATTTGAAGAACGTCTCGACCATAGAATTATCATAACAATTTCCCTTGCCGCTCATCGAGACCTTGAAGCCGTGCTTGGACAAGCGCTTCTGATACTCATTTGAGCAATATTGTGAACCACGATCCGTATGGTGAATGCAATCCTCCGGTGGTTGGCGCAAAGCAACGGCCATATCTAACGCCCGGATTGCCAGATCCTTCTTCATGCGGTTACTGATAGCCCATCCGATGACGCGGCGAGAATACAGGTCAAGGA
>NZ_JWIF01000051.1 GCF_000812685.1 Halocynthiibacter namhaensis
CTATGATCCTCAATGAAGGAAATCATTTGCGGAACGGGCGGTCGAGCTCCGCCTGGGCAAAATATGCCGACGCCTTCTTCAGGATCTCATTGGCCTGGCGAAGTTCCTTGTTCTCTCGTTCCAATTCTTTGATGCGGTCCCTTTCTTCGGTTGTCAGGCCTGCGCGCTGACCCTCATCACGTTCCGCTTGTTGGCACCAGATACGCAGGCTGTCAGGGGAACAGCCAAGCTTGGGCGCGATCGCTTTGTGTGCGGCTGAATCGCTGGAATAATTGACACGGTTTTCTCGAAAAAGCCGAACGCCACGTTCACGCAGCTCAGTCGGATAGGCGGGGGTATGTTTCTTCTTTGTCATAGGGCTCACCTTTGGAGTGTTTTACTCTCCGGTAAAACCGGGGCGGTTCAGTACAGCTGCCCCAGTTCCGGCTTTTCGGATCCCAGCCCCGGCCAACTCGGCATTCGTCCTTGTCCCAAACCGTGCACGCGCCTTGGAGCCTTTCGCCCCAACCAATCCCTTCGCAAAGCCCACCGGTCCCGTCATGCTGGGTGGACCTGCCATCAGGAAATTCCCTGAGATCGTGCGCACGATGAGGGGCGTGGCGATGATCATGCCGCCTGCAAGGAACATCATCATAAAGAATGGCACTAGCGCGCCGATATTACTTGCGCCGGATGGATCGCCGAGCTCAACCATCAAGGATCGTGACATGCCGATGACTGTGGAAAATACGCCTGCGATCACAACCGGGTAAAGCGCGTAGGAGATGGTGCTGGACAGCCAGCGGTGGAAATAATCCTTGGTGATATCAAAGAGAGACAGTGCAATCATGATGGGGGCAATGCCGATCATGAATGCCATCATGATTTTCGCAAAGATCAGAACCATACCGCACAACGCGCCGATCACGCCAAGCAAGAACGCCCCGAGCGCGCCAATCATCGCCCCCGCCATCCAGTGCATATTGTCTCCGGCAGCGTTCAGGTAGTTGCCGAACTCCTCGATCAGATCATCAAACGCATTCGCAAAATATCCGGCACCAGCACCGCCGCCGCCAAGGCTTGCCACCATGCCGCCAGCAAGATGATCCAGCCCGTCGATAATGGCGCTGGCGACAGAATTAAACTGCACCCAGTTGAGGGAAAACATCGATATGAGCATGAGCTTAAAGGCGAACCAGAAGGCCGTGCGTCCATCCATGGATTTGTATTGAAATGCCATGTTGATGAAGACAGCAATGACTGCCAACGTTGAGCCAAGCGCAACAATCCCGCCGATTTGCCCAGCGACACTCCCAAAGGTGGTTTGGGCTGCGTCATCGAGAAAATTATCGGTTGTTTCCACCATCCAGCTGACGACGCCCATGGGAGCCTCCTAGGCTTTTGGTTCTGGATTTGCGCGCCAGATGTCGCGTTTCAGGAATGCTTTCAGAATGTGTTCGCCGTCGAAGTCCGGCACAACTGACACCAGCTCCCAGCCGTCCTGGCCAAGGGCGGTCAGCCGCGCCTCAATCTTGGGGGGCTTGGAATTGGCAGTGTTGATCTGCTCGATCTTGTACTCAAACATTCTGGAGTTCCTTGGATTGGGCCGGCTCCCCCGGCAGGTAAAATTCGGTGATCCCACGCGCCCCTTTATGACGGCCCGCCTGAATGATCACGTCGATGGAGCGGGTGATGTAATCGGTCATGTCTTGATATGTCATTGGAACATCGGTCTTGAGCGCCGCGATGGCCAGACGTTGCACCGCCAATTGCGGCGTTTCTGCATGAAGGGTGGTGAGCGATCCGCCATGGCCGGTGTTGATAGCCTCAAGAAATGTCATTGCTTCCTTGCCACGCACTTCGCCCAGAACAATACGGTCCGGTCGCATGCGCAGGGTTGACGTTAAAAGCACATCAGCGCTGCGCATGACCTCGTCACGGTTGGAAATCAGCGTGACCACATTGGGCTGCTCGGGATGCAATTCAGCGGCTTCCTCAATGGTGATGATGCGCTCCGGAGGCGGTACAAATGACAGAATTTTACGTGCTATCACAGTCTTGCCGGTGGACGTGCCGCCCGCAACGATCATGTTGAGTTTGTGCTCAACGCAAAAGGCAATCGCTGCATCGATGTCGCCTGCTGCTACCACATCCCGCAGCTCCGAGTTTCGTTTGCGCCGCACCCCCTCAAGACTGCGCTCAGATCCGAACAAATAAGACAGCTTGATCTGATCGAGCGGCAAGTCCGCGAAAAACCGCAGAGAAATGGCAAAACCTCCATCCACTGCGGGTGGCTGAATAACCTGCGCGCGAATTGCGCGGTCGCGATAGGTGAGGCTGACGGATACAATGGGCTTGGTCTGGCTCAGAGTCGTGTTCGCGGCTGATGCAATCTGATTGCCCAGATCCTTGATTTCATTTGGGGTGAGTATCCGATCGATAGCCCCCATGAAATGATCCCCCTGGAATTCACCCCAAAGGGTGCCGTCTGGGTTGATGCAAAGCTCAATCAGCTTTGGGTCACGCGCTTCGGGAAGTTTGTCGAGTGAGTTTTGCAGATAGCTGGCGACCATGATCAGAAAATCTCCAGATCACGGTCTACCATGACGGTGACGCGGCTACCCTGATCGACATAGATCACGGGTGCAATCGAAAGATATTCACCGATGACGCTTTGAGCGCTGTCCTGCAGGTCTTCGCCAATGTTTTCCAAGACATCCGAGGTGGTTTCATTCTCGGAGCTACTTGCCGCAACTGTAGGCAAAGCTCCGATCAAGGATATCAAAGCAGCGGATCCGAACCGCGCGCCAAAGCGGCTGTCGACAAAACCGGTGGTGCCGGATCGACCAAGACGATCGCCACCAAAGGCGCTGATCTCAACGGTTTGATTGTCAGGCAAAATGATATGGTCCCAAGCGATGGTGATGCGCTGTTGCGCGATATCAACGCCGGATTGGTAGCGCCCGATCAGACGGGAGCCTCGGGCAATCAAAATGCGGGATCCGTCATAGGCATGCACATCTTCCGAGATGATGGCGCGCACTTGCCCCGCCAGTGAACTATCAATCGCGGTCTCCAACACGGCTTGAATCATCGTGCCTTGGATGACGGTATTGGAGGGGTTCACGATCAACTGGGCCTGCGTTACCTCGGCGGGGGCCGCGCCATTGCGCACAAAATCTGTGCTGCCATCAAGGCGGCGTTGCTCAGATGCGGTTGCGTCATTGGCCCCGCCAGATCCACCAAAGGCAATGATGGGGCTGGTGATGCGGGCCTGAAGTTCTTCTTGCTCAGCGTGTCGGCGGCGTTCCAATTCCTGCAGACGCAGGTCTTCAGATGTGGGGCCAGATGGAGACACAGCACGCGGCACGTTCAGCTGTGCCAATTCCAAATCCGTCTGAAGGCGTTGAAGTTCGCGGTCACGCTCTTCCAGTTGGTCTTGTAGTGCGGTTTGGGCGTTCGCAGCGTCTTGGCGCAGGCGTTCCATTTCCTCTCTGAGGGCGGTCAGTTGCTCATCATCCAGCACCGGCGCAGCAGGCGGTGCATTGCGGAGAGCGGTGATTTCCGAGCGCATGGCGTCAAGCTGGGCCATCAGTTCGGCATTGGCAGTATCAGTCTCTGGCGGGGTTATTGGTTGTGCCGGTTCAGGCGCGGGTTCATTTGGTGAAATCCGTCCAAACCCTGATCCAACGGTCTGGAATTCTTCTGGAATGCCGGTTGGTAACTGCTCTGGAGCAGGGTCATTCTGTGATACAAACAGGAACACAGCGAGCGCCGTTAGGCCGCCGATAGTGACGACTGGTAAAATAGGGAAACGCCTGGAAATCGATGTTTTATCATTGCCTTCAAGAGCTTCTAGCCGCTTCTTAAGTTCAGTAGCCTCACTCATCTTGCGCGCCCTCGCTCATTTCTTGCACGCAGGTTTCTTGTTCTCCCAGACGCAATACCCAACGAGCATTCACGCCAGAGACACGGATCACGCCGTCGGGTTGTGCCAGCGCATTCACACTGCGTTCAGTGCCATTGGACCAGCGAAAGATCGCAGGCACAGGCGCATTCCGCTCAAATCGGAAATAGGTGAAGGTGCCATCGTCCCAGATTTCTCGGGGTGTGATCTCGGATCGTTCACTGACACCGTAAGCGTGGTTTGGCGCGCTGCGTGCAATGGCCTGCCGCGTCGGGCGCGCGTTCTCTGGATAGGTGAACCGGATCACATAGAAGGTTGGTGATGAGGCTTCGGTCACATTGAAGTAATAGGCCCGCTGATTGGTGTAGACCGTGATATTGGTATGTGCGCCGCGCGTCACTGGCTTGATGGCAAAAGCCTGCCCACCGGGCACACCATCGAGCAGAAAGCCCTCGGTGTCGCCCGCAATGATTGAGCGAATGACCTCACCTCGGCCAAACTCGATGCTGGTCACATGGGTTAAGCTGGTGCGGATGCGGTAAACTTGCCCATCCTGATAGGTGGCCTGCCGTACGCGGGTGTCATGTTGACCTTGGCGCGGTTGGGTTTCAGCAAGGGCACTTTGACAGGCGATGCTGAGAATGAATGTGAGAAAGATCAGAAATCGCTGCATATCTTACTCCAACCGATCCGAACGGATCGCATATTCGGTGACGGTAAAGCCAAAGGGGTTCTGCCAAACATCATCGATCGAGCGGCTGTTCTCCGGTCGAAATTCAAACAGCAATGTCGCCGTGAACAGACCGTTTTGATTGCCGCGCGGTGTGTCTAGCTGTTTGCGAAGACGCACTTGGGCACGATTGGCGCTGATATGTGTGATTGATAAGACCTCAACATCCAACCGTGCATCCGTGCCATAGCTGTCTGGTGGATAAGCCTCATGACCGCTGGTCCAAAGCGCGCGCAATCCTGTGGCTGCGGCCCTGTCGGATTGATCCAACACGCGCCGGACACGCACGTCATTGTCGAGCTGGTTGTATGTCTCGCGATCGATGACATAGCGATAGACCTGCGCCTCAATGATCGCAGGGCGTTCCGTGAGTGAGACGGCCTGCACAATTGCATTGGGAAGCGCCATGCCGGTTTCAGTATCAAAGGGCACAATCATGGGCGGCGGATCCACGTCTAGGATCGCAACGCTGGCAGCGGCCAAGCAGCCAATGACGCCAAAACCGAGCCCCGATAACCCTAGCTTTTGCCACATGACTTCGCGGCGACGGGCACCATAAACCAGCTCTTCCTCAATGATTTCCGCTTCACTCACCATGGCCAATCACTCCGCACGCAGATCTGGTAGGGTGAAGTCCATATAGCGACGTTCCTCAGCCAGTGTTGCCGCATCGGCCACGCCAGACTGACCTGCGCCAACCGTCTGGATTGCTTCCAGTTCCCACATCCGGGTCATGGCGATGGCCAGCTCAGCAGTCACACGTGTGTTGTGATCGACCGCTTCTTTGAGCGTCTCCATATCTGGGATCATGCCCACCAACCGTTCTACGCGTTCCAGAGATTGGGCGGCTTCCGCATAGCTGTTTTCAGCGGCGGCAGACATCACCGCGCCGGTGCCCGCCTGACTGGCGATACGCTCAGCCCCCGGATTGCCGCTGCTCGACATTTGCGCCAGATCGTTCTGATAAAAGCCCGCGTCCTCCAGCGCTTGGGTCATGCGCCCTTCCATTTCGGGGGCGGCATTGCCAATCAACCCGCTGAAGTCGCCGTTTTGGATACGCCTGATTGTGCCAAGAAGGTCGCCGAATTCCTGATCCAGCAGCCCATCCAGATCACCGCCCATAGCCATTTCAATGATATCTGTGGCACCGGTCAGGGCCGCGTAGGTTTCATTCAGGGTATCCAGTTGTTGTTGCACCAGATCCAGCTGTTCTAGCAACGTATCAAGTTGATCCGTTTGGATCCCGAAATCTTCCAACATTTGCTGCAGTTGGCGAATTTCTTGCGCGATATTGCGGGTGTCGATCGTGGGCACGCCCTGGGCAACAGCCGGAGTGAGGGCCAAGCTGAAGGTCAGTGAAGCCCAAAAACATAGGGCTGAGAGAAAACGGATCATGGCAATGCCTCCAGATCGAATTGCATAAAGTCTTGCTCGCGGGCTTGCGCTGCGGCCATGGCTAACTCTGCGCTCGAGAGCGGACGGGTGTGGGCTGCCTTAAGGCGCGTGCGGATTGCCATCAGGCGGGTGAGTTCAGCGCGCGCGTAAGTGTTGAGCGACATAGCCGCGTGAATGTCATCGGTTTCACCTACGCGCGTGATGATGTCTTGCACGCGCAACGCGGCGGCGCGGATCGAGACCATGGAATAATCACCATAGATGCCAGCACCATGGGAGGTGAGGCTCATGCTGGAATTGGCCAAGAGAACCGGATCTATTGTGCCAAGCGCATCGACACCGCCGACGCGGGCCAGATAGAGATTGTAGCGTTCCGGTATGACCTGCACGTAATGTTGGGTCTCCGCGAAAGGCGGCACACCGCTGTAGCGCCGCACATTGCCGGGCCCGGCGTTATAGGCGGCGAGGGAATGGATGATGTTGCCGTCGAACATGGCGAGCATTTGCGCCAGATAGCGAGCGCCACCCGTAACCTGCACATACGGGCTTTCGTAATAGCTCGGATAAATCCCCAGATCCTGCGCGGTTCCCGGCATGATTTGGGTCAGGCCAAACGCCCCAACCGGAGAGCGCGCCCCGATGGTGAACCGGCTTTCTTGCCAGATTAACGCTTGCAGCAAGCATCGCCATTGCTTGGGTGACAGGCCAGCTGCGCGCACGCCGGACATTTGATAGGTGTCTTGCGCGCCGCGAATGATCAACGCTTCAATGTTCCCAGCGGCATCGCCAAAGAGTTGCGCAGCTCCTGGATTGGGATCAGTCGTGCCGTACAGATATGAGGCTGCACTTTCTGCTGTGCTGCCTTGTTCCAGAGCCGCAATCGTACCCGCGCCCGAGGTGCTGGACGCTTCCAAAATATCTGCCAGTGCCTGCAGTTGCTGTTCTTCGATTTCAGCCAAGACCTCTTCCTGGCTCAAGCGTTCACGCTGCAGGGTCAGATCGCGATCCCCTTGAGCAAGGATCCGTTGCCGTTGCAGAAACGCCCCCGCATCAAAGGTTGGCACACCCTGCGCAAAGACAGGCCCATGCAGGCAGATCAAAATGAGGATCAGCACCCTAACCATGAGATGCGCCTGCCGGTGAGCCAATTGGCCCCAGAAGCTCAAAGTTGCAATTGCTGCGGGAAACCTCAGCAAAGGATGAGAAGCACTCAGCTTCAGAGGGCTGATACTGAGCACAGGCAGACAGGGCCAACAGGCCAGCGAGGATGAATATAGATCTACACATCAGACATTTCTCCAAAAATCAGGTTTTTTACGATAATCAGCACCCACCAGCGCTTCGCCTTTTTCCATACCGCCAAGGATGGTGAGATATGGGCCGAGGGCGCTCAGATCAGCGTCGATGACCACCGCACCTTGATCATCGCGCACCAATGCGAGACGGGAATTGCTTCCTGTGCCAAGGAGAACGCCGAGTTCCTTTTCTGAAAGCCCCAGCATGGTGTAATCATTGGCTGAAGCGCGAATGTTGGGCAGCAGAAGCTGAGTGGGCACGGCCTCGACAATCGTCTTGCCGATACGGGTTTTCTCAAGCTGGCTGGCATATTGGGTCATCATCACCACGACCGCATTTTGTTTGCGCGCCGTGACCAGCCAGTTGCTGAGCCGGTCGGCAAAATACGGGTTGTCCAGCGCTTTCCACGCCTCATCGATGATGATTATGGTGGGTTTGCGGTCCTCAATGACACGTTCAACGCGGCGGAAGAGATAGGACAGAACCGCCATGCGTTCTTTTTCGCTTTCGCTGTCCAGAATACCGGTGAGGTCAAAGCCAACCACGTCGCCCTCGAGAGAAAACGTATCTTTCGCACTTTGGCCAAAGATCCAGCCATAGCGGCCTTCAGCGGTCCATTCCCGAAAGCGCTCAAAGAGATCGCCTTCGTCGGCACCGGCAACAAAGAGCGAGGCTAGATCCTGCCAATTGCGCAAGTCGGCATCATTGGCATCGGCGTTCTGGCGTACGACTTCTTGGATGCGGTTGATCTGAACAGGGCTGAGGGGCTTGTCAGCACGATGGAGGAGCGTTGCCAGCCAATCGGAAAGCCATGCTTGCCCGCGCCGGTCGATTTCTGTGCAAAGCGGGTTCAGACCGGTGACCTCACCAGCCTTGATGGCGCTGTAACGCCCGCCATTGGCACGAACGGCCATTTCCATGCCGAGACGATAATCGAACACGAACACCCGTGCGCCGCAGCGGCGAGCTTGCGTCATGAGGAAAGCCGACAGGACGGATTTTCCGGAACCGGGGCGACCAAGGATCAGAGTATGCCCGCCCGTAGGTTCTTTGTCGGGTTGGCCGACCTCATGGTAATTAAACAGAAAGCCAGAGCGTTCCGGCGTGGGGAATAGCGTGATCGGCTTACCCCATGGCACCTGATTACCTGTTTTGCCGAGCTGACTGCGATGCAGGGCGGCGAGATCCGCAAAGTTCATATTGGTGATCGCAGCCTTGCGGCTGCGCATCTGACCATTACCCGGATGCTGCGCAAAGTAGTGGCTGCGTGCGGCAAAGCTCTCATTCACCAGATTGACGCCCTCGGTGGCGGCGATATTGCGCACTTCAGACGCGATGTTCTCAAGCCTCTCTTCGCTGTCGGCAAAGACCGTCACCGTCATATGATGGTCGCCAAAGCTGAGACGTTTCGATTCAAGATCGTCCAGTGCATCAACCAGCTCTTCAGCCAGAGAAATCGCGCCATCATCACTGGCTTTCATCAGGCGTTGCTGGCGTTTGATCCGCCCGGCCATGATATTGCTGTTGATTGGCGTGAAGGAATGCGTGATCACCATATCGACCGGCAGGTTCAACTCATCAAACATCGTGCAGGAGGTTTTGGCGGGATAGTTCTTGATCGCAAAACTGGTGCCAAACCGCTGACCAGTCGCCCCGTCGCTGAGGGTGAAGCTCTGCCCTGCGAACGTGACCCGTGTGTTGGCCACATCTTGTGCGATGATGCCAAGGCGGGATTTGGGAAATAGTGGGGTTTCTTGGCCGGTGTTGAGCGCGCCGAGGAAACCCAGAAACTCACCAGATTTTGCGGATAACAGACGCGGTTTCATTTCGGCGAATGAAGACATCAGGAACCCGACCACTTCTTCGAGCTTGCGCATTTGCTTGGCGGTTTTGGTTTTGAGGTGGGTGATGGAATCTGAGCGCCGTAAACGCAATCGGGCACCAGCTGGCGGGCGTTTTAGGACCGTCAATGTCAGAGTTTTGTCGCGCAGCCCGGCATCCAGCATTGCGCTTTGCCAGCGTTGATCCACGGCAGAGGCGAAGCTATCACCACCATCATCACTGGGCACAGGCGGCAACTCGGTCTCAATTGCCTTCGAGACCTTGTGTACGTAAAAACCATAGTCCGGCCCGATTTGGGAAATGATCGCTGCAAAAACTGCACGTATCTTTTCCAGATGGGCGTCATCGCTGGTCATGCTGTTGACGCCTTCCAGCCGTATACATTGAAACAGCGCATTGCCGCGCGTGCGGATTGTCACGTCATCGACCAGCGACACATAGGGCAACATGCTGGCCATGGGCCGTTCACGATCGGCCCAATCCGGCGGGCTGTTGTCATCATGGGGCATAGCTGTCCCCCGCATGGACCTTGCGGTTGGGCGTTGGCGGTGTTTCTTGCAGGGCGGTCACCACCACTTCAAGAAATGCTGGATCCCAATCTGCCGCCTTCCACAATGCAGGATAGGCAAGGCCCGCAAGAATGATGACAGGCCAGCTTTGCACCCATAGAAACACCAGCACAAACCCGAACAGCCAAACCATGGCATACATGATCGGCAGGCCGATCAGTTTTGGCGGGCGGATCAGGCCAAGGAAAAGGCGGGTTTGTGCGGCCATGGATTTAAGCGCCCCAGATGGCGGTGACGATGGTCGGTGCAGCCGCAATACCTGCGATCGCCACGAGCACCCAAAGTGCTTGGCGGAAATCCAAGATCCCAAAGAGCCAGGACAGGAACACGCCGATCAGGGCGAGCGTGCCAATGACAATGCCCAAGGGGCCAGTGATCGTATCGACAATACCTTGCAGGAGGTTCTGGACTGGCGAGAGATCAATGCTCTGAGCCAGGGCTGGGTTGGCAATCATCAGACTGGCAACGGCCAGCCCCAGTATCATGCGGATTTGGGTATGCATCAGGACGCTCCAGTCAATCGTTGTGCGACCGCCATGACACGGCGGACGTGATTTTGGGTTTCTCGGTAAGGGGGGATGCCGCCATAGCGCGCGACCGCATCGGGGCCCGCGTTATAGGCGGCAAGGGCAAGTTCAGGCGTGCCGAACTGCGCAAGCATCATCAGAAGGTAGCGCGCGGATCCGTCCAAATTGGCCTGCCAATCATGGGGATCCACACCAAGCTGAGCGGCTGTGGCGGGCATTAATTGACCGAGGCCGATCGCCCCGACTGAGCTGCGCGCATAGGGACGATATGCGCTTTCAATCTCGATGTTGGCCTGAAACAGGATCTGCCAATCGGAAACAGACAGGCCCGCACGGCGCAGGGCGTTGTGCCCACCGTATCGTTGAGCGGTTTCTTGAATGGCTGTGAGGATTTCTGGGCGAGGAATAGCGCGACTTGGTTGCGCGCGTGATGGCGGAGTCGGCTCAACGGGTGCTGAATAGACAACCGGTTCCGGCCTGCCTTGGCCTATCCCATCCACATATGTTTGAGCAAATCCCGATTGTGGTGTCGTTGAGGTCAGGCGGCCATCCGACTGAAAGGACAGGACAAAACCTTCAGCCAGCGCAGTATTCGCTCCGAATAAAGCGAAAAGAAAGGCCGCTTTAGCTGGCGTCGTCCAGCCTGTGCGAGGCGACCTTGCCTTCACACATTGGAATCGACGCGGTTGTGAGGCCAACGCCCGCAAGGAAGCTAACCAACCCGTTGATTGTCTTGAATTCCCGCGCCACCATATTGTTGCGCGACGTGACCAACAGGCGGCGTATCTCCCCATCGGGTGATACGCAATGCACGGTCCAGACACCGGACCATTGGGCAGAGGTTTTTGTGGGCGTTGCGCGGCAGACCACATCCACTGAGTGATCCTCAGCGAGCAGCGTGCGCAGCCCTTCTTCGCTAACAACATTGGGGGCGTCTTGCATTAAGTTCAAAAGATCCAAGCCTCGCGAAATGATGCAGAGCCCGGCAGTCCCTCATGGACTGCTAAACCCTTGCAGTGCTATAATATTGCAATCAATAGCTAGGTTATGATTTGATGCGCTATGAATGCTTCAAAAGACATTTATCGGAAAATATTCCACAAACCAAGGTGCTTGCGATGAATATTAAGAGAGTGGTGGGGATCTCAGCGAGTTTGATTTGCACCGGACAATTGGTCTTGGCGCAAAGCTGCCTGCCGCCGATCCCGCCATATGTGCCGGAGGACAATGAAGCGATCCGCATCTATGCCGATCTGGTGAAGAGGGATGTGGAAAACTACTTCGATGATGCGGAGCTCTATTTCCGTTGCCAAGATCAGCTGCGCCGTGAGGTGTTTGAGCAAGTTCGGCAAGTTGGAGAAGAGTATGGGCGTGTGATAGCGAGATCAAAGGGAGAACAGATGCGGCGCTAGTTGAATAAACGGTACCGTTGATTGTTGGGCAATAATGACTACTGTTCACATTAGATTTTTATACTTAATTTTGATGATTCAACTTTGAAAGTTCAAAAATATGTTTGAGCACCTGCAGGAACAATTACGCACACTATCAAAAACGACAGAAATATCTGTACCTCTTGAGGCCGATGCGGAAGGGTTTCTTGATAAAGAGTGCCCATCTGAAACTTGCTTGTTTCAGTTCAAGATAGCTGAAGAGGATTGGAAGAATATCGTACGTGACGAGGAGGTTTTCTGCCCTTCGTGCGGGCATACTGCTCCTGCGCAATCTTGGTTTACCAAAGAGCAGATAGATGCCGCCAAAGAGTATGCGCTTGATCAAATTACTAACGGGATCAATGCCGCGATGCGGGCAGATGCAGAAGCATCTAAACGCCGTGCGAAGCGAAATTCGTTTATTAGTATAACTTTGGAGGCTAAGGGCGGTCGCGATGCTGTTTTGCTGCCTGTGGCAGCAGCGCACCCAATGAGACTGAAAACGTCCTGCGAGGAATGTGAGTGTCGCTATTCTTACGTAGGTGCTGCATACTTTTGCCCAAGCTGCGGAAAAAATTCTGCCAGTCATACATTTTTGCAAACGCTAGAAACCATTCGTACGGCCGCTGGACTTGGTTCGAAACTTCGAGAAACCTTGGGACGAGATGAGGCGGAAGTGATAGCGCAAACGCTGCTTGAAAAAGCCATGCAAGATACCGTTATGTCTTTTCAAAGGGTCTCTGAACAGCTTTACGAGCATCGGACAGGTCGCGTCGCCAAACGTAACGCATTTCAACGTCTCGGCACAGGCTCTGAGTTGTGGGAGGCCGAGTTGGGTGTGACTTATACAGATATACTTGACGAAGAAGCTTTGACGCAACTAACGATTTACTTTCAGCAACGGCATCTTTTGGCGCACCAGCAAGGGATCGTCGATGCTGACTACTTAACGCGAAGTCAAGATACTCAGTATGAGATTGGGCAGCGCCTTGTTATTCGGCAAGCTGAGGTTTTGAGATTTGCTACTTTAATTGAAAAGTTAGCTAAATCCATTATGGAATATTGCGATACCAAATGAAGGTGGGCCAAATTTCAGAAGTGATGTCGGAATAGATTTCGCTTGGCCTTAAACCTCATACAATGCCACCTGCGTTTCGCCGTTCTCCCATTGGTATAACAGGCCAAGTTCCATACCGGTCTCGATGCAATTTATTTTTGCCACTGGCTTGGCGCTCAGGCGGTTTTTCTCGATTAACGCCACGGAACAGTGTCTCGGCAGGGTTAGTTCGCTGGGATCAACGCCCAAGGCACGGGCAATCTGCTCCATTTTGTCGGCGGTAACCGACGATTTGGCATGTTCAATTTCACTGATGTAGCTGCGGTCAATTTGTGCAGCTAACGCTAACTGTTCTTGGCTCAATCCGTTGGAATATCTTAGATTCTGGATATTTAGCCCTATACGCTCTTTAAAATACATGGCCTGACTTCGGCCAATAAGCCCGGTCATCTCTACGGGATATATTCCACAAAGCGAACGCAGTGTGAGAATGGGCTTGATTGCGCGCGCCGCCTCAAGAAATGCTGAGCAAAAGCGGGTCATTTTTATGACTTGGGCGGCCATGTGGAGGATATTAGATGAGCTCATTGTTTTCGAAACAGCTACTCGGGGTGATGCTAGCGGCTCTCCTCTCGATGGTGTCGCCGCAGCCCGCCAAGGCTTATCAGGTCGATTGCGCCATTCTGCTTTGCCTTGCTGGTGGGTGGCCAGCTTCAGCAGAATGCGCCCATGCGCGTGCAGTGTTTATCCGGCGGATCACGCCTTGGCCCATTGAGCCGCCCCTACAGATCTGGCGCTGCCCTATGGGGGTATCCATGAATACACCGCTGCAAGACCGCGCAAATCCAGCGCAGATTATTTTGGCGCAGCTCGCCGAGGGTGGTGGTGCGGACATCGACATCAGCGGGTTTGAATTTGATTTTGTGCGCTCAATCCGTGTTTGGGATGTACGTTACTACAGCCACCGCGAACGAGGCCGCGACGATGATTGCTCAGAACGCTACAGCATGAACTTAGGCACCTATGGTATTCAGGGCGATTTTAACTGGCAAAGAACAACACCTGCCTCAGCCCCCACATGGGTCATCCCCTCGCGCAGGTGCTCATCCTCCAGCACGCGGCGCGGTGTTGGTGTCGAGTGGGAAGATCACCAGGGCAACCACGGGTATGAGTGGGTGGCCTATTGATCGTCGGTTCCGATATCTTTCATACGATCAGAAATATCACCGGCGATCCGCTCATAAAGTGCGGCTTGCTTATCTCGGGCAGATCCTGGCTTTGGTTCTCTGCGACGGATCCTTGCGGCCAGCCATAACAACAGCCGCGCGGCGGGATCTACCGTCGTCTCTGGGCCGGTTGTTGGGTATTTTTCTTCCAGCGCCACGACAATCTCTTGCGATAGGCTTCGCCGGTTCAATGAGGCATGCGTTTCCAGCCGCTTTTTTAGGGCGGCAGGGAGCATGAGTTTAAATTGGATCAAGGCTTCATCTTTCATAAATGCATGATGGACAATATTTGTCCTTGATGCTATGGACATTTTATGTCCTGAATTGGGCGACAATTGAGGTGCTGATATGAAAACAATCCAGTTCAAGCTTAACTTGCCATCTGATGTTAAATTATGGCTCGAAGAAGAGGCGGTTCGGAACTTGCGCTCGCAAGGAGCCCAAGTCGTTACTTGTTTACGTGCCGCGATGTCTCAAAGAGAAAATGTAGGTGAAAGGTCTGGTGAATAATGCAAAATGAAATTCAGCTGATCCCAACGCCCGAGCTTGCTTCTTTATTTGGCTACGATGAGGCCTCTGCATCATTCTACGATTTTTGCCGCCGCACAGGTATAGCGCCTGTGCCGGGGAGACGGGGTTGGTATGATCCAAAGCTGGTGCGCGCAAGATTGGATGCTGTGCAGGGTATGACAGAAGCCATGCGAGATGCGGTGTCCAAACCTAGCCTTGTTTCACAACGCAGAGCCCGACGTGCCCAAGAGTAACCTACCAAAAGGTGTGCATCGGGTTCGGCGCAAAATTGTTAGCGGCGTGCGTTACCATTTTTATGCATGGCGGGGTGGGCCAAAGTTCTGGGAAGGAACCATCCCCAATCCAAAGGAACCTGAGTTTTTCCATGCGTTTACTGAGTGCGGAAAACCTGCGAAACCGTCTGAATGTCTGACCTCGCAGTTGGTCGATGATTTTCTTTCAAGCGCGTCATTGCCCAAAGCGCAACGATCAAAAGTAGATATTCGCAAGTGGCTAGAGCTGTTTCGCGAAGAGTTTGGCGCGGATCCTGTTGCGATGTTCGAAGAAAGGGCATCGCGCGGCGAGGTCAATAATTGGCGAAAGAAGTGGCTTCATTCCCCGAAGCAGCACGACATGGCAGGCACTCATGCGACACGGCTTTTGAATTGGGCGGTCGAAGAGGGCAAACTGAAAGAGCACCACTGCCACAAGCTCAAGAAGCTCTACCAATCGAACCGGACAGAGATCATCTGGACGAGCGGCGATATCGCCCAGTTCAACAAGCATGCGCCGAAATGGGTGCAGAGGATTCTAACCGCAGGATGCGAAACAGGCTTGCGAGCGGCTGATCTGGTTCAGGTCAAAATGGACCAATTCGAAGATACGCCGCACGGCAAGCGTCTCCGTTTCAGGACCAGTAAGCGCGGCCAGATTGCATATATCCCTGTCACACCGGCCCTTGAGAAATTGATCGCAGAGACGCCGGAAGACCAAGAGGTGTTGCTTGTGTCAGAGCTTGGCAGGCCTTTGACGGCCCGTTGGGCATCGAACCAGATCACCAAGTGGCGGCGCGAAGCTCAGATCCCCCCTTGGATCGACGGCAGGGAGAAGACTCTGTCTGATACGCGCGGGACGGCGGCGACAAGATTGCTAAATGCCGATCTGTCTTTGCGCCAGATTGCGGTGCTGATGGGGTGGTCGGTTCGCTACGCGGCACAAGTTATCGAGCATTATGCGCAGGTTAGCCCGGACGAAAGCGATGCGGTTTTGCACAAGCTCAATCGAGAAAAATCACTGTCTCAAGACACAAAAATGTAAACGGCCCTGTAAACGCGGGGCCTCAAACACGGCAAGGAGCGATGTAAGTGGTTGTTTTTAAATGGAGGCGAGTACCGGAATCGAACCGGTGTACACGGATTTGCAATCCGCTGCGTCACCACTCCGCCAACTCGCCTCTTGCTTTGTGGTGTTGCGCTTTTAGGACGTGGCCGACAGATGTGCAAGGGCTGTTTGAGGAGAAATTGGTTTTGACGTTGCCTATCTATTGGCCGGACAGGACCAAGTTAAATTTCGTTCCAATCCAAGAGGACTTTGCCGGACAGGCCTGACTTCATCGTTGCAAAGCCTTGGGTGTAATCGTGTGCCGCAAACTGGTGTGTGAGAATATTTGATACGTCCAATCCATTTTGAAGCATAGCGATCATTTTGTACCAAGTTTCAAATATTTCGCGGCCATAGATGCCTTTCAAGGTGATCGCTTTGAAGACGATGCGGCTCCAATCGACGGGGCTTTTTCCTGGGGGGATGCCAAGCAGCGCAATTCGCCCGCCCATCACCATCGCTTCGACCATCTGGTCTAGTGCGACTTGGTTTCCAGACATTTCCAAGCCGACATCAAAACCCTGCATGATCCCCAATTGGGCTTTGACATCGTTCAAATCATCACGGGTCACATTGACGGGGATGACGTCGGCAACACGTGTGGCCAGTTCAAGGCGATCTTGGTTAATGTCCGTGATCACAACATGTCGTGCTCCGGCGTGGCGGGCTACGGCGGCGGCCATGATACCGATGGGGCCGGCACCTGTGATCAGCACATCCTCGCCGATTAGATCGAAGGACAGAGCTGTGTGTACCGCGTTTCCGAGGGGGTCCAGAATGGCCCCGATGTCGTCGCTTATGTCATCGGGGAGGGGCACGACATTGAACGCGGGCAAGCGCAAATATTGGGCGAATGCCCCTTGTTCATTGACGCCGATGCCACGTGTTTCGGGATCCAAATGGAATTTTCCCGCCCGGCTTTGACGGGATTGTTTACCAATGAGGTGCCCTTCGCCGCTGCAACGCTGTCCCAGTGATAGCCCTTCCACGTTACGGCCCATTTCAACGATTTCACCGGAAAATTCATGCCCGGTGATCAAGGGGACGGGAACGGTTTTTTGCGCCCAGGCATCCCAGTTCCAGATATGAATATCAGTGCCGCAAATTCCAGTTTTGTTGATACGGATGAGGACATCGTCAGGGCCAATCTCGGGGACAGGGGCCGTTTTCAACCACAGCCCTTCACGAGGTTCTGATTTGACCAATGCTTTCATTTCATTGATCATTTGATGATGCCCAATTCTTTTCCAGCGGTTTCAAATGCGGTCAATGCGGCGTTGAGGTCGTCCCGCGTGAGAGTGGCGTTCATCTGGGTGCGAATGCGGGCTTGCCCATGTGGAACCACCGGAAAGAAGAAGCCACTGACATAGACACCCAGATCAAACAGGCGCGCTGCCATGTCTTGCGCAAGCTTGGCTTCCCCCAGCATTACAGGAATGATCGGGTGTTCGCCTGGCAGCAGATCAAATCCTAAACGGGTCAGGCCCGCTCTCCAATAAGCGGCATTGTCGAACAATGCTTTGCGTAGGTCCTGTCCCGCCTCGGCCAGTTGAATGGCCTCAATGCCGGCGGCAACAATTGCGGGGGGCAATGAGTTGGAGAACAGATAGGGGCGGGCGCGCTGGCGGAGCATGTCGATGACGGGTTGTGGCCCCGCAATATATCCGCCAATTGCACCGCCAAGCGCCTTGCCCAATGTGCCTGTCATAATATCAACGCTTACGCCAAAATGTGCGGGGGTGCCTTGGCCTTTTGGGCCCATGAACCCCGTGGCGTGACAATCATCGACCATGACCAATGCGTTATATTTCTCGGCCAAAGCGGTGATTTCAGGCAGTTTTGCAAGATAGCCATCCATGCTAAATACACCGTCTGTCGCGATCATGATGAACCGTGCGCCTTCGGCCTTGGCGGCTTGAAGTTTGGCTTCGAGGTCCGCCATGTCTGAGTTCGCATATCTGTATCGTTTGGCTTTGCACAAGCGAATGCCATCGATGATGGATGCGTGGTTAAGCGCGTCTGAAATGATTGCATCTTCTGGGCCAAGCAGTGGCTCGAACAGGCCTCCATTGGCATCAAAACAGGCGGCGAATAGGATGGAATCGTCCTTGCCTAGGAAGCGTGCCAAACGTGTTTCAAGGTCGCGATGAAGGTCTTGCGTGCCACAGATGAACCGCACAGATGCCATGCCGTACCCATTTTGATCCATCGCTTTTTGAGCGGCAGAGATCAAATCAGGAAGGTCGGCCAGCCCAAGGTAGTTGTTGGCACAAAGGTTGATAACGTCTTTGCCGTTCGCGGTGATATTCCCGCCTTGAGGGGATGAGATTAAGCGTTCGGTTTTGGTCAGTTGCTGAGCATCTATTTGTGCAAGGGCATCGGTCAAATGCGTTAGAAATGCGTGCGTCATTGGATCCTCCATTTTCAAAATGATGGCATGACGGATTTATTTCCGCAATAGTGGATTTACTTTAAAGTGGATTTATATCCGTTATTTAGGATTACCTCTATGCATTGTGCACCACAAGAAAGGCGCGGGCAGGGCCATTGGCGCAGATTTTATGCGGAACATCGGCGGCATATCTGGCGGTGTCACCTTCTTGCAGCTGATCGGTGGCTTCGCCGCTGGTGATGCTTAGGCTGCCAGCAATCACTGTCAGATGTTCGCGTGCACCCTGTGCATGTGGGGCACTGTCAAGCGTTCCGCCTTGGATGAATTGCAGCTCATAGACCTCATGGCGGCCTGCTTCTTCGGGGGGGGACAGAATGCGGATCGTACAGCCATTGCCGTGATTGTCGATCGCCGGAACTTCGGCATTTCTGAGAACCTCAATGCGGCTTTCTTGACTGTCCTCAAGAAGCCCCGCGAAATCAACTTGCAGGGCCTTGGTTAGATTCCAAAGTGTTGAAATTGTTGGGGAAGATTCCGCACGTTCGATTTGACTGACCATGCTGCGTGACACGCCTGACAGTTTCGCAACCGCGTCAAGGGACAGGCCTTTTGCGTTGCGTGCTTCTTTTAGACGGGCGGGTAGGCGGGACAATATTGCGTTGGGTGTTTCCATAATAACGGATTATAGACCATGGAAACGGGCCCTATCAAGGCGGAAATATTCAGATATCCTGCCATGACAGCTGATTTATTTGATCCCCAAACCGGCTTTCATCAAGGTTTTACGAATGGGCCCAATTGCATAGAAAGTGTTCAGAAGGCCACTGCGCATATCGCGCAAGCCTTGCGCCCCGGCCATGCTGGCCCGGTTCAACATATCAATGCCGGTGGCCCGAAGGCGCACTTCTGGATGGCGGGCTTTCTCATAGGCGTCGAGCATTTCGCGGCTGCCCAATGGGTGCTTTTCAGCCATTTCTAACAAAACACGTAGGTCACCCAAGCTCATGTTCAGGCCTTGGGCCCCGATTGGGGGCACCACATGGGCCGCTTCCGCAATCAAGGCCGTGCGTTCATAGCTCATGTGTTCTGCAACCTGGGTGATGATCGGCCAAATCGCGCGGGGGCCTTCAATTGTCAATTCACCGTTGATCCGCGCTGAACGTTCGGTTGCCGCCGCGGCGAATTCATCATCGGGCAAACGCATGCGCTCTGCACAGGCGGGGCCATGGTCCATCCACACGATCGCAGACATAAATTTCCCATCTCGGTCTGGAAGAGGAACCAAGGTGAAAGGCCCCCCCGAGCGATGAACCTCGGTTGAGATGTTGTTATGTGGCGCCGCATGGCTGACGCAAAATACAATGGCTTTCTGCCCGTAACGAGTTGTTTTAACAGAGATTCCCACGGCGTTTCGGGTGGGGGAATTTCGCCCGTCCGCGCCAATCTGCAGTTTCGCGGAAACTTTCGTGCCATCGGACAGCGCCACGAGGGCTTCGCTTTCACGGGTGGTGATACGTTGGGTGGATGTGCCTGCGCGAAAATCGACATTGGGCAAAGATTTGATCCGGGCCAAGGCCACATCACGGATCGCCATATTGGTGAAATTCCAGCCAAATGGGGCGTCTGACAGATCTGCGGCGTCAAAATCTTTGATCACGCGCGGTTCTGGATTTTCACCACCTGCATCGACGATCCGCATGACCTGAAGGGGCGCTGCGATTGGGCCAAGCCTGTCCCATAAACCAGCTGCCTCAAGCACCAATTTTGAGGGCTGCAAAAATGCAGTGGTGCGCAGATCAGGCTTTGCGGCTGCATTATCAGGCATTGGATCAACGCAAATTACGTTATAGCCCTTGCTGCCAAATGCGGCGGCGGCACACATTCCGGCGATCCCGCCACCAGAAATAAGAATATCAGTCTGAATCCGTTCCATGGGATGACCCTATGCCTGCAATGCGGGGCGTGAAAGGCCTAAGCCGTCAGCTGCGACAGAAAAGCAGTCAAATCTGTGGTGTGGTGATGAATGTGATCGCCGGTTTCACGCTGAGGGGCGACATGAACGCAACGCATCCCAAGATCATGCGGGGCAGCAAGGTTGCGGGCATCGTCTTCAAACATCGCAGCCTTCGCTCCATCGATGCCCGCCTTAGCAAATACCATATCAAAGGCTTGGCGTTCCGGTTTGGGGTTGAAATCCGCATGTTCAACGCCATAAACCGCATCAAAACAGCCTTCCAATCCCCGTGCGGCCAGCACATTGCGCGCATAGGGTTCCGACCCGTTGGTGTACACAATGCGTTTCCCAGGTAGGGTGTTTATATGACGGATAAGATCATGGTCGACCTGAAGGTGGTCAAAGGAAATGTCATGCACTGCGTGCAAATACGGATCTGGATCGATGTTATGTTCGCGCATCAAACCAGCCAGCGTGGTCCCATATTTGGCCCAATAATGTTGCCGCAGATGGTCGGCCTCGGCCTTGCCAACCTTGAGCGCATCCATGACCCATGCGGTCATGCGGACCTCAATCTGGTCGAACAGGGCCATTTCAGGTGGATAAAGCGTATTGTCCAAGTCAAAAACCCACTGGGTTACATGGTGAAAATCGTCACGCGGGCATGTATTCTGGGGCATAGTTTTTCCATCCTGATCTGTGATGTGTTTACTGTGTTTCGCGGGGCAACGGCAATCATCAATCTCGTTCTTAATCTCATGTGCAATGGTCGCTTGTCCCTTGGGGATAGCAACGTTAGTGTCGCGTGAATATTGCAACGAGAGATGCCATGACCGACGCGCTCAGCCCGAACCGTGATGCTTACGCCCAATTGCTGGAGGCGATCAATCACGGCATTTATCGCCCTGGTGATCGTTTGGTTGAAAGCGAGTTGGCGAAACGTTTTGATATGTCGAGAACCCCAATTCGTGAAGCATTACAACGGCTTGAAACGCAGTCTTTGTTGACCCGAGATGGGCGCAGTTTGATTGTTGCGTCTTTGGATCACAATCAACTGGCGGAACTTTATGTTGTGCGGGCTGAATTGGAAGGGCTTGCGGCGGGGCTTGCCGCGCGACAAGCCGCGGATGAGGAAATCCGTGTTTTACGTGAAATGTTGGAAGAAGATCGCACACGTTTGGGCGACCCGGATGCGCTGTCGCGGGCGAACCGTCGGTTTCACCACCAAATTCACAAAGCGTCCCGCAATCGGTATCTGGTGCAGCAGTTGGATCTTGTCCACCGGTCTATGGCGCTGTTAACCACCACATCATTGGCTGTTGAAGGGCGCGATCACGCCGCATTGGATGAGCATGACGCCGTGGTACGCGCCATTGAAGCGCGCGACCCGGAAACAGCGGCACATGCGTTGAAAACGCATATCTCCAAGGCTTTTGAAACGAGATTGCGTTTGAACGCCGAGGAAGACAACTCAAACTGATCACTTTGATTTTGTTTGGGTTTCCGAAGGCGGGAAATGCCCGTGGCTGGTTTTGTCCCAGTAGAATGGCGAAACCGCGAGTTCCCACAAGCCCTTGTAGGATGCTAGTGCCCCCAGCGGAAAATACAAGGGCAGGGTTGGAACCCACCAGCGCAAATGCCTATGTTCCTTGGCAGATACTGAAAAGACTGCGACGCCCATTGTCAAAATTTCGGTGATCAGGAACAAGGCCGCGATGCCAAAGAAGATACTGTCGGGTAGGATTGCATTCAACGGGTGTCCCACACCTAGGGGCACCAACCAGAATGACCAAAGCAGAGGCGCAAGCGCGAATTGGCTGAGCGTGCAAAAGAACATGATCTGAAAGCCCAAGAATTTTTTTGGGCCCAGCTGACGCCAAAGCAATACCGGATCGCGCATATGTACGGCCCAAGTGGCTGCAAACCCCTTTAGCCAACGCGACCGTTGTTTGATCCAAGGCAGCACGCGGCAGTTTGCTTCTTCGCGTGTGACGGTTTCTACAATTTCAGCGCGATACCCGTGACGGGCCAGACGTATGCCAAGGTCGGCATCTTCAGTTACATTATGCGCATCCCAACGCCCTAACTTTTCAAGCGCCTCACGACGGAAAAACAAAGTCGTTCCGCCCAATGGAATTGCAAAACCAAGGCGCATGATCCCCGGCAGAACCACGCGAAACCAGGTGGCATATTCAATGGTGAAACACCGCGAAAGCCAGTTTGTGCGCGCATTATAATAGTCCAATACACCTTGCAAACACACGACTTCTGGCGCGCGATCATCGAAGCGGCGTACAATTTTGTGAATTTGGTCTGGGTCAGGCTTATCTTCCGCATCATAGACGCCAACGATGGATCCAGTGGAAAAATCCATGGCGAAGTTTAAGGCGCGTGGTTTTGTCCGCAATTCGCCAGCGGGGACAACAACCGGACGGATCCAATGGGGAAGGGTGGCCTTGGCGATGGCATCTCGTGTCGTGATGTCGTCGGCTTCTGCAATCAAGCAGATTTCTAGGAGCTCTCGTGGATATTGAAGGCGCGACAGGCGTTGAATTAACTTTTCTGCAACCTGCGCCTCGCGAAACAGCGGGACCAATATCGAGACGCGGGGCAAACGAATGGGGCTGTTTTTGCGTCTGATCAGCGGATCCTGTGCTGCTTGGGCGGTGTGGTGTCTGTACTGTGCCCATGCGGCCGCAACTTTCAGCCCGGTGAAGCAGGCCAAAGTGATGATGGCCCAAAACAGCAGTGCTGCGAAAACGAAACTTGGGAAGGCGTAGCCAACCAGCGCGAAGCATATCGTCAACACTGCGGTGCGCCATCCAAACAATCCCCCCTCCCAACGGCGGCAACTTTCCGCGTCGGGCACACATGTTTCTGCGGCTATCATCAATGCGTTTTGGTTCATGGCCAGCAGGGCATCCATCATGATGGAACGTGAAGACAATGCCATCGTCACAGTGCCGAATTTTGCCGGAAGATCCTGCTTAATTTGTTGAAACTGTTCGGGGTTGCAGGTCAAAACGACCGTATTTTCACCAAGTTTTCGCCATGGAAGGATGTCATGTTTCAGGCAAAAATCGGCTCCAAGTTCTGACACAAGTCGTGGATCTGGTGGCAAGGTGGTCGGGTCAATATGGCGGCAGGCCCATCGCGTTTCTTCCGCTACAATTAGGTTCTGTGGCGTAATCCACTTCTGGGCCAAAAGGATCTCGCCAAGGCTGCAATCTTGCCGCGCGTGCATCGTGATCGCATCAAGTAAGTGTTTCGGATCAACAGTTTCTTGATCGCGCAATATCTGTTCCAACGGCGTCCGTTGCGCGTGCTTCTTGTGGTCGTGGACCTCAGGCGTGTGGTCTACCCGTTTCTCAACGACAGGCAACGAAATGACGCCGTCTGATCGGTGCAAATCGACGTTCTGAGTTGGATGTTTTGCTTCGCCTCTTTGGGCGAACTTCGGTAATGGTGAATTCATCTAAATGCGTCCCCTCATCCACAGATGCAGGATATTGGTTAACAGAATGTTAACAGACGCTTTTTATCGGTGTTCAGCCGGATATTCACAGAGTTACCCACAGGCCAAAAGGCCGATTGTGGGTAACTTTTGGGGTGTCGCAGTTTTACGCGCGCGCAGCCATGGCAGCAGCGAAACGATCAAACAGATGCATTGAATCCATCGGACCAGGGCTTGCTTCTGGGTGATATTGCACAGAATAAACCGGGCGATCTGCCATGCGAATTCCGCAGTTGGAGGCGTCAAACAGGGACACATGGGTTTCGATCACACCCTCAGGCAATGTCTGACTGTCGACAGCAAAACCGTGGTTCATTGAGGTGATCTCGACCTTACCCGTATCAAGGTCCTTCACCGGATGGTTCGCGCCATGGTGACCGTGGTTCATCTTGATGGTGTTTGCGCCAAGGGCGAGGGCAAGCATCTGATGTCCCAAGCAAATCCCGAAAACAGGCAAGTCGGTGGTGTCCAAGATCTCGCGGATCATAGGCACAGCATATTCACCTGTCGCGGCGGGGTCGCCTGGGCCATTTGACAAGAAAACACCGTCAGGATTATGTGCGAGGACCTCAGCAGCAGTTGCGGTCGCAGGCAATACGGTCACATCACAACCCGCAGACGCAAGGCAGCGCAGGATGTTGCGTTTCGCGCCGTAATCCAATGCAACAACTTTGTGCTTGGGGGCTTCTTGACGGGTGAAACCTTCGGGCCAAGCCCAACGTTTCTCATCCCAGCTATAACTTTGGGCACAGGTCACTTCTTTCGCCAGATCAAGGCCTTCGAGGCCAGAGAAAGCTTTGGCTTTCGCCACCAAAGCATCCGTGTCGAAGTTGCCGTTTGGATCATGGGCGAGGGCCGCATGTGGGGCACCTTGCTGGCGAATGGCGCGGGTCAGGCGACGTGTATCAAGCCCCCCGATGCCAATACGGCCACGGGCCTGCAGCCATTCTGTCAGCTCGGCTTCAGCGCGCCAGTTGGACGATTGTGTTGGATCCCATTTCACAACCATGCCTGCGGCGACGGGATCGGCGGTTTCGTCATCTTCCGCTGTCACGCCGGTATTGCCGATGTGGGGGAAGGTGAAGGTCACGATCTGGCCTGCATAGGAAGGGTCAGTCATGATTTCCTGGTAACCGGTCATGGCGGTGTTGAAGCAAAGCTCTGCAACGCAGTCCCCGGTTGCGCCAAATCCGTGGCCATAAAAGAGGGTGCCATCCGCCAGTGCAAGACATGCAGTGGCTTTGACGGTGGTTTTGGTGGCGGCTTTAACGGGTGCGGTAACGGGGGTTCCGGCGGACATGTGCGACTCTCCAGCTCAAACTTGCCGGAACCTAGGGGGAGGGCGGTTTGCGGTCAAGGGCTGCTGCGTCGCAGAATGGGAATTAATATATGTTTTTTGCACTGAACTGGGCCCGTGGCGTGATTGATGTAACATGGTTGAAACCTTGCGTGAGTTTCGCTAGGGTCCGGGTTCGCAAATCTGCACGCGACCGCGTGCCCCTTAGGGATGAGGACACGAATTAGATGCGCACAAAAATTAATACCGCTTTGAAAGAAGCGATGAAAAGTAAAGACGCTTTGCGTTTGTCGACATTGCGTTTGATTAACGCTGCTATCAAAGATCGCGAGATCTCTTTGCGTGGCAAGGGTGAAGATGAAACCGTCAGTGAAGGCGATATCCTTGGCATTCTGGGGAAAATGGTGAAGCAGCGCCAGGAAAGCGCGCGGGCCTTTGAAGAAGGCGGGCGTCTTGAGCTTGCTGAGAAAGAACTGTCGGAGATCTCAGTCATTGAGGTTTTCTTGCCCAAGCAATTGGACGCTGACGAAGCGAGCGCCGCGATTGAAGCCGCGATTGCAGAAGCCGGGGCAGAATCGATCCGTGACATGGGTAAGGTCATGGGCGTTCTGAAAAGAAAATACACCGGCCAGATGGATTTCGGTGCTGTTGGCCCAATGGTGAAAGACAAGCTGGGTTAAGCATCCGCTCTCTTTTGAATGTTATCAAACCCGCCAGTTTTCTGGCGGGTTTTTGCGTCTATATACTTCTCTCTCTCTACTTGTATGCATTCGGCAGAAATCGTAGATAACGGATCGTAATTGGTTTGTTGTTTGGAGAATAAAATGAAATTTTCACTAGCGATTGTTTTGGCCGTTTTCAGTACATCTGCATATGCCGATGACTGTGATGTAGCGCGATCTGAGTTAAACACATTTGACGCAGTGTATTGCCAAAACAAAGTTTTCATCGCCGAAGATGTACGTCTTAACGAAAATTATGGGATTTTGCGTGGGTTGTTGTCCGCGAATGGACGCAACGCTTTGCGGACAGGGCAACGCAATTGGATCGAATATCGCAATGATGAATGCACAGGGACCAGCGAACGTTGGGGCGAGGTCGTTTATGCACGTTGTGCTAAGGAAACAACGCGTGAGCGTGCGGATTTCCTTGGCAATCGGATCACGGAATGTGAAACCGTTGGATGCCAGATCAGCAAATTGTCAGATTTGCGTTGAACCAATGTAAGACAATTATGTTAAAAGCCAATTTTTGAGTGGGTGACATTTGAGGAAAGTTTTTAACGCGGTATTGGATCTTGCGGGTATTATAGTACTTGCGATCTGTGCGATTTGCATCGTTGGCCTAGGTTTGTTTTTTACGACAATTACCTTGGTGTTTGGTTGGAAGGCTCTGATTGGGCTAATCGTCATATTGTCTGTACTCCGCGTCATCGAGAGCGGCTTCGAAGCGGTGCTAGGCTCTCCATTTCGGCTGTTAGGGAAGGTGCTGTCTTCTCAAAAACAGAATAAACCGCAGCCTCTTACGCCGGAGCAGAGTGACAAAATCAAAAAACTTAAACTGTGGGCGCAAGGGTTTTTCGCATTCGGAGTGGTCATTGCATTGGTCCAATTTGGGGTTCAATCTTTTTGGTTCACCTGAAAACAGTGTTTAGACCGAGTGATTGAAATGCCTTACGCAATGCCTCGGCCAACTCAACCCGTTCCGCTTCCGCTAAAAACGCCCCCAACTCGACCTCTCGTTCCCCATCACCACGTAGGGTGAGATATTGGGGGACGGGGCCTGTTTTGTGCAGGGTGACGGTGATCCAATACGGATTGGCCTGCCAGGTTTGCTCGCGGCCTTTGGGATCACGGCGGGTGAGGGTGGCCATGTCTGGCGTGATCGTCAGGACCTCGGTGAGGGTGCCGCTTTGATAGCTGCGCGCAATGAACCACCAAATCAGACCGATTGTTCCCAGCAGAAACGGCAACATCACCCAAAGCGGGTCTTTGCCCAATAATGCGATCAGGGGCAGGAACAGCAGTGCACATGTCGCGCCCATGAAACGCACGAAGTCTTTCTTTTTCAACGAACGATAGGGCCAGGCCGTGAGCGTAATCGGCTTGCCCGCATCTATATGCGCATGAAAAGGGGCCCCGGATTTAACCGGAGCCCCTGTATTTGTATCAGACCAAACATATGGCATCTGTGGAAGTTTCCCTCAGATCAGTGTCCCAACTAGTGGGAGTGACTGCGATCCCATTCTTCCTGCTTTGGCAGGATTTCGAATGTGTGCTCGGGCGGCGGGGATGGCAATGTCCATTCCAGCGTATCCGCATATTCGTTCCAATAGTTCGCTTCGGTTTCTTTCTTACCCCAGATCAGTGAATAGAACATCACGCCGATGAAAAAGACGAAAGAAGCGAAGGACAGATATGCACCATAAGATGAGATCTCGTTCCAGTAAGCGAAGGCTTCTGGATAGTCGATATAACGACGCGGCATGCCCTGACGACCCAAGAAGTGCTGTGGGAAGAAGGTCAAGTTGGCGCCGATGAACATCATCCAGAAGTGCAGTTTACCAGCCCATTCAGGGTATTTCTTGCCGGACATTTTACCGAAGTAGAAATAGATGCCTGCGAAGATACAGAAGATCGCACCCAAGGACATAACATAGTGGAAGTGTGCAACCACGTAGTATGTGTCGTGATAGATACGGTCGATGCCTGCTTGGGACAGAACCACACCGGTTACACCACCAACGGTGAACAGGAAGAGGAAACCAAAAGCCCAAAGCATAGGTGTTTTGAACTCAATCGAGCCGCCCCACATGGTCGCGATCCAAGAGAAGATCTTAACACCCGTGGGCACCGCGATCACCATGGTGGCCATCATGAAGTAGGACTGCTGCGACAGCGACATACCAACAGTATACATGTGGTGTGCCCAGACAACGAAGCCCAGAACACCAATCGCGATCAACGCCCAAACCATTGGCAGATACCCAAACACAGGCTTACGTGCAAACGTCGCAATCACGTGTGAGATGATACCAAAGCCAGGCAGAATGATGATGTACACTTCTGGGTGACCGAAGAACCACAGGATGTGTTGGTACAAGATCGGATCACCACCGCCGCCAGGCTGGAAGAAGGATGTTCCGAAGTTGCGGTCCATCAAAAGCATGGTGATCGCGCCAGCCAGAACAGGCAGGGACAGAAGGATCAACCAAGCTGTGACAAAGATAGACCATGCAAACAGTGGAACCTTGAACATTGTCATGCCAGGGGCACGCATGTTCAGGAAGGTTGTGATCATGTTGATCGCACCAAGGATGGAAGACGCACCAGAAACGTGAACCGCGAAAATCGCGAGGTCCATGGAATAACCACCCTCACTGGTGGACAGTGGCGGGTACAGAACCCAACCCACACCAGAACCCAACTGATTGTTGCCACCAGGGGACAGCAGAGATGCCACACCAAGGGAAACACCCGCAATATACAGCCAGAAGGACAGGTTGTTCATGCGCGGGAACGCCATATCAGGCGCGCCGATTTGCAATGGCATAAAGTAGTTACCAAAGCCGCCAAACAGCGCCGGAATAACCACGAAGAACATCATCAGAACACCATGATAGGTGATCATCACGTTCCAGAGGTGCCCATTTGGCGTACAAACTTCGCCAGACGCGAAGAAACGTGCGCCTTCAAGACACATGTATTGAACGCCAGGTTCTTGCAGTTCCATCCGCATATAAACGGTGAACATAACGGAAATCAGACCAACGAGCGCAGCTGCGAACAGGTATAGAATGCCGATATCTTTGTGATTTGTTGACATGAACCAACGGGTGATAAAATCACGCTCGTCATGGTGCTCGTCGCCGTGAATGGCTGCGTCTGCCATGCGGAGTCTCCCCAATTTCTTCGTTTCAACACGCAAACCCTGCCCAAAAGCAGACAGAGTTCCCCCGTGCATTTGGAACTTTCTTAGAGATAAACGCCAGCAGGGGCAACGATACAGAGTGCCGCAACGGCAAATTAAATGCAAAAATATGCGTCCAAGCGGGGTATTTTTCTAAGTGGGCCTTGAAATGACATTGGGGATGCAGTTTCTGGCCGTGGCCAAGGCCTGTCTCGCCCAAGCCACCGGGCAGAGTGATTCCTGCAAGAGAGCAGTTCTGGCGGGAGGGTTCTTTATGCATGGCCCCTTAAGGCCCGAGATCAAGATCGACCGAGAAGGATGGAAAGCTGAATTTGACCGCCTGATATCTGAACTGAGCTAGCGCACACAACGGTCCTGGCAGACAAACCAATAGGGTGTTTGCCGGGCGGCGTCCGTGTCACCAAAACGGTTGTGAAGCAGGCGAAAGGCCACCTGGCCCAATGGTTCGCCATTCATTTTTCCGGTCTCCATATATCTCGCTTGGAAAATCACATCGCGCAATTGCCCTGCCAAGGCATCCTCATCCGCCCAGAGGCGTTTTATCGGGTTAGAGGTTTCCCGGCGCACCCTTTGAATGATCTCACGGCCGATGCGATTGGCAAGACCTGTTTCAGGGCCAAGCTGTGCCAGTTCTTCCCAAGCGATATAATCAACCAGCCCGCCACTGTCAGAATAGGTCCAATCAACGGTCTGTGGGAAAACCGGATCATGGGGGTAGGTGAATTCAATATTTCTGTTTTTGGCGCGGTCTTGTGGGCCATAGGGGGATGCGGGCACGGCTTTCAGCCAATTGTCCAACAGCCGTTCCGCAACCGCAGCAGATCGAATATTGCGGGGCAGGTCCGGTGTTTCACGTCGCTGCGCCCAGTTCTGCATGGAAAATGGGGTGGTGCTGTCTTGAGCGCCGCTTTGCACATACCAACCCATTGACCCAGACCAGCGTGCCAGCCCTATTTCCATGCCAAGTTCGGCCATGGGCAGGCTGCCAGCGATCTGGGTCAATCTCCAAGCCTGCGACCCAGAACCTTGCCAGATTTCCATGATGTCATCCGCGTGTTGGGGCCAAATCTTGGCCAATTCCGGTATCAATACTGCGGCTTCATTGTCTCGACCTAACGCATAGAGGCGTAAGAACCCGCGTGTGAACAGCATACGTTCGTCTGATGGAAATCCATCGCGTGACCTCGCGAATGTGATCAAGTCCTGGGCGGACAAAAGGTTCAGCAGAATGCGGGTGGATGAATGCAGAATAACGCCAGTGTTGAGGTCTATCAATTCTTGCAGGGAATGCGTGCGCAGACTGCGGCCAACATTCATCCAGCTTTGAAAGGCGTTCTCAACGGGATTGTAATACTGTTCAAGTGATGTACCGACAGCCAAACTTTCGATCTCGGACAGGCTTATGCGTTTCCAGGGCGAGCTGTAATCATCGGTATAAGCGACGTGGCTTTTGGCCAGCCTGATCGCCGCGATGTCACGCATCACATTGGGAAGTTTTTGCAAAGATGCCAGCAGTTCAGCCTTTCCTGAATACCCCGAAAAAACGCGCAGCCGTTCCAGTTGCGCAATTGCGAAAGCTGCATATTGCGCGTCACTTGCACGACAGTCCTCGACCAGATCAGACAGCCCATCAATGCGCTGCCTGATGCGATCAGCGATGGCGCGATGATGGGGGGATAGTTTGGTGGGCGATCCCCAATACCCCGACCTGGAATCGTTGGCAACCGCCGCAACGAGCCATGTAAGACCACCGGTCTCAGCGAACCTGTCCAAACCATGCACATAGACCATATGGTTGCGTTTCATAGGGGCCGGTTCGCGATAGCGTGCCAATTGCCACGAGGCTTCTGAATAGGCCGAAGCGGCCTGCACGGACAGAAGCCAATCCAGACCATCGTCATAGGCAAACTGCGCCACGGTATGTTGCGCCTCTGGCAAGGAACGCGAATTCGGCGTTAACCACCAACCTGGCCAAGGCCCAACGGAGAGCACCTGGTTCAGGATGACTTCGGGATCTGTTGTGGTGGTGGCTGTGTCGCGCTGAAACTGCGGGTCACTGATCCGTGGTAAATTGCGTATCAATGCAAGGCCAATACGATCAGCCGCTGAGGTGTCGTGTCGGCGCAGATATCCGGGATCAACGTAATCAAGCCCGCTGTTCCAAGGCCGTTCCCCAGTCATTCCAGCGTCAGGCAACCCTGACAAAAGCCGGTAAACTTCCAACGTGCCACCGACGCCGCGATTGTTGAACCCCCCGGAATATAGGGTGCCGTATTGTTGATATGTGTGATCCAAAAGCGCCGCTGTATCTGTATAGGCACCATTGCAGATTTCAGCGCTGGCATGTGTCGCTGCAAGAAAGGGCAGGGCAAGAATGAGGTTTCGAAACATCGGAGCCTGAAAATATGTGACGATTAATCTAGGTTGATTAAAGCACGCAGAGTGGTTTGGGAGAAATGGAAAATACATATGATGGGAATTAAACGAAAAACGGCCTGCCAGAACGCGTGAACTTCTGCAGACCGTTTGTTGTTTTCAGTGCGAATTATTCCGCAGGGGCGTCGCCGTGGCTGGCCAAGAATGCGGCGAGATCAGCACCGGCATCGCCAAAGCGTTGCGGCGCCATGGGGGATCGCAGGCTGTCATCTGAGTTGAGCTCACGCAGGAAGTTTGTCGGGTGCTCGGCGTAGGTAAGGATGTTTTCTTCATCCCAAACAAGCCCGTTTTCTGCTGCGGCTTTAATTCCGGCGGAATAGCGAAACCCTTCAACAGATGCCGCAGGACTGCCCATCACACCATATAGATTAGGCCCTGTACGACCGCCGCGCACAATCACATCATCGCCATTGGCAATGGCATGGCAGGATTTGCAGCGGTTAAAGGCTTTTGCGCCAGCTTCGACATCGCCTTCCGCCATCGCAGAAAAAGGGGCCAGTGCAAGGACGGCGGTTAGGAAAATAGTGCGGTTCATGTTTGCCTCATCAGTAATACAATATGCGCGTTCATCGACACTATATGACAGCTTTTGCCGAAGTGTTACCGAGCAATTGTCGCAGGGCTGCGGGTTGGCTATGAATTTGGCATTGATGTCAGCTTCAATCACCGCACTACCAATGGAAGCATGCCTGGATATGGCAACTGATCCAACGGGGCAGACGGCTTAATCGGCGCGTGTCTCAAACAGGTCCATAAAGCAACGTTTCAAAGCGACATCGACATCATCCATCGTGACAGGCAGACCGAGATCAACCAAGCTGGTGACGCCGTGCTCTGTGATGCCACAAGGCACGATGCCGCTGAAATGCTCTAGATCGGGCTCTACATTGATCGAAATCCCGTGAAAGCTAACCCATTTGCGCAGGCGCACGCCAATCGCGGCGATCTTATCTTCCTGCGGCTGCCCGGTTATTGTCAGCGGCTTGTCATCACGTTGCACCCAAACCCCAACGCGCCCATCGCGTTGTTCACCTTTGACATTGAATTCGGCAAGGGTGGCGATGACCCAATCTTCAAGCTGTTGGACAAATTTACGAACATCGCGCCCACGTTTTGTCAGATCAAGCATAACATAAGCCACACGCTGCCCCGGCCCATGATAAGTATATTGCCCACCGCGAGGGCTGTCGTAGACCGGAAAGCGATCCGGATCGGTCAGGTCTTTAACATTGGCAGAGGTGCCGGCGGTGTAAAGCGGGGGATGTTCCAGCAACCAAATTGCTTCGTCGGCGGTTCCAGCTGCGATTGCGGCAACGCGATTTTCCATTTCCCGACATGCCGTTTCGTAGTCCACCAAACCCGAAGAGATAATCCAGTCCACCATGTTATCGCCCTTTGTGAATATGCCCCAAATGCAGTTTCTGCGTTTTACCCCCTGAAGATATGAATGACCATGCATAGAAAGCAAAGAGATGCCACCACAGGTGCAATTGCATGGGCCGAGCAAATTTTCGAAATTCTGTGTTTTTCCTCTTTCCTTCTACCATCCGCCTCGCTATGAAGCGCGCACAGACTACCTGATCACGTGCGGTCGTGGCGGAATTGGTAGACGCGCAGCGTTGAGGTCGCTGTGGGGTAACACCCGTGGAGGTTCGAGTCCTCTCGACCGCACCATTTCACTTATGTATATTGTCTAAAAACAATCACATACTTAAGTTTGTTGTTTTCCATTCTTTAAATACTCTAGAATGATTTGGAACAAAGCTCAGCTCACATATCTCTACTTTGAAGCACCCATTCGCGCATGTATGCAGTTCGAGTTTCAATTCTCACTATGTGATTGCATTCAAGTTGATGGCTGCGGTCAAGTTCGGAGGCATGGCTTGCTTGGATGTTGGAGCGCTTTCTAGGTCACCCGGTCAAATGCGTGAATGACTTGATGCAATGGGCGTATCAGATCATAATTGATGTTGAAATGTCAGCGAAGTTGCGTGATCGTAGTGCACTCGGCTGTTTGTTCTTTATGTGAATATTTAGAAGGTGAAAATATGTATAATTTTAAACCGGCGTTCGTCACTGGCTGTTTGGTAACACTGCTAACGGCTTGCGTGTCTTCGGGAACTTCCACCACACCTGTGATTGATGGAGTGAGTGTAACCATGGTACAGACTAACGTTCCGTATCAAGGCGCTGTAGAGACTTTTTTCTCCTTCACACCCACCATTGAACGCCCTTTGGAAGTTCGTGTCCAACTGGCGCAAGTAACTGCAAGATCGAAAGGGTGCACATTTTTAGATGTACCCTTGTCCGAAGTACAAAGGCTGACAACGCGTCAGGCCCCTGAAAATGCAAATTTATTTCTGATAGCGCCAGTTACTTGGTGAAGTCGTATTCGGAGGAGGAGCATATGCTCCTCTTTTGCCTAAATGTTGCGCGGAAGCTTCTCTTTTTGTCCTTCAAGGCGATCAGGTGATTGGCATCTTCATCTGTGATCCGTTCGCAAATTCACCACTGGCGTCCTATCAGGTCTGTAGAAGCTTTTTTATGAGCTCTGTTTTCTTCACTTGAAATCTCAGCGTTTTTCATTCGAAGAGCCGCAGGACCAAGTGGCACGTGAGTTTCGGACCACGGAAACTCCCCTTCACACAAGAAGCTGTGGTGCGAAGGGGAGGTGGTTTTATGCAAAGGTTGCTGTTTAAACGGCGATTGGTGCCGCGCGGGAAAATTTACGGCCAAGAGACAGTTCGCTTGCCGATTGGATCAAAGCTTCTGCATCAATGCGGAAGTGGCGGTATAGGTCTGCGATTGTCCCGGTTTGGCCGAAATGCTCAACGCCATGCGACACGGTTTGATGTCCTTTGACCGATCCAAGCCATGACAAGGTTGCGGGATGGCCGTCAATCACGGTGATCAGCGTGCAATGGCGTGGGATATCTGCCAGCAAGGTTTCAACATGGGCCGTGGCGTCATGTATACCGTTGGCTCTGGCACGTTGCGCGGCGGTCCAACCTGCGTTTAAACGATCAGCCGAGGTCACCGCCAAGACACCGACATCGCGGCGCCCTTGCGAGATTGCACCGGCGGCCTTGATCGCCTCGGGGCCAACAGCCCCTTGGTATGCAATCACGACTTCGCAATTTGGGCCGGGCTTGCGCAGCCAATAGCCCCCATCAATGGCCCCTTGGCGGAAAGCATCATCAACGCGTTTTCCGGGCTGTTCAATCGGATTGGTGGTCAGGCGCAGATAAACGGAACCACCGGTTTCGTCGCGCAGCCAGGTGCGTTCATCCGGGTCACCTTCACCGTCTTTTTGCATGTGTTTGAAGGCCCATTCCATGATGACCGCCAGCTCATCCACAAAGGCAGGTTCGAAAGACGCCAGCCCATCTTGGGCCATGCCGATCAATGGTGCGTTAATGGATTGATGCGCGCCGCCTTCTGGGGCCAGGGTGACACCAGAGGGTGTGCCGACAATCATAAAACGCGCGTCCTGATAACAGGCGTAGTTCAGGGCATCCAGGCCCCGCGCGACAAATGGATCATAAACAGTTCCGATCGGGATGAGACGTTTTCCAAACACCGAATGTGACAGGCCAGCGGCGGCGAGCAGCAAGAATAGGTTCATCTCGGCGATGCCCAATTCGATATGCTGACCTTCTGGGGCAAATTCCCATTTGGCTGTGGACGGGATATTCTCGGCCTTAAAGGTATCGGCTTGATGTGCGCGGGCAAACAGTTTGCGGCGATTCACCCATGGACCAAGATTGGTCGTGCCCGTGACATCCGGCGACGTGGTCACGATCCGTTCGGCCAACAGGCTGTCCCCTTTGGACAGATCATCCAGAATTTTGCCAAAGGCCATTTGTGTCGATATTTCACGATCAGATGATTGCGTGATCGCAGGGACATCAATGACATCGTCCGAATAGCGGCGGGTGCCTTTGGCGAAGAACGGGGCGTTTTGCAGCGTTTGTTCAAATGCATCGGGGTCAAGGATCGTTGCGAATTTATCCCACTCCTGTCCCTCAGGCACGCCCATATGTTTTTGCCAGGCGGCCATCTGGGTTTTGTTCATCAAACCGCCGTGATTGTCCTTATGCCCAGCGATTGGCGTGCCCCAGCCTTTGATCGTATAGGCCAGAAAGCAAACAGGCCGATCATGATCAATCGCGGCGAAGGTATCGGCCATCGTGTTGACACAATTGCCCCCAAGATTTTCCATGAGCGCCGCCAGTTCGTCATCGCTGCGCTTTGCGATGAGGGCGGTGACATCGCCCTGATCCCCGAGCGTATCCATCAAGCGTTCACGCCAGACAGCGCCCCCCATGAAGGTCAGGGCAGAATACAATTGATTGGGGCAGTCATCGATCCATTGGCGCAGTTTCTCGCCGCCTGGTTCGTCAAAGGCCGCGCGTTGCAATGCGCCATATTTGACCCGCACCACATCCCAACCAAAGGCGTCGAAGATCTTTTCGACACGCTGAAACAGGCCTTCGCGCACAACCCCGTCTAAGGACTGACGGTTGTAATCGATAATCCACCAACAATTGCGCAGATCGTTCTTCCAGCCTTCTTGCAAGGCCTCATAGATGTTGCCCTCATCCAGTTCCGCGTCGCCAACCAATGCGATCATTCGGCCCAAGTTCAGGCCGTCGCCCCATGTCTTTGCTTGAATATAATCTTGGACGATTGAGGCAAATGATGTGATGGCCACGCCAAGGCCAACGGAACCGGTTGAGAAATCCACGTCATCAATGTCTTTGGTGCGCGAGGGGTAGCTTTGAACCCCGCCAAACCCGCGAAAGTTTTCCATTTTTTCACGGGTCTGGTTTCCCATAAGGTATTGTATCGCATGAAAGACCGGAGACGCATGGGGTTTGACTGCAACGCGATCTTCCGGGCGCAATGCATGAAAATACAATGCGGTCATGATCGACACCATCGACGCGGATGAGGCCTGATGCCCACCGATCTTGATCCCGTCCACTTTGGGGCGGATGTGGTTGGCGTTGTGGATCATCCAATGGGACAGCCACAGCAGACGTTGCTCGATTGCCTTCAGATCTTCATGCATGGTGTGATCCTTATGCGGCTTTACGCGTAGAAGGCTTGGGTAGGGCCTGTTCAAGATCTTGTATCACGTCATCCACCCCCTCAAGCCCAATAGAAAGGCGCACAAGCCCTTCGCTGATGCCATGCAATGCGCGTTCTTCTGGCGTATAGGTTGAATGGGTCATGCTGGCTGGATGTTGCACAAGGGTTTCGGCATCACCCAAAGACACAGCGCGCGTGATCAGTTTAAGTTGGTTCATCATGGCGCAACCCGCGTCATAGCCACCGTCAAGTTCAAACGCGATCATCCCACCGAACTGAGACATCTGGCGCTTGGCCACCTCAGCTTGTTCAAAGCTATCCAGGCCAGGATAAAACACTTTTTGAACGCCGTGGGATTGTTCCAACATCTTCGCCACGGTTGCCGCACTTGAGCAGTGACGATCCATGCGCAGTTCCAATGTTTTTAGACCACGCAGGATAAGCATCGCGTTAAACGGCGCCATGACAGCGCCGGTCATGTCTTTCATACCGTATAGGCGGATTTCTGTGACCAGTTCCTCGGATCCCACCAAAAGTCCAGCAACCACATCACCGTGGCCGCCCAGATATTTTGTGGCCGAATGCACGACGATGTCGGCACCGTGCTCGATGGGGCGGGTCAGATAGGGGGTGGCATATGTGTTATCGACAACGACATAGGCGTCATTTGCATGTGCAATGTCAGAGATCGCCTGAATATCAACCAAGCGCATGTTGGGATTTGCGGGGGTTTCAAAATAGACGACTTTTGTTTTGTCGTTGATCGCTTGGGTTAGGTTTTCGGGACGGGTCAGGTCTACATGGGTCACGGTGATGCCGAATTTGGCCAAGCCATGCTGCATGAATGAGAAGGTGCAACCGTATAGGGTTTTGTCAAGAATGACCTCATCCCCAGGCGCCAGCAATGTCCACATCGTTGCGGTAATCGCCCCCATGCCAGAGGCAAGCGCCAATCCAGCTTCCGCGCCTTCGAGAACTGCGATGCGTTTTTCCAGAAGATCACAGGTCGGGTTGGAAATGCGCGAGTAAATGTGACCTGCGCGTTCGCCTGCAAACATTTCGCCACCGGCCTCTGCGGTTTCGAATGCAAAGGTTGATGTCAGATGCAGGGGCGGGGTCAATGCGCCCTCATTGTCCATCGGATCATATCCATGGTGGATGGCTCGGGTGGAAAAGCTTCCTGGGTGATTGCGCATGTGATGACTCCGTTGTTCGTTATTAGAACTTTAGGATGGGGATTTGACAAAAATATTGCGAAATTTGGCATTCAAGTGTAATAATTTGGCATAATCTGCCAAGGAATTGCTAAAAATGGACGGTAAAGACCAACGGATCATCCGTGCGCTTCAGCGTGATGGACGCATGACAAATCAGGATCTGGCCGCAAAGGTGAACCTGTCGCCATCGCCCTGTCTAAGACGGGTGAAAATGTTAGAACAAAGCGGTATAATTAAGGGCTATAGCGTCGATATTGACACGGAAGCTTATGGGTTGGGGGTCACGGTTTTTGTGCGCGTCAGCCTTGCGGATCACACGGATTCAACTGTGAAGCAATTCGAGAAAGACATCGAACGCGTGGATCAGGTGATGGAATGCTATGTTATGACCGGTGCCTCAGATTACCTGTTGCGTGTGGTCGTGGCTGACCTTGCGGATTACGAGAAATTCGTACGCCGCAAGTTGCACCCGATCGGGGGGATTGCATCACTGGACAGCAGTTTCGTGTATGGCGTTGTTAAGAAAACCAACGTTCTGCCAGCGCTGATCGACTGATATCATCGCATTCGCCGCCGGGTTTGCACGGGTGTGGTGGTGCCGTTTCGTCGCGTGTAGCGCAAAGGGAATCCTCTTTCCCTTTCTATGCTCAGCGTATATCTGAAGATATCCCCACCAATTGGGATCATTACACCGAAAGCTGCCAGACCATGACTGTCCCAACACAAGACGAAATCACCGCCGCAATCAGCCCGATCCAAGACATTATTGAGGATGCGCGTCAGGGACGTATGTTTATCCTTGTGGATCATGAAGATCGTGAAAACGAAGGGGATCTGGTCATCGCATCTGAATTCGCCGATGCGGCTGCGATCAACTTCATGGCGACCCATGGTCGTGGTCTGATCTGTCTGCCAATGACAGAAGATCGCGTTGATACATTGGGCTTGCCGATGATGGCTGTGAACAATTCCTCCCGTCATGAAACTGCCTTTACCGTGTCGATTGAAGCCCGCGAAGGCGTGTCCACGGGGATCTCTGCGGGGGATCGTGCCTTGACCGTGGCTGCGGCGATCAACCCTGATATGACTTCTGCAGATATCGCGACCCCGGGCCATGTCTTCCCGCTGCGTGCGCGCAACGGTGGCGTTTTGGTGCGTGCTGGCCACACCGAGGCCGCCGTGGATGTGTCGCGTCTTGCCGGGTTGAACCCATCTGGCGTGATCTGTGAGATTATGAATGATGATGGCACCATGGCACGTCTGCCGGATCTTGTGTCCTATGCGGCGAAACATGACCTGAAGATCGGCACGATTTCTGACCTGATCGCTTGGCGTCAGCGCCATGACAACCTGGTGGATGAAACATCGCAGCGCGTGGTGACCTCTGAACATGGTGGGGATTGGGACATGCGCCTGTTCACCGATCAACTGACCGGCACGGAACATGTTGCTTTGATCAAAGGTGACATCACCACTGATACGCCGGTTCTGACCCGCGCCCATGCCATCAACCCTGTGGAAGACGTGCTGGCGATTGGGGCTGGGACATCCAATAAACTTGGCCAAGCGATGAAGATCATCGCAGATGAGGGGCGGGGCCTTGTTGTCTTGTTCCGTGAACCGCGCCCGAAACTGGCGTTTGGCGACGATGATGACACGCCGCGCACCATCAAACAAACCGGCATTGGTGCCCAGATCATGTCCAAGTTGGGCTTGCATAAACTGGAACTTTTGACCAATTCGCCGGATACGACGTATTTGGGTCTTGAGGCCTATGATCTTGAAATCACGGGCACCCGTCCGATCCGCGAGGAGGCATAAACATGGCTGGTCCATCTCACTATATCATGCCGCGTGCAGAATTCGATAAACCGGTCAAAATCCTGATCGTTGTATCGCCATATTACAAAGACATCGCCGACAATATGGTCGCTGGCGCGATTGCTGAAATCGAAGCATCCGGTGGCACATATGATCTGATCGAAGTGCCAGGCGCGTTGGAAATTCCGACGGCGATAGTGATCGCTGAACGTCAGGCAAGCTTTGATGGGTATGTGGCGCTGGGCTGTGTCGTGCGTGGTGAAACCACCCATTACGAAACCGTCTGCAATGATTCATCTCGGGCCTTGCAAATGCTTGGCTTGCAAGGGCTTTGCATTGGCAATGGTATCTTGACCGTTGAAAATCGCCCCCAAGCTGAGGTGCGCGCAGACCCTGCCGATCAAAATAAAGGTGGTGGAGCAGCGGCTGCGGCCTTGCATTTGATCGCACTTTCGCGCAAATGGAGCAGCCAGACCAAAGGTATCGGTTTCAAACCGGCCTCGGAAGAATTTCGCATCGCGTCTGGTGACACTAACAACGGACCCGCAAAAGCATGACCGATACGCCATCTGAGACACCCGAAAAAAAGCCTGAACCGTCAGGCAACCAGCTGCGCAAGATGCGGTCTGCTTCACGCTTCTTTGCGGTGCAGGCGTTGTATCAGATGGAAGTATCTGACCAAAACGTTGAATCTGTGCGCCGTGAATTCGAAGAACATCGCTTTGGCGAAGACTTCGGCGAATATGATATGGCGGAAGGCGACACTGGTCTGTTTCGCAAACTGATCGCAGATGCGGTTGATAACCAGTCCGAAGTTGACCGTTTGACAGATCGCGCCTTGGTCGAGAAATGGCCTTTGGGGCGGATCGACACAACCTTGCGTGCGCTTTTCCGTGCGGCCGCCGCTGAACTGATCTTCGGCAAAGCCCCACCAAAAGTTGTGATCACCGAATTTGTTGACGTGGCCAAAGCCTTCCACGATGACGGCCGCGAATTTAAATTCGTGAACGCTGTACTTGATCACATGGCCCGCGAAGCAAAACCCGACGCGTTCTAAAAGACAGGGTTTAAATATAAGGTTCTTATGTGAACCCTATAGGTTGAAGCCTTTGCGGGCTTCAACCGTTTGATATATTTCAGTTAGCGCCAGACGAAATGATGTCCTGACATCAGTAATTTGCAAGGCTGGTTTGCTTCTGCTGCCCCGTTGCGGCTTTGGCAGTTTTTCAGTGCCGTTTGGTTTGCTTCGCGTTGAGAGCTCATGCCTCTTGCATATGAAAAACTTCCTGAGGGCGACAATGCAAAGGCCTTTTCATCGGCCCAACCACGGTAGGCATTGAAGCAGTTCAAACATGCCCCCACACCAACATGGGCGCGAATGACGTTTTCACCGCGATTATAGTTGTCCTGAATGCTGGTCGTTCCGTAGGAGCTTTGACATGCGGTCAGAGCAACTGTTGCCAAGGCGGCAGTGCACAATGTAACAAACTTCAACTTTATTTCCTTATTTGCTTTGATGATCAATATAGGCATAGGCCTGTGTGCCCTTCTTAAAGGCTGAGGCAGGTTTTTCTCAACCGTTATATTCATCCGGGCATGATTGGGGGCAAGACCAGTGGGCCTGCGTACGCAAGGCTTGTGATTTTTTAACAGGTGCCGGGCATATTTCCCGTGATCGATCACCCCAGGCCGGACAGGTTTGGGAACACCAACGGAACGGGGCTCATGTGACAGATGGGCGAATATAAGCTTCCTCATCGGGCCTTTCCAGCCCGGTCTCATTCTCCGTATGGGCGGCGCCGCCATTTATCACCGGCATTCCACCATATACAGAAACGGCATCACCCGGGCAGGCCATAGGCTTTGCACCGGCCAAAATGCATGCGCTTTAAAGTCCCGATGCGGGTTTTATGGCGCGTAGATGGGTTGGACACAGCCCGCCCAGACGTGCGGCTTCAGCCAAGTGACGCCGCACAGAAAGCCATTCGCGCATGATTTCTTCCCCGACAATGGCCGCAAGATCATCATAGAGATCTTCCTCGACCTTCTTGACCTCACGGGCGGCCAGATCAGCGTACCAAGCGTTGCGATCCAATGTGGTCACGTCGTGAAACCCGCAACTGGTCAGCAGATGTTTTGTTTGATCTGCCGTCGCCATGCGAAAATCAAGATAGCCCCGCGCGTTAAAGTCCGCCATGACTTGGGCGGGACCATCCCCAGCCCCCATCAACCAATCGCTGGCGGCGAAAATGCCGCTTGGTTTCAGCACCCGTAGGATTTCGTCAAACATCGCGCCTTTGTCCGGCACATGGATCAGGCTGTCTTTTGAGAAGACGACATCAAAGCTGTTGTCGTCAAAGGGCAGGGGGCCTGGCTTTGTCAGGATCAATGTAATCTGATCCGCATGTGGTGAGGCAGCGCGGGTTGCTTGCGCATGGGGCAGAAGCTGTGCCTCGATATCTGTTCCAGTCACCTGCGCCCCAAGCCCGGCCAGAACCGCTCCGGGCCCGCCGGTGCCAAAGCCAATGTCCAGCAAAGCCTTTCCGGTCAGGCCCAGCCCTTGCACGATCCGCTTCACTTCTTCTGGCCCACCAGGGGATAGGAACCCGCGCCCCCAAATCGCCTGCAGCCGCGTGATGAAATGATCCGGATACTGAATGCCTGTGCCTGCCATGATAAATTCCTCCCTGCCGACAGGGTGACTGTCAAGAAGTTCAAAAGCAAGTGAGACCCCACGCAACTTGCCTTCCCTGTTTTGTTCAGAGCAATATGGGGCGCGGAAAGCCATATGGGTGAAGGTGTTTTGGGGATTCTAAAGATTATACGCGAAGAGTTTGCGCAGATTTTGGATAACTTCCGGTTTGAGCGGGAATATTCCAGCGCGCAAAAGGCGGCAAAGCAGCGTCATGCGCGTCAACTGAGTGTTAATCAGGATGGAAAGATTTCTCAGCCCCCCATGAGCGGCACGGATTACCGGTGGCGTCAGAGTTGGAATTGCGTTGATTGCCACCGCTATAACGAGATATTCTACGATAAATACGCCGCAAGCATTTCATCTGAACGCCCTTTAAACCAAGCGGCCTGTGCCTATTGTGATGGAATGGAAAAGGTCGACAGTGCCGTCAATGGCAGCTGGGATATAGACGAAGATATTCTGACCTATTGGTTGATGAGGGATGAAGATGTCTGTTTCTGTTTTCATAATGAAGACTTTTGGATTGAAGGTTTAAGTCCGGTTTTTCAATGCCGCGTGATGGATCATGTCTTGGACGCAGAAACACCTGTCGATCCGTACAAGCTGGATATGCTTACGGATTGGGTGTGTGGGCATTTTCTACGTGGAGAGGCCGGGTTTATGCTTGATCCACTGACGGATAAGGACCTTAAGAAAGTTGCGCTTTGGTTGCGGGAACATGAGACCCTTTGGCGCGCGTCGCTTTATGAACCTGTCCGTCTCAAAGAGGTCGCACGCAAGGTGAACAAGGTTTTGCAGGAAGAAAGTGGCGGGCCCGCAAACGCAGCCGTTTGAGTGTTTTAATTCCCGAGGACCTGTATGTACAGGTGGGCGCCAGGTAAGTGGACCAGGGTCCGCACAGAGCCAGCTCCCTCGAAAATGCTTAAGGCCACTGGAATAGAACTCATTAACGAGAAGGGCAGAACCCGCCGTCTTTAGATATAGGGTGTGAGGGGCCTGTGAACAAGGGGCTTGACCAATAAAGGGGATCAGAAACGGACTTCACTAGAAAACTAGAAAACTAGAAAACTAGAAAACTAGAAAACTAGAAAACTAGAAAACTAGAAAACTAGAAAACTAGAAAACTAGAAAACTAGAAAACTAGAAAACTAGAAAACTAGAAAACTAGAAAACTAGAAAACTAGAAAACTGATTTTTCGAATGTACCGCTATGCTCCGCAGCTGATATCTATTGAATGGCTGCCGTCTTGATCAAATCAGCGGCTTTTTCTGCGATCATAATCACCGGGGATGCCGTGTTTCCGGATACGATCTTAGGCATAACTGATGCATCCACCACTCGCAGGCCATCAATCCCATGAACACGCAGTTGCTCATCCACCACGGCCATGGGGTCGCGACCCATCTTACAGGTACCCACCGGATGAAATATTGTCGTGGCCAGGTTACCCGCTTCCCGCAAGAGATCCGCATCAGATGCGATATTTGGCCCGGGCAGAATTTCTTCTGGGTTGAAAGCTTCTAAGGCCTGTGCACCCATGATCTTCCGGGCTTGCTGAACGGCCTTCACAGCCACATGTTTATCACGTTGCGCTGACAGATAGTTCAGCTTGATCGAAGGGTGCTTCATGTGGTCTTGGTTGGTCGCATGGGTTGACCCAACACTTTCTGGGCGCAGATTGCAGACGGAGACAGTGATAGCCGGGAAGGGATGCAACGGGTCGCCGAGCTTGTCACAAGACAGGGGCTGCACATGATATTCAAGGTCGGGCGTGGCGACGGTTTCATCGGATTTTGTGAACATTCCAAATTGGCTGGGTGCCATGGAAAGGGGCCCGGATCGTTTCAACGCATATTGTGCGCCCATTGCGATTTTCCCAAGGATGCTGTTTGATTTCTCGTTTAAGGTCTTGGTGTTATGCACTTTGAACACGGTGCGAATTTGCAGGTGATCTTGAAGGTTTTCGCCAACACCGGCGCTTTCGTGCTTCACGTCAATGCCCAAATCTTGCAATACATCAGGGCGGCCAATGCCAGACAGTTCCAATATCTTGGGCGAATTGATTGCACCAGCGGCCAGCAGAACTTCACCTGTTGCGCGCGCGGATTTCACCACCCCGTTCTCGCGCCATGTCACGCCGGTGGCCCGTCGCCCCTCAAGTGTGATGGTTTCCGTGTGGGCGGCGGTGATCACCCGAAGGTTGGGGCGGGCTTCCGCAGGGCGTAGAAATGCTTTTGCGGCGGACCACCGTTGACCACCGCTTTGGTTCACCTCAAAGAAACCGGATCCCTCGTTGTTGCCATCGTTGAAATCCGCCCGTGGGTGGATCCCAAATTCAGAAGCGCCTTGTTGAAACGCCTTCAGGATCTCCCATTCAAGGCGTTGGGTCGTGACTTTCCATTCGCCGCCCGCACCATGTTGATCTGATCCGCCCGCGTGGTGATCCTCTGATTTTTTGAAATAGGGCAAGACATCATCCCAGCCCCATCCACGGTTCCCCATTTGGGCCCAGGTGTCATAATCCGCAGCTTGACCGCGCATATAGATCATACCGTTGATCGAGGTGCAGCCCCCCAAAACCTTACCACGCGGATAGTTCAGTGAACGTCCATTAAGGCCAGCTTCAGGCGCGGTTTTCATCATCCAATCCGTACGTGGATTGTCCATGCAATAGAGATAGCCAACAGGAATGTGGATCCAATGCCAGTTGTCACGCCCGCCCGCTTCCAAAAGCAACACACGCGTCTTTGGGTTTTCGGACAGGCGGTTCGCCAGCACACATCCGGCCGTGCCAGCGCCGGCAATGATATAATCGTATGTGCCCTGTGAAACGGTCATATGCGTTCTCCCTTGATGTCATTTCATAGCAACGCATGCATGCAAATGACCAGTGTGCCGCCGCGTTCCGGCGCAAAGAGGCCCGTAAATGTCGGCAATCTGACAGAATGGGACGCATCAGAGGTAAAAGCTGATGATATCAAGGGAGAGAACCACATGTCAGCCTTCACCGATTTCGTTCTAAACACCAAACCTCAAGACGTACCGGATCACGTGCGTGCGCGCACGGCAGATTATCTGTTGGATTTGATCGCGGTGGCGGCAGGGGCCGTGGACATGCCCGCGTCACGTATCATCCGTGAAAGCACGGCGCGCATGTATGGTCCCGGGACGGGGGGCAACGCGCATATGTTGTTTGATGCACGCAAGGTCAGCGTGGCGGGGGCGGCGCTGGCGACCGCAACGCAGATCGACGCATTGGACGCACATGATGGGTACTCCCCATCGAAAGGGCATGCTGGTTGTGGTTTAATCGGTGCTTTGTTGGCCGAAGTCGATGAGATGGAAGATCTTGCTGGTGATGAATTCCTGACCACGCTTGCGATCGGATATGAAGTCGCCTGTCGCGCAGCGGTTTCCTTACACGAGACTGCTTGCGATTATCACACATCCGGCGCGTGGGTTGCGATTGCCTGTGCTGCCATGTCGGTGCGTTTAAAGGGTGGATCACCCGAAACGTTACGCCAAGCCATTGGGATTGCGGAATATCACGGCCCGCGCAGCCAGATGATGCGCGAGATCGACAACCCAACCATGCTGCACGACGGATCTGGCTGGGGGGCGATGACGGGGGTTGTTTCTGCGGATATGGCCATGGGCGGGTTTCTCGGGGCACCGGCCATCACCGTCGAAGCTGGCGAGGTCGCCCATCATTGGAATGATCTGGGAACGCGTTGGTTGGTGATGGAACAGAACATCAAGCTTTTCCCAATTTGTCGTTGGGTCCATGCGCCCATCGGTGCCGCGCTGAAGTTGCGATCTGAACATGAGATCCAAAGCGCGGACATCGAACGGATTGAAATTCACGCCTTTCATAATTCAACGCGCTTGTCCCACAGCATGCCCAAGGGCATCGCCGAGGCACAGTATTCTCTGTGTTATCCCGTGGCCTGCGCCTTGAAGCTGGGGCGCGTTGGCCCTTCAGAAATTACGGGGGCGTTGTTTGATGACGCGGAAATCGCGCGGCTTGTTGGCGTGACCGATGTGTCAGAATGCGATCATTGCAATGCGAATTTTCCAGCGGATCGTTTGGGGCGGGTTGTCTTACACCTTAAGGATGGGCGCAGCTTTGACAGCGGCATATCGCAGGCTCCGGGCGAGGCATCTGCACCGATTTCACGCGCAGGCTTGATCGAAAAATTCCACAGCTATGCAGACCCTGTTTTAGGACATGATCGCGCAAGCAAGATACGAACCTCAGTTTTTGACTTGCAACAGGGCGGGGCCTTGGGGGATGTGTTGCGACAGCTGCGCGCCCCAGCCTGATCTGGTCCCCGCGCTGCGGAAGGCCAGTGACACTTGAGGTGCGGCTGAAACACCTGGATTTGCTGTAGACGTCGCATTTCATGGCACGGACCCGAGGTTTTTAGCGGTGGTTTGGTCATGTTGTTCGCGATTTTTTATGAAGGCCAAGATTTGAACGCGGCTGCGATATTGTGAAATTACAGTCACTTAACAGGTATGGATAAAATTTTAGACACTGCGTTGTTTGGGCGCAGGGTGTTTTCTGCTGTTTATAAAGGCTTGCTTAATAGGCTGTGTGAAGAATGCCCCTGTAATTAGTAATCCCGGCCGAACTGCATATTGCAGGCTCCTCCGAAATACGGGCAGCCGGGCCCCTTCATTTTAGGGGGTAATTGCTAGATATAACTGGGGTAACCGAATATGAGCAGTGGATTTAAAACCTTTATTACTGGTATTGGCGGGAAAGTTGCGGCCGCGATGTTGACCATGGCGGCATTGATCGCGGCCTCGATCTCCATCGGGTATTTTGCATCTGAAAACGTCAGCACGCGGCTGGATCAGCTCAGTGAAACCGAATTGCCCGAATTGGAACATTCCGTCGAACTGATCGCGACAACCAGCGCATTACAACATGCACTCGGCGCCCTCCTTGTTTCCGAGAACCGAGATCTGCTAGATCAAGCGGTTCTCGAAGTTGATCGCATTCAAGCAGAACTTAAAGACAGCCACAGCGATGAAATACACGAGACGGCTGCGCCACAGTCCCCTTCAGAGGTTGGCCCAATTTCTGCGGCAAATACGTTGGTCTCAGGTGATCTGGCCACGCCCAGCGTTGATGACGCGCTTGGCGAACGTTTCGATGCGACATTGCAACGTTTGGGGAGCCTCGCAACGATCCGGAGGCAAGAATTCGCAAATCTGGAAGCAATCGACGCGACCGTGTCTCGCTTGCGGACCCTAAGTGCTGAGGTGTCTTCGATGCTTAGCTCTGCGTCAGATGTGGTGTACTTCCAAGTGGTCGTCGGTGGTCGACGCACAAGTGACACGGTGAATGAAACGCTTCATGGTATTGTTGAAAAAGACTTTCGGGACATTCGTTTGGGCTTGGAAATCGATGGCGAAGTCAATCAGATTTCGGGTGTTGTCCTTGCTTTACCTGATGTAGAAACCTCAGGTATGACCGTGGCGTTGAAGGAAATGGGTCTCACCGCACTTTCAAATTTGCAAAAACATCTTGTGGAAGCCGAAGAGTCCGAAGCCCTCGCTGACATATTGCCCGAACTTAAGCGTCTCGCCGCGCTTTTCGGTACGCAGTTGAATGCTGTGGCCGGGTTTGGTTTGGATCTAAGTGATACAATTTATGATAGCCGTGAAGAAATCGACCGAACATTACGCATCATCATTGGCGTATCGATGGCAAACCTAAATGCGCGCGTTGAAGAAGCGGCCGTCGAGAATAGAGCTGCGGTACAAGATCTTATGTCCAATCAAGTCAGCGCGATACGCGAACTCGCGATGTTGGACGCACAAGTCACTGGATTGGTTGGAATTGCCTTTGAGGTTGCCGTGGCAAACACACCCGAACAATTGGCTGATGCCTCTGCCCGATTGGCTTCGGCAGTTTCAACATTACAGAGGTTGTCAAACCAAGCACCGGCAGAGATGAAACCGGTTTTACAAGGTATACTGGAAGTTGCGAACCCTGAAACGGGCCTGCCGAAATTACGTCAAGGGGTGTTGTCTTGGCGTATGGATGCAGCCAATGCAGCATTCCAAGTCGCAACAGACGTCGGTGAAATTTCGGCTTTGACCCAGGCTGGCGGGACGCGCGCGCTTTCGCGAATTGATGAAGCGAAACAGGAACTTGGAAGCCGCTTGCTGCACGCTCAAAATAACTTGCAATTGATTGCGCTCTTGGCTGTGGTTGCAATTGTTCCGATTCAATTTTTGACGTGGCTTACCATTATTCGCCCCATGCGCCGGGTCAGTGCTGCGACGCTTGGCCTTGCCAATGGCGATTTGCACGCCAGCGATCAGTTGAAGTATAGCACAGGCGAAGTGGGGGATATGACACGGGCACTACGTGTATTCCGTGACAACATAATTGAAAAAAACCGCCTTCAAGAAGAAGAAAAGCTGGAACAGGCGCGCCGGCTTAAAGAAGAACAACAAGCCGAAGAAGAGAAGCGCGCCCGAGAAGACGCAGAACGTCAAGAAATCCTCGCGCGAGAAAAGAGAGAACAAGACCGCCGGGATGCAGAACAAGCTCGCGAGGAAGCTGCAAAAGAAGCTGCTGCGCAAGAAGACCGTCGCCAACGCGAGGAACAAAACCTACTTGTATCAAATCTGGCGGAAGGCCTGACGAAGCTTGCCAGTGGCGACTTGCAGGCAAAAATCACCCAAGAATTCCCAGAAGCCTATGAACAGTTGCGCATAGATTTCAATCGCACCGCGGAAGCTTTGGGCGAGATCATCGGAACGATTTCCAACTCAGTTGGCACGATTTCCGGGGATAGTACCGAAATCGCGAATGCGGCCAGTGAATTGTCGACCAGAACGGAACACTCTGTTGAGATGCTGTTGCAAACGTCTGCGGCGATCGAACAAATGACGATCTCGGTGCAATCTGCAGCCAGCGGTGCGGAACAAGCCGACGTTAAAGTGCGCGAAGCGCGCAGTGAAGCGGAGAAAAGTGGCGAGGTTGTCAGCGAAGCGTCGCTTGCAATGGGCGAGATCGAAAATTCATCCGACGCGATTTCCCAGATCATTTCGGTCATTGAAGGTATCGCGTTTCAAACCAATTTGCTGGCTTTGAACGCGGGTGTTGAAGCAGCCCGTGCTGGGGAAGCAGGTCGTGGATTTGCGGTCGTCGCATCCGAAGTGCGTGCGTTGGCACAGCGTTCATCTGACGCGGCCCATCAAATCGAAGAACTGATCACAAAAAGTGGGGATCAGGTGAAGAAGGGGGTGCAATTGGTTGCTCGGGCCGGCAGCGCGCTTGAGGGAATTTCAAAATCAGTTGTTGAGGTTGCCCATCACGTGACAGACATCGCCACTTCCACAAAAGAGCAGGCCCAAGGGATCGGAGAAGTGAACGTCGCTGTGACCAAACTCGAAGGATTCGCGCAGCAAAATGCGGCGATGTTTGAGGAAACAACTGCGGCCAGCCATTCATTAAAGCAAGAGGCACAAGTGTTATCAACAATCGTTTCAAAGTTCGAAGGCGGAGGAGCGCAAGCAGAGCCCTCGGTCAATGAAACTCATATTGAACAAGTTTCGAACGCCCCTGTTCCATCCAATGACGACGTGAAGGATTTTTCGGAACGGCCAAATACACATATTGAAGATTTAGGTGATGGTTGGTTTGAAGTCGGGGAGGAGCATGGAGAGGCACAGGACGCGTTTGCGCGTGACGAAGAAGGTGTGTTTGTCAGTTCCCGAGGATAAGGATGATGAACACGATCAATTGTTATGATTTCGATGGGATCTGGCTGTTGGGCTTAGCCTTTGATGTGTTGACCGACAGGCACCGTTTCCACATGTCGACAGTTACCGATGGTTTCACCCGTGAGAATCCAGCGCTGGCAGCGGATACATTTTTCGATCAACGTGCTGCCGGAGACATGACCACGTTAACGCTGAACGCGGCATGTAAAGTCAATCGTGTCCCTTACCGAGGTTATGGTTTGCATGATGGAACTGAGCGAAGGTCAACGAAGGTAATGCACGTCTGGTTGTCGGACATTTGGGCACAAGGTCGTGTGAAGCGGGGGCTATTCGGATCGCGATGTGCATGGAATATGGCCCCGAGCCGGGGTGAGAGAGATCCTACCAATTTAGCACCAGATTGGTAGGTCCGTTTTCGTTATATCTTGGGCGCTCTCAATTGGCACGGTGTCTTCATATGAGCTGTGCAATTTGACGGTAGGTGAGGGCTGGGTTTTCTGAAAACCAGGCATTGGGGATGGAGGAAGGCCTCAAGTAATTCGGATGACACAAAGCGTAGCCAAAGCAAAAAACTGTCGCTAAGATGAATTAGAAAATTGAGCAAGCTACATAAGTGGCTGCCACATCTTGGGAGAGAAGAATGCAGAAATTTTTAGGTAAAACCGCAATTGCCGCTTTGTCATTGGCGTTTGCTGGGGAAGCTGTTGCGACGGAATGGAATGTGTCGGTTTGGGGCAAACGTCGTGCGTTTACAGAGCATGTTGAGCGTCTGGCCGAATTGGTCAGCGAAAAAACCAACGGCGAATTTACGTTGAACATCAGCTACGGCGGTTTGTCGAAGAACCGCGAAAACCTTGATGGGATTTCAATTGGGGCCTTTGAAATGGCGCAATTTTGTGCGGGCTATCACCGTGACAAAAACCCAACCATCACGGTGCTTGAACTGCCATTCTTGGGCGTGAATAACCTCGCGGAAGAGGTTGCGGTCTCTCATGCGGTGTACCAACACCCTGCGGTGCAAGCGGATCTCGCGCGTTGGAATGCCAAGCTTTTGATGACGTCACCCATGCCGCAATATAATCTTGTTGGCACTGGCGAGGCGCGTGACGAACTGGGCGAGTTTGACGGCATGCGTGTGCGTGCAACCGGTGGGATTGGTAAGGCCTTTGAAGCTGTCGGTGGCGTGCCAACTTCGGTGACCGCAACCGAAGCCTATAACGCCATGGAAAGTGGTGTTGTGGACACGGTCGCCTTCGCCCAACACGCGCATTTGGCCTTCCGCACGATTGATATTGCCGATTGGTGGACTGAGAACCTCAACCCTGGGACCGTGAATTGCCCGGTTGTGGTCAACACGGATGCCTATGATGCGCTGTCTGATGGAGAACGCGAAGCTCTGGACAGTTCAGTGGATGAAGCCATTGCGCATTACCTTGAAAACTATGGTGAATTGCTGACTCGTTGGGATGGCATCTTGGAGGAAAAAGGCGTGGAACGCGTGACTTTATCCGAAGACGAACTTGCCCAATTCCGCGCAATTGCAGCTGACCCAATTCGCGAAAAATGGATCGCGGATATGTCAGCACAGGGTATTCCTGCACAAGAGCTATATGACCTCGTGCAAACCACGCTTGCAGCGCAACGCTAAATCATACAATCAGCCCCTTGGATATTTCCAGGGGGCTTTTCTTCTGAGGGGGCCGCTATGGCTGGCAGTAGCGCTGTGCGTGAAGATGATTCCTTACTAAGCCGTTTGGATGTCAAACTATTGAAATTAGAAACCGTCCTGGCTTTGGTCAGCGGTTTTGCTGTGTTTTCCCTGATGGTTTTTGCCGTCGTTTCAGTGACAGGGCGATCGGCGATCAACAGACCTTTGCCGGGATATGTTGACTGGATCGAGCAGGTGTTGCCGCTGATTGCCTTCATGGGGGTCAGTTATACCCAACGAAATGGCGGGCATATCCGAATGGATATTGTGATTGGTGCCTTGAAGGGCCGTGCACTTTGGTTGGCAGAAATGATCACTGTTTTTGCCATGCTTGTCCTGACGATCCTGCTGGTGTGGGGCAGTTGGGCGCATTTTGCCCGAGCTTTTGATTTTGCTGCCCCTTTGTGGAGTCGCGACAGTTCGATTGACATTGGCATCCCACTTTGGCCTGCGAAACTGATGGCACCGCTGGCATTTTCGGTGCTGTGTACGCGACTTGTTTTGCAACTGTGGGGCTATGGTTGCGCTTTTGTACGAAATGACCCCAGCCCTGTCGCGGTGCCTCTGATCCAGAGCGCCGCTGAACAGGCCCAAGAAGAAGCCCTGCATGTCAGCGGCGGAGGCAAAGAATAACATGGAACCAATTACCATTGGCCTGATTGTATCGGGCATCATGCTTGTGATGGTTGTCCTCGGAATGCGGGTTGCGTTTGCGGCAGGGCTTGCGGGGATGATCGGGTTGATCTGGATCTTCTGGGCAAAGAAAAATTACGGCATTGACGATTTTGGTTGGGCCTTGACTGTGGCGACAAAAACCGCAGGTCAGGTGCCGCATTCCAAGGTCACGACCCAGGCGCTTTCCCTGATCCCGACCTTCATTCTAATTGGCTATCTTGCCTATTACGCGGGGCTGACGCAGGCCTTATTTGAGGCTGCAAAACGTTGGATCGCTTGGGTGCCTGGCGGTTTGGCTGTGTCCACGATTTTTGCGACCGCAGGCTTTGCGGCCGTGTCTGGTGCATCTGTTGCGACAGCTGCTGTGTTTGCACGCATTGCCATCCCTGAGATGTTGAAAATTGGCTATGACAAGAAGTTCGCGGCGGGTGTTGTTGCGGCGGGCGGTACTTTGGCCAGCTTAATACCGCCTTCTGCCATTCTTGTGATCTACGCGATTATTGTTGAACAGGATGTGGGAAAACTGCTTCTTGCGGGCTTTTTGCCTGGGGTGTTCTCTGCATTGGTTTACGCTGCATTGATCATTGGCATGGCCGTGACGATCAAAGGGTTTGGCCCACCGGTGAAAGGGTTCACCTGGAAGCAACGCTTTGAATGCCTGCCTGCGGCCTTGCCAATCTTATTCGTGGTCGCAACGATTATTTTGTTTGTTTACAACCCATTCGGAGGCGATGCTTGGGGTACGCCGACGGAAGGTGGTGCGATTGGGGCTTTTGTTGTGTTCCTTATTGCGCTGTGGCGTGGGATGCGCTGGCCGCAGTTGAAAGACGCGCTGTTGGAAACGGCAAAGCTGTCGGTGATGATCTTTACCATCATCTGGGGTGTGCTGATTTACGTGCGTTTCCTTGGATTTGCCGATCTGCCTGGCGCGTTTTCAGATTGGATCACAGGGCTGGAACAATCCCCCATGTTGACTTTGGTCTTCATCCTGCTGGCCTATGCGGTGTTGGGCATGTTCATGGATGCAATCGGGATGCTATTGTTGACATTGCCGGTGGTTTATCCCGCTGTCATGGCGTTGAACGGGGGCGAATTTGTATCCGCCGCCGACAGCGCATTCGGCATGTCTGGTCCGATGTGTGCGATTTGGTTCGGGATCTTGGTCGTCAAAATGGCCGAGTTCTGCCTGATCACTCCGCCAATTGGGTTGAACTGTTTTGTCGTTGCCGGGGTTCGTGACGATTTGACAGTCCAAGACGTGTTCAAAGGTGTGACGCCGTTCTTTATCGCCGATGCAATCACTATCGCGCTTTTGGTGGCCTTCCCGATGATCGTGCTGTGGTTGCCAATGCAAGCTGTTGGCTAGCGCATAAAATGCGGCTTGCGTCTTAGGGGGCAGGCCGCGTATTGGGGGCGTAGGAAACGGATGGCCGAGATGACTGCATTTACCCCAACACCCGAGACGACCCGTCAGTTGCGTGACGCCTATGGGCGCTTTGCGACGGGGGTTTGCATCGTCACAACCCACACGCCATCTGGGCCGATTGGTATGACTGCAAACAGTTTTACCTCGGTGTCTCTTGATCCTCCGCTGGTTCTGTGGTGCCCGGGTAAAACATCAGCACGCACGCCTCACTTCACGGCGGCCAGCCATTTTGCAATCCATGTTCTTTGCGATGAACAAGCGCAAATCGCCAAAGATTTTGCCAAGGATGGTCGCGCTTTTTCTGGGATCGAGATCACAGATGGCGAAGGGGACGTGCCTTTGATCGCCAATTGTGCAGCGCGCTTTGAGTGTGAAACGCGCCAGATCCACGAAGCAGGCGATCATCTTATTCAAGTGGGAAAAGTGCTGCGCGCAATGACATCTGATAAGGCGCCATTGATTTTCTGCAACGGCGGCTTTGGGGATTTCAGCACAGGCTGAACATCTCGATTTGGTTCCTAACTATCGCAAGGGCAATGGGGGGGGTGCCCCCATGTTTGACCCATATGCAGGGTCAGCCCCAAATTTTAGCTTAGGCGTCATTGCGTTTGGGGAGTTCCCAGTCTGGGCGCACAAAATGGCAGGTATAGCCACTTGGGTTGCGTTCAATGTAATCTTGGTGCTCGGGTTCAGCTTGCCAAAATTCACTTACAGCTTCTACCTGCGTGACCACTTTGCCTGGCCAAAGGCCTGAGGCGTCAACATCGGCAATCGTGTCAATTGCACAGGCTTTCTGGGCGTCATCCACATAATAAATCGCGGAACGATAGGACATGCCCAAATCATTGCCCTGCCTGTTCACTGTGGTTGGGTCATGGATTTGAAAGAAGAATTCCAACAACTTACGATAGGTGGTGCGGTTGGGATCGAATGTGATCTCAATCCCCTCAGCATGGGTTCCGTGGTTTTTATAGGTCGCGTTCGGCACATCACCACCGGTGTATCCAACACGCGTGGAGATCACGCCATCCATCTTACGGATCAGGTCTTCCATACCCCAAAAACATCCCCCAGCAAGGACTGCGCGCTCGAAGCTCATGTGTTTTCTCCCTCAAACAAAGCTGCGTATTTGCCATAGCCTTCAGCGTCCAAATCCGCCACTGGAATAAATCGCAGAGACGCGGAGTTGATGCAATACCTCAAACCACCTTCTGCGGCGGGGCCATCGGGAAAGACGTGGCCAAGGTGGCTGTCGCCATGGGTCGACCGCACCTCAGTGCGCACCATGCCGTGGGTCGCGTCGTGAAGCTCAGAAACATGGGCGTCATCCACTGGCTTGGTAAAGCTGGGCCAGCCGCAACCGGAATCAAATTTGTCCATTGATGTGAACAAGGGTTCCCCCGAAACGATATCAACATAAAGACCCGCGGCCTTATTGTTGTTCAACACACCGGTGTGGGGGCGTTCGGTGCCGCTTTGTTGCGTTACGCGGAATTCCTCTGCGCTGAGGCGTGCGATGGCGTCGGGGTCTTTGTGGTAACGTGTCATAGCGTTCCTTTCGATGTTGAAGGGAATATGGGCAGGGCGTGGGCGATTGTCCATGAAAGTTACAGTAGATGATTTTCTTGTGAAAACACCGCGAGGTCGATGACAAGGCCGGGCGAGCACACTAAGTATAAGACATGGACAAGAAACTCGCTATCACGGCCTTTGGGGCCCTCAGTCAAGAAAGTCGTCTTGATGTATTCCGCCGCCTCGTGCAAGCTGGCAAGGAAGGCATGTTGTCGGGCGAGATCGCGACCGCATTGGATCAAAAACAAAACACCGCCTCGGTGAACCTGTCGATTTTGCTGCGTGCGGGATTGATCCGCAATGCCCGTGATGGCCGCAACGTACGTTATTTCGCGGATTTTGACGGTGTTGCCGGGATGTTAGGTTATCTGTTGGAAGACTGTTGTGGCGGGAAAGCCGACCAATGTCGACCGTTGATCAACCAGCTTAATCTGGGCGATTAAGATTTCGTGCGTGCGGCTTTTTCGGCGATGCCGGATACGCCTTCACGGCGATCAAGTTCCGCCAGGACGCTTTCGAATTTCACACCGGATGCCTGCAGCATAACCAGCAAGTGATACAAAACGTCAGCGGCTTCTGCCGTGAGATTTGTTGTGTCCCCTTTGACGGATGCGATGATCGCTTCGACCGCTTCCTCGCCGAATTTTTCGGCACATTTTTCAGGGCCTTTTGCAAGAAGCTTGGCCGTCCAGGAACTGTCAGGGTCGGCATTTGCGCGGGTGGCGATGGTATCGGCCAGGCGAGAAAGCGTGTGCATTGTTTATTCCAATCGCATTGGGATGCCCGCGCTTGCCATATGTTCCTTGGCTTCGCGGATGGTGTAATCGCCAAAGTGGAAGATCGATGCTGCCAGCACGGCAGATGCACCCCCCTCGGTCACGCCCTCGACCAGATGATCCAAGGTTCCGACGCCACCAGATGCAATGACCGGAACGTTCACTGCGTCAGAAATCGCGCGTGTGAGTGGCAGGTTGAAACCCGCACGCGTGCCGTCACGGTCCATGGATGTCAGCAGGATTTCACCCGCGCCCTTGGCAACCATGGTTTTGGCGAAATCTAGGGCGTCAATGCCTGTTTCTTTGCGGCCGCCATGGGTGAAGATCTCCCATTTGCCGGGGGCGACGGTCTTGGCGTCAATGGCCACGACGATGCACTGACTGCCAAACTGATTGGCGGCCTCTGACACGACATCAGGGTTGGCCACCGCTGCGGAATTGAACGAAACCTTATCGGCACCGGCCAGCAAAAGATCACGCACATCCTTGGAGGTCCGAACGCCGCCGCCAATCGTCAAAGGCACGTAACATTGTTCGGCGGTGCGGCGCGCAACGTCAAACATTGTACCCCGATTGTCGACGGTGGCTTTGATGTCGAGAAAACAGATTTCGTCAGCGCCAGCAGCATCATATGCGCGTGCGCTTTCGACAGGGTCGCCAGCATCCACCAGATCGACAAAGTTCACACCTTTAACAACGCGGCCCTCAGCCACATCAAGACAAGGAATAATACGGGTTTTCAGCATAGGTTCGCCCCAGAAAGTGTTGTGAGCGTTTTAGGCGGCTTGCGGCCAGAAGGGAAGGCTCAATGCAATGCGTAAAGTTCCCGCGTGCGCGGCGTTTTGCGTGCGGTGGGGCCATACCCGTTCTCGTAGCTTCGCAACTCGGGGAAAATCCCAAACAATTCTGCGCGCGCGGCTTCTGGGATCAGCCCTTTGGACAGCTGCCCCGCATGAAGACTCTCTGTGAGGGCCTCGTTTGCAAACAGCACCTCATGGCGGTCAAACAACAGATGGATATATGTGATGTCGGATTTGCTTCGGTCCACCATTACATCCTTGTCGTTAATCAACGCTTTGGCGGGCACTAGGATCTCATGTTCGGCAAACATAAGTTCGGCCTTCCATCCGGTTAACATCATGCGATGTTGGGGCGAAACATGCATGTCTTGTGACGGAAGCCCCGGCCCGAGTGCATTTTTGCGAATGAGAATAGGGCGGTGTTCGGGAGCGGTCGAAAGCTGGGCTGCATCCAGAGGGCGGTTGCATATCCAACGTATGGGTTGAAAGCCATTGTCCGCAGTTAGCACCAAATCACCACGCTTAAGGCTTTCGACCCGTCGTAACCCACCAGACGTACGGATCATGGTGCCAGGCGTGAAACAGGGGATAATACCCAAGTTAAAGCCAACCACCCCGACAACTTCGTTGGTGTGATTGGTTTCATTGTCGTCGGAACCTTCTTCTTCGACTTTTACACTGACACCATTACTATTGGTGCCTGTGATAACCAAACGGGCCGTATCGCCGCCATTAATCGTCTGAGTGTCCCCAACATAAACACCGTCGGTGAAAGTCGTGCCCAGACCAACGAAATCGGCATTTTCGTCGACGCCACCTTGCCGCTTTGAAACGCCAGACCCATCAACATTCGCCCCTCCCGTTTCAATTGCGATCCAACCAATGGTTTCTGTGCCATGGGTGCCGGTTTGCACTTCTTCCTCCTGAAGGCGGATATTGAAACCAGAAGATGTGATGTTAAGCGGGTCGCTGTCTACTGTTGTCCCATCGTTGTGTGACATGACGGATGTGAGAACAACTGGGGTGCCGGTCAGAGGGGTGCCAAAACTAACGCCGGTAGATCCATTCCCGTCCGCCTGCGTGTCGCCCGCTGTAATTGTACGGCCGTCGGGCAGGGTGTGGGTGCCTTTTTCAATGGCGATCCAGTTAAAGGTTTCAGTGCCATGGGTGGCGTTCGTTAAATAATCCCATTCTTCGATGATGAAACTGAAACCCGTGTCATCGGTTGAAACAATGCGTACGGAAAAGGGGGAACTCCCCCCCGAGCTGGAGGTGATCGCAATGATTGGATCGGTCAAATCTTCGGTGAAGTCCACCCGAATAGGTGCGTCTACAACCGCTTGACTCGCATTTAGTTTGCCTGCTTCACCTATTGCCATGCACTGACCTGTACTCGATATACTGAACTGCTCGCGCCGCTTTCTGCGGCTTATAATTGTACATAGCGCAATTTTGCGCTTGTAGTATGGACGAAATTTACTCTTGCTTAACGTGTGAATGCAAGAGTCAGCAGTGAAACGATTCGTCGCAATTTGCGAATAAAATATAAATAATTGAAATTAAACGGTTATTTTTCTTCGGTGAGCATGCCCAATTGCCCGCAATCCGCTCGGAACTCAAAGAAATAGATTATATGGCAGCAATTTGCTTGAATGACCCTTTGCGGAAAGCCGTGGTTCCAGCCCCTTCACACAGCGAAGGGGCCGATTTTCTTGAAATCGATTGTGGTTACGCCTTAAGGGTGCGCAGGGCTTCGGACAGATCGATTGCGCCATCATAGAGTGCCCGGCCAGAAATGGCGCCGTTCAAATTTGCACCGCTGGCTTTGAGGGCGCGTAGATCATCCAGCGAGCTGACGCCACCAGAGGCAATCACCGGAATGGAAACGGCACGGGCGAGGTCTGCTGTGGCTTCTACGTTAACGCCTTTCATCGCGCCATCGCGCAGGATATCGGTGTAGATGATCGCGCAAACGCCGGCATCTTCAAAGGATTTTGCAAGATCGGTGACCATGACGTCGGTTTCTTCGGCCCAACCTTTTGTCGCCACACGCCCATTGCGCGCATCGATGCCCACGGCGACTTTGCCGGGGAATTCACGGGCGGCTTCACGCACAAGATCAGGGTTTTCGACGGCAACGGTGCCCAGAATGACACGGGCAAGCCCTTTGTCGATCCAGCTTTCAATTGTCGCCATATCACGAATACCGCCGCCAAGCTGAGCAGGGATTTTGGTTTGTTTCAGGATTTCTTCAACGGGGGCTGCATTCACAGGTTCCCCGGCAAAAGCACCGTTTAAATCAACAAGGTGTAGCCATTCACAGCCCGCATTCACAAATTCCATCGCCTGTGCGGCGGGATTTTCGTTAAACACGGTTTCCTGGTCCATGTCGCCATGTACAAGGCGCACGGCGCGGCCGTCTTTGAGGTCGATTGCGGGGTATAGGATCATTTTGGGCCTCATCTGTGATTCAGGGGCTTGTGCCATGTTGTTTGCTTGGATGCAAAGGGTGGTCTGTCGCATCTTCCCCTAAGGTAAGGCTGGACAGGGTGGGGTGTGTCCCGCCATCATGGTGAAAACTTAAACGGGAGATACGTTGTGAAGAAGATTGTATGGGCTGGAATTATGACATTGGGGTTTGCGTCGGGGGCTTTGGCTGATCCGATCCACGGCACGTGGCAGACGATCCCTGATGACAATGGTCATTACGGACATATTGAGATTTCCGCTTGTGGGGCTGCGATCTGTGGCACGCTGGTGCGGGCCTATGACAGTGCTGGTACGCAGTTAGAGACCGACAACATCGGAAAGCGTATGGTCTGGGACATGGAGAACACCGGCGGCGGTGAATATGACAATGGCAAGGTTTATAGCCCGGATCGCGACAAAACCTATAATGGCGAAATGGAGCTGTCAGGCAATAGTTTGACCGTGAAGGGCTGTGTTTTCGGAATTTGTCGTTCTGGCGGCACCTGGAGCCGTGTGAACTGATTTGACGTCCTGAATCGGAATAAATGTCGATTGAAAACGAGAAACGCGCCGTATTGATATCATATCAATATTGGCGCGTTTTTTGATTATGGAATTGTGCTTTACGGCTTCCAGGTCAGGAAGTTCCCAATCATGCGCAGGCCCGTGTGTTGGCTTTTTTCCGGGTGGAATTGCATGCCAATCATGTTGTTGCGCGCAATGATGGCCGTGACGTCACCGCCGTAATCCACATGGGCAAGCTGATCCGACCCATTGGTTACGTCAAAGCGGAAACTGTGCACGAAATATGCGTGATCGCCGGTTTTGATGCCTTCTAGCACTGGGTGATCTTGGTGCAGCACAAGATCATTCCAGCCCATATGCGGGACTTTGAAGCTTGGGTCGCTTGGGGTGATTTGGACCACTTCGCCTGCGATCCAATCAAGGCCGGGCGTGTCTTCATATTCACGTCCCAGGCTGGCCATAAGCTGCATTCCAACGCAAATACCAAGAAAGGGGCGTCCGTCTTTGATGACGGCGTGTTCCATGGCCTCGCAGATGGCGGTGTGATCGACCAACTCGTTGCGACAGGCGGGGAAAGCCCCGTCACCGGGTAGAACCAAACGATCTGCACGTGCGATGATATCGGCGTCTGAGGTGACGATGACATCACCCGCATCGGTTTCGCGCGCCATGCGTTGAAAGGCTTTTTCTGCGGAATGCAGATTGCCAGACCCGTAATCGATAATAGCGGTTAACACTTACAGGGCCCCTTTGGTGGACGGGATCGCATCCGCTTTGCGGGGATCCTTTTCAACAGCGAAACGCAAAGCGCGGGCCACAGCTTTGAAAGCGGCCTCGACGATGTGGTGGCTGTTGAAGCCATGCAGTTGATCGATGTGCAAGGTGATGCCGCCATGTGTCGCGAAGGCTTGGAAAAATTCACGCACAAGTTCGGTGTCAAATGTTGCAATCTTCTGGGTGGTAATTTCCATATTCCACACCAAAAATGGACGCGCAGACAGATCCAGCGCGCAACGCACTTGGGCGTCATCCATTGGCAGGTGACATTCGCCATATCGACGAATTCCCTTTTTATCACCAAGTGCTTGGGTCAGGGCCTGACCCAGCGCGATGCCCACGTCTTCCACCGTGTGGTGATCATCAATGTGCAGATCCCCGGTGGCGCGCACGGTGATGTCGATCAAGGAATGACGCGCCAATTGGTCAAGCATATGGTCGAAGAATCCCACGCCCGTATTCATGTCATAGACACCAGTGCCATCGAGGTTCACCTCAACAGAAATGTCGGTTTCATTGGTTTTGCGGGTCACGGTTGCAATGCGCATGGCGGGCCTCTTGAATAAACTCACCTGCTTATAGGGGGCGGGGGCGGATTTTCCAATAACCTCAATTGCCCATTGTGTGACCTGCGGCATCTGTGCGAAATTCCCGACAACATATAACGGGAGAGACCCATGACTAATCTGGTTTTTGTGCAGCTGCGCTGTCGTCCGGGTACGACGTATAAAGTGGCGGAACAGATCATGCTAAAGGAAGTGCATTCTGAGCTGTATTCGACCTCGGGCGATTATGACATGATCATGAAGCTTTATATCCCTGAGGGGGAAGACACCGGAAAATTCGTGAACGGTATCCTTGCGGATGTGGCCGATCTCGAACGCTCGCTGACCACCATGACATTTAAGGCATTTTAAGCGTTTTGATGCATTTGGTGTGCCATAACCCGCGATAAGAAAAACGTCCCGGTGGCCACACAAATGATGGCGGGGCCGACATGCGTGTCATGGGGGGTGTCATATTGGGCCGGGCGTGGATCCGGCCCTCTCGTTTTGTGTAACGAAGCTTATTTTTGTGCGAGTTGCTCTGCGCTGGCGATGGCGGCCAAGATCTCTTCAGAAATTTCGCGGGCTTCCTCTGGGTCAAAATCCATTGGCAAATCAATCCCATCCCCTTCGATATAGATGCGGATCATGCCTTCTGATGTTGGGCCGATCTGAAGGTTTGCAGAAATATCACTTTGTTTGTTGATACCCATTGGGGATTTTCTCCTTTGATGTGCTGGATCTGGGGTAGCTGGCTGCGACTGAATTGGCAAGCGGGGGCACCGTCAAAAAGACATTCAAAAAAACATTCAAAAAAGCGTATGGTTTCGGGATTCACCCTATTGCAATCCCTGTGTGGCTCCGCTAAATCACCCCCAGTGCCGCCTTAGCTCAGTTGGTTAGAGCGCCTGATTGTGGATCAGGAGGTCCCTGGTTCGAGACCAGGAGGTGGTACCATTTCTCTCTTAAATATCAACTGCTTGAACGATGTTAAATTCGGCCCTGTTGCTCTGTCGATATTTTAGCAACCACATAGCAACCACCCTGTATAGCAATCGATAGTAAACTATGGTGCTTTGGTTGTATCCAATGCAGCCTGCGACTGAAGATAGTTTCTTATCCGAAACCTTCATTTGTGATCTTCTTGTTTCGGATTGCTTTCAATCGATGAGTTAATTGTAGAATACTGGATTTGAACCGCTTGGCCCTTTTCTTGAGTTTGGGAACATCGTTCTTGGGCCCCCAGCATATGACGTGGGAATGCACTGAGAGCATCTTTCCCTTCTGATATCTGGGATAGTTGATGATGGCCTGGTTCTCGATCACCCCAATCGCGTTGAATGAGGTGTAATTACCAATGGCGGCCTGAACCGCCTGCCGATGCTTGAAGACCTCAGCCGTGCCGCCCCGCTCATTGAACATGGACCGGTCCTCAACAAAAGTGATGAAATAGGCCTTCAGCTTGTGATCAGCTTTCAGTTTTTCGCGCAACTCCTGAAGCTCATCTATCAGGTAGTTCCCAGTTTCCTTGCGAAGCTTCAGGTCGCATGAGGGCATGCTGCCCGAAAAATAGCCATCCAGGCCGAGAAGCGCGTTAATGTCACAGAGGTCTGTGGAAGAGGCGAGACGCCTCCTGAGAATTTTGTATGCGATCTTCTTCTTATATTTCTTGCAGGATCGGGCATGCATTTTCTTGCTGTCAGCAGCATTGGCATCGTAGCCGGTACCCTCATCATTTTTTGTGTCGGGCAAGGTGTGGGATTTCCCTAAAAGTATACGACCCAGTCCTTTCACTTGCTCTGTTGGTACCTGTATTGGTGAGTTGGGGGGCTGGTTGATACTCTTACAAGGGGCAGCTTTAACTTTATCCCGTTTCTTGCACTTGGTTGTCTTCTTTTCGGAGCCCTTCGGGCGGATGGATTTTGACATAGAATGTCCTTTATTTAGAAGTCGTATTATGAATGGATGATGCCGAGGCCTGTCTCGAATTTGGCAGGCTCACGCGCTTGGTTCGAAGCGGCAACCAGCTTCCCAGGTCAGCACATCTTTGATCGCGTAGCGGATCCGGCCTCCCATTTTATAGAATGGTATACCTGTGCCTTCGTACCGGCATTTCTGCATCCACTTCTCACTCATCCCAAGGCGGCGGGCGACTTCGCCTTCCGTCAGGTAGCTTTTTTCCGTGATCTTTGAGTGGTCGGTTTGAGGGGGCGTTGTTGTAGATTTCATGGAAATATTCCTTAGAACCGTAACCGACGTTGGTTACTTTCCAGCGTTTACAAATCTGCTCGAGATTTCTGCCTACCCCTGATTTTATGTTGTTTTGAGTACCAAAGAGGCCTTAAACACCTCAGTCTGGGTGAGCCTCCATGTGCGGAGATGTGCCATGCGTGGAGGTGACCTAGAAGTTGCTGTATCCACAAAACTCTCCATTTGTGGATATCTCCTCTTGCGGAGGGATGTGAAGTGCTGCAAATTGACCTACGTCAATGGAGGGGTGCTCAGTAGCGTATCTTCAAGTCAAATCGCTCGAAAAGGAAAAGCCTATGGCCCGATCAACAATGCACGGAAAAAGTATATGGACGAACACCTTCCCGGTACCAAGCAAACCCCACAAAAACTTTGTTGGCTACAGGGCAAAGGCTCTCAAACGCATAGAAAAAGAGACAGACCTATTCGCCTCCGATGAGCTTAAGTACTATATGAGGGCCCGCCGGAAGCAAAGACCGCTAAGCATACTCAAGAACCCTGTTGAGAAAAAACAGTTAGAAAAGAAAATCATAGAAGGGCTTAAGGCTGAACGGGAGGAAGAGCTCAAACGACAAGAGGTGTACCGATTTGTTGCCTGTTGTCTCGATCATGGACGCCAACAAAAAATCGAAGAACTAAACAGAGACCTAGATAAGGATTCAGGTGAGGCCGGAAGCATTAAGTTAAAACCATTAGACAGTGAGGGAGAGAGAGAACCGTCTGAATATTTCAGGGCTGGGTTTCAGATTTTTTTTCCGGAACCGTTAGAGGCACAAGCGCACAAAAACCGCTCGCGACACGCAACCTCCCTAGCTTATGCGTACAAACATAATGTCCCAGTCGTCTTCCTCTCAGGTTTCCTTGCTTCAGCAGGCGGTTTTGATATCGTGCATGAAAAATATTTATGTGACCATGGAGAAGTAAGATTGAGGCCTGCTCCAAGCGAATGACACTCATTGTGTTGCTATCTGCATAAATCACTTCGGCCTAGCCACTGATGACAAAAATGTACTTTTGTCATCAGTGGGATTAGCAGGGGGAAATCAGAGACATCGTGTTAAAAATTATTCCCGCGTGATGTAGAAGGGGGCACGGCCTGCACCTTAACTGTTCTTCGCGGTGAACCCACCGTGATTTTTGACCGTGGCTTGTAGTGCCGCCAAAGTAAATCGTCGATTTTGGAGCGCGCCCAACCGGTGGCAATAGGGGGGACTAACCACATGCCAACGCCAGTCAGTAGTAGTTTAGTATGAAATCTTCTCTGCAAAGATGCGGTCAGCACCCACGGTCTCAAGAGCAACAGTCTGGGCACCCAAAAGGAGCATTTTTGGGAGGGTATTTATTCCACAAACCTAACTTTCCCCAATGTATTGCTCGGGCCATCTGCTCCGTTGCAATTCATTTCATAGACATTGTCATGCTGGATGACTTCATGACCTTTGACAGTAAAGTTGGTCTTATTTGACTTCGGGCGGCACCACCCTTTGTTCACGCCGGATTTCACACCACCCTTTGAGCCGGGTTCATCTCCCGTAACCCTGTTGGTTCGGCTAGCCATGGTGAAGGCCTTTTGACCGCCAAAGCTCGTATTACTGATGGTTTTATCTGCCCAATCGAGCTTTGAAACAATCATATAGGGAATGGGCACAGCACTTGAGCCTACCGGTGTCAGGCAAACATCGGGGGATAGACAAACTATTTGGCCACCTTTCCCGCTATCACGTATGGCTGATTTTCTCATCTGTAATCTCTTCTGTTAGGCTTGCGGCGATATGTAGAACTTCGATGTCGTCTGGATTGGCAAACAACCCGCGCCAGATCAGGTGTACGCGGTGCTCAAGAGGGGCAGAACTGCTGACATCAACCTGAACATCGGTAAGTTGTAATCGTGCCTTGGGGCCATGAGCATCACCTTTATGTGCTCCGATTTCGACCGACGGTAAAGAAAATTCATATGGTGCAGGGTCATGGCGAAGCCCTTTAAGAATAATACGTTCCCCGCCGGTTAAGACTGGGTCAATCTGTAAGCGTTTGGGCGCAGCGTTCCAGAACCCAAAAGAATAATCTTTAGGCATTCGCGGGTGCCGCGTATTTTTCCAGGCATCATCGAATGTTCCGGCTTCCAAACGGCGCGGAAGCCAAGCTTTAGCGATAGGGCCAAGCCCGTAGACGGTCATATCTGTTTGTATATCACCGGCCATAAACTCAGATATATCTCCAATTTGGGGCGCTGCGATTGGTTCACCCAGCTCAAGGAGGGTTTTGTTTACAAAGCCTGTCCCTACTGGATTGAATGCGTAGAATTCAGGTTCCTCATTGGTTGGGGCCGACCCGCCATAGGCCGTCTCATAACGAATGGGAACTTCGCTCACTGGTTTAGGATCTGTCAGCTTCCAACCCTTTCCGTGTTTGCGCCATTCCGAGGGTCCACGAACGTAAAAATCATAAAAAACTCTATCCTTAATCTCAACCGAAACCGACCATTCAGGTAGTTCCACACCCTCTGGTGCGCGTGCAATAGCGTTCAGCGTGAAGTCTGTTTTGGGTTTCGATGGCGCAATATCTTGCTCTAGTTTCAATGAAGATATGTTGTCCTCACCCCAGAATTCATCCATCTCAACGATAGGTGTTTGATCCTTAGTTATCCCAAGCGTCCCATTCGCGTTGATGCCAAAGGTTCCTTTTACAATCAAAACGGCGGCCTCAGTATCGTCATGGGCCCAATGCTTGAACGTCATATGAGGAAACAGTAGGGAGGATGTTAGTTTCACTCTGTTGGCCTCTCGCGTGGAACTGGGTCGAGGTGCGTCCAGACCAAAGTGCCGTGTGTGATCTCGGAGCCATCGATATATTCATCACCTGTAATCAGCTGATCGGGGCGCAACCACCAGCTGCCATATCGATCTGGGGCACGATCCGCCATGAGGCGCGCCAGTTCAGGGCTGGGCGAGAGATTAGTGGTCTCTAAGATGGCCTCCACAATTGCCTGAATCCGCCATTTCTGCCCCAGTTCGCGTGAACTGCGACTGCCTTCGATTTCCTTCAGGTATCGTTCCAATGTGGCAAAAACCACATCGATTTGTTCTTGCGTGGATCCTTGAAAATATCCAGCGTGCGCAATCCGGAACATGATTTCTCCGAACGTCACGCCTGCTGAACTAACCGCCATCATATCAAAATAACTTCGGTTGTGGTGCCCTCTTGAATTGAAAACTTCAAGCCAACCATCAGCACCATGCTGTAGCAATAATAAGACTCCAGCTAAGTTATCATGAGCCCGTGCAAGTGGCGTTGAATAAGTATTGTCTCTTGTATATGGCACATTTGGGTCGCCACCATTCTCAAGATAAAGCTTCAAGAACGGGATGCCTGGGCCGTAATCCGCAAAAGGACGCAGTGAAGGGCCTTCGCGCATACGCAAAGCGTTAAACATCATCTGTCCGTTATGATAATTGACAGCTGCCCCACCCTCTATCATTGCCACAGCCATCGGGACGTTGTCATACCATAACGTGTCATTCAGAAGATAAGACAAAGTCCGCGTTTCGCTGTGGTATAATTGACTCAAAACGTCGGCACCCAACCCCTGAATTAATTCGATATTCGGTTCTGTTCCCTCACGAATGGCCAATGCAATTTCTCGAACAGCGTCAGGGGCATCTGCATAGGTTTGCGCAACTTGATCTGTCATGGCTGTGATCCGTTCTTGTTCTGCTTGAGTGGCCTGTGCTGCCTTTTGGGAAGGTGCGATCCAATAGAAATATGCAAATATTATAAAGGCGGCGAGAGGTATCAGGCGCTTCACTCTGTTGGTCTTTCGCGTGGGACCGGGTCAAGATGTGTCCACACCAAAGTGCCGTGTGTGATCTCGGAGCCATCGATATATTCATCACC
>NZ_JWIF01000052.1 GCF_000812685.1 Halocynthiibacter namhaensis
GCTTTGCAGGCTTAAGCGATGCTGTTCACGGATGTGAGCCAGGATCACCATATCATCGCGTTGACGCTGGCTCATCGGGCGAACCCGCCACGCGCGAAAACCACGTGATGTGACCCGCATAACTTTGCACAGGAACTCAACTGGCCATTCTTCTTTCCAGGCGTCGATGAACGCAAATCTCACCGGCTTTGGCCTGCAAAGAAGATTGCCGCCTTTTTTAACACTTCCCTCTCCTCGCGCAGCAGACGGACTTCCTTGCGAAGCCGCGTGTTCTCCTTCTCAACGTCTTCATGCGGTCCTGACATCAGGTCATCGTGTTGATGCTGTTGAACCCATTTGTTCAGCGTCGAAAGCCCAACCCCTAAATCTGATGAAAGTTGAGGCCGCGTTAAGCCACTCGTCGTCGCCATGCGCACCGCATCACGCCGAAACTCGTCTGTGTATCTCTTTGCCATTCTCTATCTCCTTCATAGCAAACATTGCTCGAAAGAGACCGGAACTAAACCGCGACAAGACCAGGGTGATGATATCTCAGCCTTACATTTAGCGGTTTAGAAGTCGCCCCAATACCCCTTGCCCCAATGCGCTTAGGATCTGAGCGCGTTTGCCTCCGTCTTTTCCGCTGTGTGCAATCAACACGATATTGTGCTTTTGGTGACTGGTGAGTTCCGAAACGGGAGTTTGAATGTTGTACTGACGCAAAACATTGCTGGCGGAGCGATCCAGATGTGCGTTGTCCGCTGCCGCAGGGACAGCGGCGAGCAGCGCAACGGTCATGGTGAGGGTTTTTAGCATATCAAAGCCTTTGCAAGATGAGTGATATACATAGGTCGTGTCGAAGGTGGTTTTAACCCTCCGGCACGATTGTTTACCATGTCGGCATGTTTCTGCTGGGGCAGATTTACTGGTGACGTGCCAGGATGTTGCGGATGACACGCATTTTTTCGCCTTCGCCATCACCGCCGTGCAGCGTGAGCTGGATTTCAGCAATTTCAGCCAAAGATAGTTGTTGGATAACATCGGTGGGCAAGCCTGCAGAGGAAAGTGTGTTGAAGACTGCACCGGTAATCATATTCAATTCCATCTCCATTGCAGAGGCGGAAGAAGCCGCGAAGCCGAAGGTTAGGGAAGCTGCGGTGGCGAGGGCTGCGATAGATGTTTTCATGGTATTTTCCTTTATTGAGAGTTCATCAACGTGTCTCGACGAATGTGTCGATGAGAGAACCATGACGGTGCTGCGCGGCTTTGGGAAAACACGAAAGTCTCACGAAATTTGGGCATATATGTTGATTGACGCAGCCGGGGCGTGAACCATTGGTGAACCGATCTGTGCAGGTATTGGAATGGCACAACAAAATCAGCATAACGCACGCTCACGAAGTCGAAGGGACGACGTGATTTCTACGGCCAGCTTTGTTGGGTGAGGAAGATACAGGCGACATGGTTGCAAGTGTTGAACTTAACGTGTTCGGTTTTTGACCTTTATGACCGAGAGAGAAAGACGATCTGATACTCCATGGCCGCCAACCGAGTTTGGTCTCGGTACTGTTTATGGCTGATTTGTCTCGCCCGAGATTAGAAATACACAGAAAATTCAGGCAATTTCGCATTTCCGGGTTGCGTCCCTCTCGCAGCTGGCGTAATCCGGCGATGGTGATAGGGGTTTAGCTCAGTTGGTAGAGCATCGGTCTCCAAAACCGAGGGTCGTGGGTTCGAGTCCCTCAGCCCCTGCCAGTCACCATATTTCTAATAGCATTAAAGCCAAGCTGCCTGCTTGGCGCTGGTTCGCCGGAAGTCACGGTGTGATGCCATGAAGTGGACAGCATTATGGATACGATCACACCGTTTTTTGCCTATGCAGCTGCATTGTTTATTGCTGCCGCTATTCCGGGGCCCGGAATAGCGGCGTTGGTTGGGCAATCCTTGGGCGGGAACGCGCGTCGCACGGGTTTCTTTATGCTCGGGATCGCGCTGGGCGATGTGACGTGGTTGACCGTGGCGATTGTCGGATTGGCGGCGGTCGCGAAAACCTTTGCCGGCGCATTTGTGGTGATCAAGCTTTTTGGCGCGCTATATCTTCTTTATTTGGCATGGGGGTTTTGGGCGAGCGACGTACAGAAGACATCGGTGGCGTCGGGAACAGAACGTACGCCTGTGGCTGCAATGTTTGCAGCGTATATCGTGACTTTGGGGAATCCAAAGCCAATTATCTTCTACTTAGCGCTTTTGCCATCCGTGCTAGATTTGGGGCGCGTCGGTTTTGGCCAATGGATGGTTTTGTCCGTGCTGACAGTCGTCGTGTTGTTTGTGGCGTTGACGCCATATGCGTTCCTGGCCGCCAAGGCCCGCAACGTGATGTCAGATGGCGCGGCGCTTAGAAAACTCAATCAAAGCGCCGCAGTTGTGATCGGTGGCGCAGGTGCGTTGATATTGGTCGAGGCAACGTCAGCGCTGTTGCAGCACGTCTGATACGCGTTTCATTACGCGCGCCCATTCTGAAATCGTCCACGGTCACTGTAAATCTGCGCAATGCCTTGTGATTGCTTGAGTCGGGTCACATTTTTGCCTTCCTGAAACGCAAATGGTTGCGGTCTAAGTTTAGCCAGTTTGAATGACTTGGAAGATGGCGAACCGGCAAGAAAAGCTGTGACAAGGGGTGGACAACTGAGATGGATACAGAAGAGCGAGACAAAGGCGGGTCTGACGTCGCACGCCAACATCCCACACGTGTGTTGAATGCTGGTCAAGCAGCGCCTGGCCTGCTTGGGTTTCTCGTTCAGCGCCTGCGGACCGTAGTATTTCGTGCTCGGGAACGTCTGTTTGGTGTAAATTACGGGGCCGTGTCTAAGAATGTTGCCCAACGTCATGGCCGCTCCACGGATCCGTTTGAACGGCTGCGGCAAGACCGGTTGAGATAACTGCGCTGCGAAGGCTTGAATTCCCAAGTCAAAGCGCGTATCTGCTGCCTATTCCGAAGTCCGAAAAAACCGCAAGGCGAGAACTATGGCTAAAACCAATCCAGCACAATTCATTCAGCAAACGCGTGCTGAGGTTTCCAAAGTTGTTTGGCCAACACGGCGTGAAGTGCTGTTGACCACTGGGATGGTCTTTGTGCTATCCGCGGTCGCCGCGATTTTCTTTTCACTGGTTGATCTGATTTTCCGCAATGGTCTGCAGGCGATTTTCACCTACTTCGGGTGATCTCCTGGTCCTAGACGCGCCCCTGAATTCGCTTGATAAATCTGGGCGTCGCGTCTATTCCGGGCAACATATTCGGGACTGCGTGCATCGATTCGAGGTGCGCGCTGTTTTTTGTTCCGGCGAGCAACGGGTTAACCGTTTGATGAATTTGAACTTTCCGGCCTAACCCCTGTGGTGAAACCGGCAATGTGAGGCACAGCACGATGGCGAAACGGTGGTATTCTGTAAGCGTTCTTTCGAACTTCGAGAAGAAAATTGCTGAACAGATCAGACATTCCGTGATCGAAAACGGTCTGGAAGAGCAGATCGAAGAAGTGTTGGTTCCAACTGAAGAAGTGATCGAAGTGCGCCGCGGTAAGAAGGTGACCTCTGAGCGTCGCTTTATGCCGGGCTATGTTTTGATCCACATGGAAATGTCCGACGAAGGTTATCACCTTGTGAACTCTATCAACCGCGTCACTGGCTTTCTGGGCCCACAGGGTCGTCCAATGCCCATGCGTGACGCAGAAGTGAATGCGCTTCTGAACCGTGTTGAAGAAGGCATCGAAGCCCCACGCACACTTATCCACTTTGAAGTGGGTGAAAAAGTTTCTGTCAACGATGGTCCGTTTGAGGGCTTCGATGGCATGGTCGAAGAGGTGGATGAAGAAAACCAACGCCTCAAAGTGACCGTATCTATCTTTGGCCGGGAAACCCCGGTTGAACTCGAATTCACGCAGGTAACGAAAGAAGCCTAAGTGAGAGCTGTGGGAGGCGAGGGGGCTTAGGCGCCCGGACTGAACCACTAAACCAAAAGCATCACGATGATCGTGATGTGGTGATAACAGGAGAAGCCTCATGGCTAAAAAGCTCGCTGGCACAATGAAACTGCAGGTTCCTGCAGGTAAAGCCAACCCATCCCCACCCGTAGGTCCAGCTTTGGGTCAACGCGGCATCAACATCATGGAATTCTGTAAAGCGTTTAACGCGAAAACACAGGACCTTGAAGTTGGCGCACCTTGCCCAACCGTGATCACATACTACCAGGATAAGTCCTTCACTATGGACATCAAGACGCCACCTGCGTCTTACTTCCTGAAGAAAGCTGCAAAGCTGTCCTCTGGTGCGAAACTTCCAGGTCGTGAGACTGTTGGTTCCGTAACTGCAGCTCAGGTGAAAGAAATCGCCGAAGCTAAAATGAAAGACCTGAACGCAAACGACATCGATGCTGCTATGCAGATCATCCTTGGTTCTGCACGTTCTATGGGCATCGAGGTTAAGTAAGATGGCTAAATACGGAAAACGTACCACCGCTGTTCGCGCTGCTTTTGCTGGCAAATCTAACGTCACTGTTGAAGATGCTGTTGCATTGGTGAAAGCCAACGCGACTGCGAAATTCGACGAGACCGTTGAAATCGCTGTAAACTTGGGTGTTGACCCACGTCACGCTGACCAAATGGTTCGTGGTGTTGTTGCGCTGCCTAACGGCACTGGCAAAACAATGCGCGTTGCTGTTTTTGCACGCGGTCCAAAAGCTGAAGAAGCTCAGGCTGCTGGTGCAGACATCGTTGGCGCAGAAGACCTGATGGAAATCGTTCAGGGCGGCAAGATCGAATTCGATCGTTGTATCGCAACACCTGACATGATGCCTGTTGTTGGCCGCTTGGGTAAAGTACTTGGCCCACGCAACCTGATGCCAAACCCAAAAGTTGGCACTGTTACTATGGACGTTAAAGCTGCTGTTGAAGCTGCTAAAGGCGGCGAAGTGCAGTTCAAAGTTGAAAAAGCTGGTGTTGTACACGCAGGTGTCGGCAAAGCATCTTTCGACGAAGCGAAACTGGTTGAAAACGTGCGTTCCTTCATCGACGCCGTTGCAAAAGCGAAACCAGCTGGCGCCAAAGGCGCTTACATGAAATCCATCACACTGACATCCACAATGGGTGCAGGCGTGACTGTTTCTGTAGACAGCGCTACTGGCGAGTAAGCTTCGCTTGTATTGAAATTAAAAAAGGGCGTCCCACTGGGCGCCCTTTTTCGTATGGTTTCATGAATGCCTAATGTTGGCATTGTGGGTTGTTAACGTAGACGGGCAACTTTTGAAGCGGCTTCGGAAGCCGGCACAACGGTGAAATTCACACGCCCAGCAATCAATCCAAATCCGATTGAGCAACGTACATAAGTCGTTTGGCCCGCTATGACGGGAATCGCGACGGCAGTTTCTGAGAGCGCGCGCGCGCAGCTCATGTGTTCCAGCCGCGACTGCAACTGTTTGGGCAGCACCTGGCGTACATGTGCCGACTTGGCGACCATCCACAAAGATCTTTGGCTGAACGGCCAGGCCCATATAGGATGTCCGGTAGATGATGATCTGCGTTTCACCATTGCCGGTCATGGCTGCGGTAGCCGTGGTTGCTGTGTTGGTCTCAGGTGTCGCTGTCGTGGTGCTGGTAGACGTGCCGCAAGCGCCCAAAGCCATCAGTCCGGCAATCCATATTAACTTATTCATCGTCGAAAACCCTTTTAACATTTCATGGAAGACCTGATGTATTCTATCAAACCTACAATCAATAACACTTAAAAATATCGTGGCTGCAATGCCCTTTCCCATCTTGAGGCCCGGCTTTGCCAATTCGTGGCGAATGTGATATAGGGCTATGTAGGGTTTGCATAATCGAAACAATTGGATTGATTTTGATGCAGAGTTGAAATCAGCTCTTGGAAAACCCTGGGAAATTTCATAGATACAGCTTTGTAGAAAAGCGTGCGATTCGTCGTGCGCTCTTTTGCTTTCGTCCAAGACGGTGGGTGATTGTCATTTGACCTTCATAATTCCTGCCTGAGACGGGTATGACCGGATTATTTCGAGGATCTCCTCGGGTGGTTTTGGACTGGCCCCGTAATACGGACCCGAACGCTGGATGTTCTGCATCCGGCAAAGTAGAGCCGGGGGGTGTAAGCCCCTCATAATTGGAGTGAAACTGTGGATAGAGCACTTAAAGGACAACTGGTCGACGAACTCGGCCAAATCTTTGAAAGCTCTGGCGTCGTTGTGGTTAGCCGCTACGAAGGCCTTACAGTTGCTGAAATGCAGGATCTGCGCGCTCGTATGAGTGAAGCTGGTGGATCCGTACGTGTTGCCAAAAACAGGCTCGCCAAAATCGCCCTGGAAGGAAAGCCTTGCGCAAGCATTTCTGATCTTCTTACGGGTATGACCGTTCTGACCTATTCTGAAGACCCTGTGGCAGCTGCCAAAGTGTCTCAGGAGTACGCCAAAGAAAACGATAAACTCGTTATCCTTGGTGGTGCTATGGGTGAGAATGCTCTGGACGTTGCTGGCGTTAAAGCCGTTGCAGCGATGCCGTCACGTGATGAGCTTATTGCTTCTATCGTTGGCTGTATCGGCGCACCTGCTTCTAACATTGCCAGCGCGATTGGCGCACCTGCAAGCAATATCGCAGGCGTTTTGTCTACAATTGAAGACAAAGCTGCTTAAGCAACTTGAGACCTTCGCAGGGATACCCTCGCGCGTTGGAACAGAAACTGAAAGAACGGAAACAGTATAATGGCTGATCTGAAAAAACTTGCTGAAGAGATCGTAGGTCTTACCCTTCTCGAAGCACAAGAACTGAAAACCATCCTCAAAGACGAGTATGGCATTGAACCAGCAGCTGGCGGCGCTGTCATGATGGCTGGTCCTGCAGGCGCTGATGCGGCTGAAGAAAAAACAGAATTCGACGTAATTCTGAAAAGCCCAGGCGCTTCTAAGATCAACGTGATCAAAGAAGTTCGTGCGATCACTGGTCTTGGCCTCAAAGAAGCTAAAGAGCTTGTTGAAGCTGGCGGCAAAATCAAAGAAGGCGTTGATCAAGCTGAAGCTGACGACGTTAAAGGCAAGCTGGAAGCAGCTGGCGCAGAAGTCGAAGTGGCCTAATTGGCCCTTGGCCCCTTCGGGAGCCACATGAAATTTGGCTGGACCTGGTGAAAATCCGGGTCCAGCCGAACCTGTCTTAGAAAGATGTTTCGTTAACGTTGGAAGTGTCGCAGCGTTGAAAGATTTTTCTAAGGTATGTTCAATAGATCGGGAGCAGCCCCTGGGAAGGCTTGCACGAATAGATCTGAATGTATTGTTTTTTGTACGCACGCGTCTGTGACCCCCGACAGGCACGCGCCAGCGAAAAAAATGAAGGTGACCACGCGCATGGCTCAAACCTACCTCGGCCAAAAACGGCTTCGTAAATATTTCGGTAAAATCCGTGAAGTCCTCGAGATGCCGAACCTTATTGAGGTTCAGAAATCTTCCTACGACCTATTCCTGAGATCCGGCGACACGCTGGAACCTATGGATGGCGAAGGCATTAAAGGTGTTTTCCAATCGGTTTTCCCGATCAAGGATTTCAACGAAACTTCCATTTTGGAATTCGTGAAATACGAGTTGGAAAAACCAAAATACGACGTTGAAGAATGCATGCAGCGTGACATGACCTACGCAGCACCCCTTAAGGTGACTTTGCGTTTGATCGTGTTTGATATCGACGAAGATACAGGTGCGAAATCTGTTAAAGACATCAAAGAACAAGACGTATTCATGGGCGATATGCCTTTGATGACACCAAACGGCACATTTGTTGTGAACGGCACTGAGCGCGTGATCGTTTCCCAAATGCACCGTTCCCCTGGTGTGTTCTTTGACCACGACAAAGGCAAAACCCATTCCTCAGGTAAACTTCTGTTTGCTTGCCGCATTATTCCCTACCGCGGTTCTTGGTTGGACTTTGAATTTGACGCGAAAGACGTTGTTTTTGCACGGATCGACCGTCGCCGCAAACTTCCTGTGACCACCCTGCTTTATGCATTGGGTCTGGACCAAGAAGGCATTTGTGACGCGTATTACGACACTGTGAACTACAAGCTGAAGAAGAACAAAGGCTGGGTGACCAAGTTCTTCGCTGAGCGCGTAAAAGGCACACGTCCTACGTTTGATCTTGTGGATGCGAAATCTGGCGAAGTAATTGCGGAAGCCAGCAAAAAAGTGACCCCTCGGGCGGTTAAGAAACTGATCGACGAAGGCAACGTTACCGATCTATTGGTGCCATTCGACCAGATCGTTGGTCGTTTTGTTGCGAAAGACATCATCAACGAAGAAACCGGCGCGATCTATGCTGAAGCTGGCGATGAGCTGACGCTTGAGATGGACAAAGACGGCGACATCATTGGCGGTACCCTGCAAGAGCTTCTCGAAGCTGGTGTTAAAGAGATCCCAACTCTCGACATCGACAACGTGAATGTTGGTCCTTACATCCGCAACACAATGGCGAATGATAAAAACATGGGCCGTGATACAGCGCTTATGGATATCTACCGCGTTATGCGTCCGGGCGAGCCGCCCACCGTTGATGCGGCATCTGCTTTGTTTGACACATTGTTCTTCGACAGTGAGCGTTATGACCTTTCCGCGGTTGGCCGTGTGAAAATGAACATGCGTCTGGCACTCGATGCTGAAGACACACAGCGTACTTTGCGCAAAGAAGACATTATCTCCTGTATCAAAGCGCTGGTTGAACTGCGTGATGGTAAAGGCGGCATTGACGATATTGACCACCTTGGTAACCGTCGTGTGCGTTCCGTTGGCGAGCTGATGGAAAACCAATACCGTGTTGGTCTGTTGCGTATGGAACGTGCGATCAAAGAACGTATGTCTTCCGTTGAAATCGACACTGTGATGCCACAGGACTTAATCAATGCGAAACCAGCTGCGGCTGCGGTTCGTGAATTCTTTGGCTCTTCCCAGCTGTCCCAGTTCATGGACCAAACCAACCCACTGTCGGAAGTCACGCATAAGCGTCGCCTTTCAGCGCTTGGGCCCGGCGGTTTGACACGTGAACGTGCTGGCTTTGAAGTCCGCGATGTTCATCCAACCCACTATGGTCGTATGTGTCCGATTGAAACGCCTGAGGGGCCGAATATTGGTCTGATCAACTCACTGGCAACTTTCGCACGTGTGAACAAATACGGCTTCATCGAAACACCTTACCGCAAGGTTGTTGACGGTCACGTGACCGACGATGTTCAGTATATGTCCGCGACCGAAGAAATGCGTCACACAGTGGCACAGGCCAACGCGCAATTGGATGAAAACGGCAACTTCGAAAATGAGCTGGTTTCAACCCGTCAATCTGGCGATTATAAACTGTCTCAGCGTGAGAACGTTGACCTGATCGATGTGTCACCAAAACAGCTTGTGTCTGTTGCGGCGTCCTTGATCCCATTCCTTGAGAATGACGATGCGAACAGAGCCTTGATGGGTTCGAACATGATGCGTCAGGCTGTTCCACTGCTTCAGGCAGAGGCGCCACTTGTTGGTACCGGCATTGAAGAAGTTGTTGCTCGCGATTCCGGTGCGGCGATCATGGCGAAACGCGGTGGTGTTGTTGACCAAGTCGACGCAACACGTATCGTTGTGCGCGCCACGTCTGACCTTGAAATGGGCGACGCGGGTGTGGACATCTATCGTCTGCGCAAGTTCCAGCGTTCCAACCAAAACACATGTATCAACCAGCGCCCATTGGTGAAGGTTGGTGACACGGTAACCAAAGCCGAAGTGATTGCTGACGGTCCATCCACTGACATCGGTGAATTGGCTCTTGGTAAGAACATCGTCGTGGCGTTTATGCCTTGGAATGGGTACAACTATGAGGATTCAATCCTCATTTCTGAACGCATTTCTCGTGATGACGTCTTCACATCCGTACACATCGAAGAATTCGAAGTTGCGGCCCGTGATACGAAGCTTGGCCCTGAGGAAATCACCCGTGATATTCCAAACGTTGGTGAAGAAGCGCTGCGCAACCTCGATGAGGCTGGTATCGTTTACATCGGTGCAGACGTAGAACCTGGCGACATCTTGGTGGGTAAAATCACACCAAAAGGCGAAAGCCCGATGACACCGGAAGAAAAGCTTCTGCGTGCGATCTTTGGTGAGAAAGCGTCCGATGTGCGTGACACATCTATGCGTGTGAAACCTGGAGATTTCGGCACCGTTGTAGAAGTACGCGTCTTTAACCGCCATGGTGTGGAAAAAGACGAACGTGCCCTGCAAATTGAGCGTGAAGAAGTCGAAAGCCTTGCCCGTGACCGTGACGATGAGCTCGCGATCTTGGATCGCAACATCTATGCACGTCTGCGCGATCAAATCCTGGGTAATGTTGCGGTGAAAGGTCCGAAAGGCCTGAAACCTAACACGATGATCACGGAAGAGGTTCTGTCAGAATTGTCCCGCGGTCTGTGGTGGCAGCTGGCGCTTGAAGACGAAGATGCGGCACAAATCGTTGAAGCTCTGAATGAGCAATACGAGCTGCAGAAACGTGCACTTGACGCGCGCTTCGAAGACAAAGTTGAAAAAGTACGTCGTGGTGATGACCTACCACCTGGTGTGATGAAGATGGTTAAAGTCTTTATTGCTGTGAAGCGTAAGCTTCAGCCCGGTGATAAAATGGCGGGTCGTCACGGGAACAAAGGTGTTATTTCTAAGGTTGTTCCAATCGAAGATATGCCGTTCCTGGCTGACGGTACCCCGGTTGATTTCTGTTTGAACCCGCTCGGCGTGCCTTCACGTATGAACGTTGGTCAGATCCTAGAAACCCACATGGGTTGGGCTGGCCGTGGTCTGGGTCGTGATATCGATGAGGCGCTGCAAGGCTTCCGTCGTGATGGCGATATTGACCAAGTGAAAAACGCGATGCGCAATGCTTACGGCGACGAAGTTTACGCTGAAGGTATCGAAGGCATGACCCAAGATCAGCTTCTTGAAGCTGCGGGTAATGTCACCGGTGGTGTTCCAATCGCGACGCCTGTTTTTGACGGCGCGAAAGAAGCAGACGTTAACGAAGCGCTGACACGCGCCGGCTTTAACACTTCTGGTCAATCGGTGCTGTTTGATGGCCGCACAGGTGAACAATTCGCCCGTGAAGTCACAGTGGGTATGAAATATCTGCTGAAACTACATCACCTCGTGGACGACAAAATTCACGCACGTTCAACTGGGCCTTACTCTCTCGTGACGCAGCAACCTCTGGGCGGCAAAGCACAGTTCGGTGGCCAGCGCTTCGGTGAGATGGAAGTCTGGGCATTGGAAGCTTATGGCGCGGCATACACGCTGCAAGAAATGCTTACTGTTAAGTCGGATGACGTGGCAGGCCGGACGAAAGTCTATGAAAGCATTGTCAAAGGCGAAGATAACTTTGAGGCCGGTGTGCCTGAAAGCTTCAACGTGCTTGTGAAAGAAGTCCGGGGCCTCGGCCTCAACATGGAACTCCTGGATGCGGAGGAAGATGAATAAGGCCTCGCGCCTTATTCACCCTTCCTTCCCCCTTAAATAAAGGTACGCAAAATGAACCAGGAACTGTCAACAAACCCGTTTAACCCGCTCGCGCCACAGAAGACCTTTGATGAAATCAAAGTGTCTCTGGCGTCTCCGGAACGGATTCTTTCGTGGTCTTTCGGTGAGATTAAGAAACCGGAAACCATCAACTACCGTACATTCAAGCCAGAACGCGATGGTCTGTTCTGTGCTCGGATCTTTGGCCCAATCAAAGATTACGAATGTCTCTGTGGTAAATATAAGCGCATGAAATATCGCGGCGTTGTCTGCGAGAAATGTGGTGTGGAAGTAACACTGCAAAAAGTGCGCCGTGAACGTATGGGCCATATCGAACTGGCATCCCCAGTTGCGCATATTTGGTTCCTCAAGTCCCTTCCTTCTCGGATTGGCCTGATGTTGGACGTGACGCTTCGCGATCTCGAACGCATTCTATACTTCGAAAACTACGTTGTGATCGAACCTGGCCTCACAGACCTGACTTTCGGTCAGCTGATGTCAGAAGAAGAATACATGGACGCGCAAGACGCATACGGCATGGATGCTTTCACCGCTGGCATCGGCGCTGAAGCGATCCGCGAAATGCTGTCTATGATTGACCTAGAAGCCGAAGCAGAAGCGCTGCGCGCTGACCTTGCTGTGGCAACGGGTGAATTGAAGCCTAAGAAGATCATCAAACGTTTGAAGATCGTTGAAAGCTTCCTTGAATCTGGCAACCGTCCTGAGTGGATGATCATGACCGTTATTCCGGTTATTCCGCCAGAATTGCGCCCATTGGTTCCACTGGATGGCGGCCGTTTCGCGACGTCTGACCTCAACGACCTTTACCGTCGCGTGATCAACCGGAACAACCGTCTAAAGCGTCTGATCGAGCTTCGCGCACCTGACATCATCGTACGTAACGAAAAACGTATGTTGCAGGAATCTGTGGATGCGTTGTTTGACAACGGTCGCCGTGGTCGTGTGATCACGGGCGCCAACAAACGTCCTTTGAAATCTCTCAGCGATATGCTGAAGGGTAAACAAGGTCGTTTCCGTCAAAACCTTTTGGGCAAACGTGTTGATTTCTCGGGTCGTTCCGTGATTGTGACCGGCCCCGAATTGAAACTGCATCAATGTGGTCTTCCCAAGAAGATGGCGCTTGAGCTGTTCAAGCCGTTTATCTATTCGCGTCTTGAAGCCAAAGGTCTGTCATCCACCGTGAAGCAAGCCAAGAAATTGGTGGAAAAAGAGCGTCCCGAAGTTTGGGATATCTTGGATGAAGTGATCCGCGAACACCCAGTCATGCTGAACCGTGCGCCGACCCTTCACCGTCTTGGTATCCAGGCGTTTGAACCTGTACTGATCGAAGGCAAAGCTATTCAGCTGCACCCGCTGGTTTGTTCCGCGTTTAACGCTGACTTTGACGGCGACCAAATGGCTGTTCACGTACCGCTTTCCTTGGAAGCGCAGCTTGAGTGTCGCGTCTTGATGATGTCCACGAACAACGTTCTGTCGCCTGCAAACGGCGCACCGATCATCGTTCCGTCACAGGATATGATCTTGGGCATCTACTATATCACGATGCAACGCGAGGGCATGAAAGGCGAAGGCATGGTCTTTGCTGATGCTGACGAAGTGCAACACGCGTTGGATGCTGGTGAAGTTCACTTGCACGCCAAAATCACAGCCCGCGTTCCGCAGGTTGATGAAGAAGGCAACACCGTGATGACGCGCTTTGAGACCACACCTGGTCGTGTGCGCTTGGGTCAACTGCTGCCTCAGAACTCTAAGGCGCCATTCGATCTTGTGAACCGTCTTCTGCGTAAGAAGGAAGTTCAAACGGTTATTGATACTGTCTACCGTTATTGCGGTCAGAAAGAATCTGTCATCTTCTGTGACCAGATCATGTCCACTGGCTTTAAAGAAGCTTTCAAAGCCGGTATTTCCTTCGGTAAAGACGACATGGTTATCCCTGACAACAAATGGCCACTGGTGAATGACACCCGTGATCAAGTTAAGGGCTTTGAGCAGCAATATATGGACGGCCTGATCACTCAGGGTGAGAAATATAACAAAGCGATCGATGCATGGTCAAAATGTAACGACAAAGTCACCGACTCAATGATGAGCACGATTTCGGATACTGGTTCTGATGAGAACGGCGCTGAGAACGAGCCAAACTCTGTTACATGATGGCGCACTCTGGTGCGCGTGGTTCTGTGACGCAGATGAAACAGCTGGGCGGTATGCGCGGTCTGATGGCGAAGCCGAATGGCGACATCATCGAAACACCGATCATCTCGAACTTTAAAGAAGGTCTGTCGGTTCTTGAGTACTTCAACTCTACCCACGGTGCTCGTAAGGGTCTGTCTGATACCGCGCTTAAAACAGCGAACTCTGGTTATCTGACGCGTCGTCTGGTTGATGTTGCGCAGGACTGCATCGTGCGTGCGCATGATTGCGGAACTGACATGGCAGTGACCATTTCTGCGGCAGTTAACGACGGCGAAGTCGTGGCATCCATGGGCGAACGTTGCCTTGGTCGTGTAACGGCTGACGATGTTCTGCGTCCTGGCACGGAAGAACTGATGATGCCTGCTGGCACGCTTATTGATGAGCGCAAAGCAGATATGATCGAGGACTCTGGCCTTGCATCCATGCGCGTTCGCAGCCCACTGACCTGTGAAGCTGAAGAAGGTGTATGTGCTGCATGTTACGGTCGTGACCTTGCACGTGGTACAATGGTTAACCAAGGCGAGGCGGTTGGCATTATCGCTGCGCAATCCATTGGTGAGCCAGGCACACAGCTGACCATGCGTACGTTCCACATTGGTGGTGTTGCGCAGGCCGGTGGTCAGCAATCCTTCCAGGAAGCATCCGCTGAAGGCAAAATCGAATATCGCAATCCTGCGGTTCTGGAAAATGCAGCCGGTGAAATGGTTGTTATGGGCCGGAACATGCAAGTTGCGATTATTGATGAGAACGGTGAAGAACGCGCAAGCTTCAAAATCGGTTATGGTTCCAAAATGCACGTCAAAGACGGCGCAAAAGTGGCTCATGGCGATAAGATGTTTGAGTGGGATCCATACACTCTGCCGATCATTGCTGAAAAATCAGGTACCGCGAAATTTGTTGACCTCGTGTCTGGTATTGCCATCCGCGACGAGACAGATGATGCAACTGGTATGACCCAGAAGATCGTTATCGATTGGCGTGCAGCGCCAAAAGGCAACGAACTTAAGCCTGAGATCATCGTCATGGATCAGGACGGCGAACCAATGCGCAACGATGCAGGTAATCCTGTGTCTTATGCGATGTCGGTTGATGCGGTTCTGTCGATTGAAGATGGCCAAGAGGTTATTGCCGGTGACATTGTTGCGCGTATCCCGCGTGAAGGTTCTAAAACCAAGGACATCACCGGTGGTCTGCCACGGGTTGCGGAATTGTTCGAGGCACGCCGTCTAAAAGATCACGCGATCATCGCCGAAATCGATGGTTATGTGCGCTTTGGTCGTGACTATAAGAACAAACGTCGCATCTCTATTGAACCACTTGATGACACTATGGAAACCGTTGAATACATGGTTCCTAAGGGCAAACACATTCCTGTTGCTGAAGGCGATCTCATCCACAAGGGTGAATACCTGATGGACGGTAACCCTGCTCCGCATGACATTCTTGCGGTTATGGGTGTGGAAGCGCTTGCGAACTATATGATCGACGAAGTTCAGGACGTTTACCGTCTGCAAGGCGTGAAGATTAACGATAAACACATCGAAGTTATCGTGCGTCAAATGCTGCAGAAATGGGAAATCTCTGACTCTGGTGAGACCACATTGTTGAAAGGCGAACATGTGGACAAAGCGGAATTCGACGCGGCAAATGCCAAGGCGATTGAACGCGGCGTACGCACTGCAAAAGGCGAACCGATCCTTCTGGGGATCACCAAAGCGTCCTTGCAGACACGTTCCTTCATCTCAGCGGCGTCCTTCCAGGAAACCACGCGGGTTCTGACGGAAGCTTCCGTTCAGGGTAAACGTGATAAACTGGTTGGCCTCAAAGAGAACGTCATCGTGGGTCGTTTGATCCCAGCTGGTACCGGTGGTGCAACACAGCAAGTTCGCAAAGTTGCTGCGGATCGTGACAACGTGGTTCTAGAAGCCCGTCGCGAAGAAGCAGAACAAGCGGCTGCATTGGCGGCGCCGACAACTGAAGATGCAGACATGGCCCAAGCCGAAGCCATGATGAGCGAAATGCGCGATTCAGGTATCATCAGCAACGATTGATGACTTGAGCAATAGCTATAGAAGGGGCCTCGCATTTGCGGGGCCCTTTTTGGTTCAGTACATTCGCGTCACCTTACAAATTCCGATGTAAGATTGTGCTGAGCTATTCAGTTTTGGCTGATGGGCGAAACTGTCTAAGAAAACCTCGGATGGTACATCTGTCGATTTGACAGAGACCAATCCGTTGTGACGAGGTTTGGAAGATCAATCCGCGAAGTTGTACAAAATTGTAGTTGCGTCTGGACAATGATTGATGTCTCGCGCAGTAGTTGGCGTATTGGCAACGCGGTTGCACGGTAGCGATGGGTATTCCTGATGCATGAAAATACGCGCGGTGCGCTCTTGATGGTGGCAAGCATGGCTTGCTTTGTGGCGAATGATAGCTGCCTTAAGTTGATTGGCGATGCCATGTCGTTGCAGCAACTCTTGCTGATGCGCGGGACGCTGACGATCATTTTGATGTTCATCCTCGCGGCGATGTTGGGGCAGTTGAACTTTCGTATGTCTGGCAAGGATTGGGCCTGGGGAAATTTACGGGGCATTGCCGAGGTCTTTGCAGCCTATTTCTTTTTGACCGCTTTGTTCAATATGCCCCTCGCGAACCTGACCGCCGTCATGCAAGCGTTGCCGCTTGCGATCACGATGGCAGGCGCAGTGTTTCTGCGTGAAAGGGTGGGATGGCGACGTTGGAGTGCAATTCTTATTGGTTTTGTCGGTGTGATGTTCATCGTACAGCCCGGGGGAAGCGGATTTAACAGCTATTCCATTTATGGTTTGCTGGCGGTGGCGTTCGTAACGCTGCGCGATATGTGCGCGCGCCCATTGTCGAAGGAAGTTCCAAGCATGGTCATCGCGATCATTGGCGCTGTTGGGGTTACGGTCGCTGCGGGGCTTGTGTTGTTATGGGACACGTCTGCGTGGAAACCTGTCGCTATGCGTGAAGCCGTGCTGATGGTGATGGCGAGTTTCTTCTTACTTGGCGGATACTACTTCAGCGTTGCTGTGATGCGGGTGGGTGAAGTTAGTTTTACAGCCCCGTTCCGTTACACCGGATTGATATGGGCGTTGGTCGTTGGCTGGTATCTATGGGGCGATTGGCCTGACGTTCTGACCTGGATTGGGATCTGTATTGTGGTCGCATCTGGGGGGTTTGCGTTTTACCGAGAACGGGTGGTGACGCAGCCCGATTTCGACGGAAAAATGAAGTGAGCGACCTGCAAAATCAGGTTCAAACAGTGACGGGCCTGGTGTTGACAAGAACTGCGACTCTCCATATACGGCGACCAATTGGGTAAGGATTTTCCTGCCTGATGTTTAACTTATGTGATCATGATCTAGGTGTGCAAAGCCTTAATCCTCTGAAAACAGGCCGCGTCGTTTCCAATGATGGAAGCGTATGCGGTTTTGGTGCTTTGCATTCGGCAAGGTACTTTTATTACTGAAATGTGTTGCAACACGGGGAAATAACCGGAATGCCAACGATACAACAGCTGATCCGCAAGCCGCGCCAGCCGAAAGTAAAACGTTCTAAATCGATGCACCTGCAGTCGTGCCCGCAAAAACGCGGCGTCTGTACTCGCGTCTATACAACGACTCCTAAGAAACCAAACTCTGCGATGCGTAAAGTTGCCAAAGTGCGCTTGACCAATGGCTTCGAAGTAATTTCTTACATCCCAGGTGAAAGCCACAACCTTCAGGAACACTCTGTGGTTCTGATTCGTGGCGGTCGCGTAAAAGATCTTCCAGGTGTGCGTTACCACATCCTTCGCGGTGTTCTGGATACCCAGGGCGTTAAAGATCGTAAACAACGTCGTTCGAAATACGGCGCGAAGCGTCCGAAGTAAGGGAAACACGATATGTCCAGACGTCACGCCGCTGAAAAGCGCGAAATTCTACCAGACGCCAAATTTGGCGATCTCGTATTGTCTAAATTCATGAACAACCTGATGGTAGATGGTAAAAAATCTGTCGCAGAACGTATTGTTTACAACGCATTTGACCGCGTTGAAGATAAAATCAAACGTGCGCCGGTTGAAGTCTTCCATGAAGCTCTTGAAAACATCAAACCATCCGTGGAAGTTCGCTCCCGTCGGGTTGGTGGTGCTACCTACCAGGTGCCTGTTGAAGTTCGCACAGAGCGTCGCGAAGCGCTTGCTATCCGTTGGTTGATCATCGCTGCGCGCAAACGCAACGAAAACACCATGGAAGAACGCCTTGCTGGTGAACTGCTTGATGCAGTGAACTCTCGTGGTACTGCCGTGAAGAAACGCGAAGACACTCACAAAATGGCCGATGCGAACAAAGCATTCAGCCATTACCGCTGGTAACCCTTTAGGATTAGGACGAGAATTATGGCTCGCGAGTATCCCCTCGAACGGTACCGTAACTTCGGTATCATTGCCCACATCGACGCAGGTAAAACCACCTGTTCCGAACGCATTCTGTTTTACACCGGTAAAGAACATAACATCGGTGAAGTACATGACGGCGCTGCAACCATGGACCACATGGAGCAGGAACAGGAACGTGGTATTACTATTACGTCTGCTGCGACCACTACTTTCTGGGAGCGTACCGAAGATGGTACAACCGCAGACAGTGAAAAGCACCGCCTGAACATCATTGACACCCCTGGTCACGTTGACTTCACGATTGAAGTTGAACGTTCCTTGGCGGTTCTCGATGGTGCGGTTTGTGTTCTTGACGGCAACGCCGGCGTTGAACCACAGACTGAAACTGTTTGGCGTCAGGCTGACCGCTACAAAGTTCCACGTATGGTTTTCATCAACAAGATGGATAAAATCGGCGCGGACTTCTTCAACTGTGTAAACATGATTGAAGAACGTACTGGTGCGGTTGCTATTCCAGTTGGCGTACCAATTGGTGCGGAAACTGAACTTGAAGGTCTTGTTGATCTCGTAACCATGGAAGAATGGTTGTGGGAAGGTGAAGATCTGGGCGCGTCATGGGTCAAAGCACCGATCCGTGAAAGCCTGCAAGACATGGCGAACACTTGGCGTGCGAAAATGGTCGAAGCGGCTGTTGAGCAAGACGACGACGCGATGGAAGCTTACCTTGAAGGTGAAGAACCAGACGTTCCAACCCTGCGCAAATTGCTGCGCATCGGTACTTTGAACATGTCTTTCGTTCCCGTTCTTGGTGGCTCTGCCTTCAAAAACAAAGGTGTTCAGCCACTGCTTAACGCTGTGCTTGACTATCTGCCAAGCCCGCTGGATGTTGTTGATTACATGGGCTTTAAGCCTGGTGATGAAAACGAAGTACGTGACATTGCCCGCCGTGCGGATGATGAAATGGCGTTTTCTGGCCTTGCGTTTAAAATCTGGAATGACCCCTTTGTTGGTTCTTTGACATTTACACGGATCTATTCCGGTAAATTGGAAAAGGGCGACACATTCTTGAACTCGACAAAAGGTCGTAAAGAACGTGTTGGCCGTATGATGGTCATGCACGCGAACGATCGCGACGAGATTTCTGAAGCATTCTCAGGCGATATTATCGCTTTGGGCGGCCTCAAAGATACCACCACTGGTGATACGCTTTGTGCTGTGAATGCTCCTGTTGTTCTTGAAACAATGACGTTCCCCGATCCTGTGATCGAGATCGCCATTGAGCCAAAAACAAAAGGCGACCAAGAAAAAATGGGTATCGCGCTTCAGCGTTTGTCCGCAGAAGATCCATCCTTCCGTGTGGAAACTGACATCGAATCTGGTCAGACCATCATGAAGGGCATGGGCGAACTTCACCTTGATATTCTCGTCGATCGTATGCGTCGTGAATTCAAAGTGGAAGCGAACATCGGTGCACCACAGGTTGCTTACCGCGAGACCATTGGTCACGAAGTAGAGCATTCCTACACCCACAAGAAACAATCTGGTGGTTCTGGTCAGTACGGCGAAGTGAAAATGATCATCACGCCGACCGAGCCTGGCGAAGGTTTCTCGTTTGAGTCCAAAATCGTTGGTGGTGCTATTCCTAAGGAATACATCCCGGGCGTTGAAAAAGGCATCAAATCCGTCATGGACTCTGGCCCACTTGCTGGCTTCCCTGTGATCGATTTCAAAGTGACCTTGCTTGACGGTAAGTTCCACGATGTTGACTCCTCCATCCTTGCGTTTGAGATCGCTGCACGTATGTGTATGCGTGAAGGTATGCGCAAAGCTGGTGCGAAAATGCTTGAGCCAATCATGAAAGTCGAAGTGATCACACCTGATGAATATACTGGTGGTATCATTGGCGATCTGACTTCCCGTCGTGGGCAAGTACAGGGCCAAGACTCTCGTGGTAACGCGATTGCAATTGACTGCTTTGTGCCGCTGGCCAACATGTTTGGTTACATCAACACATTGCGTTCAATGTCTTCTGGTCGTGCGAACTTCTCTATGCAGTTCGCCCACTACGAACCAGTGCCATCAAATATCTCTGAAGAAATCCAAGCGAAATTCGCCGGATAATTTCAGTAAAAAATTCGCGGGGTGGCTTTGGTCACCCTGCATCCCTCATTTGGGCAATAGCCCACCTATTTTGACAGGAGGCCACCATGGCTAAGGAAAAGTTTGAGCGTAATAAACCGCACTGTAACATCGGCACCATCGGTCACGTTGACCACGGTAAGACGACGTTGACAGCTGCGATCACGAAGCAGTTTTCTGACAACTTCCAAGCGTATGACGAAATCGACGGCGCGCCAGAAGAAAAAGCACGCGGCATCACCATTTCTACTGCACACGTTGAGTATGAAACTGAAGGCCGTCACTATGCACACGTTGACTGCCCAGGTCACGCTGACTATGTGAAAAACATGATCACCGGTGCGGCACAAATG
>NZ_JWIF01000053.1 GCF_000812685.1 Halocynthiibacter namhaensis
CTATGGGCGGCCTCGGATAACCGAGGAACTGCAAGAATTGGGATTACCGGTGGGCCATCGCAGGGTCGGACGTCTGATGGGCGAGAATGGCATCAAGATCATCAGAACCCAGAAATACAAGGCGACAACGGACAGCAACCACACGTTCAACATTGCACCAAATCTGTTGGATCAAGATTTCTCAGCGACTGGCCCCAATCAGAAATGGGCTGGCGACATCAGCTACATTTGGACCAGCGAAGGTTGGCTGTATCTTGCCGTCATCCTTGACCTGTATTCTCGCCGCGTCATCGGATGGGCTATCAGTAACCGCATGAAGAAGGATCTGGCAATCCGGGCGTTAGATATGGCCGTTGCTTTGCGCCAACCACCGGAGGATTGCATTCACCATACGGATCGTGGTTCACAATATTGCTCAAATGAGTATCAGAAGCGCTTGTCCAAGCACGGTTTCAAGGTCTCGATGAGCGGCAAGGGAAATTGTTATGATAATTCTATGGTCGAGACGTTCTTCAAATCCATTAAGGCTGAGCTGATTTGGCGCAACCGTTGGGACACACGCCGTCAGGCTGAAGGCGCGATCTTCCAGTATATCAACGGGTTCTATAACCCGCGCCGTCGCCACTCATCGCTTGGCGGGAAAAGTCCCTTGGCTTTTGAGCGAAAGGCCGCATAAATGAGTTCAGAGACCGGAACGTAAGCGGGACAAGACCAAAGTGCAACGACCGAGATCAGAAATGCTGCGCCCAAGAGGCGAATAGCGGATGCGGCAATAGGCTCCGTACCTGCCAATAGAGCGGGTTTTATTATGAGAAAACCAAACCCCTGGAACCCTGTTGCGACTACGCCAAGCAGCACAATCGTCACAAGGCTTCCTGTTGTCGCATCGCTTTTGGATTTTTCGTTTGAGGCATAAATTATAGCGGTGAAAACCCCGGAAAGAACTATGCATGCCCCTAACAAATCCATGCCAGATGGCGCTTCTCCATACCACAGATATGCCATTACCGCGACCAAGGGCGCTTTGAGCGACAAAAGCAATTCAGTACGTCTTGGACCTCCTCTGCGCAGACACTCAATCATCGCAAGATTGCCTAGAACAATGCCAAAACAGATGCTTGCCACGAAGGACGGCCAATATCCCCACGCGACATTTTGCCAGTATCCCATTACAGTACAGATTGCTGCAAGAATTGCTGAGCATGCGATAAGTTGGATGCGTGTGAATTCAAACGCACCAAGTTTTTGTGCAGGGCTTTGCGCTAATACTATTCCGGTCGCCCAACCGAAGGACGCAGTCACAGCCGCCAAAATGGGAAGAATAAGCATGGTAAATCCAAAAATATTTGCTACATTAGTGATAGCATATATCGCTACGAAAAAAGTAGCAAGAAAGGGATCGCCATGCCGTCACAAATTCCAACGCCGGGAAATCCTGTCAGGGGGTCAAAAACCGGAAAGCCGATCATGGCCCTATTTGATCTATTAGGGCGGAGTTGGGCACTTGGTGTCGTTTGGCAACTATCAAATGGGGGTATGACGTTTCGCCAAATTCAAGAGAGCTGCGAGAAGGTATCCCCGACAGTGCTAAACCGCCGTTTGAAAGAGCTGACAACAAGCGGGATAGTCGAACGGGGGGCATCTGGATACCAGCTTACCGCCACAGGCTTGGAGTTATTCGGGATACTCAAACCGTTTGGCACTTGGTCGACCAAATGGGCAGAAAGCCTGCCTAAAGATGATCTGCACGAGTAACGCGCAACGGCGGGTTCGTCCGCACACCGACGTTTTCCCATATCATCGCTTGATTTGACGCGGTTGTCTAAGCTGGCCCGCACCTCTGTCTAATTTGGCGCGGCGAGCTATAGCGGCTGATGAGTATGAAAGGTTCCGGAACCTGTGCTGTGACAAAGAGAGCAACAAGAGCCATCTGTCAAATCGGTGGGATATGTCAGCGTAGGAAGAAAGCTGAAGCTTAAAGTGAAATTGGGTTATGGCGTTGTTTTCAAAATGAAAAACAAGGATGAAACGCTGTTTTCAAGATAACCCAAGACCCGTTTGCGCAGACTATTGCTTTCTTTCGCGCAGACTTCTGCTTTTTTTGGCACAGCTGACAACGAAAGGAAATGTCTGCGCAGTACGAAAAACACGCGATTCTCCCAGGTAAATTTTACCCATAAAATCAATCAGTTGAAAGGTATCCAAAATATTGGAAAAGCAATAGTCTGCGCACGAAAGCAAAAGTTTGCGCAATTTTTTTTGAATCTTTTTTGCAGTTATTCTTCCCGTTGGGCACACACAAAAAAGCCCGCATCACTGATGCGGGCGTAAGGTTTTGAATTTTAAGGGATGCTATTCGGCAAACGCCAGAATGAACGGGTTCTCTTTGCGATACATGGTGTCATATCCGCTGTGAAGGAACGGCGTTGCAATCCTGGAAACCCTGGTCTTGTTAACCCAAACATCGACGAAATGATCTCTCGTTAATTGAGATGAACCGGCATCCTGTGCTGCAGCTGTTGCCAGCTTTACCAGCTTGATGACCAATCCCCAACGATACGCCCCGGCAGTTATCAGACGATCCAGGAAATCCAGGGTCATCAGATCTGTGTCGATTTCCAAATCTGAAACATGCCCGTAACTACCAACGATTTCATGCACAATCTGACGGTCGGTTTCAGGTTCAATACCGTCAAATGGCAAGGTCGTTAAACGGCTGTAAACCTGAGGTTCCCGTTTAATGTACCCATCTAATTCCAGCACCCCGGAGAAGATCAGCATCAAGGGCCAGTCATGGTTTTTCATCAACCCTTTAAAGGAATCTAACAGAGCCAGGATTGCCTCGTCATTCTTCCCCCTGAACATGTGCTGGACCTCATCAAAGTGAATGCCCACGACACCAGCAAGCTTTGCTTCTCTGATCACGACATCCCAGATCTGGCCCTGACTGAGACGGGCCTTCGGGTTAATCGGATACCCAATTGCTTTTGCAGAGCTTTGCCCCAGATCCTTCCAGGTGCTGATACCCTTCAGAGAACATTCGGCGAAGCGTGCAGGTTTCCCATTGGGCAGCCCCACTTCATCTTCATTGAACCCTTTAATAAGTGACCTGATTTCCGTGGTTTTTCCACTGCCAGACTGGCCTGTAATCAGCAGACCATCGGCTTCGAAGTGCCCACCGGAAGAAAGATGACCCAGATGGGTGCCAAATACGCGTCCAAATTCCTTTATCAATATGTCCGCCCGGCCCAATGGATATAGGCGACTGCCATTCCTGGCCGCGGCATTCCGATAGGCTTCATTTACAAATCTGCTCATAGCTTGCTCTTTTTAATTGGTGCGAACATGGGTTCCACGGCATCCGAAATTGGTTTTTCGGCCTGTTGTGGCGTTTCAGGTTTGGGCGGTGTGTCCACGACTTCAACGACATCGGCCACATTTTCCGAATACTGTGACGGCGGCAATGTGACTTCATTCATGGGCGCGTTTGCGCTTCTGTCCATGATGCCTCCTGGCGCGGATGTTGGCCCTGACCGCGGTAGTGAAACGATTTCCACATGCGCTATTTCTGCTGCCTTCTCACGAATTCTGTCGATCCTTTCATAGGCATCCGGAAGAGTTGAATCCGGAAAGAAACCGCTTTCCCGGGCACGTCGTCCGCGCGCTTCTCTCATGTGGTGTTCATGCAGCTGACGTTTTTGGGGATTGTCTTCAATTGCTTTGCGCATATCATCGACAGCCTCTGCCAAAGACAGATCTGCAAAGGTCGTCATCGTTAAATGCGCAGTAATGACGTCAGTGGTTTCCTCACTCACGATGCTAACCTTGCGTAGGTCGTCAGGGTTTAACAACACGGTAACTTTCTTTGACTCCCCCCCTGCAAATTTCTGAAGTGCGGTCGAGTTATATGGAATATTGAAAATCTTCACGCCCTCAGATGTCGTTGACACTTCTTTGCTTTCACCAAGGTGAACGCGCAGCATTTCAGATGACGGCGCATTAATGCCTTCAGAAAGATCCATGACTTCTTCGAGCTTCTGCCATGGGGTGGCGCCATGCATTCCTGTACCATTGTGCGGTGTATATGGATATTCATCGACCCAAAAGCGCGTGATGATACCCATCAAAGCATCTGGGCTAATTCTGGCGTTCTTCTGACCATCATAGCCGTTCAATTCGCCCGGTTTACTCCCAACATATCCATCCAGAAGATTAAGTACCTTCCACTGCATAGTTCCAAATGGCCGCTCAGCATATGTGTTATCCGGAGAATTATACGTGCGCCCTGTTTTAACAATCGTGCCCATGCCCAACTGGCTGGCATACACGGCGGAATTGCGGGTCGCGGTGCCGTTGTCAGCATTTGTCAGTGTCAGGTGAACAGGTGGAGCAGGATCCCGCTTGCAGTCATAACGAACTTTTTCCCGGGATTTATCCCGCATTGCCATCCGCAACAGCTTTTTATGATGATCACTATCTGCTGTTTCTGAAAGGAGCCATGCCAGCGGCATTCGTGTCGCCACATCAATCATGAAGAACATCCACAACCGCCTGACTTCGTTCTCTTCAAGCGGAGTACCATCTTTTTTAGGGTTGAGCTCTTTAACCTCCACTTGGCCCTTGGCGTTCGTAAAAATTGACAGCAACGCCTGATCAGTTGCGCATTTTTCACCAAACAGCAATGCGGACACCTCAGTAGATCCAGCTCCGTACTTGTTTTGAGAATAGCGGGAACCATTGCGAGAAATGTCTCGAATTACAGGTGTAAGCGCTTTGTAACGGGTGCGGATCGTGGTGATCGAAGGAGGCCTGAAGCCCTGAAGAAGATCTGTCTCAGGCACCGTGAATTCCTCGATGGCGCCTTCGTACAGCTCAGCAAGTTTAGGTTGCTTTTCATCCACCAGATTCAGGACATAGTCGATGAACCGCTCCTGTAGCGCGCTTAAGCGGCCCCTTTTATCAATTGGTGGCCCCTTCCGATGATGCCGGCGCATCAGAACAATGGGATCCCGACCAAATTCAATGTACCGATTGCGCATTTCCTGAAGCGTACGACCTGTCGGCAAGACATGTGGCATGGAGGCGCTGCCAATATAAACGTCATGAAATAGATGTGGGTCTTTTGCCAGTTCACATGCCGTAGCACGCAGGTGACGCCGTATGTCGCGTCGTTTCAGGAAGTTTTGGCTAAGCTTTCCCCGCTCTTTCTCCAGTGCGTCCATAGCATGTATGAGGCCAAGGCGAGCCCGGATATCACGTTGTTCTTGCGCGGGAAGTTGTTCGGGTCGTTCAATGCCGCCAGTGTAATCCAGTAACTTCCGCTTATTTTCCGCCAGTTTCGGCGTGATGACTTCACAATCTCCTTTGAGAATTGCATCATCAACCCGCTCGAACGACAAGGACGTGCATTCACCATCACCGATACCCTCTACGGCATAGCCTGTACGGTCTTTCCCGACCACGCGCCAATGGCGGCGATCGAGCACCAATTCCGAGCCCTGTAGGACTTTAAATAGAGGGTGTTTCGCCATCAGCCGATCCAGATCCTGGAGTGACGACAGATGACCGCATTCCAGTTCGCTTTCAGATAACCCTGTCCTATAAGCCGGAAAATTGCCTGAAACGTCTGAGCAGACGAAAGATGGCATTTTGCGATTAAGTCACTCATGAGCCAAAAATTGGTGTTTCTGGCGCACTCCAGAACCTGTGCATCAATATCAGGATACGGTGTATTTAGAGAATTCCAGATGCGCAGAAGATTGTCGCGATATCTTTTCGTGTATTGATCGCCGTTCACGACGATTTTGTCATCGGCAAATGACTTGGGTGTCGCTGCAAAAATGGCCTCGATTTCATCTTGTGTTTCCGGTCGCGCAAGGCTTCGCCCATGCCGGACATATACCGCCCTGCGGTATCCATCCCTAAATGTGATCCGCAGATCAAAACTGTGTGAACGCAATTTACCATTCACGCCACGATAGAAAACCGGCGGAAGTTGCACCTCCAGGCCATATAATTCCGGCGACAGCAGCGCTTCCAGCGCAACGGCCATTTCCCGTGCGCCATCGAAATGATAGATCTTGCGTTGCCCCTTTGTTGCAGGCGTCGCAATGGCCATCGAGATCCGATGTGCTGTATTGCTGCGGGTCAGCGGATTGCGAAATCCGTCATATGGCAAAACGCCGTGAACCGGATCAACAACCAACGCAGGTTGTTTTTTCGTCTTGCCGAGGGATGTATCCCATTCAAGTGGAAGTGACATGTCTTCTCCAATCTCATGCGCAAGTGCGGATGAGTTAATTTCTGATTTAAGGGGACCGGTAATTAGAGTACCGACGCCCACCAATTTTTGAACGTTTCACTTAATTCTCAACACTCGGGCCTGCGCATCTTTGCCGCAAAAACGAAAACCCATCTGCACCGGAAAACAGCGTTTCGAAACTCACGCCGAAGAGAAATACCCCAAGCAGATTCGAGTCAATTACTGTTTTTTATCAATACATTGCGAGAATTTTTCTCTTCTCAATATTCACATTTGGCCACCCATCCTTGTCTCCTTATAAATCCCCGCCGCTGTTGAAGCTGGTGGGTTGTGTCTTCTGAGAAGGAGTTAGGATTCGGAAATCGACAAAGGAAGGAGTTGCACCTGATAAAATGTGAATAGATTGTCTAGTTTACTCAATGATACTTGGAAATTGTACCAATGGAACGTGAACGCCGTATCTCGACTTCATCGTTCAACCACCGCAAATACACGGCCGTGCCTCGGTCCACATCCGGAGGCATTTCAATTTCCTGCGTGCAAACACATTGTCCTAAAATGCCCCCTTGTGGGCGTGACAAGTCTTCAACGAGATATTTTCGCAAACGAAATGCCGTTGCGTAAGCAATGGAATACCGATCTTTAAGTTCATGCCCCGTGGGTCTGCTGAACTTTAACCGGGCGGCCTCAATTTCAATAAATTCTTCCGCCAGCTTGAAATAGACCAACAGATCCAGGCGCCGGCGGTGAAGAAGAGTTCCGGACGTCATTGAAAACTGGGTCAGGCAGATACGGCAATGATAGATTTTACGGGTCTCGTGATACCCAAAATTACTTTGTTCGCACTTCGGACAAACCGGGCCGTCTGGCCATCGAATTTTCTTCAGCCGGTCTTCGCATTCCAGTTCATCAGAAAAGCGCTCAACGACCCCGCCTTCCGGCAAACGGAGATACACCTCCATCCAGTGCATTTGGAGCAACTGTGCCTCTGAGAGCGTTTCATCGGTCATGTGGACATGGATAAAAGAAGGCCGGGCAAAACAAAAGGGGGGTGGTTGTTATAGATGAGGATTATTAGCGACACCTGAGGTGAAGAGCGCGCGGGGCCCCGAAAATGTGCCGCAATGACTGTTTCCAGCCCAAAGCGGAAGTTGGGTTTTGTCACCGAGGGTGGAAAGCGGCCCTTCGAAACCTCAATGCAGCCCCCCCTGAGATACAATAGGCGTTTGTCACAGAAGATGTGTATGCGATGCGTGCGAGTAACATGTGGAAGACTTAGGGTTTTACCAAAGAGAGGGCATAGCGTTCTAGGCAACGTCCCATCGCTTCATTCAAAAGTCAATCGGCGTTTCCAACCTAATGTGAAAATTATAATACAGTTTTGACCTAACAACCTGCCCAGTTGTTAGGTCAAACGGTACTTTAAATCAATCCCACTTACGGCGGAAGCCAATTGTACCTGAAATCCGACGGCTGCGTCCGATGTTACGCAATCCCGTTGATACACCGACCTCACCGTAAACTGAATTCCGATCGTCGTTCCAGTTATAGGTTGCGCCAAGGGTGACCTCGATGGTCGTGTCTTCTTCTTCGTTGTAAAGTGGCGTACCTGAAACATTCACGCGTGTACGCCCGGCAAGTTCTTTATGCAGATTGAGGCCGCCTTCAACTTCAAGACGACGTGTGGTGCCATTGTCAGCTTCCCACGCACGTTCACGTCCAACGTTAACCCCGACACGCAATTTCAGTGATTCAGCGTTATCTGGCTCTACGACAGTGCCAACTGTGTCAACAAAACTACGGAAACGCGCTTGCGTATAAGTAAGCTGTGCCTGGGGCACAACGCGCCAGCCATCACCGAATTCATATTTACGGCCTACCTCAACAGAGGCCGAAGCCACAACGGCGCGTGCGTTATCGTAGCTGCCCGACGAGGCAGAAGAAAAATCAGTGCTAACCGCCATAAGGCGTGCTTGGATATCAGTATAGAACCCGTTTGGCTTATAGTAGGGCAGCGGGCCGCCAATGCCCAAACCGGTCGCTTTCATCGATGCGTCACCGCTTGGATCCGTACCGGCAACACCGGACGTACTGATCTGAGCGTTCAAGCCACCGATCCACTTGTTGCCCTCGTCACTTTCACGTAGCAAGCGGTCAATGCCTGCCTGAATTTCTACAGTTTCAATGTTGTAGTTTACGCCCGTCGTTGAAAACGTAGGTGCAATACGGGCATGGCTGCCGACGATCCGAACCCACCCACTGTTTTCTTCGATCAGTATTTCGTCATCATAATAAGAAGCCTGTTCTTCAGTCAGTGTGCAGCGATAGTTTTGTTCAGGATCTTTACAGAAAATTTCCGTTCCCGCGACTTCAGGCTGCAAATTCCCCTTCCAGTGGCGATTGCCAACACGTTGGTGCAAAGTGGGCATCGTAAACATCACAGCGCGCGGATATGTTTCATACCCTTCGCTAGGAGTAGAGAACCGATTGGCCAAGACATATTCCCAAAACGTTTTGCTCGGATCATTTGCAGGATCCAATGCGACAAGGTCATACGTGAAAGCACCGACTGTTGCAGGCCCACCAAGGCTAAATAGCCCCGCTGTTGAGGTCCCTTCCACCCGCGCAAAAAGAATCCCTTCACCAGGGTCAACTATGTCATTTTGGTTAATATCGGTGATTGCACCCAACCCAGCCAAATTACTGACAAAAACATTGGTTGATCCGGATGCATTCCCTTGAACCACCATAAGGTCACTGCGCGTAAGGTCCGTCGCAGGGGCGTTATCAGGGCCACCATCATCCAAATTCACATCGATCAGAAAAGACGAACCCGCCGTTCCTACATAATTGGACTGGACGTTCAACTGGGTCCCAACCGCACCGTCCAGTGTCAAATCAACTGTTCCGGCGTTATTCAGGTTTCCGTCAACAGTGAAGTTTCCATCAAACCGCGCGGTCGCACCACTTTGTACAGTTAATCCATAAGGTTGCCCGTGTGGACCTGTCCCGGTTGCTGAACCTGTCACAAGTGCGCTACCACTAAACGTAATATCCGCACCGCCAGTCAAATTTACAGTTTCCCAGTTGGTCAAATCACCACCGTCAAAACTGCGCGTGCCGCCGTTCAGATGTAAAATATCGATTTCACCATCCGCAATAGATGCATCATCGCCGCCATCAATCATCGTGGCACCCGTAATATCAGCGCCACCATCAATGGTTAGATCATCAGAACCGCGGTTCATCAGGATATCACCCGCAACAACGCTGCCCATCAGCAGCGCACCGGAGTCATCACCAAACCCAGCATCGATACCGCCCGCCAAACTCGCAACATCTGCAGAGTTCGACCCAATCGTAAAGGTGTCGTTATCATCACCGGTATCTAATCCGTCGGTGACAACACTGCCATCCGCCAAGATAACTGTATCCTCGCCACTGCCTGTAATAATTCCACCATTCAGAGTGGCCAAAACGCCCGAAGTGGCACTAACCACATTTACAATGTCATCTTCAGACCCCGTATCGACATCCCCATTGGTCACACTACCGGCGATAAGGTTTACAGTGTCTTCCCCGTCGCCAGTATCAATCGCAATACCATTTGGCACACCATTTACCAGACCTGCGCTGGTGACGATCGCATCGCCATCCTTATCCCAAATGCCAGCACGTGCACCTACACCCACACCGATCGTCGCGCCATTGGCAATCTGAACAATACCCGTGTTTCCAGTCTGACTGTCGATCTCAATACCAGCTGAATCAACACCCTGACCACCTGTCACAACAACACCATCACCAACAAAAACATCAAAGGTAGATGTCGCTCCAGTAATTCCCTGACGCACCCAAATTC
>NZ_JWIF01000054.1 GCF_000812685.1 Halocynthiibacter namhaensis
GGCGACATCAGCTACATTTGGACCAGCGAAGGTTGGCTGTATCTTGCCGTCATCCTTGACCTGTATTCTCGCCGCGTCATCGGATGGGCTATCAGTAACCGCATGAAGAAGGATCTGGCAATCCGGGCGTTAGATATGGCCGTTGCTTTGCGCCAACCACCGGAGGATTGCATTCACCATACGGATCGTGGTTCACAATATTGCTCAAATGAGTATCAGAAGCGCTTGTCCAAGCACGGTTTCAAGGTCTCGATGAGCGGCAAGGGAAATTGTTATGATAATTCTATGGTCGAGACGTTCTTCAAATCCATTAAGGCTGAGCTGATTTGGCGCAACCGTTGGGACACACGCCGTCAGGCTGAAGGCGCGATCTTCCAGTATATCAACGGGTTCTATAACCCGCGCCGTCGCCACTCATCGCTTGGCGGGAAAAGTCCCTTGGCTTTTGAGCGAAAGGCCGCATAAATGAGTTCAGAGACCGGCAATAAAGCAACACGGCACGCTATTTGTAGCTCGCCCCATTCCGACCCGACGCAATTGCAGCAGTCCGTTCGCAAGTTCCGGACCTGCGACCATCATTTGGGAGTTCGGCACTGTCATGTGAAGGAGTAACAAAATGACTGATATAAAGGTAACGATCCGTGGTGTGGATCAAGGCACGTGGGAAGAAATGCGCGCCATTCACCACCATACGGGGGTGCCATATGGGCGATTGGTGACACAGGCTTTGCAGGCATGGATAACACAACTGCCCGAAGGCGAAGCCCTGCAAGTTTCAAAACCGGCCACGGAGGGGAAGTAAATGTTCGAGCTTTTCCTCATTCTATTTTTATCATGGATGTTTTCGACCACAGTATTGGTTGGGCTGTTGGCTATTGTGGCACTTGGCAACTTGGACAAAACGGGCTGGCAGGCGTCATAGGCAGCTCGGCGAAATGGCGGTGTGGGCTACGAATTTAGCCAGGCATTGATCTTCGCTGCTGTGCGACGCGCGCCCGATCCGCCAGTATAAATCAGGGCCACAGGAAGGTTGATGCCATCTTTCATTTCGAGCTCGCAACGAGATGTTTTACTATTGTAGTTATGATCATCAACGGTCGTAACAATTGCGCCGATCAGGTCGCTAATTTTATAAATGTCCTGTGTTATGCCCAAAATAGATTTGCGGCGAATTTCAATGCTGTTGGCCGGGCGGTCGAAAACAACCATCGTGCGGCGTACGAAAGTGACAAACGCAATTCCAGGAATAATCACACCGCCCAAAACAAAGAGCATCCCTATCATATTGCCGTAAATTGCCGTGGGCAGGCCCAGTGCCATGAAAATCAACATGAAGACGATAAGAAATGTGGCAAACAGCCATGGGCGTTTTTCTAAAATGAGCTGGTCGGGATGGTCGCGTGTGATTTTCATGGGCTAAAGTCCTATCAGAAATAACTATAAATATGAGATGGGGGTTCTGGTGAAGTTTGGGTAATCAAACAAGACACTTTTACGGTTGAATAGACACAATATATATTTGCGCTTCCAGTGACCAACCGGTTCATCTGGGTGAAAGCTGCCAAATCACTTGCACCCGGAGTTCGGCATCCATCATCTTTCCGGAGATAAACAGGATCGGGATGCCTGCATTTTCGAGGGCCTTCTGCTTCACCGCCCTGAGTGCAGCCTGAGTGTGACTATTTGCTTTGCGTCCTTCGATTACGAGTTTTGGGTTGCCCTTTGAGTCGATGATCAGAAAGTCCACCTGCTTGTCACGGATCGCCAGCAAAGCTCGCTGCTCTGGTTTATCCTTCTCATCTGCAGTTTGAAGAAAATTGCACAGAGGAACGCCAGCCAGGACCCGATGACCTGCTTCCATGCCTTCTAGAGCGTCCTCAATTACCTGTAGCGCCATGCGTAAAACCGGGGAGTCAATCAGCTTTCTGGGCTGGAAAGCTGCGGGTTGGACAAACCTCAGTTGGTTGTAGGGGTTCTTTATATCCCAGAGTTCTTCTCGAAGGCGGCCCTCCTCTTTGCGAACTTCCTCGCGCTCTGTAATCGCTTTGTGCCGGTTTCTTTTTGCGAGTTGCCTGCCGATCGCTGCTCGGGTCGCCCGCTGCGTCAGGACAAAATACCAGAGATGAACCAGAACTGCGCCTAAGAGGAACGCAACGCCTACAGCGGGATCGATGGTCATTTGGTTTTGGCTCACCTTCTGAATGGCAGTCAGACACTCAGGGTAATTGAAAGCGTTTGAACAGGCGTGAGCTCACGCCATTCATGGCTTGTTTCTTAGAGGTAAGTCACACCAAGCAACGAAACAGTTCAAAAAAACTGCGCGAAAAACTTAATTTTGCTATCTATAGCTGGCCGAAGTTTCTGGAGAAGAGTGATATCTTATTTGCCCGGTGATCGGGATGGTCCGCGTGTCATGATGTCCGTGAGACATCCAGTTTCGCGTTCCCCAAGTGTGAAAATTCAAACTTAGCTTTGGGTTGGCACCCGTCATAAGCCGCTTCGGGCATATTCTGTTGAAAAACTCCTGTTGATTTGGAACGGCCTGACTGATTCAATCCCCTCATTGTGATGGGAGATTGTTGAGATGTTAGGACCAAGGCAAGAAGCGCAACGCGCTCTGTTTTATGACTTCTCTATCGAGGATCATGTTCCTGTAGATCATGTCTTGCGGACAATCGACGGTATCATTGATTTATCTGGCGTGCGTGCGCATCTGGCGCAGTTTTATAGCTCAACTGGGCGTCCGTCGATTGATCCTGAACTGATGATCGTTGCCCGGCAGGGCATTGCGTAGCAATGTCCCGAGAGGGGCGCATGTTGTTGGTTGGCTATATCATGGGCATTCGCTCAGAACGGCGCTTGTGTGATGAGGTCCACCTCAACTTAGCATATCGCTGGTTTTGTAAGCTGGATTTGACGGGTGCCATTCCGGATCATTCGACGTTTTCGAAGAACCGACACGGCCGGTTCCGTGACAGTGATCTATTACGGCACGTGTTTGAAAATGTTGTCGCGCAATGCATTGAAACCGGCCTGGCAAGCGGTCAGAGATACGCGGCAGACGCGAGTATAATTGCCGCCGATGCCAATCGCCAAAAATCCACACCAAAGGCAGATTGGGATCCTGAAGGAATTGACCCAGAGGATGCACCACGCGCTGTTCGCGAATATTTGGACACGCTGGATGACGCAACTTTTGGCGCTGCCAGCCCAGTGGTTCCTAAGTTCATCTCACATTCAGATCCGGCATCGCAGTGGACAGGCGCACGTGGTGGCCCTGCATTTTTTGCTTATTCCACGAATTATTTGATCGATACGGATAACGCTGTGATCTTCCCCTCTCATGCATGTAAACATGCACTGCCGGTCAGCGGATGTGGAACCCACACGTTCTGTGCGCCAGGCTGAAGTGGGCGCCGTGAAAACCATGATTGATCGCGTGCATAAGATGCATGACTTGAAGCCCGAGCGTCTGATTGCGGACACCGCTTATGGCTCAGGTCCTATGTTGGACTGGCTGGTTGAGAAGCGCGGGATCGCGCCCCATATCCCAGTAATAGATAAATCTGGCCGCAAAGATGGGACCTTTGAGCGCGCAGATTTTACCTATGATGGTGAGAACGATCTCTACATTTGTCCGAATGGAAAAGAGTTAAAAAAGCCGCTGCGCGCATATCAAAC
>NZ_JWIF01000055.1 GCF_000812685.1 Halocynthiibacter namhaensis
CCCAATGCCCAGATGGTGCTTGATGCTTTGAACCAGGCGCTGGCTGCGCGTCAACCGGACCCCAAAATACTTATTCATCACAGTGACAGGGGCGTTCAATATTTGTCGATCAAATACACTGAACGGCTTGAGGAAGCCAAAATTGATCCCTCAGTCGGCAGCGTTGGTGACAGCTATGACAATGCGATGGCCGAGACAATTAATGGCCTCTACAAGGCTGAGGTCATTGAACATGAGGGCCCTTGGCAAGGCAAAAAAGACGTCGAATTTGCCACGCTCGATTGGGTCCATTGGTTCAATCACGAACGCCGCTTTGGACCCATCGGATACATTGCTCCAGCACATGCAGAAAGGAACTTCTATGACAGCCTGAACACTGTTACTCTCGCCGCAGAATAGGAACTCAACTGTCTCCGATAAACCCGGTCTGGTTCAGGTCTGACCCGTCCAGTGATCCTGCCAAGGATATCAAAGAAGGTCGGGAACAAATCCGATGACAGTTGGGGCCGCGTTAAGCCACTGGTTGTCGCCATGCGGACCGCATCACGACGAAACTCGTTTGTGTATCTCTTTGCCATTCTTTATCTCCTTCATGGTAAACATTGCTCGAAAGAGACCTGAATTAAACTGCGACAAGACCACATTGGAGCTACCCCGTTTGCATTCTGGCCTCTCAACCTACTTATGTAGTCCTTCGCCCCAAACTGAGGTGCTTTTTCGACCAGACATGAGTGGCGGCGCTGGGTGTACTGATGCGCTGATGTTTGAAAAACAAAGCGGTTCAACTTAGGTGGGGCAGTAGCATGGCGATACTTAGGGTGATGATCAGGATGCCTCCGACCATGTGTAGCGTCGCCGTGGCCGTTTGAATGCCGCCAAGGCCACGTGTGCTTAGCCTCGTCAGCCGTCGGGCAGCAATACCCGACGTCGCTATGGTTAGATTGAATGCGGCGGTGCCAAGGCCCATTGAGACCACCGCGAGGCATCCCGTGGCGAAAGCATCAAATCGCGCGGCGATCACTAAAACAAACAGTGCGCCGGTGCAGGGTCTAAGGGCGATACTTACAATAAGTGCGACTGCATCGCGGGTCGAATTTAGGGTATCCACTTGGGCGATGTTCGGACCGTGAGCATGACCACAACAGCTATGGTCTGCATGTTTGGCCTTGTCCATTTTGTACCACATACGAGCGCCGCGAAAAACCAATACCCCACCAAGCGCAGCAATTGCAGCGTAACTTACAGGGGCAAGCACGCTTTCGGTCATTTCAGCTAGATCGCCGGACCGCATTTTCAGGATGAAAACCAAACCGCCCACCAGGAAAATGGCCGTGGCAGCCTGTGCCAGGCTAGATAGAACTGTTAGCAGACTGAGACGTTTTAAGGTGGACCCACTGGCAAGTGCGGCCCCCCCGATAAGCACTTTGCCGTGTCCGGGACCAAGTGCATGGAAAAACCCATAGGCGGCGGTTGCGCTGCATAAGCTCCATACGGCCCAAGGGTCGCCTGCCTGAATGCCCCTTAAGGCACCGGCCATCGCGTTCTGGAATGTGCGTTGTTCGCCAGCGGCCCATTGCTGGATGTCATACCACGGCACAAAACCCCATGCTGCAAAACCAACGGTAAGGATACATAGGGTGGCTACACAAAGCTTTACCCACATGTCAGTCGGACCTCGTCGGAAAAAAGCCTTCCGACGTTTTGTTGTGTGGGTGTATCTTCTCGTGACAAAGCGGCAAGCTGTTCTTTCAATGCACGTTCAGTGGCGTTGGGGTCAAATGGCACAATTTCGGCCTGACATCGTTCCGGTAGATCGGTGGCATCTAGCGTGGGCAAAATGGTGTAGGCATAGTAAAATCCGGGATCGTAAAGGCGCAGAAGAACCGTGGTGTCCGTGACCGCGACCTGATCGGACAATGGTAGATTAAACGAGACCTCAATCCGATTGTTTTCGAATGTTACGGCCCCGGCTTCTGGTCTGCCCAGCGGATAGTCTTTGCCTGCGACTTCTAGGTAAACATCGCCCTTGTATTCTGGATCCCAATTGGTTTCACCATCAATGATTGCCGCATGATCAGCGTCGTTAAGTACGCCATCGCCATCTTTGTCGAGGTCCAGAGTTTCAAACAGCGTAAGCGTCGTAAATTCATCATAAGTCCAGGAGATGCGCAGGGCCTGCAATTTACCATGTTCATCGAAAATAAACGCGGAGCTTGCGTCTACAAAAATATGCGGATGTGCCTTAGCTATCCCGCTAAGGCACATCGCAAAAGATAACACGCTCATAAAAATGCGTAACATGTAGTGATTACAATCCAGTTTTATTTCAAGGTCTCAACCAGATTGATACGGTTACATACATCCTGCAAGTGCAGTCGACAAATTGCGGATAAGTTGCGGGTAAAGTGCAGATCCAAGTTCCAGATCAGACCCCATTGGGTCAAGAATACCGGTCTGTGATTGTGTCCCATTTAGAACAGTATCAATGAGGCCCGGATTAAATTGTGGTTCTGTCAGAATGCAGCTTATTCCCTCGTCGCCGACACGTGCTTGAATCTCAGCAATGCGTGCAGGACTTGGATCAGAGGCGTCACTTAAGGAAATTGCACCGGATGCCGGGAAATTAAAGTCTGTTTCAAAATACTGGTAGGCGTCATGGAAAACAACGAATTTCTCACCACGAACAGGGTCAAGCGTTGCATTGACTTCACCAATGAGGGCCTGGATTTCGGAACGTCCCGCAGCGGCATTCGCGAAATATGCGGCAGCATTTTCAGGATCAGCAGCGGAGAGTTGCCCGGCAATTACGTTCAACCATGATATTGCATTATTGGGGGACAACCATGCGTGTGGATCGTGTGCATCTTCGTGCCCGTGGTCATGGTGATCATCATGGCTGTCGTGATCGTTATGAGCGCCCTCGTCATGTTCCTCATGGGCCACATCGTCATGTTCCTCATGGATATGGGCCTCAAATAAGGGGCTTTCGCGCAGCGGCAGTTCAATTGTGCCATCAACTTCAAGCAGCTCTGTAACCGCTGCACCCGAGGCAAGCGTTTCGATGGTATCGGTGAGCCATGGCGTTAAGCCAGAACTGACCCAAAACACGAGGTCGGCGTTTTGCAGTGCTCGGGCTTCAGAGGGGCGCAGGCTGTATTCATGCGGACTTGCGCCGGGTTGAACGATGAGGTCGGGTGTGCCGACGCCGTCCATAACCCGTGCGACCAACGAGTGTACGGGTGCGATATCAACCGCAACCTGTGGCACCTGTGCAAAAGCGGTTCCGCCCATCAATATGGCAGCCAGTGAAAGGGGGAGAAGATTTCTGGACATCGATGTCTCCATGTGATTTTATAACATTACGAACTATGTAGGCGATATGTTATAATATGACAATAGACTTTCTGAATCAAAATACCAGCGATACGCCGTTGGGATTTGCGCATCATGATCATGACACATGTGTAACGGCGACGCTTGCGGCTGCGGATGCGCGTTGCGTGTCAGATGGGCTGCGGTTTACGCCGGTGCGTAGAAAAGTGCTTGAGATATTACTTCAGGAACACAGAGCGCTTGGTGCCTATGTGATTTTAGATCGATTGCGCGAAGACGGTTTTGGATCGCAGCCACCTGTCGCATATCGAGCGCTTGATTTCCTTGTGGTGAACGGGTTGGCCCATAAGATCGAACGATTGAACGCGTTTATCGCCTGCACCCATCCAAGCGAGTCACATGCGCCTGCCTTCATGATTTGTCGCTTATGTGACGCCGTGGCCGAAACACAATCATCTCCGGCAGGGGGGGCTTTGGGTGAGGCGGCTCGTGCAACGGGGTTTCAAATCGAACGTACTGTGGTTGAGGCCGAGGGCGTTTGCCCCACCTGCGCGGATAAGGCTGACGCATGAGCCTTGTACAAGTTGAAGACCTTAGCCTTCGCTATGGGGCGAGAACGGTGTTGTCGCATGTTTCCCTGAACGTCCAACGCGGCGAAATCGTGACCATCGTCGGCCCCAACGGATCAGGAAAAACCAGCCTGTTGCGCGCTATAATCGGTGCTGTGAAGCCATTCCAAGGCCGTGTTACACGGGGGGCAGGGGTGACCATTGGTTACGTGCCCCAGAAATTGCACATTGATGAAACCTTGCCGATCACGGTTTCACGGTTCCTGAAATTATCTGGGGACGCAACAGCCGTAAGCATTGATCACGCGTTGGCACAAGCGGGTGTGCCAGATCTGCCCAAAGCGCAATTGTCCCAACTTTCAGGCGGGCAGTTTCAGCGTGTATTGCTGGCACGTGCCCTAATTGGAAAGCCGGATCTGTTGCTTTTGGACGAGGCCACGCAGGGGCTTGATCAACGCGGATCTGCGTCATTTTACCAACAAATCGAACAGGTGCGGCAAGACACAGGCTGTGCGGTTCTTATGATCAGCCATGAATTGCATGTGGTGATGAGTACATCTGACCGTGTGATTTGTCTCAACGGTCACGTTTGTTGCGAGGGCACACCTGCCGTCGTTGCATCTGCACCCGAATACCGGGCGTTGTTTGGCACGGGAACGGGCGGTGCGCTTGCGCTTTATCGCCACGAACATGATCACGACCATACGCATGGGCATTGTGATCACGACCACGACCACGATCATGACCATGACGACACAAAGGCTTCTTAATAATGCTTGATGATTTTATGGTACGTGCCGCCTTGGCCGGGGTCGGTGTTGCAATTGCCTCAGCCCCATTGGGGTGTTTTGTGGTTTGGCGGCGTATGGCCTATTTTGGCGATGCAACGGCGCATGCTGCCATCCTTGGTGTGGCTGTGTCGTTGGCTTTCTCAATGTCGATATTTGTCGGCACATTGACTGTGGCCCTATTGATGGCGCTGACTGTCAGCGTGCTCTCGGGGAGAGGGTACGCGATGGATACTCTATTGGGGGTTTTAGCGCATTCCGCGCTGGCTTTTGGGCTTGTCGCAGTTTCATTCCTGTCGGGCGTCCGCATCGATCTGATGGCCTATCTCTTTGGTGATATATTGGCGGTTTCGCGTGGTGACCTTTCGGTGATCTGGGGGGGCGCTGCCCTTGTGGTGCTGTTGATCGGCTGGCGCTGGTCCGCATTGCTTGTCTCAACGCTAAGTCAAGATTTGGCTCACGCAAGTGGCATTGACCCAAAACGCGAACAACTGGTGTTGACCCTGGCACTGGCCATCACCGTCGCCGTCGCAATCAAGGTCGTAGGCGTCCTGCTTATCGCCGCCATGCTGATTATTCCTGCCGCAGCTGCGCGCCCCCTTTCACGAACACCTGAAGGAATGGCGGTTGCCGCAGGGGTTATCGGGATTTTGTCTGCTGTTGCCGGTCTGCGTGCCGCTTACGTGTTTGATACGCCGGCTGGGCCGTCAATCGTCTGTGTTGCCGCTATAACATTCCTCGCATCCAGTGCAGTCGGAAGCTTCAGATCCGTAGATCGTGGTTAAGGGGAAACCCCAGTCATCATTTACCTAGAGGCGTAAGAACGGGTTAGGGGGTGACGTTTTCTGTCTCAGTGATCTTCTCAAATTCGGGCAAATACTCTTTATGGTGTAGGGCTAAATACTTCAGGACCCTTTCATTTCTCACCAATCTGGAGATATAGCCGCGCGCCAATACAAGATCGAGATGATCAACCCCATAGCTGTCTTCCACCAAGCGCATCTGGCGTTCCAAATTCGCAGACTCGCGCTCCATCAGGGTGATTTGTTCCCGCGATATACCTTTGAACCTCTTGGGCGACGCCCCAGCAATCAACTGGTTGTCTGGCGTGGCGGCAAGTAAGGAACGGGCGTAATTTATGGTGTATTTATTCATGGTTACCATCAATTGCGCGGCCTCGATCTGGCGCATGGGTTTCATCTTCCTGAGAATGCGGAAACTGGTCAGGGCAATCTGTTTGTCCTTAAGCAACTCTGCCGCTTCATCGCAAATGCCATCTAGAAGGCGGCGTTTTTCCTGAAGCGTTTTGATGTTGATGTTCAATGCATTGGCCAAGCGTTCTTCCGAAACACCAAGCGTGAGCGCGCGCAAAACCATCTTATGTTCCTGTATCGTCGCCAACCGACTGATACGTTTGTTGTATGTGAAGGCTTCGTCATCGGTCGACACGATACAGCTTGTGGTGACCCTACCATTGGCTTTTAACACCTCATACCGAAGGTGTCCGTCAAGCAGCGTATACATGTTGGGATTATCCCGGTCACGGGCGACCACAATGGGTTCGACCAGACCGATTTCGCATATGGATGCTGCAATCTGAGCGTATTTCACAGTGGCTTTGGTCTGGGGCGTGACTAAGTATAGGGGCGCAATTTGTGAGAGCGTCAAAGGCAACAATTCACGTTCAAAAGCTGCCACAATAGTTTGCTCTGAATTTTGCCGCGTCATCCTATCGGCCGTTCTAAGCGGGACAACCGCGCAGCAATTGTTCTGGGGATGTTGATCAACCCTTCGGCGCGCAACAGTGTGACGAAATTCTCGTCCATTAAGAGCGTTTTTAACGTTTGTATCAAAAAGAGCATCTCACGGTGCGTCGCATCGGCTTTCCGCAATAAGGCCGTCTTCCTTTCCGCATCATCTTGATAGGTTTTCATCAGTGTTTCGACGGATAGTTTTTTGTTCGTGCAACTATGCGATGTCGCATGACCTTTGCCATGTTTGAGCCTAGCCTCAACAAGCCGTTTTGCGTTCAACAAGCGACCACCACGCAAGAGCTTACTTTCATAGGCTTTGCGCAGGACAGTTTGCACATTGACGTCTTCAGCATCTGCGATATCTACGGCAACGCTTACTGGGATTTTGCCACTTTCGACAGCACGCAAAAGCCGGTGTTCCTTACTTTCCAAAAGCCGTATGACGCCATGCACATATTTCAGAGACAGTTGGGTCTTTGTGGCAATTTCACGTTCGGCGTATCCGCTGCCTTTTAGGCGTTTGATGTCCCGCAGCAGATCAAGTGAATGATGTTGCCTCCGTGCGAGATTTTCCACCAAGCTCATCACCAGGCAATCCTCAGAGCTGGCAGTGATAACGACAGCGGGTATTTTGTCTTGCTTCAGGATTTTGAAGGCCTCCAATCGACCTTGACCGCAAACCAATTCATATGTCAGCGCACCGCTTGCTTCATTGGACCTCGCAGCAACAGTGATGGGGCGTTTCAGGCCAAGTTCAGCGATATTTGAAACGATCTCGCTAAAGATTTTTTGATTTCGAACGCGAGGGTTGATCACTGTGATAGTATCCACGGCGATCAGTTCGGTGCGTTCTCGTGGGGCATTGGACATTATGCAATCTCCAAAACTGATGTGCGCTCACATATGGCGAAGAAATGCGTGAGGTCATCAAAGCGGTAAGCATCAAGCGACAACCCATTGTTTTGCGAAAGGCGGAGGTTCGACAATGTCATGTCCGCAGTTGGCAACAGATAATAATCAAGTGGCGCCTCATTGGTTTGATCCATGCGCACCACGACTGTGATGTCAGGCACGAGACCTGTATCGAGCCGAATGTTCCAACGATACGACCCGGCATTGGTTTGCCTGCACCGGGCAATCACAACAGATGCAGAAAATTCGTGATTGATCCTGAGAAGGTTGGAATTGGCATCTTGTTGAACGTGCCCGCCATTTTGCGCAACGCCATCAACCACATTACGAATGACCCTTGAATGGACTTTACGCAGATGTTTGTTGATTGCGATGTATCGATAATCTGTGTCAGGCGTGAACCCGACCAGTTTATACGCCCGCAGCAAACTGCCAAATCTGCTTTGATAGACCCCGCTGGACGGCAAAGCTTTGGTTTCATTAATGACAACGCCAGACAAAAAGCCGTGGGTTTCAAGAGCGTCCCGCAAGCCATCCAGCATTTCTTCGTCAGAGTAACGCCGCGCCTTGGTCGCAAAGATCGCCCTCGCTGCGGCAAACAATTCAGCATCGACGATGGCTTCGAAAGCACCATCAGACCGGACCCAACTATGCGGGGCATTGCGTATATGACGTTTCTTCAGTTTGAACGATTTTCGGTTCCAGATGTTATTGCCGATGTATTTCTCGTTTGAAAGAAGTTGGCGTATAACGGATGGGGTCCAGTCCCGATCCAGATCTGTTTTGATGCCTTTTGCGTTTAGGTCCGCGGCGATCATAGTTTCGGTTTGGCCGTCTTTCACAAAGCTGTGGAAGATTGCGTTCACGACAGAGATTTCGTTATCCGGCCCTGGAACAAGTGTGACGCGGTCTGTTTGTATGCTCTTGTGTTCGCCCCGGGTGAGAATGCCCTTTTGCTTGCCGGCTTCGTCAATCAGCATCCGTCGCAGGCCAAAGCCCGGGGCACCACCTTGGCGATACCCAATTTCGATCAACCGTGACTGACCCGCAAATACCTTTTGCGACAGCTCGCGACTGTATTCGCCAGCCATCGCGCGTTTGACGCCTTTGACAATGGTGGAAACAGGGCTACCGTCATTCTCGAACTGTTCAGCGCAATACTCAATCGAAATGCCCGCACGTTTGCAGATGTACTCATAATAGGCGCTTTCATCGGCATCCTGAAATCGACCCCAACGGCTGATGTCATAGACAAGAACGGTTTTGAAATCTGCTTGCCCCGCCTGAATATCAGTTAACAATTGTGTCAGCCCATCGCGCCCCTTGATTTGCAGGCCGCTTTTCCCGGCGTCTGAATAGGTCTCGACGATCACATAGCCACGTTCCTTCGCATAAAGTGCAATTGCGTCCGATTGGTTTTCGGTGGAATAGCGTTGATGTTCCGTCGACATCCGAACATATTGCGCGGCTTTACGTCGACTATCTCGGTTGTAATCACCGTCTGTCCAACTCAATGCAGCACCCCTCAATTATTCAAATCGGCAATTTCACACTATGATTTAGCGAATCTTCTTCTGATCATAGCGAGGGAGGAACTGAAACATGTTGCATAAAAAGGGCAGCTCGTTTCGTCGGGACTGTGAGGGGCGGGTTTCTGCGGCAGAGTACCGAACAGCCATCAGCACAGCATTGGCGCAAGATCTTGGCGGTGCGGGAAGTGCTGCGAAGGTTGCAATTAGGTGGACAGGGGCGAGCGAACGGACAGCCAAGAACTGGATGTCAGGTACATATGGGCCAAGGGCAGAACACCTGATCGAGCTGATGCGGCATTCGGACAGGATACTTTCGGTCGTGCTGATATTGGCAGGGCGCGATGCAGCTATGACGCCTGAACATCTCAAACGTGTCCGAATTGAGCTGACGGAAATTTTATGCCGCTTAGATGCGGTCTATGGTGGGGACGATGACGGCAGGTCCGGCTAAGGGACCAACTCAGCATCCGCCAGGTTTCAACGAATGGAAGACCTGTAAGTTGCTTGGTGGGCCGTATTGCGACGACACGACCCAATCCAATTAGGCAGGCCAAAGATAGGTGATCCCTTATTGCAGGTGATGAGCGATCCGTAATCATATCCACTTGGGGAAGACGCTGTTACATATTCCTACCTAATAAGGTGACCGAGGTAAGGAATTCCTGACCTATTCACCTATCTAAATAGATAAGTTGCAATAAGGCTTTCCTTTTTAGCTGGACTCGTTGATAACGTTAATTAGTGGTTAACGAGGGATTTATTATGAAAGAACTATCAGTCGCCCCAAAAGAACGAATTAATGTTAAATTTGTTCCTGCAACCGGTGGCCAACAGGAGGAAGTTGAACTTCCGCTGAAAATGGTTGTGCTTGGTGATTTCACTGGATGTGCGGATGAAACGCCGTTGGAAGAACGCCGCAGCACTGAAATTGACAAGAATAATTTTGGCGATGTTCTGCGTGAGATGGAGCTTGAGCGCACCATCGAAGTGAAAGACACTTTGCGCGAAGATGATCCTGATGCGACGCTGAATGTAAATTTGAAGTTCGAAAGTCTGCATGATTTTGAGCCTGACGCGATTGTTCAAAAAGTGCCTGAGTTGAAAAAACTGGCTGAACTGCGTGAAGCGCTTACCGCTCTCAAGGGTCCGTTAGGCAATATGCCATCTTTCCGTAAGGCATTGGGTGAATTGATTGAAAACTCTGACAACCGTGACGCGCTGTTGAAAGAACTTGACGCCGGCAACGGCGAATAATCAAAAATCCATCTGCAGCAGACCCGGCAATTTGTGGCCGGATCTGAGTTTTGAACAGTATAAGAGTGCCGTATTATGAATACACAAGTTGAAACCGCACCAGAGCAGGCGGAAGTCGCGTCTGGTTCCCTTCTCGATCAGATCATGGCGAAAAGTAACCTCGGTCCACAGGACGATGGTTATGATGTTGCGCGCAAGGGCGTAGGCGCGTTCATCTCTGAGTTGCTTGAAAGCAGCGACCAAGACGAACCCATTAACAAAGCCCGCGTGGACCGGATGATTGCGGAAGTTGACCGCAAGATTTCAGGCCAAATGGATACAATTCTGCACCATCCTGAATTTCAAGAAATTGAAAGCACATGGCGTGGATTGAAGCTTCTGATTGATCGCACGGATTTCCGCGAGAATATCAAAGTTGAATTGATGTCAATTCGCAAAGATGAATTGCTGGAAGATTTCGAACTTTCCCCAGAAGTTCCACAATCCGGTCTATATAAGCATATCTATTCTGCGGAATATGGCCAATTTGGTGGTGAGCCTGTGGGCGCAATGGTTGGTATGTATGAGTTCAACTCAAGCACGCCAGACATGAAACTTCTGCAATATTGTGCCTCTGTTGGTGCGATGGCCCATGCGCCGTTCATCTCATCTGTGGCGCCACAATTCTTTGGCATCGACAGTTTCACTGAGCTGCCGAACATCAAAGAAGTGTCTTCGATCTTTGAAAGCCCGAAATACACCAAATGGCGCAGCCTTCGTGAATCTGAAGATGCCCGTTATGTGGGTCTGACCGCGCCACGCTTCTTGCTGCGTAACCCTTATGACCCGCTGGAAAACCCGATCAAAACCTTCCAGTACCGTGAAGAAGTTGAGCATTCTCATGATGCGTATCTCTGGGGTAACTCAGCGCTTCTGATGGCGGAACGGATCAACGACAGCTTTGCGAAATATCGCTGGTGTCCAAACATCATTGGCCCACAATCTGGCGGTGCTGTTCAGGATCTGCCTGTGCATGTCTATGAGGCATTCGGTCAGCTGGAACAGAAAATCCCGACTGAGGTTCTTGTAACCGATCGTCGTGAATTTGAACTGGCAGAAGAAGGCTTTATCACCCTCACAATGCGTAAGGGTTCTGATAACGCTGCATTCTTCAGTGCGAATTCCATCCAGAAGCCAAAGCGTTTCCCGAACACCAAAGAAGGCAAAGAAGCCGAGACCAACTACAAGCTTGGCACGCAGCTTCCTTACATGTTCATCATCAACCGTCTGGCGCATTACATCAAAGTTCTGCAGCGTGAACAGATTGGGTCTTGGAAAGAACGTGCGGATCTGGAACGCGAATTGAACGCGTGGATCATGCAATATGTTGCTGATCAGGAAAATCCACCTTCAGATGTGCGTTCGCGTCGTCCGCTGCGCGCAGCCAAAATCGACGTTTCTGACGTTGCTGGCGATCCAGGTTGGTATCGTGTGTCCATGTCTGTGCGTCCGCACTTTAAATACATGGGTGCGAATTTTGAACTGTCTCTCGTGGGTCGTCTGGACAAAGACTAATTCCTGACGGTGAGGGGTTCTTCAGACCAAACATCCCGGTCATCCGCCCGTCCGCTTTCATTGTTTGAAAGAATGCGGGCGGATGATCTGATGGAAAAGCCTGTGACAGGTTCCGGTACAGAAGCGCGCATCAATTCCATAAGATCGGGATTGTTGCGCCTTTTGAACAGTCGTCGTGGTGCGTCTGACGCAACGCCCGATTATGGGTTGTCTGATTTCAACGATGCCTCGGTCGGGTCATCTGACATGTTGCAGGTGATTGCCCGCGACATCAGAGATGCAATCGTGAAATTCGAGCCACGTGTCACCAATGTGAATGTCAGCTTTGACCGGGAATATTCCGGTGGGTTGGAATTGTTTTTTAAAGTTTCGGTGCAGACCCCAATTGGCCACCGAAATGAGCAGGTCATGATTGATCTGGTTTTGAAAGAAGGGCGCAATTTTGCGCTTAAATAAGGTACGGTAAATGTCAACGGCACGGTATTTTCAGGATGAATTGGATTATGCGCGGGTATGCATCTTGGTTGGAATATGCCAAAGCACCTGAATCCAAAGATGAAACAGGCATCACGGACCAGGCTGCCATGCCAGCGTTCGTTGCCGAGGAGCATTTGAAAAATGTTGCATCTCCCGATCATGTGGCATTGAAAAAGTTGGAAGATCGACTTTTCATGAGTCCAGATTGGTTTGAAGGCCAGAACCTAGCGGCTGATATGGCGCTGGCGCTTGATATGCCCAAAAGCGCAGATGCAATTCGCGTGCGTGTGCAGGATCGTTTGGCGCAGGTGCCTGAACTGATGGATCTCAAACATCAAAATGGAACCGAGATCGTTCCGGATACAATCAGAACATGGATTGCAGATGATGTTGCACCAGACTCCGGCGCAACGAAGTCAGAACCATCCGACATTCCAGGGGATGACACGGATGCTCTGGCCCTGGCAGAAGCCCGGATCTGTGCGGCCCGCTCGCCCCGAGAGGCCGCTTTGGCGCAATATGAATTCGCAGTTGCATTGATTGCTGCGGGCCATGTTCATCATGCGCGTCTGATTTGTAAAACTTTGACGAGACAACTGTCCGAGCCCCCACTTGACGACTGGGACAGCCATTTTCTAGCCGAAGTCAAAAAACTGAAGCTGAAATATCTTGCGTAAACGCGGCCTCAACTTTCATCAGATTTAGGGGTTGGGCTTTCGACGCTGAACAAATGGGTTCAACAGCATCAACACGATGACCTGATAGGCGAACTTCAACATTGGCGGCGTCCATTGCGGACGCGACATGCGGTGTCGATCTTTCAGGCTTTTATCCGACGGTCGGCTCCAGAAAGCAGATAAGATCGGTTAGGCATAGAGACTGGCTCGGCGGAAATGCGCGGGGACAGTCGCTCTATGCTTTTCCCTCAGGTCTCACCTAAAAGCAGTACCCCATTAATACACTTGGCCTTCCACATTGAATGAATCTTCTTGATCTAAGAAACTTACAGCAGTTTAGGGACCGTACTTTTAAGTGAATCATCGCGGGTTATCGCTCTCCCAGGCTAGCGACGTTTTTTTAATTTTGAAAATCGCAGTTTAGTTTTGGACATGCTGGCCCCTAAAGGGCCAAGCTTGTCTTGCTTTTTTATGTATTCACCGACTCACCTTGCTCAGAAATCAGGACATCTTGAAGCCGCTTTCATAGATGAAATGACTAACTAGCCTGCTAGCCATTCGCTTGATGGCAATGATGAAAATCAAGCCTTCGTCAAAAAACCGTCACCGTAGGTCGACATTGCAAGCCCACGTGCTGGGTCGAGATCAAAGTGCTTGTCTACTACCTGATTTGCCGCGAAGGCCGCGTCCATCAAACGATCACCATCGTCCCATTTAGAGAGAAATGTTTCTAACCAATGCGGTGGTACCTGCGAGTCAAGCGGCCATGGTGAAGCAACAACAGCGCTACAACCACGATCAAGAACCTGCTTGGCCAAACCAAGCGTCGTGTTAGCCATGGGATGCTTGTCCATACGATCTCCACTACAAACAAAAAGGATTACGACGCACACATTCCTAACGTTAGCGGTGTTTCAGCCACTAAAACTCCAGGGCAGCAGCTGATCGATGTGCTTCTTTATGACCATTGACGATGGCAGTTAGAACGATTGAGATGTCTCAGAAAACCCTAGGGCAGTGTAGGTGTACTGATTACATTGAGCATTGCACTTACAGTCAATTATGTACTAGCCACTTTTGTACCAGGGTCAGCTGGGTTTACTTTGACGGTAAACCCGCTGGTAGTGCTGGTATCGGTCAGCGTGTCTGTGGTGATGTTTGGCTGGAGTCCTGCCAAACAAGCTGCTCGTTTACCGGTAGTAGATGCGTTGCGGAGTGATTGATACACTGGTATAAGTTATAGGTAATATAAAGGTATAAAAATATTGATGAAAACTCTAAAAATAATCTTAGGAATTGTGGTTGTAGTAGTAGCGGTAATTGTTATGAAGCTGTTTGTCTTTGTACCAGCTGAATTCAAGCCACAAGCCAACGCAGTGGAGAATTGTCCGTCAAATATCTTCGATAAGTCAGCCGTGGTGTTTAATTCGTTGACTATCTGCGGCACTAGTGGCGTGTCACAAGATAAGTTGCAGCATGCAGCTAATGTAGCCGCCCAATGGCTTGATAATGATCAGGACGGTGTAGCTGATAATCCAGTGGTGAACGAACAGTTAGCTGCCAATAAAGCCACAGTAGTTATGTCAGGTAGTGGTTTTGGTATGACGGCAGCGCGGATATATAGCGCTCTGGAACTTGATGGGCGGTTTGGTCAGGATTTGCACGCAGTAGAGACTAATAATCCAGAACGACGTGATGCTTCCCAAGAAGAAATGCACCACATTATTTCTGGAGCTGGTTGGGCAGCAGTATATCCTGAGCTTTTTGCTGACCAATCAGAAACCTCGCAAATCTATAAGGGATGGGAACACTCTGATGCTAATGGGTATTATGTGTACAATGACCCAACTTGCAACAATTTCTGTAAGAATATGGAGCATTTATACAAAGCAGTGGCGGCATATCTAGGTTCTGATGCAGACTTGGCTGATACAGAATTTACCATCAAGAGTCAGGCTGAGCTACGAGAAAAGCATCCCGATATGGTAGCGTTATTTGAGTCGCCAGATTACGATTATCCAAACCACATGTGGCCAGATGGAGCATATGAACATACTCAGAATATTACATTTTTCCCTTAGAGCCCGTTTTAAAAGTGGTCTTGTCCCGCTTACGTTCCGGTCTCTGAACTCATTTATGCGGCCTTTCGCTCAAAAGCCAAGGGACTTTTCCCGCCAAGCGATGAGTGGCGACGGCGCGGGTTATAGAACCCGTTGATATACTGGAAGATCGCGCCTTCAGCCTGACGGCGTGTGTCCCAACGGTTGCGCCAAATCAGCTCAGCCTTAATGGATTTGAAGAACGTCTCGACCATAGAATTATCATAACAATTTCCCTTGCCGCTCATCGAGACCTTGAAACCGTGCTTGGACAAGCGCTTCTGATACTCATTTGAGCAATATTGTGAACCACGATCCGTATGGTGAATGCAATCCTCCGGTGGTTGGCGCAAAGCAACGGCCATATCTAACGCCCGGATTGCCAGATCCTTCTTCATGCGGTTACTGATAGCCCATCCGATGACGCGGCGAGAATACAGGTCAAGGATGACGGCAAGATACAGCCAACCTTCGCTGGTCCAAATGTAGCTGATGTCGCCAGCCCATTTCTGATTGGGGCCAGTCGCTGAGAAATCTTGATCCAACAGATTTGGTGCAATGTTGAACGTGTGGTTGCTGTCCGTTGTCGCCTTGTATTTCTGGGTTCTGATGATCTTGATGCCATTCTCGCCCATCAGACGTCCGACCCTGCGATGGCCCACCGGTAATCCCAATTCTTGCAGTTCCTCGGTTATCCGAGGCCGCCCATAGCTTTGCAGGCTTAAGCGATGCTGTTCAGTAAGCGATGCGCACAGGCCATGGTAT
>NZ_JWIF01000056.1 GCF_000812685.1 Halocynthiibacter namhaensis
ATGTAGAAACTCCCTTCAAATCTATCAGGAAGCAAAATCTCACAGAAGAAACTAACATGCTATGTGGGGTCAGCGCACGGCATCCAGTTTACCGCTTACTTTACAGTTCTGGAGATACTTCAGGGGTGCACAAAAAGACCCGCGATCGTATTTCTACGACGCGGGTTTTTTTTGTTTGATATCGTTTTGAGAGGATCTAATTGGCTTCTTACTAGGTTTGGCGGTGACCTACTCTCCCACGCCTTAAGACGCAGTACCATCGGCGCGACAGTGCTTAACTGCCGAGATCGGAACGGGATCGGGTGTTTCACTTGTGCTATGACCACCAAACCGAGAAAGAAGCCAAAATATCAACTGTTGTCCGTGTGTTAAGCTATACTAATGTATAGTGTATGCTTTTTGATTGGTCCTGAGGAGGCTTTGTCTGCCTTCTACTGGATCAAATCAAGCCTATCGAGCAATTAGTACCAGTCAACTGAATGCGTTACCGCACTTACATCTCTGGCCTATCGACGAGGTGGTCTACCTCGGCTCTCAAGGGAGATCTTGTTTTGAAGGGGGCTTCCCGCTTAGATGCCTTCAGCGGTTATCCTGTCCGTTCATAGCTACCCAGCACTGCTATTGGCATAACAACTGGTCCACCAGTGGAACGTTCACCCCGGTCCTCTCGTACTAGGGGCAACTCTTCTCAAATCTCCTACACCCACGGCAGATAGGGACCGAACTGTCTCACGACGTTCTAAACCCAGCTCACGTACCTCTTTAAATGGCGAACAGCCATACCCTTGGGACCTGCTCCAGCCCCAGGATGAGATGAGCCGACATCGAGGTGCCAAACACTGCCGTCGATATGGACTCTTGGGCAGTATCAGCCTGTTATCCCCGGCGTACCTTTTATCCGTTGAGCGATGGCCCTCCCACTTGGGACCACCGGATCACTATGACCGTCTTTCGACTCTGCTCGACTTGTCAGTCTCGCAGTCAGGCTGGCTTCTGCCATTGCACTCAACGACCGATTTCCGACCGGTCTGAGCCAACCTTCGCGCGCCTCCGTTACTCTTTAGGAGGCGACCGCCCCAGTCAAACTACCCGCCACACAGGGTCCCGGATCCGGATAACGGACCGCGGTTAGACATCAAGCAGAACAAGAGTGGTATCTCAAAGAAGGCTCCCTCAGAACTGGCGTCCTGAGTTCAAAGCCTACCACTTATTCTGCACATGTTCGGCCTAATGCCAATGTGAAGCTGTAGTAAAGGTGCACGGGGTCTTTCCGTCTAACCGCGGGAAGCCTGCATCTTGACAGGCAATTCAATTTCGCTGAGTCTATGTTGGAGACAGCGGGGAAGTCGTTACGCCATTCGTGCAGGTCGGAACTACCCGACAAGGAATTTCGCTACCTTAGGACCGTTATAGTTACGGCCGCCGTTTACCTGGGCTTCATTTCAGAGCTCTCACCCCTCCATTTAACCTTCAGGCACCGGGCAGGCGTCAGACCCTATACGTCGTCTTACGACTTCGCAGAGCCCTGTGTTTTTAGTAAACAGTCGCCACCCCCTGGTTTGTGCCCCCAGTCATTACTTGCGTAAGAACTGGGCCTCCTTCTCGCGAACTTACGGAGGTATTTTGCCGAGTTCCTTCAACATAGTTCTCTCAAGCGCCTTGGTATTCTCTACCTATCCACCTGTGTCGGTTTAGGGTACGATCTTATAGAGGGGCTATTTCCAGGAACCTCTAAGCAGCCCATTCAATCCGATAAGGATGAACTACCTTCGAGATCCGTCACCACCTCATGGCCCAGGAATATTAACCTGGTTCCCATCGACTACGCCTTTCGGCCTCGCCTTAGGGGTCGGCTTACCCTGCTCAGATTAACTTTAAGCAGGAACCCTTGGATTTTCGGCGACAGGGTCTCTCACCCTGTTTGTCGCTACTCATGTCATCATTCTCACTAGTGATCTCTCCACCGGATCGCTCACGCGCCGGCTTCACAGAAAACACCATATCCTCCGTTACATCCCGGAAGATGCAAATGAGGAAAGGTGTTATGTCACACTACGCTCTGCTACCATGCAATAAATGCATCCTAAGCTTCGGCTCATGGCTTGAGCCCCGTTACATCTTCGCCGCAGGACAACTTATTTAGACCAGTGAGCTGTTACGCTATCTTTAAAGGATGGCTGCTTCTAAGCCAACCTCCTGGTTGTTTTGGTCGTCCCACCTGCTTTCCCACTTAGCCATGAATTAGGGGCCTTAGCTGTAGGTCAGGGTTGTTTCCCTTTTCACAACGGACGTTAGCATCCGCTGTGTGTCTGCCATCTAGTACTTCTCGGTATTCGGAGTTTGATTAGGATCAGTAAGGCTGTGGGCCCCCATTACCCATTCAGTGCTCTACCCCCGAGAGTATTCGGATGACGCTCTACCTAAATAGATTTCGCAGAGAACCAGCTATCTCCGAGTTTGATTGGCCTTTCACCCCTAGGCACAATTCATCCCGATCTTTTTCAACAGATGTGGGTTCGGTCCTCCAGTGCATGTTACTGCACCTTCAACCTGATCATGCCTAGATCACTCGGTTTCGGGTCTGATCCCACTAACTCATTCGCCCTATTAAGACTCGCTTTCGCTGCGCCTACACCTAACGGCTTAAGCTTGCTAGTAAGACCAAGTCGATGACCCATTATACAAAAGGTACGCCGTCAGGACTCAAGGTCCCTCCGACTGCTTGTAGGCGTCCGGTTTCAGAAACTGTTTCACTCCCCTCGTCGGGGTGCTTTTCACCTTTCCCTCACGGTACTGGTTCGCTATCGGTCAATAAGGAGTACTTAGCCTTCGAAGGTGGTCCTCCGATCTTCAGACAGAATTTCACGTGTTCCGCCCTACTTAATACGTCAAATCATGCTTCCTATACGGGACTGTCACCCACTTTGGTCAATCTTTCCAGATTGTTCTAGTCACAATTATTGCTCGGCTGGTCCCCGTTCGCTCGCCGCTACTAGGGGAGTATCAATTGATTTCCTTTCCTCCGGGTACTTAGATGTTTCAGTTCCCCGGGTTTGCTTTTTTAACCCTATGTATTCAGGTTAAAAATACCTGGTTCACCTCGTTATTGATAGCAAAGCTAACAATAACAAAATGTCAGGTGGGTTCCCCCATTCAGAGATCCATGGATCAAAGCTTATTCTCAGCTCCTCATGGCTTATCGCAGAGTATCACGTCTTTCATCGCCTCTTATTGCCTAGGCATCCACCAAACGCCCTTTTCACGCTTGATTTGATCCAGAAGAAGTCAGACTTCTTCTGCGGCCAACCCCCTTTTGAAAAGGTTAGCCATTAATCAAAAGTCATACTTTATTCTTTCCCGCCTGGCTTGCGCCAGACTGCCTAACACTGGTTCAGGGTGCTAGGACTTGGGTTAGTGTACTTGACTTGGACAACATTGCTTTTTCAACGATGCATACACAACAGAACCTCGGAGAAGGTAACTGCATGCTTGCCAGAACAAAGACCTAAGTCCTTGATCAAGCACATGTTGAGATCAATTCGCTTACTCGCGACTGATCAACAGTGTTGATATTTTGATTCTCTCTAAACGATGTCAATAAGTTAGAAACTTCAGGAAGTTTCTAACAAAAAGCGAGACAGCGCATCCCGAAGGGTGCGCGTTCGCTTCGTCCAATTGGACGTTCAAACATTCAGTGAATGCTTGAAGATCTAATTGTATTGGGTTTTGGTGGAGCGTATCGGGATCGAACCGATGACCCCCTGCTTGCAAAGCAGGTGCTCTCCCATCTGAGCTAACGCCCCAAGCGTATCGCAGAGCGATGCGCGTTGCCCGGCAGGGTATTCGCTATGCGAATGTCCCGAGAGGGCGGGTATTTATTCTTATCTTGATGCGCTCTCGTGCGCTTTTCTTACAGAAAAGCCACTGACGCGACCATCTTGCGAAGCAAAATGGTGGGTCGAGGAGGATTTGAACCTCCGACCTCACGCTTATCAGGCGTGCGCTCTAACCAACTGAGCTACCGACCCATAGCGTTCTCTGGCTACGCCAGAAACGCGGAAGTGCAAACAGCGTATTGCAAAGCAATGCGCGAGTTGCACGGGATAGCAACACAGATGTGAGGCAACACTTATGCTCTCGTGCGCTTTTGCGATGCAAAAGCCACTGTCGCATGTTGCTATTGCGAAGCAATAACAACTTTCTGAAGAGATATGAGGACGGATTGGTTCAAACAATATCCTAAGATATTGCGATGTGCGATCTCCAAAGGAGAGATCGACTTTTATGCTAAGTGTTTCACGAAGTTAGCGAACTAACCTACTAGAAACATCCTTAGAAAGGAGGTGATCCAGCCCCAGGTTCCCCTAGGGCTACCTTGTTACGACTTCACCCCAGTCGCTGAACCCACCGTGGTCCGCTGCCCCCTCGAAAGGTTGGCGCACGGCCTTCGGGTAGATCCAACTCCCATGGTGTGACGGGCGGTGTGTACAAGGCCCGGGAACGTATTCACCGCGTCATGCTGTTACGCGATTACTAGCGATTCCGACTTCATGGGGTCGAGTTGCAGACCCCAATCCGAACTGAGACAGCTTTTTGGGATTAACCCATTGTCACTGCCATTGTAGCACGTGTGTAGCCCAACCCGTAAGGGCCATGAGGACTTGACGTCATCCACACCTTCCTCCGGCTTATCACCGGCAGTTTCCCTAGAGTGCCCAGCTTAACCTGCTGGCAACTAAGGACGTGGGTTGCGCTCGTTGCCGGACTTAACCGAACATCTCACGACACGAGCTGACGACAGCCATGCAGCACCTGTATCTCGTCCAGCCGAACTGAAAGATCCATCTCTGGACCGACGACGAGTATGTCAAGGGTTGGTAAGGTTCTGCGCGTTGCGTCGAATTAAACCACATGCTCCACCGCTTGTGCGGGCCCCCGTCAATTCCTTTGAGTTTTAATCTTGCGACCGTACTCCCCAGGCGGAATGCTTAATCCGTTAGGTGTGTCACCAACAAGCATGCTTGCTGACGACTGGCATTCATCGTTTACGGTGTGGACTACCAGGGTATCTAATCCTGTTTGCTCCCCACACTTTCGTACCTCAGCGTCAGTATCGAGCCAGTGAGCCGCCTTCGCCACTGGTGTTCCTCCAAATATCTACGAATTTCACCTCTACACTTGGAATTCCACTCACCTCTCTCGAACTCAAGACTAGCAGTATTAAAGGCAGTTCCAGGGTTGAGCCCTGGGATTTCACCCCTAACTTACTAATCCGCCTACGTACGCTTTACGCCCAGTAATTCCGAACAACGCTAACCCCCTCCGTATTACCGCGGCTGCTGGCACGGAGTTAGCCGGGGTTTCTTTTCCAGGTACTGTCATTATCATCCCTGGTGAAAGAGTTTTACGACCCTAAGGCCTTCATCACTCACGCGGCATCGCTAGATCAGGCTTGCGCCCATTGTCTAAGATTCCCCACTGCTGCCTCCCGTAGGAGTCTGGGCCGTGTCTCAGTCCCAGTGTTGCTGATCATCCTCTCAAACCAGCTAAAGATCGTCGACTTGGTAGGCCGTTACCCCACCAACTATCTAATCTTACGCGGGCCAATCCTTTACCGATAAATCTTTCCCCCGAAGGGCGTATAAGGTATTACTCTCAGTTTCCCGAGGCTATTCCTTAGTAAAGGGCATGTTCCCACGCGTTACTAACCCGTCCGCCGCTCCTCCCCGAAGGGAAGCGCTCGACTTGCATGTGTTAGGCGTGCCGCCAGCGTTCGTTCTGAGCCAGGATCAAACTCTCAAGTTGAAAAGCTATTACTAGCTTATCCCTGACGTTCGAACCTCTGCACATATAGCAATCCAACCGACTAAAGTTGGATCATTATTCACATCCAGCACTGCAAAGTACCGGATGTATTCTCTGTTTGTTGTGCTTCAGTTTACAAAGTAAACAAAAGCCGTCCAAACAGTGAAGCTGACTATCCATAATCGATCCAGTCACAAGTGACCTTCTCTAGGTAGTTGACATATATGTGCAGTATGTTTGTTCATCGAAATGAACCAAACCGCCCACATATCTCTTCAGATATTAGCAATTTCAAAGAGCGTGGAAACCGAAGCTTCCGAAAGGCAAATCACTGCCAGAGCGCCTTAATACTTAAGGCACGCTAGCCCGTCAACCTTCAAATTTCTAACTTCACTTCAGTGCCTTGCGACCCCTCCGCTGCCCCGCCAGATCGTCGCTTGTTAGCGTGTCGCCCTGCCGGTGAAGTGGGTTCTAGGGTTATACGACCAGACCCGCAACCCCTTTTTACAAAAACTTCGCAGTTTTTTCGAAAACCAACAAAACCCCTTATTTTCATACATCAAAAGCAACTTAACAAATGAATACCTCAGCCCAAACGCAACTTTCTAACACTCCAGAAACCACGAACAACAGATTTTCCAACAGACTCACCGCAAACAACCCACGACTCGCACACCATCAAACCCCAAACACTCAGAATCCAACCAATACGAGCAGGAAACGAGTCGAAACGAGTCGCCAAAAAACAAAACCCGACTCGAAAACACAAAAATACACATCTCAAACACACTCTCAGAATCAAAAAACCGCGCTCAAAAGAAGCGCGGTTACGTATTCTACTATAAAAGTGCACCAGAAATGCACTGTGGCGGCGGTTTGGGGACTTCAATCAAACGCAATGCTGCTCACGATATACTCCCAATCTAGCGCTATACTCCGCCAATCTAGCGCTGCCCTGTTGAGATCGAAAACTTCGACATCACCAGCTTCCGCTTGCCCCGCCCCCAGAAGAAGACCCACCGCCAAATGATGACCCACCAGAAGAACTGCTCGAAGAGCTTTCCGTTCTGCGCGGGATCGCTTTGGTCACTGAATATGTCTCGCCGCAATGGTGGCAATTGTAATCTGTACGTCTGACACCCTCAGATGAAGTCGTCGCACGCTTCAGCGTAATCGAGTCACCTTCCAGTGTACGGTAACTACAGGCACGGCAGGCGCCGAACCCACTAAACCAAGCGTGATATGCTTGGATCGTCACGTGGTCACATTGCGCGCATTTCCAAACATCGTAATCAATGCTGTTCAAGCGTTCCTCGACCACCTGCCCGGATTTCAAATGTTTGTCGTCCCAATCCTCGCTCAGCCGGGACATCTTTGATCCATCATTGGGGCAGATCCGAGGCTTGCTGCGCAAACGCCGCACAAACCCCACCATCGTGAGGAAAAATCCTGGAATAATCAGTGCAATCAACCAACCGATGTAGCGTTTGATAAATCCTTGAGGGCGGTCTAGGGCTTCCGTGACCGTGCCCGGATTAAAACCCTTGGGATAAGCCCCCGTGAGATCATAGATCACCGCATTCACACCTTTACGAATTCCTGCCGAATAGGCGCTTTGCTTGAACTCGGGGATAATGATGTTGTCGATGATGCGTTTCATCGGGTCATTCTTGCTGCGCCCATAACCCGAACCAACCTCGATACGCATTTTGCGATCTCCACGCGATACCAACAATAATACCCCGTCATTTGCGTCAGCATTCCCAACGCCCCATGCGTTAAACAGATCCGTTGCGAAAGGCTCAATGGCACCGACATGTCCGTAGTCAGACATGTTTTGAATTGTAAGAACTGTGAACTCTATGCCCGTTTCTGCGCGCAGTTCTTCAAGAGCGGTTCGAACATAACGCTCGTCTCGTGCGGTCATAAGAGATGCGTAATCGTTGACGTAGATGTTCTCAGGGTCAGGATATGACGTCTGCCCGAAGGCTGGCGTCGTCAACAAGGCACAGAGAACCAAAATGGATTTTAACAATTTAAACATATAACCAACATTCCAAAATACACATATTTTGCCGTCACAATCCGTTTTTCACCCACCCCACGCAAGCGGTTTTTCAGAAAGGGATTGGGTGCGACTGACAGCTGGGCACATTTACCTGATGCAACAAGATCCTATCGGGTGGGCATGTGGTTTTCAAAGCTTACTGTACAGTTTACGTTGCCTTCGGTTGGGCCCGATTGCGCCTGCCCAAACATGTCGGCATTTATACGGCGTGGCTGGCGACACTATACTATACGTAAGCGGTTGGGATTTTGTTATGAAGAGACGTGATGTTTTGTCTGGACTGATTGGGGGCGCGACTGGTGCATTTCTACCCTGGCGCGGAGCGCAGGCACAAGAAAGCGCACAGGGCGCCTTCCTGAAAGGTTATCTTCGCACCAATTGGAGTCAGGACCCTTACGCATTTGGATCATATTCCTATGTGGCGACGGGGGCTTTGCAAAGTGATCGGGCTGCCCTCGGGGCGCCTATTGATCGCCGGATCTATTTTGCGGGGGAAGCCATTCACCCCCATCACAACAGCACAGTGCATGCCGCTTATGAAAGCGGCATTATGACTGCCCAGGACGTTGATCGAGACACGCGCGGCCCCATCGCAGTTATTGGTGCCGGGATAAGCGGCTTGGCTTTGGCCCAGCGCTTATCTGCAAAAGGCCGATCCGTTACAGTCTTTGAAGCCCGCGATCGCATCGGCGGACGTATAGTGACCAATCGCGATCTTGGTGTGCCGCTGGATCTGGGGGCAAGCTGGATCCATGGAACGCATGATAACCCGATTGCGAACCTCGCGCAGGTTATGGACACCGCAACGGTTGCCACGGATGAGACCTATATCATGCGTGGCGCGGGTGGGCGTCTAATGGAAGAAAGTGCGGCACCGAATTGGCTTGAGGATGTAACAACCATTCAACACAATGCAGGCGCGGCGCGTCACGACATAAACCTTCAAGCTTACATGGCGCAGACTGAATACAGTGGTGACGATGTGATTTTCTCGCAAGGCTATGAAAGCCTTCTTCCAGCCCTGGACGGGGATTACGAGGTGAAACTGTCGTCCCCCGTCAGCGCGATTTCTCATGATGAAAATGGCGTCGTGATCACATCCAACGGCACGAACACAGAATTTGATGTTGTCGTGGTGACACTGCCCTTGGGTGTCTTGAAGGCAAACACAGTCACTTTCACCCCGGCCCTGCCGTCTGCCACGCAAAATGCGATTGCCAAACTGGGCATGGGGACGCTTGATAAACTGTACCTACAGTATGAGGAACCATTTTGGGACGAAGACATCACTTGGATTGCCACGCCTGAAAATGGGCTTCCAAAGGGGCAATTCAATCAGTGGCTAAATCTATACAAATACCTAGGGCAACCCATCATTATGGCATTTAACGGCGGACCACCTGCCCTAGCGTTATCCATGGACACGGATGAAGAACTGATCATGAAAGCGAAACAGTCCCTGGAAGGTTCCTATTTCTAACCATCCAGAGACTGAAGAAGGGGTGTTTCCACTTAGCTTAGGTTTGGAAAGATCTCATCCATTGGGGTTGAGCGCCCGTTGCCCCCGACAATGCGCACATGTTTGCGGCGGATCTGACGGGGTTCTGACACGCCGACAGAATGGGCGATGGTTTCGACCTCTTTGATCATGCCTTTGGCATAGGCCGCGACCTTTTCATATTTCGCCTCAGGCACCAGCCCCTTCTGAAAGCGTTCATCATGTGTGGTGATCCCCGTGGGGCAGGTGTTTTTGTTGCATTTCAACGCCTGGATACACCCAAGGCTGAACATAAAGCCACGGGCAGACGTGACAAAATCAGCCCCCGCCGCCAAGGCCCAAGCCACGTCACCCGGATTAACAAGCTTGCCAGAGGCGATCAGGCGAATGCGATCTTTCAGGCCGGCATCGCGCAACAAATTCGCAACCAATGGCAGGGCTTCGCGCACGGTCATACCAACGAGATCCATCAACGGCATGGGCGCTGCACCTGTTCCACCTTCACCACCATCGATGGTGATGAAATCTGGCGCACTGTCCGCGCCGCGTTGCTTAATAAGGTCGAGAAAGTCTTGCATCGGGGACAGTTCGCCAATCACAGTCTTAATGCCAACAGGCTTGCCCGTGATGTCGCGCACGTGGTGAATGAAATCCAACAGATCTTCCCAACTGTCGACACCTTCATGCCGGTTCGGCGAAATAGAGGCCACCCCTTCCTGAATGCCGCGAATGGCAGCAATTTCAGCGGTGACCTTTTCACCCGGAAGAATACCACCTTTGCCAGGTTTCGCCCCTTGGGCCAACTTGATCTCGAACATCCGCACGTTTTCATGTCCGGCGATCTCGCGCAGCTTGTCATCGGACAGATTGCCATCACAATCGCGCACGCCATATTTGGCCGTACCGATTTGAAAAACAATGTCGCATCCGCCTTCAAGGTGGTGCGGCGACAGGCCTCCTTCGCCCGTGTTCATCCAAACACCGGCTTTCTTCGCCCCCCGCGACAAGGCTTGCACAGCGGGTTTGGACAGGGCACCGAAACTCATGCCAGATATATTGTATATAGACGGGGCAAGAAATGGCGTGCGCGCGCCTTCACCGATCATCAAAGGTTCGGTCTTGGCGACCTGATCATCCAAAGGCGGAAAGGCCGCGTTCACAAATATCGGCGTGCCTGGCACAGATAGGTTGCGCGTTGATCCAAATGCGATGGTGTTGCTTTCCCCACCAGAAGCCCGCGCGACCCAATCCCGTTGAGCACGGTTAAAAGGCAGCTCTTCGCGATCCATTGCAAAGAAATACTGACGGAAGAATTCGCCCAGCTCAGTGAACAAATGGCGGAAGCGCCCAATAACGGGATAGTTCCGGCGCACCGCATCCCCGGTTTGCATCCGGTCGATGACGAATAAGACCACAGCAAAGGCAGCGCCAAGGCCAATCACCAGAACAAATAGCAGCGCCAAAACCGAAAGCACTTGCCCCGCCCATTGCATGTAAATCATCATCGGTACATCATTCCCTATATGTTTAGCGCATATGATGACGCGGGGCGTAACCGGGGGCAAGAGCCAGATCTATGCTTCACGAAAACGTCGCCGGATGTGAACAGATAGGATGAACACCTTTACACTGAGTCACCAAGGACACATGTATTTGAAATCTCGCATGCACCCCGCAAATGCACTTGCGCCATGACATCCGATTGTAACAAGTGCACGCATAGTAACGATTGCCCCAAATTGTCTGGGTTATGTAAAAGGATTTTTTCAAATGGGCTTTAAAGAAGCTATACGCACCTGTTTGTTCGAGAAATACATCACATTTTCTGGCCGCGCATCGCGGTCTGAATATTGGTGGTTTTATTTATTTTTGGTGTTGTGCCTCGCAACGTTCGCCATCATTTTCGCTGTTGTAATGAGCATGCAGCCTTCAAACACAGCAATCGGTGTAATCTTCACAATCTTAGGGCTACCTCTTGTGGCGCTCTATATCCCTTTGATATCAGTTATGGTCCGCCGCTTCCACGATCGCGACATGTCAGGTTGGCTTGTGTTGGTCGCTATGTTGGCAGGCGCCATCCCGTATATCGGCGTACTTATCAGCATCTGGTTCTTTGTTATGACTGTCATGAAAGGCACAGAAGGCGACAATCGATTTGGATCAGACCCACTGAAACTTGAGCATAGCGAAGATGTTTTCGCCTAAAGAACTGGTTTTTTAATCATATGAAATATCTCAGCGCCCTTTTTCTGTTTTGCCTGCTGCCTGTCAGCGGGTTCGCGCAGGACGTGGGCGGTGAGGGGGCCGAAAAATACACAATTGTTGAGACTGTCGACGCCCCAACCAGCGAAACCTCGCGAGAGGTCACAGCCTTAACCCGAAACAGCCGAGTTACATCGGACGTCACCTATGTCAGTCAGCTGGATGGGCAGTTGGCGTCTGGACGCGCACAAGAAAACCCAAAACAGAATACCCCCCTGCCCGGACGTGAATTCAGCGTGCCATCCGGTGGCGGTATGGGCGTGATGGTCGCGTTTGTCATCATTCTGGGTGCCATATTTTTGTGGCTCAAATTTGGTGGGGCCGGCATGCTGTTGTCGCGTGAACCGTCTGAAGTGAACCCAAAACCAAGCCAGGCCCCCGATACTTGGAAAATCGCCAGCGCGGACCTGCAAAAAGGGCCGCAATCCATCTTGGACAAAATCGCGGCGATGCAAGATCGCAGCGAAGCCTTGGTTTTGCTGCTGCGTTACAGCTTATTATCAGCGTCAGAAAGCACCAGCACCCGCTTTGCACGCGCCGACACGGAACGCGGCGCATTTGAACGTTTGCCAACCCATTGGGCCCATATCCACAGCGTCGAAGCGATTTTGCGGCAAGCCGAACTGGCACATTACGGCGGGCGACCTGTAAGTGACTCGCATTTTGACGCCGCCATTGAACTTGGGCGCACAGTGTTAAACCAAACCTCAAAAACGGGGGCGCGCGCATGACCGACACATCTGCACCCTCACACGTCGAAGCCCCTGTATCAAACACCCCAATGATCGTTGTCGCGATCCTGTTGGTCCTAGGCTTTGTTATGCTTTCAATGCTTGGATCTGGGCAAACAGATCGGCAGCTTAACAAATCCGCTATCGGGGTCGAAACTTTAGGGGCCTGGCTGGATGATCAAGGCGTCGACAATCGCCTGTCTCATCCGCGCGTGCACCCATCCGCTGAACAACTGTCTTTGCGCATTTTGCCCCTGTATGACACAGACCTAAGCGCCTATACGACCACGCCAGAAACACGCGATGAACATATCATCCAAGATGACCTGCGCGATATTTTACAGCGCAACTATTCCCTTAAAATTCAAGAGATACGTTCAATCGTGTTGATGCCAAAATGGCGGGGTGGATTGAATGTTACAGGCATCGCCCATGAACAATCCTTGATCCCAATTGGCAACTTGCAACCACTTTTGCCGCAATTGGGTTTACACAGCATACGTCTGCGCCGTTCCGGTCCGAACTTTGAGCAACTCTCGTCCCATGGCGCAGAGATCGCATTGTTCCAAGCCCAGTTCTTTGATGCGCGGACACTGCCCGATACCTGTAAATCAGTTGTGACCTTCGGCAAGGATGCCTTAGTGATCGCTTGCAAACAGGCAGACGACCGGCCTGTTGTATATATTGTGTCCGACCCGGACCTCATGAACAACCACGGCCTTAAAGTCGCCGAAAACGCGCGCTTTACTTTGAATTTCATCAATAATCTGCGTGGCACGGATGAACGCCCGGTTTACATTGACCGCAGCTCACAGCTGTTGGTGACCGTGGAACGCCCTGATGAATACCAAGAATACGAACGCGGCAGCGATGAATTCGAACGGTTCTTCACCTATCCGTTTTCGCTGCTTTGGGCGGTGCTTTTGATCGTATTGGCCATGCTGTTTTGGCGCGGCTCACGTCGATTTGGCCCACTCAACGCGTCGGGTGGCCCCAGCCGTGCGCAATCCAAGCGGGCTGCCATCGCAGCCAAAGCCCGGTTGCTGCGCTTGTCCGGAAACGATGGGCGCATGGTTGCAGATTTCGTCAGCTCCCAGATTGAAGACCTTGCCAAACGAAATTTCGGCCATGTCACCAGCGGCGAGGCCGAAGCGCGGTTCATGGCACTTGTTGCACGGCGGCACCCAAAGCTTGCAAAAGAATTCTCTGCTGTATCAGATACGCTCATGGCCAACCCGCCAGAGATGTCTGCCCATCAGCGTCACCGGCTTCTGGCCACTTATCATTCTCTGTTGAAAAAGGTTATGGAACATCATGGACCTCACTGAATTCCAAACGCTCGCCCGCGATATCCGCAGCGAAATCGGCTCTGTTGTTCAGGGTCAGAATGAACTGATCGACATGCTTTTGATTTCGATCTTCGCCCGTGGTCACTGCCTGCTTGAAGGCCCCCCCGGCACCGCGAAAACCCTTGTCGCGCGCTGTCTTGCCCAGGTGGTGGATCTTGATTTTGGTCGCGTACAGTTCACGCCCGACTTAATGCCGGGTGATGTGTTGGGCGTAAATCTATTCAACTTTGAAACCAACGAATTCCGCCTCACCAAGGGCCCGATCTTCACCGATATTTTGCTATCAGACGAGATCAACCGCGCCCCCCCCAAAACGCAATCCGCGCTTTTGCAGGCGATGAACGAACGCGAAGTGACGATTGACGGCAAGACCTATCCACTGGGTGAAGATTTCTTCATTATCGCCACGCAAAACCCGATTGAACAACATGGCACCTACCCGCTGCCCGAAGCGCAGCTGGACCGTTTCTTGTTTAAGCTATTGGTCGACTTCCCAGATCGCGACGCTGAAATCGACATTCTAACAAGCATCGCCGCCCTGCCCCTTTCCGCAGACAGTGGCCGCACAAATCTGCGCAAAGTGATGGATCGCCCAACCCTGAAGGCGGGACACGAATTGGTGGATTCCATTCGCCTGGATCAAACCATTCTGACCTATATCGTTGATCTGATCCGCGCCACACGATCTGACGGAGACATACAACATGGCGCATCCACGCGTGCCGCCAGTGCACTTGCCGGTGCGGTTCGCGCCAAAGCCGCGCTTGATGGGCGTGATTATGCGATCCCAGATGATGTGCAAGCCCTTTTGATCCCAGCAATGCGCCACCGTCTGGTGCTTGGCCCTGGCGCCGAGATCGAAGGCCACACCACGGATGATGTCTTGCGCACCATCATGAACCGCACGGATGCACCACGCTAAGATGCGACCGTCAAAACGCCTCATAACGCTGGTTTTCATACTGGCCGCGGTGTCGATTTTCATCGGCCTAACCTTGCCTGATGGGGCGGGCATGGTTGTCATGATTTGGGGCGGTGCCGTATTGTTTGGTTTGGTTGATTTGCTGATGACGCCGTCAGCCAAAACCTTCGATTTGAACGCAGATCTTGTCGAAACCGGCTTTACTGGCGCGAATGCACCCCTGAATTTATCGATCCGTGCAAAGAAGAACAGCCTGCCGGCATATCTCGAAATGCGGCTTCACCATGGCACAGAAATCACCCCTACACCTGCCGCACAGGTGCTGTTCAATGCGCCAGGCACCAAACAACATCAGATGTCTTGGCCTCTTGGCTTGCGGGAGCGTGGCCAAAGCAAGCTGACCCGACTGTCCGTACGTTTTCAATCGCGCTTTGGGTTGTTCGAAATGCTGCCATCTTGGCCCCTGGATTTGAACATTGATATCGTCGCCAATATCGCACCTGTGCTGAATGGCGAAATACACACACAGATGTTGCCCTTACTGGATGGTCTAAAGGACATGAATCTGCGCGGGGAAGGATCAGAATTCCATCAGCTGCGTGAATTTCAGATCGGCATGGATCCCCGCAGCATTGATTGGAAACGGTCGGCCCGTATGCGCAATATGGTGGCCCGCGAAACCCGTGCAGAACGCAACCATCAGATCATCATCTGCCTGGACAGTGGTCACTTGATGGGCGAACATATTGATCAATTGTCAAAGTTAGATCATGCGATCAATGCGTCGCTGTCCTTGGCTTGGGCTGGTGGCATCGGGGGCGACAATGTGGGATTTTACAACTTTGACAGCCGTCCACAAACCTTCATTCCCCCCCGTCCTGGTAAACGCGCATTTGGTCATATCCAACGACACAGCGCGGTTTTGCAGCAAGACACTGCGGAAACCAACCACACGCTTGGCTTAACCCGGCTCGCCAGTCATCTGTCGCGACGGTCCCTGGTTGTGGTGTTTTCTGATTTTGTAGACAGCACAAGTGCCGAACTGTTGGTGGAAAACCTGTCGGTCATGACACGCAAACATCTGGTGCTCTATGTGGCTTTGCGTGATCCCGATCTTCAGGCGATTGCCCACCCCGATCACGCATCTATGGCCGCCGTGTCAGAAGCCGTATCAGCCCGTCAGATTTTGCGCGAACGCGAAGCCGTCTTGGACAAATTGCAACGCTTGGGCATTCTGTGTTTGGATACCCATCCCAAACATCTGACCGCGTCTCTGATTTCACGCTACATCGATATCAAAGCGCAGGAGCGCATATGAGTTCGCCCACGACAAACACCCAAAACACATTGCGTTCCTCGCGTTTCCGCGCAGAGCGGGAAGTCGGCTGGAAGGAACTCGACAGCCTTATCACCCGGGCTGAAAGTCAAGGCATGTCATCTCTGCGCTATGAAGAAGCCGCCGCCTTGGCCAGCCTGTACCGCCAAGCCATGAATTCCCTATCGGTGGCACGATCTATTTCCATGGATAAGGCCTTGTTGGCCTATCTTGAGGCATTATGCGCACGGGCCTATTTGGTGGTCTATGCCCCGCAAGAAAGCATCCGTGGGGCGGTGACCCGCTTGTTCACCACAGGCATTCCACGCGCTGTGCGGCGCTCAACCGTGCCCCTTTTGGTTGGTTTCCTGGCGCTCATTATGGGCGCTATCATTGGCTATATTCTGTTTTCACAGGATCCAGAATGGTTCTACAGCTTTGTGCCCTCGGGCCTGTCTGATGGGCGCGTTCCGGGTGCCAGCCAAGAATATCTGCGCGGCACCCTGTTTGACGACGGCGATCGCGACCACAGTGATCTGGGGGTCTTCGCCACATTCTTGTTCTCACACAATACCCGCATCGCAATTTTCATTTTCGCCTTAGGTGTCTTTGCCGCTTTGCCCAGTTTCGTTCTAACATTTTACAACGGTCTGATGCTTGGGGCTTTTTGGGGCATGTTTGCACAGGCCGGTCTGGGATATGAGGTGTTCGGCTGGCTGTCGATTCATGGTGTCACCGAGCTGTCCGCAATTGCAGTTGCCTGTGCTGGCGGCGCGCAACTTGGGTTGGCCGTGCTCTTGCCGGGCAATAACACAAGACGCGAAGCTTTGCGCCGGGCGGGGCCTGACGCGGTTAAACTGATGATCCTTGCGGGGTTGATGTTGATCACGGCAGCAATCATCGAAGGGTTCTTTCGCCAACTGGTACAATCGACGGAACTACGCCTGTTTATCGGATGGGGCATTGGCGCCTTGTGGCTGGCGTGGTTGCTGTTGGCAGGGCGCGAAATGGATCACGCGGATCGGGGACAATCATGACCGGTCGCAAACAAGATCTTATCCCCCCCGAGGGCGTCCCCGTTTCATTTCAAATATCATCCGGCGGGTCACGCCTTGGCGCTCAAATGCTTGATATCATCATCACCTTTGGCGGCGTCTTCGCATTGTTTGTGGCCCTCATCTGGATGGGGCTTCTCAGCTGGGCCTTCATGGGCACCTTGTTCTTATTGCTGATTTTTCTGGTGCGCATCCCCTATTATATATTCTCAGAACTGATCTGGAATGGGCGCACAATTGGCAAAAAGATCACCCATACGCGTGTGGTCAGCGCTGATGGTGGCCGCTTAACGCCCCATCAAATCACTGCGCGTAACCTGATGAAGGAAGTCGAGGTTTTCATGCCTCTCACAACCCTTCTGTCAGGCAGTTTTGACAGCGGATGGACAGGCACATTTCTAACACTCTGGATGCTGATCGTGCTTGCCGTCCCTTTGATCAACAAGCGCCGTCAACGCCTAGGCGACATGATCGCAGGCACGTTGGTTGTGGACCAGCCAAAGGCCATTCTAATGCCGGATCTCGCAACAAAATTGATGGTTGATCGGGTTGAATTCACCTTTGAGCCGCAACACTTAGATATTTACGGCCGCTATGAATTACAAACACTTGAAGAGATCCTGCGCGCCCCTCCCAAAACGCCGGAAGCGGTGACGCGGATGTCAAAAGTCACCCAAACCATTCACCGCAAAATCGGATATACAGATCGGATCTTGCCCGAGGATCATTGGCATTTCTTGACCGATTTTTACCGTCAGCAACGCGAATTTTTGGAAAGCAAGCAACTGTTCGGCGACGCGCGTGAAAACAAACATCATGACATGAACAAACCCAAGCCGTAATTCGGCACAAAAAAGGGGGCGTTCAACGCCCCCTTTTGTCCAATGACGACCGGCGTTATTCCGTCGCCATCAACATTTCATTGTGGTCTCGAAGCGACTGAGAAACGATCGCGTACCATTCCCCACTTTGGCGCATTTCATTCAGACCACGGTTCAGCATGGCGACATACTCACGACCAAATGGGTTAACCTTGCTGATCAAAAATCCATAAGAGGTCACGTAGTTTACGTTTGGATTTTCAACAACATCATTGGTGATGCCCAGCTCTTTGCGAGAGGTTTCAAACAGATCCGGCGTCATCCCTGCGATATCCGCATTGCCCAGCATCACAGCTTCGATACAGTTCACGGGCTTATCAGCAAGCATCAGCTCAAGTGCAGGCGGCAGCATCCCGTTCACCTCTAGATCGATGGTGGAATACCCTTCTGGACGGCAGAATGTTGATCCACGGAAGTCTTCATAGGTCTGGGCATTCGCATAGGGACTGTCAGGGCGCATGAAATAGGCGGTGATTGTTTCATAAACCGGCACTGTGCGCAGAAATTCATTGCAGCGCCTACCTGATGAGGACGCCGGGTCATGCTGTTTTGTACAATCAGGCAATGTCCACGCCAGTGACACGTCAAACGCACCAAGCGGCAGCAAGACATCCAAATGTGAACCCCAGTCGTCAACAAAACTGATGGAGAATTCACGATCATTCCCGCCACGCTGCAGGGCGGTCGTTGCAAGACGCGCCATCATGCCACCCCCTGGCAGGCTTTCATCCGCAAAAGGCTGCCAGTCATTGCCCGTCACGATCTTCATCGGCGGGTGATAGACATTATTGCTGGGGCGCGCGGCTTGGAATTGTTCTTGTTGCTGAATAACCGCTTCAGCTGTCAGGCCATTTGGAAGACTGCCATCAAGGCACGGCAATTGCAGAACCAGCCCTGATTCAAGCAAGTTGGGGTTGCTTACAACACTGCGGTTTGCGTTGAAGATATTCTGATAATCAGAAATACCATAGGCAGACAAAGCGATGGTCGCCAATGTGTCGCCGTCGGCCACTTGATAGGTCGAACACGCATCTTGCGCACCCGCAGCCCCCGCTGAGATGAACGTTGCTGCCACAGCAGCCCGTACGAGGGTACGAGATTGTATATTATACATAAGTCTTCCTCCAAAGTATTAGGGTAACGGCGTTTTCGCCTTACAGATTGTCCATTTGATATTTCAGAGCGGTCGACACGATGTCGCGCCATTCGCCCGAATTTTGCATGATCGAAAGCCCACGGTTCAGCGTATCAAGCACCGCCTGACCTTCAGGATTATCCACATGTGTCATGACATTCAGGGACTTCACCTCAAGCAAGTTTGGGTTCTCAATTGCGGTAAATTCCATGTCCAGATCTGCGATGATATCGGTCGCCACTTGAACATCCAATGCGACGATGTTCACCTCTCCGTCACGTAGGGCCTCGAAGCAGGCGGCAACTGACACCGGGCGTATCAATGTGATCACAGGTTCGACCAGACCAGCTTTACTCATGTTGCTCAGGGAATATCCCTCAGGGCGGCAAATCACCGTTCCTGCAAACGCGTCATAGCTGCGCGCGTCTTCGTATCCCGAACCTGCAAGGGAATAATAGCCGTCGACAACTTCGTAAAAGGGGTTGGAAAAGTTGTAGGATTTGCATCGGTTCCGATCCGAATCCGCAAGCATTTCCATATGTTCGCAATCTGGACGCGCCCAGGGGAATGTCGCATCAAAGGCCAAGCTGGGCATCAACAAATCAAGATGAGAGTTCCAGTCATTCACGAATTGAATTTTGTAAGGTTGCTCTGGATCAGCACGCAAAAACGCTGTCTCCACCAACTTTGTGTATAAACCACGATCAGGCAGGTTTTCATCCGTATAGGGCGGGTAATCCCCCCCTGTAATCAAAACAATTTGACGCGTTTTCACGGCTTCTAGCGGTTCAGGTGTCGCCAAAGATGTTGCGGCCTCAACGGCGGCAAATGCGTCTGCGCGAGCCTGTGCAACTTCGGCTTCTGCGGCAGCGACAGCAGCTGCGGCAGCTTCTTGCGCCGCAAGAATTTCGCTTTCAGCATGAGCTGCCATCTCAGCAGCTTCTGCCCGCGCCACAGCTGCGCGTGTTTCTGCCTCAAGGACCATCGCGTCCGCTTGGACTTGGGCACGATTTGTTATGACAAGTGTTTGTTCCGATGTGTCAACGCTGACAACCGCATTGCCATGCCCATGCGGATCACACGGAAGTTGCAAGACGGTCCCCACCAAAATTACATTTGGATTCGCGCCAATCACATCCCGATTGGCATCATAAATGATCCCGTAATCCTTTGTCCCATAGACGCTCAAGGACAGTTTGCGCAGGCTATCGCCCCGACGGATTTCATAAGGTTCACAAGCCTGTTGTGCGAAAACAGACGTGGGTATGAGAGATGCCAGAAGGCAGCAGGTCGCGAGATATTTCATGATGGCGTGCTATTCGTTTCGAATTGAGTAAGTGTTTGTGAATCGGCTGCGGACTGTTTCAAGGCAACGATCGCCACGGAAACATTATCTTTGTCAGGAACATCAGCATCGCGCAGCGCTTGCATGATCTGATCAAGAATGTCCTGACAGCCCGTATGGTTTTCGGTGCGCAGAATGGTTTCAATTTCTGCATCAGCCAAATGTTGAATGCCGTCGCTTGCGGCAATCAAGATATCACCTTCGCGCATTTCGTTCGGATGCTCAGGGCAATCGACCCGGGAAATCCCGCCCCCCATAAGCGCCGATGTCAGGCAGTTTCGATCCGGGTGAACATGTGCATCTTCGGCACTGAGAAGGCCCTGTGCCGCCAGACTGTCAAGCTTTGGTGCCATGGAATGGTCTTCGTTGATCTGAGACAATACACCGCCGCGATACAGATAAAGTGGGGAATCCCCGATTGAGATCCAGTAAAAGCGGTTTTCCACAAACAAGGCGCCAAGCAAAGTGGACCCCATGTTCTTGCTATCAGCTTGCGCTTCGATGTGGCTGGCAATCGCAGCGTTGGCTTCCATAGCGGCCAAGGGCAATGCATCGACCAAGATACGTTCCGGCGCGGCTTCGATTCTGATCTGCTGATCCATGGATGCCGACCATGAGGACGCAACCAAACGCGATGCAATATCACCGGCCTGATGCCCGCCCATTCCATCGGCAACCACGACATAACCGATGTCCTTTGTACTTGAGAAACGAGCAGCAATGGCATCTTCTTGGCAGTCGCGTTGGCCGATGTCCGCCCCAAGCGCGATATCAAATCGTCGTGCAGATGTGGTCACGTCTCATCCCGCCAATCAAAACCTTGGTCACAGAAACTTACGAATTTCATGGTGGTTTCGCTAATGCGCAGCTTATCACCGCTTTGCATCGGAACAGTGCTAAGTACGGGGCTGCCGTTCAAACGCACGAGGTTGGCCTTGCCCCCATGCCCCAAGAAACATTTACGTTCTTCTGGGTCATAGGCCACAACTGCGTGGCTGCTGCGTGAAATCCCATTGTCACCAAAATCAAGCTGCAGGGCTTGATCATCGTTGCGCCCGATCTGCAAAAGCCCTTCCGTCAGTGTCAGACACGTGCCGCGTCCGGGCCCATCTGTGATAACAAGCCAGCCCACAGGGAAGGTGTTTACCACAGCCGATTTCTTCACGGGATCCGCGGAAATAAGATCGTTCAAGTGATTGTCGGCAGGTTCCAACCCCAAAAACGTTGTCTTAATCCGGTCACGCCGACGTGACCTTGGCTGGGGTGTGGGCACAGGCAAACCTGCAACTTCTTCCGCCACATCTGTGCCCATCTGTGCAGGTTCTGGCGCCGTCACAACCACATCCGCTGGAGCCGTCGCAACGTCCACAACCGTCTCGGAAATTGGTTCTGGTGCTGTCTCAAGCTGGGGTTCAACCGGTGTGTTCAGGCTGAGTTGATTATCGTCGGCCAGTTCAACTTCGACGTTTTCAACTTCAACGTCACCAATTTCCACATCCTCATGGGGCGCTGTGACTACTGTATCAGCCACAATTTCTAGCGCTTCTTTGAGGGCAAGCGGCGTTGAAATCGGTTCATCTTGCGGCGTCGCTTTTGGCGCTTCCGCGACCAAAGTCAAAACGCTGGGTTTCGTCGTATCGATAGCCGCCACAACCTCATCTGCAACCTCGGCCACCTGCAATTCAGACGCGAAAACTTCCGCGCCGGAGGCTTCAGCCGCAGCGGAGGGAACATCAACCACTTCAGGGGATTCCAGAAAGATATTGTCGGCAATGGCAGCCTCATCATCCAGAAGATCATCGTCATCGAAGTCAGACTGTGACACGAAAAAATCAGATCTTTCAGTCTGTTGTTCCGCCGCCGCGACTTCCATTTCATCCACCACAGGCGCGGCCTCGTCGATGTCCTCGTGGAATTCTGCGGTCTCGCTGGTCTCAGACGTTGTGGTCAGCGTGTCGCGCAGTGATTGCAAATTCAAAGCGTCTACCTCGGCCTGGGCAGATGACCCAGCCTCAGGTTTTGCAGCTGGCTTTTCAAGAATTCTGCTTAATGGGCTTTTGTAATTAAACATAACGTTGTGACCTTCATATTTGTATTTGCAAGATGGGACGCCGATGAATGAGAGGTCATTCCAGCGCCAATGGCATTTGGGCAAACACTTCCGCCCCGTTACGGTTCACTACAAATTTTGCCTCTGACGCGCCGCTTTGGACGAGCGTTTCCAAAACCAAACGGAATGCTCCGCTTCGCCCCAGATACACACCAGTGGTCTCTTCCCTGAGAATGACATCGCCCTTGCGCAACTGATCTGCCGGCAGGCCAGTGCCTTGGGTGACTTCTGTTTGCCCATTCAGCGTTGCGAATTCAGAAACGACCAATCCGTTTGCAAGACCAATCGTTTGCACGACCGGCAAGGCGATGGTCCCCGTCAGAATGCGGTTGTTTCCCAGCGCCTTATATCGCACAGATGCACGGGTATAGCCGTCGTCATCCACGCGCAGGTTTCGCAACATCAAACCCGCCAAAGAAACATTCGCTTGCGCGGCTTGACTGTTGACCGAATAGATCGCCGTTCCACGTTGGACCCAATCCCCAACGATCCGCATTTCATCGGGGCTTCCAACACTATTCACAATATAGAAATGGCCCCCGGACGTGCGACGCGTGTTCAACGTGAAGGGGGTTTCAACATCCCAATGAGAGAACGAAATCTGTTCATTCAACACATTCCCTGCTGTTGCCTCAAGGGGTGTTTCAGTGCTCGCATCCTCAATCACAACCACGTCTTCATTCGCGGGTACAGCATCCGCTATTTCCGTTTGCTCAGGCACAACTTCGGCCTGGGTGTCCAGCTCAGCCGCGATCTCAGTGACGGGTTCAATGGCAGGCGGCGGTGTCACATTTGTATCCGATCCAGACAGCCCCCAAAGACCAAGCCCTGCCAGTAAAACGCACGCCGCCACAGCGCCCAATATCACACCCATTTTTCCGCGTGATCGCGGGCTTTCTTCCGGTGGGGACAATGACGCAAATGGTGCAATATCGGCTGGGTCGATCTCACCCTCTGCTTCTGTAAGGTCCAGATCGTCACTTTCGTCGTCCGCCTCCAACATCGCCTTTAGGTGGCGCATTTCTGGCGTGTCGTTGGTGTCGTCGATTGCAACGCCTGCGTCAGGCATTTGACGCGGGGCGCTGTTCACGGGTGTGCTGCCATTTTCATTCGCAACATCAGATGCCACCTGGGACATCATCGCGGAAATCACGTTCTCTGCGTTTGCGATCTCAGACTGGATGCGTGCGCGCTTCGCAGCCGTTACACCATCGTCTTCTGCCGCCACAGCCGTGCTGTCTGCCTCGCCCAATGCAGCAATGACAGAGGCAGGCCGGACAGCCGTCGCACCAAAGGCAGCCTGTGGTCCGCGAAACATCTGCAACCACTCCAAAGCCGATTGTTGGCGCTGGAATGGCAAGACATTCATGGCCTTGTCGATGGCCTCAAGAAATCCTGCAGGATAGCCATCAAAACGCCCCGTAACGGGCACATAAGGATCTACAACTTGCTTGTCATAAGCGTCATAGCGGGTTTGACCATCCACGGGGGGCTCGCCGACCAATACGTGATACAATGTAGCGGCAAGCACATATAGATCGCTATATGGCCCCTGCACCGATCCTGGAACGTAGAATTCCTGTGGCGAATACCCTTCCTTCACAACACGCAAACGAACCAACGCAGCATTGCGATTGGCAGCTTGCTCACGCGCCGCACCAAAGTCGATCAAAACCGGCTCATTGTGTTGATCAATAAGGATGTTGTCGGGGGAAATATCCCGATGCAGCATTCCGTGTTCATGGATAAAGGAAACGGCTGACAGCATCTTTTCAGTCAATGCGATGAGCGTGCCGGGCGTGAACTGGTGGCCCGGGGTGTCCATCAAGTCCAACAAGTCACAACCGCGAATGTAATCCATCGCAATATAGGCCGTGTTGTTGTCTTCAAACACTTGGTGCACGGGCACGATATGTGGGTGCACCAGTTTGGCGTGGCTGCGCGCTTCCTGGATGAACAGGGTGATGATGGATGCCAGATCCGCTTCGTATTCAGGGGCGTTCGCAATCACCTGAAACCCGTCACGACTGCACAATGCGCCAGGGTAACATTCTTTAATCACCACATCGCGCTCTAAGCTATCGCGCGCCAAATAGGTTATCCCGAATCCGCCACTGTTGAGAAAACGAATGATCTCATATTGGCCCCGCAACAGAGAGGTTCCCGGCAGAAGCGCATGCGCAGGAATGTCTTCATCGTGCAGATCTGGTGCCTGAATTTGGCTCACTGTTTTCGTCCCACCCTATTGGCGCAATGCCGATCTATTTGGCGGGATTTCCCAACCAACTGCGCAGCAACCCCAAGCGTGCCGCACGTATTCTTCCCCGTTGGTAAAGCTTTCAAATATGTCAAAAGTTGGACACCACTGTGGCTGCGTTGCGGTCGAAATACGTCACGAACTGGTTCGAATTAGTGTCTATTACGGCAGTTTACAGCATTTGTTCCGCGACCAGGCTCATCGCCACGGAACGTCACATTCCCAACGGTGAATCGTGACATGAAAAAATCACAATTCATTCGAATCGAATCTAAATAAACTTTGAATAATCTGGGCAGCTCTGTTCCCGACTGCTATTGAGTTGCAGAATTCATCACGTCTTTGACGCCCAAGAACCCGCCGTCTTGCCACGGTTTAAGCGGCCACATGACTGCCCGACCAGGCCAGCGTATCCCCAAGCTGCGCCAGAATATCCACTGCATCTTGAAGCGGATATTCACCTGTTTCAAACTGCAACAGCAACAAAATATCTGTCGCCTTTTCGAACTCTTCCACGACCCATTCCGACTGCTGCCCGGGAAGTATTTCAGAGATCAACCGATCGGAAAAATCTTCAATGACCTCCTGGCAAGACTGAAGGAAAGCCGTGCTATCCCAATCGTCCGCCTCGCGCGTATCTTCGCAAATTTGCGTCAATCGAAGCTGCCAGTCGTCAAGCAAAGCGTTGCTGGGTGCGCGCGCGACAACAGCTGGCGCTTCAACGCCAGCTGACATCAGAGGCAGAAATCGCGTGGCGATATCATTGCGCGCGTTTTCAATGTCGAACTCTCGACGAGAAGACGCAACTTCAAGAATCTTCTCAGCCAATAACTGGCCCCCACTGGCATCCCATCGATCAAAATCAGGTTCAGGTCCGTCCGCCAGGGCATGCACAGCCTCAGGCGTTGCGATTGGCACAACATCTCGGAACATCGTGCCCTTTTCCGCGCTCAACCGTTGCATCAATTGCGGCATGTCATCAATCACAGAGGGAAGATCGGCGTGTGTCACGGCCAGCAGACTATTTTTCATCAAATCACCGGGCACCTGGGACCAAAGTGCGCGTTCAGATTCGCGCCAGGCGCTGGTGCCATTGGTGCACCAGATGGCGCAGTCTACAAATTTCAAAAGATCCAACGTGTTGGTGTCATCATAGGTCACGCCGCTAGCGCCCGCCCCCGGCAAATCAAACAGTGACACCTGCTGTAGCGCGGTTGTGTTCATGCCCACGGAAATAAAATCCGGCGCCGTTTCCGCAGCAGCTTCCAACGCCACCCCGTCGAATGCTTTGTGTTCTTTGCCCCACCAACCTGCAACCGTGCGTGGTTTTTCCGAATAGTTGAGGATCACCAAAGGCAAAGGCAAATGCCGAATACCCGTCGGAAGGATATCAGCCCCGGCCAACATATTGGCAAGACTTGATTTACCCGCGCTAAATTCACCGGCAAACGCGATCCCAACCGCGCTGGACAGGCGATGAACATGTTGTTCCGCATCCGCCCTTAGCACATCCAGCTCAGGGGTCGCGGCTTGTTCAGCGACAAAGGAAAGGAACCGATTTAAATCGTGAAGCTCTGCTTCAACACCAGGGAATTCAATCACGCGTTATTACCCAATTCTTGTTCATTATTGATCGACGCGCCCATCAAGCGCTTTAGCGAGCCCACAAAATGTTCAGCTTGGCGCAATCTTTCATGCGCAGCTTGGGAACTCGAATTACCGGTGAATGTGTCACCCGCAGTTTCTGTCAAAACTGCATCTCTATTTTCATCGTACAGACAGCCAGAAATCGACGCCGTGTAATGTTTCGAAACCGCATCTGCCCTGCTTAACAACGCGGATTGCGCTGCGGAAACCATGATATCTGACATTGCCGCGATCTGTTTTTGGGACCAATGTTGTGGGCTGCCACGCTGAAAAACACGACGGACCCACCCTTGTGCTTCGGCAGCAGATGCCTCGCGCCAAAGCACACTGGCATCGGGTTTGAATTGATGCACCAAGTTCATATCCATACGTCGTTTGTCCCGCGAAACGGCACTCGCATTCTCATCGCAGATCTTCAAAAATTCGGCCTGCAAACCCGCCAACTCAGTCACAATTTCACGTTTGATCTCTTGTATCCCGACATGAAAAGCCGCGCGCAACTTTGCCAACTGTGGTGGCAGCTCAGCATCCGCTTCCGACACCTCATCCAGGCCAATCACGTCATCCGTTTTCAGCACTTCCAGTTCGGCGACCAACCTACGGCAACTGTCACCAACTTTCATCGATATAAGGCCCAACCCATCCTGTGACGCGCTGTCCAGTATTTCCAATACCTCGGCAGGTGTAAGGGTCGAAACATTCGAATTCTGCAGTTCTTCGATCCGCATCTTCGCCTCAGTTTCGGTCGCCTGCGCAAGCTGATGTAGCGCAAAGATTTCGGCAGATACATCAAGGCTGGATAACTTCTGGGCCGCGATCGACGACAGAAACCTTCGAAGTTCCGGCATGCCCGACGCGATCAGCGCGCGGTGACGCAGAATGTCTTCGCGTTCGACTTTGTCCTTGCCTTTATGGTGTTTCTTGGCCGAGATATCTGCTGTCAAACGCGCTTTTAACGCGGGATTCCCGTTGATCCAGGACATGACTTGGTCGTGGTCGATATCGGTGTCATCCCCCGTCGCCGCGTAATGCGCCCACAATGCACTGCCTGCAAGAACCGCGCTTGGAGGGCCGCCAAAAATGCGACGGATGCCTTCGCGCACGGTTGTTCGCAACAGTGCGGCATCTTCAGTGCAGTTCGACAGTTCGTCGATCCGATTGATGAACACAATCGCACGGCCTGATCCGTTTTCTTGCAAGGCCCGCATCAGTGTTTCATCCATCTTTGACATCGCTTGATGCGCGGATAAAATCACGAGGTAATAGTCGGCATTTCCAATAGTCTGCCAAGTGATCTCATCCCGGATCAAAAGCGGATCATTCACGCCAGGCGTATCTGTAATCGTGATCGGCAAGGGGAAAGGCGAGGTGTCAAAATAGACATCCGCAACACGCACCAGATCATCGTATTGATCGTGCCTATCAATCCCATGCCGCCCGCTTTCAGAACAGATATATTGTTCCAAAATTGCGGTATCAACGGTATCAAATCGGTGGGTTTGCCCAAAAAAATCACGGTAGTTTACGCCAAGCTTTTGCTCTGCGCGCATTTTCATACCTTCGATCTGTGCATGAAGCATCACGTCCCGGTGGGTCGAAGCTTCGCCGGATACATCCCCAGCGCCACGCGTAGCGAGGCGTTGCCAATCCTCTTCTTCATAGAAATGAAAATCCCCGCCAGCGGTTTGACACAATGGCATGTTGAAATGCAAATGCGTCACCACCGTTGTCAGCGGGTTCACATCAGAAGGCAACCCACCCCCACGCCCGGTTAATCCGTTGACGAACATGGATTTCCCGACTTTGACTTGGCCCACGACCATCACAGACGCCTGTTCCATCATCAGCAAATTGCAGATCTGGTCCAATTCCGGGTTTTCCGCCTGGTCATACGCTTGCATGCCCGCCGCAATGTCACAGGCGGCCATCCATTTTTCCGCAGAGGTCAAACCCCCTTCGGAAACGTCATGCACCATCGGCGCGTTATTCTGTGCCGACATGGTCTTTTTGCAATTCATTAAGAGCGGCCACAACAGAACCCAGTTTGCGTGTTTCATGGGCAACAATCACAGTGCCGGTTTCATCACAATACATCGCGAGCGCAGGGTCACGGCCCTTTTCGGGACGCATCACAATCAGCTGCGGCGTCGGGATCGCGGGTTTGCTGTCTTTTCTCCAATCCCCCAAATCCATAGCCAGTAACGCGCTTAGGTCGGGCAAAATTTCAGCCTCACCAGACTGACGCTTGATGTCACCAGATGTGTTCATCTCAAGGCGAGACATCGAAAAATTGGCGCATGCATCATAGAATTCAGCGCCGATATCTTGGATATGATCGGCATCGATCGACAAGGTTTGGGCGGGTGCTTCAACGATCTCGCCAGCATCAGATTTATCCACGGTTTCTATGGCATCAACTGTGTCTTCTGGCAGATCTTCAACGCTGACCACCGCAAGCAGTTCACTAAGCGTGATTCCAACATTATCCGCATCGGATGGGTTTTCCGGCGGAATAGATGACAGAAACACATCGCCATCCATGCGTGAAAACGCCATGATCAGATGACCCAACTGTTGTGCCGCTTGAATACGATCAACCCCAGAAATATCGGGAGCATCCTCTAGATCTTCAGGGCTTATCGCCAAGACGCCAGTCACACGGGCGCTGCCAACTTGCAGGATAATCTTGGCCTTTTCCAGCCCATTCATAACCGAGGTGAACTCGAGCTGGCGTGGCAGAACGGTTTGGCTTATTGCCTCTAGCATTCGCGCTCGTTTCTGACCGCGCGTATCCCCTTGCAGCAATATTTCTGGCGTGGTGCGCGCACGTATATTCTGCACCACATTCAAAAGCTTGCGGGCCACATCTTCACTGACGTTCATAAGTCACCCCATCACGCATCTGGGCTTCGACGCAATATTTCGACTGAACAATGTTACAAAGCATGCCAGTTTCCACTTTCCGGCGATGAATTAGACGGACCCTTTGGCGTGTCGCCGCCACCGGCAAAAACCGCTTGGTCGTCGATCTCAGTCAGAAGACGCCCGATGGCAGCCAGAAGTTCGTCCATCGTTTCGGGACGACCTTGCGCCAAAACATTGTTCCAAATCCCACCGGCCGTCAAAGGTTGCTCTGGCTCTAGTGGTGCAACCGCATCGAGAACCAGATCCGGCGAAGTCAAATCCGGCGCGACGTTTTCATTCATGGGTTCCGGGATCTGTTGAAGCAAAGCCCCGATGTTCAGATCATCCGACATCGCATCTGAGACGACATCAGGCAACATGTCATCAACTTCAATTTCCTCAGGAACCTCAGTCGCGACAGTTTCTTCCAAAATTCGGGCAATGCTGGCCGAAAAATCAACATCAGGTAATTCAGATATAGTGAGATCTTCCGCCTCTGACACGTCCGGTTCAGCCATATCTTCAACCGGGCTTGTCAACACCAAGGGCTCCGAAAACTCAGGCAGGTCATTGGCAACTTCGATGATTGTCTCCGAGATCGGGCGCTCTGGAACCGCGTCGAATTCCTCTGTTGGAGCGGTGGCATCCAACAAAGTATCGCGCATTTTCTGTGCTGCCACCAAATCTATGCGTTCGCTCGGACGTTCCGTTGTACGTTCCCCCGCAATCACCCGCCGTGGTCGCTGAGGCATAGGCCGGATCACAACGGTTGCGTCCAACTTCTCCTCAATGGTTTGCTCTCGTTCGATATCTACCTTCGGTGTTTCCATCAAAGGCGCACCAGGGGCATGTAATTCGACCACTGTTGGACGCTTCGGCTGAGACAACAACGACGGATCTGATGCGTATCGCTTGATACGGTCCGCACGGGTCTCGATCACATCAGAGATCACCGAGAAAATCGCGTCGACCAGTTTTTCGCCGCCACTTTTCACCCATAAATCTGCACCACCGGCATGATCACGTGCTTGGATGGCGTCCAACGCAGAGAACAAGATGGATTTCGAAAACAGAGACCCCGCTTCGCGGTTCACGCGCCGCAGTACTTTTTGACGGTCCTTCTCCCCCAATTTGTCCGCACGCGTCACCAATAACAACGAATTGTGGCGCAAACGTTCGGGCAAAGACACCCAAGCCGCACGTTCACTTTCGCGCCAAGCCTGTGTCGCATGCGTACACCAGATCACGCCGTTCACATATCCCACGGCACGACGCCAGACCTCGGATGGAATTTTTGGATCAGAGATCCCCGGCGTGTCGATCAGATCCACCGCTTCCAGAATATCCGCTTCCATAAAGATCCGCAAAAACCGCGTGCCTGCGACCGGAATGTCACTAAGACGTTCCAAATCAACCGCTTGGCGACGCCCGTCTTCGTACATCACATAGGGGGCGGCGGTGCCATAGCTTAACCAAACGGGTGGCAGTTGTGTGGCCGTGACCTGCGTCGGAAGAAATTCCTTGCGCAAGAGGAAGTTCAGCAAAGTTGATTTCCCCGCGCTGAATTCCCCCATCAAGGCGATCGCAGGCTTTCGTTGCGACCAATGGTGCAGTCGTGCAAAACCTTCGGGGGCCACGATACGCGATCCAGAAACTGGCGGCAGCTGTGTGTCTGTATAATCCATGATGTTATCCTCAGGCCGCTTCGCTGCCCAACCCCTTAAGAATATCGCCTAGCAACGCTTCTTTGCTTTGCTCGCTTAGCAATTTCGCAGCAATTGCGCTGTCTTTCGCCGGGGCTTCGCCACCCATCTTCGCAATCTCAAGCAAGGTTTCTTGATGTTCTTGCAAGAAATCCCCCAAGCCCGTGCGAATATTATCCAAGACGGCCGCCACCTGATTTTCCTCAATATCTGCACTGATGGAGCTGGCTTCTGAGCTGATCAAACGGGCATAATCGGCGGCGAATGCTTCATAACCTTTGCGCTTTTGCCACCAACGTCGCCACCAAGTGCTTTGCAAATCCAAGGCAATGGTACGGCCAATTCCAAGGGGGGGCGGCACGCGTGGCACCGCCGGAGATTCAATAGAGAACTCGCCCAAATGATTGCCCAACAGTCCCTGATAAATACCTTCCAGATCTGCCGTGGCCTGACCGTATATTGCGCCAACCTGACTGCGCATATTGCGTGCAAAACTGAAGTACGCCGCCTTTTGCAACATGCGCAGCCCTGTTGGATCATACTGCCATGTGCCCTGCTCGCCGTATTGTTCCAAATGTGCGATCAAAGAATCTGTGGCGCGTTTTACAAAGTTCGCTTCGGCATTTCGCATGCGTTGGACCAGTTTTTCGCGCAAACCTGCAGTGATTTTTGCGATCTTCACCTCATAGTCGGCGCGAAGGTCATCCATCACTTGCACGGGGCTGCGCCCTTCGAAATCGCGTTCAACCGAACCCGTGTCAGACAATTGACGCGCCACACTGGTCGCGCGGATTTGCTTTCCAAGATTGCGAGCACTGCGGCGCGTGCGTTCCAACAATCTTGCGCCGCTGCCATCCGTGATCCGCTCGTTCATCGCCTTCAACAGCGACGGCATTCCCGATAATTCCCAAATCGTATTTACAGGGTCGCTGACAGATCCAACCGCGGTCGCCATATGCATTTTATTCAATGATGCGCGTGAATCGCTGCTCAGTTGGGCAGTATCCCCCGTCATCGCGGCCTCGGCCCATTTGGCACTGCCAAAAATCACATCTGTTTTGGGGTCAACACCACTTTGCTTTAACGTTTCCAGAACACGCTCGCGGATCTCAGGGATCTGTGCGACGGGGTCTTCCAGCTCATCCACACGATTCACAAACAGGATCACCTGGCGGTTTTCGAACTGTGCGATGATACGCATCAATGCCATGTCCATCGTGCTAAGGGCTTGATGTGCAGCCAAAACTACGATGCAAACCTCAGATCCACGCAACGCACGCAATGTGATTTGTTCGCGAACCATGAATGTATCATTCACACCAGGGGTGTCGCATAATTTCAAGGAAACTGGATATTCAGGCAAATCCAGAAACAGTTCCGCCGATTTCGTCACATCTGCAAACCGGCCCACTTTCGCGTCTACGGATTCGGGATCATCTTCATCCCCAAGGCAAACATAACGCTCAATAAGGTCCGCATCATAGTAATCATACTGGTGGCTTTGCCCAAGAATGAGGTCAAAATGCTTCCCAAGCCGGTCTTCCGATTTCTCTTTCATCATTGCGATTTGGTGTTGGATATCTTCCATTTCATCTTCGGCACCGGCCCGACTGGCAAGCTCGCCCAAACGACCACCGCCAACCATCAGGTTGTCCCATTCTTCTTGATCGAAAAAAGTGAACTTTGACTTGGTGCCAGCTGGCGCGCGCGTGTTGATATTCAACGTCGTCACAACAGAAGTCCAAGGGTTTACATCTGACGGCAAAAGCCCAGGATCGCCCGCCAATATATTGGTTAACGCAGATTTTCCTGCCTTCACCTGCCCCACCAGTGTGACGTTTGCGGTAAAATCTTCCATCTTGGATTTCAGCCCTGCCAACTTGGAAGATGTGCGCGCATCCGCCACTGCAGTAAGCTGATCAATTTGACCCGACAGTTCCGTATAGGCGTTTGTTAGGCCCGAAATTCCATCGTTTCCGATAGCCAGAAGATGTAGGTTGCGTGTCATTGTTACACCACATGTCTCAGGGCGGAGGCCCCGGTTTCGTTGGGGAGCGCTGCGGTCAGCCATGCGGCCGCCAAAGCTTCGATCTCGGAAAGAAAATCAATTGCCTGCGAGGCCAGGTTCAGTGTCTCAACCATGCTGACTGCATCGGCCTCGGCGTCATCAATAAGAATCTCTGCCTTCAGAAAACAGTCACCGTTTTCCATCGCAGCAAGAACCCGACCATGAGGGAAATCCGCATCCGGGATTTCAGGGCGCGGCATCCGCGCGTTAACAAACCGGTGCGAGGCCCCGTCCAGCGTGACCAATGATATGCCAAATCCGGCGGATGGCGCACGAGCAGACAAGTCACTTAGGCCGGACAAAAGCTCCGGCGCGACGCAACCGTCGCGGACAAATAGGCGATCCGACAAATCATTTCCTCGATTTTGATATAAAAGAGAGATCACCACGAATCGGAAAACTAATTAACAATTCCCTAACAATTAAAAACACAATCAATTGGTTTTTTAGAAGGCTGGATTATGCGCTTTTGGAAGCTATATTACGGCAGAAATTGGGCAACTCTCGCATAAACATGCACCAGTTTTCGCCAAAAAAGGCCAAACGACCCAGATGATCGTCAAACTGCGCCTCATATTTGCCGTATTTGCGCAAAATCAATCTACGCATAATGCCCGAATCCTCATTGGCACGAACGAATCCCTATGGGTTTCACCCATCATTTCAAAAAGTAATTAACGTGAATTCCTACGTCTCACCTTCGGGCTGACGCAATATATGCATCAATCTTTTGCGTTTGCTCTTCCGTCACCCGCAATCCAAGCTTCGATCGACGCCAAAGAAAGTCGTCAGCCGTGCAAACCCATTCATTCCGAACGGCCCAATCAAGTTCGCGGGCTGTGATCCCATCACCGAAATCACAACCGAGGTCCCCCATGCATGTCGCACCCACAAAGATTTGTGCGGCCTCGGTGCCATATTGACGGATCAAACGGCGGATGGTTTTGGAAGGCATGAAAGGCAATTGCAGCTGCAAAGCCGCCCGCAAATCATCCACACCATCAACGGCAAAATCCCCGCCGGGCAAAGCAACCCCTGCGGTCCATATTTTCGAGCGGCGATCCATCACGTCGTCAATATGTTCCAAAGCCGCCTCAGCCAGACGGCGATAGGTTGTGATCTTGCCGCCGAAGATGTTTAAAACCGGGCCGCCCCCCGTGTGGTTCACGCGCAAAACATATTCACGCGTTGCGGCTGTGGCTGAACTCGCCCCATCATTATACAGCGGCCGCACCCCAGAATACCGCCAAACGATATCCTGATTTTTGATAGGCTTCTCGAAATATTTACCCGCAAATTCCCGCAGATAATCCGCCTCGGCCGTGCTGCATTCTGGGCGCGTGAAGGGATCCGAATGATCGGCATCCGTTGTCCCGATCAGGGTGAAATCTTCTTCATAAGGGATGGCAAAAATGATCCGCCCATCTTCGCCTTGGAAGAAATAGCACTTATCATGATCGTATAATTTTTTCGTAACAATATGACTGCCCCGCACCAAACGGATGCTTTCCTGGGTGGTCAGGTTTATCGTGTCTTTGATGATAGTTTCGACCCAAGGTCCACCGGCGTTTACCAACATCTTGGCTTGAACGACATGGGCTTTACCCAACTCATCTTCCATCGACACGTTCCACAATCCATCGACGAACTCAGCACGGGTCACCCGGTGTCGCACCAGTATGTCGGCGCCTCGCGCCTCTGCGTCACGGGCATTGAGCAAGGTCAGACGCGCATCTTCGACCCAACAATCCGAATACTCATAGGCTTGCACCAGATGCGATTTCAACGGCGCCCCTTCCGGGGTATTTCGCAAATCCACCTTGCTGGTGCCCGGCAGTATTTTGCGCCCCCCCAGATGATCATACAGAAACAGGCCAAACCGGATCAGCCAATTGGGGCGACGCCCCCGCATCCATGGCATAAAAAACGACAGAAGTTTTGAGGTCGGCGTATCGCTTTCAAACCGCATTTCTTTATAGGTCGGAAGGATAAAACGCATTGGCCAGCTGATATGAGGCATGGCTTGCAGAAGCGTTTCGCGTTCAATCAAGGCTTCTCGAACCAAACGAAATTCAAAGAATTCCAGATACCGCAAGCCGCCGTGAAACAGTTTGGTTGAACCTGAAGATGTCGCGCTTGCAAGATCATTCATCTCAGCAAGCGCGACACGATATCCCCGCCCAGCCGCATCACGTGCGATGCCGCAACCGTTGATTCCACCGCCAATGATAAAAAGATCTACGGGTTCATTTGGTGTCGGCATGTGCTGTCTCTGTGATGATAAGGTTTGTGTTCCCTTGGCGCGCCGCTTCGATGAACGCATCAGGCGGGCGCGCGTTCAGAATGACATGATCAAGGTCGGCGATATGGCAAATGCGAAAGGGCGCGGCATTTTGAAATTTCGACACATCCGCTACCAGAATGCGCTGGCGTGCGTTGGAGACAATGGCCTTGGCGACAGCAACTTCACGCGGATCAAAGTCAAGAACAGCCCCATCGGCATCAAGTGACGATGCCCCGATCACGGCAAAATCGACCTTATACTGATTGATCGACGCGACTGCGCCTTCACCAATCACCGCACCATCTGACATGCGCACCTCGCCGCCAATCACAGTCAATGACCGCAGGCGTGCCCCCCGCAATATGCTGATGATATTCATGTTATTCGAGAAAACCATCAGGTCTTTATGCAGGCGCAACGCCTCGGCCACTTGTTCGGTGGTCGTCCCAATATTGACAGCAACAGAGGCCCCGTTGGGGATCAAACGCGCGGCTTCGCGGGCGACCAGACCCTTCGCGTGCATGTTGTTCAACTGACGTTCTTCATAGGCACGGATGCGTGTCGAAGGTGCCGGCTTCGCGCCACCATGCACCCTTAAAGCCAGCCCTTGATCACAAAGCTCGCCAAGGTCGCGGCGCACCGTTTGCGTGGTGACACCCAACGCCTTTGCCAAATGGTCAACTTCAACTTCACCGTGCTGACGCAGCTTTTCCAGCATCACTTCCTGTCTTGCATTTAACGACACGGGCTTCCCTCATTCGCGAGATCAAGTTCATATGAACATTCATATGTTCTTATTCGACATAAATCCCTTCGGTGACAAATGCAAACACTCACTTATCGGTCTCTATGACCTTAGAAATTGGACTGCATCTGAAAGTGCTCTGTAAGTTCAGTTGAAACATCGACGAAAGCTGATCTGCCCCGAACCATATGGTAAGCAATGCACAATCTGTTGAACATGCTGACTGACGGTCCGACACTTAGGGGCCGCCAATTGCAGCAATCGCATCGCATAAGACATTGTCGTATTTCTACATCATCGAGGCAAGCAACGGGTTGCCCCCTTTGAGGTCACGCCATAATGTCGTCATGCTACTGTTATACAATTTTTAAAAATACTAACAGTATAGGCCATACGTGAAACGTGAAGAGGGACGAGTTTGGGTGTTCTGAGGACATATCGGTTACGCATTCGACGTCGACGCAAACTCATTCGCGCGATCCGCAAGCGCCGAGAGCTAAAATCTGTCTCCAATCGTACGAAATACGTCAAACCCAATGATGTTTTGCTGTTTTGCACACTGCGCAACGAACATCATCGTTTAGAATATTTTCTGAAATATTATCGCGAAAAAGGTGTCCGGCATTTCTTTTTCGTCGACAACAACAGCACTGACGGCAGCCGCGAATATTTGGCGCAACAGGATGATGTGTCGCTTTGGACCACATCCGCAAGCTACAAAGATTCGAACTTCGGCATGGATTGGGTCAATTGGCTGCAAATGCGATACGCCCATGATCACTGGACGTTAACCGTCGATGTAGATGAATTTCTAGTTTACCCATTCTGTGACACACGTTCGCTTGCAGCACTTACCGATTGGTTGGAAGCCTCCGAAATTCGCAGCTTTGGGGCGATGCTTTTGGATATGTATCCAAAGGGCGGAGTTACCGATCAGGCCTATGAACCCGGCACGAACCCCTTTGAATCGGCCCCGTGGTTTGACAGTGGAAACTATGTCATTTCCCGCAACGCCGAATATGGCAACCTGTGGATACAAGGCGGCCCGCGTGCGCGGCTGTTTTTCAAGGATGACCCCTTTGACGCGCCCGCCTTAAATAAAGTGCCCCTGGTCAAATGGAACCGCCGCTATGCCTTTGCGAGTTCCACACACTCATTGCTTCCACCACGCCTAAACCATGTTTACGATCGAAATGGTGGCGAGATGGCGTCTGGATGCCTCCTACATGCGAAGTTCTTGGACAGTTTCTCCGAAAAAGCCGCAGAGGAACTTATTCGAAAACAACATTACGCCCAAGGCCAAGAATACCAAGCCTACATCAAGGACCCCGATGCACCGTCAGATGTTTGGTGCAAGTGGTCGGAACGCTATATCAACTGGCGTCAACTTGAAACGCTGGGCCTCATGTCCAAGGGGAATTGGGCATGACGGTTGGCGTTGCAATGCTTGCGCACACGGCTTTTGATCGCGCGGCCCAGGTTGCACGACATTGGGCGACCAGCGGATGCCCGGTCGTGATCCACGTCGATAGGCGTGTTGAATCTTCCGAATATCTAAATTTTTCCAAGGCCATTTCAGACCTAGACAATGTGAAGCTGTGCGAACGCCACCCCTGTGAATGGGGGACCTGGTCGATTGTCCAAGCCACGCAAGTCGCCTGCGATCTTCTGCTCAAAAACTTCCCAGAGGTACAAAGCGTATTTTTGACCTCAGGATCCTGCATCCCTTTGCGACCGATTTCAGAACTGAATGAATACCTGACGACCCACGCTGACACCGATTTTATCGAATCCGCAACCACGGATGACGTGCCATGGACCGTGGGCGGCCTTGATCGCGAACGGTTTACCCTTCGGTTCCCCTTCTCATGGAAAACCCAGAGAGGCCTGTTTGACCGCTATGTAAACCTGCAACGCAAGCTGGGCGTGCGTCGCAAGATCCCCAGTGGAATAGAACCCCACATGGGGTCACAATGGTGGTGCTTAACACGCAAAACTTTGGAAAAAATTCTAAACAATCATCGGCGCGAAGAGTTCGACCACTACTTCAAAAAGGTCTGGATTCCTGATGAAAGCTATTTTCAAACAATGGCGCGTATGTTCTCCGGACGTATTCAAAGCCAATCCCTGACGCTTGCGAAGTTCGACTTCCAAGGCAAACCCTATACTTTCTACGACGATCATCTGCAGCTGCTGCGCCGATCTAATTGCTTTGTCGCCCGCAAGACCTGGCATTCTGCAAATGTTCTTTATGATACGTTTCTTGACGCCGAAAACCACAGCCGTGGTGGCGACCCAAATCCTGGCCGCATCGCACGCCTGTTCAACAAAGCCGCCGAACAGCGCACGCGCGGCCGTGAAGGCTTGTTTATGCAGGGCCGCTTCCCCAAAGGCGCTGGAAGCTACAAGATCACATCTGCACCCTATTCCATTTTCGAGGGGTTCTCCGAATTGTTCGAGGGGTTTGAACCCTGGCTGACAAAAGCCACTGGTGCAAAAGTACACGGCCATCTGTTTGATAAAACTCGCGTGATGTATGCCGACGGGCAGCAACATTTCTGTGGTGCCATGTCAGACAGCGCAGCTTTGCGCGACTATGCCCCAAAGGCATTTCTGTCGAATCTCATTTGGAACACACGCGGTGAACATCAATGTTTCCAGTTCGGCCCAACAGACAATCAAAAGGTAAGCTGGGACTTCATTGCAGACCCGAATGCTCAAATCTCCGTCATTTCTGGGGCCTGGATGGTCTCTCTGTTTAAATCTGATGCCAGCTTCAACGATCTACGATCAGAAGCGGCCCGATTGCAGAAAATCGAAAGCCTGCACTTGCATGACTTAAAAGCGTCAACGGTCAAAGCTCGCGTTCACATCTGGAGCCTCGCAGACTTCATTGAAGCGCCTTCTGAACATATGCAAACGGCGATTGACGCGATGGGTGTATCGGCCGGCCACAAAATGCCGCCGACGCCGAAGATGAAAGATATGACCGGGTTTAGTGAGTTCCTGCAAAACCTGAAGAATGAGGGCATGCACCCTTGGGTTGCTGGCGAATTCCTTGTTGAAAACAGACCCAATGCTGAAAAAGCAGCCCCGAGACGCTCCTATCAGGTGAACACATGAAAAAGCCTTACGATTACTTCGTTATTCTCGCTGAAATGCGCACCGGGTCAAACCTTCTTGAGGAAAACCTAAGCCATTTTCCGTCCATTAAATGTCACGGAGAGGCATTCAATCCAAGCTTCATTGGCTATCCCAAAAAAGATGACCTATTTGGCGTAGCCGTTGCACAGCGCGACCAAGCCCCTGACGATCTCATTCACAAAATCGTCGAACACACCGATGGAATTGGCGGCTTTCGCTTCTTCCACGATCATGATCCACGCGCCGCAGATATTTTTCTAAACGATCCTCGCTGTGCAAAAATCATCCTCAGCCGAAACCCTCTTGAAAGCTATGTCTCGTGGAAGATCGCGAAAAAGACGGATCAATGGCGCTTAACCAATCACAACAAACGCAAAACGGCGCAGATCACCTTTGATGCCGAAGAGTTTTCCCACATATTGGAGCAACGGACAGATTTTCGAAAAACTGTCCTACATCAGTTACAGGTCACCGGCCAAACCCCCTTCCACATCAGCTATCCCGATCTACAGAACCTCGATATATTGAATGGCATGGCGCGCTTTCTAGGTGTGGATGACCCGATTTCCGAACTCGAAACAAAGATCAAACGGCAAAATCCGGGTCATCTCAGCGAGAAGGTTGACAACTTCGACGAAATGGAAGCCGCACTTTCAAATTCGGACTTTTTCAACCTGTCTGAGATCCCCGGATATGAACCCCAACGCGGCGCAAATGTCCCAGCCTATATTACCGCAACGGATGCCAACCTGCTGTTCATGCCCGTGAAGGGATGCTCTACGGTCGCGATCACTGAATGGATGGGGCGGCTTCCAGCCGTGACCGAATTGCAAACTGGGTACAGCCAGAAAAGCTTGCGCGCCTGGAAAAGAAACCATCCGGGCCATAAAAGCTTTACCATCGTGGAACATCCGGTCAGCCGTGCCCATTCCGTGTTTTGCAAGCATATCCTAACCCCTGGACCCGACGCATATCCCGAGATCCGCGAACTTCTAAGGGTTCGATTCGATCTTCCCATTCCCGTTGGCGCGCCAAGCAAGGGCTGGACAACAGACCAACACCAAAAAGCCTTTCTCGCCTTTCTTAGCTTTGTGAAAAAGAACCTTGCGGGAAAAACTGCGGTACGGGTCGACAACAGCTGGGCCAGCCAAACATCGTTGCTAGAGGGCATCAGTAACTTCGTGTTCCCAGACCATATTCTACGCGGGGATCAGCTTTCTGAGGGCCTAGGCCTGCTGCTTTTGGGTACAGGACAGGATTGCCCAGCTTGGCCCATTGGGGACACAGACACACCAGTCGAACTTGCCCAAATCTACGATGATCAGGTCGAGGCCGCCGTCAAATCCTGTTACGGGAAAGATTACATGAATTTCGGATTTGGGCCATGGAAAGCGTAGCGTATTAAGCCGCTTGCCTTGGCAGAGACTCGGTCAAAATCGCATGTAGAATGGACGGGTCATCATTGGCGCGCAGCTTGGCGCAAATGTCCTTATCCCGCATCGTACGCGAGACCAATGCCAGCGCTTTCAAATGGTCAACGCCGGCTTCTTCCGGTGCGAATAACCCAAAGAACAGGTCAACAGGCTGGCGATCAACTGCGCTAAAATCCAAGGGGGTTTCTGTGCGAATAAACACCGCAGACACACCGTTCAGCCCAGGCAATCGCGCGTGGGGTAAAGCAACCCCTTTGCCAACGCCTGTTGGGCCAAGGTTCTCGCGGTCTTGCAATGCATCAACGGCTGCGGAGGTTGAAATGTCATAAACGTCGCTGGCGACCTCTCCCAAGGATTGGAAGAGGCGTCTTTTACTGGTTACGCTTCCCAGCACCTTAATGGCGCCGGGGTGTAGAATTGTCATAAAATCCATTGCGTCAACCTGCCCTCAGAGACCTGAGAACAGGTCCGTGTCTTTTATTTCGGATCGATCCAACCGATGTTACCATCATCGCGCCGGTAGACGACATTCACGCCGTCACTTCCTTCATTGCGGAAGACCAACGCCGGGGCGCCTGCCAATTCCATATGCATAACTGCTTCGCCAACCGACAAGGAAGGAATCTTTGTTTCCATCTCAGCAATAATCATTGGCTGTAGCGTTTCTGGCTCATCAGCGTCTGAATTTGCATCTGAGGCCAGGATATACGAGGAAGCGCCGAAAAGTTCAACTGGTTCCGCACGGGTGTTATGATGATTTTTCAACCTACGCTTGTATCGACGCAGTTGTTTCTCCATTTTTTCGCAACAGGAATCAAAGGCTGCATATATTTCAGTTGCATGTGCCTTCGCCTGAGCTGTCAGTCCGGTCGACAGATGTACTGTCGCCTCGCAAACATATTCATGCGCGTTTCGGGAAAAAACAACTTGAGCATCGGTCGGTCGTTCGGCGTATTTGTCAACAACCACCCCGAGTCCGTCCTTAACGTGCACCTGTAGTGCTTCGCCAATGTCAATTTGTTTACCCGTAATTTGATACCGCATGTAACCTTCTGAAGTTTGAGTGTGCGGATGCAAAAAGTCGCCCGATCACGTGCAAAATGCTATGTGCAAAATTGGTATGAATGGGTTGTTCTCGTCCGGGCGGTTGCCAAGCCTGACTAAGGATCAGAGCCGCTGGGAGAGGTACTTCCGTCTTCGGTCGTACGATGAAGGAATCTTTAAGCATCCCCTGTATTTGGCGACAGTTCGACGTGCAATGTCAACGCCTTCCTTGCATAATTGATCAACAATATCTGAATCCGACAGGGGCGAAGCATGATTTTCATTGACCACAAGCCGCCGAATCATTTGCTGTACGCTATAGGCCGATGCCCCCTCTCCCTGAGCCGCTGACAGCATCCGCTGAAAGAACGTCGACAAAGGGTAAACCGTGCCACGGATTTCAACGAATTTTCCGGCAACCGCACGCGTCACGGTGGATGGGTGAACCCCCAATTTTTCAGCGATATTCGCCCGTGTGATAGGTGCAAGATAGTCGGCCTGCCCCTTCATGAATCTTTCCTGAATTTCCGCCAACATCACGGTAATCCGCAACAGTGTTTTTCCCCGGAAATTCACCGCCCTGATCAAGGCATCCGCGCGCCTACGATAATCCTGAATATATGCCTTCGCTTGGTCATCCACCATGGCACGCCGGATTAGGTCATGTTCAAGGTCTAAACTCGGGGCCACATCTCTGCATAAATGCACATCCAGCATGCCATTTGGCATTAAGTCTATACAAATGTCAGGTAAAATAGTTTCAGCCAACAGCGCAAATTGTTCTGCGGGATAGGGTGACAGACTGCGAAGCTTTACGGAAAGGTCGATCACCTGCGCTTCCGAAAGCCCGGTTTCCAGCGCAACCTTCGACCAATCCTCCTTCGCAAAGGTATCCAGATTGTCCAGAATAACGTAAACATACCGATCAGGAACGCCCATATCCAACAACTGAATTTTCAAACATTCAGCAAGCGTACGCGCCCCGACCCCGATGGGTTCACAACATTGCAACATTTGAATTGCGGCTTCGACATCGTCCGCACTGCACTGCAACTCATTGCAGAATTCGTCCATTGAACCAACAAGATATCCTTCGTCGGACAGGTCCCCAACCAAATACAGTGCAATGTTCAACAAAAGTCCGGGGGGATTATTTTCCGCCAATTGGCGACGTACGACCTCGTCCAAAGTGACCGGGGCTGCAAGGTTTTCCAGCTCAGCTTCGGCCACAATATTACTTTTTGGCTTGGTCACCCGCAGCAAAGGGTTCTCAGCTGCCTCTGCTTCTATTTTGGCTATAAGATCCGGCGTCGATAGCGCCAAAATGGACAAAGAATAGGTCAAACCGGGCGTGAGGCTCAGCCGGTTTGTAACCTGTAACTGGGGGCTGTTCGATGTTGGAACTACCATGTCTTCAACACCCTACCCCACTTAGGACATGCGGAAACTTTGCCCCAAATATACTTTGCGCACATTTTCATCCTGAACAACTTCTTCCGCTGTGCCACTCATCAATACTTTACCATCATGCAAAATATATGCGCGATCGACAATTTCCAAAGTCTCACGCACGTTATGGTCCGTAATCAACACGCCAATACCGCGTGATTTCAAATCAGATACGAGATTGCGGATCTCGCCAACGGCAATGGGATCGACACCCGCAAAAGGTTCGTCCAACAGAACATATTTCGGGCCAGACGCAAGGCAGCGCGCGATCTCAGCCCTGCGACGTTCCCCGCCTGACAGCGCCAAGGCAGGTGCGCGACGCAGATGTTCGATTGAGAACTCAGACAATAACTCTTCAAGCTTTTCCAGCCGCTTATGTCGTTTCTTAATCGAAATTTCGAGGATCGACAGAATGTTATCTTCAACAGTCATCCCGCGAAAAATCGACATCTCCTGCGGAAGGTAGCCAATTCCCAAACGCGCACGTCGATACATCGGCAAGGTCGTGGCGTCAGCCCCGTCAATCATCACCTGACCGCCTTCTGCGTTCACCAGCCCCGCGATGGAATAGAAACATGTGGTCTTACCAGATCCATTCGGCCCCAAAAGCGCAACGACTTCACCGCGGGCAAGTTCCATCGAAACATCGCGGATCACCACGCGTTTGCGATAGCTTTTGCGCAGATTGCGGATCGAAAGCCCGCTGCTGCCTTCTGTGACTGTCAGGTTGGGGGTTTGCATCAGTTGCCGCTCACCGTTTGTAAAATCGTGTGCACACGTCCAGACAATTCTGCCTGACCCGTGCCCAAATCAACCGTCATTTGATCAGCGCCGAGGGCGTTTTTACCCTGCGTTAAGATGACGCCACCTTGCATCACGATCTGACCGGAACCGATAGAATAAACCGCCTGCGCTGCTTCGGCTGCTTCGGCACCATTGCTAAGAACAACATCATGTTGGGCATGAAGGCGCGACACCTCGCCGGTGGCATTGCCGCCCGACTTATACTCCACACGAACCTGTCCCGCGCTCAGACGCATAGTGCCCTGACCGACGACAACATTGCCGGTGAAGGTCGCGCTTCCATCCGCCTGATTAACCTCAAGCTGATCGGCCGTGACTTCCACAGGCAGGGACGCATCATGCTGCAAGCCACCAAATGCAACCTGCGCCTGGGCATGCGCTGCGTTTGACATGACAATTAACGACAGACAAACCAGAATATTTTGTAGAACAATCTTCATCACAATCCCTCAGTTCACCGGTGAATATATCAGCTTCACGCCACCCTTGAAAACAAGAACATAGGTGTTGCCGCCCGGTTCCGCCAGTTCAAGTTCCATTGCGTTCGCATGAAAAGTTCCGAAACGTCCCGTAACCGCCACCTCACCCGGGGCCTGCATCACAGATCCATTAATCGCCGTTTCCAATATTTCCGTCGCCATTTGCATCCCGGCTGAGCTTACGATCTCAACGCCCCCGGTCAATGAAAATGCGCCTGCTCCGCCATCCATCAGACCTTCATCTGATCTGATATCAAACTGAATGCCTGACGGGGTGTCCACTGACGCACGTAGGTTTTCGGCCAACAAAAGCCCTGCCTCGTTCGGGTCAGGCGTGGCTGTTTCAGCTTTTACTTCAAGCGCTGTACCATTTTGCATGACACCTGAAAAATTGGGTCCCGTCACGCGTGGCGTCTCGGCGCGTTCCGCGATGTCCGCTTCTGAGAACGGGATACTTCCGCCGGTCCCCACCCCACGTGAGAACAAAAACAGCGTCGACAAAAGCGCCAGTGCCGTAATTGGCAACAGCACCTTTACCCAAGCGACAAAGCGCGAATATGTGTTCGTGTCTCTCATGATCTCATACATAATAGCGGGCAAAGTAACCGCAAGCCAATGAGACAAATCCATCAGCAATGATCCGCTTGCGTGACGGCATCTTCGCCTTAATGCGCAAAAATATCCTGCTCAGGCCAACCAGCCAAATCCAAAAGCGCGCGTGTGGGCAGAAAATCATAACAGCTTTGCGCCAATTCCATGCGCCCCTCACGTTCCAAACGCTCATTCAATTTTTCACGCAAGGCATGCAGATACAACACGTCAGACGCAGCATATTCCAATTGCGCCTTGGTCAGCTGTGCAGCCCCCCAGTCGCTCATCTGTTGCTGCTTGGAAATATCGACTTTCAACATTTCCTGAAGCAAGTTCTTCAACCCATGTCGATCCGTATACGTTCGGATCAGTTTAGACGCGATTTTTGTGCAATAAACGGGCGCAGTTAACGCGCCAAACGCATTATGCATCGCCGCGATATCAAAGCGCCCATAATGGAACAATTTCAACACATTGGGATCAGTCAACATCGCACAAAGATTCGGAGCGCTGGTTTGCCCTTTTGCAACCTGCACAATATGTGAATTCCCATCGCCACCAGACATCTGCACCAAACAAAGACGGTCCCGATGCGGATGTAACCCCATGGTTTCACAATCAATTGCGACGACGGCCCCCATAGAAAGCCCATCGGGCAGGTCGTTCTGGTACAGATGGTTTGCCATGGGATATCCCGATTGGAAATATGTGTTTCTAAACACCTAGAAGGTCTTTGGGTGTGGTTCAACCTAGTGACGCGAAATTCCGTCCGGGCCAACAACGCCACTGATCAAGTTAACTCTGTTCAGCTTCTCCGCCAGACTTCCCCGATGTGTTGGAATTTCAGAAATCCAGTGTTTGACCTGTGCCGCCCGATCTCGCGTTGCTTGGATCGCGTCGTCAACAGACACCTGCACAAATTGCACCTGATCCCCCGCCCGGGCTTGTCCAACGGTGTCTTGGTCACATGTGATGACTGTCGCGATTTTCGGATATCCGCCCGTCGTTTGGTGATCAGCCAACAATATGATGGGGTCACCATGCCCAGGCACCTGTACCGCCCCGCGGATGATCGCTTCTGATGGGATCGAAAGCGCGTCATTGGGGGCAAGGCTTGGCCCAGACATGCGCATTCCCATACGGTCCGACTCTCGCGTAACTGTGAAAATATCCTGAAATAGAGCCTGTTTTACCGCATCTGAGAACAAGCCATCCTGTGGCCCCAAGACAATTCGGACCTCACGGGAAAATCGACTGAAACTTGGGATTGGCAAAGCACAGATCAGATCCTCACGCGGTAGAACTTGCGCCACATCCAGCTGATCCCCAGCCTGTAAATATCCGCCACATAACCCAGACGCCAAATGTGAAGATGTGCTGCCCAACCAGGGCCTCGCATCAAATCCACCCAGACACCCCAAGTACCCCCAACTTCCAGAATCCCCCGCGCGGATCGTCAAGGATTTCCCTGCATGCAAAGTAAACACCCCCCATGATGCCAGGGCATCTCCGTCAATCGAAAGGTTGAAATCCCCACCACAAAAACCCAACGTTAGGGTCTGATTTGCGCGTATGACCAAGCCACCAAGCGAAACCTCAATCGCATTGAAGTCTGTTTCTGACTCAAGCATTTCCGCCAAGATCGTGAAAGCTTGCCGATCCATCGGGCCGCTCTCTGTCACGCCATATCGCAGGAAACCCATGCGCCCACTGTCTTGCAATGAACAAAGAGGGCCGGCAAATTTGATATCAATCGCACTCATGCTTGCACCTCCCGGGTGAAGTCATCCATGGACAGGCGCTTAAACCTGATGCTGTCCCCCACGGCGATAGGAAAGGGATTGTCGGCAAACGGCTGAAACACATCAAACGCCGTACGCCCAATCACCCACCATCCCGAAGGCATTACCATGGTGGTAACGATGCATTGCGGCCCAGCAATCATGACAGCACCTTTGGGGATATCGCGCACCGGCGCTTGTTTTCGCGGCAATTGTATCTCTGTGGGTGTCCCTCCAAGATAGCCATACCCAGGCGCAAACCCGTACATATACAGGTGGAAAACTGAATTCGCATGGGCGTTAATCACCGCATCCGTGCCCAGCCCGCATTGATCCGCCACATCTTGTAAATCTGGCGCAAATTCGCCTTCATAACAGGTTGGAATAATCCATTCTTTCGCATCAGATTGCGTTGAAACCCCCACCGACAAACCCGATATCGCCTGAACTAGAGCCTGATATTGCGTTTCATACGGATTATAAATGACCAGCAATGCAGTGAACGAAGGGACAAGTTCGCGCACACCAGGAAGACCCGCTGCGGTAATCGCATTATCCATCGCCAAGACTTGTGCATGAACCGCATCATCGATGTAATCGCCAAAGCGCAACATCACGCCACTGTCACCGACCGCTTGAAACGTCATCGTCATTTTACGAATGCTCCGATCTGAACACCTGCAGCTTGCAAGTCCGCACGCATTTGCGCCGCCAATTCGACCGCGGTTATACCATCACCGTGCACACAGATTGAACCAGCCGCAAGCGGGATGGGATCCCCCCCCACCGTTGGCATCAATCCCGTTTGCATGAATGTCACCAAGCGATCACTTGCATCCTGTGCATCATGTATCATTGCGCCCGGCTGATCACGCGGCACAAGCAAGCCAGATGGCTGATAACCACGATCTGCAAAGATCTCGGAATAATGTTGCACCCCATTGTCGCGTGCGACCCGTTCCAACTCCGTCCCAGAAATGGTCAACAAACATGCATCCGCCCCCAAAACGGCGCGCGTCGCACGTACAATCGCACCTGCAATCTCTGTATTTTCGGCACCCCAATTCGCAAGTGCGCCATGGGCTTTGACATATTTCACATCCGCGCCAGAAAGGGCCGCAACACCGCATAACGCGCCGATTTGGTAAGCGACCAAACGTTCAACCTCCCCCACAGTTAGGGGCAGACGACGGCGGCCAAAACCTTCTTTATCCTCAAATCCAGGATGCGCACCAATGGTGACCCCTTTCGCGATCGCCATCTCTACTGACTGCAACATGACACCAGGATCACCAGCGTGACCACCACAAGCGATGTTCGCGCTGCTGACGATATCCATCATCGCGGTGTCATTTCCCATCTGCCAAGGACCAAAGCTCTCACCTAAGTCGGCATTGATATCAATTGTCTGCATGATGATCCCCTTTCCGCGAAAATCGCACCATGTGGCAAAGGGGTCAAGCGGGCTTAGAGCTGTTCAAACAAAGAAAAAGCCCCGAGGATTGATCCCCGAGGCTTTTCAATTTCAAAATTAGGTCGACTTATTTGTCTGATGCGTCTTCAGATGCCAATTGGCTTGCGAACCAAGCGACTGCAACAGCGTTTGCGCCGCCTTTGGAAGACGCAGTCACGCCAACAACTGGGTTTGCTTGGGTTTCGATGCCGGTGCCCGCCTCTGCTGCGAGATCTGCAAAGATTTCAACAGCCTCGGAAGTGATCGGTGTGTGGCTGTCCAGGACAACGGCTTCGATGCCGGTGTTGTCTTGTGCGAAATGGGCTTCGACGTCTTTGGCGCCAGCAAAAGCAGGAGCGGCAACAGTCAGGGCGAGGATGGATGCGATTACGATTTTCATTTTATGTTCCTTACGGGTCTGGGTTCGTTTGTTTCGGTGGAAGTCTTTGTGCTTCCGATGAGATTGATTTAGGTCCGAACAATCTGGGTTACAACACACAGAACCGTGATAATGGTCGCATTACTGTTCACACACGCACACAAGGCTGTGACCAAGAAAAACAACACCAAACCTTGAAATGAAAAAGACCCCGGATCTCGCCGAGGCCTTCGCAATAATATCTGTGCGCCTACTTTTGATACATCCGCTTTTTGCGTGCACGGGTTTCGCCGGTGGCCTCTGATGATCCGTCATGAAACGTACCAAACCAACGATCCCAGGGCATTTCCTGATTGCCATAATTGCATTCATAATACCGATGATGCAGCTGATGGTAAAACGTGCCCAGCGCCAATTTTCGTTTATCTTTCACCAATAGGTCTTCATAGCCCGTGTGACTCATGGCGGCACCTGGCCCCTGAAACACAATATGAAAGATCAGATGCAGCGGGTGGCTTGGCACAATCCAATGCACACATAACGTCGTCAGATAGATGAAGTGTTCAATCGGATGCATGGAAAAGCCGCTCCAGGGTCCGATATTCACATTGCGATGGTGAAGCGCATGCACCCGTTGATACAGAAACGGCTGATGCAGCAGGCGATGCACCCAGTAGAAATGGAATGCTGACCACATGGGAAGAATAATCAGGAAGGCGATGAACCAAATCGGGTTTTCCGTGAAAGTGATCGTCGGCGTGTATCCATTCGCCATAAGCCACATGGTGACAACCTGAAACCCCGTCAACTGCAACACGCCGGACCCAAGCGACCAGAACATATTGTCGGTTACTTGATCCTTGAAGTTCCACAACGCATTGTTCTTGCCCTGATCGCGGCGTTCAAACTTCAGCTTCTTACCTTGACCTTTGCGCATGTAGAAATACCAATGCAAACCACCAGCCGTGACAAAGATGATCGCGAAATTCACCAGATAAACCTGGAAGATCCAACCAAAGGCGAAACTCTGCGCCGCTTCCAGCGATGGATAGCACAGATACCACAACCCAATGGCCGCGATGACCATCAACACGCGTTCCGACAAAGTCAGCCAATGGCGCGCCAACCACCCAGCAAGATAAGCAGGATTTGGTGGCCACTTAAAGATCGACGGATCTTCCAAGGGCAAGTCTGGGTGATAATTCCAGTCGCGGCTCATGTCTTCTTGTTGTTCACTCATGTCACACCTCAGGACGCATAGTCAGAATTTTCATGATCAAGGATCGCCTTGAGTTCCGCCAAATGGCGCGCGGATTGATCGGGGTAATCTTCCAATTCTTGCGCGGTCTTCTCGGCGACCTCATCGGACAACACCCGCAAAGGCACACCACATTGCAGCGCACGAATGTAGGTTTCAGCAGCGCGCTCAAAGTAATACAGCCGATTAAACGTGTCCGCGACGGAACTGCCGATGATCAACACACCATGATTGCCCATAATCATCGTCTTAACTTTGGGGTCCGTTAGCATCCCCGCGCAGCGCATGCCTTCTTCTTCAAAGGCAAGCCCGCCAAATTCTTCATCAATCACATAGCGATTGTAAAAGGTCGCCGTGTTCTGATCGATCGGCAAAAGCGCGCTATCCTGCAAGCAGGCCAAAACCGTTGCGTGGATTGAATGCACATGCATAAGGCAACGCGCGTGGGGCACCAGGCGGTGAATGGATCCATGCAAACCCCAAGCGGTGGGATCCGGTGCATTGGGCGTATCCAATGTATTGGGATCATTCGCATCCAGATGCAGTAAATCCGATGCTTTCACCCGCGAAAAATGCACCTGATTGGGGTTCATCAGAAATTCGGACCCGTCCTCATTCACCGCAAGACTGAAATGGTTCGCCACCGCTTCATGCATATCAAGGCGCGCGGTCCATCGAAAGGCGGCCGCCATATCAACGCGTTCCTGCCAGTGGCTCATGTTGGGGTGAAGTTTGGTTGCGGTCATTGCTCTCTCCTGTGGTTCAAGCAACCTGCGGCCATAGGATTTTCTTTACCAACGAAAAAAACAAGGGCATGGTATTAGTCTGACTAATGCCCGGATTATGCAATGAAACCCACCCTGCCCCCTTTAAATTGGTTGCGCGCCTTTGATGCGGCCGCCCGGCATCTGTCATTCACCGCAGCAGCCGGCGAATTGAACATGACCCAAAGTGCGGTAAGTCAGCAGATCAAATCGCTGGAGGGGTTTCTGGGCCGGCCCTTATTTTATCGCCTCTCACGTCGGCTTGAACTGACCGAGGCGGGGAACCTATATCTGCCATGGGTGCAGGACAGTTTCCGCGTGCTGACCCAAGGCACAGAGGCCGTGCTTGGCCCCGCGCGCGAGAAAACCCTGCAAATAGTGTCTAACCTTGCCTTTACGGTACATTTCCTGACACCACGCTTGCCGGAGTTCTATCAACGCCACCCAGATATTCGCCTAAATTTCACGACACCCATCTGGCACCTTGATCATTCCTCTCAATCCGCCGACCTAGAGATCCGCTTTGACCGCACGCCAGACGCGGCCACCCTATGCGAAACTCTGTTTGAACCGCATTACTTCCCGATCTGCGCCCCCCATGACCCGGTCACAGCCGACACATTGTTTGATCGGCCATTGTTTGACTGCGCGGGGCTTCTATGCGGCTGGGACAGTTGGTTGAAAGCCACCGGGCGCGAACTGCCCGACAGCGCCCATCTGACCTGGGCCAGCACCTATGCCGTAAGTTTCGCCGCAGCCATGGCGGGCAGCGGCCTTGCGATTGGGCATGACATCTTGGTTGCTGATCTATTGCGCGAGGGGCGATTGAAGCGTCCGTTTAAACATGTCGAATCCATGACAGAAGCCTATTATCTCATTCATCCCTCAGGGCAGGTCGCCAATCGCGAAGCACAGTTTTTCGCAGACTGGCTGAAGGAGCAAATCAGGGGGTTGAACCTTTCCGCATTCTGATAACAATTGGTTCATGGAAACAACGACATTCAAAACATGGCCCGAATCTGCAGCCCGCCTGGTGGCAGTTGCAGCGGGCAGAGACGCCGCCGACACAGTTATTAAGGGCGGCAAATGGGTCAACGTGCACACCCGCGAAGTGCTCGACAATCATGACATCGCAATCGCTGATGGCCGTTTCGCCTTTTGTGGACCGGACGCAAGCCATTGTATTGGCGACAAAACCGAGGTGATCGAGGCAAACGGTGCCTATATGATCCCCGGCCTTTGTGACGCGCATATGCATATCGAAAGCGGCATGCTGACGCCCGCCGAATTCACCCGCGCGGTTGCCCCACATGGCACAACCACCATGTTCACCGACCCACATGAGATCGCCAATGTCTTGGGCCTTGAAGGTGTGCGTTTGATGCATGACGAGGCGATGTTGCAGCCCGTCAACCTCTATACCCAGATGCCATCCTGCGCGCCTTCAGCGCCTGGGCTTGAAACCACAGGCTTTGAAATCACCCCGGATGACGTGGCCGAGGCCATGCATTGGCCCGGCATCATTGGTCTGGGCGAGATGATGAACTTTCCCGGCGTGATCAATGGTGATCCCAAGATGCTGGCGGAAATCGCCGCCACGCAAAACGCGGGCAAAACCGTGGGTGGTCATTATGCGTCACCTGATCTCGGTATTCCCTTCCACGCCTACGCCGCGGGCGGTCCTGCGGATGACCACGAGGGCACCTGCGAAGCCGACGCCATTGCCCGCGTGCGCCAAGGGATGCGCCATATGATGCGCTTGGGGTCTGCTTGGTATGATGTGGAAACACAGATTACAGCGGTCACCGAAAAGGGTTTAGACCCGCGTAATTTCATTCTGTGTACCGATGATTGTCACTCGGGAACACTTGTGAACGATGGTCACATGAACCGCGTTGTGCGCCATGCGATTGAATGTGGTTGTGATCCTTTGATCGCCCTGCAAATGGCCACGATCAACACTGCCACGCATTTTGGGTTGGAACGTGAACTTGGGTCCATCGCACCGGGGCGTCGTGCGGATGTGATCCTGACAACTGATCTAAAGACACTGCCAATCGACACGGTCATCGCGCGCGGCAAAATCATCGCAAAACAGGGTCTAATGCTGGCTGAATGCCCACATTTGACATGGCCTGACCATGCACGCGACACCGTCAACATGGCACGTGACCTGTCAGCAGGGGATTTCATCATCACCGCCCCCGAAGGCGCAAATCACGTCACTGCCAACATCATTGGCGTCGTTGAAAACCAAGCCCCCACCAAGGCCCTGCAAATGGAGTTGCCCGTGGTAGATGGCGAGATCAAAGGCGATCTTGCGCAAGATGTGTGCCAGATTTCCCTTGTGGAACGTCATCGCGCAACCGGCGGTGTGACCAATGCGCTGGTGTCCGGGTTTGGATATACGGGCAATATGGCGATGGCCTCGACCGTGGCGCATGACAGCCACCATATGATCGTGATTGGCACCAGCCAAGATGACATGGCCAAAGCCACCAACCGCCTGCGCGAAGTCGGTGGCGGCGTGGTCATTTTCAAGGATGGTAAGGAGTTGTCCTTGGTCGAATTGCCCATCGCTGGCCTCATGTCAGACAGCCCCGCATCAGAAGTTGCCAAAAAAGCCGAAGCTTTGGGCGACGCCATGCGCGCCTGTGGTTGCACCTTGAACAACGCCTATATGCAGCATTCCCTGTTGGCGCTTGTTGTTATCCCCGAGATGCGGATCTCTGATCTGGGTCTGGTGGACGTGCGCACATTCGAATTGATACCGCTGTTTGAAGAAGGACAATAATAATGACAGCCAATCCTGAACTTTCGGTGCAATCTCCACCGACACCCGCCCCCAAATCATTCACCGACGCTAAGAAAGCCGTCGCATATCTTTGTGAGTTATACGAATCCGGAACTCGTTTTCTGTGTGACCGCTTTTCCGCCCATGTTGCCGGTCCGCGTCCAGACGAACGTTTTCGCGCCTGGTACCCTGAGATCCGTATAAAGACGACAAGCTATGCCCAAGCCGACACGCGCTTGGCCTTCGGACATGTCTCTAACCCCGGCGAATACACGACAACTGTCACCCGTCCGGATTTGTTTCGCGCCTATCTGGAAAGTCAGATTGGCCTGTTACTTTGCTGTCATAGCGTGCCTGTCACCATTGGTATTTCCGACACCCCCATTCCCGTGCATTTCGCCGTTCTAAACGACGCAAATGTCACTGTGCCCCAAGGCGGGGCAATGGAATATCCCCTGCGTGACATCTTTGACGTGCCTGATTTGGCAACCACCAATGATGACATCGTGAATGGAACAAGTTCCCCGCATGCGGATGGGTCTTTGCCGCTGGCGCCTTTCACAGCCCAGCGCGTGGATTATTCATTGGCGCGGCTCGCGCATTACACCGCAACTGATCCCGAGCATTTCCAAAACCATGTCTTGTTCACCAACTATCAGTTCTACGTGTCAGAATTCGAAGCCTATGCCCGTGAAATGCTGGCCGATCCAGAAAGCGGCTACACCAGTTTTGTATCCACCGGGAATATCGAAATCACCAAGGCGGACGAAGATTGCCCACATCCCAGCAAACTGCCGCAAATGCCAACCTATCACCTAAAGCGCCCTGACGGCGGCGGCATTACACTTGTGAACATCGGCGTTGGCCCGTCAAACGCCAAGACCGCCACCGATCACATCGCCGTTTTGCGGCCCCATGCTTGGCTGATGGTTGGGCATTGCGCGGGCCTGCGCAACACCCAAGCGCTTGGTGACTTTGTACTGGCGCATTCTTACCTGCGCGAAGACCACGTTTTGGATGACGATCTGCCCGTCTGGGTGCCCATCCCCCCCTTGGCCGAGGTACAGGTCGCATTGGAACAAGCCGTTGCGGACGTCACGCAGTTGGAAGGCTATGAATTGAAACGTCTAATGCGGACGGGAACGGTTGCCACCATTGACAATCGCAACTGGGAACTACGTGATCAGTCTGGTCCTGTGCAGCGCCTGTCACAATCGCGCGCGGTTGCCCTTGATATGGAAAGCGCCACAATCGCCGCCAATGGATTTCGCTTTCGGGTGCCTTATGGAACCCTGCTGTGTGTCAGTGACAAACCCCTTCATGGTGAATTGAAATTACCGGGCATGGCGTCTGATTTTTACACCACTCAGGTGTCTCGACATCTAAAAATCGGCATTCGTGCAATGGAAATGATCCGTGAAATGCCGCTTGAACGCATCCATTCGCGCAAACTGAGGAGCTTTGAGGAGACCGCTTTCCTCTAAAACACCCCATTTACGGCGAAATCTTGCCAAAATACCTGAAAAAGTTGACTTTTGGGATCACTAATCGTTGTGTCACTCGACACAATCCCTTTAAATGCCTGCAATCACGCCCGAACAGGGCAATAACGAGGAGAGAATTACATGTCTAAACCAATGACGAAGACCCAACTGGTAGCTGCACTCGCAGAAGAAATGGGCGCAGACAAAAAAGCTGCTTCTGGCGCACTTGATGCCGTAATCGCAGTGATCACCAGTGAAGTTTCCGGCGGCGGTGCCGTTACTCTCCCTGGCGTTGGCAAAATCTATTGCCGTGAACGTCCAGAGCGCATGGTTCGCAACCCAGCAACGGGTGAGCAGATCCAAAAAGAAGCTGACAAGGTTGTGAAAATGACCATCGCGAAAGCGCTGAAAGACAGCGTTAACGCCTGATTTGGCTTGCGGCCCTCGGGCACGCAGATAATAGTGAAAAGGTCGCCCATTTTGGCGGCCTTTTTTCTTTTCCGAAAGGGAACACGATTATGGATCTACGCGCTGTCTTGATGGGGCTGGCATTTGCCTTCATGTGGTCGTCGGCCTTTACGTCTGCGCGTATTCTTGTCGAACTCGCCCCACCCCTAACCGCACTTGCCGTGCGCTTTGCTGCATCTGGTACGCTTGCGATGTTGATCGCTTGGTATATGGGGCAGAACTTTCAGCTGACACGGGGACAATGGAAAGCAACTATCGTCTTTGGCATTTGTCAGAACGCGCTATATCTTGGCCTGAACTTCGTTGCCATGCAGTGGATCCAAGCCTCTGTTGCTGCCATCGTTGCCTCGACCATGCCTTTGATCGCCGCGTTCCTCGGCTGGGTCATCTTCCGCGAAAAACTTGCGCCGCTTGCCCTGCTGGGCCTATTGGCTGGCGTTGCCGGTGTCAGCATCATCATGGCCGGGCGGATTTCAGGTGAAGGCATCGACATCACGGGCGTGATCTTCTGCGTCATTGGCGCGTTTGGCCTTGCCATTGCGACATTATCTGTGCGCGGCGCGCTGGCAGGTGGCAATATGATGATGATTGTTGGCCTACAGATGTGGATTGGTTCCATCATTCTAGGCATCATCGGCCTCGCGACAGAAACCCAGTTCCTGATCTTCAATCAATCATTGGTCTTGGCTTTTTCCTATACCACGCTTGTGCCAGGCCTTGCTGCCACCTTCATCTGGTTCGCCCTTGTGGCGCGCATTGGTGCTGTGCGGGCGTCAGTCTTTCATTTTCTCAACCCGTTCCTCGGCGTCGCTGTTGCCGCCGTCATCCTTGGGGAACGTCTTGGATTTATGGATGTCATTGGGGTCGCGGTCATCACGGGTGCCATCATTATGGTTCAAATGTCAAAGAACCCCACATCCTAACGCGAACGTGAGATGACATTACATCGATCCCCCGTCACAAATGGCGCATGGAACTTATTTTTGCATATGGCGCGGGTCTTCTGACGCTGATCAATCCCTGTGTTTTACCGGTTTTACCGATCGTTCTGGCCGGTGGTTTGCAAAACCATCGCCACGCCCCCGCCGTGATCGCCCTTGGCATGTCATTAAGCTTTGTGATCTTGGGCCTTGGCGTCGCGGCCCTTGGTTTCACCCTTGGTATTCGCGCCGATGACATCGCGCGTTATGCTGCGATTGCGATGATCCTCTTTGGGGTCATCATGCTGGTGCCGCGTTTTGGCACGTTTTTCACTGGCGCAACCGCTGGCGTGGCTGCGCGTGCTGATGGGCAAATCGATAGCGTTCAAAATGATGGGTTGCGCGGGCAATTCCTGGGCGGCGCTTTGCTTGGTGCCGTCTGGAGCCCCTGCATCGGCCCCACTCTTGGCGGCGCTGTGGCCCTTGCATCCCAAGGGGAAAGCCTGCTGCGCGCCGGGTTTATCATGGTGTTTTTCGCCCTTGGCGTTTCCACGCTGATCCTGCTTCTTGGTTATGGTGCACGCGCCGCTTTGATGCGTCGCCAAGCGATGTTGCGCCGTATTGCGACTGTCTCTAAGCCCTTGATGGGGATCGTGTTTATCCTTGTCGGCACGGCAATCCTACTGAAGTGGCACCACATTGCCGAAGCTTGGGCTTTGCAAAACCTCCCCTATTGGCTGGCCGATCTTTCCGTCGCTCTTTAAACAAAGGACACTCTCATGAACCGTCGCACTTTCCTCATGACCACCGCTGCCGCGGCCCTAATACCAGGTCTTGCCGCTGCCGCACAGCATTACACCCCGGGCCTTGTGGATACCCTGCTTGCCGAGGGAAAAACCGTTTTCATCGACTTCAAAACCGATTGGTGCACCACTTGTGCTGCCCAGGAACGCGTTATTGGTGGGCTGCTCAGCAACAATGCTGCTTATAGCGAAAATATCGCTTTTGTGAATGTGAATTGGGACCATTACGCCGATGACGAACTGTCGCTGCGCCTGCGTATCCCACGCCGTTCCACCCTTGTTGTGCTGAAAGGCGACGCGGAATTGGGCCGGGTTGTTGCAGGAACGTCCATGAGTCAGATAAAAGATCTGATGGACACAGCATTGGCGGCGGCAACAGCCTAAGTCACCCATATTGGGATCAAAATCACGGGCTTCCCTTTTTCGGGGTGGCCCTTTTTTATGCTGGGCCTTTTCCATGCCCCGTTTTCCGGGTACAGACAGAAAAGACGAGGAGCGCAGCCATGAGCATGAACACATTTGGACATCTTTTCCGTGTAACGACCTGGGGCGAAAGCCACGGGCCAGCCCTTGGCGCGACTGTGGATGGATGCCCCCCAAATGTCCCCGTGGACGAGGCCTTCCTTCAGCAATTTCTTGATAAACGCCGCCCAGGTCAGAATAAAAACATGACCCAACGCCAAGAACCCGATGCGGTGCGCATTCTTTCTGGTGTGTTTGAAGGCAAAACCACGGGCACCTCTGTGCAGTTGATGATCGAAAACACCGATCAACGCAGCAAAGATTACGGCGATATCGCCAATACATTCCGCCCCGGTCACGCGGATATCACCTATCACCAGAAATACGGCAATCGCGATTATCGCGGTGGTGGTCGGTCTTCCGCCCGCGAAACCGCCGCTCGTGTCGCCGCTGGTGGGCTGGCCCGCGCCGCCTTGAACCATCTTGCGCCTGACTTGAAAATCAAAGGTTATATGACCGCGATGGGTGCCATGCAGTTGGATCGTTCAAAGCTGGATCTGAATGCAATCGACCACAATGATTTCTGGCTGCCCGATGCCACCGCTGTGCAGGAATGGGAAGATTACCTGCAAAAGATCCGCAAGGACCATAATTCAGTTGGCGCAACAATTGAAGTCATCGCGCAAAACGTGCCCGCAGGTATAGGTGCCCCGGTTTACGCCAAGTTAGACACTGATTTGGCCGCTGCCATGATGTCAATCAACGCGGTGAAAGGCGTTGAAATTGGCGAAGGCATGGCCGCGTCATCCCTGACCGGCACCGACAATGCGGATGAAATTTTCATGGGCGAAAATGGCCCCGAATACAGTTCAAATCACGCGGGTGGCATTCTTGGCGGCATTTCAACTGGTCAAGATTTGGTCGTGCGTTTCGCGGTCAAACCGACGTCATCGATCCTGACCCCGCGCCAATCCATTCGCAAAGATGGCACCGCAATTGAAGTCGTCACCAAAGGGCGTCACGATCCCTGCGTTGGTGTGCGCGCCGTCCCCGTGGGCGAAGCCATGATGGCCTGTGTTGTCCTGGACCACATCCTATTGGATCGCGGTCAAACCGGTGGCATTCGCGCGCCACTTGGCTAACCTAAGACCAACATAGTTCTCAAAAGCAAAAAGACCGCCTGAACATATCAGGCGGTCTTTTGTATTCTTCTGCGTGACAATTTAGCCGTAAACAGCTTCTTTGCCAAAGTGCTTGGTCAGCATGTAATACACCACCGCGCGGTATTTGCTGCGCTCAGAGCGGCCATAGGTTTCGAGAACCGCATTGATCGCATCCATCAATTGTGGACCATCAGCAAGGCCCAGCTTTTTGATGAGGAAATTGTTTTTCACTGTCTCAAGCTCAGCCTCTTGGCTGCCCGCAACGGTGGACGCATCTGCGTTATAAATCGCAGGGCCACAGCCGATTGTTACTTTTGTCAGCAGATCCATGTCAGGTGTCATGCCACATTTGTTTTTCAGATCGTCCGCATATTTCACGATCAGGTCGTCACGTTTTCCCATAATTTGCTCCCAGAAAATTGATTGAGGGGGATCCCCGTGGGCAAACGGTACTGCGTTACGCTTCTTCGGCAAAGGAAAAGATTTGCGACCTTTTCCCCTTAAACCTGCCAGCCTCAAAGTGCAGGCACGAAAAAAGCCGCCCGAAGGCGGCTGATTTCATTCATCTCAAAGCAGAACTTAGTAACGATAGTGTTCTGGCTTGAATGGGCCTTCCGCAGAAACACCGATGTAATCAGCTTGTTCTGTGGACAGTTTGGACAGTTTCACACCAATACGATCAAGGTGCAGACGTGCAACTTTTTCGTCCAGGTGTTTCGGCAGAATATAAACGTCGTTGTTATAGTCATCGCCTTTGGTCCAAAGTTCGATTTGCGCCAAAACTTGGTTGGTGAAGCTTGCGGACATCACGAAAGATGGGTGACCAGTCGCGTTACCAAGGTTCAACAAACGACCTTGGGACAGCAGGATCAAACGAGCGCCGGATGGCATTTCGATCATGTCCACTTGGTCTTTGATGTTTGTCCATTTGTGGTTTTTCAAGCTTGCGACCTGAATTTCATTGTCGAAGTGGCCGATATTGCCAACAATCGCCATGTCTTTCATTTCACGCATATGTTCAATGCGGATCACGTCTTTGTTGCCGGTTGTGGTGATGAAGATATCCGCAGAAGACACAGCGTCTTCCAAGGTCACAACTTCAAAACCGTCCATCGCAGCTTGCAGCGCGCAAATTGGGTCAACTTCGGTCACTTTCACACGTGCGCCCGCACCCGCAAGAGACGCAGCAGAACCTTTGCCAACATCGCCGTAACCACAAACGACAGCAACTTTACCAGCCATCATTGTGTCAGTCGCGCGGCGGATGCCATCCACGAGGGATTCTTTACAGCCGTATTTGTTGTCAAACTTGGATTTGGTAACCGAGTCATTCACGTTGATCGCAGGGAAAGGCAGCTGGCCTTGCTTCACGAGTTCATACAGACGGTGCACACCAGTGGTGGTTTCTTCAGAAACACCCTGAATCTGTTCGCGCATCTTGGTGAACCAACCAGGGCTTGCCGCCATGCGTTTTTTGATCTGCGCAAAGACTGCGATTTCTTCTTCAGACGTTGGTGTTTCGATCAGGCCGGTTTCGCCATTTTCAACGCGCGCACCCACAAGGATATAAAGGGTCGCGTCGCCGCCATCATCCAAGATCAGGTTTGGACCTTCTGGGAACATGAAGGATTTGTCGAGGTAATCCCAATGTTCTTCCAGTGTTTGACCTTTGATCGCGAACACAGGTGTGCCGCCAGCCGCAATCGCAGCCGCCGCGTGGTCTTGGGTTGAGAAGATGTTACAAGACGCCCAGCGCACGTCCGCACCCAAAGCAACCAGTGTTTCGATCAACACAGCGGTTTGAATGGTCATGTGCAGGGAACCCACAATGCGTGAACCCGCAAGTGGCTTGCTTTCACCATATTCGGTGCGCAGCGCCATCAGGCCCGGCATTTCAGTTTCTGCGATGTCCAGCTCTTTACGGCCGAACTCAGCAAGATTGATGTCTTTGACGATATAGTCATTGGCCATGAGAACGGCTCCCTACAAAATACTCTGCGCGCGCAATACCATTGGCGCAGAATCAAAACAATCCGATTTACTTGCACAAAACGCCCTGCGCCGTGCATCGTGTCATGTAAAACACGATATATGAGGTTTTCGTTAAGGGGTTTCCCGTTCAAACGCGATTTGCCCTATAACGCCCATGCGCCGCCCTTATAAGGTACGACAGGTGACCAACACAGAGACGAGACCATGATAAAAACACCTCGGGCTTGGCAGCGGATGTTGTCTGGCCGCCGACTTGACCTATTGGATCCAACCCCGGTTGACATCGAGATTGAAGATATCGCCCACGGCTTGGCTTTTGTCGCGCGATGGAACGGCCAAACGCGGGGTGATTTTGCCTATTCCGTTGCCGAACATTCCTTGCTGGTTGAAGAGATCTATACCCGACAGAACCCTAATGCGCCTGCGAAATGGAAACTTGCCGCCCTGCTGCATGACGCGCCGGAATACGTCATCGGGGACATGATTTCGCCGGTAAAATCTGCCGTTGGTCCTGGATATGAGGAACTGGATGCGCGACTGATGGCGGCAATCCACATACGCTTTGGTTTGCCTGCGCAAATTCCAAAAACCGTAAAACAAGCGATCAAACGGGCAGATAAAATCTCTGCTTGGCTTGAGGCAATTCAGCTTGCCGGGTTTTCGGAAGCCGAAGCAAACAAGATCTTTGGAACCCCGAAATCAGACACTATTAAAGGGCTTTCGTTGATTTTGCGCCCACCACTGAATGCACGTCAGGCCTTCACCAAACGTCACCAAACCTTGCTCGAGGATCTATGAAACACGCAATTATTATTCGTCGTGGCAGCCTTGCAGACACCCGAAATGCTTGCGATCTGTTGAACGAAATCATTCAGATCGGGGGCACGACTGCCATAAATGTTGCACTGTCCCGCGACGAATTCACGGATTGGGCGCATGGGGAAGGCTGCGTCTGGCACATTGCCGAACGCGATGACGGTACATTGCTGGGGTTTCAGTGGATCGGGCCATGGGAAGGTCTTGATGCAGATACCATCGAAATCGCCACTTTTGTCCGCGCGGGGCAAACCGGGCAAGGGATTGGCAGCAAGCTATTCGAAGTCACAAAATCCGCAGCGCGCGCCATGAATAAGAACTGGATAGAAGCTGAAATTCGTTCAGATAATGAAGGCGGGCTGATCTATTATCAAAGCATTGGGTTTCGGGGGAACACAAAGCGCAAAGGCAAACTGACCGACGGCACCCCCATTGAGAAAACCGTCAAGATCTACGACCTGTCTTAACCCGAAATCATGTCACTTCGGGCTGCGTTTCGCCAAGATACGCTGCAAGGTACGGCGATGCATGTTCAAGCGACGTGCCGTTTCAGATACATTGCGATCACATAGTTCATACACACGCTGAATATGTTCCCAACGCACGCGATCCGCTGACATGGGATTTTCTGGGGGCGGCGGCAATGTATCAGATTTCGCCAGCAAGGCAGCGGTGACATCATTGGCATCTGCGGGCTTAGACAGATAATCCGTGGCACCGGCTTTCACCGCAGCAACCGCCGTCGCAATCGCGCCATATCCGGTCAACACGATGATCCGGGCATCCGGGCGACGTTCGCGCAACAACTCAACGACATCCAAACCATTGCCATCTTCCAAACGCAAATCCACCACGGCGTAAGCGGGGGGGCGCGCGGTTGCAATCGCACGCCCTGCTGCAACAGATCCCGCAATCTCAGGTTCAAAACCACGTTTTTCCATTGCGCGCGACAGGCGGCGCAAAAATGGTTCATCGTCATCAACCAGAAGCAATGATCGGTCTTCACCGATGTCCTGAAGGTCTCTCTCTGTCATGGGATCCTCATCAATTTGCACTGCCCCTCACCATAGGCTTTCGCACGGTAAGGGTCAATTTATCACCTGTTCTTAGGTTATTTGGCGGCATCTATAAGGCAACCGGAAACTTCGGCGACCGTTTCAGGTGTCGGGGTTCGCCCAAACATTGCCATTGTGCCCTGACCTGGGATCACAAGATATGAAAAGACCGTATGATCCATCAAATAGTATTCTGGATCGCCGTTCTCTTCCTTCTTAAAGTAAGTCTTATAGGCGAGAGAAGCATTTTTCACCTGTTCCTCAGAACCAGTGAGACCAATCATGTCTTCATGCAAATTGAACACAAAATCCTTCATGACCGCAGGCGTATCACGGGCCGGATCGATCGAAACCATCGCAGGCTGCACGTCATATCCCGCCTCTTGCAGAATTTCACTCGCCATGGCGTTACGCGCGGTATCAGCGGGGCAAACATCAGGGCAGAATGTGTAGCCAAAATACAAAAGTGTCGGCTTTGAGATGACATCTACATCCGTTACGGCATTCCCATTGTGGTCGACCAAGTTGAAAGGGCCCCCAATCTGATCAAGCCCACCAAGGATGATATCATTCCCCCCGACACATTCTGAAATCGAGGCTTTTGTGGAATACCAAATCCCACCCAGCAGCGATAGAATTGCCACGACGGCAATAATTGCAACATTCCGGATCATGATTGTTCTTTCTGTTTCACGCGTTTGCGCATTGATCGCGTTATTAACGCCAAGTATCAAGAGCACGAGTTGACGCAGACACCGCCCAGACACAACAACGTGAACGGAAGCCCATGACCGATACCCAATCCGCCCTTTTTGGCAGCCACACCCATAACAACTGGATCCGCTTGCGCACCCTGATTATGTTGCGCTGGCTTGCCATCACGGGGCAGGTGGCGGCGGTCATCGCAGCGGAATGGATCTATGGGATCGACCTTGAAACCGGCCTCATATCTATGGTGATTGGCCTGTCCATCATCATCAATCTGGTCTCTATGTTCGTCTATTCAAATGTGCGCCGTCTCACCGAAAGTCAGGCCGCGCGCATGCTGTTGTTTGACACATTGCAACTGACGATTTTGCTGTGGCTGACCGGCGGTTTAAACAACCCCTTTGCCTTTCTGATCGTGGCCCCTGTTACAATTTCAGCGGCAGCCCTTTCCTTGCGATCAACCGTCGCTCTGGCGCTCATATCCGCGTGCAGCGTCACATTGCTTGCCCTCACCCATCTGCCATTGATCACCGATGCAGGCGAAATATTGAAAATCCCTGCGGTTCTGGCCTTCGGGTTTTGGGCTGGGATCATCACAGGCATCGTGTTTTTGGGGCTCTACGCCCACCGGGTAACATCGGAACAGCATTCCATGTCCGAAGCCCTTCTCGCGACCCAAATGGCACTGTCGCGCGAACAAAAACTGACAGATCTGGGTGGCGTTGTCGCCGCCGCAGCCCATGAATTGGGCACCCCCTTGGCAACCATCAAACTGGTCAGTTCGGAGTTGATTGAAGAACTAGAAGACCATCCAGAACTGCGCGATGACGCCGTGCTGATCCGTGAACAAGTTGGTCGTTGCCACGACATTATGCGGTCCATGGGTCGCGCGGGGAAGTCTGACAAACATCTCAAAATTGCAGCCCTTCAAACTGTGATCGAAGAAGCGGCCGAGCCCCATTTGATGCGCGGCAAAGAGGTCCATTTTAATTTCGGAGGTGAAGACAGTCAAACCCCACAACCCGACGCGTTCCGCCTACCCGAAGTTATACACGGTCTCCGCAACCTCATCCAAAATGCCGTTGATTTTGCACGGGAAAATGTTTGGGTTGAGGCCCGATGGAGCGCCGACACCATCATCATTCGTGTGATTGATGATGGCCCTGGATATCCATTGGACATGGCCGGGCGCATCGGGGATCCCTTTGTGCGACGGCGCGGCGCACCGAACATTGCAGGTCAGCGACCAGAATATCAGGGCATGGGCCTTGGCTTGTTCATCGCGAAAACCTTGCTGGAACGCACAGGTGCCGAGCTTAGCTTCAACAATGGATCCGATCCCTATCTTTTGCGCACGGAATGGCCCGAACAATGCGGCGCGATTGTCGAAGTATCCTGGCCTGCGCAAGCCGATGTTTTTCAACAAAAAGGCAGTCGGAGCGCCCTTGGGGAAAATGACCAAATCATCAATTAACCCGTTGTTAACCGACTTTAGGGCACCCTAACCAGGAGAACTTAAAGAAGGAGACAGGTGGTGTTGCATAGTTTTGCTGGTATGCCGGCTGGGATCATTGAACTTGCAATTGTGGTGACCACATCCCTCCTCACCGGCGGGCTGATGCTGTATCTTTTTCGGACAAAACCAACACAAAACGCAACCTCCCCTCACCTGCTGATCCGCCAAGCTGACCGTGTGCCTGTGTTTTTATTCAGCGATGAAACGCTTACAGACGCCACCCCATCCGCGCGCGAATTGCTACGCGCTGCCCCTTCGGCAACAACGAATTGGAAGCGGCTAACAGCCCTACTTTCCCCAAGATTTCCCAGTATTGCCGATGACCTGACGGACCTTGGTTCAAACGGCGAAGTCTTTGTCGCAGCCGCTGCACCAGATGACAGCGGCATGATCCATGCTGAATGGTGGGACGGGATGGTGCGCATAGAACTGACCGACGCCGCCAAACCCGAAGGCGATGTTGCGATTGATGGGCAATGTTTACGGGCCACCGAAGAAGAGCTCGCCTTGTTGCGTCACGTCTCAAATGAAAGCCCGGTTATCGCTTGGCAACTGGACCGTCCCGGCAATCTGATTTGGGCCAATTCCGCTTATATGGATGTCGCCGCCGCCCATGCGGGTGCAACACACAACCATCTTTGGCCACCCCAAGATATTTTCCCCGAACTTCGCGACAAACCAATTGATGGCATGGAACATCGATTGACCTTGCACCCAGAAGAGGCCCGCCGTCTGGTACCTGGGCAACAATCTCGTTGGTTTGACTGTCGGAAAACCACTTGGCAGGACACGACCATATGTGTCGCAATCGAAAGTGGTGCAGAAGTAAACGCCCGCGCGACGCTTGATGAATTCGTACAAACATTGTCAAAAACCTTTGCGCATCTATCCATCGGATTAGCGATTTTTGATCGCGACCGTCAGTTAACCATGTTCAACCCCGCACTTACTGAATTGACGGGGCTTGACGTGATGTTTCTTTCGAACAAGCCCGAATTATCTTCGTTTCTGGACGCATTGCGTGACAAACGCATGATGCCAGAGCCAAAAAACTATGCCCATTGGCGGGAACACATTCGTCGGTTGGAAGCAAACGCCAGCAATCGGCCGCATGAAGAAACCTGGTCTCTGCCGTCTGGGCGTACATATAAAATTATAGGCCGCCCTCACCCAAATGGCGCAATCACGTTTCAGATCGAAGATATCACCCCGGAAATCACCCTGACACGGCAATTCCGCGCGGAATTGGAACTTAGCCAAGCTGTCATCGACACATTCCCAGAGGCCATAGTCGTCTTTTCCCCAGATGGAATATTGACGATTTCCAACCGCGCATACGCCACACTTTGGGGCAGTGACCCCGGGTCAAACATCGCCGAAATCACCTGCTCTGATGCGGTTTCCCTTTGGGCCAAAGCCACAGAAGCCACCCCGATTTGGTCGGGCGTGGAGAACAGCATTGGGCGCATTCACAATCGCGAATCTTGGAGTGCTGAAATCAAGATGGACGACGGGCGTCATTTGTTTATTAGCATCACCCCCATCACAGGCGGCGCAACGCTTGTACGCTTCACGACCCGTGGCAAGGCGGTGTCAGATCAGGGACAGCCTGCGGTGACACATCCTGCCATCTAACGGCGCACCCGTCTGAGGCCTTGCGGTGGCTGACACCTAAGGTAAACTCTGCGCATGTTACAAATGCACGATCACACATTCCACTTCCCAGACGAAAACCAGACCGCGGCCTTTGCCGTTGCCATGGCTGAACATCTGCGCCCCGGCGACTGTATCTTGCTAGAAGGTCCTGTCGGCGCAGGAAAATCACATTTTGCCCGGGCGATTATCCGCGAGCTGCTTATTGTTGCTGAAGACATCCCCTCGCCGACCTTCACTCTGGTTCAAACATATGATGGGCAGCATGGCGAAATATGGCACAGCGACTTGTATCGGCTGTCCCACACGGACGAGGTTGCTGAACTGGGCTTGGAAGATGCATTTTCCGACGCAATTTGTTTTGTCGAATGGCCGGATCGCCTTGGATCTTACCGACCTAAAACTGCACTCACTTTAACCTTCAGCGTCGGTGAGCATCCCAACACACGAAATCTATTGGTGCATGCCCCGACCGAACGGTGGCAAACGATAATTCAGGACATCCACGCAGAATGACCCGCTCTCAAGACATGCAAACCTTTATCGCGACATCCGGCCGTGATCACGCGACCATCACACCTTTGGCGCAAGATGCCTCGGCCCGCCAATATTTTCGCGTCCAACATGGCGCTGAAACCACCATTTTGATGGATGCCCCCCCTGATAAAAACCCTCCTCAAGACAGCTTTGTCGACATCGCCCAGTGGTTAACCACCGCTGGTTTCAGTGCCCCTGAAATTATACACAGCGATATTCCGGCTGGTTTTCTATTGTGCGAAGACCTTTCTGACGCCGTTTTCAGCATGGAAATTGATTCCGGCCGCCTGCCCAGTGATGTGGCATTTGAGGCCGCCTCTGACATGCTGTGCGAGCTGCATCAACGCGCACCAATGCCCGACTTACCGATCTACACCCCCAACAACATGAGTCGCATGGCACAACCTCTGTTCGACTTTTACCAACCGGATGTCTCGCGTGATCCACAGGCAGAAAGCCAATTTTATACTGTGTTAGAGACTGTTTTGCAAAAAACTTGGCTGGGCAACCCGGTGACACTGTTGCGTGATTTCCATGCCGGTAACCTTATCTGGCTTCCAAATCGCGAAGCTCATAAACGTGTTGGGCTTTTGGATTTCCAAGATGCTGCGGTTGGGCATGTCGCCTATGATTTGGTATCCATGCTTTTCGACATTCGACGTAAGATTGATATGGATCTGGCACAGGACACGATTGTCAAATTTGCGCATAAATCCAACCTGCCCGTTACAGAATTTCAGGCGGCTTGCGCGGCCCAATCGGCGCAACGAAACCTGCGGATTTTGGGGATCTTTTCGGCACTCGCCTCCCGCCAAGGTAAAACGGGTTACCTCAAATGGTTGCCAGCGGTCTGGAACCAGCTGCAACGTGACCTCGCCCACCCGGCCTTGTCGGATCTACAAGACATCGCATCGAACATCATCGTTTCGCCTGAGAACAGTAAGGTTGCATCGTGACACCTAATTTTCCCTTAATGATATTCGCGGCAGGCCTTGGCACACGCATGGGGCCGCTCACGAAACATCAACCCAAACCCATGGTAAAAGTGGGTGGGAAAACCCTAATTGATCATACGTTGGACACCGTGAAACACGCGCCAATCTCTCGGATTGTTGTTAACCTTCATTACCACAGCGACATGTTGAAAGATCACTTATCTGGCCGAAACATCTCGTTTTCGGACGAGACGGATCAGCTTTTGGAAACGGGCGGTGGGTTGCGAAAAGCTGCTGATATCCTCGAAACAGACCCTGTTTTCACCCTGAATTCAGATGCCATTTGGAATGGCCCTGATCCACTTGCGATGCTTCACGCCGCTTGGGACGCCAGCAAGATGGACGCATTGCTTTTGTTAATAAACCCCAATCAAGCCCTAGGTCATAAAGGCAACGGTGACTTTATCTTGGACGAAAGCGGTGAAATCTCGCGCGGGCCGGGCAAGGTATATTCCGGGGCGCAAATTATTAGCACCTCTGGTCTGCCAGACATCCCCGATGACGTGTTTTCCCTAAACAAACTTTGGGACATCTACGCCGCGAAAGGTCGATTGTTTGGGCTGCATTGGCCCGGTAAATGGTGTGATGTTGGGCAACCTGAAAGCATTCCATTGGCCGAAACAATCCTGCGAGAAAGCGATGTTTGAACCGTCCACGCAGCCCCGCGTGTTTGCATTACCCCCGGGCGTAGATTTCACGCAGTCCTTGCTTGCTGGCCTTCGCACCCGTTGGCCAGACAGCGACCCGTTAGCACCGCCCAAAACCGAAATCTACTTAAACACCCGGCGCAGCGCCCGGAAGCTGCGTGATGCATTTGACCAAGGGCCCGCAGGGTTATTACCCCGCATCAAGACGCTTGATGAATTTGCCACCGAAGTACCACTGTCAGACGCACCGCCCCTAATCTCAAGCCTGCGCAAACGCTTGGAAATCGCCCAGTTGGTGCAGGCGATGATTGCCAGATCGCCAGATCTCGCCCCGCAGTCTGCTGCCTTTGACCTTGCCGAAAGCCTTGTTTCCCTGTTCGATGAAGCCGAGGGAGAAGGCATAAATCCCGCAAATATCCTGGCGCTAGATCTTAGTGATCAATCTGGACATTGGGCGCGCGCACAACAATTCCTGTCCCTCGTTATGTCATATTTTGAAAGTTCCGGCCCAGGCAATGAAGCCCGAAAAAGAACGGCGGCCCTAAGCTTAATCAACATGTGGCAGGTATCGCCGCCAGAAACCCCGATGATTGTCGCGGGTTCTACGGGGTCGCGCGGCACAACCCATTTCATCATGGATGCCGTCGCCCGATTGCCCCAAGGCGCGGTCATCTTGCCCGGATTTGACTTTGACATGCCCGCCAGCGCCTGGAAAGCACTGGAAAAGGAAGGCAGCGGCGAAGATCATCCGCAATATCGCGCCCTAACGTTGATGCAATCGCTAGACATATCCCGGGATGAGATCCTGCCTTGGGTGGATATTTCCGCACCCGCGCCTGCACGCAATCGCTTGCTGTCATTGGCACTGCGCCCCGCCCCGGTAACAGATCAGTGGCACAATGAAGCCGCTGATTCCACCGATATTCAGGCAGCTTGCGCGGGTGTCACCTTGCTTGAAGCCCCCGACAGCCGCAGTGAAGCTGGCGCGATCGCGCTTGGCATGCGTGCAGCCCTTGAGAACGGGAAAACGACCGCCCTTGTCACGCCGGATCGTCAACTTTCCCGTAGGGTCGCCATGGCGTTGTCTCGTTGGGGCATTGAACCTGACGATTCGGCGGGTCGACCGCTGCATCTGTCAGCGCCAGGGCGTCTCTTGCGCCAAGTCGCCGCCTTGTTCGGCAATCAGATGGAAGCCTCTGATTTACTGGCCCTTTTAAAGCATCCCTTGGTTGCAACTGGACCAGATGTGCGCGGGCAACATCTGTTACACACCCGCGAATTGGAACTTTGGATTCGCCGTAAAGGCATGCCATTCCCCAATGCCGACGACCTGATGATTTGGCAGGAACACGTCAAAACAGATGCCTCAAAAACCTGGGTGAATTGGCTGCTGGGCTGCCTAAGGTCGCTTGGGGAAGTGATGGAAGCCGACATTGGGCATTTCACAAAACACCTGGTCACAACATGTGAAGCCCTATGCGCTGGTCCCGAACAGGTGGGAAGTGGCGAATTGTGGGAAAACATTGCGGGTCATGAAGCAAAGCGTGTGATGGATGACCTGCTTGAGGTCTCGGACGCAGGCGGCACACATAGCCCACGCGAATTCACCGCACTGCTGTTGTCGCTGTTGCAAGATGGCGAGCTGCGCAACGCTATTGTACCGAATCCGAATGTCATGATCTGGGGCACGCTTGAAGCACGGGTTCAGACGGCGGATCTTGTGATTTTGGGCAGCTTGAATGAAGGGGTATGGCCGGGGCAACCCACGCCTGATCCTTGGCTGAACAGGAACATGAGGCGCGAGTTGGGGTTATTGTTGCCAGAACGGCGTACGGGCCTTGCCGCACATGACTTCCAACAGGCTGCTGGCGCGCAGGAGGTCTGGATAACCCGATCTATCCGGGATGCATCCGCTGAAACCGTTCCATCCCGCTGGGTGAACCGTCTGGTCAATCTGCTTTCCGGCCTACAGGAACAAAACGGCCCCAATGCACTAAAGGAAATGGTGTCACGTGGCCAAAATTGGCTAGACTTGCTGAAGAAGTGGGATCGCGCTTTGCCAGAGGTTTCCCCAGCATCACGCCCCTCCCCACGTCCCCCCATAGATCAACGCCCCAAAGAATTGCCCGTCACCGCGATTCAGACCCTAATACGGGACCCATACGCCATTTATGCGCGCTACATCTTACGTCTGCGCGCACTCAGACCGTTACAACAATCCCCTGATGCCCCACTTAGAGGCACGATTGTTCACGATATTTTAGACGCGTTCATCAAGGAAAATGACCTGTCTGAAGAAACGTTCTTATGGGTGATTGATGAAAAGCTGCCCACAGCTGCCCCATGGCCTGCGGTACAGAGAATGTGGCGGGCTAAGTTGCTGCGTGTGTCAAGTTGGTTGCTTGAAACGGAAGCTGTACGGCAGACACATGCGACGCCGATATTATTTGAAGAAAAGGGCTCAGTCACATTGGCACAGACTGAATTCAATCTCACTTGCCGCACGGATAGAATTGACCAGTCATCTGACGGACAAGTGCGGATTTACGATTACAAGACCGGTGCCCCGCCCTCAAAGGATCAGCAAAAACACTTTGACAAACAACTGCCCTTGCAAGCCGCCATGGCGGAACGCGGGGCGTTCAAAACCCTTGGGAACGCACATATTTCACAAGCTGCATACATCGGGTTAGGGTCATCGCCCGTCTTTATGACCGCATCCTTGGAGGACCCAACAACAGATGAAGTTTGGGATCAGTTCTGCCAGTTGATTGAATCCTGGATGCAACCTGAACGCGGGTACCTGTCCCGTCGCGCGATCGAAGGTCAACGATTTGACGGCGATTACGACCACCTCGCGCGGTATGGCGAATGGGACACCACCGCAACCCCGCAAGAGGATGACCTAATATGATCCGCCCAGACGACGCAACGCTGGCGCAAATGAACGCAGCAGACCCCGCCGGTTCTGTCTGGTTATCGGCCAACGCCGGATCAGGTAAAACACGGGTATTAACCAACAGAGTGGCGCGCCTGTTGCTTGGTGGCGTCAACGCGCAGCACATCCTTTGCCTGACCTATACCACTGCCGCCGCAACCGAAATGCAGAACCGTTTGTTCCGCCTGCTTGGGTCCTGGGCCATGAAGGAAGACGGTGACCTGCGTAGTGAGTTGTCCTTGCTTGGCGTCACTGAAGATCTGACATCCGATGTTTTGGATCGGGCCAGACGCCTGTTTGCGGGCGCAATTGAAACCCCTGGCGGGTTAAAAATCCAAACGATCCATTCCTTTTGCGCGTCCCTATTGCGCCGCTTCCCCCTTGAAGCAGGGGTCTCGCCGCAGTTTCAAGAAATGGATGAACGCGACGCCAATACATTGCGAGACGCCGTGGTCGATGCCATCGCATCGGGGCCAGACGTGAACTTGATTGATCAGTTGGCGCGCTATTACACGGGGGAAGATTTTTCACGGCTGACACAAGAGATCGTGAAGAATAAATCGAAATTCGCCCCCCCGCCTTCTGAACAAGGCATCAAAACAGCCTTAAACTTGGCACCCGACGACACGCTGGATGCTTTGATCGCAGACACCATTGATCGCGATGATCCCAAGCTGTTGCGCGACCTAGCGCCATTGTTTGCGAAGGGCGGCACAACAGATCAGAAGAACGCCGGTATTTTATATTCCATCGCGTCTGATCAGATATCCATCGGTGACCTCGCAACACTTGAGAAACTGTTCCTGACGGGCGCGACTGCAAAATCACCTTTCAGCGCAAAAATTGGGTCTCTTCCGACCAAGAAAACGCAGGCAACCCTTGGGTCGCTGCTTGATCCATTAAACGAACTTATGCAGCGTGTTGAGGAAAATCGTGAACGCCGTCTAAATCTGTTGACCGCAAACCGAAGCCATGCGCTGTGTGCTTTCGCTGCCGTATTTGTCAAAGGCTATGAGGCGCAAAAATTGATCCGTGGGAAATTGGATTTCGACGATCTTATCCTAAAAGCACGCGATTTGCTGCGTGATCCATTGGTGGCGCAATGGGTTTTGTTTCGGCTTGATGGCGGGGTCGATCATATCCTTGTGGACGAAGCCCAAGACACCAGCCCCGCACAATGGGACGTTGTCGAAGCATTGGCCCAAGAATTTACCGCAGGTGAAGGGGCGCGCAGCGGTGTTGATCGTTCACTTTTCGTCGTGGGCGATGAAAAACAATCGATCTATTCATTCCAAGGTGCAGACCCCGCCAGTTTTGATCGCATGCGCCAAGAATTCGGGGATCGTTTGCGTTCTGCGCAGATGCCGTTCAACAGCATGCAACTGGCCCATTCGTTCAGATCTGCCCCCGCAATTTTGCGTGCCGTGGATGTAACGTTCAAGCCCGGCGGCGCCACCAAAGCGACCGACGAGATGACGCATATCGCCTTTAAATCCGAGATGCCTGGTCGCGTCGATCTTTGGCCCGTGGAACCTAAACCAGAAAAAGAAGACCCAACCGCATGGTATGAACCCGTCGATAAGCCCGCGCGAAACAATGAAATCGTTGTGCTTGCCCGATCCATTGCGGACCATATTTCAAACATGTTGGACTCCGCCTGCATTCCCAACGAGATTGGCCATTCCGGGACATATGAAATGCGCCGCGTTGAACCCGGCGACTTTCTGATCCTCGTGCAGGGGCGGCAGACCCTATTTCATGAGATCATCGCAGAATGCAAAGCGCGCGCCTTGCCCATTGCCGGGGCGGATAAGTTGAAAATTGGGGCTGAACTGGCCGTCAAAGATATCCGTGCACTCTTGTCATTTTTGGCAACCCCTGAAGACGACTTGTCCTTGGCAGCAGCATTGCGATCACCCCTATTTGGTTGGACAGCAGATGCGCTTCATCACCTGGCACAGCCCCGACGCAATGGGGAATATTTGTGGCAAGCGCTGCGCGACGATGAAAATCATGCCCAAACCCGCGATGTGTTGTCAGACCTACTGCGCGAAGCGGATTTCCTGCGGCCGTGGGATCTAATCGAACGCATCCTAACGCGGCACGATGGGCGCCGCCATTTGATCGCGCGTTTGGGCCAAGAAGTAGAAGACGGCCTGGATGCATTACTCACACAGGCCGAAGCGTTTGAGCGTTCCAGCGTGCCATCGTTAACTGGCTTTCTGGGATGGCTGGACAGTGGTGATATCGACATCAAACGGCAACCCGACGGTGCTGGAAATCGCATTCGCGTGATGACGGTGCATGGTGCAAAAGGGCTTGAAGCGCCCATTGTGATATTGCCCGACACCGCCGTAAAGAAGAACACGGTTCGCGAAGAAATATTCGACATTCAAGGCACTCCGGTCTGGAAACCAAACGCCGATGCCACCCCGCCCGCTGTTGTGGATGAACGCGATGCCATCGCGGAACGTCAACTTGAGGAAAAAGATCGCCTGCTTTACGTCGCGATGACCCGCGCAGAAAAATGGCTGATCGTCGCGGGCGCAGGCGAGGTCGACGGAAACAACAGCAGCTGGTATCGCCAAATCGAAGCGGGCCTTGGGCTTGCTGATGCACAGCCCTATCCTTTCGCACAAGGCGATGGGTTGCGTCTGGAAACTGGGCAATGGACCAATGTGGAATTTGCACCAGCGACGCAGGCGGATGATGCCATTGACACTGGCTTGCCTGATTGGATCGACCATCCGGTCTCGGCCCCCGCGGCACAACAGAAAACCATTTCGCCGTCCGGGTTGGGGGGCGAAAAAATCATGGCTGGGTTTGTTGATGGTGAAGGCGACCAGGATCAGGCAATGCTGTATGGGACGATTGTCCATTGCCTTCTTGAAAACTTACCCGATGTCGAACCAACCCTTCGAAAAACCCATGGCGCGAGATTGTTGGAACGTTGGCCTGATGTACCTGAGACTGAACGGGAAAACCTGTTGGCCGAAGCGTTAACTTTGCTGAACACTCCGTCATTGGCCGGGCTTTTTGCTGCTGACTCACTTGCCGAAGTCTCCCTCTCGGCACCTCTGACAGGCGAACTTCGGTTACACGGAATTGTCGACAGGTTGTTGATCACCCCCGAAAGCATCTGCGCAGTTGATTTCAAAACCAACCGAAACATACCGGAAAATCCCACCCAAGTGCCCGAAGGAATCCTTAGGCAATTGGGCGCATATGAGTTGGCGTTGAAGCAAATTTTTCCCAACAGGAAAGTGGAAACCGCCATTCTGTGGACAAAGTCAGCAACACTTATGCCAATACCTCACGATCTTGTGTCCGCAGCCATATCCCGCGCTGCCACGCCTTGACGTCAGACCTGGTCGACCTTAGGTTTCGATCAACTTTTATTTGTTCTCGAGGAGTTTGAGACATGGCAACCGTAGCAGTCACCGACGCAACATTTGATGCAGAAGTAAAAGAATCCGCGATCCCCGTGGTCGTAGATTTTTGGGCAGAATGGTGTGGCCCATGTAAACAAATCGGCCCCGCGCTTGAAGAGCTTTCTGCGCAATATGATGGCCAGGTGAAAATCGTCAAAGTGAACGTCGACGAAAACCCCAATTCACCAGCGCAAATGGGCGTTCGCGGCATTCCAGCCCTGTTCATGTTCAAAGATGGTCAAGTAATCTCGAACAAAGTTGGCGCAGCTCCAAAAGCAGCGCTAGACAGCTGGATCAAAGAAAACGTTTGATTTCTGTTGTTTAGAAAAGGCGCCTACGGGCGCCTTTTTTGTGTCTACCTCAAAGATCCCAACCACGTGTGCGTAGGGTTTCTATAATCTTTTCTTCGGTTTCAGGCCGCCCTGCATTTATTGATTGCAACTGCAAAAACCAATAAAGATACTTGTCATAATCAGGAACATGGTTTGGCAACCTCGCGAAGGCGTCTTTGGCCCCCAGATCCCCGACATTCAACGCGATATGGTGAAAATCGATTTTGCCAAACAAAACCGCAGGCTTGTGCCAAAAATACCCCGAAAAAGCCACGCTAGAGTTTTGCGTCACAACGCAATCACATTCCGCAAGGTAGCTTTCAGGGTTTCCATCGCTTTGAACCGTGAACTCTGGGTATTCTTCCATTAGCTCGGCAAGGGCTTCGTATTCATACGCATTATACTTCTCACCCGGGTGCAAAGTTGCAACGATTGGTTTCCGTGGCCCGTGTTTTATTGTTTCTCGGATCATGTCCACGGGTGAACAGGATTGAAAACTGCGTTGTTCTAACAATCTTCCTTGCAAAGGCATGTAAACATACCCTTGGTTCTTTATGGCTTTCCATCCCTCGAAAAGCCGCTTGCGCCACTGAATCGCAAAGGACTTTGCTGTATGTGCATCAATTTCAGAAGGGTCAAAATTTGCGTGTGAAACGGCCCACTCCCAGCGTTTAGCGGACGTCTCAATTTGCCAAAACGGATAATAATACACACGCCGCATCGTTAGCGATTTTTCGTGATATGGATCATCCATATGGAAAAGCGTAAAGCCATGACGATCGCGGGATTTAAGAATATTTGCGTCGCTGTTGAGGCAATATTCAACCTTCACATCGCGGCTTTCTACGGCGTTTTTCAGACGGTTGAGGAAATTATTACGCCCTTCCTCAGCGGCCGCGCGCATCCCTTTATCGAGATAAATTCTCAGCTTTCTACCCGTAATCATTCGCCCACCAGCTCCAACATACTTTGAATACCCCTTGTGCCTTCCCTATCACGCGCTCATATAGAAATGAAGCAATTGGAGAAACTTATGGCTGATAGTGATTTTCCCGGATGGCACGGCACAACAATTGTTGGCGTGAAGAAGAATAATGAAGTTGTAATTGCGGGCGATGGCCAAGTTTCCTTGGGTCAAACAGTGATCAAGGGAACCGCTCGTAAAGTGCGCCGTCTTTCACCCGGAGGCCATGACGTGGTTGCCGGTTTTGCAGGGTCGACCGCAGATGCCTTCACTTTGCTTGAGCGTCTAGAAGCCAAATTGGAAGCAACACCAGGACAGCTTCAACGCGCTTCTGTCGAACTGGCGAAAGATTGGAGAACCGACAAATATTTGCAGAAACTGGAAGCGATGTTGATCGTGACTGATGGCCAAAACCTGTTGGTTATTACCGGTGCTGGAGATGTGTTGGAACCTGAACACGAGGTCGCAGCGATCGGGTCAGGCGGCAATTTTGCGCTTGCCGCAGCCCGCGCCATGATGGACACGGAAAAGGATGCAGAAACCATTGCCCGTGATGCTATGGCAATTGCTTCGGACATTTGCGTCTACACCAACGGAAGACTTACAGTTGAGAAAGTTCCTGCTTAAACTTCACATCACCCACCAAAACCGCTGCCGGCGCGCGCGATAATTTTGCGTGCGGCGCAGAAGTTTATTGATCCGTCACTGGACCACAATATTCCAACAAGACCGCCGAAACATCATCCGGGAAATCCCGCCCGCCTGAATATTCGGCTAAATACGAAATCATTTCCTCAAGCAAGCTGCCGCCTTTTAGGATAGGATTGGCCTCCATAAACGCGCGCAATCCCTCGTCATCCAACAGGTTTTCATCCACATCCGGGCATTCAGTAACCCCGTCAGAGGGAATGATTATCCGGTCGCCTGGAGACAACTGCACTTTAAAATCTGAATAATAGGCGGCATCAATCAAGCCAACAGGCATTCCGCCCGTCCCAATTGATTCACAACTTCCGTCCGCACGTTGAATAACAGGATGGGGATGCCCAGCTTGGCAAAGTGTTATCTCACCCGTTCGCAAATCAACATTCGCGATCAAAAGGGTGAAATAATGTTCGGTCTCCATTTCATTCATAACAATTGTATTTAGAAGATCCGCGGCATCTGCAGGGTTACGCAAACGAAACCCACCATTTTCATCGGCTTCAAGCGCCACGTTTTGCTCGGGGGAGCGACCAGATAAATTGCCAGCGAGGCGGGCCGTCATTAGCGCTGACGTGATCCCATGCCCGGAAACATCAATTCCCCAAATGCCGATCTGATGTTCGTCAACTTGAAAGAACCCCACAAGATCGCCGCCCACATGCCCACTCGACCGTAAGCTTAGTGACACTTGTGCGGCACCGAAATCTTTAAAACGTTCACGAATAAGGGATTCTTGGAGTTTTTTTGCTTCAAGAAGATCTCGATCCACCATGTCATATAGTTCGGTCAATTCTGTCAATGTAGCGGAAACCAAGCGATTCTTTTCCTGCAACTCGTTTTCCATCTTCAGAATACGTTCGCCAGCAGAAATACGGGCACGCAATTCGCCCGCATTCACAGGTTTGGTCAGAAAGTCATCCGCGCCAACTTCGAGGCCCCGCGCGATTTCACCCTTTTCACTTTTTGAGGTGAGCAGAATGAAATACCCATAACCCTTGCGTTCCAATTCCCGGAATGCTTCGCAAAACTCAAGCCCATTCATCCCAGGCATCATCCAGTCGCTCAGGACAAAGTCCACGTGTTGCGCCGTGCAGATGTCCATCGCGTGATGCCCTGTTTCGGCTTCAATCACGTCAAACCCCCAACGTTTCAGCATCGCAGACAGAATTTTACGTTGCACTTTGCTGTCGTCAACAACAAGCACAACACGACACCCATCATCCCCAGACGAGTAATCGACTTCAACAAATCCTTGCGGGTCCTGCTTCAGCGCAGCTTCTTTCATCACTGATGCCACTCAACTAATTTCACTGGTTCTGATCTATCGAATTGCGCTTAACACTTAGTGAATCTTTGCCATAATATTCCCGTGCTTTCATTAAGCGGGCAGTAACCTTCGGCTGTTATCACAAGACCAAACAACTTCACGGTGGATAGATGATTGATTGGAAACGAGTTGAGGAACTTAAGCAGGAAGTAGGTGACGAAGATTTCACCGAAGTCGTTGTTTTGTTCCTTGAGGAAGTCGAAGAAACCATCGCCCGAATGAAGGCCACGCCAAGCCCAAACACTCTTGAAGAAGACATGCATTTTCTGAAAGGCAGCGCGATGAACCTTGGTTTTTCTCAGTTTACAGGCCTCTGCCAAGCGGGTGAAACCGCCGCTGCAAACGGGGATACCAGTACCGTATCCTTACCTGAAATCTTTACTTGTTATGACGGATCCCGGGCAGAGTTCCTTACCCGCATGCAGCCTGGAACCGCCTCAGGGTGAAAATGAATTGAAGCACAAGCATCGCAACCCTTGCTCCTCCCTTTAAAAACAGGTAATCGCGAAGCGGTTATGCTACGAAGGAGCCCGTGATGTCTGCGCCAAAAAAAGTTGTTCTCGCCTATTCCGGGGGTCTTGATACCTCTATCATCCTAAAGTGGCTGCAAACCGAATATGGTTGTGAAGTGGTAACGTTCACTGCTGACCTCGGTCAGGGCGAAGAGCTGGAACCAGCACGCGCCAAAGCTGAACTTCTGGGAATTCCAGCCGAAAACATCTATATTGAAGATGTACGCGAAGAATTTGTACGTGATTTTGTCTTCCCAATGTTCCGTGCAAACGCGGTTTACGAAGGCCTGTATCTGCTTGGCACCTCGATTGCGCGCCCGCTGATATCCAAGCGTCTTGTCGAAATTGCCGCTGAAGTCGGTGCTGACGCTGTCGCCCACGGCGCGACCGGTAAAGGCAACGATCAGGTTCGTTTTGAACTTGCTGCATATGCCCTGAACCCTGACATCAAAGTGATCGCCCCTTGGCGTGAATGGGATCTGACCTCTCGCACCCGCCTGCTGGAATTCGCTGAACAAAACCAAATCCCTGTGGCAAAAGACAAACGTGGCGAAGCACCTTTCTCTGTTGACGCGAACCTTCTGCACACCTCATCTGAGGGCAAAGTTCTGGAAGACCCGGCAGTTGCTGCGCCAGACTATGTTTATCAGCGTACTGTGCACCCAGAAGACGCGCCAGACACCCCGGAATTCGTTGAGGTGACCTTTGAAAAAGGTGACCCAATCGCGATCAATGGCGAAGCAATGTCCCCGGCAACCGTTCTGACCAAATTGAACGAACTTGGCGGCAAACACGGCGTTGGTCGTCTTGACCTGGTCGAGGGTCGCTTCGTTGGCATGAAATCCCGTGGTATCTATGAGACCCCCGGCGGCACCTTGTTGTTGGAAGCGCATCGCGGCATCGAATCCATCACTATGGATCGCGGCGCAATGCACTTGAAAGATGAACTCATGCCGAAATACGCTGAGATGATCTACAACGGTTTCTGGTATTCCCCCGAACGCGAAATGCTGCAAGCGGCGATCGACAAAAGCCAGGAACATGTTTCCGGTACAGTGCGCATGAAACTGTACAAAGGCATGGCGCAGACCGTTGGTCGTTGGTCCGAAAACAGCCTGTACTCTGAGGCCCATGTGACCTTTGAAGAAGATGCTGGCGCGTATGATCAAACAGACGCAGCTGGTTTCATTCAATTGAACGCCCTGCGCCTGAAACTGCTGGCAGCCCGCAACAAACGCAACAAAGGCTAAATGCAGCTACAATAATGTGTTAAACGCCCGGCAAATGTCGGGCGTTTTGCGTTTCACACCCTCTCACCTTCGCGTGAGATTGGGGTGCGCGTCCTTGCCCTGACAGCGGTCATGCGACAGGTTGGAATCAGTTTCAGCCAAAGAGCGTCCCAATGACCATATTCCCCAGATCCCTACGCCCCATCTTGTTGTCAATCGCCATCGCCACCGGGTTCGCTGTGCAGTGCAATTCTGTCAGCGCCCAAGATGCATCATCCATCATCGTCGCCGGTGGATGTTTCTGGTGTGTCGAAAGCGATTTTGAATCTCTGCCCGGCGTGACCGAAGCCGTGTCAGGGTTCACAGGGGGTGCGGTTGCGAACCCCACATACAAACAAGTGACGCGCGGCGGCACGGGTCATTTGGAAGCGGTTGAGATCACCTATGATCCAAGTCGCGCAGATCTGCCCGACCTTCTGCATAAGTTTTTCCGGTCCATCGACCCAACGGATGCAGGCGGGCAATTCTGTGACCGTGGCGAAAGTTATGCCACTGCGATTTGGGTTGCCAATGCGCAGGAACGTCAAGTTGCGGAAGCCGCCAAGGCCCAAGCGGAAGCGGATCTAGGGCAACGTATCGTCACCCCTATCCTTGATCGCACCGCATTTTACGCCGCTGATGACGGACATCAAGATTATTACAAAGGCCGCAGGCGCGTCATCACACGATTTGGCGTCATCCGCCAAGCGGACGCGTATAAACGTTACCGTGAAGGCTGTGGTCGTGATGCGCGTGTTGCTGAACTATGGGGCAACGCTGCGCCCTTTGTGGGTCACTGATCTGCGATAAACGCCTGAACCTCAGCCGCATCGGGAATGGCCGTTGCGGCCCCAACACGCGTCACTTGAATAGCGGATGTCGCGCTTGCACGGATCAGGGCGTCACGATCAGACATCCCCTGTTCCAGCCCGGAAACAAAACTGCCCGCAAAGGTGTCGCCCGCACCGGTGGTGTCAACGGGATTGACCGAAAACGCGGGAACAGAGATCATCTCACCAGTTTCCGTATCCACCAGATCAACACCCTTGGCACCTAATGTGATCAACACGTTTGCCACGGGTAAATCACCAACATCGACACCCAAAGCCTGTGACAATTGGGCTGCTTCAATCTCGTTCACCAACAGAAGATCCGCAAATGGCAACATATCGCGCGCGGCATCCGCATCAAAAGGCGCTGCAGAATAGGCAACTTTCACACCCTTTGAGCGCGCCGCCTTCGCAGCTGTAATCTGTTGTGAGGTCTCATTTTGGATCAAAATCCAATCGCCAGGTTTGCCACCGGACAAAGCCGCCGCAATCCCGGTTTCCGATTGATCATAATTCGCACCCGAGAAGATCACGATGGCATTTTCAGCCTCGGGATCCACATTAATAATCGCATGCCCTGTTGGGATCTCAGATGTACGCACATGGTCCGTGCCCACACCGTAACCTTGCAACGCATCAATCGTCCAAGCGCCATCGGCCCCAACAGCGCCAATATGGTGTGTCTCAGATCCGGCCTTGGCGGCAGCAACGGATTGGTTCGCACCCTTACCACCAAGCCCCGTCTGAAACCCAGTTGCAGCAAGCGTTTCGCCGGGGGCCGGCAGATGCGGCACCTGGTACACATGATCAGCATTGATGGAGCCAAGGCAAAAGACAGTCATTTTTCACTCCAAGTTCACGAATCGTTCTTCTCACTATAATCACAGGAGTCAACATATATTATAATTGGTCCATGAGTCTTTTGTGTTGACCTACACCCACACAAAACCAGATACTGTGCTCAGTCATCCTTACCACACCAGACTTGGTGTCCACAAGCAAACGGATTCGAAGGCGTGAAGCCTTCAATGTGGGCCAGCAGATTCTGGAAAATAAAGTAAGGAGACGCATATGGAAGTTCACGTTAGTGAATACACCAGAATGCGCTTTGGCAAGCGGGAGTATGTGATTTCACATACCCGCCGCTGGCCTAAGCCACGGCAGCTGACACTGCCGTTATAACGTTAGTTGAAGACTAACTGTAAGCAGCGCCATCTTGGTGCTGCTTACTTTATTTAGCGCCTACAGAATCCTGATAGCAAGTAATATTTTGTCTAATATATTGAAGTATATGTACATTCCACCCACCTCAAAGGGTGAAAGTGATATATTTCAACATGTTGCCCAATCAACCAACCTTATTCGCAGCCAAGATCGCCATGTTTAGAATGTCGTTCACCGTGGATCCGATGGAACAAATCTGAACTGGGTGATCAACGCCTGTCAAAATCGGGCCGATCACTGTGGCGTCCGCCATTTCCTGCATCAACTTAACAGAAATCGAAGCAGAGTGCCGCGCAGGGACAACCAATACGTTTGCAGGACCAGTCAGTCGTTGGAAAGGATAACTTTCCTGTGCTGTGACGTTCAAGGCCACATCCACGGTCATCTCGCCTTCGTATTCGAAATCGACGCCGCGCGCGTCCAGAACGTCGGGTGCGAGATGCATTTTTTCGGCGCGTTCAGACACAGGATACCCAAAGGTCGAGAAGCTGACGAATGCGACACGTGGCTCAAGACCAAGCGCGCGGGCCACTTTCGCCCCAGCCGTGGCAATATTTGCCAGATCATTTTCGTCCGGCCATTCATGCACCAGCGTGTCAGAAATCAACACAACCCGCCCTTTGTGCAGCAACGCAGTCACGCCAACCGCACCACTTTCGGCATCGGCATCCATCACGTGATTGATCAGGTTCAAGACCTGAGCAGACTTGCGCGTCGCACCAGAAACAAGCCCGTCGCCGTGGCCGTGTTGCAACATCAAAGCTGCAAAAACATGGCGATCACGGGCGGCCAGTTTGTGGATATCACCCCGATCAAACCCTTGTCTTTGCAGGCGTTTATAGAGGTACGCTTTATACTGACGCAGATGTGGCGAGTTGGCGGCGTTCACGATCTCGAGCTCAGAAACCGCATCCCCAAGACCAACTGCTGTTAGCTTCTCAGCGACATCTGCTTCACGTCCAACAACCAATGCCTTGCCCAAGCCTTGGCGCTGATAGGCAACAGCAGCGCGCAAAACACGGGGATCATCCCCTTCGGCAAAAATCATGCGCGCTTGGGCCTGTTTTGCCCGCGCATTGATGCCACGCAAGATCGTTGCAGTTGGGTCAAGACGCGCTTTTAGGCTTTGCGTATACCCATCCATATCAATGATCGGACGACGCGCAACACCGGTATCCATGCCCGCTTTTGCGACCGCAGGCGGGATCAAATAGATCAGACGCGGATCAAACGGCGTTGGAATAATATAGTCACGACCAAAGGTTAATTCGCGACCATAAGCCATCGCGACCTCGTCCGGCACATCTTCGCGCGCGAGATCCGCAAGGGCCTGTGCGCAAGCGATTTTCATCTCATCGTTGATCGCACGCGCGTTGATATCCAAGGCACCACGGAACAGATACGGAAAGCCCAAAACATTGTTCACCTGGTTGGGATAATCAGACCGCCCCGTCGCAACAATCGCGTCTTCGCGTACGGCGTGGGCCTCTTCTGGGGTGATTTCCGGGTCGGGGTTTGCCATGGCGAAAATCACCGGATCTTTGGCCATCGCAGCGACCATCGAGGGTGTCACAGCACCCTTGGCGGACACGCCCAAGAAAACGTCAGCGCCTTCCATAGCCTCATCCAATGTGCGCAATTCTGTCTTGATCGCGTGGGCGGATTTCCATTGGTTCATACCCTCAGTACGACCTTGATAAATCACGCCTTTTGTATCGCAAACGATACAATTTTCATGCCGCGCGCCCATAGATTTCAACAGCTCAATACAAGCGATACCCGCCGCACCCGCGCCATTCAAAACGATCCGACAATCTTCGATCTTTTTGCCGGAAATCTTTAACGCGTTCAAAAGGCCCGCCGCACAAATAACCGCAGTGCCGTGTTGATCATCGTGGAAGACTGGAATGTCCATTTCTTCCTTAAGCCGTTGTTCAATAATGAAACATTCGGGGGCTTTGATGTCTTCAAGATTGATCCCACCAAAACTAGGCCCCATCAAACGCACAGCATTGATGAACGCTTCTGGGTCTTCGGTGTCCAATTCGATGTCGATGGAATTCACGTCAGCAAACCGCTTAAACAGCACGGCTTTGCCTTCCATTACGGGTTTTGACGCCAAAGCACCCAAGTTCCCAAGGCCAAGAACCGCAGTCCCGTTGGAAATCACCGCGACCATGTTGCCTTTGTTGGTGTAATCATAGGCGCATTCTGGGTTCGCCGCGATCGCCTCACAGGGGACAGCCACGCCAGGGGAATAGGCCAGCGACAAATCGCGCTGAGTCATCATTGGTTTTGACGCAACGATCTCATATTTTCCAGGGGTCGGCTCGAGATGATAGGCGAGCGCCTCTTCCGGGGTAACTTTACTATTATTGGCCATGGGTCCTCACAATCCGGGTATTCGCCCAAACTACAGAAAAAAACCGCGCCGACAACAACCAGCCAACCCAAAATACGGCCTTTTCTGGACTAATCCCGCTTGTTGGGCCCAGATCGGGTTTGCAGGGGCACGAATTCCCCCGTATTCCTGTTTAAAACCAAACCGGGGCGGAAAAATGGCAGCATCAAAAGGCGACGGCGTCACACCAATGATGGCGCAATATCTGGAAATCAAAGCCGATCACCCCGACGCTTTGCTGTTCTATCGCATGGGCGATTTCTATGAGATGTTTTTTGATGATGCGGTCAATGCCGCCGAAGCGCTGGACATTGCCCTGACCAAACGCGGCAAACACCAAGGCGAAGACATCGCCATGTGCGGCGTCCCACATCACGCGGCCGAAGGATATTTCCTGACGTTGATCCGCAAAGGGTTTCGCGTCGCGGTTTGTGAACAGTTGGAAAGCCCCGCTGAGGCCAAAAAACGTGGCTATAAATCTATCGTCAAACGCGGTGTTGTACGCCTTGTGACGCCCGGAACCTTGACCGAAGACAGCCTTCTGAATGCCCGTCAGCACAACTTTCTAGCCGCTTATTCTCAGGTGCGCGATGAGGGGGCTTTGTCCTGGGTTGATATCTCGACCGGGGCGTTCCACGTAATGCCTTGTACTTCCTTGCGTCTATCGCCAGAACTTGCCCGTCTTGCCCCGCGCGAATTGCTGGTGAATTCCGAAGAAGAGGGTAATTTCCTCGAATTAGGGTCTGATTTAGGCATTGCCATCACCCCTCTTGCGCGTTCCGCGTTTGACAGTTCGTCTTCTGAAAATCGGCTGAAAAACCTGCTGAACGTCACAACACTCGAAGCATTTGGGCAGTTCACCAGGGCTGAATTTGGTGCGATGGGGGCTGTGGTTGAATATTTGGATCTGACGCAAAAGGGCAAGCTTCCCCTATTGCGCCCACCCCTGCGCGAAATCGCAGGCGGCACTATGCAAATCGACGCAGCAACCCGCCGCAATCTTGAAATCACCCACTCCATGAATGGCGGGCGCGCCGGTTCACTTTTAGCCACAATCGACCGCACGGTCACTGCTGGCGGCGCACGTCTTTTGGAACGCAGACTGTCCTCCCCATCTATGGATGTTGCCGTCTTAAACGACCGTCACAATGCTGTGGCCTATCTATTCGACGATCAAACCACCGGCACAAGGTTACGTGACATATTGCGCCAAGTGCCCGATATGGACCGCGCCCTGTCCCGCCTTGCTTTGGAACGTGGTGGGCCACGTGACCTTGCGGGCATCCGCAACGGTTTGACCCAAGCCGAGGCCATTACACAAAGCCTGCCGTCCGACATGCCCGGCGTGTTGCAATCGGCGATGCAATCCCTTCCGGGTCACGACGAACTGATTGATCTGCTTGACGCCGCGTTGATCGCCGAACCGCCCCTTTTGGCGCGTGACGGTGGCTTATTGCCTCCGGTTACGACAGCTCCCTTGATGAGGCCCGCACCCTGCGCGACGAAGGCCGTTCCGTTATCGCGGGTCTTCAAGCCCAATATTCCGACGTCAGCGGCATCAACGCGTTGAAGATCAAACACAATAATGTGCTTGGCTATTTCATCGAAACACCCGCAACACATGCGGATAAGATGCTTTCCGCGCCCCTGTCGGAAACCTTCATTCATCGCCAAACCACAGCCAATCAAGTCCGGTTCACCACGGTTGAGCTGTCTGAACTTGAGACCAAGATTTTGAACGCAGGACATAATGCGCTTGAGATCGAAAAAAGACTCTATTCCACCCTAACACGAGCCGTTCTGGACTGTTCTGATAAGATTTTCACCACAACGCGCGCGCTGTCGGAAATGGATTTAACCGCTGGTTTTGCTGATCTCGCAAGCTTTGAAAACTGGACCCGTCCCTTGCTGTCAAACGGGCGAGAGTTCTCCATCACAGGGGGACGCCACCCAGTCGTCGAAGCCGCGCTGCGTGGGCAAGGGGACAGCGGGTTTATCGCCAATGATTGCGCGTTTGCCGACAGTGAAGCTGCCGCGATTTGGCTTCTGACGGGTCCTAACATGTCGGGTAAATCGACCTTCTTACGCCAGAATGCCTTGATCGCCCTACTTGCCCAATCCGGCAGTTTTGTTCCCGCAACAGAAGCCAAACTTGGGATTGTCAGTCAGCTGTTTTCACGCGTTGGGGCTTCTGACGATTTGGCGCGCGGGCGTTCGACATTCATGGTCGAAATGGTTGAAACCGCGGCAATTTTGAACCAAGCCGACGATCGAGCCTTTGTCATTTTGGACGAAATCGGTCGTGGCACCGCCACCTGGGATGGCCTTTCCATCGCTTGGGCAACGCTTGAATACTTACACGAAACCAACCGTTGTCGCGCCTTATTTGCCACCCATTATCATGAGTTGACCCAACTGGCTGACACGCTGAAAGGCGTTGAAAACGCCACGGTTGCGGTGAAGGAATGGGAAGGCGAAGTCATCTTCCTGCACGAAGTCCACAAAGGGGCCGCCGACAGATCTTACGGGGTTCAGGTCGCGCGTTTGGCTGGTTTGCCAACATCCGTCGTTGAACGCGCCCGTGTGGTTTTGGAACAACTTGAGAAATCGGATCGCGACGGGGGCAACACACCAAAAGCCTTGATCGACGACCTGCCTTTGTTTTCCGCAGCGCCGCCACCGATGCCTACCCCGGCAAAAACATCGCCAGCCCTTGATCGCCTGTCCGAAATCGAACCCGACAGCCTAAGCCCGCGAGAGGCATTGGACCTGATTTATGAATTGAAAAAGATCAGCGCGTCCCAATAAAAAGGGGCGCTCAAGGCGCCCCATAATCATTTATGCTGGTGTTGACGAAACGCCAACTTGCGCCGGACGCAATAAGCGATCGTGCAGCATAAAGCCTTCTGCCGCGACCTGAATAATGTCGCCAGCTTTTGTCCCTGGCAGCGGTGCTTCGAACATCGCTTGGTGTTCTTGTGGATCAAAACGATCACCCACTTCTGGTGAAATACGTTTGATTCCATGCTTTTCAAACACGCTCAGAAGTTCGCGCATGGTCAACTCGATACCCTCAAACAGGCCAGCATTCGCGGCACGTTGATCTTCGGACATGGTTTCCATAGCGCGTTTCATGTTGTCGTGCACAGGCAGCATATCGCGGGCCAATTTGGACCCACCATAGTTTTCTGCTTCACGACGGTCGCGATCAGAACGCTTGCGTGCGTTTTCCGCATCCGCCAAAGCGCGCATGAATTTATCTTTAAAATCATCACGTTCCGCAATGATCGCATTGACCTCAACAGAAGGGCCTTCTTTCAGCGCCTCTTCCATAATGTCCAACTGATCATCACCATAAACATCCGCTTCCGCCGCTGCGATGTCATCCAGAAAGTCGTCTTTTTTCATGTCCGCCATGTCTTCACCTTTTCGCCAACGTCAGCTTTTATCAGAAATCATCCGTCCGACAAGCTGTGCTGTGTAATCCACCACCGGAACAATGCGCCCATAGTTCAAACGGGTTGGCCCGATGATCCCAATCGCGCCCACAATCTTCCGATCAGCGTTCATATAGGGAGAAACCACCAAAGAGCTACCCGAAAGTGAAAATAACTTATTTTCAGAGCCAATAAAAATGCGCACACCTTCACCAGATTCCGTGAGATCAAGGAAATCAGCGATATCGCGTTTTCGTTCAAGGTCGTCAAAAAGACTGCGGATACGATCCAAATCTTCCGAGTTTCCGTGTTCTTCCAACAAGTTAGACTGACCGCGGACAATCAATCGTTCATAACTTTCGCCCTCGTTTTCCCAAAGCGCAAAGCCATTTTCAACCAAATCGCGCGCAAGCGTGTCAATTTCCTGCCGCCGCGTTTTTATTTCATGTTTTACGCGATGCCGAAGTTCCGACAGCGTGTGGCCCTCTGCCAGCGCATTCAAGAAATTCGCGGCTTCGCGCATAGAACTGGGCGTTTGGCCCATTGGCGGCTGAAACACCCGGTTTTCAACATGCCCATCGGCAAACACCAGCACCACCAGCGCCCGGTCCATACCCAAATGCACAAATTCGATATGTTTGATGGGGGCTTCGTGTTTCGGCGCCAAAACCAGGCTGGCCCCCTGGGTAATTCCCGACAGGGCCTTCCCAACACTGCCCAAAATCGATCCAACATCTTGTTGATTTGAACCCACAGTCGCGTTGATTTTGTCTTGGTCATCCCGCGAAACATCGCGCATTTCCATGATCCCATCGACAAACATGCGCAAGCCCTGTTGTGTTGGGATGCGTCCGGCAGACACGTGCGGGCTATCCAATAATCCCATAAATTCAAGATCTTGCATGACATTTCGCACAGTGGCAGCAGACACTTTTTCACTTAATGTGCGCGTCAAAGTGCGGGATCCAACGGGTTCCCCATCATGCAAATAGCTTTCGACAACCTGGCGAAATACCTCGCGGGAACGGTCGTTCATGTCCTCATATATCGGATTCTTATCGGTCATACTGGGCCTTTTATACTGCGCCACTCATTAAAAACTAACCCACCAAAAGGTCAATCACAGCTTGCTTTTTTACCGCATCAAAAGCTATTTGAATGCAACAGTAAAAAGGATGAGATCATGCGCCCTTCTGGCCGTCAGACTGATGAAATGCGTTCCGTTTCCATTGAAACAAACGTAACCCGCCACGCGGAAGGCTCTTGCCTGATCAAAATGGGTGAAACCCACGTTCTATGCACCGCATCCCTTGAAAGCCGCGTTCCGTCGTTTCTGCGCAACACGGGTCTTGGCTGGGTCACCGCGGAATACGGCATGTTGCCCCGTGCGACACACACCCGTATGCGTCGTGAAGCAGCGCAGGGCAAGCAATCTGGAAGAACTCAGGAAATTCAACGCCTTATCGGACGTTCACTGCGCGCAGGCGTTGATCGTTCTGCCTTGGGCGAACGTCAAATCACCGTCGATTGCGACGTGATTCAGGCCGATGGTGGCACCCGTTGTGCTGCGATTACAGGCGGTTGGGTTGCTCTGCGCCTTGCGGTCAACAAGCTGATGAAGGCTGGCGACGTTGTATCTGATCCGCTGATTGATCCGGTCTCCGCGATCTCATGTGGTATTTACGCCGGTCAACCTGTGCTTGATCTCGACTATCCCGAAGATTCTGAGGCCGGCGTTGACGGCAACTTTGTCATGACCGGTTCTGGCAAGCTGATTGAAATTCAGATGTCTGCGGAAGGGTCGACTTTCTCGCGCGATCAAATGAATCAATTGATGGATCTCGCTGAAAAAGGCGCGTCTGAATTGACGGCCGTCCAATTGGCGGCGGTAAAATAATGCGCAAGTTTACCGGCAATGATCTCGTGGTTGCATCCCATAACGCGGGCAAAATCCGCGAGATTGGGATTCTTCTGGAACCCTTTGGAATCAATGTGAAATCCGTAGGCGATCTTGGTTTTGAGGAACCAGAAGAAACCGAAGATACCTTTGCCGGTAACGCCCGTATCAAGGCCCATTTCGCCGCCAAATCATCCGGCCTTCCTGCCCTGTCAGACGACAGTGGCATCATGGTCGACGCGCTGGATGGTGCCCCTGGCGTGTACACCGCCGATTGGGCTGAAACCGACAATGGTCGTGATTTCGAGATGGCCATGACCAAGGTTCAGACCCTTCTGGATGACAAGAACGCCGCGCACCCACGCAAGGCCGCGTTCGTTTGCACCCTGTGTATCGCTTGGCCCGATGGGCATGACGAAGTGTTTGAAGGTCGCGCCGAGGGCCAAGTCGTCTGGCCGATGCGTGGCGACAATGGTTTTGGCTTTGATCCGGTCTTTCAACCCACAGGCCATGACGTGACTTTTGCGGAAATGTTGCCCGAAGAAAAAGCGCCGCTGACCCATCGCAATGCGGCGTTCAAGCTGCTGGTTGATGGCTGTTTTGGTGAGACTTCGTGAAGGAAGATTGGCAGAACGCAGGTTTTGGCCTGTATCTGCATTGGCCCTTTTGCCTCGCGAAATGTCCATACTGCGATTTTAACTCACATGTATCTAAAACTGTAGATGATGATGCATGGGAGCACGCTTTCCTATCCGAAATCGACCGTCTAGGCCGTGAAACACCGGGGCGTGTGCTTAACTCGATCTTCTTTGGCGGTGGCACACCCAGCTTGATGCCCGTGCGCCTGGTGGATCGCATTCTGACCCGTATCCGTGAAACATGGCATCTGTCCAATGATTGCGAGATCACTCTGGAAGCCAACCCCACCTCAATTGAGGCCGATAAATTTCGGGGTTTCCGCGATGCCGGTGTTAATCGTGTGTCGGTCGGCATTCAGGCCCTGAACAATGATGACCTGCGCCGTCTTGGGCGGATGCATTCCGTATCCGAAGCAATGGCCGCCCTAGATATCGCGCGTGAAACATTTAGTCGCGTCAGTTTCGATCTGATCTATGCCCGCCAAGATCAAACCTTATCCGCTTGGCAATCCGAACTTAAGCAGGCCTTGGATCTGGAACCGGACCACCTGTCGCTATACCAGCTGACGATTGAAGATGGCACCGCTTTCGGAGATCGCTTCGCAAAGGGGGGGCTGCGCGGTCTTCCCTCAGAAGATCTGTCCGCTGACATGTATTTCGCGACGCAGGAAATTTGTGATCACAAAGGTCTTCCTGCTTACGAAGTCTCTAACCATGCCCGCCCTGGCGCTGAATCGCGGCACAATATGATTTATTGGAACTACGGCGATTACGCTGGGATTGGACCAGGGGCACATGGTCGTTTGACGCTAAATGGTGAAAAATATGCAACTGAAACGCATTTGATGCCAAAATCGTGGCTTTCTTCTGTTTCCCAAAATCAAACCGGTGAGAGCCTTCGTGAAAAAATTTCCCTTCAAGATCAGTATGTTGAACGGTTATTGATGGGGCTTCGTCTTTCAGATGGGGTAGAATTGCGACGTCTCTCGTCGAGTTCAGATCTATTGGTCAGCCCACAGGTCACTGAACTGCGCGAGAATGGCCTAATTTTCACCGACGAAAACCGCATTCGGGTCACCCCAACAGGCCGCCCATTACTAAATGCAATTTTGCGAAAATTGTTGGAAGCCTAGATGCGCGCGCTCTGGCTTATCGCGGGGTTGATGTCCTTCACCCTTGGACTTGTCGGAGCCTTCCTTCCGTTGCTGCCCACTGTGCCACTCATGTTGCTTGCAACGTTCTGTTTTTCCAAATCATCCGAGCGGTTGCACAGCTGGTTGATCAACCACCCACGGTTTGGTCCTGCCATTTCCGATTGGAATGACCACGGCGCCATCAGTCCCTTAGCAAAAAAATTGGCGACGATTTCCATCGCCGCCGCATTTACAGTGTCATTGATACTGGGTGTGAAAACCTTCGTTATTGTTATTCAAGCAATCGTGCTGGGCGGCGTCCTAGTCTTTATCTGGACCCGCCCAAACAGCTGATCTGCCTATGAGAGCAGATTACAAAGCTTATCCAGATCCATCATATTTTTATATTTGATCGTGATCTGACCACTTTCTTTACCATTGCTGTGATCAATGCTGACCTTCATGCCAGTGTTCGCGGAAAGCTCACCTTCCAGCGCGCGGGTATCTGCATCTTTTTCTATCCGCTGTTTCGGCGCAGATTTACGCTTGGAAGTGGATTTCACCAGGCTTTCCGTGGCACGCACAGACAAGCCTTTTCCAATCACCTGCAAGGCCAAGGTAGAGGCATTTTCATTGCCCACCAACGCGCGTGCGTGCCCTGCAGACAGCTTACCTTCACGCAGATATTCTTGCACATCACTTGGAAGATTCAAAAGCCGCAGCATATTTGCGATATGGCTGCGTGACTTAGACAGCGCCTTGGACATCTCTTCCTGGGTTCTATCAAAGCGGTCCATCAATGCGCGATATCCCAAGGACTCTTCCAATGGGTTCAGGTCTTCGCGCTGAACGTTCTCGATAATCGCAACTTCCAGCACTTCAATGTCGCTGAAATCACGGATAACCACAGGAACTTCGTGCAATTTCGCCATCTGAGACGCACGCCAACGGCGTTCACCCGCAACGATTTCATAGCTTCCGTCACCTTTGGGCGAGCTCCGCACAATAAGCGGCTGAATAACGCCCTTCTCAGCAATCGACTGTGACAGGCTTTCCAATTCAGCTGGCGTAAATGTACGGCGGGGTTGATCGGGATTGGCATGCAAATTTTCGATGGGAATCTTGCGATCCGAACGAAGATCACCAGCGGATGGCACCGCCGGCGTTTCAGGTTGCACATCTGCCATCAATGCTGACAATCCGCGCCCTAAACCGCGCCGCTCATTCTTGCCTACCATTATGCGACCACCTTTGCTTTAACTGTCGTGTTTCTTGCGATTAATTCTTTTGCCATAGCTCGATATGCCTGACTTCCGCGCGAATTGGAATCATAGTCCAGCACAGACAACGCGTAAGATGGCGCTTCTGACACGCGAACATTACGCGGAATTACGGTTTTGAACACCATCTCACCGAGATTATCCCGAGCATCATTTTCCACCAACTGCGAAAGATTATTGCGGCGATCATACATTGTCATCACAACCCCTTCGATGCGAAGGTTTGGATTGGCACTTTCGCGGACTTCTCTCACGCTAAGCATCAGTTGTGACAGGCCTTCCAATGCAAAGAATTCACTTTGTAGTGGAACTAGGACGGAATCTGCCGCGACCATTGCGTTGACCGTCAACAAGTTCAAAGACGGGGGGCAATCTATCAGCACATAATCAAAACCATATCCATCAATCGCATGTTGGCGCAGCGCATCATGCATTAGAAAAATGCGTTTTTCATTTGAATAAAGTTCAATATCAGCCGAGCTTAAGTCAGTATTGGCGGGAATAATCCATAAATTCTCGACATCGGTTTCTTGTATGGCTTCGCCCAAGCCCACCTCTTCGGTAAGAAGTTCGTATGTCGTGGTCTCGCGACGGTCCGCATCAATACCCAGGCCCGTGGATGCGTTGCCCTGAGGGTCCAGATCAACAAGCAGGACGCGTTTTCCAAGCTCTGCAAGCGCAGCGCCCAGATTAATCGTAGTCGTTGTTTTACCGACTCCACCCTTCTGATTGGAAATGGCGATAATCTTCGGGCCCTTGGGCCGAGTAGGATCAGACACGTCGAATTTCCCTAAGTTTCAAAATGGTCGCATTGGAATCTGTTTTGCTTACGAAATTTTCGGCGACAAAGGACCAAGATGCAAGTGCTTCCTGAACTTCTTTATCACAAGTTGCACCTTTGGGGAAAATACAGATCCCGTCAGTTTGCAAAAGCGGCTTTGCCAAAGCCAGTAAGGGATCAAGAGCCGCCAATGCACGCGCGGAAATGACCTGAACTTTCAAATTTTCGATGGATTCGACCCGTTGGGACAGGACAGAAACGTTTAAACCCAACTCTCGCGCAACTGTTCGCAAAAAAGTTGCCTTCCGTTGATCGCTTTCAACAAGGGTCACATGCAAGGCCGGATGTGTTTCTTGCGCCATCGTCGCAACAACCAAACCCGGAAAACCGCCACCTGCCCCCAAGTCAGCCCAAGACGTTACATCTTCCGGCGCCAAAGATAGTATCTGCGCTGAATCAAGCATATGCCGCGACCAAATATCATCAAGGGTCGAGCGTGCGACCAAGTTAATCGCAGGGTTCCACTTCTGTAGCAATGCTGCGTATTGTTCTAGCTTCGCCAATGTTTCACGTGAAACATTCGTCTCGCGCTGAAAGTGATCTGATCCAGTCATCCGGCTTTCCTTTCAGATTTTTGGCGAAGTTTAACCAAAATGAGCATAAGCGCTGCAGGTGTGATACCTTCAATTTTGGAAGCCTGTGCGATTGATTTGGGCCGATGGGACAATAATTTGGACTTCAATTCGTTTGAAAGCCCTTCCATCGTAGAAAAGTCAAAATCAGCTGGGATCTTCTTCGCCTCGTCGCGTTGAAGTGCCTGAGCATCCGCGTTTTGACGATCAATATAATTGGCATAAAGCGCGTCTTTTTCCAACTGAACACCAATCCCCCTAGCAACGGCATCGAGACCGGGTTCCACCGTCTTCAACAAATCAAACGTAATCCCTGGAAAAGAAAGAAGCTCAATCCCATTTCGGCGCACGCCATCTTGATTGATAGCAAACCCAGCGTCCTTCATTTTCTTCGGCGTAATGGACATGTCCATCAGCAGGGCATTTGCGATTGCAAGTTTTTCGGATTTCTTTTCAAAGGCAACACGACGCGCTTCACCAACCAATCCGACATCAATCCCCTTCGGGGTAAGACGTTGATCAGCGTTATCCGCGCGCAAAGACAGCCGAAATTCAGCCCTCGATGTGAACATACGATAGGGTTCAGAGACACCGTGGCTGATGAGGTCGTCGATCATCACACCTATATAGCTTTCTGATCGACTGAATGTGACGCTGGATTTCCCCAAGACAGAACGCGCAGCATTCACCCCAGCAACAAGCCCTTGCGCGGCGGCTTCTTCATAACCCGTTGTCCCATTGATCTGGCCTGCCAAGAATAACCCGGGAACTGTACTGGTTTCCAAGGTCTCATTCAGCGCGCGGGGATCCACATAGTCATATTCAATTGCATATCCGGGCTGTAAGATCTCGGCCTGCTCTAACCCTCGGATAGAACGCACATAATCATACTGAATAGTTTCCGGCAGGGATGTTGAAATACCGTTTGGGTAAACCGTGTCGTCATCCAAGCCCTCGGGCTCAAGGAAGATTTGATGTGATGTTTTATCAGCGAAACGAACGACTTTATCTTCGATAGAAGGGCAATAACGCGGCCCTACCCCATCAATCATCCCACCATACATCGCTGAACGTTCTAGGTTTTCGCGAATAATGTCGTGGGTTCGTTCGTTGGTTTCAGTAATGCCACAGGCGATTTGTCGGGCGGTCGGTTTTATCGATAGGAATGAGAACATCGCGGGGTCATCATCGCCCGCTTGCATTTCCAGGCCATCCCAATTGATAGAAGATGCGCGAAGCCTGGGCGGTGTACCAGTTTTCAAACGCCCAAGGTTAAATCCGAAATCATCGATCCGCTCAGCCAAGCGGACGGATGGTTTATCCCCCATGCGTCCGCCCGCATATGACACATCGCCAATATGGATCAGGCCGCGCAGAAATGTCCCTGTCGTCAGTACAACAGCACCAGAAGAAATCGAGGTATCCCCATCCAGAACCACACCAGAAACGCGTGCCCCATCCATCTTGAGATCAGTAACTTCGCCAATAACAATAGATAGACCGGGTTGCTTCTTTACCTCGGATAACATCGCAGTGCGGTATAGCTTGCGGTCAGCTTGGGTGCGTGGCCCCTGAACGGCGGGGCCTTTGCGTCGATTTAGAAGGCGAAATTGAATACCTGCCTGGTCGGCAACACGACCCATCGCGCCATCAAGCGCATCAATTTCGCGAACCAAATGCCCTTTACCAAGGCCACCAATCGCTGGATTACAAGACATCACGCCGATGCCTTCTTCGGTCAAAGTCACCAAAGCGGTGCGCGCGCCAGCCCGCGCAGAGGCCAAAGCAGCATCACATCCAGCATGGCCACCACCGACCACAACAACATCATAGTCAAAATGTTTCACGTGAAACACTCCTTCTTGTGGCTATTTGCCAATACAGAAACTTGTGAAAATCTCATCCAAAAGATTTTCAACATCAACCCGACCAATCAACGCGTCAAGCGCGCGAATACCGGTGCGCAATTCTTCTGCCGCCAATTCAGAACGTTCAGAACCTAAGGATAGCTCAAATCGTGCTGATTCCATAGAGGTCAAAGCACGAGACATCGCAATGCGGTGACGTTCGCGCGTGGCAATAGATGCAGAAGCAGAACGCAGCACCAACACATCGCGCAAATGATTAACAAGGTTTGATACCCCTGCCCCGGTCTTACCCGAAACGGCGTTATCCGCGCCATTGTGAAGATCAGCCTTTGCCATCAAACGAATATCACCATCAAGAAAATCAACGCCGGGATCATCAGAAGTATTCTCACATAGAAAAACCCGAATGTCGGCATCTTTTGCCCGTGCCCGCGCGCGTTCGATACCAACGCCTTCGACGTAATCTTCTGTGTCACGGATACCGGCGGTGTCCAAAATTGTGACGGGCAAACCGCCAAGATCCATACGCACTTCGACCACGTCACGTGTCGTGCCGGCGAATTCAGATGTGATGGCAGCTTCGCGACCCGCAAGCGCGTTCAGCAAAGTCGATTTACCGACATTCGGCGCGCCGATGATAGCAACTTCGAACCCATCTCGGATGCGTTCCGACACATCAATACCGGACAATTGTTTCTGAACATCGCTTTGAACACCGGTGATTAAATCAGCGACCTCTGGTGAGACGTCAACGGGAACTTCTTCGTCGGCGAAATCAATCGTTGCCTCGATCAGAGCGGCGGCACGAATAAGATCAAGCCGCCAGTTGGACGCCGCATCACCGATTGCACCCGATAAAACCTTCAACGCCTGCTTTCTCTGCGCTTCTGTTTCGGCCTCAATAAGATCTGCAAGGCCTTCGACCTGCGCTAGATCAAGACATTCATTTTCCAGCGCACGTCGGGTGAATTCACCGGGATCTGCCATGCGCAGACCACTGTGGTTAGACAGTTCTGACAAAACTGCGGCGACAACGGCCTGGCTGCCATGAAGATGTAGCTCAACCACTTCTTCGCCGGTAAAGCTTGCGCCTTTTTCAAATAGAATAACAAGGGCTTGGTCCAGCAACCCCTCAGCCCCGCGAAGTTCTCGCAAAGCCGCAAAACGTGGGGGCGGAAGGTCACCAGACAGCGATTTTAACACAGCAGCTGCCTGTGGCCCGGAAATACGGATCACGGCAACGCCCGCTTTCGTGCGGCCGCTGGCAGGTGCAAATATAGTGTCCATTGTTAAACCTTTGTTTTTATTCAGGTAAACACCTTAGGTGTTCATTGAATCAAAGAATTCACCATTAGATTTCGTTTGTTTAAGCTTGCCTAGCAGGAATTCAATCGCATCTGTGGTGCCCATCGGGTTAAGGATCCGACGCAGAACATAAGTTTTCTGTAAGTCTTTGGGATTAACCAGAAGTTCCTCTTTCCGCGTGCCCGACTTAAGGATGTCCATGGCGGGATAAACACGTTTATCCGCAACTTTACGATCCAGAACGATCTCACAGTTACCGGTGCCTTTAAATTCTTCGAAGATCACCTCATCCATGCGCGAACCTGTGTCGATCAGCGCGGTTGAGATGATGGTCAATGACCCGCCTTCTTCGATGTTACGTGCGGCACCAAAGAAACGCTTAGGGCGTTGCAACGCGTTTGCGTCCACACCACCGGTCAAAACCTTACCAGAAGACGGCACAACAGTGTTAAATGCCCGGCCCAGACGCGTAATCGAGTCAAGCAAGATCACAACATCGCGCTTGTGTTCCACAAGACGTTTTGCTTTCTCAATCACCATTTCAGAAACGGCAACGTGACGTGTCGCAGGTTCATCAAAGGTCGAAGATACAACTTCGCCCTTCACGGAACGCTGCATGTCGGTGACTTCTTCTGGACGTTCGTCGATCAACAGAACAATCAGGTAAATTTCAGGGTGATTTGCTTCGATGCTATGGGCGATATTTTGCAGCAGAACTGTCTTACCCGTACGCGGAGGTGCCACGATCAAACAACGTTGGCCTTTCCCGATGGGTGAAACCAAATCAATGATGCGTGCTGATTTATCTTTGATGGTCGGATCTTCGATTTCCATCTTCAGGCGTTCATCAGGGTACAGCGGCGTCAGGTTTTCAAAGGCAACCTTGTGTTTCGCTTTCTCTGGATCGCCAAAGTTGATCGTCGTGACAGATGTCAGACCGAAGTAGTTTTCACCCTCACGTGGGGCTTTGATCACACCTTCAATGGTATCACCAGTGCGCAAAGAAAACTTACGGATCATGTCAGGCGATACATAGATGTCGTCGGGACCAGCCAAATAGTTTGCCTCAGGGGAACGCAGATAACCAAATCCGTCTTGCAGAACCTCAAGAACACCGTTTCCTGAGATTTCCCAGCCTTCTTCCGCACGTTCACGCAGAATGGCGAACATCATATCGCCTTTGCGCATGGTCGACGCGTTTTCGATCTCAAGTTCTTCCGCAAGAGGAAGCAGATCTTTTGGTGCAGTCGCTTTCAACTCGGCCAAGGACAAAGTGTTGGTTGGCGCAGTTTCAGCGGTAATATCGGTATCGGACATGTGGAGAAGGCATCTCATAGGGTGCCACAGATTGGGCACAAGGAATCATAGGTATGGAAATACACCGCCGGACGGCAGGTTGAGATGCTTTTAATATGAAATCAGCTGTCGAGTCAAATCTAAGATCAGATTCTTAGAACGGGCGGACAACGACTGAGATCAATATCACCACAAGAAACACAGTGGGAAGTTCATTCATCATCCGATATCGACGCCCAGTTAGCTTGTTTTCACCGCGCATGAAATCTTTGCGGCGATACCCCAACCAGTGATGAAACCACGTCAGCACACAGACAGAGATCGCTTTGGTCCAAGGCCAAATCGCTGACCAGTCAACAACACCAGGCGTGAAAACCATTAAAAGACCAAAGATCCAAACGCCAGTCATGGCGGGGCTCATGATCCCGTATAACAAACGGCGTTCCATGGTTTGAAACAACTGGTCGGTTTCACTGCCCTGTTTCACAGTTTCTGCGTGATAAACAAACAAGCGAGGAAGATAAAAAATACCAGCCATCCAAGCGATCACAGAGAAAATATGACCAACCTTGATCCACATATACCAGTCATTAAGAAAATTTATCATAGCATAGGCCTGTTCTGTGAGATTGGCGCGTCTCGCTCTCTCCTTACTAATAATAATTATATATAAAAGAAAAGATGATGTTTTTGTAGGGAGGGCCAAAACGGTGGATTAAATGATCATCCACCAGGTTATCCCCAAGCGTCGATTCTGTGCATGATTGTGGGTAAAATGAAATCAACCCTATAAAAACCTTTATATTTCAATTTCTTATTTTGCCATATTTCATACATACCGGTTGATAATTTTGCAGGATGGCAGTTTTATACAGACCAGAGTTTTCCTTACCCACACGGGAGAAACTGTTAGGATTGCACCTGAGCCCCTGTAGATTTACACAGGCCAAGGCGGCAATGCTGTTATCCGCAAATTTACACAGCGCAATCGACGGGAGTTTTCCACAGAGTCATGAACATGGTGTTAGCTTCTGCGTCAGAAATTCGACGTTCTCTTTTACAAAATGCCGGGCTTACGGTTGATGTGATGCCCGCGCGCATAGATGAAGACGCAATCAAACAAGCTTTGCAGGCGGATAATGTTGCCCCGCGCGATATTGCCGATGCGTTGGCCGAAGCAAAGGCCCGAAAAATCAGCTTAAAGCAACCTGATGATTTGGTTCTGGGATGTGATCAAGTACTTGATTTTAAAGGTGAAATTCTAAATAAATCCACATCACCTGACGAAGCTATACGGCAATTGCAGGCGTTGAAAGGGCAAACACATATGCTTCATTCCGCGGCTGTCGTTTATAAAAATGGGCAACCACTTTGGCGTCATATCGGACAAGTGCGCCTGACAATGCGCGAATTTTCCGATGAATATCTTCACAGTTATGTAGAACGCAATTTTGACTCTATCCGTCACGCCGTGGGCGCTTATAAGTTGGAGGAAGAAGGCGTGCGGCTTTTTTCGCGTGTTGATGGGGATTACTTTAATGTTTTGGGGCTTCCATTGTTGGAACTTTTGAACTGGTTAAGCCTACGAGGGGATATTGACGGATGAGTGAAGCTAAAATTCCATTGGCGGGGGTCATTGGCTCACCCATTGAACATAGTAAATCCCCTGCGTTGCATGGTCATTGGCTGCAACGATACGGGATCAAGGGTCATTATGTCCCTATGAATATAGCGCATGACGCGCTTGAAGACTGTCTGCGTGCCTTGCCCAAAATGGGGTTTGTTGGCGTGAACGTTACAATTCCTCATAAAGAAACAGTGTTGAATATCGCTGACAGTGTGACCGATCGTGCAGCGTTAATAGGGGCTGCAAACACCCTGACATTCAATGAAGACGGTAAAATTTATGCTGATAACACAGATGGTTATGGCTTTATTGAAAACCTGAAACAGGGTGCGCCAAACTGGGATCCTAAGGCAGGCCCGGCGGCCGTATTGGGTGCCGGTGGTGCATCTCGGGCAGTGCTGTCGGCATTATTAGACGCGGGCGTTGAACGCATTCTCTTGGCAAACCGCACAAAAGCGCGGTCTGAGGCATTAAAAGCCGAATTTGGCGCCAGGATTTCGGTTTTTGATTGGGTGCATGCCAATACAATGATCGAAGAAACGAACACTGTGGTGAACACCACCTCCTTGGGAATGCAGGGAAATGCACCGTTAAACGTGTCGTTGGAAGGGTTGCGCCCGGAAACTGTCGTGACCGACATCGTTTACGCGCCGCTCGAAACAGAATTTCTGAAAACCGCGCGCGAAGCGGGCTGTACGACCGTCGATGGATTGGGAATGTTGTTGTATCAAGCGGCACCTGGCTTTGAACGCTGGTTCGGACAACGCCCAGAAGTGGACGAAGATTTGCGCCAAGCGGTTCTATCTGCATGAAACCAATTCTGATCGGTTTAACGGGCTCCATTGGGATGGGGAAATCGACTACCGCGGCGATGTTCAAAGCTGAAAACACCCCAGTTTGGGATGCGGATGCAGCTGTGCATCGTCTCTATGATACCGGTGGAAAAGCCGTTGGGTTGATTGGGGATATTCATGCGGAAGCTATTGAAAATAATAAAGTTAGTCGTGGTCGACTAAAAGCTTGGATTTCTGTGGATAAAACTGCACTGAAGCAGATCGAAGCCATCGTTCACCCCCTTCTGAATGAAGACCGCCAAGACTTTATTCGAACGACAACTGCGCCGATTGCTGTGTTGGACATCCCGCTTTTGTTTGAGATGGGAACACATGAGATCGTTGACGTGATTGTCGTGGTTTCGGCCCCTTCTGATGTGCAGCGCGCGCGGGTTTTGGAACGTGGCACGATGACAGAAGCACAATTCGAAATGATCCTCGCGAAACAGATGCCAGATGCGGAAAAACGCGCGCGGGCAGATTATGTTATCGAGACGACAGATCTGGACAGTGCCCGGGCAGCTGTGAAACAAGTGTTGTCTGATATCGCGAAGGGGAAATTCAATGCGTGAGCTGGTGCTTGATACGGAAACCACGGGTTTTGATCCCGAAAGTGGTGACCGGATTGTCGAAATCGGTGCGCTTGAGCTGTGGAACCACATGCCCACGGGCGAAACTTATCACGTTTATATCAATCCTGAACGTGACATGCCGGCAGGTGCGTTTGAAGTTCACGGAATTGGCCCTGATATTCTAACGCCGCCGCAAAAACCGGAACCTGGCCAAATTACCTTGCGTGATAAGCCGTTGTTCAAAGATGTCGCGCAGGGTTTTGTTGATTTTGTGCGTGGTGATCGCATGGTCATTCACAACGCCAGCTTTGACATGAAGTTCCTAAATGCTGAATTGCGCTGGCTTGGGATGAAGGAACTTCCCATGTCGCAATCCCTTGATACCCTGGCGATTGCGCGCAAAAAATTTCCCGGCTCACCCGCATCTTTGGATGCGTTGTGTCGCCGGTATGGGATCAATAACACGGCGCGTACGTTACACGGCGCCTTGCTCGATTCCGAAATTTTGGCGGAAGTTTACCTTGAACTGATCGGCGGCAAACAACCTGATTTTGGCCTGTCTACGGTATCAGGTGGAAAGTCATCAGGCGGCGCAGGATCAGCCGAATGGCGGCCTTCAAAGCGCGCAGCCCCCCTACCCTCGCGCCTAACGGAAGACGAAAAAAAAGCCCACGCCGAATTTATATCCGGCATGGGCGATGAAGCGGTCTGGAACCGGTTTTCCTAAGGTTTAGGAAACGGTCTGCCCTTTTTTCTCTTCTTGGGCACGACGGGTCAGTTCCTGACGGTACAGACCAACAAAGTCGATGTTTTCCAAGTTCAGCGGCGGGAAGCCACCATCACGTGTGACGTCAGAAACGATGCGGCGCACGAAGGGGAACAACATACGTGGGCATTCGATCAAAAGATACGGGTGCATTTGTTCTTCGGGAACATTCTCAACCACGAAAACACCGCCGTATTCCAGTTCCATCATGAACAAGGAATTGCCGTCAGCTTTGTTCTTTGAGTGGATCGAAAATTTGCTGATCACTTCATAAGTGTTTTCAGCTTCACGCTTTTTCGCGTCCAGATTTACTTGGACTTGAATGTCAGGTTGCACGTCGCCTTGAATGCCTTTTTGGGCAACGATATTTTCAAATGACATATCGCGGATAAATTGTGCAGCAACCTGCATACGTGGAACAACGGGTTGTTCTGGTGCAGCAGCAGCTTTTTCGTTTTCGGCCATTGGGCTCTCTCTTTTGTGATAAAATTTGCAGAAGTCTTAACAGGCGATCAGCCGGGGAACAACCGTCACTGATCTTTGGTCCAACCTGACGGATTATCTGATGGGGTTTGGATCTGTGGTGTATCTGGTTGCACCTCGGAATATTCACCATCCACGACATCATCATAAGCTGACGCATGTGTTGGATGTGAACGCGGATGTGCGCCTGGATGTTGGCCCATGGTGAAGCTTTGCATTTTCACGCGCGCCCTAGATATTTCAGCGCAGCAGTACGAAATGGCGGGAAAAGTAGAAGAAAACCAATGGCATCGGTGAAAAAGCCAGGCGTTAGTAAAAGTGCACCCGCAAATAGGATCATCGCGCCATGGGCCAGAGGTTCAGTTGGGTCGCGCATTTCATTGAAGGACCCCCGCAGTTGCGCCATCGCTTGCGCGCCCTGAGATCGGACAAGCCAAGTGCCCAGAACGGCAGTAACCACGACAACAGCCAAGGTGGAAAACAGGCCAATCGCCCCCCCAACTTGGATAAACAAAGCGATTTCTATCAGCGGAACCGCAATAAACGCAACAAACAGCCACATATGGGCAATCCTTTCGTTAGCTTCGGTGGACTTGCGCCCACCCAACACCTACATATGTATCAACAACAAATGTTTCCATCCTTTTGAGGGTATTCATGAACGATTCATCTTCACTTCAGCTTCTGGTTCTTGCCGGAGTTGCCATTTTTCTCTTTCTAAAACTGCGTTCCGTGCTTGGAACACGCGAGGGTTTTGAAAAACCCCCTATGCCACGCCCCGATACCAGCAGGCAGGTGGAACATAATTTTGAAGTGATTGAAGGCGGCCCTGATCGTGACATCACCGATCACGTGGAAGAAAACAGCCCCGAGGCCAACACATTGGCCGCGATGAAAGCCGCCGACCCTAGTTTTTCTGTTACAGAATTCATCGGTGGCGCGCGTGGTGCTTATGAAATGATCTTGATGGGGTTTGAACGGGGCGATCTTGGTCAAATCAAACCGTTTTTGGCACCTGACGTGTACGAGACCTTCGCCGAAGTTGTGACGGATCGCGAACTGAAAGGCCTGACCATTGAGGCCGATTTCATCGGCATCCGTGAAATCGCGATTGCTGGCGCTGAATTTAACAGCACCACGCGCGTAGGCGAGATATCCGTGCGTGTCATCGGCGAGCTGACCTCGGTTGTTCGTGATCGTGGTGGTGACATCATCGAGGGCGATAAAACAACTGTAAAACGCCAGCGTGATACATGGACTTTTGCCCATGAAATGGGATCAGAGAACCCAAATTGGAAGCTGGTCGCCACGGGCGAATAATAGCGGCACAAACGCAGCAAGTGGATGAATGCCGTGAGACTTCGGGAAATACGATATGTCCTGTTTACGGCATTTATCTGGGTGATCTTGGGAATGACTGCACAGTCTGAAGAACGCTATTCTTTGTTACCTTTCAATCAGTTGGATGGTTGGCAAGAAGACAATCATGCAGAAGCCTTTTCTGCATTTTTAGAAACCTGCGGAGACTTGAAAGACCCCGAGTGGAAAGCGATTTGTGCCTTGGCAAAATCGCGCCCGATGGATCAATCTTCTGCACAAACCTTCTTCGAGATGTTCTTCCGCCCTGTGCTGATCGAAGATGGTGAACCCATGTTGTTCACGGGGTATTTTGAACCTGAATTATCCGGTTCGCGCGCCCGCACCGGGCGTTTCCGTTTCCCGATTTACAGCCTACCGCGTGATAATTCTGTGCGGCGTTTGTCGCGACGTCAACTGGAAGAAACCGGTGCTTTGAATGGGCGTGGGCTTGAGATTTGCTGGGTTGATGATTCAGTTGAACTGTTTTTCCTTCAAATTCAAGGATCTGGACGTGTTCGCCTGACAGATGGCAGCGTGCTTCGTGTTGGATATGCTGGTGCAAACGGGCATGAATATCGGTCTATCGGTCAAGAATTGATCCGCCGCGGCATTTACAACCGTCACCAAGTTTCTGCGGGTGTTATCGCCAATTGGGTGCGTCGAAACCCTGTCGATGGTGCCGAACTTTTGCGTCATAACGGGTCCTTTGTATATTTCCGCGAATTGCGACATGTTCCATCCCATAAGGGCCCGCTTGGTGCGATGAACCGATCTGTCACGACCATGCGCACAGTTGCCGTTGATCGCCGTTACACGCCGTTGGGCGCGCCGGTTTGGATTGAAAAAGAGGGCGGTGATCCGCTGCGGCGCTTGATGGTGGCGCAGGACACGGGTTCTGCGATAAAAGGGGCGCAACGCGCTGATATCTTTTATGGGTCTGGGGATCTGGCCGGGCGCGCCGCAGGCCAGGTTCGTGATCGTGGTCGGATGGTTGTGTTGTTGCCAATTACCCTTGCATTTCAAAAGGTTCCGGAGGGGGACATATGAAACGCAAACATGGTGGGCGCGGGTTGCGTCCCGAAGAAGAAGCGCTTTGGAATAAGGTGGCTGACACCGCGAACCCGTTGAAAAAGTCAGTTCTGCGTGAAAGCCCGATTGAAAATCTTTCCGTTGATCCAGTCAAAAAAATCCGTGAACCCGCCAAGCCGCGCGACCCGATTATGCCGTTTAAACTGGGAGAGCGCGCCAGCAGTAAATCTGCGGGCCATGTCATATCGCCCTCGATCAGCGAGCAGGTTGCGGGTCACGCGTTGCAGATGGACAAAAAGAACTTCACCCGTTTAAAGCGGGGTAAAATGGTGCCAGAAGCGCGACTTGATCTGCACGGCATGACGTTGAACCGCGCGCATCCTATTTTGAACCGTTTTATCCTAGATGCCCATGCGAATGGCGCGCGTTTGGTGCTGGTGATTACGGGCAAGGGTAAAGATCGTGACACGGGTGGCCCAATCCCGGAACGCATCGGAATTCTGCGCCATCAAGTGCCACAGTGGTTGCACAGTGGCGCGCTGAATGGGGCCGTTTTACAGATCGTCGAAGCCCATAAAAAACACGGCGGCGGCGGTGCTTGGTATGTGTATCTACGCCGACGTCGCTAATGTTACTGCCCGATCCCCGGAAGTAGAATTTGCGTGGCATTTTGCACCAATATCGCGGCACCGGGTACAATGCCCGTACGCGTATTCTGACCATCGCTAAGGCTGTCAATTGTACCCTGCATGCGCTGTAAAATCGTGATCAATTCGGCAGAGTTCCCCGCATTAAAATGCCCACCCCGGATGGAATAATCGCTGGTATTGATGACGGTCACGTCAAAGTCGGCGATTTCATCTGGGTTGCCCAAAGAGCCCACGCGTTGCTTCAACCCCGTCGCAAAAGCAGACAGTCGCAACACTTGGTCTTGTTCTGACGTTATCAAAATAAATGGATCGGGAAGCGCGCCGATTTCTTGAAGCTGACTGCGAAAAACATCAACGTCGATGTCTGCCGAAACCAAGAAGACGCCACCAACCTTGCGCAGCATTTCCCGATTGTCGCGGATGGCCATCGTGCGCAGGACCTCCATCGACAAAAGGGCCCCCATGGAATGGCCCACCAGCGAGACACTGTCGGCACCCGCAGCGTCGACTTGATTGATTAACTCTTCTAGGCCACGACGAGCAAACAACACGGAATCCCGATCGTGAATATAGCCAAGCGGATGCGCGGCACTGGGCCAAGAATAATGTACCGATACGTCTGGATTCCCAAAGTCATTGGACAGTTGTGCCGTGCGATAGATGCCGTCCGCGAAACTGTTCAGAAACCCATGCACATATATCGTGACATCGCGTTCCCCACGCGGTTTTTGACGAAGTTCCCGGGCAAGTTTTTCGCTAAACTCTTGTGGGGAAGAGAATAGATTTTCACTGCGCGCAACAAAATGTTTCAAAGCATCAGGCGTGCGTTTGGGCCACTCAATTTGTCCCGTAACATGGTTGGGTGGGATGGAAATATCATATTGCCCATATCCCGTGACCTCGCTGCGATCACTTCCGTATCGCAAAGTGAAATCTGGGCTGCGGCTTGTGGCGAAAAACACTGGGATGGTGTGATTTTTGAGCTGCCCAGGGACAACATTGATCTGTGTTACCCGTGGGGAACAGGCCGTGAGGGCCAGAAAAATCAGAAGATAAATGGATCGCATGTTAACCTGCTAAAACTAAACTTGTCCGCAGATTAACATAGATAAAACCAAGGTTCATCTGATTTTAGAACCGAAACTTGATGTCAATTTACAGCACGTAGCGCGACAGATCTGTGGATTTCGCCAATGTGCCAAGGTTTGCTTCGACGAAATCCGCATCCACCGTGATCTCTTCGCCGCTGCGGTCTGGGGCGGTGAAGCCAAGGTCCTCGAATACACGCTCAATCACTGTGTAAAGCCGACGTGCACCGATATTTTCGACAGTTTCGTTCACGTCCGCAGCAATCTTTGCAAGCGCCGCAATGCCGTCATCTGTGAAGGTGACGGTGACACCTTCGGTGCCCAATAATGCGGTGTATTGCAGGGTCAAAGCATTGTCAGTTTCGGTCAAAATGCGGACGAAATCTTGTTCTGTTAGGGCACGCAGTTCAACGCGAATGGGCAAGCGGCCTTGTAATTCTGGCAGCAAATCTGACGGTTTCGCGATGTGGAACGCGCCGGATGCGATAAACAGGATATGGTCCGTTTTGACGGGGCCATGTTTGGTCGACACAGTTGTGCCTTCGATCAAGGGCAACAGGTCACGTTGCACACCTTCGCGCGAAACATCGCCCCCTCGGCTTTCTTGACGAACAGCCACTTTGTCGATCTCATCCAGAAAGACGATGCCATTTTGTTCAACGGATTCAAGGGCCGTACGGGTGATGGTTTCGTCGTCCAACATCTTGTCAGCTTCTTCGCCAATCAAAGTGTCATAGCTTTCGGAAACGGTCAGTTTGCGCCGTGTTGTGCGCCCGCCCATCGCTTTTCCAAACAGGTCACCTAGGTTCATCATGCCCATGCTTGAACCCGGCTGTCCTGGAATGTCAAAGCCCTGCATTGGGCTTGATGTATCAGCGAGATCAAGTTCGATCAAAGTGTCATCAAGTTCACCCGCCTTCAACTTCTTGCGAAACATTTCAATCGTCGCCTCACGGGCATCTTCGCCGGCGATGGCGCGCAAAACGCGTTCTTCTGCGGCTTCGTGGGCCTTGGTTTTCACATCTTCGCGCATAAGGTCGCGTGTCTGAGCAATCGCGGCATCTGCAAGGTCACGGATGATCTGTTCAACGTCTCGGCCAACATACCCGACTTCGGTGAATTTGGTTGCTTCGACCTTCAGAAACGGCGCACGTGCCAGTTTCGCCAAACGGCGCGAGATTTCGGTTTTGCCAACGCCTGTGGGCCCGATCATCAAAATATTCTTTGGGTAGACTTCGTCGCGCAGATCGTCAGGCAGCTGCTTGCGGCGCCAACGGTTGCGTAAAGCCACAGCAACGGCCCGTTTGGCGTCATTTTGGCCGATGATAAAACGGTCAAGTTCGGAAACGATTTCGCGGGGGGTAAAGTCGGTCATTCAGGCTCCAGGGTCGCAATCTCAAAAGGTGGCAAGGGTGATTGCCTAATACTTAGGTACGATATGCATTAATTCACGCAGAATCTGAACCCAGAATAAACGAACTGGCAAAAAATGCATTGAGAGCGGCCAAAAAAGTAAACACGCTGATCAATATGCCTTCGCCACCGGGTGATGGCGAAGGCGTTGATGTGCTTAGGCAAGGTCAAATCGGTCGGCTTGCATGACTTTTGTCCAAACCGAGACAAAATCGCGAATTAGTTTTTCCGCATTGTCATCTTGGGCGTAGACTTCGGCATAGGCGCGCAGAATGGAATTTGACCCAAACACCAGATCGGCGCTGGTAGCTGTCCATTTCACGACCCCAGTCTTTCGATCACGGATTTCATAAGTGTCCGTGCCGTCAACCGGGTGCCAGCTGTAGGCCATATCGGTTAGATTAACGAAGAAATCTGGCGTCAAGGCACCTGGGCGGTCAGTGAAAACACCGTGCTGCCCGCCGCCGTGATTTACGTCCAGCACACGCATGCCGCCAAGCAACACGGTCATTTCCTGCGCCGTGAGGCCAAGCAATTGGGCGTGATCCAACATCATTTCTTCTGGGCTGACTGCATATTTGGCTTTCTGCCAATTGCGAAACCCATCTGCGAGAGGTTCAAGCACGTCAAAAGATGCGCCATCGGTTTGATCATCGCTTGCATCACCACGACCAGGGGCAAAGGGAACCGCGATATTCGACCCGGCTGCCGCGATAGCGGCTTCAAGGCCAATATTGCCCGCAAGAACGATCACATCAGCAATGGATGCGCCGGCCTCTGTTGCGATGGGTTCAAGCGCGTTCAACACTTTGGCGAGGCGCGCAGGTTCATTGCCTTGCCAATCTTTCTGAGGCGAAAGTCGGATGCGGGCACCATTGGCACCACCGCGTTTATCCGACCTGCGGAAGGTCCTTGCGCTGTCCCAAGCGGTTGCTATCATCTCGGCGTTGCTCAGGCCACTGGCTGCGATTTTGGCCTTCACCGCAGAGACATCATAGGTCGCGTTACCCGGTGCAATCGGATCCTGCCAAACGAGATCTTCTTGCGGAACGTCAGGGCCAATATAACATAATTTCGGGCCCAAATCCCGATGTGTCAGTTTGAACCAAGCACGGGCAAAGACATCTTTGAAATAGGCAGGATCCGCGATGAATTTCTGACAGATTGCATTATAGGTCGGGTCTATTTTCATTGCCATATCCGCATCTGTCATGATGGGATTGCGGCGCAGGGACGGATCTGACGTATCAAGCGGCTTATCTTCTTCTTTGATGTCAACGGGTTCCCATTGCCACGCGCCTGCTGGTGATTTTTGTAAGGCCCATTCATAGCCGAACAGAAGATCGAAGAAACCCATGTCGAATTTTGTGGGTTCAGATGTCCAGGCCCCTTCAATACCTGAGGTGAAGGCCTCGGATGCTTTGCCGTTTTGCGCTGGATTGGCCCAACCAAACCCCTGTGCTTCGATTGAGGCCCCTTCAGGTTCGGCCCCGATGTTGCTGCCGTCGTTGTTGCCATGGGCTTTGCCAACTGTGTGCCCTCCGCAGGTCAAGGCGGCGGTTTCTTCGTCATCCATTGCCATTCGGGCGAAGGTTTCCCGCACTTGGGCGGCGGTTTTCAACGGATCAGGTTTGCCATTCACGCCTTCTGGGTTCACATAAATCAGCCCCATGTGAACGGCGGCCAATGGGTTTTCTAAGGTGGATGGGTCTTCTAAATTATCATAGCGTTCTTCACTTGGGGCCAACCATTCTTGTTCAGAACCCCAATATGTATCGATCTCTGGCCTCCAAATATCTTCGCGACCAAATCCAAAACCAAACGTATCTAACCCCATGGATTCATAAGCAATTGTGCCAGATAAAACGATAAGGTCAGCCCAGCTTAGGGCGTTACCGTATTTCTTCTTAACCGGCCACAACAGGCGGCGCGCTTTATCAAGGCTTGCATTGTCAGGCCAAGAATTCAGAGGTGCAAATCGAATATTGCCAGAGCCAGCGCCGCCGCGTCCATCTGCCAGACGGTAAGACCCGGACGAATGCCACGCCAGCCGGATCATCAAACCCCCATAATGCCCCCAATCGGCAGGCCACCAATCTTGTTCGTCGGTCATCAACGCGTGCACGTCAGCTTTTACAGCGTCAAAATCAAGCTGGCTCACCGCAGTTCGGTAATCGAAATCGGTATCCATCGGGTTTGTGGGTGCGCCGTGTTGATGCAAAATGTCCAAATTAAGCGCATTCGGCCACCACTTTGTAACGGGCTTTGACAGTGTCGTATTTCCACCGTGGTGAAACGGGCAGCCCTCGCCTTGTTGTGCGGTCTTGGTCATGAAAAACTCCGTTTGCTGATATTATTATTGTTATTTGGCTCTCTAGATCAGGCTATCGGCGGGATGATGATAAATCCAATTGCATTTTTTGTGCCTCCCGATAAATTATTATTATGAACAACTTTACTTTGAAGCAGCTTCGCTATCTCGTGGCGCTAGATCGTCACGGTCATTTTGGGCGCGCGGCGGATGCATGTGCGGTCACCCAGCCCGCCTTGTCGATCCAAATAAAAGAGCTGGAAACATCTCTTGGGACGCCACTGGTGGAACGGTCTCCGCGCGGTCTTCGGATGACGCCTGTCGGTGAAAATTTTGTCATGCGGGCGAAAGACATTCTACGTGCCGTGGCCGAGTTGGACGATCTGGCGCGCGTTTCGAAAGGCCCGCTAAGCGGCAGGTTGCGGTTGGGTGTGATCCCGACAGTTGCCCCGTATTTATTGCCAGAGATCCTGAAAAAGCTTGCCGCGAATTTCCCGACGTTGGACGTGATCCCTAGGGAAACGGTTACCAAGACGCTTTTGAAAGGGCTGCGGGAATATGAATTGGACGCGGCCATCGTCGCATTGCCCGTGTCTGAACCCTTGTTGGAAGAATTCTTGCTGTTTGAAGAAGAATTCGTTTTGGTCAGACACGGTCGGGAAGCGCAGATGCCTCTGCCAAGCCCCAGTGAATTGCTGAAAATGCGGCTTTTATTGCTTGAGGAAGGGCATTGCTTTCGGGATCAGGCTTTGTCGTATTGCAATGTCGGTGGGGTCAAGGCGCGCGATGTGATGGAGGGCAGTTCCCTGTCCACTTTGGTGCGCATGGTTGGGGCTGGTCTGGGGATGACCTTGATCCCAGAAATGGCCGTTCCGTTCGAGGTGCAGTCCGAAAGCGTTGAGGTGACAACATTCGCGCGCCCTGCCCCATCACGCAAGGTTGGGATGATTTGGCGCAAGAGCAACCCACTTGCACCACAACTTTTTGAATTGGCCAAAACGCTTCAGGCCCATCAGGAACGTTAAAAACCACCACATCGAGGGGCCCAGATGTGGTGGTTTCTTCAAGTCATGCGTGAAGGCCTGCATGTCATTTTGTTGCTAAGCGAGGTCTTTCAACACGGTCAAAAGCTGCGCGATTTCGGCTTCTGTATTGTAATGGCACAGCGAAATGCGAATACAATCAGGCAGACCAAGCGGGTCAAGCACGTTGCCACTGTAATGATCGGCTTTGCGCGTGTGGGTGCGAATGCCTTGATTGTTCAGGATGGTCACAACATCAGGGGATGCCATACCTTTCACCACAATCGACACAAGCCCTTCGCGGGCCGCATTATCGGCACCAGCCAGAATTGTGATGTGATCCATGTCGCGCAGGCCCGGAAGGTTGCCTGTGCCATTGATCATCGCGTTGGTCAGATGGGTTTCATAGGCGTGGATCGCACGCCCGGCGGCCTCGATCCGTTTGCGCGGCTCGACCTCATTGGAAACCTCACCCCCCAGCCAATCAAAATAGCTGACCACATCAGACAATGTTGCATATGCGCCCGTGTCGCGTGTCCCAAATTCCCAACCTGTGGGGGCCGCATCGATCAACATATCATGCGGCAGGGCAGACAGCTTGTCGGAAATCCAGGCAATGCCATACCCATGACGCGAGAACATTTTGTAAGGCGAAATCGCGTAACCATCGACGTTGTAGGCCTCTAGGTCCATCTGACCGTGGGCCGCGTGTTGGATGCCATCCACAATGATTATACAATCAGGGGAAACCGCACGGATCGCTTTGGAAATCGCCGCAACATCCATGCCCATGCCGGTGACGGGTGACGCATGCAAGATCGTCGCAACCGCCACATCCGGCGTCATCAACGCGGTATATGCGGCAGCGGTTACAAGGCCCGTTGCGTCATCATGTGGCACGTTCACATAGTCAAGACCTGCGATATCAGACCAACGGCGCGCCGCAGATCGGCTTGCGGGGTGTTCAATCGATGACCCGATCACTTTCGCACCTTTGGGCGCGTTCACACAGGCTGTGCGGATCAAACGAAACAGCAGTTCGGTGCCGCTTTCACCCGCAAAGAATTGACCCGACTTCGCGTTCATCAAGACCGCCATATCGGCTTTGGCTTTGTCAATCGTTGCCACAAGCGCGTGTGCCGCTGGGTTGTCACGCCCCTGATTATCCGGGATCGCCGCATATTTTGAAGAGGTCCCAACAGCGGTTTTCAACGTCAATGCACCGCCTGCGTTTTCAAAGAAAATACGATCTCCTTGAAACGGGCAGTTGTCCACATGGGCGAATTGATCTCGGATTGCCTTGATCAGATCGGGGTTATTCTGGATCATTTTTCTCGTCCTGTAAGCAGATATTCAAAGTGCATGTTTATGGTGCGCGGGTGACAATCTCCCGACAGAGTTCAGCAATGCCTATGTGGCTGTCACGTGGGAAACCATCGACACTATCATCAATGATGCCATGGGCCGAATTGATCAAGCCTGCACGCAATATCATGCCTAATAAAAGTGCTTCGCGCTCTGGCGTGCGCTGCAAATCCGGTTTGCGATCACCGAGCATCTGGGTGACGTGTGCGTTGTAGTATTCATCACTCGTCACATAGGGGCGGACCACTTTAAAGGGGGAGACTCAGTATCCTGTACTTACAGTTCGAGCGGGTCATTATGATCGAGAGAAACGTGCCGTCAAATGAATGTAAATTTGTAGGCTAGTTCGCAGCGGGCCACGCAAGGTATCGAATTGAATAGAGAATTAAAAAACCACCATATCGAGTATTACTCAGACATGGTGGTTTCAAATAATGGTGAGCCCTACTGGGTTCGAACCAGTGACCTACTGATTAAAAGTCAGCCGCTCTACCAACTGAGCTAAGGGCCCTCACTTGCGGGTCGTTTAAGGTTGCGAGCCGACGGGGTCAAGGAGGAATCTTTGAAAATCCGTCTCTGGCATGATTTTTTCTTTCAGATTATACGGAAGCCATGGATATGCAGCAGAAAAACACCGCCGGTTTACCGTTTCGTAAGATGCACGGCTTGGGAAATGACTTTGTCGTCATTGATACGCGTCATGGGCCCGATGTCATGACGCCGGAACGCGCCAAGGCTATTGCGAACCGCTATTTTGGCGTGGGCTTTGATCAATTGGTGATTCTTCGTGAATCCAATCAAGCTGATCTGGATGTTGAATTTTGGAACTCTGACGGGTCGCGCGCTGATGCATGCGGCAATGCAAGCCGTTGTATTACCAGACTTATCCTTGAAGAAACTGGCGGTGATACAGCTCGATTCTTCACAGGTCATGAGGTTTTAACGGGCATGCGCGTGGACGATGATTTGTTCAGCGTGAATATGGGCCATCCGCAATTGACCTGGGATCAGGTGCCCCTGTCTCACGCCGTTGACGACTTGATGAACCTGCCAATCAAGGGTGCGCCAGGTGCCTGTGGCATGGGAAATCCGCATATGGTGTTTGTTGTAGATGATATAGAATCAGTGGATCTACGGGCAATTGGCCCAACTCTGGAACATCATATCTTATACCCCCAACGTACGAATGTTGAGTTCCTGCAAATCCGGGCGCGGGACGAAATTCGCATGCGGGTTTGGGAACGTGGCGGTGAAATCACCCTTGCTTGCGGTTCTGGCGCCTGTGCGGCCGCGGTTGTGGCGCATCAAAAGGGCCTGACTGATAAGAAGGTTAAGATGGAACTTGATGGTGGTTGGCTTGAGATTGACTGGCGCGACGATGGTGTCTGGATGACGGGCCCCGCCACGCATGTGTTTGATGGCACGATGAGTGAAGAATTTCTGAGTGCACTCTGATGACCACATCTGATCTAAAATTCACGACACTGGGTTGCCGCCTGAACGCCTATGAAACCGAGGCGATGAAAGCCATGTCAGAAGAGGCCGGCATTGGCGGTGCCGTGGTGGTGAACACTTGTGCCGTAACAGCGGAAGCGGTGCGCAAAGCCCGCCAAGAAATCCGCCGTTTGCGCCGTGAAAACCCCGATGCAAAAGTGATCGTTACCGGTTGCGCCGCGCAAACAGAACCCGAAACCTTTGCCAATATGGATGAGGTCGATCTGGTTCTGGGCAACACGGAAAAGATGCAACCTGAGACCTGGCAGAAACTGTCTGGCCCTGATTTTATTGGCAAAAGTGAAAAAGTTCTGGTCGATGACATCATGTCGGTCACTGAAACCGCCGGGCATTTGATTGACGGATTTGGCACGCGGTCGCGCGCCTATGTGCAGGTCCAAAATGGTTGTGATCACCGCTGTACGTTTTGCATCATCCCCTATGGTCGCGGCAATTCCCGATCCGTGGCGGCGGGTGTTGTGGTCGATCAGATCAAGCGATTGGTCGATCAGGGGTATAATGAGGTCGTCCTGACGGGCGTTGATCTTACGTCCTGGGGGGCAGACTTGCCCGCGACGCCGCGTTTGGGTGATCTGGTGATGCGGATCTTGAAACTGGTGCCTGATCTGGCGCGTTTGCGGATCTCATCCATCGATTCCATTGAGGCCGATGACAATCTGATGCAAGCCATCGCGACCGAACCACGCTTGATGCCGCATCTGCATCTTTCGTTGCAACATGGCGATGATTTGATCCTGAAACGCATGGCGCGGCGTCATTTGCGTGATGATGCGATTGCCTTCTGTGAAGACGCGAAAAAACTACGCCCGGATATGACCTTTGGCGCGGATATCATCGCGGGCTTTCCAACCGAAACCGATGCGCATTTTGAAAACTCGCTGAAATTGGTGAAAGATTGTGATCTAACTTGGCTGCATGTCTTCCCCTATTCCAAACGCGAAGGTACGCCTGCCGCGAAAATCCCCAATCAGGTGAACGGCAATGTGATCAAAACCCGTGCGGCCCGGCTGCGCGCCGCGGGCGACCTTCAGGTGAAAACCCACCTCGCGGCACAACATGGGAAAACCGCCAAAATCCTAATGGAAAATCCGCGTATGGGGCGTACTGAACAGTTCACTGAGGTGTGTTTTGACGCTGATCAACCTGTTGGGCAAATCGTGACTGCGCACATCACGGGCAACAATGGCAAACAACTGCTGACTTGATTTCATCTTGCTACAAATACTCCCGCCGGAGGCATAATTCTGATGACCCGCCCTATCCTCTATTCCTTCCGCCGCTGTCCCTACGCCATGCGCGCACGTCTTGCGATTCATGTGGCGGGTATTGAATGCGAATTGCGTGAAATCCTTCTGCGCGACAAAGCCCCTGAATTCCTAGCAGCCTCGCCCAAGGGGACCGTGCCTGTGGTGGTTGATGCGGGGCATGTGATCGAGGAAAGCCTAGATGTTATGCATTGGGCGCTTGCCAAACATGATCCGCAGGGGTGGCTGGATATGCCTCAGGAAGGGCATGCGTTGATTGCACAAAGCGACGGGCCGTTTAAATCGGCACTTGATCGCTACAAATACGGCAGCCGCCATCCTGAAGCCGATACAGATGATGAACGCGAAAAAGGTGCCGATTTCCTGCGCAAACTGAATACAATGCTGCAAGGGCAGGCATATCTTTATGGCGAAAACCCCTGCCTGTCAGATATGGCGATTGTCACTTTTGTACGCCAGTTTGCCCATGTGGACCAAGATTGGTTTTATGCGCAGCCTTGGCCTGATCTGATACGCTGGCTGGACGCGTTTAAAGCCTCAAACCTATTTGCGGCGATCATGGGGAAATACCCGACATGGCAACAAGGTGATGAAATAATAGTCTTTTGCCCAAAAACACCGGGCTGACGTCGCTTTATCTATGGTTTCCGACAGGCTTTGCAGATTAGCTTGCCGATAAGGAGACCAGATCATGACAGAAAACAGCAATCGTAAACCTTCTCTGACCACCCGCGTCGCCCAAGCCTTGCGTTTTATCGAAGAAGGCACAGGCGCGGTTGTGCCGTCGATCCAGCCCTCTGCGACCTATGCGCGGGACGAAAATTACGAGGTGCGCAAACCTTATTGGTATCGCCGCGACGGCAGTCAAACCACGGGCCACGCCGAGGCCATTATTGCCGAATTGGAAGGGGCGAAAGAATCGCTTTTGTTCTCGTCTGGCATGTCTGCCTGTACCGCTGTGATCGAACATTTGCCGACAGGTGCCCATGTGGTCGCGCCCGAGGTGATGTATCACGGCGTTCTGCAGCAGCTTCAAATGTATGAGAAAAACAAGCGCATTACGGTTTCTTGGTACACGGCGGGCAATCTCGATGAGCTTGAGAGCGCGATGAAACCTGGTGAAACGCAATTGGTTTGGATCGAAACCCCGAACAACCCGAATTGGGAAGTGACCGACATCAAAGCCGTCGCTGAAATCGCCCACGCCCATGGTGCGAAATTGATGGCGGATTGCACGGGCACCCCGCCCTGTATGACCCGCGCTTTGGACTTTGGCGCGGATATTTCATTCCATTCTGCGACGAAATATTTGAACGGCCATTCCGACATCACTGCTGGCGTTTTGTCGGTGCGTGAAACCGGCCAATACTGGGAAGATATCTTCTGGGTGCGCAAGCTTCAGGGCACTGTTTTGCAGTCTTTTGATGCCTGGCTTTTGGTGCGCGGCATGCGGACGTTGTTCCTGCGGGTCGAGAAATCTTGCGCCAACGCCATGGCATTTGCGAAGCATTTCCAGAACCACAAACATGTCGAGGCCGTTTTATACCCAGGTCTGCCAACCGATCCCGGCCATGAGATCGCCAAGCGTCAGACTGACGGTCAATTCGGCGGCATGCTGTCGATCATCGTGAAGGGCACGGAACAAACTGCAATTGATGCGACGCGGTTCTGCGAGTTGTTCTATCCCGCAACATCTTTGGGTGGGGTTGAAAGCCTGGTTGAGCATCGCAAAACCGTGTCGGGCGAAGGCTTTCCCGTGCATGAACGCCTGTTGCGCCTGTCCATCGGGATCGAAGATGCGGATGATTTGATCTATGATTTCGAACAAGCATTGGCGCGTGCAAACGCGTAATATATCAAAGCTTTAAGCAAAAGGCCGAGCCGTATATCGCGCCCGGCCTTTTGTGATTAAGCAGCCAGTGCAGCGCGTGTTTTGCCGATCATTAGGGCGGCTGACGCGGCTTCGCGGCCTTTTTGCACGAAATGTTCGCGATAAATCGCCATGTGGTGTTCAGTTTCCTGGAAATGATGCGGCGTCAGGGAAACGGATAAAACGGGCACGCCCGTATCCATTCCCGCGCGCATGAGGCCATCCACCACGGCCTGGGCCACGAAATCATGGCGATAGATGCCGCCATCGACAACAAGGGCGGCACAGGCTATCGCGCCATAACGCCCTGTTTCAGCAAGGTCTTTCGCCACAAGCGGCATTTCAAATGCGCCAGGAACATCAAAAACGTCAACTTGGTCTGCCGGGATCAATTCGCAAAACCCTTTTAGGGCTTGGTCAACGATATCGGCATGCCAATTGGCTTTGATAAAGGCGTAACGGGTGTGTGTCATGGTTTGGCTCCTTCAGGTTCAGACACGTCACCCAGGGCATTCACGCACTTTCCCCGGGGGTTCCCAAAGATTGCACGCGTTCTCTTTCATCCGGACTATGACCGTCGGTTCCGGAGTTACACCGGATCTGCTGACACCCATCAGATGGGCCGCTCGCGGACTTATGGGTTACCCCACTTACCGCCGGTGGGGAATTACACCCCGCCCTGAGAACAAGGTGAATATGGCGCGGGGTTGCATCGGGTTCAATCCCCACCTACGACTTTGTATGAAAGGAAACCGTCATGCATCCAAATCCAGCGTTTCGCCAGACACCCAATGACCAAAACATCACCCTTGCGCGGGATCGCGGCTTTGGTGTGCTGTCTGTGAACGGTGCCGATGGACCGTTGATTTCGCATGTGCCGTTTATCCTGTCGAAAGACGGCGGTTTTGCCGATCTTCACCTTGTGCGATCAAACCCGATTGTACGCGCCTTGGCGGAACCGCAAAAGGCGGTCATCGCGGTGACAGGGCCTGACGCTTATATTTCGCCGGATTGGTATGGAATTGAGGATCAGGTTCCGACCTGGAACTATGTCGCAGTGCATTTGCGCGGTGAATTATACTTGCGCGATGCGGGTGACTTAAAGCCACATTTGGATGAATTGACAGCACATTTTGAGGCCCGCCTTTTGCCCAAGCCCCCCTGGAAAAATGATAAGGTTACGCCCGATGCATTTGAGCGCATGTTGCGGATGATCGTGCCTGTGCGCTTAAAGATCGAAACCGTTGACGGGACGTGGAAGCTTGGACAAAACAAAGGCGAAACCGCCCGCTTAGGTGCGGCAGACGGTTTGGATAGGGCCGGTTTTGGCAATGATGTTGGGCAGCTTGCCCAACTTATGCGGTCTGCCAGAGATTGACGCTTGGGGCCGCCTAACAGGTGCCTTCAATCTTTAGCGTGGCTTTCGCAGGCCTATGGGGCGGCCGATTTGCTTAGGGCGTTCAATCTCGCGATGGTCTTCAACCAGTGCAGCGATCCGGGCTATAATATCTTGCGGATAGTTGGTGGAGCGCCGGGTGCTGTGATCCACATTGATCAAGATTTGTTCCATCACACAAACGGCGGCATCATCACTGGCGCGATGCATTGATCCGGCCACATGGACCCGCTTTTCATCGCCATCTAACATCAGAAATTTGCAGTAAAACTCTTCGCCCAGCAAAAGCTCATCCAGGTAATGGAGATGGTTTTGCAGGGCAAAGGGGCCTTGATTGTGGGTTTTGCTGAAACTTGGCCCTGCACCGATTTTATGATCAAGCAAATCATCAAGATCATGATCAAAGGCCATGACATAGTAGGCCAAGTTCATGTGACCGTTATAGTCGATCCAATCCTTGGGTACGCTGCGGGTCTTTGATCTGATCCAGTCGCTCATGCGTTGGCCTCAAATCCAGATAGGAAGGACTGCAAGTTGTCGCCCAGTTCATCACAGAGATATCCGCCTTCTTGGACGATCGCCGTGGGCAGGTTCAACGCCGCAAGCATCCCAGCCATCTTCGCAAACCCAGGGGTTGAGACAGATAAGCCGCCAAAGGGGTCGTTTTCATAGGCATCTAACCCAAGCGCGATGACAATGGCGCTGGGCGCGAAGGCTTCGACATGGGCAAGACCATTGGCAAGACCTGTCATAAACCCTTCATCTTTGGTGCCACGGGGCAGGGGGATGTTCAGGTTGTACCCATGCCCTGCCCCTTCGCCGATCTCATGGGCGTGTCCCCAAAAGAAGGGGTAAAAGCGTGCGGGATCGGCGTGAATGGACAATGTATAAACGTCATTGCGTTCATAGAAGATGCCTTGGGTGCCGTTGCCGTGGTGTAGATCAACGTCGATGATGGCAACGCGGTCATGGGTTTTTCGCAAATATTGCGCGGCAATTGCGCTGTTGTTCAGATAGCAAAACCCCCCCGCAAGATCGCTGAAACAATGGTGACCTGGTGGGCGACAAAGCGCATAGGCCATTTTGTCACCGGCTTCGACAGCCATGGCGGCGGATGTTGCGCTATGGGCGGACCAACGCGCTGATTCCCATGTGTGTTCCCCAATGGGGCAAGACATATCGGCCACGTGAAACCCGGTTTGGGCAATGGCGGATTCTGGATAGCTGGCAGTGCGGCGATCTGGGTGGATGTTTGGAAAGATTTCGGGCGCGGCCTTGGGATTGCGACGCCACCGTTGATGAATTGTCGAGATGAATTTGACATAAGCGGGTGAGTGCACAGCAGAAATATGGGCAAGCCCATGATCTTTTGGCGCGATCACTTCATGCCCCCCGGCAGCAACACCAGACAGTAACCGCTTTAGGCGTTCGGGCTGTTCTGGGTTGGGTTGCATGACGCCATCAACCAGATAGCCGCTGGGATCATGAAGGGCTTGATGGGTTTGATCTGTGAAAACTTTCATCGCTTAAAATCCTACCTTATCGGCACCTTTGAGTTGCAGCATCTCGCGCGTCTCATCCGGTGTTGCAATTTCATAGCCCAATTCTTCCAGAACCGTGCGGATCTTGGTGACCTGTTGGGCGTTGCTGACGGCCAGCTCACCCCGGGAAATCATCAGGCTGTCTTCCAATCCGACACGCACGTTGCCACCAAGGATGACAGACATAGTGCCCAGCGTCATTTGTTGACGCCCCGCCGCCAAGACCGAGAATTGATATTGATCCCCAAGCAAGCGATCAGCCGTTTCTTTCATCATCATCAAGCTTTCTGGGCTGGCATCAATACCACCCAGAACGCCCATAACGAATTGCAAAAAGACAGGCGCTTGGATGCGGTTTTGCTTTAGATAAAAGGCCACGGATTGGATGTGACCGACGTCGTAACATTCGAATTCAAACTTAGCACCACCACCATCCCCAAGCATTTTGAACACGGTTTCGATGTCATGGAAGGTGTTCTTGAAAACCACATCGCGGGTGTTTTCAAGAAAGGGTTCTTCCCAATCATGTTTCCAATCGCTGTAACGATCTTTCATCGGAAACAGGCCAAAATTGATTGATCCCATATTAAGGGAACACATTTCTGGGGCGAGCTCAGCTGGGGCGGAAAGGCGTTGTTCCACGGTCATTTGGGATGATCCGCCAGTGGTCAGATTGATCACGGCATCGGTCGAATTTTTGATGCGCGGCAGGAACTGACGAAACACATCAATGTCGGAACTGGGTTTGCCATTTTCCGGGTCACGCGCGTGCAGGTGCAAGACGGAAGCACCGGCGTTTGCCGCCTCAATCGCGGATGTGGCGATGTCGTCCGGGGTGACGGGCAAATGCGGGCTCATGCTGGGGGTGTGAATGGAGCCCGTGATAGCGCAGGTGAGGATGATTTTACGTGGCATGTTCAGGCCTCCAGGCCGTTTTCGCGGGCGAAGACAGCCAGACTGTCATCAAGGATGTTCAGAATGTCGCTGACTTGCGTTTCAGTCACGATCATCGGGGGGCAAATCAGGAAGTGATCGCCGTCAATGCCCCCACGGGTCCGTCGTGAATAGGTGATGAGATTGCGCTCATAGCAGATCTCAACAAAGCGGTCATAGGCGTTCAAATCTTTGGGCAGCGGTTTCATCGTGTCGCGGTCGGACACCATCTCAAAGGCCGTCAGCAAGCCTTTGCCACGCACATCCCCAATGAATTCGTAACGTGACATCAAATCACGCAGCCCAGACATCAACACATCCCCCATGGCGCGGGTGTTGCCCATCAGATCAAGCCGGTCGATTTCGTTCAAAACGGCAAGCCCAGCCGAACAAGCCAACGGGTTACCGGCGTAGGTGTGGCCATGGGCGAAGCCGCCCGCATCCAACACAGTTTCGACCATTTTTTCGTCCGCGATCATCGCCCCAAGCGGGGCGTAACCTGCTGCAAAACCTTTGGAAACCGCAACCAGATCAGGGCGAATATCCCAATGTTCAGAGGCCATGAACGTGCCCGTACGACCGACGCCAGACATGACTTCATCCATGATCAATAGAACGCCGAATTCATCGCAAATCTCGCGCACACGTTTGTAATAGCTGTCTGGTGCCACCAACGCGCCTGTGGATGCACCACCAACGGGTTCCATTGCAAAGGCAAGCACCGTGTCTGGCCCCTGAGACATAATTTCATCGCGCAGCATCTCGGCGTATTTCAGCCCGCGTTCGTGATCGGAAAGATTGTCCTGATCTTGATAACACGTCGGGGCAGGGATCTTTGGCATATCCTTAAACAGGGGCATAAACGCATCTTTAAGCGGCCCATACCCGGTCAAGGCAAGGGCCCCTAAGGTCGACCCGTGGTAGGATGGGAAACGCGAAATAATCTTCCAACGACTGCTTTGACCCGCAGCTACGGCCCATTGGCGCGCGAATTTCACGCATGATTCTACCGCTTCTGATCCGCCAGAGACAAAGAAGATTTTGTTCAAACCGTCGGGCATGCGATCCGCGATAGTGCTGGCCAGGTCTTCCGCTGCGCTGTTCTCAAAATGAAGACGGTAAGCGAAGGTTGCGCTGTCCATCTGGGCCTTCATGGCTTTCAGCACATTTTGGTTAGAATGCCCAATGTTAGACACCATTGCGCCAGATGATCCGTCGATATAGCGCGTGCCATTTTTGCCGTAAATATAGATACCTTCAGCGCGGTCGACCTCGGGGCGGCGCTGACGGGATTGATAGAACAGATTTGATTTTTTCACGGGGTGTCTCTCTGTGACAGAAGGGCGCGAAGCGGCCAAATGCAAGTGTTGCATGATGGAACTTGCGTTTGTTTTCATCATAGCGCAAATAGATATGGTCAATGAATGACATAGGTGAAATCTATGACTGACCCTTTCGACCCAGAGAAATTGATCCGTGAGCTGGATTGGAACTTGCTGCGGACCTTCATGTTCATTGTTCAGGAAGGCAGCATTACCTTCGCTGCGAAACGTTTGATGCTGCGTCAACCTTCTGTCAGTCAGGCGTTAAAACGGTTGGAAACACGTTTGAACACGGTGCTTATTGATCGTGGACCGTCACATTTTCGGATCACCCCAGCCGGTCAGGTTTTATACCAAGAATGTCTTGATATCTTTGGCAGCCTTGCCCGAACCATTCAAACAACGCAAAGCACCAATGATGTGGTGACCGGGAAGGTGAAACTGGCCTTGCTTAGCCGGATTGAAAGCAGTTTCTTCGACGAGATTCTGACAGATTTTCACGGTGAAAACCCCGAAGTCAGCTTTGACCTTGAGGTGATGTCAAGCAAGGCTGTGCAGCAAGCTGTCTTGGAGAAATCAGCCAGCCTTGGCGTGTGCCTGGTCCATGAAAAACATCAAATGTTGCAGTATCAGACTCTATATAGGTCGCATTTCGGGTTCTATTGCGGGCCAACCCATCCCTTGTTCGGGCTGCGAAGTTTAACGTTGGATGACCTTGCTGGGCATACGTCGATTTCATTTCGAACCGATCAGTTGCGCGACGCCTTACGCCCCATCGCTTTGCTGCGCGCGCAGCATCGCCTTGATGACCGTGTGATCGGCTATACTTCGCATCTGGGTGAGGCCCAGCGCATGATCGTTGCCGGCCTTGGGTTTGGGCCGCTTCCTGTGCATGTGGCGCAACGATTGGTTGATGCTGGTAGGCTGTGGCGTTTGCCGCCGTTTGCGGATGAACTGGCGATTGACGTTCATTTGGTGCTGCATAAATCTGCGCGATTGTCCCGCGCAGAGATGGCGTTCGTCGAGATGATGTCCGCGCGGATCAACGCGACGCCTTTGTCTCAGCGTACCTATCCCATCCCGACCTAACAGGATCGGGATGTTGGCCTATAATGTCCAAGCATCAATAGGGGCGCCCATCAGGTCGCGATGCACTGTGATCCCAAGGCCAGGTGCATTTGGGGCAAGCACGCCGCCGTTTATCACTGGGGCGTCGAAATTCGCTGTCTCTAAGGTGACCATGTCGCGGCAGTCTAGAATGCATCGCAAAAGCCGTGGGGGCACGGTTGCCCCTAAATGGGCGATTGCTGCGAATGCGATGGTTGAGCCGACGGTGTCTTGCACCGACATGCTTAGCCCAGCAGATCGACATATATCACGATGTCGACGCCCGTGGGTTAGGCCGCCCGCCTTAGAGATCTTCAACCCAATGCCATCGGCAATATCCTGGGCCAGGATCTGAGCGATATCCGCATCTTGTTGGGCCAATTCATCGATCACAATTGGTACGTTGCATCGCTGTCGCAAGGAAAGCGTTTCACGCCAGGTGGCGCAGGGGGATTCCAACACGAAATCCAACCCAGATGGGAGCATATTCAACATGCGCAACGCGGTTTCAGGGATGAGACCCCCGTTGGCATCCACGATAAAGTATTCGCCGGGCTGCCGATCCGCGAGGGCGGAACGGATGCGTTCGGCATCCAATGCGGGGCCGCCTTCACTGTCTAGCGCACCGACCTTGATGGAATGGCCAAGATATCCGCGGGCGCGATGGTCTGCCACGCGGGCACGCATGTCTTGCGGGGTGCCTGCATAGATAGATGAGATGATCGGCATGGGGATCTGTGTCGAGCCACCCAATAGGGCGCAAACGGGCATGTTTACGGATTTGCCGAACACATCCCAACAGGCCAGGTCAATTGCAGATTTCGCATGATTGTGCCCCATGAGGGCATCATCCATGGTGTCATTGATCCGATCCAACTGACGTGGGTCTTGTCCAAGCAAATGGGGCGCGATTTCTGCAATGCCGGCACGGGCACCTGCGGCGTGAGCCGCAATATAGGTGGATCCAAAAGGTGTCGATTCCCCCCAACCTTCCAGGCCATTGTCGGTGACAATCCGAACGATTGAGGCATCAAAGCTGGAATATGTGCGCCCGCCAGACAGGTGATAAACACCGCCGCTATAGGGAAGATCAACTTGGTAAAGTTCTATCCGGGCAATCTTCATGACACCGCCTGAGGCGGGATAAGAACCAGTTTGCCTGTGTGTTTTTTCGCCAGGAAAGCTTCTTGTGCTTTCTGGATTTCAGACAGGGGATAGGTCTGTGCCACCAGCGGGCGGATTTCCCCAGCCTCGATGTAGGAGATCAAGTTTTCGAACACGATATCTTCTTGAAAGGTACAGCCAAACAGCGTGAGGTCTTTCAAGTAAAGCGTCCGAACATCGATTTGTGCAATGGGGCCAGCGATGGCACCCGCCGTTGCGTAACGTCCACCACGGCGCAGTAGGTCCAAAAACACGGGCCATTGATCACCTGCGACCAAATCAATCACGACGTCGATGCTGCCTGCACCAAGTTCGGCGATCAGATCTGCGTTGCGATCCACCGTTTCATCGGCGCCAATCGCCAAGACCTCTTCGCGTTTGGCATGGGACGTCAGCGCAATGACATGTGCGCCGCGACGTTTCGCAAGCTGCACAGCCGCTGAGCCCACGCCACCGGATGCCCCCGTGATCAACACGCGTTCTGCCTGGACCCCCGCCCGGTGCAGCATGTTTTCCGCAGTTGAATACGCGCAGGGAATTGACGCGAGTTCGGCATCGGCCCAATCGCAGTCAACCGCGTGTGTTTCAGCCGCGGGTGCCACAACAAATTGTGCAAACCCGCCATCCATTTCTGAACCAATCGTCCAGCATTCATAAGGCCGATAATCGACGTAGGTGCGCAACATATTGCGCACCAAGACACGCTGACCAATGCGCGCGGGATCGCCATCTTCGCCCACGGCTACAATGTGACCGCATACATCGGCCCCTTGAATGCGGGGGAAGGTTAGGGCCTCGCCGGACCAGCTGGCGTCATCGTCATCAAGTGCTTCAAAGCCGCTTGCGCCGCCTGTTTCCGTGTCGGTGGTGACCGTCTTTGAGTACCATCCGATGCGTGTGTTTATGTCTGTGTTGTTGATCCCCGCCGCCGCAACTTGAATAAGAACTTCATTTGCCTTTGGGGTGGGCGTCGCAATGTCGGTGCGATATACAAGCTGATCCAAACCGCCATGGCCAACAAGATGAACCCCGGTCATTGCTTTTGGTATATTCATTTTGCGTCCCCTGTCGATACAGTTACTTTGGTTTCAGAATAGGTGGATTTGTTTTGCAATCCAGATCCGCTGCGACTTTTTTTTGTCGTATCCCGGCTTCAACCGCGCAGATTGGTGAGGGTGTAACCTGATATTGTCCATTGACTTGTTTTGGAAAGCGCGACTATCATTTGCATACGAATGAAATTAGCCTCTCGCCGGAAAAAGGGCTGTGTTGTGACCTACTTTGCGCCGACCACTTTGGATGACGCCCTCAAGCTGTTGCGCGATCAGCCGCTTGATGTGGTTGCGGGGTGCACGGACTATTTTCCAACGCGCACACAAGCACCTTTTACACGCGGAATTCTTGATGTGTCCAAGATTGCGGGGCTTCAAGGGATTTCTGCTTTGGACGACGGAATTCGCATTGGTGCGGCAACCCGTTGGTCAGATATCGCACGCACGACGCTGCCGGGATCTTGGGCTGGTTTGCAGGCCGCCGCGCGTCAGGTGGGCAGTTTGCAAATTCAAAATGCGGGCACAGTAGGTGGCAATATTTGCAATGCCTCACCTGCAGCAGATGGCATGCCGCCACTTTTGACATTAAACGCGACTGTCGAAATACAGGGGCCGAATGGTGTGCGGCACTTGCCGCTGGCCGAATTTGTGACCGGTGTGCGTCAGACGGATTTGCAGCCTGGTGAACTGGTCGTGGCCTTACATATCCCGAACCTTCCGACGCACAGTCATGGCGCGTTTGAGAAGCTTGGCAGTCGGCGATATCTCGTGATTTCGGTCACGATGGTTGCGGTTGTTATAGCCTGTGATGCGGCCGGACGGATTGAGTTCGCGCGGGTCGCGGTTGGGGCGTGTTCGCCCGTGGCGCAGCGATTGCACGACCTTGAGGTCAATCTCATTGGTCAAACCGCGCAAGAGGCATGTATCACGCCTGATGATCTGCAGGGTCTGTCGCCGATCTCGGATTTGCGCGCCAGTGCAGAGTTTCGCTTGGATGCAGTCGCCGAACAAATCCGTCGTGCCCTGTTGAAAGCGAGCCTGACCAATGGATAAACACCTGCACCATATTTCGCTAAATGGCCGCGAAGTCACGGTTGATCCAGCTGTTGGTGACCGATTGTCCCATACATTGCGCGAAGATTTGCATCAGTTGGATGTGAAGATTGGCTGTGACGCGGGGGATTGCGGGGCTTGCACCGTTCTTGTGGACGGTGATCCGATCTGTGCCTGTTTGATGCCAACGCATCAAGCGATTGGCAAACAGGTCGAAACATTGGCTGGCATGTCAGAAATAGACCCTATTGCAGGGAAATTGATGGATAGTTTCCAGCATCACGGGGCCGCGCAATGTGGGGTTTGCACGCCAGGAATGCTGACCACGGCGGTCGCCTTGTTGCGCGAAAACCCAACCCCCAGCTCTGCGCAGGTCGAAGATGCATTGGGTGGTGTGCTTTGCCGTTGTACGGGATATCGCAAGATCATTGATGCTGTCGTAGATACAGGTGCAGCGCCCTGCGACCTGGAAGGAAACGGGCATGTTGGCGATGCCATACAGCGCTTGGATGGTGCGGATAAAGTCACGGGAACCGAGCTGTTTGGTGATGATGTGGCCCCGCGTGATGCGCTTGTGATTGCCGTAATTCGGTCGCCATTTCCACGTGCAAAATTTGCCTTTGGTGGTCTGGATGAATGGGTGAAGGCGACGGATGGTATTTCCGCAGTTCTGACCCATGCAGATGTGCCGGGGCAGAATGTTTTCGGGGTTATCCCGGATTTCGCAGATCAACCCGTCTTTGCCGAGACGGAAACGCGATTCCGTGGTGAAGCTGTGGCTGCGGTGATTGGAACGCATCAGGTAATGCAGAACTTCGCGGCTGAGACCTTCCCTGTGACTTGGACGCAATTGCATGCCGTTGAAACGGTGACTGAAGCTTTGGATGTCACGGCGCCGCAATTGCATTTGGGGCGCGACGGCAATGTCATGTGTGGTGGTTACGTGACCACGGGCGATCCGCAGACAGCGTTAAAAGACGCAGATGTTATCGTGCAGGGCCGCTTTCAGACAGGGTTCGTGGAACACGCCTATATTGAACCAGAAGCGGGCTTTGCGCAGATGGTTGATGGACGCATAGAGGTTCACGCCTGCACCCAGGCACCGGTCATGGATCTGGACGCGCTTGAGATCATCTTGGGGTGGGATCGCAAGGATATTCGTATTCTGCCCACCGCTGTTGGGGGCGGGTTTGGGGCCAAGCTGGACCTTTCGGTTCAGCCTTACCTTGCTTTGGCTGCGATCAAGACTGGCAAGCCTGTAAGGATCGCTTATTCGCGCATGGAATCCATGCAATCCAGCACGAAACGCCACCCCTCGGACATCACGCTTAAGATTGGTGCGACGGCCAAGGGGCGGATCAAAGGGTTTGATTTCTTGGGGCATTTCAACACGGGCGCTTATGCGAGCTGGGGGCCGACGGTGGCCAATCGTGTGCCTGTGCATGCCTCGGGGCCATATCAGATTGATGATTATCGCGCAGAATCTGTTGGGGTGCACACCCATAACCCGCCTGCTGGTGCTTTTCGTGGGTTTGGCGTGCCACAATCCGCGATCGCGCAAGAAAGCCTGTTTGACGAGTTGGCGGATAAGCTGGGAATGGATCGACTTGAATTTCGCATGCTCAACGCGCTTGATAACCATGTGCCAACGGTCTGTGGTCAGCGGTTTGAACAAGGCGTGGGCATTAAGTCGTGCTTTGCCGCGTTGCGCAAACCTTGGGATGAACATCGTGCGAAATGCGATCAGTTCAACCGTGACAATGACGTGTTGAAACGCGGTGTGGGGATCGCGGGCGGCTGGTATGGTTGTGGCAATACGTCTTTGCCCAACCCTTCAACGATTAAGGCCGGGATTAAAGCTGATGGATCAGTCGTTCTGCATCAGGGTGCGATGGATATCGGACAAGGCGCGAACACGGTGATCACGCAGATATTTGCAACTGCGCTTGGCGTTCCTGTGCATCAAATTACTTTGGTCGGTGCCGATACGGATCAAACGCCTGACGCGGGCAAGACATCTGCCTCGCGGCAGACCTATGTGTCAGGCAATGCGGCGCGCTTGTCGGGCGAGGCCATGCGGGCGCAGTTGCTGCAGCGTGCAAATGCTGCGAAGGGTTCGAAAATTGAGATCACCCAAGGCGTCATTCAGTTCTCTGGTGAACATGGGGAAACTGTGATCGATGTGTCGGGTTTACCGGTGGATCACCAAGGCTATGTGTTCGTGTCCGAAGAGACCTATGATCCACCCACAAAGCCATTGGATGAAAATGGGCAGGGCGCGCCATATGCCCAGTTTGGATACGCGGCACATTTGGTGACCGTTGAGGTGGATACACGCCTTGGCACGGTTAAGCCTTTGCTTTTTGTGGCTGCCCATGATGTGGGGAAAGCCATCAACCCGACCTTGGTGGAAGGTCAGGTTCAGGGCGGGATTGCGCAGGGGCTTGGGATGACCTTGATGGAAGAATATATTCCTGGCCGCACGGAAAACCTGCATGATTATTTGATCCCAACCATGGGGGATGTTCCCCCGATTGAAACGATCATCATTGAGGAACCCGACGCCCATGGGCCTTATGGTGCCAAAGGGTTGGGCGAACATGTTTTGATACCAACTGCGCCCGCAATTTTAAACGCGATCAAAGATGCCACGGGTGTACGCCTGTATCAGGTGCCTGCGACCCCGGCCCGTGTGCGCGCCGCGATTAAGGAATATGCCAATGGCAAATGAACGCGTAATGCCCGAGAAGATCCGTTGCGATGCTTGCCCTGTTATGTGCTTCATCGCGGATGGCAAAATCGGTGCCTGTGATCGTTATGCGAACCATGGCGGTGATCTTGTACGTCTAGATGCGCTGACGATCATCGAAAACACGGATCACAAGTTGGTGCCTTTTATGAAGGACAGCCCGGTTGAGGATTGGGATGGCAACATCATTCAAGGAAACCGCCCCTTTGTAACGGCTGTTGGCGCAGGAACGACTTACCCTGATTACAAGCCCGCGCCTTTTATCGTCTCACAGGATGTCGAAGGTGTTGATATGGTGACCGTCGTCACCGAGGGAATCTTTTCATATTGTGGGGTGAAGGTTAAAATCGACACCGATCGTCATATTGGCCACGAATGTGACATTGTGCGTGTGAATGGCGAACCCATTGGGCATGTGATGACGTCGGAATACGGGTCGAAGATGTTGTCCTTGGGGGGTGTTGAACATCTGACGGGTGGCAGCAAAAAAGAAGGCCGCGTGACCTGTGATGCATTGTTGAAGCTGTGCAATCGGGAAGCGGTTGATATGGTGATCGGCACGGAAGATCACGCTGTTACACTTCGGGTCGAAGCCGGCAAACCACCGATTATCAATGGCGATGAAGAAAAACTGATGCGCGTTGGTTGTGGGTCCGCAACCATCGGCATGTTTGCGAAACAATGGCTGACACATGTGGATGATGTGGTGGTTGTGGATGATCATATCACAGGTGTTTTGTCAGAACATCAAGCTGGGAAAATGCTTGATGTGCCGCCAACGGGTATCAAGATTAATGGGCGGCGTTCAACGCCTGGACGCTATTTTCAGGTGGCGGAACCGGGAACAGGTTGGGGTGGGACCGGCATTGAAGATCCGCTGCTTATACTGGGGCCCTTTAACCCGAAAGTGGCTTGGGAAGGCCTGCGCCTGTTGATGGTGTCCACAACCGGCGAACAATATGCCTATTTCGAGTTGGACAGTGATCTTGTGCCGCAACCGGCAGAGATTCCACATGCCTTGCGTCAATCTGCGGATTTGATTGCTGAAAACTGTGAACCATCGATCTGTTCCGTGCTGTTCATGGGGGGGGCCGGGGGCAGTTTGCGCGCTGGGGTAACGGAAAACCCCGTGCGCCTGACGCAATCCGTAAAGAATGCCCTAACCTTTGTGTCTTGTGGCGGGGCGGAAGCCTATGTCTGGCCTGGCGGGGGGATCACCGTGATGGTTGATGTGTTGGACATGCCGACCGGGTCGTTTGGCTATGTGCCGACGCCCGCACTTGTCGCCCCAATTGAGTTCACGATGCGCACGGCCGATTACGGCACACTTGGGGGGCATATGTCTGAGATCAAAGCCGTCAGTGCTGTCGTTTCTGAAGACACGCGTAAAGTGTCCAGCATGGAAAATCAGGCTGATCCAATGGCGCGCAGCAATTATAGCTGGTCACGGGAGATAACCTGATGGGCCCTGTCGCCGCCTTATTGCCCTGTGGAACGCGGTTGCATTTGCAACATGGACCGATTGATTTGGTGATCGGTGCTGATGGGGATCGTGCGACGGCGTTTGGCGCTGCAACGCAAAGGTTTGAAACGATACTACAAGAGCTTAGCGCAGAGCTTACGTTGCTAAGACGCCCTTTGACGCAGCAATCTGTCCGACCCAATGGGGGTGTTGCATCGCGGATGGATGATGCGACGCGCCCGTATTGCCCGTTGTTCATTACCCGAATGGCTGCGGTTGCGGGGGCGGTTGCGGATACGATCTTGGGGGCGATGCGCGCGGCGACCCCCCTGCGGCGGGCATATGTGAACAATGGCGGTGATATCGCGCTGTATCTGTCTGAAGGGCAGCGATTTACCAGCGAAATGGCGGATTACACAGGTGCGCCTTTGGGGCGTATCGAGATTTCCCACGCAGATCACATCGGTGGCATGGCGACATCAGGACGGCATGGGAGCAGCCTGTCGTTTGGTGTTGCGGACAGTGTGACCGTGCTTGCCACAACAGCCGCTGACGCTGATGCTGCCGCAACAATGATTGCGAATGCGATCGACCTGCCCAACCATCCCGCCATATCACGTGCGCCCGCATGTGACCTGTCACCCGACAGCGATCTTGGGACAGCTAAGGTTGTGACGGGATGCGGGGTTTTGTCCGTTTCGGATATTGAGACGGCATTGAACGGCGGCGCATTGCGCGCCAATCAACTGCTTCGCACAGAACAGATCATTGGGGCGGGTTTGTTTCTGCAGGGACAGACACGCCTGATCGGAACCACTGATTTTACCTTTCAAAACAGGATTGAACGCCATGCCTGAAGTCAACTTACGAAAAACTGTCTTTTCCTGCGAAGAGATCTTCCACGAAGGCGGGCCGGCCTCTGACACACCGCTTTTGCGCGGGTCGGCTATGGCGATTTTACAAAACCCTTTTGCGGGCGGATATGTCGCCGACATTCAAGGTTTCATGGAAGACCTGAAACCGCTGGGTCTGGATATGGCCCGCCGATTGATCGAAATGCTTGGTGGCGCGGATAAGATTGAGGGCTATGGCAAAGGGTCTCTGATCGGTGAGGCTGGCGAGCTGGAACATGGTGCCCTATGGCACGCACCTGGGGGCTATGCGATGCGTGAATTGCTGGGCGCACCCAAGGCGATTGTGCCGTCATCTAAGAAAGTTGCGGGTGTGGGTGCCAGGCTTGATGTTCCGATCACCCATATCAATGCCGCCTATGTGCGCAGTCATTTTGACAGTATGGAAGTGGGCTGTAATGACGCCCCGCGTGCGGGGGAATTGGCCTTTGCTTTGGTTGTGACAACAGGGGCGCGGGTGCATTCGCGATCTGGTGGACTTGAAGCTTGGGATATCAACGGAGAGGACGGTTTAAGATGAACGCGAATATACGCAAAATTGCTGTAAATGTGGAAGAGATCCACAGTGAAATCGGTCGCCAAATCAGCCCTCCCACACGCAAGGCAGTGGCTGTTGCTGTGATCGAAAACCCTTTTGCTGGCGTCTATCAGGAAGACCTGACGGATTTGATGGAAATAGGCGCTGAATTGGGCGCTTTGCTGGGCAGTAAATGTGTTGCTGCCTTGGGGATCAATCCCGAGGATGCCGAAAGTTACGGAAAATCTGCAATGATCGGTGAAAACGGCGAACTGGAACATGCCGCCGCGATTTTGCACCCGAAGCTTGGCGGTCCCCTGCGTGTGGCGGTGGAAAAAGGGGCAGCCTTGGTGCCTTCATCAAAGAAGATGGGTGGGCCTGGACAGGTTTTGGATGTGCCACTGGGCAGCAAAGATGCAGCTTACGTGCGTAGTCATTTTGATGGAATTGAGGTGCGTTTGAACGATGCACCGCGCGCAAATGAAATCATGGTTGCCGTCGCGGTGACCGACAGCGGCCGTCCTTTGCCAAGGGTAGGTGGGCTGACAATTGACGAGGCGATTGGCAAAGATGGATTGCGTTGACGTTTGATGATTTATGCCGCCGCAGTATCAGAGTTCACGAAGAAGCTCTGATACGACGGCGGGTACGCTGACAATTTACCGTTTAAAATTCCGCCGATCGGACGGACCCTATATTTGCAAGAACTAATTGACGAAAATATGACCTAAATTGGACTTATCAGTTTTCGCACCTATATTATTGGGAGGAGGACCCTATGCCTTTACCAATTATTCCGACTGTCCCGGTGATCACCAGTTTCGCCTTACGATATGGCGCGACCGCCTTAACAACCTATGCGGTGACGCGCAAAATTAAACTGGGGCGTCATGATCAATCTGAAGAAGATGCCCATAATAAAGTCGAAGAAGGGATAACTTTGCGGCGTAAATCAGGCGAATATAATCAGGGCCAGGCATAGAAGTTGACGCCAGCGCTTTTGCGCGATTGCGGTTTCGAAGAACAGACAAATAGGATTTGAACATGAAGCTTCACCATTCCACGACCTCCCCCTATGTGCGCAAAGTTATGGTGATCTTGCATGAGACGGGTCAACTTGATGATGTGGAATTGATTCCCACATCTGGCACGCCACTTGATCCCGCAGATGGGTTTGCGGCGGTGAATCCGTTGACCAAAGTCCCTGCGCTGACGCGCGAAGACGGGGGCGCGATTTATGACAGTCGGATCATCTGCCGATATTTGGATGCGCGCGCAGGCGCTGGGCTCTATGGCGCGGGGGATGCAACCTGGGACATTCAAACCCTTGAGGCCACCGGCGAAGGCATGATCGATGCGGCGCTTTTGATGGCCTATGAGTGGCGCTTGCGCCCGGAAGAGTTGCGGTTTGAGGCATGGTCCGAAGGGCAATGGGATAAGATCGCCCGCGCTTTGGATGTGATCGAATCACGTTGGATGGCCCATATGCATGCCCCATTGAATGCGGGTCAAATCGCGGTTGCATGTGCGCTGGGATATCTTGATCTGCGCAATGCGGATCGCAACTGGCGCGAAAACCGTCCGGAACTTGCCGCTTGGTTTGATGCGTTTTCAACGCGTTCCTCCATGACCGCGACCCTACCGGGTTAACCCTGGTGAAGGTTCTAATCCTTGGTGGCTATGGCGTTTTTGGCGGGCGTCTTGCTGAGCTGATTGCGGATGTGGATGGAATTGAAATCCTGATCGCGGGGCGTGGCTTGGCAAAGGCGCAGGCGTTTTGTGCTGGGCATGCGTGTTTTACACCTGTTCAAGCCCACCGAGATGAGATCGCGACCGCGATTTCGGATCACCACCCTGATATTCTGGTCGACGCAACGGGCCCGTTTCAAGATTACGGTGATGCGCCTTATAGCGTGATCAAAGCCTGTATCGCGGGCGGGGTGAATTACTTTGATTTTGCCGATGGTGCAGATTTTGTTACAGGTGTGGCGCAATTTGATGCAGAGGCAAAGGCCGCAGGCGTGTTTGTTTTGTCCGGGGTCAGCAGCTTTCCTGTTTTGACCGCCGCCGTGTTGCGCCATTTCGAACAGGATATGGATGTGCAATCCGTTGAAGGTGGCATCGCCCCTTCGCCTTATGCTGGCGTTGGTATGAATGTGATGCGTGCGGTTGTGGGCTATGCGGGTAATCCCGTGCCATTGATGCGCGATGGCGAGCAGGCCACAGGCGTGGCGCTGGGCGAAAGTCGGTATTACACGATTTCGGTGCCGGGGAAGCTGCCTTTGCGCAATATCAGGTTTTCCCTGGTTGAGGTGCCCGAACTGCAGGTGCTGCCACCTGAAATGCCGGGATTACACGATATTTGGATGGGGGCCGGGCCGGGACCTGAAACCCTACATCGTGGGTTGAACCTTCTTGCGAAGTTGCGCGTGACGCTGAAGCTGCCTGCGCTGACCTGGCTTGCGCCGCTGTGTTACAAGGTCTTGAACCTTCTGAAGTTCGGTGAACATCGCGGTGGCATGTATATAGAAGTGCAGGGCCGGGCCAAATCCGGGGCGCGACAGGGGCAGGCCGTGACGCGATCTTGGCATATGCTGGCCGAGGGGGATGATGGCCCCTATGTGCCGTCCATGGCGATTGAAGCGCTGATTCGTAAGGTTGTGCGGGGCGAAACCCCTGTAAATGGTGCGGGTGCGGCCATCCATGCGTTGGAACTTGCGGATTACGATGCATTATTTGCAAATCGTGATATTTCGACCGGCTTTCGTGAAAACCTGCCGGGTCAGCCGATCTACCGTGAAATATTGGGCAGCGCGTTTAACGAGCTGGATGCCCCTCTTCGTGAATTACATGACAGCCGTGATATCCGCAGTTGGAGCGGCCAAGTGCAGGCCCGCGCCGCAAAGACCGTGTTGGGGCGTTTGGCTGCACGTCTGGCTGGATTTCCGACACAGGATGCGCAGGGGCCCGTTACGGTGACGTTCACCCCTGACGATACCGGCGAACTGTGGCAACGTGATTTCGGCGGTTACAAATTCCAAACCCATCAAAGCAAAGGATGTGGGCGCAATTCGGGCCTGCTGGTTGAGGCTTTTGGGCGACTGAAAATTGGCTTGGCGGTCACGGTCGAGAACGGAACATTACAGCTTATGCCGCGTCGCTGGACCTTGTTCATGATCCCGCTGCCAAGGATGTTTTTGCCTCGCGGTGATACGTTCGAGAGGGCCGCGAATGGCCAGTTTCAGTTCGATGTGCAGGTGGAAATACCACTGATTGGGCATGTGGTTGCCTATAAGGGAGTCTTAATGCCTGACTAAAACAGGGCGACTAAGGTGCGTATTTACCGCGACAAATGTGTATAAATTGCGTTTCAACACCAATGTCCGCTGGACGTGGCTAAATCAGCGGGCTAAACACCGCTGGAAGGCTGCGCTTGGGCGTGGTCCGTCGTCGTTTATGGCACCTCACGATACCTGAAAGGGAGAAACACTCGTGTCCCACACAGATGATCACGAAGGCACCCGTCGGGATTTCCTCTATTATGCGACTGGTGGCACTGCCGCAGTTGCAGCTGGCGCAGTTGTTCTGCCGCTGGTTAATCAGATGAATCCAAGCGCGGATGTGCTGGCTTTGGCCTCTATCCGAGTAGATATTTCCGGGGTTACCCCGGGCACACAGCTGACTGTTAAATGGCAGGGCAAGCCGGTTTTCATCCGTCATCGGACGGAAGAAGAAATCGAAGCTGGCCGCGCCGTTAAGATGGATGACCTCATCGATGCAGAAGCCCGCAATGAGAACGAAAGTGTTGGCGCAGACGCATCTGACGAAAACCGTACCCTCGATGAAGAAGGTAAATGGTTGGTCATGATGGGTGTGTGTACGCATCTTGGTTGCGTTCCACTGGGCGATGGTTCTGGTGATTTCCACGGCTGGTTCTGCCCATGCCACGGTTCACATTATGACACCGCCGGTCGTATCCGCAAAGGCCCCGCACCAGAGAACCTTCCGGTTCCTATCGCGTTCTTTGTTGACGAAAACACTGTTCAGCTTGGGGAGGAAGCATAATGTCTGGTCTTCCACATGACGCATATGAGCCAAAGACAGGCATCGAGAAATGGGTTGATTCCCGTTTGCCGATTCTTGGTCTGCTCTACACAACACTGACGGCACCTACGCCGAAAAACCTGAACTGGATGTGGATTTGGGGCATTGTCCTGACCTTCTGTCTGGTTCTGCAAATCGCCACAGGTATTATCCTTGCGATGCATTACACACCGCATGTTGATCTGGCGTTTGCGTCTATTGAACATATCATGCGTGACGTGAATGGCGGTCATATGATCCGTTACGTTCACATGAATGGCGCGTCGCTGTTCTTCGTGGCCGTTTACGCGCATATTTTCCGTGGTCTGTATTACGGTTCTTACAAAGCACCCCGCGAGATCACTTGGGTGATCGGCATGTTGATCTATCTTCTGATGATGGGCACAGCCTTTATGGGTTATGTTCTTCCTTGGGGTCAGATGTCATTCCACGGCACAGCGGTTATCACCGGTCTGTTCGGTGCGGTTCCTGGTCTGGGTGAAGCTTTGCAAACTTGGCTGCTGGGCGCTGGCGCTGTTGGCCAACCTGCGTTGAACCGTTTCTTCTCGCTGCACTATCTGTTGCCATTTGTGATTGCCGGTCTTGTGATCGTTCACATCTGGGCGTTCCACCACACGGGCAACAACAACCCAACCGGTGTTGAAGTGCGTCGCAAAGACATCAACGAAGTGAAGAAAGATACGCTTCCCTTCTGGCCATATTTCGTGATCAAAGATCTGTTCGCGCTGGCTGTTATCCTGACGATCTTCTGGGCAATTGTTGGCTTTATGCCGAACTATCTGGGTCACCCTGATAACTATGTGCCTGCGAATGCTTTGGCGACACCTGCGCACATCGTTCCTGAATGGTACTTCTTGCCCTTCTACGCGATCTTGCGTGCCTTCACTGGCGAAGTTTGGGCTGTGCAACTTGTTGAAATCCTCACAGGTGGCATTGTTGGCGCGAAGTTCTTCGGCGTTCTGGCGATGTTCGGTGCGATCGTTGCAATGGCGCTTGCACCTTGGCTTGACACATCCAGCGTACGTTCCGGTCGTTTCCGTCCGATGTTCCGCTGGTGGTTTGCCCTGCTTGTTGTAGATTTCTTCGTGTTGATGTGGGTTGGCGCACGTCCGACTGACTTCCCATATGATTGGATCTCTCTGATCGCAGCAACATATTGGTTCGCGTATTTCTTCGTCATCCTGCCACTGCTTGGTGTGATTGAGAAACCCGAAGCAACCCCTGAAACCATCGAAGCTGACTTCAACGCCCACTACCCGGGCGCTGATAAGTCAGCCAACTAAGAAAGGATCAGTTCTATGTTTAAAAATATTCTGATCTCAGCCGTTGTAAGCCTTGGCCTAACATCCGGCGCGATGGCTGCCGGTGGTGGTGAACAGCACATCGAAGACTTTGACTTCTCTTTCGAGGGCCCCTTTGGGACCTTCGATCGCGATCAGCTGCAACGCGGCCTTCAGGTTTACACCGAGGTTTGTTCAGCCTGTCACGGTCTGCAATATCTGTACTTCCGCAACCTGTCTGACGATGGGGGCCCGTCTTATACGCCGGACCAAGCGCGTGCATATGCGGCAACTGTCGAAGTTTATGACGCCGAAGCCGATGGGTACCGTCCAGCGGTTCCTGCGGATAAATTCCCAGCGAACACTGCTGCTGGCGCACCTGACCTGACCCTGATGGCGAAGGCGCGTGCTGGTTTCCACGGCCCTTATGGTCTTGGTATCAATCAGGTTGTTAAAGGCATGGGCGGCCCTGAATATATCGCATCCTTGCTGACCAGCTATAACGGTCACGACGAAGATGGGCTGTATGGCAATGACACTTTCGCAGGTGGTTCTATTTCAATGGCCCCACCTTTGTTTGATGACGTTGTCGAATATGCCGATGGCACACCAGCGACGACGCACCAGATGGCCGAAGATGTTGCAGCCTTCCTGATGTGGACAGCTGAACCCAAGATGATGGCCCGTCAAAAGGCTGGCTTCGTGGGTGTTGGCATCCTGTTGCTGCTGTCCGTTCTGCTCTACCTGACCAACAAACGCCTCTGGGCGGGTGTTAAAGGCAAACAGCTGAAAAGCGATCTGTAAGCGCATAGCATACGAATACAAAAAGCCCCGTCCATTTGGCGGGGCTTTTTGCTTTTAACCGATCCATTCGCGCATGGCGGTTGGCGGGTTTTCAAATAGGTCTTTGGTGCGTTTCGGCACATGTGCGATACCATCCGAAACAAGAACCACCTGATCGGCGATCCGTTTGGCGTCTTCGGGTGCGTGGCTGACCATCAGCAATGTCGCACCGATCTCTGACACAAGCTCTGACACCAGATCTAACATCTCAGCACGCATGGCCGGGCCAAGGGCCGCGAAAGGTTCATCCAGCAAAACCAATGTGTTCCCCTGCACAAGCAACCGTGCCAGCGCCACGCGCGCGATCTGCCCGCCAGACAATGCCGCCGGTTTACGCGTGGCCATGTCCGCCAGTCCCACACGATCCAATGCCGATGTAATCTTTGTGTGATCCTCTTGGGTCAGACGCAACGCGGGTGAAATCCCCAACCCAACATTCTGCGCTGCCGTCAAATGCGGAAACAGGTTGTTGTCCTGAAAGATCATGCTGATCGGGCGTTTGGCCGGGGGCAGGTCGGTTATGTCATTGTCCTGCCAGATCAACTGACCGCTTTTGGGTGCAATGAACCCCGCGATCAGTGCCAATAATGTCGATTTCCCACCACCAGACGCGCCAATAACAGCAATCTTTTCACCAGCAGGGATGGACAGATCCGCCAGTAAACGAAACGTGCCCTGTGTAATTTCCAATTGGTTAAGTCGCAGCATTCTGCCGCCCCCCTCGGTCAAAACCCATGAACATTGTAAGGCTGAGCATCAACAACAACAGCGCCGCCCCCGCCGCTTGTTCCATGCGGTAAGCCCCCATCAGGCGAAAGATCATCAACGGCAATGTGCCTGCATCAGGATCGGCAAACAGCGCAACAACGCCAAGGTCACCCATGGATAAGGCTGCGGTCAATCCAAGGGCAAATCCCATGGGGCGTCGGATGCGGGGCAGTAACATCAAACGAAACCGAGCCATGCCACGCATACCAAGTTGATCGGCCAAGGGCGACCAGGTTGCTTCGACAGCGCGGACTTCGGGCAATAGAGCGCGCAAGGCAAATGGAATAGACATGGCCGCGTTCACGAAGATGGTGATCGGCAAAGCCAGATCGCGCGGGCTGAAATATGGGTTTAGCAAGATGAACAGGCCGGTGCCAATCACCAAGGGAGAGGCTGAGACAGACAGATATGCGACGGCCTCAGGCCAGGCTTTGCGCCTGCGTGCAGCGATCAAGGCCAACGGCAGGACAAGCGCCAGCATCACGGCAGAGGACGCCAAAGCCATGACGACAGATCGCAAAGCGGCGACCCAAACAACCGAAGGCAGGGTTAGGATGCCAGATAATCCGCGCTCTACCACCATGGCGAGCGGAAGGATAACGAACATCGCGGCGAAAGCGATGACACTGGCATCAATCATGCGCAAGGGTAGGGTGTTCACATCTGTGCGCTGTACGACACGGTCAAAACCGGCGGCGGTGGATTGTTGTTTGGTGAAATACCACGCGATGAGGGCCGCAAGGGTGCATAACGCAAATTGAATGGACGACAAAAGCGCGGCTTTTCCGGGATCAAAATCACTGCGCAAGGCTTGGTAGATCGCCAGTTCAAGGGTCGTTGCACGCGGCCCACCGCCAAGGGTTAGGGCAACGGCGAAACTGGTGGTGCAGATCAGAAAGACGATTGCGAAAATCCCGGGGACAACCTCGCGCAACATGGGAAGTTCGATTTGCCGAAAAACATCATTGGGGTGAAACCCAAGGCTTTGGGCCAGGCGATAACGTTCGCTTGGGATGGCCAGCCATGCCTGTAGAATAAGCCGCGTGGCAAGCGGCAGGTTGAAGAACACATGTGCCAGTAAAACACCGGAAAATCCGTAAATAGATACTGTTTCAATGCCAAACATCGCCAATGTTTGATTGAATAGTCCATTGCGTCCAAAGACCGCCAGCAATCCAAGCACCGCGACGATGACGGGCAGGATGAACGGTGCGCCCAGCAATGTGATCAAGATCTGGCGCCCCCAAAATTGGCGACGTGCCAAGGCGCGTGCGACTGGGATTGCAAAGGCGACCGACAATAGGGCTGAGAAGAACGCTTGCGTTAAGGTGAAGCACAAAGCCGATATATCCGCGCGGCCAAGGCCCTGCGTGAATTCAGCTTTCATCGCGACGGCAAGCAAGGTGCCGAGCGTTAAAAATAACAGGAGGGCAGCAGAAGCCGCCCCCCAAAGCCCCAATGGGCTTATTGTGAAAGCGCGTCGAGCCATTCAACCAATGCCGCTTCGCGCAGAGCGCCCGCTTCTTCCGCTGGGATCAACAGTGCTTTGTCAGGTGTTGTAAGGGTCTCAAATCCGTCCGGCAGGCCTGCCGCAGGTGTCGCAGCCGGGTACATCCAGTTGGTGGTTGGGATGATGGTTTGGAAGGTGTCGGACACCATGAAATCCAAAAACTGACGGGCCAGTTCTGGTTGATCGCTGGATTTGGTCACGGCGGCGACCTCGACCTGCAAATAGTGGCCCTCATCAAAGCTTGCAGAAGACTTAGAGGCGTCTTCTTCCGCGATCAGATGGTAAGCTGGCGAAGTTGTGTAAGACAAGACCATGTCGGCCTCGCCTGCTGTGAACATGCCATAGGATTCAGACCAGCCTTTGGTGACGGTGATGATGTTGTCTTCCAGATCGCCCCAAATCGCGGGGGCTTCATCGCCATAGGCCGCTTTCACCCACATCAACAGGCCAAGGCCAGGGGTGGAAGAACGCGGATCTTGAATAACGATCTTCAAGTCAGATGCTGCTAAGTCACGAAAATTCGCTGGAATAGTGTCTTTTTTGGTATTGTCATAGACGAATGCGAAATAGCCCCAATCATAGGGAACATATGTGTCGTTCGACCATTCAATCGGCAAGTTCAATGTGGGCATTTCGATCCCATGTGGTGCGAAAAACTGTTCGGCAAGAGCGGCATCTGCAAGGTTTGTATCAAGACCAAGCACGACATCGGCCTCGGAATGATCGCCTTCCAGGTTCAAGCGCGCAATCAAGGCCGCGCCATCGCCAACCGCAGAGAATTGCAAATCACAGGCGCAGATGTCTTCAAATGCGGCTTCGACTGCGGGGCCAGGGCCCCAATCAGACGTGAAGCTGTCATAGGTGTAAACGTTCAAAATTGGGGTCTCTGCGCCAGCAACAGTGGCTGCACAAAGTCCCGCGGCGATCAGTGGATATTTCATATCTCATCCTTTTCATTGCCGACGGGCGGATGTCTGGATGAGTGCATCTCAACCTTCCCTCCGCCGGTCTTAACCGGTTCAGGTTCTACGGGTCCGCTTTCGCATCTCAGCCAGAATGGCCCCCCGAGGTGTCTCTGTTGTTACTGCGCAAGTTGTGTTTGTGCAAGGCATTGGGTGATCGGGCGTGATCTGGCATGCGCTTTGCCGGAAACTGGCGCGTCGAACGTAAAAAGGGCCAACCGCAGGATAACGCGATTGGCCCTTTTGGGATGAGACGAAGTTTCTGGGTCTAGCCCAGGGGCGTTTTCTCGACCGTTTCCTGTTCATCCGTCGAATCGGGAAGAATTTCTGCGTCTTCGGCATGATCTTCGACAAGCGGGGTCACATCTGTCGTGATGGGTTCATCGGCCTGGCCCATGGCTGCGATCAATGGCAACATGCCTGCGGTTGCAGCCAATGCGGGATCTTCTTCCGCGCTGGTTTCTTTCCAAGACAGGGTGTCGAACCCTTGGCAACGTTTACAAAGCGGTGCCCAATCGTGATGGGCTGTGTTGCATTTCTCGCAAACCCAAGCTGGGCCGCGCTGCGCGGTGACGGCACGCGCAAGCCAGCCTTGCACAATCGCGTTGTCGGCCCCTTCACCACGTTCCACAGCGGCCATAATGGTAAGCGCACGCGCAGATGGCGCAGTTTCCACAAGATCGCCCAATGCCTTGCGGGCAGCGGGGAAATCTTCAGCTGCAATCAACAGTTCAGCCTGCAACATCTTGGTTTCAACGTGATCCGGCTGTGACTTGGTGAGGGTGTTGAAACGTTTGACGCGGGCGTCTGTGGTTTCATCGGGTTCAATCGTCGCAAAAGCAGAGGCCAAGTCAGGATGCGGCGTGTTCGACCAAGCATTGCGCAGAGTTTTGCTTGCCTTACGCTTACTTCCAGCCGCGAGATGGGCTTGCGCTGCCATGACGGCTGCTGGAATCAAATCAGGGGACAGGCGATGCGCTTCGAGCGCTGATGCGTGGGTGGTGGCATCGTCGTTTTCAGGATCGGCTGCATTGGCCAGCGCAAGAACAGCATCACGGCGACGGTGAAGTTCGCGTGGGATCGCCCCATGACGCAATTTCGCCGCCAAAGTGGTGCGTGCCCCAGCCCAATCGTCGCCTTCGGCCTGTAGGCCAAGTAAGATGTCCTGTGTCTCTTCATGCTTCGGTTTCAGCATAAATGCCTTTTCCGCCAGTTTAAGCGCAGTGTCAGTTTCACCGGCCTCAAGGCGTTGTTTCAGAAGGCCGCGCACACCGACGAAACGGGTTTTGTCGTTTGTCAGCAGGCGTTTGTAAATGGTTTCAGCTTTTGTGGTGTCCCCCATCATTTCAGCGGCTTGTGCACTGATCAGGTTGGTCAGCTGTGGTTTACGCAGGTAGCGTTCGGCTTTTGCAGCATTGGTCAGCGCGCGCTGACCTTCACCAGAGGCCAAGGCCAACATGCCTTCTGACAGGGCGTCATAACCCTTGCGTTCACGACTGCGATCAAACCAGCGTGAAATGGCGGTTTCGTCCCCAGCAAGGAACCGTAAAACAGCCATCAACAGACCAGAGATGCGAATGATTACCCAAACAGCAAGGAACAGCAGGATAACAATAATGATGGAATCCAACGGACCGGGTGAAAACTCTTCACCTGCGATGAGAAGGGTGAAACCTTCGCCCACATCCATCCAATGGCCAGCCCCAACAGCAAGCGCAGTTACGAGCGCGACGAAGAAAACGATTTTTACCAAAGACCAAAGCATGTGTTATCCTTATTCAGTCGCAAGCGCGTCAGACATACTGTCTACGGCGGTATTGAGTTCTGAAAATGCAGCGGCGACATTTTCATGCGTGGTGGCCTGAGCAATCCAATCGGACATCAAAGCCTGGCCATCTGCCGACAAAGTGGCGATTTCCGAAATTGCATCCGCAACGCGCCCTTCTTTCAGAGAAAATTCAGCGCGTGACAGGATGGCGTTTGCGTCATCACCTTCACGCGGTGTCAGGGATCGCATGCCAAGACGACGGCGTAAAAACCCACCGATCCGCGAAACAGAACCGTCTTCGACACCGGACTTTAACCCCGCATCAAGCGCAAGGCGGGCGGGGGCCGTGAAATTGTTTTGCAATGTATCTAAGGTGATTGCACCGGCGCCGCTTTCTGACAAAGCTGCGGGCACCGTGACGCCCAATTCATCAAGTGTGGCCAACGTCGCCGTGAAATCAGCCCCTGTGGTCAGGGCGCGTGAAATCATGCTGACGGCGGTGGTGGCGCGGGCTTGTTGGCTGCTGACCTCAGCTTCGTGTGAACGGGTCTGAGCATTAGACAAAATCGCTTCGATTTCGGCGCGCTGGCCTTCCAGCTGATCACGCAGGGCTTGCACATCGCGTTCATAAGCCGCGACAGCGTCACCGGATGCGGTTTCCCCCGAAATGGGGCGTTTCTCAAGTGTTTCAATGCGTTGATCAAATGCAGCAAGCTGTTCTTGCACAGCATCTAGATCGCTTTTTAGGGTGTCTGTCACTTCGGTCACCCAGGCTTCCACAGGGGCGATGGCAGCGTCAGGATCATTGATATCAAGGGCCTCAAATCGGTCGTTCAACCCGGCGATTTGGCTTGCTTGTGTTTCAAGCTGGGCCGTGACTTCAGCAGCGCGTTCCGTATTCGACGGCCAACCTTCCGGGACGACATAAGAAACACCAAACCCGATCATGGCAGCGACAGCGCCACCAAGGATCAAAGGTGCAGGGGAATTCTTTTTCGGTGCTGGTTCTGACGTTTTTAGTGTGTCGTCGATGCCGTCCACTTCGGTATCTTCTGGATCGCTGCCTTCGGGGTTAACAACGGCTGCATCGTCATCTGCATCTGTGTCAGAAACTGCGGTTTCTTCACTGTCTTGGCCTTCAAGTGTCATATCGCCAGGGGTTTCACCTTGATCGGGGCTGTTTTCATTATCCGCCATGGGTTCTTCGCTTACCACGGCATCATGGTCACGTGACAAAGCATCGTCTGTATCTGATTGAACAGAGGTTTCATCCACAATTTCAATTGTCTCTGACACGTCAGAAATCTCATTTTCCAATTTACTTGGTTTTTTTGGAGATTTTGCCACTGATTTCACCTCTTTTTCCGCTCAAACATTATACGTGCTACTCAAATTAACTCAGCAACTAACTTCTTCATATTGTCACCATTGGGCTGCGCCGCAATGTCTATTTTTGTCGCTGCCCCATGTTGAACGGCGTTAGCCGTCGCTTTGCTGATCGCCACTATATGCAACGGTGCCGCAATATTGGGGTATATTTTGAAAAATAAGCGCGCAGAGCGGGGCGAGAATAGGGGAACTATAACCCGAGCTTCCCCACCAAGCAGGGTTTGTGCCCCTGTATCAGGCGGCATTTCTGTCTGCCGATAGGTCACGATACGGCGCAGATTGGGGATGTCTTCCAAAACAGCACTGACTTGATGTTCGCCGCTGAGGTGTAGCAAGTTGTTGTTATTTTTTACCTTTGTTAGAAGTTCACGCAAGTCTTCGGCATTGCCATCGGCGGATATCGCGTCAAACCCCATGCGTTGTGCCGCACGCGCGGTTTGCCTGCCAACGCAAAACGCGCGTCGGCCAGGTTTGTTAAAAATATCAGGCAATGTGCGTAAGGCGTTCTCTGAGGTCAGCACAAAATCGCCGTCATGGGGTGGATAAACCGCGTTAATCCGCTCGATTTGCATCACCGGCGCGATCACACATGTGGCGCCACAGTCGCGTAAATCGCCCACAAAGCGTTCAGATTGTGCCTGAGGGCGCGTCAAAAGGACGAAGGGGCGGGATTGTCTGACCATGCTTCAGGTGTTACCTGCAGAGAGATAAACGCGCAACAAATGATGGCTATGAAAAATACTCTGACCTTCCTGGGACTTGAAAGCAGCTGCGATGATACCGGCGCTGCGGTTGTCCGCCACACGCTTGGTGAAATATCTGATGTGCTTGCCAATGTGATCGAAGGCCAAACGGATTTGCATGCGAATTTCGGCGGTGTCGTGCCAGAGATCGCAGCCCGCGCCCATGCGGAACGCATTGACCATTGTGTTGAACGGGCTTTGGCCGCGTCCAATGTCGCACTGGCGGATCTTGATGGTATCGCGGTGACGGCGGGGCCTGGTCTGATCGGCGGGGTTTTATCCGGCGTGATGTGTGCGAAAGGCCTAAGTGCTGGCAGTGGCGTTCCCTTGGTTGGGGTGAACCACCTTGCGGGGCATGCGCTGTCACCTGGGTTAAGTGAACCGCTTTCCTTTCCGATGTTGATGCTTCTGGTGTCTGGCGGTCATTGTCAGTTTTTGATTGTGCGCGGCATTGATGAGTTTCATAGGCTTGGCGGCACGATTGATGACGCCCCGGGCGAGGCTTTTGACAAGGTTGCGCGCCTCACGGGGTTGCCACAACCGGGCGGCCCAGCGGTGGAAGTGGCGGCACGATCGGGGAATGCGAAACGGTTTGCCTTGCCGCGCCCGCTTTTGGATCGGCCGGGATGTGACATGTCATTTTCGGGCTTGAAGACAGCTGTTTTACGGGCGCGTGATACGGTAATTACAGATGAAAACACATTGCACCGCCAAGACGTGAATGATCTGGCGGCCGGGTTTCAAGCCGCGGTCAGTGACGTTCTTGCGGAAAAAACGCGTCGTGCGATTGATATCTATTTGGATGAAAACCCAACCAAGGCAACGCTTGCCGTCGCGGGCGGGGTTGCGGCAAATCAGGCAATTCGTTCCGCGTTAGAGACTGTTTCTGCGGAAAAAGGCGTCACGTTTACTGCGCCTGCGATGCAATATTGCACGGACAATGCGGCGATGATCGCCTGGGCGGGCCTGTTGCGGTTTCGTGAAGGCGCACAGGATGATTTGACGCTTTCCGCGCGGCCGCGTTGGCCGCTTGATCGGTTGCAAGCATCTATGTTGGGATCTGGCAAGAAGGGCGCAAAAGCATGACGGTATCAGTGATTGGCGCGGGTGCCTTTGGGACAGCATTGGCGCAAAGCCACGCAGCCGACGGGCGAGACGTCACGATTTGGGCGCGTTCTGAAGATACAGTTTTAGCGATCAACAGCCTGCATGAAAACACATCTCGCCTTGCCGGGGTCCGTTTATCACCGGCACTTCGGGCGACATCATCCCTGCGCGAGGCCACCCAAGCAGACAAGATCTTAATGTGTTTGCCGATGCAAAAGCTGGGTCAATTCCTGCGCGAAAATAAGATCCTATTGCAGGGAAAAACGTTGATTGGATGCTGTAAGGGCATTGAGTTGGAAAGCCTTTCAGGCACCTCTGCATTGTTGCAGAAATTCGCACCTGACTCCGTGCCTGCGATCTTAACGGGTCCAGGGTTTGCACGCGATATTGCCGGGGGATTGCCCACCGCGATGACGCTTGCATGCGCTGACAAAACCGCCCCTGTATTGCAGCAGGAATTGTCCACATCCGTTGTGCGGCTTTACCTGACGGATGACATGGTCGGGGCCGAGCTTGGTGGTGCGTTGAAAAACGTTGTTGCCATCGCTTGTGGCGCGGTGATCGGCGCAGGCCTTGGGGAAAGTGCACGCGCCGCGATCATGACGCGCGGTTTTTCTGAAATGCAGCGACTTGCGGTGCATTTGGGGGCAAATCCCGAAACTTTGACGGGCCTGTCGGGGTTTGGTGATTTGACACTGACCTGTTCTTCGGATCAGTCGCGCAATTATAAATATGGTTTTGATGTTGGCGCGGGGAAAACCCCGGACCCGAAGATCACAACAGAAGGTGTTGCCACGGCGCGTGCTGTGGCGCATCTTGCCAAAAATGCCGGGGTGGATCTGCCGTTGACGCAAACTGTTGCGGCGCTCACCCTTGGGGAAATTACTCTTGCAGAGGCGGCTGAAGGTCTGCTTTCGCGCCCTCTTAGAAAGGAATAACATGCTTATTGCCCTTGTTGGTCGGGACAAACCCGGTGCCCTAAATATTCGCTTGGAAAATCGTGAAGCCCATGTGAACCACATCAAATCCAGCGGAATTGTTGCGCAAGCCGGCCCGTTTTTGGATGCCGCAGGCGAAATGTGTGGATCACTGGTGATTCTGGATGTGGAAGATATGGCACAGGCCGAAGATTGGGCCGCGAATGATCCATATGCCAAGGCGGGCCTGTTTGAAGACGTGTCATTGACCGTGTGGAATAAGGTCATTGGCTGATGGCGTATTGGCTGTTCAAATCTGAACCCAACGCCTGGAGCTGGGATGACCAGGTCGCCAAGGGTGATGAGGGCGAAGAATGGGATGGCGTGCGCAATTACCAAGCGCGCAACAATATGCGAGCCATGAAAATCGGAGATCGTGGTTTTTTCTATCACTCACTGAAAGAAAAATCCGTGGTTGGCGTGGTTGAAGTGATCGAAGAGGCCCGCCAAGACAGCAGCACGGATGACACGCGATGGGATTGCGTTGTAATCAAGGCCCTACATCCCGTGAAGACCCCGGTTACATTGGAAATCTGCAAAACAGATGCGCAGTTAAGCGAAATGGTTTTGGTCAAAAGCAGCCGCCTTTCTGTTCAACCCATTACGCCGGCCGAATGGGCGCGGGTTTGCGAATTGGCGGGAATTCCGGCACACTAACCCAAATAAGGGAGATCTGTGATGGAGTTCTTGAACATATTGGTCGCGGCAGTTGTCGGGTTTGCTTTCGGCGCGATCTGGTACATGGCGCTGGCGAAACCGTGGATGAAGGCCGCAGGCGTGTCCGAATCTGACATGCAGAACGCGGGAAAAACACCCTATATCATCTCATTTGTTGCATTGCTTTTCGTCGCAGGAATGATGCGCCATATGTTCTCATTGGCGGGGATTTCCGGTTGGGAAAAAGGGATTGTTGCAGGTTTGGGGCTTGGTTTATTCATCGCGGCACCTTGGATTGCAACCAACTATGCCTACAGCAATCGCCCGCGGATCTTGACCGTGATTGATTGCGGATATGCAACGGGTGGATGTGCGATTATCGGATTGGTCCTCACGTTGTTTTGATTACAACAATAAAATGGAGGATCCCGACCCCCCGGGACCCTCCTCCACCCCGTGCGCTCCCAAGCACCACACACGTGTTCTGAAATTAGGTCCCAACCTTCTGGTCGGTAGAAACAGATAAGCAGATTTATCGTTTTCAAACAAGCGCCATCCATAGACAAGTCTTCTAAAATACAATGTGTTTCTTAGAGATATCCGTGAATGGGGTGCAGGGTTGGCCTGCTGAATTTGGCGTGTGAAAGTACCTGAGATGCGATTTTGCGAATTGGTTGCTGAAATTTGGCAGACAGAGTATTTCTGTGACAACAGCGCAAGGAATGTCTGATGTCTTTTACCACTCAACTCGCCTGGGATGATACCGTTCTTCCCTTCCAGCTTGACCGAGCCGATATTCGCGGCCGGATTTGTCGCCTCGATGGGCTGCTGAACCAAGTTCTAGCGCAGCATGATTACCCCGAGAAAATCGAAGCTTTGGTTGCTGAGATGGCGATGCTGACGGCGCTGATCGGTCAGACGATTGATCTGAGGTGGAAACTGTCCTTGCAAGTGCGCGGCGATGGGCCTGCGCGCATCTTGGCGACGGATTATTACGGGGCTGAAAAAGGTGGTGAACCTGCGCGTCTTCGCGCATGGGCGAGTTTTGATAAAGATCGTTTGGACGAAAACGACACGCCATTTGATCTGATTGGCAAAGGTTATTTTGCCATTCTGATCGACCAAGGCGACGGCATGAAGCCTTATCAGGGAATCACCCCCCTTGCGGGCGGGTCTTTGACCAAATGTGCAGAAACCTATTTTGCGCAATCTGAACAATTGCCGACCAGATTTGAATTGACCTCGGGTCGTTCAACCTTGCCTGGTGACGCGGAAGCGTGGCGTGCGGGCGGTGTGATGTTGCAACACATGCCTAAGGCATCCCCTTCTGTGTCGGATGAGGGCGGAAGCGGCGAAGGTGGCGTTCTATCTGCAAGTGATCTGTTGGATGACGACGCCGAGGAAAACTGGAACCGCGCCAATATTTTGCTGTCTACCGTGGAGGAACTGGAACTGATTGGCCCAACGGTTGATCCGGCTGAGCTGTTGGTGCGTTTGTTCCATGAGGAAGCGCCGCGTGTTTATGATCCGCAATCTGTGAAGTTTGGTTGCCCCTGTTCAGAAGAAAAAGTGCGCAGCAGCTTGTCAATTTATTCGGCCAGAGAACTGACTCATATGACAACAGAAAACAACGAGATCATAGCAGATTGCCAATTCTGTGGCGCGCAATATGTGTTGGATCCGCAGACTGTTGGGAAAGACGCAAAGGCCACTGAATGAGCAACAATCGGACGACAGAATATTTGCGGGATGCGGTAACGCGGGGGCAAACAGCGTCGTCCGATTTTGATTTGAACCCTGACATGGCTTTGCCAGCAGGTCGGAAATTGCGTGCAGCGGCGGTCTTGGTTGCCGTGTGTCATGTCGATGGTGAAGCTTGTGTCATTTTAACGAAACGCGCGTCAGGGATGAAACATCATCCAGGGCAGATCGCATTCCCTGGGGGCAAGGTTGATGCCACAGATGCGGATGCGGTCGCGGCGGCTTTGCGAGAGGCACATGAAGAAATCGGGCTGCCCCCTGAACAGGTGGAAATTCTGGGGCAGCTGCCCAAACATGAGACTGTTACAGGGTTTTTGGTCACGCCTGTTGTTGGTTTGGTGCATGGCGACTATGAAATGAAAGCCGAACCTGGCGAGGTATCCGAGATTTTCGTGGTGCCTTTGGCGCATGTGACCGCGATTGATAATTATCAGATCCAGTCGCGTGTTTGGCAAAATTTGAAGCGATACTATTACACGGTGCCCATTGGCCCGTATTATATCTGGGGGGCCACAGCGCGGATGCTGCGGCATTTGGCGCAGGTGTCACTGTGAAAACCACACTTACAGACGAAAATTGGCTAACCTCCACCGCCAGCAGAACGATCATGTCGATGCTGAACGGCGCGGGATATGGGGCATGGTTTGTTGGGGGATGCGTGCGCAACGCGCTGATATCGGAACCTGTTGCTGATCTTGATATCGCAACGGATGCCCAGCCAGAAATAGTGTCTAACCTTGCGGAAAATGCAGGTTTGAAGGTTATTCCAACGGGGATCGAACATGGCACGGTGACGGTGATCTGTGAAGGAATCCCATACGAGATCACAACCCTGCGCCGTGATGTGGCGACGGATGGAAGGCGTGCAACGATCGCTTTCGCAGAAACCATGGAAGAAGACGCTGGCCGCCGTGATTTTACGATCAACGCGCTTTATGCGGACGCGCAGGGCGTGATTTTCGACCCGGTCTCCGGCCTACCTGATCTGCGTATCAGACGATTGCGTTTCATTGGCGATGCGGACATGCGTATCCAAGAGGATTACCTGCGCAGCCTTAGGTTCTTCCGATTTTATGCTTGGTACGGAGACGCCGCCGCAGGGCTTGATCCAGAGGCGTTGGCTGCTATTGCTGCCAATTTGGACGGCTTAGATAGCCTCTCGCGCGAACGGGTTGGCTCTGAGATGTTGAAACTGTTAAATGCGCCGGACCCAGCACCCGCGCTTTGTGCGATGCAGCAGATGGGTGTGATGTTGCGCATCTTGCCGGGCGCCGATGTGTCCATGCTTGCGGTTTTGGTGCATCTGGAAGAAACACTGCCCCCCAATCCCATACGTCGTCTGGCAATTATTGGTGGGGAAGATGTCGCCAAAAAATTGCGGCTGTCCAAAGCGCATGCCCGTGATTTGGAATTGTTACGCCAAGAAATGACCTCTCTGACGCCAATCACTGAACTGGCCTACCGCAATGGGTATGAGTGTGCTCAAAATGTGACTCTATTGCGGGGTGTTTTGTCTGGAATGCCGCTTTCGGCTACTGCGCTGGATGGCCTTTGGGAGGCAAGCAACGCCACTTTCCCGATCACTGCCAAAGATCTTACGCCGCGTTTTTCAGGCAAAAACCTTGGGGATCAGCTGAAAGCGCTTGAAGCAGTGTGGATCGCTTCGAATTTCCAAGAAACCAAGGAAGATCTGCTTTCTAAGATATAATTTCGACCCAGGCACAATGAGGTATGAAATCCGCTTGTGAAAGTGACGGGCGTGGTGTTCCCTGTGCATATTCGTCAAATGTTCCCTCTCTCTGGATTTTGAAAGCTATTTACTGTGTTAGGTTTTTTCGAACGTCTTGTTGATCCTTACACGGATTACCCTGAAACGGATGTGCCACCGACGAAGCTGTGGCCCTTTATGCGTGCCAATTCGCGCCCCTTTGTGAAGGTCTTTTGGATCACTGCGATCGTGTCGATTTTTGTTGCTGCGATTGAAGTAGGTTTGATCTGGTACATGGGGCGTATCGTGGATCTGTTGACCACCTTGCCGCCAGATGTTGTGCGCAGCGATTACATGTGGGAATTCATCGCGATTGCGGCTTTCATCTTGGTGTTAAGGCCGCTTATTCAAATGGTTGATGTCGCCCTTTTGAACAATACCATCTTGCCGAACTTTGGGACGCTGATCCGATGGCGTGCGCATAAACATGTGTTGCGTCAATCGGTTGGTTGGTTTGAAAACGACTTTGCCGGGCGTATTGCCAACCGTATCATGCAGACCCCTCCCGCAGCGGGTGAAGCGGTATTTCAGGTATTTGATGCCATGACATTTGCTGTCGCCTATTTGATAGGGGCTGCGGTTTTGCTGTTGGGGGCAGATATTCGTTTGGTTCTGCCTCTGCTGGCTTGGTTCGTGCTGTATGTGTTGTTGGTACGTTGGACGATGCGCCGCGTGGGACCCGCGTCAAAGGCGGCATCTGATGCGCGGTCTGTTGTGACGGGGCGTGTGGTTGACAGCTATACCAATATCCATTCTGTGAAATTGTTCGCCCATGACGAAACTGAGGTCAAATGGGCGGGGGAAGCGATTGAAAATACGCGCAAAACTTTTCAGGCAGAGATGCGGATCTTCACCAAAATGGATGTGATGTTGGTGACAGTGAATGGGTTCCTGATTGTTGGGGTTGTTGGCTGGGCTGTTTGGCTTTGGATGCTGGGCAGTGCCAGCGTCGGCGTTGTTGCCGCAGCGACTGCATTATGTCTGCGATTGAACGCGATGACGGGCTGGATCATGTGGGCACTGTCCAGTTTCTTCCGCAATCTTGGCGTGATTTCGGAGGGCATGGAAACCATCGCACAACCGATCACTTTGACGGATGCGCCAGGTGCCAAGCCTTTGGAATTCAAAGAAGGTGCGATTGAGATGCAATCCCTGGTCCATCGGTATGGGCGGGATACTGGTGGCCTATCGGGTATCGATTTGCGCGTAGAACCCGGGCAAAAGATTGGTCTGGTTGGGCGGTCGGGCGCCGGGAAAACTACCCTCGTGAAGCTTCTTTTAAGGTTTTATGATGTTGATGGCGGGAAAATCACCGTTGACGAGCAAGATATCTCGCAGGTGACACAAGACAGTTTGCGGCGCAAAATTGGGATGGTTCAGCAAGACAGTTCTTTGCTGCATCGATCCGTGCGGGAAAACCTGCTTTATGGTCGCTCAGATGCGTCCGAGGCGGAAATGATTGCAGCCGCGAAACAGGCCGAAGCGCATGATTTCATCTTGGAGCTGGAAGACCCTGAGGGGCGGCGCGGATATGACGCCGAGGTTGGCGAGCGCGGCGTAAAGCTTTCTGGTGGGCAACGACAGCGTATCGCGCTTGCGCGTGTGATCCTAAAGGATGCTCCGATCCTGCTTTTAGATGAGGCAACCAGTGCCCTTGATAGTGAAGTTGAGGCGGCGATCCAGGACACGTTATACGGAATGATGGAGGGCAAAACCGTGCTTGCCATCGCCCATCGCCTTTCAACGATTTCGCGCATGGATCGTATTATTGTGCTGGATCAGGGTCTAATTATTGAAGATGGGACCCATGACGAACTGCTTGCACAAGAGGGTTTATACGCAAGCTTCTGGGCGCGACAATCCGGTGGATTTTTGGGGCATGAGGAACAAAATGCAAACGAATAAGATAATCGATTGGTTTGCGAACCGCGTTGACCCAGAAATCCCAGCCGACGGCCCGCCCCCCGCACGATTGGGGGCGTTCCTTGGGTGGGCGTTAAAGGGATGTTGGCCCGTGATTGGCCTGGCCGCAGTTGGGTTTGCTGTGGGTGGGATATTTGAAGCGCTTATCATGTTTATGTTGGGCCGCATCATTGATGCGGTCACATTGTTCCAACCTGGAGGCGATTTCTGGGGGGAAAACACCGGAATATTATTGGCTGCATTCGGCATTCTTGTGGTGTTGCGGCCGCTGTCATTTGCCTTGGCGACGGGGTTTCAATCCATTGCAATGATGCCGAATCTGTTTGCCCAAGTGATGATGCGGCTGAATCGGCATACATTGGGGCAATCTGTTGATTTCTTTGACAATGATTTCGCCGGGCGTATCGCACAGAAACAGATGCAGACTGCCAATTCAATCGTCTCGGTGACCCAAGAAACCGTCAATGCGATGACATTTGCGGTCACGGCTGTGTTGGGGATGTTGGTTCTGTCGGGCAGCGTTGATTTGGGGCTGCTCGGGATCATGTTGGTTTGGCTGCTGGGGTATTTGGTGTTGCTGCGGTATTTCCTGCCCCGGGTGCGCCTGCGATCTGCCGCGCGAGCTGGGGCACGTGCAGGGGTTACGGGGCAAATCGTTGATACAATTACCAATATCAAGACGGTGAAACTGTTCGCCCATGACGCCCATGAGGATCGCGCAGCGCATGAGGCCGTCGCTGGGTTTCGCAACAAGGCCATAGAATGGGCGGCACTTGCGGTGTTGTTTCGGGTCTTATTGATCATTTTGGCGGGGTTACTGCCGGTCGCAATGTTGTCTTACGGGTTGATGCGTTGGCAAGAAGGCGGGGTCACTGGCGGTGATCTGACTGCGATTGGCGGCATGTCAATTCGGCTGTCGCAGATGACAGGTTGGGTCAGCTGGACCCTTATGGGGATCTATGGCGATTTGGGTGAAATAGAAGATGGGATGCACACCCTAAGCCCGGCCCATGAATTGGTGGATCACCCCGACGCGCAAAAGCTAACCGTACCATATGGTGAGGTCAGTTTTCAGGATTTGGGGTTCGCTTATGGTAAGGAAGTTGGCGGGGTTCGGAATTTGAATTTGACCGTGTCTTCCGGTGAGAAAATCGGCATTGTGGGCGCGTCGGGTGCGGGAAAATCAACGTTGGTTTCACTGCTTTTACGCCTATATGACCCAGAAGAGGGTCGTATTTTGATCGACGGCCAAGATATTGCGACTGTGACGCAAGATAGTTTACGCACCGAGGTCGCGATGGTGACACAGGACACGGCTATGTTTAACCGCACGGCCTTTGACAACATCCGGTATGGCCGACCTGATGCGGATGAAAATGCGGTGCGCACCGCAGCTCAAAAAGCCGAGGCGTTGGACTTTATCGCGCATTTGCGTGATCACATGGGGCGCAGTGGGTTTGATGCGTTTTTGGGCGAACGCGGCGTGAAACTCTCCGGTGGACAGCGGCAACGCATTGCGCTTGCGCGGGCCATTTTGAAAGACGCGCCGATCTTGGTTCTGGATGAAGCCACCAGCGCACTTGATTCCGAGGTCGAAGCCGCGATCCAACTTGCCCTAGAGGCAGTGATGGACGGAAAGACCGTTCTTGCGATCGCGCATCGACTATCGACCATTGCCCGGATGGACCGAATAGTGGTCATGGATCAGGGCAAAATTGCAGAAATTGGCACACATGCGGATTTGCTTTTGCAAAATGGTCTCTATGCGCGGTATTGGGGGCGACAGTCTGGTGGCTTTATCGGCATAGAAGGAACAGAGGTTGCGTGAATTTACAGTAGAACGACTTGGACACCAGGGCGATGGCATCGTTGAAGGCCCTTTGTTCGTGGCGGGCGTATTGCCTGGCGAAGTGATCACAGGCACGGTTGAGAAAGACCGCATTGTGAACCCTTCCATCGTGACGCCATCCTCAGACCGGGTAAAGCCGCCGTGTTCGCATGCGCGCAGCTGTGGTGGCTGTGGTTTGCAGCATGCATCAGATGATTTCGTGGCGAATTTCAAAAAATCGGTCGTTGCAAATGCGTTCAAAGCCCGCGGAATAGACACTGATATTGATGATGTTGTGACCTCGCCTGTGTCTTCGCGCCGCCGTGCTGTGTTTTCTGGTCGCCGGACCAAAAAAGGCGCGCTGGTTGGCTTCCACATGAAGGGTTCTGACACGGTCATTGCCATTCCAAAATGCACTGTGTTGCGTCCGGCTTTGCTGGAGATCATCCCGTTTTTGGAAATGCTGACGGTGGCGGGTGCGACGCGTAAGGGTGCGATGCGGTTTGCAGTGACGGAAACCATGTCCGGTATCGATATTCACGCAGAGGGTGGCAAGCCTGCTGATGGCGCATTGCTGTCTGAGCTTGCGCAGATGTCTGTTCATCCGGGGGTGGCGCGCCTGACGTGGGATGATGAACCTGTTGCCGCCCAGCACACCCCCGTATTGGAATTTGCAGGGTACAGTGTAACCCCTCCGGCTGGGGCCTTCTTGCAGGCGACGAAAGAGGGCGAAGACTGTCTAGTTTCCTCTGCATTAGAGACTGTTTCTGGTGCGAAGAAGGTCTTGGATCTGTTTTCGGGTTGTGGGACATTTTCCTTACCTGCCGCGAAGAATGCAGAAGTGCATGCGGTTGAGGGCGACAAGGATATGGTCACCAGCCTGACAGCGGCCTGGCGCATGGCACATGGATTGAAAACATTGACTGCGGAAGCCCGTGATTTGTTCCGTCGGCCCCTATTGCCAGATGAATTGAATCGGTTTGACGCGATCATCATTGACCCACCTCGGGCGGGTGCCGAGGCTCAGGTGATTGAAATTGCGAAGTCAAAAGTGAAAACCATCGCAATGGTATCGTGCAATCCGGTCAGCTTTGCGCGCGATGCCGAAGTCTTGCTAAAAGCGGGTTTCGAGATGCGCGATGTGAAGGTTGTGGATCAGTTCCGTTGGTCATCACATGTGGAAATCACAGCGGGATTTCACAGATAAGTGATCCCGCTGGGCGAATGAATGCAGAGGATGGGTTGTGTCGTTAGAGCGATGTGACCTATTCAAAAAGAAAACAGGTTCCGAAATTATGAAGCGTTCAACATTTTTAGCCGGGTTATTGGCTAGCTCATTTCTCACGGCGTGCAGTAGCAGAGATACGAAATTTCGCGGGTACAATGGCCCCCAAGTAACGCGGATCGTGCTTTATAAGGGGCGTAGAAAGCTTCGCCTGCTTCATAACAACGACGTGTTGCGCAGTTATCGTGTGCGTTTGGGCTTTGCCCCCGTTGGCCATAAACGGGTTGAGGGCGATGGGCGTACCCCGGAAGGGCATTACCAGATCGATCGTAAAAACCCGAACAGCCGTTTTCACCTAAGTGTCGGAATCTCATATCCAAATCGCGCGGACAGATCCGCTGCGGCTGCATTGGGTGCCAGCGCGGGTGGCGATATTTTCATTCACGGTGCCCCCCGCCGCGGCAGTACGGCAGATGGCAGCACAGATTGGACTTGGGGCTGTATTGCTGTCTCTAACCGAGAAATCGAAGAGATATATTCAATGGTGAGTGTCGGAACGCCGATCACCATATATCCATAAAAAGATGCCAATAAAAAAGGCGGGCAACTGGGCCCGCCTTTTCTACATATATGAGTTTATTAATTTTGGATGGCCGCTGCGGATGCAGTGACTTGCAGGGTTGGCGCAGTGTTGTTGCCGATCAGCAATGTCCACCAGATCTTTCCGTTGGCTTCCTGTGACCACGAAAACCCGAGATTCGTCGCGCCAGACGCCAAGATCACATCGCGCGTGTCTGAACGTTCCATCCACGCAGCGAGGGTTTGAAGCTCTGTTTCATAGGTTTCTGAGATGTTCTCGCCCAGTAGCGAGCCAACATAACCGGAACGGGTTACGCGAATAAGTGGGGATGAACCGTCAGACCCAAAGTGCCAAGGACGGTTCTGGACGGACATGTCTTTGGAATGGGTCGCGGCCGCTGCATTTAGCGCACTGTTCAACTGGACGGGGCTAAGGCCGGCGGCGGAACGCAGTGAATTCACGGAATCCAACATGCGGAACTGTACTTGGGACGCGTTTCCGATGCGATAGACTTGTGGCAAAGGTTTTCCATCAGGGCCAATGGACGGGGTCGGTTGCGTGCAGGCACCCAGAATAAGGATCAGAGAGGCGAACAACGCCAGAATATTTTTCATTGTGAAGCACCTATGGTTTGTCTGGTGTTCGTCTAAGCCCAAGCAGCGTGTATTTCAAAGCACCATCGTGTAAAATCGGCGGGATAACGCTTGTTTGATTTGCGACTGCGGCATTCCCGCAATAATGTCGGCCCAAATTCGTTGTCACCGAAGACCAAAGCAGGTTCAGAAAAATGTTTAAACCAGATCAAATCAATCGCCGGAGCTTTCTGACCGGGGCTTCCACCTTGGCCGCAGCTACGCTTGCGACGCCTGTTATCGCGCAGACGGCAGAAACCGGTGGCGAAGTTGTGAGCCACAATATCTCAAGCTTTCGGGCGCTCAGCTGGGAACCTTACTTCGCAAATACCAACAAAGGTGCGATTCTTGTGGATACCACGTCGCGCGTTTTGCACTTCTGGAACCAAGACCAAACGGTTTACAAACTGTTCCCAACGTCTGTTCCAATGAATGAAGAACTGACCCGTCGTGGTCGGACGTCTATCGTGCGTAAAGTTGATGGCCCAAGCTGGTCACCAACGCCGTCTATGAAGATTCGCAACCCTGAATGGCCTGATTACATCGGTCCTGGCCCGGAAAACCCCTTGGGCACCCATGCTTTGTACCTAAGCTGGACCTATTACCGGATCCACGGCACGCAAGACACGCGTAAAATCGGGCGTCGTTCGTCAAATGGCTGTATCGGCCTGTACAACGAACATATTGCTGAATTATTCGCGCTGACGAAAAACGGCACACAGGTTCTTTTGATCTAAAGCCACCTGAAATAGAGACGTATTAAGGGGGCATCTGCCCCCTTTTTCATGCCCAGCTTAAACCCAGCCGTGCAGGTTTTCATTGATGATTTGTGTCAGGGCCTGGATATGGATGTCTTGGTCGTTCAGGCAGGGAATATAGGTGAAGCTTTCGCCGCCGGCTTCCTTGAACGCATCCCCGATTTCCTCATTCACCTCTTCCAAGGTTTCGATGCAATCCGCGGAAAACGCAGGTGCGATGACCGCGATGTTCTTTTTGCCAGCCTTTGCCAGACGCGCGACTTCTTCAACTGTGTAGGGCTTCAGCCACTCTTCGACACCAAAGCGGGATTGGAAGGTCGAGATGATCTCACCGTCCTCCCAGCCAAGCCGTTCTTTCAGCAGTCTGGTCGATTTCACACAGTGGCAATGATAGGGATCACCTTGGGTTAAATACCGATGTGGCATGCCGTGATAGGACGCGATCAAGTGATCTGGGCGCGTCTCCATCTGGGCGTATGCATGTTCCACAGATGTCGCGAGCGCGTCCACATAAGCGGGATGTGCAAAATATGCCGGAACCGTGCGCGATGCGGGTTGCATGGTTTCCTTCTTCAAAGCCGCGAAGAACGCGTCATTTGCTGTGGCGGTCGTTGCCCCGGCGTATTGTGGGTACAGCGGGAAAAACAGGATACGTTCACAGCCATTTTCCACCATTTCGCGCACTTTAGACACGATTGAAGGGTTGCCATAACGCATCGTGAACTCGACTTGGACCTTGTCACCATATTGCGCGGCCAGCTGTTCACGCAAGGCGTCGGTTTGGGCGCGGGTGATGGTCATCAAGGGGCTTTCGCCCTGATCTTCGTTCCAAATGGATTTATACGCTTTGCCCGAGGTAAATGGCCGAAATGATAGAATGATCAGTTTTAGAATTGGCAGCCATTTCCAGCGCGGCGTGTCAACAACACGTGGATCAGATAGGAATTCGTCCAGATACCGTCGCATGGACCAGTAATCATACCCGTCCGGCGTGCCCAAATTGGCCACAAGAATGCCAGTTTTGGCGGTTGGTAACGTTGGATGGTTGTTTGGCAGCATAATATGTCCTGGCGCTTGACGCTATTCTGGTAGTTTGATTTCTGCTGTGTTTAACGCGTTTGCAAGGCTTTGTCTTGCAGTCCCTGGTTTTAACGGCTGTTGCTGTGTGTCATGTGGGGCCCAGCCGGTTAGGGTTATGACGTCAAACGTTGCTTTGATCCGGTCGTCCGGGGCAGGGAAGTTTTTCGCATAAATGTCCGACATCCCCTGAAATAGAGCCTTTTTCGTGGGTGCCGTAATCCGTTTAGCAATGGCATTGCCTTCGCCCATGGCGCGCAGATCACGCATCAAAGCGAATGCGTCGCCATAGGTGACGTTACGCGGCATATTGTCCGCAACGGGCAGGGCAAATCCCGCACGTTGCAATAGCGCACCCAGTTCGCGGATCTCGGCCATTGGGGCGACGCGGGGGGACAGGCCGCCAGTCAGGTCAATTTCGGCTTCGGCAATGGAACTGCGCAATTCAGACAGAGTTTGACCGCCAAACAATGTGCCTAGGAACAAACCGTCAGCTTTTAACGCGCGACGGCATTGTATAAGTTGACCGACAAGGTCGTTGGCCCAATGTAGGGACAACGCGTGAATGACCAGATCATATTGCTGTGGCGCAAGGGCCAGAATGTCGTCATCCGGCACAATATGGGCGTTCGGCATGAAATTCGCCCAAAAATCAGGAAATCCTGTGACAATTGCCACGGATTTAAACGACCTGTTAACCTCGTTGAGTCTTTCTTGAATCTCAAGCGCGGTGTCTTCCAGAAGGAAGGTCGCTGGCGTTTCCATTGCCGTGGCACGCGCGCGATTGCGCAGCAGGTGTTGGCGATTGGTTAGTCTATCTGGTTCGTTCATCCGTTTCTCCGGAAGGGCGTGCCGTGGAAGGTTGTGCCTGAGGTGATGATGCAAAAAGCGCTCGATGTCCTTTACCCGCCCCAATGCATAACATGCAATGCCACCGTTGAAACTATGAACAGTGGGCTATGCGCGCAATGCTGGGCCGAAACTCCGTTTATCAGCGGGTTGATCTGTGATTGTTGCGGTGTGCCCTTGCCCGGAGAAGAGCCGGATAACGAATTAGGCGAAGGACGTTTGAAATGTGATGAGTGTCTTAACGTTCAGCGATCTTGGCAACGGGGGCGTGCGGTGGCTCTTTATGGTGGGAATATCCGGAACATGGTTCTATCGCTGAAACATGGCGATAAGGCGGATCTGGGCAAACCAGCTGGACAATGGATGGCAGACGCGGCCAAGGATTTGATCACGGGGAAAACGCTTGTGGCCCCTGTTCCACTGCATTGGTCACGCCTGTTGAAGCGCCGGTATAATCAGTCGGCTCTCATGGCGTCGGCCTTAAGTAAAACAGCGGAAGTGGCCCTTTGTCAGGATCTGTTGATTCGGAGGCATCGCACCCCTTCAATGGATGGAAAAACCACGGTGGAGCGCGCGAAAATCATGTCAGGAAATGTTTTTGTTCACCCCAGGCGCAAGATCAGATGCGCTGGGCGCCCGGTGTTGTTGGTGGATGATGTGATGACTTCGGGGGCGACTTTACAGGCCTGTGCAGAGGCCTGTAAAATTTCCGGTGCGTCACGAGTTGACGTAGTTGTGTTGGCACGCGTTGCGAAGGATGCCTAAATCCCTATAAGTTAATACAAACTGAAGGGATCACGCGATGAAAACCGTTGAAATTTATACCACCCAAACCTGTGGGTTCTGTCACGCTGCGAAACGTCTTTTGGCGAAAAAGGGTGTGAAATATAAGGAAACTGACGTTGGGGGGGACCGTGCTGTGCGTGCTGCCATGTCAAAACGTGCTCAGGGCGCGACATCGGTTCCGCAGATTTTCATTGGAAAAGAACATGTTGGTGGCAATGATGATTTGCATCGCCTTGAGCGCGAAGGCGTTCTTGATATCATGTTGGGCGGCTAAATCATGCGTGCAGGGCTGATACAGCTGTCATCATCTGACATTCCCGCAGATAATTTGCGGGATGTGCTTGGATATATGCGCAAGGCCAAAGCAGATGGCGCATCTTTTGTGCTGACGCCAGAGGTGACGAATTGCGTATCGAACAGTCGCAATCATCAGCAATCAGTCCTGCAACATGAAGATCAAGATATTACACTGGCTGGCATACGCGATGAAGCTGCCAAGCTCGGCCTTTGGGTGTTGATCGGGTCGTTGGGGCTGAAGACAGATGACGCAGATGGGCGTTTTGCCAATCGGTCTTTTATGATCAACCCTACGGGTGATATCGTTGCGCGATATGACAAGATTCATATGTTTGATGTGAATATTGATGCACAAGAAAGTTTCCGCGAATCAGCGGGATATCGGCCAGGCGCGCAGGCTGTGGTTGCGGATACGGACTTTGGCAAAGTTGGCATGACGATTTGCTATGATGTGCGTTTTCCCCAATTGCATCGCGCGCTGGGCCATGCCGGGGCGGATATCATTACCGGACCTGCCGCGTTTTCACCGGTATCAGGCGCTGCGCATTGGCATGTTTTATTGCGTGCGCGCGCGATTGAAACCGGTTGTTTTGTGCTGGCGCCTGCCCAATGTGGCAAGCACCCGGTCAGCACGGGCAAGGCGCGATACACCTATGGCCACTCGCTGGCGGTTGCCCCGTGGGGCGAGATTCTGGTCGATGGCGGGGAAGATCCTGGGGTGACAATGGTTGATTTGGACATGTCTAAGATTTCTGACGCACGGGGGCGCATTCCAACTTTGTCCCACGACAGAAATTTCGAACGACCAGAAGGGGTTTCTGAGTGACCGACGGATCAGATCCCCTTGCAATTGCCCTGTTTTCGGAAGTTTTCATGACAGGGCAGCTGGCGCGCAATCGATTGTCGAAGGCGCTGCCCAAAGGGATGGAACTTTCGCATTTCTCGGTGCTGAACCATCTTGCGCATGTGAAAGACGAGAAATCGCCAGCACAATTGGCCCGTGCGTTTCATGTCACCAAGGGCGCGATGACGAATACTTTGTCCAAGCTGGAATGGGCTGGATATGTGCATATTCGCCCAGATTGGGATGATGCGCGGCGCAAATTTGTGTCCATAAGCCCTGCGGGCAAATCTGCGCGTGACGCGGCTTTGCATGCGATCACCCCTGTGATTGGGGACGCGGTGCATGATATCGGACCTGAAAAAATCCGGGCAGCATTGCCTGTTTTGCGCAGTTTACGTGATGAGTTGGACGAGGACTAAGTTGGGATTAAGGCGCGATTAACTGCGGTTCACGCTGGCCGTGACGTAGTTCACCGACAGATCTCTATCAGAAATAGACCATGTCCAAAGCAGGGGATTGAAGACAAAACCCTTGCGATCAACAGGCTCTATTCCTGCGGTTTTGATCAATTCCACCAATTCATCTGGGGTGATGAATTTTTTCCAATCATGAGTGCCTTTGGGCAGCCAGCGCATGATGTGTTCTGCGCCAACGATCGCCACAGCAAAGCTTTTTGGATTGCGGTTGATCGTCGAACATAAAAGCAAGCCACCCGGTTTCAACAGGGTTTTGCAGGCATGCATGAAGGCCTGGGGATCGGCGACATGTTCAATCACTTCCATGTTTAGCACAACATCGAAGGTCTCGCCCTCAAGGGTTAGATCTTCGGCCAGGCAATTGCGATAATCTATTTCCAGACCCATTTGACGGGCGTGTGCCTGGGCCACGGGAATGTTTCCAGCTGCGGCATCTGCACCAATCACATCAGCGCCAAGGCGCGCCATGGGTTCCGACAAAAGCCCACCGCCACAGCCGATATCAAGGATGCGCAGGCCTTTGAAAGGCAGATTGTCGTGGAGGTCACGATCAAATTCTGCGGCGATCTGGCGTGTAATGTAATCCAAGCGACAGGGGTTAAGCATATGTAACGGCTTGAATTTTCCGTTTGGATCCCACCATTCCGCAGCCATAGCTTCGAATTTTGCGACTTCATCCGCGTCGAAAGTATTTGTATTATTCTCAGGAGCGGCTTGCATTCTGAACCCCGTGTGGTTTTGTTGGCGTATTGTTGCGACAGCATATCGCCTGTTTGCTGGGAAAATGCTATAGGATTTCTATGAACAAAACAGCTGGCCATATCAGCGCAGAGTCGCAACTATACCCAAGCAGCGAGCCGTTCGATCGGCGCACGCTTGATGTGGGTGATGGGCATCAGATCTATGTTGAACAATGCGGGCGACGTGATGGCATTCCTGTGATTGTTGTCCATGGCGGGCCTGGCGGCGGATGCAGCCCGATTATGCGACGGTTTTTCAATCCAGAGAAATACAGGGTGATCCTGTTTGATCAGCGCGGATGTGGGCGATCGCGTCCCTTTGCTTCGGTTGAACACAACACGACATGGCATCTGGTTGCGGATATGGAAAAGATCCGCAAAACCCTTGAAATAGACACCTGGTCTGTCTTTGGTGGCAGCTGGGGCGCGACGCTTTCGCTGGTCTATGCACAGACCCATCCTGACCGGACGGATAAGCTGTTTTTGCGCGGGGTATTTCTGGCGCGCAAAGCCGAGTTGGACTGGTTTTACGGCGGTGGGGCTGGCAAATATTGGCCTGAGCTGTGGGAACGCTTTGTTCATCTTGTGCCAGAGGGTGAGCGTCATGATTTGATGGGCGCATATCATCGGCGTTTGTTTGGTGATGATCGCGAGGCGCAAAGTGAATTTGCAATGACCTGGGCGGTTTGGGAAAACGCGCTGGCCTCTATGGGCAACAATGGCACGCCTTATCAGGTGCCGCAGAATTACGCTTTGGCGTTTTCGCGCCTTGAAAGCCACTATTTTGTGAATGGTGCTTTTCTGGATGAAGGGCAGATTTTGCGTGATATGCATAAAATTCATCATATCCCCGCGACGATTGTTCAGGGGCGTTACGATATGATTTGCCCGCCGACCTCAGCTTGGGAGCTGGCAAAGGGCTGGAATAATGCAAACCTTACAATGATCCCCGCGGCAGGCCATGCATTGTCAGAACCAGGGGTGATGCGGGCACTGGTTGATGCCACGAATGCTTGGACGAATGATGCGCGTTGGGTGTATCTGTAAGGTTGGGCCTTGCAGACTCAGATTATTATGCGTATATGGTCTTTAACAGCGGCGCGCTGGCTTCCAAAACCAGCGCCCACCGGAAATTGCAACGGGCCGCGCGCCCGTTTTTTTGTGTTCTGACATCAGGGGAAAACCGTGTCTGATCTTATAGCTAAAGCTGCGATTGATCGTCGCCTTTTAGAACTGCTTGAACCCACTATCACTGATATGGGGTTTGAAATCATCCGTGTGCGCCTGATGAGTGGCAATGTCGCCACGCTTCAGTTGATGGTCGAACGGCCTGATGGCGGTATCGATGTGGATGAATGTGCGCGGGTTTCGACCGCCGTATCTGCGATTATGGATGTCGAAGATCCGATCATTGATAATTATTCATTGGAAGTATCAAGCCCAGGTATTGATCGCCCACTGACCCGTCTGAAAGACTTTGATAACTGGAATGGTTACGAAGCCAAGATGGAAACCAGCGAATTGATCGACGGGCGCCGTCGGTTCAAGGGCACGCTTGCGGGTGTGGAAGATGGCGAGGTTCTTATCACGCTTGATGCGACCAAAACCACTGAACCCGTTACCATTGGTCTGAAATTTGAATGGCTGTCTGATGCCAAGCTGATTTTGACCGACGAGTTGATTAAAGAAATGCTGCGCCAACGTAAGGCCGCTGGCATTGTTGACGAAGACCAATTTGACGAAATCCAAACCGACAACGGTTCTGAGGAGGACTGAACATGGCGATTACCAGTGCAAACCAGCTGGAGCTGCTCCAAACTGCTGAGGCCGTTGCCCGCGAAAAAATGATCGACCCCGGTCTGGTTATTGAAGCGATGGAAGAAAGCCTCGCACGGGCGGCGAAATCCCGTTACGGCGCGGAAATGGACATTCGTGTTTCTATTGACCGCAAAAACGGTAAAGCGACCTTCACCCGTGTGCGCACGGTTGTTGAAGATGATTTGCTGGAAAATTACCAAGCAGAGCTGACCGTTGACCAAGCCAAGCAATACACAACTGATCCTGCGGTTGGTGATGAATTGTCTGACGAAGTTCCACCTGTGGAAATGGGCCGTATTGCGGCGCAATCTGCGAAACAGGTGATTTTGCAGAAGATTCGCGAAGCTGAACGTGATCGTCAGTTCGAAGAATTCAAAGATCGCGCTGGCACCATTATCAATGGTCTCGTGAAACGTGAAGAATACGGCAATGTGATTGTTGATCTGGGTGGCGGCGAAGCCATCTTGCGTCGCAACGATAAAATCGGCCGCGAAAGCTATCGCCCGAATGACCGTGTACGTTGCTATATTAAGGACGTGCGTCGCGAACAGCGCGGCCCACAGATCTTCCTGTCCCGTACTGATCCGCAATTCATGGCGGAACTGTTCAAAATGGAAGTGCCTGAAATCTATGACGGCATCATCGAAATCAAAGCGGTGGCACGTGACCCAGGGTCTCGCGCGAAAATCGCTGTGATTTCCAATGATGGTTCCATTGATCCGGTGGGTGCCTGTGTTGGTATGCGTGGTTCACGTGTGCAGGCTGTTGTGAACGAACTTCAGGGCGAAAAAATCGACATTATTCCTTGGAATGATGATCAGCCAACCTTCCTTGTAAACGCGTTGCAGCCTGCTGAAGTGACCAAAGTTGTTTTGGACGAAGACGCAGAGCGCATCACCGTTGTTGTGCCTGATGAACAATTGTCCTTGGCGATTGGCCGTCGTGGCCAAAACGTACGTTTGGCCAGCCAGCTGACTGGCTTGGACATCGACATCATGACAGAAGCAGACGAATCTGAACGTCGTCAGGCCGAATTCTCTGTGCGCACCAAACTGTTTATGGCAGCTTTGGATGTGGATGAATTCTTCGCGCAATTGCTGGTGTCTGAAGGCTTCACCAATCTCGAAGAGGTTGCTTATGTTGAAGTGAACGAACTTCTGGTGATTGATGGCGTTGATGAGGGCACTGCGGGCGAACTGCAAACGCGCGCACGTGAATATCTCGAAGCAGAAAACCAGAAATCAATCGACAAGGCCCGTGAATTGGGTGCTGAAGACAGCTTGTTCGCTTACGAAGGTTTGACACCACAAATGATCGAAGCTTTGGCTGCTGATGGTGTGAAAACAATCGAAGATTTCGCAACCTGCGCCGATTGGGAACTTGCTGGTGGCTGGACTGTTGTAGATGGGCAACGCATTAAGGACGACGGTGTTCTTGAGAAATTTGATATTTCTTTGGAAGACGCACAGAACCTTGTGATGACCGCACGTATTCAACTTGGTTGGGTTGATCCGGCAGATCTGGAAGCTGAATCTGATGAAGATGCGGATCTCGCATCCGAGGAGGCCGAGGCCTGATCTCAGGTCTCGGAGCGCTGATATGGCACGAGGTGGCCGCATAAAGGATCGTGATGCATCTGAACGTCGATGCATTGCGACTGGAGAAACCCAGCCTAAGGCCGGGTTGATCCGTTTTGCTGTTGGGCCTGAGGCACAAATCGTGCCGGATGTGCTTGAAAAGCTGCCCGGACGCGGCATATGGGTGTCGGCAGACCGTGACGCGCTGGATAAGGCGGTTACAAAAGGACTGTTTTCCCGTGGTGCGAAGCAGAAAGTTCAGGTCGCTGATGATCTGGTCGATCAGTTGGAAGCTGCTGTGCAGCGTAATCTGATCAATCTGCTTTCACTGGCGCGCAAGGGCGGCTATGCGGTGCAGGGATATGAGAAAGTTAAGGGGATGCTCGCCAATGAAATGGCGGATGTCTTAATTCAGGCCTCTGACGGGTCTGCGCGCGGAAAATCCAAGCTACGTCGACCGGAAGGCGACGACAGTTTCATCGGTTTTTTAACCGGCCAGGAATTGGGTTTGGCTTTCGGGCGGGAAAATGTGATACATTGCGCGCTTGCGGCTGGCGGACTCACGCTACGTGTAGTAGAGGAAGCCAAACGCCTGTATGGCGTGCGCGGAAACGGCGGTGACATGGGGTCACCGGAAAGGTTTGAGACCACATGAGCGATAATGACGGCAAAAAGACACTCGGCGTTCGGAGCGGACAGCCTGGCAATGTAAAGCAAAGCTTTAGCCATGGCCGCACGAAAAGCGTTGTTGTGGAAACGAAACGCAAACGCGTTGTCGTGCCGAAGCCCGGTGCGGCTAAGCCAAGCGCTGCTGGCGGCGGCGCAGGCGGCAACCCAGCACGACGCCCCGCGGGCATTTCCGATGTGGAAATGGAACGCCGTCTGAAGGCGGTTCGCGCTGCGAAGGCGAATGAGGCTGCGGAAGCTGAAAAGCGCAAAGCTGACGACGAAGCCCGCGAAGCACAACGTGCAGAGCGCCGTGCTGAGATTGCTGCGAAAGAGCAGGAAGAAATTGACCGTGCTGAACGTGCTAAGGCGAAAGCCGAAGAAGAAGCGCGCAAGGTCGAAGAAGCTGCAGAAGCCAAGAAACGTGAAGCTGCTGCTGCGCGTGCTCCGGCTGCGGCCCCTGCTGCTGCAAGAGCAGCGCCGGCTTCAACGCCTGCGGATGCTGAAGCTGCGGCTGCACGCGGTCCAAAGCCATCGTCTGCACCACGCAAAACAGAGCGTGAAACACGTCAACCTAAGAACAAAGGTGGCCAGAATGATGGTCGTCGTTCCGGTAAGCTGACACTGAACCAGGCACTGTCTGGTGGTGAAGGTGGACGTCAACGTTCCATGGCTGCGATGAAGCGTAAACAAGAACGCGCACGTCGTCAGGCGATGGGCGGTACGGTTGAGCGCGAAAAAGTTATCCGCGACGTTAAAGTCCCAGAGGCAATCGTTGTTTCTGAGCTGGCGAACCGCATGGCGGAACGTGTTGCTGATGTTGTGAAATCACTCATGAAAATGGGTATGATGGTTACGCAGAACCAAGCGATCGACGCTGATACTGCGGAACTGATCATCGAAGAATTCGGCCACAAAATCGTACGTGTTTCTGACGCGGATGTGGAAGATGTGATCGACAGCATCACTGACAAAGACGAAGATCTTAAAGGTCGTCCGCCTGTGATCACCATCATGGGCCACGTTGACCATGGTAAGACTTCGCTTTTGGATGCGATCCGTAAGGCAAAAGTTGTTGCTGGCGAAGCTGGCGGCATTACGCAGCATATTGGTGCGTATCAGGTGACCACCGACACAGGTGCGGTTCTGTCTTTCCTTGATACCCCTGGCCACGCGGCGTTTACGTCTATGCGGTCTCGTGGTGCGCAAGTGACTGATATTGTTATCCTTGTGGTTGCTGCGGATGATTCCGTAATGCCACAAACGATTGAGGCCATTAACCACGCCAAAGCGGCGAATGTGCCAATGATTGTTGCGATCAACAAATGTGACCGTCCTGCGGCTGACCCAATGAAAGTGCGCACTGAACTGCTGCAACACGAAGTGATCGTGGAACAGATGTCTGGTGAAGTACAAGACATCGAAGTGTCGGCGCATACTGGCCAAGGTCTTGATCAATTGCTTGAGGCCATCGCGCTTCAGGCTGAGATCCTTGAACTGAAAGCCAACCCTGATCGTTCCGCTTCTGGCGCTGTGATCGAGGCCCAGCTTGATGTTGGTCGCGGTCCTGTTGCCACTGTTCTGGTTCAGAATGGTACGCTGCGCAAAGGTGATATCTTTGTTGTGGGTGAACAATGGGGCAAGGTTCGTGCATTGATTGATGATCAAGGCAAGCGCGTTGATGTTGCTGGTCCTTCTGTTCCTGTTGAGGTCCTTGGCCTGAACGGCACACCAGAAGCTGGTGATGTTTTGAACGTTGTGGACACCGAAGGTCAGGCGCGTGAAATCGCTGAATATCGTGCCCATGCTGCGAAAGAAAAACGCGCGGCTGCTGGTGCTGCGACGACATTGGAACAGCTGATGGCGCAAGCCAAAGAAAGCGAAACCATGTCAGAGCTGCCAATCTTGGTTAAAGCTGACGTACAAGGTTCTGCTGAGGCAATCGTTCAGGCGATGGAAAAAATCGGCAACGATGAAGTCCGCGTACGTGTTCTGCATCACGGTGTTGGCGCGATTACAGAATCTGACATCAGTCTTGCTGAGGCATCCGGCGCGCCGGTTATGGGCTTTAACGTGCGTGCAAACGCATCGGCTCGTAACACTGCGAACCAAAAAGGCGTCGAAATTCGCTATTATTCCGTGATCTACGATCTTGTGGATGATGTGAAAGCGGCTGCTTCTGGTCTGTTGTCTGCTGAAATTCGCGAGAAATTCATCGGTTATGCACAGATCAAAGACGTCTTCAAAGTGACTGGTGTTGGTCGTGTGGCTGGTTGTCTGGTGACTGAGGGTGTTGCCCGTCGTTCCGCTGGTGTGCGTTTGCTGCGTGACAACGTTGTGATCCACGAAGGCACGCTGAAAACACTGAAACGCTTCAAAGACGAAGTGAAAGAAGTGATTTCTGGCCAAGAATGTGGCATGGCGTTCGAAGCTTATGACGACATTCGCGCAGATGACGTGATCGAAATCTTTGAGCGTGAAGAAATCGAACGTAACCTCGAATAAGATCTAGTTTGCGATAGAAACAATACAAAAAGGGGGAGAGACGGTAATATCGTCTCTCCCCCTTTTTATTGGATTAATGCGTTTCTGCGGATATTATGCGGCACGCGGCACAATAGGTGCGCCTTTGAAGTCTTGCGTGCCAACGCGTACAACGATGCGCCCGTCTGTCAGGGCACGCACAAAGGTGCCCTGTACGGAAACGCAGCTGCCAAGTAGGATTGTCCGAACCATTTTATAGCCCCCAGGCTTTGATTTAGATAAACGCTGATGGATACCGGGAAAATTTTACTAGATGTGTTGAACGATAACGAAGGCGTCACAACCTGTAAATATATTCATTACAGCCAGTCGCGTATAAGTGGTATCAAGGGAACGTCTGCGGGTGGCATTGGATAGTCGCGAAGATCCTTTGACTTCACCCACTTAAGCGTTTGCCCTTCGCGTGGTTGCACTTGTCCAGCCCACTTCCGGCAGGCGAAAAGTGGCATTAAAAGATGGAATTCATCGTAAGAATGGCTGGCGAAGGTCAACGGGGCGAGGCATGATTCCCATGTCTCGATCCCAAGTTCTTCGTGTAATTCGCGAATCAGTGCGATTTCGGGTGTTTCGCCGGGCTCAATCTTGCCGCCCGGAAATTCCCAGAGGCCCGCCATGGATTTGCCTTCAGGGCGTTGGGCCAACAGAATGCGCCCTTCGACGTCGATCAGCGCAACGGCGGAAACAAGAAGGGTCTTCATGACCGATAATCCGCGTTGATTTCGATATATCGCTTGGTGAAATCGCAGGTCCAAACAGTGTCTGTCGCCGCGCCAAGGCCCAGATCGACCTTGATGACAATGTTTTCGCCTTTCATATGGGCGGCACCGCTTCTTCGGAATAGCTCTCTGCGACCCAGCCTTTTTCAGCGACCAACACGTCACCAAAGTGAATAGACAGCAGATCGCGATCCGCATTTGCGCCTGATTTTCCAACGGCCATCACGATACGGCCCCAATTGGGATCTTCGCCTGCGACGGCGGTTTTCACCAAGGGGGAGTTGGCAATAGCCATGGCACAACGGCGTGCATCTGACTGGGTTTCTGCACCAGTCACTTGAACCTCTATGAATTTTGTTGCGCCTTCCCCGTCTTTGACCACCTGATGTGCCAGGTCGCGCATGACGCCGTGCAAAGCCATGCGGAAGGTGTCGTAGTCGCTTGTGCCCTCTAGGATCTCGGCAGCGTCTGTCTGGCCCGTGGCGGCCAAAATCAAACTGTCTGAGGTCGATGTGTCGCTGTCGACAGTAATGGCGTTGAATGTGCGGTCGGTTAGGTCTGACAGCAATTTTTGCAACAAGGATTGCGCAATTTTCGCGTCCGTAAAGATATAGACCAACATCGTCGCCATGTCGGGTGCGATCATGCCAGAGCCCTTGGCGATACCTGCGATTTTCACGCCGGATGGCGTTTGCGCGGCGCAACCCTTGGCAAATGTGTCGGTGGTCATGATGGCGTCGGCGGCGTCTTTGATGCCACTTGGGGACAGGTTTTTCGCCAACTCGCTGATCTTAGATGTAATGCGATCATGGGGCAGGCGTTCACCAATCACGCCGGTGGATGCGGTGAAAACGCGGTTTTTCGGAAGGTCACATTCTTGGGCGACAGCGGCGCAAATTGCATCCACAGCGCCTTCTCCTGCAATACCAGTGAAGGCGTTTGAATTGCCCGAATTGACGATAATGGCAGCGCCAGTGTCTTGATTGCCGCCGATTTTCGCCTGACAATCCAAGACATTGGCAGAACGGGTGGCAGATCGTGTAAACACGCCTGCGACCGCAGTTCCTGGTGAAAGTTCCGCCAGCATCACGTCTTTTCGCCCCGCGTATCGCACCCCGGCCTCAACGGCGGCAAAGCGCACGCCTTTGATTTCAGGAAGGGTTGGAAAGCCGTTTTTTGGTGCCAGCGGAGAGATCATGTGCTTAGTGCTCCATGTTAAAGGAAGTTGAGGACAGAAGATCAGGTGTGATTGCTTCGTCTTCTACACGTGTGATGGTTGCGGCTTCGGTCAATGCGGTGATTGCGGCCTCAACGACGGATTGTTCAACTTCTGCCGCCAATTCATCGCGCACGTCTTCCAGTGCCGGCGCATCTTTCAGGCGCGTTTCGTCTAGTTTGATCACATGCCAACCAAATTGTGTTTCAACCGGGGCTGAGATGCCGCCGACTTCCAATGCGATCACGGCTTCTTCAAAAGAGGGCACCATCATGCCTTTGCCGAACCAGCCAAGTGCGCCGCCGTTGGGGCCAGATGGACCTGTGGATTTTTCACGCGCGAGTTCGGCGAAATCTTCGTCGGCTTCCAAACGTGTTACAAGGGCTGTGGCCTCTTCTTCGGTTTCGACCAGGATATGGGCGGCGTTGAATTCTGTTTCGGGCGCAGCGCCTGCGTATTGTGCGTTATAGGCGTCTTCCACGGCGGCATCGGATACACCGGCTTCGATTGCGTGGCTGATGGCGAGGCCTGCCAGAATGGCACGGCGTTCGTTTTCGATAACCAGCTGGGTTTCTGCATCAACGTCTTCAACAGAACCGGACAGAACCGTCTGCTGGATCAGCTGATCCAAGATGCCCTGAAACAGAACATCGTCAGGCAGTTGTTGGTATTGCTCGGGCAGGTTACGTTTTGTCGCGATCATGTGACCAAGCGTTATTTCGGTGCCGTTGACAGTGGCGATGACGGTTGATGCGTCGGGACCTTCAGCAAAAGCAGGGGTGGAAAGCGCGCAAACAAGCGCAGTTGCGGTCAAAAACTTAGTGCGAAAAAACATCTGTTGTTCCTTTGAGTTCCACGCAATGCGGCGTGACGTTGACACATGCCGGTCGCCCCCTTACATCACCATTGGTCAAGGGGGTGTGACACATTCTGACAAACCTTCTATGGCGCGGCGCGAGGCTGTTCAAGGCAGCATGTGTCGCAGTTTTATCACGAAGACATCAGGCGGAGAAAATATGCTCGGACTCGGAACAATTACCAAGAAAATTTTTGGTACCCCGAATGATCGTAAGGTCAAAGCAACCCGCGTGATTGTCGCAAAGATTAATGCGCTTGAGCCGGATTTTGAAAAATTATCTGACGCCGAGCTGATCGAGAAAACGCATGACTTGCAAGCCCGTGCAAAAGGCGGTGAAAGCCTTGATGCGCTGCTGCCCGAAGCCTTTGCCAATTGCCGCGAAGGGGCGCGCCGCGCCCTTGGTTTGCGGGCGTTTGACACGCAGCTGATGGGTGGGATCTTCCTGCATCAGGGCAATATTTCGGAAATGAAAACCGGCGAAGGCAAAACCCTTGTGGCGACTTTCCCGGCCTATCTGAACGCGCTGACAGGCGAGGGCGTTCACGTTGTGACGGTGAATGATTACCTTGCGAAACGTGATGCCGAATGGATGAGCAACGTATTCGAAGCCCTTGGCATGACCTGTGGCGTGATCTTTCCGAACCAGCCTGATCATGAGAAGAAAGCCGCCTATAATTGCGACGTGACCTATGCCACGAACAATGAACTTGGCTTTGACTATCTGCGCGACAATATGAAATCAGAGCTGAACCAAATGTTCCAGCGCGACCATAATTTCGCAATTGTCGACGAAGTTGATTCGATCTTGATCGATGAGGCGCGTACGCCACTGATTATTTCTGGCCCCGCCGAAGACCGCAGCGAACTTTATGTCACCATCGACAAATTGATCCCGCGTCTGAATGATGATCACTACACGCTGGACGAAAAAACCCGCAATGTGACCTTCACCGAAGACGGTAATGACGCGCTGGAAGAGATCCTTCATCTTGAAGGCATACTTGAAAAAGATCAGTCGCTATATGCCCCTGAAAGCACCACAATTGTGCACCATGTGAACCAAGGCTTGCGTGCGCATAAGCTGTTTACATGTGACAAAGATTACATCGTACGCGGTCAAGAAATTGTTCTGATTGATGAATTCACCGGTCGCATGATGTCTGGTCGTCGCCTGTCAGACGGGTTGCACCAAGCGATTGAAGCCAAAGAAAATGTCACGATCCAGCCTGAAAACGTGACGCTGGCGTCGGTGACCTTCCAGAACTATTTCCGCCTGTACGACACGCTGTCTGGTATGACCGGAACGGCCCTGACCGAAGCAGAAGAATTTGCAGAAATTTACGGCCTTGGCGTGGTTGAAGTTCCGACAAACCGTCCGATTGCGCGCAAAGATGAACATGATGCGGTCTATCGCACGGCCAAAGAAAAATTCGATGCGATCGTTGAAGAAATCAAAACGGCGCATGAGGCCGGTCAACCGACACTTGTGGGCACGACCTCTATTGAGAAATCTGAATACCTGTCGCAACTGCTTGATAAAGCAGGCGTAAAGCATAATGTTTTGAACGCGCGTCAGCACGAACAAGAAGCCCAAATTGTGGCCGATGCTGGTAAGCTTGGCGCTGTGACCATCGCGACAAACATGGCGGGTCGTGGGACCGATATTAAGCTTGGCGGCAACGTCGAATTTAAGATCATGGAAGCCATTGCCGCGGACCCGGACGCAAATCCAGACGAGCTGCGCACAAAAATCGAAGAAGGCCATAAGGCGGATGAAGAAGCTGTGAAAGCGGCGGGCGGTCTGTTTGTTTTGGCAACGGAACGCCACGAAAGCCGCCGGATCGACAACCAGCTGCGCGGTCGTTCCGGTCGTCAGGGTGATCCTGGTCGTTCTGCATTCTTCCTATCTTTGGAAGATGATTTGATGCGCATCTTCGGATCTGAACGCCTAGACAAAATGTTGTCGCGCCTTGGCATGAAAGAAGGCGAAGCGATTGTGCACCCTTGGGTGAATAAGTCGCTCGAAAAGGCCCAAGCAAAGGTCGAAGGTCGCAACTTTGACATTCGCAAACAGCTGTTGAAATTTGATGACGTGATGAATGACCAGCGCAAGGTAATCTTTGCACAGCGTCGTGAAATCATGGAAGTGCAGGACCTGTCTGAGATCGTGCAAGACATGCGTCATCAGGTGATTGATGATTTGGTCGTTCAATTTATGCCGCCAAAATCATATGCGGATCAATGGGATACCCAGGGTCTTTATGGCGCGTGTATAGAACATCTTGGTATCGATGTTCCGGTGATCGAATGGGCTGCAGAAGAAGGTGTGGATGATGATGACATCCGGGAACGTCTTGAAAAAGCAGCGGATGAGTTCATGGCCGCGAAGGCTGCGAAATTTGGCCCTGAAGCCATGCGCAACATTGAAAAACAAATCTTGTTGCAAACAATCGACGGCAAATGGCGTGAACATTTGTTGACCTTGGAACACCTGCGTTCGGTTGTCGGTTTCCGTGGTTATGCCCAGCGTGATCCACTGAACGAATATAAAACTGAAAGTTTCCAGCTGTTTGAAACACTTCTGGACACGCTTCGTGAACAAGTCACCCAGCAGTTGGCGCAAATCCGCCCTCTGACGGAAGAAGAACAAGCCCAGATGCGCGCGCAATATGAAGCGCAACGTGCGGCACAGCTTGCGGCAGCCGGAATTGCGGCACCTATTGCTGCGACGGCAACCCCGGCTGAGGGATTTGTCGAAGAGGATCCTTCCACATGGGGTGAACCTGCGCGCAATGACGATTGCCCATGTGGATCGGGGAAAAAGTTCAAACATTGCCACGGTAAGCTTTCCTGATCACGAAGGCCGCCGGGGCATGATGCGAACGGAATGGAAAACGCGACTGCTGCTTTGCCTTATGTATCTTTCAGGGCAAAGCATAGCATTCGCGGGTGATGCGGACATGTCCTTTCCATTTCCAGAGTTTGTCCCATCTGACCTGCAAGCGCCGTCTGCGATGGCGCCTATGCCGGATCATGCAGACTTGGATTTCGTCCGGCGGAATTACAGCGCATGGGGTGTATCCTGCGAGATCAACGCAAAAGTGACGCCCGTTGCTGATGCGATGTTGCGCCTCGAAGTAAGCACACCATGCCAACGCGGCGGGCGAGTGGATGTCGTTTGGTCGCATGTTTCAGCCAGCTTCCTGACGTCGGTCACCGGGGTTTTGGATGTGACTTTGCCTGCCTTAGAAGCCCAAACCACCGTGCGACTGAGGTTTGAAAATGGCACACAGATTGAGAAAACCGGCGTTCATGAAGACGCGGAAGATTTCGAACGCGTTGCGATAACCTGGCGGGGAAATAGCCACGCTTCCTTAATTGCATTGCCTCTGGGGCGGTCGGGGTTTCGACGTGACGGTCAGAAGCTGCAGTTGGGGGACCGACGGATTACCGATGGGACCCGATCCGAGATTTATAGCATCAGACCGACGTTTGATCGGACTTATGGGGTTCGGTTGCATGTTGAGGTTTCCCCAAATAAAGACAACTGCGGGACCCAACAGACATTCAATGCCGTGCAAAAGGCGGCTCAGGGGGGCTTGGTGGCCATACCCGTAAGCTTTCAACTGCCTGACTGTGGTGGTGGGCAGAGCGTTCTTGTGATGGAAAATGTGTTACGCGATCTGGCGTTTGAAAGGAATTAAGATGATCAGATGGGTGTCACGCGCGTCACAACGCAGTTTGGTCGTAGCCACATTGCTTTTATGTTTCACTGCGATGAAGGTTTGGTCGCAAGACGTTGCACTGACCTCTGCTGACGGAACGTTAACCGTTGAAGGCCGTTTGTTAAGTTTTGATGGTGAATATTACCAGATCAGATCTGCCTATGGCGATTTGACGTTGGACGGCAGCGGTGTGCATTGCCAGGGCCCAGGTTGCCCCTCGGTGAACGCGTTTATCGCAAAGGCCCGGATCGTCGGAGCGACCGCGTTGGGGGAAACTCTGATGCCGGTTTTGATCGAAGGATTTGCAAGCCAAGAAGGGCTGGACTTGCGAAGGGTGGAACGCGCCGCAGACGATTTTTCGCTGGAGTTGATGAATTCGGACACGGGCGAAGTCGTCGCGGAGTTTCAATTTGAGCTTTCCGACACATTGACAGGTTTTGCGGCATTGGAAGTCGAAGAGGCGGATTTTGCACTTGCGCGGTTTGCTTATGAGGGAACGAAATTCGGCACACCAAGGGTGCTTGGTTTGGACGCTGTGACATTTTCGGTTGCCGCAGATAACCCAATGCGTGCGGTTCCGCTTGATGTTTTGACCCAAATTTTGCGCGGTCAGGTTGAAAACTGGGCTGAATTGGGTGGACCAGACTTGCCTTTAATTGCGATGGGTGAAGTCGACGAAGTTGACGATCAATTGACCGCGACAACCGCGTTTATGGCCGAGGAAAGCCAAACCCTTTCGGGGCAAGTGGTTGATCGTGTGTCAGACGACAGTATTTCGATTGGCTTAACACGTCTGTCTGATCCTGGCGGTGCCGTTGCGTTGGGTTTGTTGGGTGGTTGTGGCGTGGGGTTTGTCGCATCGCCGCAGAACTTAAAGACCGGCGATTATCCCTTCGCGTCGCCGCAGTTCCTGTATCAAAGCGCAAATCGAAAGCCGCGAATTATACGGCAATTCCTGCGTTACCTTGCAACGGATTCCGCCGCACGTGATGCAGAATTCTCAGGCTTCGTTAGTCATAATTTGATTGAGATCCCGCTTGAGGCGCAAGGCGCGCGTATTGCCAATGCGGTGGTGCAAGCCGGGAATGATGTGAACCTGCAAGATTTGCAGGAAATGATGGCAGAGTTGCGTGATGCCCAACGATTGACTTTAACATTTCGTTTCCGCGCAGGGGCGGCACAACTGGATGTCTTGTCGAATGCAAATCTTGATGTGCTGGTTCACCACATCGAAACTGGGCGTTTTGACGGGAAAGAACTTGTTCTTGCCGGGTTCTCTGATGGCGATGGCGGCAGTGCGGCCAATCGAGGTATTGCGCTTAAACGTGCCCAGGCAATACGCTCGGCGCTGCTTGCGCGATCAGACCTGCTTAGCGCGAGTGATGTGACGCTGACGCCTATGGGGTTCGGCGAGGCGATGCCCTTGGCCTGCGACAGTTCTGAATTTGAGCGGCAGATCAATCGCAGAGTTGAAGTGTGGGTGCGTGATTTACCGCAATCCGAAAACTAGAGATACCCTTCAGCTTGAAAGCTAAGTTCGCAGCTTTTTCCGATGATCAAATGGTCGTGCAGTGTCAGTCCTAGAACGTTCGCGGCGTCTTGTATTTGATGTGTCATGGTGATGTCGGCTTCTGACGGGGTAGGGTCGCCGGATGGATGGTTGTGGACCAGTATGAAGGCCGAGGCGTTTAATTCTAGAGATCGTTTGATGATTTCGCGGGGATATACGGGCACGTGATTTACGGTGCCATTTGCCTGTTCTTCATCGGCGATCAAGACATTCTTGCAATCCAGGTACAGGACGCGAAATTGTTCGGTTTCACGATGTGCCATAGATGTGTGGCAGTAATCAATCAACTGATCCCAGCTGGATACAATCGGTTTTTGCATGATCTTTGAACGTGCCATGCGTTGGGCGGCGGCTTCGACAATTTTAAGTTCTTGGATCACAGCACTGGTGACACCGGGCACTTCAGCGAGGCGTTTGATCGGGGCTGACACAACGCGGTTAAAATCGCCGAACATATCCAGCAACCTAAAGGCCAGTGGTTTTACGTCACGACGTGGAATGGCGCGAAACAGAATGAGTTCCAGCATTTCATAATCGGGGACCGCATTTGCGCCGCCGTCAAAAAATCGCTGGCGTAGGCGTTTGCGATGATCTTTCAGATAAGATGGAACGCCAGATGGCGGCGTTGTTGTGACAACGGTTTCATCCCCCTCAAAAAGAGGCAGCGGCATTTCAGAAAAGTGACCAATGTTTCCCATATGTTCTTTATTTGATCGATTCGCTGAAGAATTCGTTAAATAAAATTTTTATGCATGAACATCGGGGTGGAAAAACGAAGGGCGTCCCGATGGAACGCCCTTGTTTATTAATTTTTCATCCCGTCCCAAAAGGTTTTCACCTGTGAGAAAAAGCTGGTGCTTTCCGGGTTGTTGTCTGCGGCGATCTCATCGAATTCGCGCATGATCTCTTTTTGACGGCTGGTGAGGTTCACCGGGGTTTCCACCGCCAGTTCGATATACATATCGCCCTCGCCACCACCACGCAGGCGTGGCATGCCTTTAGAACGCAGGCGCATCTGCCGGCCAGATTGGCTGCCAGCCGGGATTTTTACCCGTGAACGGCCGCCATCAATCGTTGGCACTTCAATGTCACCACCAAGCGAAGCTGAGGCCATTGAAACCGGGATACGGCAATAGAGATGTTCGCTTTCACGTTGGAAAATATCGTGATCACGGACCTCAATAAAGATGTAAAGATCGCCCGAAGGACCCCCACGTAAGCCTGCCTCGCCTTCGCCAGACAGACGAATGCGCGTGCCAGTTTCCACACCTTTCGGAATGTTCACAGACAGCGAACGTTCCTTTTCCTGACGTCCTGCACCATGGCAAGATTTACAGGGGTTGGTGATCTTTTGACCCGCGCCCTGACAGGTTGGACAGGTGCGTTCAACAGTGAAGAAACCCTGTTGTGCGCGCACTTTACCCATGCCCGCACAGGTCGGACAGGTGACGGGTTCAGCGCCGCTTTCAGCGCCAGTGCCGCTGCATTCACCGCAGGAAACAGATGTCGGCACAGAGATGGTTTTTTGCAAGCCACCCCAAGCTTCTTCCAAGGTCACACGTAGGTTATAGCGAAGATCTGAGCCACGTGTAGCGCGTGAACGCCCACGACCCGGGCCTTGGCCACCAAAACCGCCGCCACCGCCGCCGCCGAAGAGATCTTCGAAGATGTCAGAGAATGCAGAACCGAAGTCGCCTTGACCACCGGGATGGCCTCGACCACCACCACCGCCCATGCCACCTTCAAAAGCGGCATGACCGTAACGGTCGTAAGCGGCCTTCTTGTCGCCGTCTTTCAGAACTTCATAGGCCTCATTGGCCTCTTTGAACTGATCTTCAGCCTTTGGATTATCGGCATTGCGATCAGGGTGCAGTTCTTTGGCTTTCTTGCGATAGCCTTTTTTGATCTCATCCGCTGTGGCGCCTTTGGAAACCCCAAGCGTCTCATAGTAGTCGCGCTTTGACATTATATATCCCCTTTGGGAACGCAAAAGCCGGCCCGGACATTTCCAGGCCGGCTAAAAGAGCGAATGCCCTTAAGAAGGTTTTTTGTCTTCGTCGAGGTCTTCAAAGTCAGCGTCAACGATATCATCGTCGCCACCGGCCATTTCATCCGCACCAGCTGGCTCTTCTTCACCAGCTTCTTCAGCGGAAGCTTTGTAGATCGCTTCGCCAAGTTTCATTGCGGATTCAGTCACGTTTTGAACACCAGCTTTGATTTTCTCAGCAGCTGCATTCTCGTCGTCAAGATCGTCTTTCAAAGCAACAATCGCCAATTCAATCGCCTCAATGGTGGTTGGATCGACTTTGTCTTTGTGCTCTTCCATGGATTTCTCGGTGCTGTGGATCAGGCTTTCGGCCTGGTTCCGTGCTTCGATCAATTCCTTACGTTCTTTATCGGACTCGGCGTTTTCTTCCGCGTCTTTTACCATTGCTTCGATGTCCGCATCGGACAGACCGCCAGAGGCCTGAATGGTGATTTTCTGTTCTTTACCAGTGCCTTTGTCGGATGCACCAACAGATACGATGCCGTTGGCGTCGATGTCGAAGGTTACTTCGATTTGTGGCAGGCCGCGTGGCGCTGGTGGGATTTCTTCAAGGTTGAACTGGCCCAGGATCTTATTGTCCGCAGCCATTTCACGTTCACCTTGGAAACAACGAATGGTCACAGCGTTCTGGTTGTCTTCCGCAGTAGAGAAGATCTGTGATTTCTTGGTTGGGATCGTTGTGTTGCGGTCGATGAGACGCGTGAACACACCACCAAGCGTTTCGATGCCCAAAGACAAAGGTGTCACGTCAAGCAGAACAACGTCTTTCACGTCGCCTTGCAGAACGCCGGCTTGGATCGCTGCACCAGAAGCAACAACTTCGTCAGGGTTCACACCTTTATGTGGCTCTTTGCCGAAGAATTTTGTGACTTCTTCAACAACGCGCGGCATGCGGGTCATACCACCAACAAGAACAACTTCGTCGATGTCGCCAACAGAAAGACCAGCGTCTTTCAATGCTTCTTTACAAGGTTTGATAGACGCTTTGATCAGGTCACCCACAAGGGTTTCCAGTTTCGCACGTGTCAATTTCATAACCATGTGCAATGGCGCGCCGTCAGAACCCATAGAGATAAACGGTTGGTTGATGTCGGTTTGGCTGGCAGAAGACAATTCGATCTTGGCTTTTTCCGCAGCTTCTTTCAGGCGCTGAAGGGCCATTTTGTCTTTGGTCAGATCAACGCCGTTTTCTTTTTTGAACTCATCCGCAAGATAGTTCACGATGCGCATGTCAAAGTCTTCACCGCCAAGGAACGTGTCGCCATTGGTGGATTTAACTTCGAACAGGCCGTCGTCGATTTCTAGGATGGTTACATCGAATGTACCGCCACCAAGGTCATAAACCGCGATGGTTTGTGTTTCTTCTTTATCAAGGCCATAGGCCAGCGCCGCTGCTGTTGGCTCGTTGATGATACGCAGAACTTCAAGACCAGCAATTTTACCAGCGTCTTTTGTCGCCTGGCGTTGCGCGTCGTTGAAATACGCAGGAACGGTGATAACCGCCTGTGTCACGTCTTCGCCGAGGTATGATTCAGCGGTTTCTTTCATTTTACCAAGGATGAAAGCAGAAACTTGGCTTGGAGAATATTTTTCACCCTTAGCTTCTACCCATGCATCACCATTGCCGCCGTTGATGACGTTGAATGGCAGGTTTTTCAGGTCTTTCGCCAATGCTGGGTCATCGAAACGACGACCGATCAGACGTTTCACGCCGAAAACAGTGTTTTCTGGGTTGGTGACAGCCTGGCGTTTTGCAGGTTGGCCAACAAGGCGTTCGTCGTCTGTGAACGCGACGATAGATGGCGTGGTGCGCGCGCCTTCAGCGTTTTCGATAACGCGGGGCTGCGACCCGTCCATAATAGCGATACAAGAGTTTGTTGTACCGAGGTCAATACCAATGACTTTTGCCATAGTGTTCAATTCCTTCTCATAGGCGATATGATAGCGCCTGGACCCGTGAATAGGCATCCAGGTGCCGATCCCAATTTTCAGATCAAGGTGTTTGTTTGCTGTCGCGAAATGCGCAAGAAACGGGCAGCCCTGATCTGGCTTCGCAGGGTATATAAGGTTCACATCTTTATGCTGCAAGCGTTGAGAGCGTGGAAACGCATGAAAACACGAACAATACGGGCTTTTTTGCCAGGAAACTGGTAATATTTAGGTTAATAAGTAGAAAATGGCGAATTTGATGACTTCTGAAAATCCGATCTTGCGGCTGCGTGGTTTTGAAATTCACAAGATGAAGTGCTCGTCAGAAGTCCAGCAGGCGATCTTGTTGGATCTTCGAGAAATTGTGCAAAAAGCGCCGATGTTTACGCCAGAAATGGTTGGGGGGCGGAAGATGTCTGTTCGCATGACCTCTGCGGGGGATGTCGGTTGGTATTCGGACGTCGCTGGGTATCGGTATATGGCGGCTCATCCATCAGGAAAGGCCTGGCCCAACATTCCAAATCGGTTGTTGGATCTATGGGCGGCTGTGTCTGGGTGCGATCGCGCCCCTGACAGTTGTCTGATCAATTTCTATGGCGAAGGTGCGCGCATGGGGATGCATCAGGATCTTGATGAAGCTGATAAATCCTTTCCAGTCGTGTCCTTGTCGCTGGGGGATGAGGGATTATTTCGAATGGGGGGCGTAACGAAAGGCGGCAAAACAGATGCGATCTGGTTAACCTCTGGCGATGTGGTTGTGATGGGCGGAGATGCGCGTCTGGCGTGGCATGGGGTGGATAAAATCCGTTTTGGATCATCGCGGCTTTTGCCGAAAGCTGGACGGATCAATGTGACAATGCGTGTTGCGCGGTGAAAATACGCTTGCCCTCCGCAGGCTGTGGGTAAAATTGGTCATGCGTCGTCAAGGGAACTTGCCGTTTTTCATGCGTCCAATCATAAAGGGCGCAACGATGTTTAAAAATTGCAGCAGTGAAGGTCACTTATGACCCATGCAGGAGAGTACCCAGATGACATATGATGACTTAATCCCCGTTATTCGCCGTCTCGCGTTGGAAGCAGGCACGCGCATTATGGAAATCTATGATGGCCCTGATTTTGACGTAAAACTGAAATCTGACGAAAGCCCGGTGACCGCCGCGGATGAAGCTGCTGATGCGTTGATCTCTGCCGGGCTGCGCAAAGCGTTTCCCGATGTCATGCTGGTGACAGAAGAACAGGCCGACAGTCACAGCTTGCAGGGGGATACTTTCCTGATCGTTGATCCGCTGGATGGTACGAAGGAATTCATTCATCGTCGCGGCGATTTCACAGTGAATATCGCTTTGGTCGAAAATGGTGTCCCAACACGAGGGGTGGTTTACGCCCCAGCGAAAGAGCGACTGTTTTACACCACAGCTGACGGCCAAAGCGTCGAGGAGACAGGCGCGTTTGATTTGGACACCGTAGGCGCGGTTTCACCGATTTCAGTATCGGAGCCAGACAATTCTGCCTTGCTTATTGTTGCATCAAAGTCACACCGGGATCAGGCCACGGAAGATTACATTGGCAAGTATCAGGTGGCCGACAGCAAGAGCGCAGGATCGTCCTTGAAGTTCTGTCTTGTCGCAACGGGAGAGGCGGATCTTTACCCGCGTGTTGGCCGCACAATGGAATGGGATACAGCAGCAGGCCATGCGGTTGTAACGGGCGCAGGCGGGCAGGTTGTGCGTTTTGATGATCATACGTCATTGCTGTATGGCAAAGAAGAATATGCAAACCCATTCTTCATTGCAACAGCGCCAGGCGTGGTCCTGAAAAAGCCTTAAATTGTAAAGGTTTGGTCATGTTCTTGATTAAGCGGATATGATGAAATTGGGGCGTCGCATTCACATATATGACGTCCCTTTTTTTCTAAATTTTGAGTTTAGTTACGGAATGCTTGAGAATTTAATTCCGTCAGGTTAGACTCTTTCAAGAGGTATTCGTAGCTGGTGTTTCGCCTTAAATGCGCTGAAACGCTTGCTTGAAAATTTAAGTAATCTTGAATGTTTCTATGCGACAAGATGATGTTCAAAAGCGGTTGGTAAACTGTGTTCCTGGTGCTCGTGCACGTAAAATGCGCGAAAATGTGAAGTCAAAACTGTTGATATGCTGTGGGCAGTGGGACAAAGAGTTGTAAAATCGAGCGATCTGGCTTGTGTGCCATTTTGAACAGGACTAGTCATGCCGAAAATGATTGGTCTATTTATATTGAGTATAGGAGTGCGACGAGATGCGGCGTAAGGTGACGAAGGCGATTTTCCCAGTTGCGGGATTGGGCACAAGATTTTTGCCCGCCACGAAGGCGATCCCTAAAGAAATCATGACCTTGGTTGACCGTCCTCTTATCCAATATGCAATTGATGAGGCGCGGGCTGCTGGCATTCGTGAGTTCATTTTTGTTACGTCGCGCGGAAAAAGCGCACTTGAAGACTATTTTGACTTCGCGCCTGAGCTTGAAAACTCGTTGCGCGAAAAGGGCAAAACGGAACTGTTGGAGGCCCTGAAGGCAACCAATATGGAAAGTGGCGCGATTGCTTACATTCGACAACATCAGGCCCTGGGGCTTGGTCACGCGGTATGGTGTGCGCGCCGGTTGATCGCGAATGAACCATTTGCCGTTATCTTGCCGGATGATGTGATCGCCGCAGATACACCTTGCCTGCAACAAATGGTTGAAGCCTATGAAGAAACTGGCGGGTCCATGGTTGCTGCGATGGAAGTCCCACAGGAAAAAACATCCTCTTACGGTGTTTTGGACGTGAAAGATGACATGGGCGCTTTGGTGTCTGTGAAAGGCATGGTCGAAAAACCTGATGCAGACCAAGCCCCATCGAACCTTGCGGTGATTGGACGTTATATTCTTGCACCAAAAGTTCTACAGAACCTCAGTAATATTAAGCGCGGCGCGGGTGGTGAGATCCAACTGACTGACGCGATCGCCCAAGAGATCGAGAACGGCCGCGACGTCTTTGGTTACCGCTTCCGTGGGCAACGTTTTGATTGCGGCTCAAAAGCTGGGTTCTTGCAAGCGACCGTGGCGTTCGGTTTGTCTCGCCCCGATTTGAAAGATGAATTCTCAGAGTTCTTAGATGGCATGTCGATGCTGAAGCAAGCAGCACAATAACAGGACGAAATTGTGACAAATATTCTGGTGACTGGCGGCGCGGGCTATATCGGTTCACACGCATGTAAAGTGCTGAAGAATGCGGGTTATACCCCCGTTACATTCGATAATTTCATCACCGGATGGCGAGACGCCATAAAGTTTGGCCCTTATGTTGAAGGCGATTTACTGGATCGCGCCAGCATTGACGCAGCCTTTGCTGAATATCAGCCCGTTGGCGTCATGCATTTTGCAGCTCTAAGTCAAGTCGGCGAAAGCATGACACAGCCGGGTACATATTGGCAAAACAATGTGATGGGGTCCCTCAACCTGATCGAGGCCACTGTCGCTGCGGGTTGCAAGAATTTTGTCTTTTCATCCACTTGCGCCACATATGGCGAACAAGACAACGTTGTTTTGGATGAGAATTGCGCGCAGCTGCCCATCAATGCTTATGGCGCGTCTAAGCGCGCTATTGAAGATATCCTCGCGAACTTCGGCGAAAGCCATGGGTTGAACCATGTGATTTTCCGGTACTTTAACGTCGCAGGCGCCGATCCTGATGGCGAGGTCGGCGAATTCCACCAACCCGAAACACATTTGGTTCCATTGATGCTGGATGCATCAGTGGCAAACGTGGCGCATTGACGGTTTTTGGCACGGATTATGACACGCCCGACGGCACGTGCATTCGTGATTATGTGCATGTGATGGATCTTGTTGATGCGCATTTGCTGGGTCTGAAATGGCTTGAGCAAGGCAAAGGCAGTCGTGCGTTTAACCTTGGCACGGGGTCAGGGTATTCAGTACGTGAAGTGATCGAGCAAAGCCAAGTTGTTACCAACAAGCCTGTACCACATTCAGAAGGGCCACGCCGCCCAGGTGATTGCACCAAGCTGGTGTCTGGAAGTCAGCGCGCGATGGATGAGTTGGGCTGGACGCCAGAAAGATCATCTCTATCTGAGATGATCAAAGATGCGTGGCGTTGGCAGCAAAATGGGCATTACGACCAATAAAGTGACAGCTAAATATTTCAGTTTATGTGGTTTTCTTTTTGAGGTAGTTCTGCAGTGGTTAGAAATGCCGCAGGACGCATAGGTTGAGCAAAGCCAAGACATACGGTCAATTCCCAGTTCTAAGAGACCTCGCATATGCATATAAACTGCGTTTGCGACGCAAACGTTTGTTGTGGCGCGCGTTCCGAAAGCGCCGTGAACTGACCGTTGTTTCAGATTGCACCCAGACCATCGTTGCCGATGATATCCTTCTGTTCTCGACTGTGCGCAATGAAGTGGATCGCCTGCCATATTTCATCGATCATTACCGAAAGCTGGGTGTCCGGCATTTCCTATTTGTGGACAACGCTAGTACGGATGGCACCGCAGATTTTTTGGCTGCACAGCCCGATGTTTCGCTTTGGCATGCGGAGGCTAGTTACAAAAAATCCCGCTTTGGTGTCGATTGGTTGACATATTTACAAGGAAAGTTTGCGGATGGTCATTGGTGCATCACGGCTGATGCCGATGAATTGCTGGTCTATGCAGACGATACAAGGTGCGATCTACGCCAACTTACATCGTGGCTGGACACGCGTGATATTCCCGTGTTTTCCGCGTTGATGCTGGACATGTTTCCGGAAAACTCGCTTGGGCAAGATGCATACCAAGCAGGGGAAGATCCGATTGTATCCCTTCCTTGGTTCTCGCCGGACGGATATTATTGGGAATGGCAGCCAAAGTACCGCAATATGTCAATTCGAGGTGGGGCACGTGAACGTGTGTTCTTTTCCCAAAAGCCCGGCCATGCACCACATCTGAACAAGACACCTTTGGTGCGATGGTCTCGCAAATATGTTTACAGCAGTTCCACGCATCTTCTGTTGCCGCGGCGATTAAATGCCGGATTCGATCAGCGTAACAACCCTCCGACGGGGGCCTTGTTGCACACAAAATTCCTCAACAGTGTTGTGGCGAAATCCATTGAGGAAAAGCAGCGACGGGAACATTTCACTTATACCGAACGCTATGACCGATATTATGACGATATTATCGCGCGGCCTTGCCTGCGCGATGAACATTCACTGCGATATGGCGGCCCAGAACAGTTGGCGCAACTTGGGCTGATCTCCGGGGGGGGTTGGAGTTAAGAACCCGCTACGTTCCGCAAAATGTTTGGTATGCGGGCATTCCTTGGGGTGCAGGTTGGGCGTATTCTTCAAAGTCTGCGCGTTTGGTGAATGGCTTACTGAGAACGCTGAGTAAGGTGGAAACATCGGCAAGATCGTTGCTTTCCGTGGCGGCCTGCAGCGTCTGTTCAACCATGTGATTGCGTGGGATATAAATCGGATTAACGCTGTCCATGTCGGTGAAAATCGCGGTTTCGGCGCGGGCTTCAGCCTGTAGGCGTGCGCGCCACCTTACGTGCCAAGCGCGTATCTCGCTTGGATCAGCAAAGCGGTCACAAGTCTGTTTGGCGTCCGGCAGTGTTCGGAAGAAACCAGTATAGTCGACGTTTGCACCGTCAAGCAGTTGAAACAGATCTGCCAGTAGATCTCGATCACCGCTGTCTTGATGTTGTAAGCCACATTTCCTGCGAATTAAGGTCTGCCAGAACTGTAAATGCTGGGCCATAAAGCCATTTACGACATCGCCGGCCAACTGGATGGCACGGTCAGGGTCACCAGGTGCGATCAGATCAAGCAAGCTTTCGGCAAGACGCGCCAAATTCCATTGCGCCATCTGCGGCTGGCGACCATAGGCATACCGCCTCATACGATCAATGGAGCTGAACACGGTCTGCGGATCATATGCGTCCATAAACGCGCAAGGCCCATAATCGATGGTTTCGCCTGAAATCGTCATATTGTCAGTGTTCATCACACCATGCACAAACCCAACCGACATCCATTTCGCCAATAACTTGGCTTGGCGTTCAGAAACGCGCATGAGGAATTGCAAATATTGGTCATCTTGATTGGCAAGATCGGGGTCATGGCGGGCGATGGCGTAATCGGCCAATTGCCTTACCTTATCCGTCTCACGCCGAGCTGCGAAAAACTGGAAAGTGCCGACACGCAGGTGACTGGATGCGATCCGGGCCAAAACCGCGCCGGGTTCAGGGCCGTTTTGGCGCATGATTTGTTGGCCTGTCGTACAGGCGGCCAAAGCGCGGGTGGTGGGAATGTTCAGCGCATGCATTGCCTCGCCCATGATATATTCACGCAAAACCGGGGCCAGAACGGCCTTGCCGTCGCCGCCGCGCGAAAATGGCGTTTTACCGGATCCTTTGAGATGTAGGTCGAAACGTCCATCTTCGCTCACTATCTCGCCCAGCAACAACGCCCGCCCATCACCCAGTTTTGGCGAAAAGTTCCCAAATTGATGCCCGGCATATGCCATGGCGAGGGGTTTTGATGTGTTGGGGATGAGGCCACCAGTCAAAACACGCGCGCCCTCTTCACTGTTGAATGTCGCGGCATCCAACCCAAGTTCACGTGCGAGATCATGATTAAATAGTGCGATTTGAGGGTTGGGAACGATATCCCCGGTCCAAGACGTGTAACATCCCGTCAATTGATCGGCGTAGGTGTTCTCAAAGGGAAATTGCAGCAGATCAGTCATCAGATTGTATTTTTCCACGTAAAGTTTTGACTTCGCCCCGACGAGTTTTTGCATCCATCCGGCGACGTTTTGAGCCCAATGTCGGTCGTGTAGCGATGCGCCGTTTGGGGCGTTCCAGGGCTTGTTTTATCAATTCAGTCAGGCGGTCACGGGCAATTTCGCGGTTTCGCGCTTGGCTGCGTGTGTCTTCAACGCGCAAAACCAAAGCGCCTTCCAAGGTCCAGCGTCGTCCGGCCAATCGTTTCAGGCGGGCCTTCACGGGTTCTGGCAGATTTGGGCTGCGCGCGGCTTCGAAGCGCAATTCCACGGCCGTGGAAACCTTGTTCACGTTTTGCCCACCGGGGCCAGAAGACCGCGTGAAGCTTTCGGAAAGTTCCCAATCCGCGATGGTGATAGTGTCGTTGATACGCATTTGGCCAAGCTAAGCTGTGATGTCTCAAAATGAAAGAGCCCCTGCGGATGTCGCAGAGGCTCTTCTCGAGAATTGGAGGTGGCAAGCAGGGCCCTGAAGCCCGGAGCCGAGATCACATTCGCTAAGATTGCCTGTCGAATGCTCCCTCGTTCGTAACCTTCACCAGCTGCTCCTGTTTCCCAATAATCATTGGCACCTCCCTTCTGGTTGATATTCACACCATGAGGTTGCCATAGATTTTGTGTTTGTCAAAATAAATTATACAGGATGTGCCCGTGAATTTTTTGTGAAGGCCCGGAAGGGTACCAGTGCGATCAGGCTTAAGGTCAGCTTGACCATCCAATCAGCGACCGCAAGCGACACCCACAGCGGGGCCATGAAGCCAACGCCAAGTAAGGGCAAAACCTCGCCGGCCCAGGACACATCATTGCCTGGCTCAAGGAAGATAAAGCCGGCAGAAAACGCGATGGTAAAGAAGATCGCGGTATCAACCGTTGATCCGATCAACGTGGATGCCAAGGGCGCACGCCACCAAGCGCCTTCACGTAGGCGGTTGAAGATGGCGACATCCAAAAGTTGCGCGGTCAGGAAGGCCAAACCAGACCCTATTGCGATGCGCAGGGTCACAAGTGGGCCAAACTCACCCATGATCTGTGTGCCGATGAACGAACAGATGATGCCGGTCACAAAGCCGACGAAAACCACTTTACGCGCGGCCTGTGCGCCATATACGCGGTTCATAATGTCGGTGACAAGGAAGGCGAAAGGATAGGTGAAAGCACCCCAGGTCAACCAGCTGCCAAGCAGGTGTTGAACAAGGATGTTAGAGGTGACCACAATTGCGGCCATGGCAAGAATGCCGGGGAGAAGACGTGTCATGATATGATCCCGTTTTATCAAGGTAGCGGAGAACTCGGCCCCATGTCATACGGGACGGCGCGCTTTAGCACGGGCCGCGCCGATAAATCAAGGCATTACATATTCGACAAATTCGGTGGTTTGCAGAATGAAATAATTATTGTCCGACACCATCGTGATGCGTATGCGCCATTGATCGTCACGCCAAAGGGAAATTCCTTCAAGATTGTCGTGCTGACCGGGTGTGGTTTTCAAAATGACCTCGCCTTCAGAAATATGATCGCCCGTAATGGTGAACCGCCTGATACGGCTGGCAAATCCAGGGAATGCCAGTTTGCGTTCAAGCAAATAAAACATGCCATCGGGGCCGAAATCTGCACCCACCGCCAAGAAACCATCATGACGCGCAATGGCAAAAGGTTGATCCCAGAGATCATGTCGATACCGCCAAACTGGGAAGTCACCGCCATCACGTGGGTCTTCGGGCAGGGTGAAATATGCGCCGTTCTCATCAACGGCCAAAGCTTCTAGCGCGGCGTTTTCAGGCAATTGCCGGAACGCATCGGGGCGTGTGTGGCGTATCAAGTCTATGGTTTCGGCATGCGTATCTGGCACGGATGAAAGGCGCGGAACACCTTCAAACGAAAGCATAAGATTGCCGTTTTTTGACAAAGCGAGACCTTCGCTGTCGCCGGATTTCCCACGAAATTCTTGCCCGTCCACATCACGTAATGACATAGCAGGTGCAATCAACATGTCCGAAATCTGGGTTTGATTGCGTGCAAACTGCCCCTCGAACAGAATGGCCCGATCACTGAGAACAAAGAAACGATTGCCATCCTCACTGATTTCCAGCGCTGATAGGCCACCAAACCCGGCAATCACATTGCCGGGGGCGAAGCTGCTTAGATATTGCGCTTGGGGGGCTGGGCTCTGCTGATCTTGGGCTATTGCACCGGTACAGATCAGCAGAAAAGCCGCTAGCGCGAGTTTAGAACGTCTACGCATTTTTGTGGCAGGTCGGAAACACGCAATTCGCGGCGCGGCTGTGGTGCTGGCGCATTAGGGTCACGTGGTTGTGGAGGGGGCGGGTCAAGAATGTCATTCACCCAACGTTGCGCATCGGCACAGCCATCACCTGCTGGGGGTGGGGCTTGGTTTTCGCAATTTCGCGATCCGCGCTGACAGCGCAAGCGGACATGAAAGTGGTAATGATGCCCATACCAAGGGCGAATCTTATTCAACCAAGAACGATCCCCAGTTTCGTCGTTGCACATTTGCACCTTCGCACCTGGAAATACGAAAATACGTGCAACTTCGGGGTCGCTGGCGGCCGCGCGTAGGATCGCATGGTGTTCGGGTGTCCAATTGTTGTTCACAAAAGCACCACCGGCACGACGCATAGAGATCGAGCTGAGGTTCTCACGTTGACGCCGCGAAAGGTTTAAATCCATCGCCGGGCGCATCCAAATATCGATATCAAGACCGATCTGGTGTGAACGGTGCCCGGACAGCATGGGGCCGCCACGGGGCTGCGACATGTCGCCAATGTAAAGGCCATTCCAGCCGATATCGCGGGCCTCACGCGAGAGACGTTGCACAAAGTCGACGGTGCGGGGATGGGCCCAGTTGCGGTTGCGCGACAGACGCATCGCCTGCCAAGTGCGCCCGGTTTCAGCCAATTGTTCGGCACCTGCGATGCAGCCCTTGGCGTAAGATCCGTGCGACCTCGCACGTTGATTAGAGGCCTCATCATGGGCGCCAAAAAACTGTTTGGCTGGTGCATCTTGGGCGTGAATTGGCAATGCCGCCCCCAGCGCCAGACATGCGGAAAGGAATAGATATTTCATTAAATAGCCTCGTTACGAATTCTGCTCACCTTCGGGTTTTACCCATTTCAACAGCACCAGACCAATAAGGAACAATGCGATAAGCGGAGCGATGCCGACAGCTTGATTGCCGAAGGTGCTGGTGAAGTAGAAGATCAGGAATGGCGCGATGAAAGACGTGGCTTTGCCGGATAGCGCGTAAAGCCCAAAGGCTTCGGTCATGCGATTGGGGTTGGCTTGGCGCACCATCATCGTGCGGCTGGCAGATTGCAACGCGCCGCCAGCTGCACCGATCAATGCCCCAACGAAATAGAAGGCAATGTCTGGTAAGTATGACGCGGCATCAACCGGGATGCCCATGACAGATTGACGATTGATGAAGACGGCCAAGATCACGGCAAGAGTTAGCGCAAGAACACAGGTGACGATCACGGGTTTCGGACCAAATTTTTCATCTGCACGCCCGCCGTACCATGCAAAAATCGCGCCCGTGATAATGGCGAGAATACCGAAGATGCCCGTGCTTACGACGCTCCAGCCCAGGACGCCTGATGCGTATAATCCGCCAAAAACATAGATCCCGTTCAATGCGTCGCGGTAAAACATGGATGACAACAGATAGGCCGCTAGACTGCCTTGTGTGCGCAACCCAGAAACAGTTTTTCCGAGTCCCTTCAGGGCTTTACCGATTTGCACTCCCGACACGGATGAGGTCTTGGGGTCTTTCACCCATAGGAAAAATGGGATCATACCAAGGATGAACCAAATGGCTGTGAGCGGGCCAACAAATCGTGTGCCTTCGCGCTGGGCCGCGTCAAAACCAAACAATGGGTCCATTCCGATTAGGGTTTTGCCATTGCCTTGTTCTGCAAAAAACAAAAGCATAACCACAAGCGTGATCAAGCCTCCCACGTAGCCAAATGCCCAGCCATTGCCTGAGATGCGCCCAACTTCTTCGCGAGAGCCAAGATCAGGCAACATGGAATTTGTGAAAATCGTCGCGAATTCCATCCCTATCAACCCGATCACGAAGAAGATCATCACGGTGTTTAAGTTCGTAGCCTCAGGTGCGGCGATCCATAGACCGGCAGATCCGATCACATACATGACCGAAAACAACCAAATCCAGCGCACACGATTGCCTGCGTTGTCAGCAATCGCACCCAAAACTGGGGCGATGACGGCGATGATCAGACCTGCCATACCGACATACCAGCCCCAAAGGGCTTGGGCTTCAGCGCCATCGCCAATGATAGATTTGATGTAGGGGCCGAAAATGAACGTCAGTAAAAGCGTGTTGTAAGGTTGGCTGGCCCAGTCAAAAAAGAACCAACCCCAGATTTTCTTGCGCAATGAAATCTCAGACAAACCTACACCTCTATACCACTTGGTTTCTCAAGGTATGGCGGGAAACCAAGTGGCAGGCAACAGTGCTGTGGGTTTAACTGTCGTGTGGGTTTGGTTCTGGGGGCCAGGGGCGGGTTGCTTCTGCGTCAATCCAGGCTTTTGCCCAACTCGGCAAGGGCGGGCTTTCGATCTGTATGCCCATGGCCTCGGGGACACGTTCTGGTGCAACCAAGCCGTTTTTATCGGTGACCGCGGCGCGCAATAACATGTGGCCTGTGCATTGGCCTTTGCGCCAAAGGCTTTGTTCCATATAGACAAAACGTTCATCCCAACCCAGCAAGGATGTCCGCATTTCGACCTTGTGGAAGGCACGCACGCGCTTACGATAGCGCACGGAAACCCCGGCAACCGCCATGCCCCACCCCTTTTTGCGCACAAGGCCAATGATGCCGATCCGCATAGAATGTGGGACACGGCCAAGATCGAACATGGTCAGCGTGCGACCGTTGTTCAGTTCCATCCAAAAATCAAGATCCCAAGGCCAGCAGATGTGATGAGAAACATGAGTTTCAAAGAAGCCAAGCGGCTTGGCGTGCCAATGGATGGCGATTTCTTTGGCCATTCGAAAAATCGGATACATGTTGCGCCCTTTGCAATATTCGGTCTGTCGTTAACGCGAAATGCGGAAAACGCCAGCATAACCTTGCGTGATGGGTGCAGATTGCATAGTTGCATAATGAGCGAAATACAGGAGCCCGAAAAGAATGGTAATTGATGAACTGCTACGGCTGATCCTTGGCGTCGTTTGGATGGTCATGATCGCACATATTATCATGAGCTGGCTGATCAACTTTCAGGTTCTCAACACGCAACAACCCTTGGTTTGGCAATTGTGGAGCGGTCTTAACCGTTTGTTGGAACCGCTTTATGCGCCTGTGCGCCGCTACTTGCCAGATACACGTCCGCTTGATCTTGCACCATTGGCGGTGTTCGTCGCCTTGATCGCGTTGCGCAATATCATTTTGCCTGCGATCTTTGGTTTGCGCTAGGGCGCTTGCTGCTGAATCCTGCCTGTGTGATAACCGTCGAAAACATGGATAGTCCCACAGGCAATGCAGACATTACGCGATAATCTATCTTCGGTTTTCGGGTTTTCCGATTTTCGCCCTGGTCAATCAGAGGTGGCGGAAGCCGTGTTCAACGGCGAAAACACCTTGGCGATTATGCCAACGGGTGGTGGGAAATCACTTTGCTTTCAATTGCCTGCAATTTGTCGCGATGGCGTGACGGTTGTGATTTCCCCGTTAATTGCCTTAATGCGCGATCAGGTGCGTGCCCTGCGCGAAGCGGGGGTCGAGGCCGGTGCATTAACTTCCCAAAACACGGACGAAGAAACAGACGAAGTGTTCGATGCCCTGCGTGAAGGGCGTCTGAAACTATTGTATCTTGCACCAGAACGCTTGGCGTCGGGTGCTGCGCAGAACATGTTGTTGCGTTCAAATTGTACGATGATTGCCGTGGACGAAGCGCATTGCGTCAGTCAGTGGGGGCATGACTTTCGACCGGATTATTTGCGTATCGGTGAGTTGCGCAAGAAATTGGATGTGCCGCTGGCCGCATTTACTGCCACAGCCGATGAAGAAACCCGCGCGGAAATTGTCACCCGTCTGTTTGATGGTGAGGCGCCAAAGACATTCCTGCACGGGTTTGATCGACCCAATTTGCATCTGGCATTTTGTGCCAAAGACCAACCTCGTCAGCAAATTTTAGATTTCGCAAGCGCGCGCAAAGGGCAATCTGGAATTGTCTATTGTGGCACACGGAAAAAGACCGAATCCCTCGCCAAGGCACTGAATGACGCTGGGCATGTGGCGTGTCACTATCATGGCGGGATGGAGGCCGATGATCGGCGCATTGTGGAACGGCGGTTTCAGCGTGAAGATGGGTTGGTGGTTGCGGCGACCGTGGCGTTTGGCATGGGGATCGATAAGCCTGATGTACGCTGGGTTGCGCATGCGGATTTGCCGAAATCTATTGAGGCCTATTACCAGGAAATTGGGCGCGGTGGTCGTGATGGCGCACCTGCGGAAACGCTGACGCTTTATGGTTCCGATGACATCCGGTTTCGTCGTACTCAAATTGACGAAGGTCTTGCCCCAGCGGAACGCAGAATGGCGGATCATGGGCGGCTGAATGCTTTGCTGGGATTGGCTGAATCTTTGGCCTGCCGACGCGTGAAATTGTTGGGCTATTTTGGTGAGGCGGCTGAGCCCTGCGGGAATTGTGATCTGTGTCAAACACCACCGGAAACTTTTGATGGAACGTTGGCGGTGCGCAAAGCGCTGTCAGCGATTTTGCGCACGGGTGAATATTTTGGGGCGGGTCATTTGATTGAAATTCTGCTGGGTAAAACCACGGATAAAATCGAACATCATGGCCATGAAAAACTGCCAACGTTCGGGGTTGGAAAAGAATATACGCGTCAGCAATGGCAAGGTATCTTTCGCCAAATGATGGGGCATGATTTGGTACGTCCAGACCGGGAACGTTTCGGCGCCTTGCGTATGACAGAAGCCGCGCGCCCTTTGTTGCGCGATGAAGCCACCATTGAATTGCGCAAAGACAGCATTCGAAAATCAACCACCCGTCGCCCCGCTGTGAAAACATTGGTCAGTGAGGATGACGCGCCGTTGTTGTCCGCGCTGAAGGCCAAACGTCGTGGATTGGCGGAAAGCGCAAATGTACCTGCCTATATTATTTTCAACGATAAAACATTGATTGAAATGGCGGAAACACGCCCCATGAATCTTGATCAGATGGCGCAGGTTTCCGGGGTCGGTGCGAAGAAACTTGATAGTTATGGCGCTGAATTTCTAGAGGTCATCGCCGGGGAACGCCCCGCGCAGATGCATCCGATTAGACGTTCGATGGCAGGGAAAACCTCGGGCGAATTGTTTGATCGGCTTTCGCAGATCCATCTGACTTTGCAGCGCGGTGTTGACGGGATCGATAAGCCCTTATCCTGCAGTCAAAGCACGTTGCGCAACATTGCGGAACGCCGTCCCGGCAGTATCGGTGCATTGGCCAGTGTTCCAGGAATGGATATGGCCAGGGCTGAACGTTTTGGGGACGCGTTTTTAGAAACGATCTCGCAAGATTAAGACTTATTCTATGCCGTCCAAGTCCGCACATTCTTCCGGCTTTGCGTCGTGGATTCTTTCAATAATCAGCGCCTTTTTCAGGGGTTTCGTGAGGTAATGCGTCACGCCTGCGGCAAAAATAGAATCTGAATCGCCATCCATTGCATGGGCTGTGACGGCGACAATTGGGACAGGTGATGTATCCGCTTCGATCTCAAGGCGGCGGATTTCGGCGGTTGCCTGTTTTCCGTCCATTTTGGGCATTGAGATATCCATGAAAATCATGTCGGGATTGAAGGCTTGAAAATATTCGACCGCCTCAATGCCATTTTCGGCGAATTTAAGGTCAATGTTCAAAGCTTTGATCATTTTACTAAATACGAGGCGATTGGTTTTATTGTCCTCAGCCGCAAGCACGCGCATCATCCGAGGGGCAGCTTCTGTCGTTATGGGTTCATCTGAAATCGGGATATCGTCGGGTGCGACGTCTGGCTGCATGACGGGAACATCAACAGCTGCAATAGCTTCGTTTGATGTGGAAAGACTCTCTGTTGGAATGTGGACCGTCTGGAAATCAGGTTTCTGCGGCCTGGTGGCATTAGGGCCGTGAAGGCCCGCGATGATTCGATTGTTGCTGGGTTCTTCAGGAACACGGGGGAGAGGGATTTTCAGGCCAAAACAAGATCCTTCATCTACAATCGAATCGACCCAAATATCGCCGCCCATCAAGTGAACAAGTTCCCGTGTGATCGCGAGGCCAAGGCCCGTACCGTCAAAGCTGCGGCTGTGTTCATCTTCTGCTTGATTGAATTCCCCGAATATATGTTCGAGCTGATTTTTCGGAATTCCGATCCCGGTGTCTTCGATTTCAATGCGTATCAACATGTTTTCTGGGTCAGAGGTTTCCACGCCAGCGACCCGCAAGACAACCTGCCCTTCAAGCGTGAATTTTATGGCGTTTCCAAGCAGGTTGATCATGATCTGGCGGATACGGCCAGGATCCGCGATGAACTGACGGGCAAGATCGTCTTCCCATTGAAAATCCAGCGCGAGACCTTTGTCCGTGGCCGTCGGGCGCAGCAGAGTGCATATTTCGTCAAGCGTTTGAAATAGATCAAATGGTTCCAATGTGAGTTGCAGTTTGCCCGCCTCAACTTTTGAATAATCAAGAACGTCATTGATTATCACCAGCAGCGCCTCGCCGGATCCTTTGATCGTGTCCACATATAGTTGCTGTTCGTCATCCAGATCACTGTCTTGCAGCAGGTCAGCCATGCCCACGACGCCATTCATCGGGGTGCGCAGTTCGTGACTCATGTTGGCGAGGAAGGATGATTTGGCGCGATTCGCGGTTTCGGACCGATCGCGGGCTTCCTTCAGTTTATGTTCGTAACGAATGGTGTCCGTGATATCATGCGCCAAAGTTACCGTGTCGCCATTGGGGGCGCGCCGATCAATGACTTTGATGAAACGTTGGTTCCAAAGCTTGATCGTAATGTCAGCGGGTGCTGTCGACAACCAGCGTTCCAACATTTGTGTCTGCCATTCTGAAGGGTGTTTCTTGCCAATATCAATGGCACCTTCTTCGACCAGAAGTTCGACAAGCCGACCATAGGAAACACCTGGCTGAACTTCATCAAGCCCATCAAATATTTGTATAAAATTATCGTTGGCGGTAACCATGCGTTGGGTGTTGTCAAACACGGCGAACCCATCCTGGATCGTCTGTATCGAATTCCACAGGCGCTGTTCAGCCGTATCAAGATCGGAACGCACCTGGGTGTTTTCACCTTTCAGATGTTCCGCTTCTTCACGCAGGTGTTCCGCTTCTTCTCGTTTTTCGATGATCTGATCTGACAGTTGTAAGGCATGTTGTCCAAGGCGATCATTGGCATCAAACAGTTGAACTTGCTTTAGCTCAAGCAGGCGCTCGGCGGCCAATCGGCCACGGCGTTCATGTGCGAGCTTTTCTGACAGGTCCAAGTTGCGTCCCCCGGATGAATCGTGATCGTGTCAAAATCACAGATCAGGGTGAACAAGCTGTTAATCGCAGCGCCAAAAATGGAAATCAGCCATGTCTCAATGTTCGTGTCGTATCGTGGAACTGGCCGCATTCGTCAGATTTAACGTATGCGGCCAGTTGGAAGGTTAAATGCGCTCGATGGCCAGCGCGATGCCCTGACCGCCGCCGATGCACATGGTGATCAAGGCGCGTTTGCCGCCGATACGTTCCAATTCATACATCGCTTTGATGGTGATAATCGCGCCCGTCGCCCCCACGGGATGGCCCAATGCAATTGCGCCGCCGTTTGGGTTCACCTTGGCGGGATCAAGGCCCAGTTCCTTGTTCACAGCAATGGCCTGTGCGGCAAAGGCTTCGTTGCTTTCGATAACATCAAAATCGGCACCTGTTAGACCCGTTTTTGCGAATAGTTTTTGCACAGCGGGCACCGGACCAATACCCATGACTTCGGGGCGAACGCCTGCATGGGCATACCCAAGAATGCGCGCTTTGGGTTTCAACCCTGCACGTTCAGCGGCATCGGCTGTGGCAAGCACCATAGCCGCCGCACCGTCGTTGATACCAGAAGCGTTCCCTGCGGTGACCATGCCATCCTTTTTAAACGCGGGGCGTAGACCGGCCAGGGTTTCCAGGGTGCTGGCCTTTGGGTGTTCATCCGTGTCGAAGGGTACCATGTCACGCTTTACACGAATGTCGATCGGGGCGATCTGATTGGCGAAATACCCTGCCTCGATTGCGGCTTTGGCGCGGGTTTGGCTGGCCAGTGCGAACGCATCCATGTCTTGACGGGTGACATTATGTTCCCCCGCAACATTTTCCGCAGTGATGCCCATATGACCGCTGCCAAAGGGGCAGTTTAGCGTGCCCAACATCATATCAAGCGAAGTCACATCGCCCATTTTTTGGCCAAAGCGCGCAGCCGGCATAATATAGGGCGCGCGTGACATGCTTTCCGCCCCGCCAGCGAGTGCAAATTCGCAATCCCCCAGCAATAGAGACTGATATACCGAGACAATAGCTTGCGCACCCGACCCACAAAGGCGGTTCACATTCATTGCCGGGGTGCTGTCTGGAATACCTGCGCCGATTGCGGAAACACGCGATAAATACATGTCTTTGGGTTCTGTGTTGATGACATTGCCATAGACAACATGGCCGATTTGGGCGGCCTCAACGCCGGAACGTTCTAGCGCGGCTTTGGCCACATGGGTGCCGAGATCAGCAGGGCTGAGGGCCGCAAGGCTGCCGCCGAATGTGCCGATTGCCGTGCGTGCGCCATCAAGAATTACGATATCTGCCATATTTGACATGGGAGTCCTCCGAAACTGGTTACCCTATGTCTACGCGTTGGCCTTGATGTGGAAAGCATTACGCTTCGTCACGGCGTTTTATTCGCTGCGTTTCGACAGCTCGCATAATTGTTGTTTTAACAATGTGGCACCATCGCCAAGTTCAGCCATCAGTTCCGCTTGATAGGCATGCGCCAAGGGTGCCATTTCGGAAACCATCTGCCGTCCCTGATCGGTTAACGTAAGTTCCAGCAGGCGTCCGTCGGTGGGGTGGGGGCGTTTGTGGATCAAACCCCGATCTTCCAGGCGGCTGGCGGCGCGGCTGATCTTTGATTTATCCATATCCACACGTTGATGAATTTCGCGGACGGAAACTGTCCCGGAATCACTGAGATGCGCAAGTACGCGCCAATCTGGCACAGTCAGGTTAAAGCGTTCCCGATAGGTTTTTTCAAACCTGCGGGATACGCGCGTTGATGCCACGGCAAGTTGGTAGGGCAAGAAATCTTCTAGGCTGAAACGTGGGATAATATCTGTCATTTGGCTTTCTACGGTTTTTCTTAGATGCGCATGAATATGGGGTGCGATCAAGAGTAGCCCCATAATTAGGTCAGTAAAGTGGGGGAGTTTAAAGGCCGATCTTGACTTCGTTGCAAGTGCAACGATAATGATGGTCAAACGAACCACCCTATTCCAGCTGTCGAGAGGCCCCGATGACCAAGCAAACGCGTATGAATATTGCCCCTTCTTTAGCTGGACCGCATGAAGGCTACATGCCAGGATTCGGTAATGATTTCGAAACTGAGGCCCTGCCTGACGCTCTGCCTCAGGGAATGAACAGCCCGCAGAAGTGTAACTATGGTCTGTATGGTGAGCAGTTGACAGGCACGGCGTTTACTGCGCCGAGCCATCAAAACGAGCGCACCTGGTGTTATCGCATTCGCCCATCCGTTAAGCATTCTGCGCGCTATGAGAAAATCGACATGCCATACTGGAAGTCCGCGCCAAATGTGGACCCGGATGTGATTTCCCTTGGTCAATACCGCTGGGATCCCGTGCCACATACGGATGAAAAACTGACGTTTGTGACGGGCATGCGCACCATGACCACCGCGGGCGACGTGAACACCCAAGTCGGCATGGCGACACATGTGTATCTGGCGACGGAAACCATGGAAGATGATTACTTCTTCTCAGCGGATTCCGAGATCCTGGTTGTGCCGCAAGACGGTGTTCTGCGGTTTTACACCGAACTGGGCATTCTCGACGTTGCCCCACAGGAAATCGCGATCATTCCGCGTGGTCTTTTGTACCGTGTTGAGGTGGTTGAAGGCCCAGCACGTGGCTTTGTCTGTGAAAACTATGGGCAGAAATTTGAACTTCCGGGTCGTGGCCCAATTGGCGCGAATTGCATGGCGAACCGTCGTGATTTTAAGTCACCCGTGGCCGCTTGGGAAGACCGCGAAGTGCCGTCCACTGTGACCATCAAATGGTGCGGTCAGTTCCATAAAACCCATATCAATCAATCGCCTCTGGATGTTGTGGCCTGGCACGGCAACTATGCGCCCGTGAAATATGACCTGACAACATATTGCCCCGTGGGTTCCATCCTGTTTGATCACCCTGATCCGTCGATCTTTACCGTTCTGACCGCGCCTTCTGGTCAGCCGGGCACTGCAAACATTGATTTTGTGCTGTTCCGCGAACGTTGGATGGTCATGGAAGATACGTTCCGCCCGCCTTGGTACCATAAGAATATCATGTCCGAACTGATGGGCAATATTTACGGTCAATATGATGCCAAACCACAGGGCTTCATCCCTGGTGGTGTGTCGCTTCACAACATGATGATCCCGCATGGGCCGGACAATGATGCGTTCGAAAAAGCCTCGAACACGGAACTTGGGCCAGAAAAACTCGACAATACCATGTCGTTCATGTTCGAAACCCGCTTCCCGCAGCATATTACTGCCTTTGCCGCGAATGAGGCGCCCTTGCAGGACGATTACATGAGCTGCTGGGACGACATCGAGAAGAAATTCGACGGCACCCCAGGGAAAAAGTAAACGGTATGAAGCTTTACAGTTATTGGCGTTCGACCACCTCCTTTCGTGTGCGCATTGCGTTGCACATGAAAGGGGTGGCGTTTGAAACCCTGCCGGTGGATCTGGTGAAGGGGGAACAGCGCGCGCAAGATTACCAGGTGATCAATCCCGGTAAGGGTGTGCCTGCGCTGGTGTTGGATGACGGTACGGTTTTGACGCAGTCCTTGGCGATTTTGGACTACCTTGATCGCGTCTATCCCGAACCCGCCTTGCTGCCCGTTGATCCGATTGAACGCGCCAAGGTGCAAGCCGCTGCGCACGCCATCGCCTTGGATGTTCACCCGGTGAATAACCTGCGTGTTGGGGGGCAGTTAAAGGCACTGGGCCACAATCAGGATGACGTTGTGATCTGGATGAACCATTGGATGACAGAAGGGTTCACTGCCTTTCAATCGATGATCAAAACAGACACTAAATATGCCTTTTCTGATGTTCCGGGTCTTGCTGACGTCTGCCTTGTTGCGCAACTTTATAACGCCCATCGTTGGGGCACCGATATGAAACCCTTTGCGCGTCTGCTAGAGATCGAACAGGCCTGTCTGGCACTGCCCGCCTTTGATGCGGCGCGCCCTGAAAACCAGCCCGACGCGGGTTAAGAACCTAACAAGGAAACGCGAATGTCCTCTCTTATGAAATCCTGGGTCGAAAGCGCCAATTCGGCTGATTGCCCTTTTCCCCTGAACAACTTGCCTTATGGCGTTTTTACCACTGGCGACGAAGACCCGCGTTGCGGCGTTGCCATTGGCGACATGATTCTTGATGTGGCTTATCTCGAAGAAGAGGGCGTGATTGCCCTTGATGAAGACGGCGACGCGATGCTGGATCTGCCCTTCTGGAACGAAGTGATGGAAGCCGGTCGCGAGACTTGGGACGCCCTGCGCGCCCGTCTGATTGAACTGCTGTCTGCTGATGGTGATGCCGTGCTGCGTGATGACGCCGACATGCGCGCCCGTGCCTTTGTGCCGATCGCTGACGCCGAGATGCACTTACCGTTTGTCGTGTCTGAATACACGGATTTCTACGCGGGCAAACAACACGCGCAAAACATGGGTGCGATCCTGCGGGGTTCGCCTGATTTGCCCGCGAACTGGCTGCATATCCCAATCGGATATAATGGCCGCGCGTCTTCTGTTGTGGTGTCCGGCACCGATATTCACCGCCCCCTTGGTCAAAGCAAAGCGCCTGATGCAGAAATGCCGTCATTTGGCCCTTGTAAACGCCTTGATATCGAACTTGAGATGGGCGCGATTGTGGGCACCTCTTCCGAGATGGGCCAACCGATCACGGTTGATCAGGCCGATGACATGATCTTTGGTTATGTGTTGCTGAACGACTGGTCTGCGCGTGACATTCAGGGCTGGGAATACCAACCGCTTGGCCCATTTCAAGGCAAGGCTTTTGGCACGTCCATCAGCCCCTGGATTGTGACTTCTGCTGCGTTAGAGCCTTTTCGCACCGAAACACCCGCCCGCGATAAGGAACTTTTGCCTTATCTGAAAGAAAGCAAACCGGGCCTGTATGATATCTCGCTTGAGGTCACAATGCAGCCCGAAGGTGCCGCCAAAGCAACCACAGTTGCGCAGACAAATTACAGCCGCATGTATTATTCCGCCGCGCAACAACTGTGTCATCACGCGGTTGGTGGCGTGCCCATGAACGGTGGCGATTTGCTGGGTTCTGGTACGATTTCTGGCCCATCTAAATCTGAGTATGGTTCCCTGATGGAACTGTCCTGGGCCGGCAAAGAACCCTTTACCTTGGACACAGGTGAGACCCGTGGCTTTATTGAGGATGGTGATACGCTGACCTTAAAAGGTGCCGCCAAGGGTGACGGTTACCAGATCGGTTTTGGCGACTGCACAGGTAAAATTCTGCCCGCAATCACCGGTTTTGGCGAGGAATAGAGACACATGCGGCTTTGCCAGGATCATATCTGGGAACACACCCAACAGGGCAAAGCCGCGTTATCTTTACTGGATTGGCGGAATGGCGGCCTGCCATTCTTTCACGACATCAAGTGGATTGACCAACATCAACACGTTCAAGGCAAGGCCATCGCGGATCATGAACATGGTGAAAACCTCAAACCCAATCACAATCAGCAGGCTGGCCCAGATCGGCAGGCGCTTTGCCAGCCAGAAGCCCAGCAACATCGCGCCAATATCCGCCATGGAATTCACGACACTGTCCCCGAAATAATCGAGCGAAATCGTGACCGTGCGATAATGTTCAATCACGGCGGTGGTGTTTTCAGAGATCTCCCAGGCGGCTTCGATCAAAGTGGCGATCAGCAGACGCCAGCCAAGGGGCATACGACGGGCAACCAGCCAGAGAAAACCAAAGAATATAAATCCGTGGATGAGATGGCTGGGTGTGTACCAGTCGGTCAGGTGCTGGGATCCTTCAGAACTGAAGGTTTTACCCCACCAAAGTTTAACGGAGCCACATTTACAAATCGGCTCTCGCCCCATCCACAAAAGGATGATGGCGGTGGCCAGAACAACAAGGGCGGTGAGAAGCAGGGGAATATGTTTTTTCTGTATCATGGCGCCAATCAACCACACGACCACCAGGTTGTAAAATAAGGAAATCCATACCATGGCAAAAGCATTCGCGTCTCAGGGCGACATGGAAGACAAGAACATCAGCTTCACGGAAATCGGTGACGGCCTATACGCTTTTACCGCTGAAGGAGACCCTAATTCAGGCGTTATCATCGGTGATGAAAGCGTCATGATCATCGAAGCACAGGCAACCCCACGTCTGGCGAGCAAAGTGATCGAAGAGGTCCGAAAGGTCACGGACAAGCCGATCTCGCACATTGTTTTGACCCATTACCACGCCGTGCGCGTTCTGGGCGCGTCCGAATTTAATGCCCCGGAGATCATCATGTCCGGCGATGCCCGCGCGATGGTCGTTGAGCGTGGCCAAGAAGATTGGGACAGCGAATTTCAACGTTTCCCACGCCTGTTTCAGGGCCATGAAAGCATTCCAGGCCTGACTTGGCCGACCACCACTTTTGACGGCATGATGACGGTTTACCTTGGCAAACGCCGCGTTGATATTATGCAACTGGGCCGCGCACATACCGCTGGCGACGCCGTTGTTTGGGTGCCTGACGCAGAGGTGATGTTTACGGGCGATATCGTTGAATATCATTCCGCTTGTTATTGCGGTGACGGTCACTTCGCCGATTGGGGCGACACGCTTGATAACATCGCGTCGTTTGATCCAGTTTGCATCGCGCCTGGTCGTGGTGATGCGCTTGTTGGTCGTGAAATGGTCGAAGCCGCGATTGAGAACACCCGTGACTTCGTTGAAAGCACTTATCGCCCGGCTGCAAAAGTTGCCGCACGCGGTGGTTCCTTGAAAGAAGCCTGGGACGCTGTACGCGCAGAATGTGACCCTAAATTTGCGGAATATGCGATTTATGAGCACTGTCTGCCCTTTAACGTTGCTCGTGCATTTGACGAAGCGCGCGGTATTGAGACCCCGCGTATTTGGACCGCGCAACGTGATCTAGACATGTGGGCTGACCTGCAAAGCTAACTCACTCAGCCCTCCCTTGCGGGCGCTTTTTCCTAAAAGGGCGTGCGCAAGGGATCGACTAAAATGCCGGAGAGAGACATGACGAAGATATTCGAAAAACCACTTTATCCCTATGAACGCAGCCCGGATCAGGATGCGATCACGCCTGTGCGCCACAAGGTTGTTGTGATTGGGGCGGGGCCTGTCGGGCTTGCCGCCGCGATTGATCTTGCGCAACATGGCATTCCGGTCGTCGTGGTGGATGAAAATGACAAAGTCTCTCACGGGTCCCGCGCGATTTGTTTTTCCAAACGGATGCTAGAGATATCAGACCGCCTGGGCATCGGAGATCGTTTAGTTGAAAAGGGCGTGACCTGGAACAAGGGGCGGGTGTTTAACGGTGAAGACGAAGCCTATGCTTTTGATCTGTTGCCAGAAAGCGGCCACAAACGCCCGGCCTTTATCAATCTTCAGCAGTACTATCTGGAAGAATATCTGGTAGATCGCGTGCGTGAACTACAGGCCGAGGGCGCAGATATTGAACTGCGCGGCGGCAGTAAAGTTTCCGCAGTCGGCACGCATGAAACGCATGTTTCCCTTGAAATAGACACTGTTGAGGGGCCGTACAACATAGAAGCAGAATGGCTTATCCCCTGTGATGGCGCGGGCTCGCCCACACGTCGCATGATGGGCTGTGACTTTGGCGGGCGTGTGTTTGAAGATAACTTTTTGATTGCAGATGTGATCATGGACGCAGAGTTCCCAACAGAACGCTGGTTCTGGTTCGATCCCCCCTTTAACAAGGGGCAATCTGCGCTTTTGCATAAGCAGCCCGATGATGTTTGGCGCATTGATCTACAACTTGGTTGGGACATTGATCGCGAAGAAGAAATGCGACCTGCCAATGTGATCCCCCGGCTTGAGGCGATGTTGGGCAAAGACACAAAATTCCAGCTGGAATGGGTGTCTGTTTACACATTCCAATGTCGGCGTATGGACAAGTTTCGCCATGGTCGTGTGCTATTTGCGGGCGATGCGGCCCATCAGGTCAGCCCTTTTGGGGCGCGTGGTGCGAACTCTGGACTGCAAGATACCGACAACCTGTGTTGGAAATTGGCAAGCGTGATTAAGGGCGACGCGCCAGAAACCTTACTGGATACCTACAATGATGAACGTGTCGAAGCTGCGGATGAAAACATTCTGAACTCCACGCGTTCCACAGACTTTATTACACCGAAATCAGGCATAAGTCGTGTGTTCCGGGATGCGGTTTTGGATCTTGCGCAGACGCATGAATTTACCCGCCCATTGGTGAACTCGGGCCGCCTTTCGGTGCCTGCTGTTCATGATAGTTCCTGTCTGAATACCCCTGAAATAGGCTCTTTTCCAGCGCGAACGCGCCCGGGTGCTTCCGCTTCGGATGCCCCATTGCCCAACGGTTGGTTGTTGGATCAGATCGGCGGGGAATTTGCTGTTCTTACCATCGGGTTTGCGGCGCCAGACGTTCCCGAAGGTGTGAAATTGATCCACGTTGCAGAACCCTCGGATGAATTGAAGACACGCTATGCAGGGGATGGGGGAGGCGGCACAATCTTGTTCCGCCCGGATCAACATATTGCGGCGCGGTGGGCTGCGCCTTCCGCGATTGACATTGCGAATGCCATTCAGCGTGCAAAAGGGGCCTGATACATGCTAAATTCCAAACCAAATATCGCGGATCATGATGGCTTTTATGCTGAGTTGCTTAACGCGCATGAGGGGTTAGATGAACAGGCTTCCGCCGCCCTTAATGCGCGGTTAATATTGGTTCTCGCCAATCACATTGGTGATCGTGATGTTCTGTCGCAAGCGATCAAAGCCGCAAAAACGACGTCAAAATAGGTTTGCACGCTTTACCAATATGGGCAGAGATGCAACTCTCTGTCCATGACATTTGATGCATTTTTCCCGCTTTCCACCGCCGAAACACGGTTTCTAGAAGGGCTTTCAATTCTTGGCCGTACAGTGTTCGCAGGTGGGGATCTGCCTGAAACCGCGAGTGATAACAACATGTTGCGCGCAGAGCTATTGCGGGCAGCTTTGTTGCATCCGAATTTGCCAATTGATGCCAAGGGCGTACGCTTACGCGGCGCTTGGGTTCAAGGGGCCCTTGACCTGCAAGGTATTCACTGCGCGCGCGACCTAACTTTCTCTAATTGTTGCTTCGCTGAACCCGCCAATTTTGTGAATGCCCAACTGCGTGGGCTGCATTTTTCGGGCTGCCATTTGGCTGGATTTTCTGCCGATCATGGGCAGTTTTCGGGGTCTCTGTATATTCGTGGTGATAGCCATGTGCAGGGCGAAATTAGCCTCGCTGGTGCGCGCATTACAGGTGACTTGCAGCTTTGTGGTTTGCGCGTTGAAAGCGGGGGGCAGGACGCAGTATTTGCACCTGGCTTGCGCGTGGATGGGTCCCTGTTTTTGGGAAACTACCCTTATTCAGACACTGATTCGTCATTGGTTACCGAAGGCGCGTTGTTCTTTTCATCCGCCCGAATCGGACATGATGTTTTCATAACGCGAACTGCCATTTCCGTTCAGGAGAACGGTGGCAGCACGACTTTTGGAGCAACTGAAGAACATGGCGCTGGCATTGCCTTGTCGTTGGCACGGGCGCATGTGAATGGAATTCTGTACCTGTCGGATAATCAGATTAGCCGTGGGATTGTGAATTTCGCAGGTGCGTATGTCACGCGATTGCGGGATGAACCCATCGCACCCGGGGCATCGTACCCTTTACGTCTGGATGGTTTTAACTATTCAGACTTTTCGCGCCATACGGATACAACGGTTGCTGCGCGCTTGGAATGGTTAGAACGACGTCCAGATGATATGCCATTTTCTGCCCAGCCGTATGAACATCTGGCAGGGGTTCTATCTACGCTTGGGCACCGAACTGATGCGAAAACGGTTTTGATGCATAAGGAACGTCTGTTACGGGTCGAAAATAGACGCCTTATGGCCCTTGAACATAAATGGGCAAAATACCTGTTTTCGGCTGTAATAGAGCCTGTTTTGAAATATGTTGTCGGTTATGGGTATCGACCTGCGCGTGCGCTTTTTGTGTCATCTCTGCTGGTTCTGCTATTGGGATGGTTTTTCGGCAAAGCATGGGATGCGGGTGACATGGCACCGGATGCGGCCCCGATCTTGATCTCGGCAAATTGGATTTCGGCCACGGAAACCCACCCGGATAACCCCGCACAGTTCTGGTCGTCGCCAGGGCAAGCGGGTCAGGATTATGAGACGTTTCATTCCTATGCCTATGCCGCTGACCTTCTGGTTCCGATTGTCACTTTGGGCCAAGAAAGCGCATGGGCGCCGTCAACCTCGCGCAGCCCTTGGGGATGGCATGGGTGGTGGATCAGGTGGTTCGCTAAGGTCGCAGGCTGGGTTATCACGGCTTTGGCCGCGGGTGCGCTGACGGGGATGATCCGCAATGATTAGGGTCTAACCAAGGGGAATTCGTCCAGTTGGCGTCAAAAGCCATGCGTCGTGATCTTCAATTACGATGGTGGAAACGTCTTTTCCCCAACCAGCACCAGTATCAATGTTGATCCGGTTCCCATAATGTGTGACCGCATCAATGGGCGTGTGCCCGTGAATGATCAATGCGCCGTGATCCACGTGGGAATTGTGAAATTCACCACGGATCCAGATCAGGTCATCTTCGTTTTGTTGATCAAGTTCAATGCCTGGCTTGATGCCAGCATGCGCAAAGAACAGATTGCCGCGATGGTAATAATTGGGCATCGCGCTGAGGAAATCGACGTGATCAACAGGGATCAACATGCGTGCTTGTGCAAGCATTTCCACTGCGGGCGTATTGATGTCGACACCGTAGGAGGTCAGCGTTTCGCGCCCTCCGATACGGTCATGCAGCCAGTGATAGTCCGGCTTCATGTTGGGATCGTGACGTTCGGGGTTCTCCAGCCACCACAGCATTTGACGGTCGTGATTGCCAAGCAGTGTGATCCAGGGTTCACCCCGGATCACACCTTCTATCATGAATTCGATCACGCCCTTTGAATCGTGGCCACGATCAATCAGATCACCGATCTGCACCACGGGCGCTTTGGGGTCATCCACACGGACGCGATCTTCTGCAATCAGCGTCATGGCCTTTTGCAGTTTATCGAGGTGCCCGTGCACGTCTCCTATGGCGTAGTGACGCATTTTTATCCCTTAAACGACGTCAAATTCCAGCGGCTTGATGCTTTGGAACATGCCCGTCTTATTCAGATTTGCAATCACAGATTCATCAATTTCATGGTCGATGTACAGTAATGCAATCGCCTCTCCGCCTACCGCTGATCGTCCAAGGGTAAAGTTCGCGATATTCACACCATTTTCGCCCATGGTTTGCCCCAGTGTGCCGATGATGCCGGGAACGTCCTCATTCGTGGTGTACAGCATGTGACGCCCGATTTCTGCATCAACCTGAATGCCCTTAATCTGGATAAACCGTGGTTTTCCATCACTAAATACAGTGCCCGCCACAGAGCGTTCGCGTTTTTCAGTCACGACCGTCACTTTGATATAGCCGTCAAACGCGCCGGATTTCGCTTGATTGGTGGTGGAAATCTGAATGCCACGTTCGCGCGCAACAACTGGGGCAGAAACCATATTCACGTCAGGATTCGCGCGCTTCATGATGCCCGCGATGACGCCACAGTTCAGCGCCTCGAGGTTCATTTCTGCAACGTTACCATCATATAGAATGTTAATGGCTTTGACGGGTTCATCGGTCATTTGACCTACAAATGCGCCGAGGTGGCCAGACAAAGCCAACCATGGCCCCATGACCTTGGATTCTTCCGCCGTCACAGAGGGCATGTTCAAGGCGTTGGTCACCGCACCGGTCAACAAATAGTCAGACATCTGTTCGGCAACCTGCAAGGCAACGTTTTCCTGAGCTTCCGATGTGGCCGCACCAAGGTGGGGGGTGCAGACGACATTCGGTAGATTGAACAACACGTTCTCTTTCGCGGGCTCGACAGCGAAAACGTCTAACGCCGCGCCAGCGACGCGACCAGATTGTAGCATTTCAGCCAAGGCCGCCTCATCAATCAGTCCACCACGGGCACAGTTGATGATACGTACGCCTTTTTTGGTTTTCTCAAGGTTTTCACGGGATAGAACATTGCGGGTTTGATCCGTCAGCGGCACGTGAAGTGTGATGAAATCAGCGCGCTTCAGTAGGTCATCCAGCTCGACCTTTTCAACACCCATGTGTTTGGCTTTTTCTTCGCCAAGGAAGGGATCATAGGCGATGACCTTCATTTTCAACCCGCGCGCACGGTCGCAAACGATGCCGCCAATATTGCCAGCACCGATGACGCCAAGGGTCTTGCCGGTCAGCTCGACCCCCATGAATTTGGATTTCTCCCATTTGCCCGCGTGTGTTGAGGCAGAGGCCTCTGGGATCTGACGCGCAACTGCAAACATCATTGCAATCGCATGTTCCGCCGTGGTGATCATGTTGCCAAAAGGCGTGTTCATGACGATCACACCTTTCTTAGATGCGGCGTCTTTGTCGATGTTATCCGTGCCGATGCCTGCACGTGCGATGACTTTCAGATTGTCAGCGGCGGCAAGAATCGTGGGGGTAACTTTAGTTGCAGAACGGATCGCAAGACCGTCATATTTGCCGATGAGTTCCGCTAGTTTTGCCTTGTCTTTGCCAAGATCAGGCATGAAATCAACGTCGATGCCGCGATCACGGAAGATCTGTACGGCGGTTTCGGAAAGTTTATCAGAGACGAGTACTTTAGGGGCCATGGTCGTGGTCCTTTATGAATATGTGGGGGGAGGCGCCCTGCTTTTTGATCGACAAGGCGCGCTCAGGGGGTGTGTTAGAGAGACGCGATTTCAGCTTCAAACGCATAGGTGATCCAAGGCAATAGGGCCTCGATGTCATTGGTCTCAACCGTGGCACCACACCAGATGCGAAGGCCTGCTGGGGCGTCACGATATGCACCAATGTCAAAAGCCACGCCTTCGGTTTCGAGACGCTTTGCAACGGCCTTGGCAAAGGCTGCGCCATCTTTGATGCGGGCGTCCGTGAATTTCAGGCAAACTGAGGTGTTTGAACGTGTCGCCTTATTGTTTGCAAGGTTCTCAATCCAAGGGTTTGCAGCGCAAAAAGACTCTATTGCGGAGGAATTCGCGTCTGCGCGAGCGATTAGGCCTTTGAGACCACCTACCGAGCGCGCCCATGAAAGTGCGAACAAGTAATCCTCGACGCACAGCATGGAAGGCGTGTTGATTGTTGCACCCGTGAAAATACCGTCAATCAGTTTGCCTGCTTTTGTGAGGCGGAAAATCTTTGGTAGTGGCCAAGCGGGGGCATAATTTTCAAGCCGTTCCACAGCGCGTGGAGACAGGATGATCATGCCATGGGCCGCTTCGCCCCCTAGGACTTTTTGCCAAGAATAAGTGGTCGCATCCAACTTGTCCCAAGGCAGATCCATGGCAAAGGCAGCAGAGGTTGCGTCGCAAATGGTCAGACCCTCGCGATCATCCTTGATCCAATCACCATTAGGTACGCGTACACCAGATGTGGTGCCGTTCCATGTGAAAACAACGTCATTGTTGAAATCCACAGTGCTGAGATCAACGATCTGGCCATAATCTGCGGTTTTGACGGTTGCTTCTATCTTGAGTTGCTTCACAACATCGGTGATCCAGCCCGCGCCGAAGCTTTCCCAGGCCAACATTTCAACATGCCGTGCGCCAAGCAAATTCCACAGTGCCATTTCAACAGCGCCGGTGTCAGATGCCGGAACGATGCCGATTTTGTAATCGCCTGGAATGTTCAGAAGCTCACGTGTTTCTTCTATCGCAGCTTTAAGCTTGGCTTTACCGCCAGCAGCACGATGCGAACGGCCAAGGGGCGCGTCACGTAAAACATCAAGATTCCATGAGGGAGGTTTGGCGCAAGGGCCAGAAGAAAAACGCGGATTAGCCGGCCGCGCGGCAGGGTGTACAATATCAGTCATGATATCCTTCCAGATATAAGCCCTTCGTTGGGGAAGGGTGTCCCACCTTTGGAAATAGCAGCGTTTTTTTCTGGCGCAAGTAAAAAATTGTCGTTATGCGGCGAAACACAACGCAAACACGACAGGTGCCCTATGTTCACAGCCACAATGATCGCAAAACCCGGAATGCTGGAACCCATTCTGGCGAACTCAATTCGAAGCGCGTGGGGGGGCGGTGAACTGCGGTGGTTGTCTGCGGGTGAGGCCGCAGAATTTGATATTCCAAAGATGCCCGACAATCATTGGGATGTTTGGGGTGAGTTGCAAAAAATGTCAGTGGATCTTGTTGTGCAAGAAACGGAGGGGCGCAAAAAGCGTGTGCTCGTGGCGGATATGGACAGCACAATGATTGCCCAAGAATGCATAGATGAGCTGGCTGCAGAGGCAGGAATTGGCGATCAGGTGGTGAAGATCACTGCCCGTGCCATGAACGGTGAGATTGATTTTGAGGATGCGTTGAAAGAACGTGTTGCTTTGCTGAAAGGGCTGAAAAGCTCTGTAATAGACACTGTTTTGGTAAATCGCATTACGCTTGTGCCCGGGGGGCGCGCATTGGTTCAAACGATGAAAGCAAATGGCGGCTACGCAGCGCTGGTGTCAGGTGGGTTTACCGATTTCACGGCGGATGTCGCTGCGAAATTGGGCTTTGATGAGAACCGCGCAAATACGTTGTTGCACGTGGATGGTGCCCTGACAGGTCAGGTCGGCATGCCGATCCTAGGGTTCGAGGCAAAGATCACTGCGGTCAACGAAATCACCGCACGCTTGGGGCTAACGCCAAAGGATGTGATCGCTGTTGGCGATGGGGCGAATGATCTTGGGATGTTGCACCTTGCGGGCAGCGGTGTTGCCGCGCATGCGAAACCGTCTGTGCAAGCGGAATGTGATATTCGGATCAACTTTGGTGATCTGACAGCCCTGCTGTATGTGCAGGGCTATCAGAAATCGGATTTTGTGGAATAACAGACCCTAAATAAAGGATTTTGCCGCATTAATCGTTCCGCAATTCACGCCATTCCAGTTCAGGATTGGCGTGTTTAAACGCTTCTTCGCGGCGGGATGTTCGGGGTCAAGAACCCCTAAGCGCACAAGGATAGCTGCGATCGTGCATTCAGATGCCCGGGTTGCGCCATCGGAAATTTTCAACGCGACACCCAATTTCTTTTCAGGGATGATTGCGACGAAAACACCATCAGCGCCCGTTTTGATCGACACTTTTCCGTCCATCGCGCGCATCAGTTCAGTGCAAGCCCGAGTTTCGCCAGCGACCAATTCGGGGTGCAGGGCCATGGCCTCGCGCAAACGCACGGCGGCTTTTTCGCGGGCGGAGCCGCTTTCGGATGCACCCGCAAAGAACCCCATCGCACGGGCCAGGCCAGCGACAGAGGTTGCATAATTGGGGGCAGAACAGCCGTCGATGCCATAGCCAGGACTGGTTTCACCCGTGGTATCTTCAAAAGCGTCCTTGATGGTGACTTGCAACGGGTGGCTGGGATCATGGTAATCTGCACCATGACCCATATGTTTGTTCCAGGTCAGAAAACCGGAATGTTTGCCGGAACAGTTGTTGTGGAACTGACATGGCGAATCATCGGTTTTCACAAGCGCATTACGCGCCGGGATGTCGGCTGGTTCCTGTGGACCACAGCGCAGATCGCTTTCCCTAAGGCCAAGGTTGGATAGCCATTTTCCAACACGATCTGTGTGGATGAATGCGCCTTGGTGTGATGCGCAGGATAGGGCCAGATGTTCGGTTGTGAGACCAAAGGCATCGGCTGCGCCACTTTCCACAAGGGGCAGGGCTTGGATCATTTTACACGATGATCTTGGATAAGTGATGTGATCAGGGTTTCCCCAGCTTTCGACGATTTGCCCTGCATGATCTGAAATCACCACATGGCCCGTGTGAATGGATTCAAGAACCGGCCCGCGCCAGATTTCGGTTAAGATATGGGGGGCTGTCATTGTGTCTCTCCTGATGGAATGCGCAGATTTTCGCCAACTTACGGGGGAATTGGGGTTTCAAACAACTGCATTTTTTGATTAGTGTAAGTCTATCGGGTAATCTCGGGAGGCAGATTTGACTATAACGGATCGTCGGGCCCGAACAGAGGCATAGCAGCTGGAGGCTGTATCGAAATGAAATCACATCTTTTCCGCACAATTGTTGGCGTGATCTGCTTGGGCGCGGTGTCTGTTGCTGGTTCCGTAACCGGGGCGCTTGCGCAGGCAACTTCAACCAATCGTGTTGCAGCCCAAACGGATTGGAGTGTCTTTGTCGATGATAGCCCAACCCAATGTTGGGCGGTTTCTGGCCCGAAGGCCACGGTAAACACTGATGCGAGCGGTCGCCCGAAAGCGGTGAACCGTGGGCAAATCTTGATGTTTGTCACATGGAACCCATCTTCCGAGATCAGTGCACAGGTTTCCTTCACGGGCGGCTATCCTTTTGCAAGCGGGTCAACTGTTAAGCTTGAAATCGGCGCCAGCGCGTTTGAATTGTTCACCACTGGCGAAAACGCTTGGGCCGCAAGTCCCGCGGATGATGCGCGCATCGTGACCGCGATGAAACGCGGTGCATCTGCCGTTCTGACCGGGCGTTCCGGTCGCGGTACAATCACGAAAGATACATTTTCGTTGTTGGGCTTTACGGCCGCAGTTGATGAAGCGGGCAAACGCTGCGACGGCTGATCTTTTGTAAAAGATTGCAGATGACAAAGGGGGCAACTTTCCATTGCCCCTTTTTTACGTTATGACGCAGCTCTGTTTCAGCGGAGCCCGAAATGTCTGACCCAAAATCTGCAACCACACCTGCTGTGCCCACATCGACCAAGGCCGTTACGCCTGATATGTTGACGCTGCCGCGCAAGGAAGCGCCTTCTGCCTTGATCAATTTGGTTGGGCTGACACGTGATGCGATGCGCGACGCACTTATCGAAGCCGGCACACCTGAAAAGCAGGCGAAGATGCGCACGGGGCAGATTTGGCAGTGGATTTATCAAAAGGGTGTGCGGTCGTTCGATGATATGACCAACTTGGCGAAACCATTTCGCGCGATGTTGGCTGAAAAATTTGAAGTTCGCGTGCCGGAGGTGATCACACGCCAGGTTTCGCAAGATGGCACACGTAAATATCTTGTGCGCATCAATGGCGGCCATGAGGTCGAGATTGTTTACATCCCGGAAACGGATCGCGGTACTTTGTGTATTTCGTCGCAAGTTGGCTGCACTTTGACCTGTACCTTCTGCCATACGGGCACGCAAAAATTGGTACGTAACCTAACCGCAGGCGAGATCATCGGTCAGGTGATGGTGGCGCGTGATGATCTCGATGAGTGGCCTGAACCTGGCCGTAATCCCAATGATGAGACCAAGCGCAAACTGTCCAATATTGTTCTGATGGGCATGGGCGAACCGCTGTATAACTTTGAAAATGTGCGCGATGCGATGAAGATTGCGATGGACCCTGAAGGGATCTCGCTGTCGCGTCGCCGTATCACGCTGTCGACCTCTGGTGTGGTACCGGAAATGGCGCGCACGGCCCAGGAAATCGGCTGTTTGTTGGCGATTTCGTTTCACGCCACCACAGATGCCGTCCGCGATGTGCTTGTGCCGATCAACAAACGTTGGCCGTTGGAAAAGCTGCTTGAGGCTTTGAACAGCTATCCCAAAGCGTCGAACTCTGAACGCATCACCTTTGAGTATGTGATGTTGAAGGGCGTGAACGACAGTGACGAGGATGCGCATCGTTTGGTCGAACTGATCAAAGGTATCCCCGCGAAAGTGAACCTGATTCCCTTCAATGAATGGCCTGGTTCCCCTTATGAGCGGTCTTCAAACAACCGTATTCGGGCGTTTTCCGAGATCATTTATCAGGCGGGATATGCATCCCCCGTGCGTAAACCGCGTGGCGAAGACATCATGGCGGCCTGTGGTCAGTTGAAAAGTGCGACGGAACGTGCCCGTAAAAGCCGCAAGCAGATTGAACGCGAAGCCGGTCTGTAGAACCCGCCTGTAATCGTCTTGCGTTGGGCTAACATGAAGCAGAACCGCACGTAATTAATGTGGCTTAGCCCATGTTCGTGCTTTTGTTGTGACTATCAGGGCAGTACCATTCTTCCAAAATAAAGGGAGACATGGGATGTCGGAAGTTTCAGGAAAAACCGTTTTTGTAACCGGGGCCAGCCAGGGGATCGGCGAAGCCACGGCGCGTTTGCTGGCACATGAAGGCGCGCGCGTGGTGCTGTTTGCGCGATCTACTGCGAAAATCGATGCGATTGCGCGTGATATTGGTGAGAATGCCCTGGCGATTTCCGGTGATGTCGCGTCTTGGGCCGATGTGGCAAAAGCGATGGCCGAAGCCGAACGTCACTTTGGTCCGGTGGATATCCTGATCAATAATGCCGGCATGATTGACCCGATTGGGATGATGAACACATCTGATCCACAGGCCTGGGGGCAGGCGATCGATGTGAACACAAAAGGTGTCTATTACGGGATGCGCGCGGCGATTCCGCGTATGGAAGCCCGTGGATCAGGCACCGTGATCACGATCAGTTCTGGTGCCGCACATAATGCCCTTGAGGGGTGGAGCGCCTATTGCACCTCCAAAGCGGGGACTGCGATGTTGACCAGTGCTGCGCATCTGGAAAGTGGCGGCAAAGGCGTGCGGATCATGGGATTTTCGCCGGGGACCGTGGCGACACAGATGCAAAAGGAAATCAAATCATCAGGCATCAACGCGGTTAGCCAGCTGGATTGGGAAGATCACCATCCGGTGGATGTTCCTGCGCGTATTCTGTTGTGGATGTGTGGCAGCGACGCGGATGATTACCTTGGCCAAGAAGTTCACCATGCTGATGAAGATGTTCGCACGCGTGCGGGTATCTCCGTGTGATTGAGGTTGAGAAAAATGATGCGCTCTGGACGGTAAAGATCAACCGTCCAGAGAAGGCGAATTCTCTGACATCTGTGATGCTGGAAGATCTGTGTGAGGTTTTCGAAACAGTGTCTAACGCAGGTGTAAATGCAGTTATTTTGACCGGCGACGGCAAGGTTTTCTCTGCGGGGGCGGATTTGGATGAAGCACGCGCAGGCTTGGCAGTATCTCCCCTCTGGGAACGCCTTTCAACTGCCGTGGCCCATGCACCGTGCCTGACCATTGCCGCGTTGAACGGAACCTTGGCAGGCGGCGCGATGGGCATGGCGTTGGCTTGTGATTTGCGTATCGCGGTGCCTGGGGCAAAGTTTTTCTATCCGGTGATGAAACTGGGCTTTCTGCCGCAACCCTCTGATCCAAAGCGCTTGCATGATCTTGTCGGCCCTGCGCGGGCAAAGTTGATCTTGATGGCAGGGCAGAAAGTGACCGCGCAAGACGCTTTTGCGTTTGGCTTGGTCGATAAGGTTGTTGCACCTGAGGACTTGATGTCTGAGGCTTTGTTATTGGCGCAAGCGCCGATCGCGGCTGATCCTGCACATGTGGCGGCGATTAAAGATATGGTACGACCAACCCGTTGACGCCGAGTATCGCTTGAGATTCTGGTCAATTTCTATATGCAGGCCGTCAATTAAAGTGACCGGACCGGAGAGTAATATGAGTGTCGAGACGATTGAAGCCGAAACTGATTTTGCCACAACGGTCACGAACTATGCATTTTGGGCGTGGGACCTTGCCAGTGATTGGTTACTGTCCCCGGCCGCCTGGTCACAATTTGCTTTGCTTGTGGTGGCCTTTGGCCTTGCTTGGTACGGCGCGCGCAAGCTAACGCCGACCATCACGCGCTTGGTCTCTCCGCCAGAGGAACAAGTGCATATTGTCGCGCGCCTACGCCGATACGCTTTGTTGTATCTTCCCTTATTGCTGCCCCTGTTGGCCTATGCGTTGATTGGTTTGGGCGAAGGTGTGACGCGATCCCTGTTCGGATCGGGCGCTGTTATCGCCTTTGGCAAACGCGCGTTCCTGTTCCTAGCTGTGCGCGCCTTGGTGAATGACATTATCCAGGATTCTTTCCTGAAATTGCTGGGGAAATACGTTCTGATCCCAGTGATGGCGTTGCACACGGTTGGGCTTTTGGGCTTGGCAACCGATTATCTTACCAACACTGTTGTTCAATTCGGCAATATTAGTTTTTCGGTGATGTCCTTGGTGCGCGGTATCGTTGCTGGCGCGATTTTGTTTTGGCTTGGGCGTTGGTCAAATGATCAAAGCACGACCTATATTCAGAAACAGCAAGAACTGCGCCCGGCCACGCGCCAACTGGCTGTCAAAGCATCCGAGATCTTCATCTTTGGCCTCGCGTTCCTGCTGCTGCTGAACATTATGGGTATCAACCTGTCGACCCTCGCGGTTCTTGGTGGTGCGATTGGTGTGGGTCTTGGTTTTGGTCTGCAAAAAATTGCGTCGAACTTTATTTCAGGTGTGATCTTGCTGCTGGAAGGTCAGGCAACGGTGGGGGATTTCGTCGAACTGGATGGTGGCGAATCTGGTACCATCGTGAAAATGACGGCGCGTGCGATTTTTCTTGAGACATTTGATGGCCGTTGGATCGTCGTTCCGAATGAGGATTTCATCACCACCCGGGTTGTGAACTTTTCGGATCAAGGGTCTTCCAACCGATATGAAGTCGCGTTTTCAGTCAGCTATGACACGGATATCAATAAGATCCCTGACATCATTGAACCGGCTGTAGCGAAGCACAAAGCTGTGTTGGATGCACCTTATCCGCCGGATTGCGAACTGCGTGGGTTTGGCGACAGTGGCGTTGATTTCGCCGTGGAATTCTGGGTGAACGGGTTTGATGATGGGGACAATAAATTCACATCTGATGTCATGTTTATCGTTTGGAATGCCCTGAAAGACGCGGGCGTCGAGATCCCATATCCGCACCGTGTTGTTGAGATCAAAGGCAGTCTACCTGTGGCATCTGAATGAAAACGGCACTTGTCATTGGGGCCGGACCTGCTGGCCTAATGGCGGCGGAAGAACTGGCGCGTGCCGGTGTAAGCGTCACGATCCTTGAGGCCAAAACCAGCCCCGCGCGCAAGTTTTTGATGGCGGGCAAAAGTGGCTTGAACCTGACCAAGGATGAGCCCCTGGCAGGTTTTATTGCGGCTTTTCCTGATGCACCTAAAGAGCTGCGCGATATTCTGGCTGACTTTGGCCCTGAAAAGGTCAAGCAATGGGCGCAGGATCTTGGCCAAGAGGTTTTCACAGGATCATCAGGGCGCGTGTTTCCAACAGCAATGAAAGCATCGCCTTTGTTGCGTGCTTGGATGGGGCGTTTGGATGGGCTTGGCGTTGTTTTGCGGACCGGCACCCGGTGGATTGGGTTTGAGGGAAGCGGCGTTTCGATTGTCAGTGCGACCGGAAAGGATGTTCTGACGCCGGATGTTGTCGTTCTTGCCTGTGGCGGGGCCAGCTGGGCGCGTTTGGGGGCAGATGGTGCTTGGATCGATTTCGTTGAGGCCCCCTGTGTTCCATTCAAGCCTGCCAACATGGGGTTCGTTTGTGATTGGTCACCGCATATGCAACGGCACTTTGGTGCACCTGTAAAGCCCGTGGTGCTGCGCTGTGGTGGGCATGAAATCAAGGGCGAGTTTGTGATTTCGGCGCGCGGTGTTGAGGGCAGTGGCATTTATGCTGTGTCGAGGCAGATGCGCGAAAATCACCCTTTGATGCTGGACTTGATGCCAGACCTAAACGTGGCGGCCCTGACCGCACGGCTGAGCAAGCCGCGTGGTAAGAACAGTCTCACCAATCACTTGCGAAAGGCCGGTTTGTCGCCTGTGAAAATCGGGCTGTTACGCGAGGTCGGATCAGATTTCACGGCACAAGCCATTAAGAATATGCCGATGCCTCATAATGGCCCTCGACCTATGGATGAGGCGATTTCCGTCGCCGGGGGGCTAAGCTTTGATGCATTGGATGCAGATTTGATGCTACAATCTAGGCCGGGCGTTTTTTGTGCTGGCGAGATGCTGGATTGGGAAGCACCAACAGGTGGCTATCTTATCAGTGGATGTCTCGCGACGGGTCACCGCGCAGGGCGCGCGGCGGCCAACTGGGCGAATAATAGAGACTAACCTCATGATTAGTCTCTCATTGCGAGGGTGCGCCGATAGGCGTCACGTGATCGCAACCGTTTGGCATAATCCTGCAGGATAGGTTCTGAAATTTCAAAACCCGCGCTTTTTGCCCAATCGAGACAATGGGCAAGGATGAGGTCTGGCACAGTCATCACACCGCCCATAAGGAAATCTTTTCCATCAAGGTCAGGGGCGAGGGCAGCCATGTTGCGCGCCAGTTCTTTTGCAACGGTGTTGCGCACTTCTGGGATGCGTTCGTCTTCTGGCAAGTAATGATCATGACGACCTGCCATCCAAAGTATGGAATCAAACTCGTCCAAGATCCTTTGGGTGAACCCATCTTGTTGCGCCCGTTCAAGGGTGCCTGTTTCAAATGTGAATTTCGCGTGACGATCAGCGAGGAACTGAACAATCGCGGTGGAATCAGTTAGAACCGTTCCTTCAACGATCAATGCAGGGATTTTGCCGGTGGGATTGATGGCGCGGACCTCATCCGAGCGCGCGGAGGCTGCGTTTCGCGTATAGGCGGCGCCGATTTCCTCGAGCATCCAAAGAACACGGCGGGTGCGCGAGCGGATCGCGCCAATGACTTCATACATGTTTTTTCCTATCGGCGGGCAAGCATTGAAAGGCGAATAAGGGTGCGCTCCATCGCGGCGTTGGCGGGGGCGTTGGATGTTGACCTGAGTTGAAGGTCGGTCTCGGTCAGCATTTGAAGGGCTTGTTCCAAACGGCGCAATCCCCATGTGTTGGCCTGTTTGGTCATACGATCGCGACGCGGGCCGAAGACAGGCGGGCGCAGCCGGGCAATGCCTTGTGACGGCCCGCCGGGGTCAGAGGCCGCGGCGTGCAAGGTGCGGAAATGGCGCATAGTGCCGATGCAAAGCGTGACAGGCAGTACGCCTTGGCTTTTGAGGCGTGCCATCAAGGGGCCGATGTCTGCGGTGCGGGCCTCGGCCACGATATTGAGCATATCATCAAGGGCGGCTTCTGTTGAAGTGGGTGCGACGGCTTCGATATCAGTCTCTGTTACAGGGGAATTGTCGTTTCTTTTGTAGAGGCCCAGCTTTTCGATCACCTGGGCAAAATCACCGGGGTCAAGGCTGCGCGATAGGCTTTCAATGGCGCCCATCGCGTCATTTGGGATATTGGACAGATTTGCCTTTTGCAGCATCTCTTCGATCTCTTCGCGACCGGGTGGGTCATCGTAAATGCCAACCGCAAAGGCATTGCGATGCCCTTCAAACAGTTTGCGCATCTTTGATGTGGCCTTCAACGCCTTGGCGGTGACGATGACTTGTGCATCCCCCATCTGCCAATCATCTAGCGCCGTTTGCAGGGCGGGAAATGCAAATTCGGTGGCTTCTTCGACAAAAACCACGCGTGGACCGGGGAAAAAGCCTTGGGCTTTCATAGCGTCGGTAAGCTGTGCAGGATCTTTACGCAATTCCGCACCATTGATCCGCGTTAGGCGCATTTCTTCTTCGCCCTTTGGACCGACAAGTGCTGCGATAAGTTGCTGGCGCTTTAAGGCAACGCGCATCGCATCTTGCCCATAGATCAAAAGCCCGGTTTTCGCCGGGTCAGGCTTTGCGAAATAGCGGTTTGCTTCGCGGCCAGCTAGTTTCATTGGGCGATCTGGTCGCTGGCCAGCAGCAGTCGTGCGTAAACTTGATCTGCCATGATGAACATCAGTCGTTGATGTGCGTCACGCTGTGATGACAGCGTCGAAACCGTGTTTCCGGTTGCAGCATAGCTGGTGAAGTTTTCGATTTTGCCTTCAAGAACGGATGTACCCGACGCAAGATCAGTCAAAACATAGTTCACTTGGCCGTGAATGTTGTGACGTGTTGTCACTTGTTCGGGTGTGATCCCCACAGATTCTTGGGATGTTGTGAGCGTGTAAGACAGCTCCCATAGTGTATTTGTTGGCTGGCCCAAACGTTCTTCCAGGCGGCGCGTAAGATCAAAACTGTCCCGGTCGTTGGGGGCCATGACCTCGATTCGAGACGGCAAGGCCGCCCCGCTGGCACCGGGTGCAAGGGCGGGGCTAAAGCCGCAACCAGTGAGGGTTGCGACTGTTAGGATAAGAGAAAGGCGTTTAAACAACCACATTGATAATGCGTCCCGGAACTACGATCAGTTTCTTTGGCGCATTGCCATCAAGCGCCTTTACGACAGCATCCTGCGCGAGCGCGATTTTTTCAATCTCTTCTTTGCTCAGATCCGCAGGAACTGTGATTTCGCCGCGACGCTTGCCGTTGATTTGGATTGGCATCGTGACGCTGGCTTCAACCAACATTGCCTCGTCTGCAATCGGCCAAGGGGCATTGATCACCAGACCTTCACCACCCTGATGGGCCCAGATGTCTTCCGCGATATGGGGCGTCATAGGGGCCATCAACTGCGCAAGGGTCATGATCGCTTCGCGCTGTGCATTAAAGCTGGCTTTGGTTTTGTGAATCACATTGGTAAAACCGTAAAGCTTTGCGATTGCTGCGTTAAAGCCAAAGCTTTCGACACCCAAGGTCACATCACGGATGGCCTTATGCGTTTCGCGCAGAAGATCTTCGTCACCCGTGCCTTTGGCGTCCTTGTCCATTTCGCCGATACGATCACAGATGTTCCAGACACGGTTCAGGTGTTTCGCGGCAGCTTCTGCACCAGAGGCCGTCCATTCCACATCCCGTTCGGGGGGGGAATCAGACAGAACAAACCAACGGGCTGTGTCGGCGCCGTAAGAATTGATGATTTCGATTGGATCGACCACGTTGTTCTTGGATTTCGACATTTTCGCGGAAGGTGTGACCTTCAGTTCTTCGTCGGTGCCTTTGACATAAGTCTTGCCGTCGCGCTTTTCGATCTCTTCGGGATAGTGATACAGCGTGCGCCCCTCGGGAGTTTTGCGTGTCGTGTTCTCGTAGATTTCATGGGTGACCATGCCTTGGGTGAACAACGCATCAAACGGTTCAATCGCTTTGTCTGGCAGGTGACCACAGATCTGCATCGCACGCGCAAAGAAACGCGAATACAGCAAATGCAGAATCGCGTGTTCAATGCCGCCGATGTATTGATCGACGTTCATCCAATATTCGGCCTCGGCCATACCGGTGGGGGTGGTGGCATTTGGCGCGGTGAAGCGGGCGTAATACCAGCTGGAATCAACGAAAGTATCCATCGTATCAGTTTCACGCAGCGCATCTGCACCACAAGATGGGCAGGCACAATTGCGCCAGCTTGGGTGACGATCCAGCGGATTGCCGGGGATCGAGAAATCAATATCTTTGCCATCTTCATCAAACGGCAGCTCAATCGGCAGGTTTTCCTTTTTCTCAGGAACCACGCCACAAGCATCGCAATGCACCACGGGAATCGGGCAACCCCAATAGCGTTGGCGTGACAGACCCCAATCGCGCAGACGGAACTTGGTCACGCCTTCGCCCCAGCCGTCTTTTTCGGCCAGATCAATGGTTACGTTGATGGCCTCTTCGCCGGTTGCCTCATCAAGGCCCGCAAAATGGTTAATCCATTTCACCTTTTCGGATTTCATTGGAACGAATGCTTCGTTCTCAACCGGGGTTGGATTGTCGAGCGCAAAGAAGGTGTCGATCACTGGCAGGTCGTATTTGCGGCAGAAATCAAGGTCACGTTGATCATGGGCGGGGCAGGCAAAGATCGCACCTGTGCCGTAATCCATCAAAATGAAATTCGCGATCCAAACGGGCAATTCAGCGCCAGTCAGCGGATGTTTCGCTTTGATGCCCGTGTCATAGCCCAGCTTCGGCGCGGTTTCGATTGCTTCTTCTGTGGTGCCGCCTTTGCGACATTCCACAAGGAATTCAGCCAGTTCAGCGTTTTCGGCCTCAAGCTGTTTTGCAATCGGGTGATCGGGCGAGATGCCAACAAAGCTTGCGCCATTTAGCGTGTCAGGGCGGGTTGTATAGACGGTGATCGGGTCTTCACCGTCCACGCGTTCAAAATCAAATTGCAGCCCGCGCGACTTGCCGATCCAGTTTTCCTGCATCAGGCGCACTTTGGCAGGCCAGTTTTCCAGATCATCCAAAGCGGTCAGCAATTCATCGGAATGATCCGAGATCTTGAAGAACCATTGCGTCAGCTCACGGCGTTCAACAGGGGCACCGGAACGCCAACCACAACCGTTTTCAACCTGTTCATTCGCCAGAACGGTCATATCGACCGGATCCCAGTTCACCACTGCGTTTTTGCGATAGACGAGGCCTTTGTCGAGAAAATCGAGAAACAAAGACTGTTGTTGGCCGTAATATTCAACATCGCAAGTGGCAAACATCCGCGACCAATCAAGCGACAGGCCAAGGGGCTTCATCTGCTCGACCATGGTGTCGATGTTCTCGTAAGTCCAGGTTTTGGGGTGGCCGCCAATCGCCATTGCCGCATTTTCCGCAGGCATACCAAAGGCATCAAACCCCATTGGGTGTAGAACAGAGAGCCCACATGACATCTTATACCGCGCGATTACGTCGCCCATAGTATAGTTGCGCACGTGCCCCATGTGCAGCTTGCCGGATGGGTAAGGGAACATTTCCAGCACATAGTATTTCTCACGCGTTTCATCACGTTTGGCGGTGAAGACCCCGGCCTTTTCCCAGGCCTCTTGCCATTTTGGTTCAAGATCGGATGCGGTGTAGCGAGACATATGGTCTGGTCCTTTACGTGAAAACGCCGAGCGATGGGCCCGGCGTTTTCATAATCGGTGATTGGGCTGTGGTCCAGAGCGGACGTTATAGATGTATTACAGTTTGCCTTCGGCAATACGCAACTGGCGGGCTCGCGTGAGAATCGCATCTTCAACGGCACGACGGGTGTCGGCATCAACTGCGCGGCCACCGCGGGTTTGTAGCGAAAGGTTCAAGGAACGCGCATCAAGGGCGGGGTCCGTGATATAAACAGTCGCGCGATAGCTGCGATTACCGCCGGGTGGGGTGCCGTAACCAGTAGAGATCACACCAGAAAACGGATCAGCGGTTTGAATTGGTAGGAAGTTCAACGTTTCAAGGCTGGCGCGCCAGATGTATTTGTTGACCTCAAGCGTGACGTTAGAATCATCACCACTGTTGAAGATATCCCAGATCGTTTCACGACCATTGCCGGCTTGTTCTTGTTTTAGCTGTTCAATTGCGGGGGTCTGACTGCGATTCGTGCCACTGTATTGGTCGGTCCGGGCTGATTTGTTGCCGCCGCAAGCAACGAGAGACATCACGGCAAGGGTGATCGCCAGTTTTCCAATGGATTTTCTAAGTGTCATATCGTCTGTCCTGAATTATCCTGCGCTTTCTCTGTTATAGGTGTGGAAGAAACCGAGCAAGGTTTTTCACTTGTTATATAGTGCGATCTGATTTTTTTGCGCGGAGAGCTGCCGTTGGGCGCGAAAATGGACTGTGGCAAACCTGCACCAGGCCCAATGACTTTCGAAATCAGATGCGGGCTTTTCTTGATTGAGGCGGGAAAAACAGAGAAACACCCTCATACCCGGTTCAGATTCCCCTGAATTGGGATGCACCTTTGAATTCCATGAGGGATAACAAAATGAACAAAATTCTTCTCGCGACTACCGCACTTGTAGCAACAGCTGGCGTAGCGTCTGCTGAAGTATCTCTTTCTGGTTGGGCTGAAATGGGCCTGATCGGTGGCGACGCATACCCAACAACACAGTTCCACACTGGTGTTGACGTACGCTTCACACTTTCCGGTGAAACAGATGGCGGCCTGACATTTGGCGCAACTATCGATCTAGACGAAGCTACTGCTACTCAGTCTGCTCCTGGTGTTGCTCCTGCTACTGCGAACCAAGCTACAAAAGCTGCTGTATTTATTTCCGGCTCTTTCGGCACAGTAACAATGGGCGACACCGACGGTGCGCTTGATTGGGCAATGCAAGAAACTGCAATCGGTTCTTCTATCGCTGATGACCACACTGAGCACGCTGGTTACAACGGCAACTCCGTACTTGACGGCGCGCCAAACGGCAACGTTCTGCGTTACGACAACACCTTTGGTGATTTCGGCGTAGCAGTTTCTGCTCAAATTGATGGTACAGGCTCTGCTACTATCGACAACACATTCGGTCTTGGTCTGAAATACGACGTTGCTCTCGGCGGTTTGGACCTTGGTCTTGGTCTTGGTTACCAAGATAACGGCACAAATGGCATCGTTGGTCTGTCTGTTGACACCACTTTCGCAAACGGCCTGCGCGCAATCCTGAACTACACTGATCTGGATAGTGCTGCTGTTTCTGGTCTGGCAATGGACAAGCACGTCGGTCTTGGCCTTGGCTACACATCTGGTGCCCTGACTGTTTCTGCAAACTACGGTGAATATTCTGGTGTTTATGCTGCACACGATCGTGATGGTTTCGGTGTTGCCGTAAACTATGATCTGGGTGGCGCTTCTGTACAATTCGGTTACGGTTCAGACCGTAGTCGTGCGACAATTACAAGCGAAGAGTCTTGGTCTCTTGGCCTGGCGATGTCCTTCTAATTTAGAAGAACATTTCTTATAAGGAAGGGCGGGATTTATTCCCGCCCTTTTCTTTTGTGTAAAAGTATTGTTTGACTGGGCCAAATATTATGGGGCCTGCTATGTCACTTTCTGAAATCACCACAAAAATCGAAAAAGAAGAAACCCGCGTTGGGCGGCCTGTTGGAAGCACCCAACTAATTGCGGTTTCTAAAGTGCAGCCCAACGGGCGGGTTGAGGCTGTTTTGCGTGAAGGTCACCGTCTGTTTGGTGAAAACAAGGTGCAGGAAGCCGCAGGAAAATGGCCCGGATTTCGGGAACAGTTTTCTGATGTGAAAGTTCACCTGCTTGGCCCCCTGCAAACTAACAAAACCCGGCAAGCGATGGAATTGTTTGACGCCATCCATTCCGTTGATCGCCCAAAACTTGCAAATACGTTGGCGCGTTTGGCGCAGGAAATTGGGCATTGCCCAGATCTGTTCATTCAAGTGAACACCGGCGAGGAAGATCAAAAGGCGGGTGTCATGCCACGTGATGCTGATGCGTTTATCAAAGACGCGCGTGCATTGGATCTGCCTGTTGTTGGGCTGATGTGCATTCCCCCGGCAGACGAGGAAGCATCGCTTCACTTTGCGTTGCTGCGCAAAATTGCAGCGCGCAACGGTGTTGAAGGCCTGTCCATGGGCATGAGCGGTGATTTTGAACGTGCCGTTGCGCAGGGTGCCACCCATGTGCGGGTTGGGTCTGCGATTTTTGGGGCGCGTGATTACGGCTGATGGGCCACGATTAAACGCGCGCCCGGGCGAAGATGTTCGACAATCCAACGCAGATCAGTCCGTTTGAAGGCGATGCAGCCTTCGGTGCCAAACCCGGGGCGGCGCCATTGATGGATGAAAATCGCTGAGCCCTTGCCAGGGCTCGCATTAGGCCAATTCCACGATGTGGTCAGCACCAAATCGTATAATGGATCGGCCCGGCGTAGCGTTTCATGGCTGAAAACATATTGCGCCGCGTTCACGAGATGGTTGTAATTCGGGTCTTTCACGTCATCCGACCAGAGATCATTCAGGCGAAGGGGGGTTATGGGCAGTGCTGAATTGGGGCGTGCGATGCGGTCCGGGCGATAGAACCCGCCAGTAATGGCGTGTGATCCGCTAGGGGTCGCGCCATCACCTTCGCATTTGTCTTGCTTGATCCCGCCCTTACCGATTGAGCAGGGAAACAAACGACCCAAAAACCGAATGCCACGGGGGGTTAGAACAAGATCTTGGGGCGTCACAAGAGGTGCCCTGATTTCTTGGCTTTGGTCGCAAGATAGGTCCGATTTTGATCGGTTTCTCCGACTTTCAAGCCAACGCGTTCGACAACTTCGATGCCCATATCCTGCATTTTTGCGACTTTGGCGGGGTTGTTCGTCATCAATCTGACGGATTTGAAACCAAGCTTTTTCAGGATTTCAGCGCCCGTGCGAAAATCGCGTTCGTCATCTTCAAAGCCAAGGCGGTGGTTGGCCTCAACTGTGTCAAACCCTTGATCTTGCAAGGAATAGGCGCGCATTTTATTTGCAAGCCCGATGCCGCGCCCTTCTTGGTTTAGGTAAAGCAGTATACCAGCGCCGTTTTGCCCCATTGCGGCTAGGGCCGCGTTTAGCTGCGGTCCACAATCGCATTTTAGTGATCCGATGACATCACCAGTGAAACATGCAGAATGCAGGCGGGTTAAGGCGGGCTGATCACGATCTGGGCTTCCAATTTCAACGGCGTAATGTTCGCTGGATCCGTCATTGGTGCGGAACACATGCAGGCGCCCAGCTTCGGATACCGTCATCGGCAGGCGAGCATGCACGACCTGGGTCAGCGCATGGGCGTTCTGCATCAAATGCGTGCTGTCGTGGGCGTTAATGACGGTCAAATCATGGTCGCGCGCAAAGGTGTCAGAGTTTTCCAGGTATATATATAGTATGGCGGGCAGAATTTGAGCGGTTTTGGCCAGCTGAATGGCGGTTTTGGCGTGGCTGCAATCGCCGCCACGCAGTTCCTGCCACGGGCCTTTCATCGGGTGCAGTAGATCGTCTGCGGGATCGGCCATGGCGCGCACCCAAGCGACTCCGGCGTCGCGGGGCAGGGCCAAACGTGCAATATCACCATCATAGGCGCGGATCTTTAGGGTTTCAGCGCGACGCGATGTCAGGGTCAGGGTGACGTCACCCTGATTGCGCATCTCTGTGAGGCGATCGGTGCTGACGGCTTCGGCACTGATGGCGAGAATACCTGCGCCGTCTTGCGACAGAACCACACCCATGCCCATGCGCAGATCAGAGCGCGCCCGCGCGAGTCGTTCTGCGATGGTCGGAAAGAGAGAGCTCATGGGGATTGGCCGCGGATTGTTACAGGTTCAGTTGAGACATAATGAATTTATATGAATTTACCAGGGAAATTGAAACATATCGCGGGTTACAGACACGAGCGCGTGAGAAAAAGTGCCAGGCACTTGAGAAACTTCTGTGGCATACTCAAATGAAGGTCAAGCAAACGCACACATATAGTCACAAGGAAACAATAATGAGCACCCTTAAAAAAATCCTGCTTGTTGATGATGATGAAGATCTGCGCGAGGCGCTGTCAGAACAACTTGTGATGACCGAAGACTTCGACGTGTTTGAAGCCGCTGACGGTGCTGGCGCGATGGAAAAGGCCCGCGAGGCGATCTATGATCTGGTGATTTTGGACGTTGGCTTGCCTGACACAGATGGTCGTGAACTTTGTCGTTTGATGCGCAAGCAAGGCGTGAAATGCCCAATCTTGATGCTGACAGGACATGATTCAGATGCGGATACCATTCTGGGGCTTGATGCCGGTGCAAATGATTATGTGACGAAGCCGTTTAAATTCCCTGTTCTGTTGGCGCGTGTGCGTGCACAGCTGCGTCAACACGAACAGTCCGAAGATGCGGTATTCCAGCTTGGTCCATATACGTTCAAACCCGCGACCAAGATGCTGATCACCGAAGATGACCGCAAAATTCGCCTGACAGAGAAGGAAACAAATATTCTTAAGTTTCTGTATCGGTCCACCGATGGCGTGGTTGCCCGCGATGTTCTGTTGCATGAAGTTTGGGGTTATAACGCGGGTGTCACCACGCATACGCTGGAAACACATATTTATCGCCTGCGCCAAAAGATCGAACCGGATCCCTCAAATGCGCGCCTGTTGGTGACTGAATCAGGTGGCTATCGTTTGGTCAGCTAACCCCATCCCGTGGTGCCGGGGGTATGGCACCGTTCTCCCTGTTGGACTGACCCGGTTTAGGCCGGGTCTTTTTTTTGCAATGCGCTTTTATCCAAGGGAATGGTCTTGGTCCAGGTGCGCACTGCGGAAGCACGCCCGCGCGAGACGGGAATGGTTTCTCCGGAATTGAGTTCCAACACCAATTTTCCATCTTCACGCTTCAATGCTTGGCTGCGCGACGTGCGACCCACCACGACCGATGAACGAGCATCCCATCGACTTCATCCAGGACCGCGGCGGCTTTACTGATGCTAAGGCGCGTCATGTCGGTTCTATTGATACAGGTGATTTCGACATAATGTTCCTGGGCCTGGATGGTCTGTAGCATTCGAGTATCCACCACCAAGTCGCCGATTTGCACCAGATAATGGTCGGTTGACCGAAGTTCTGGCATGGGCGGGGCGCTTGCAGGGCGAGGAGTATCTGTCGGCGTAATGGTTGGGGCGGCGGGGTTCAATCTATGTTGATAGACGGGCCAAGCGAAAACCACGAGACAGAATTCGAAACCAACAACAAATATCCAACTTCGAACAAATTCGATATAGCTGATAACCGAATAATTGGGAACGACATCGAATAGAATGAGTATGCTGATGGCGATCCAGACAATGCAGAATGAGACGACGGTTGAAATGAGCACACTTGGCACGGCCCGATCTGGCCATTTGCGCCAAAAGGTCGCCGATAGGCATGCCATGATGATCCACCACAGAAGAACGCAAAGCGATGCGCACATAAGCCAGTAGGAAAATCGAAAAATCAGGGTGGCCTCGGCATCAAATTTCAGGTTTTTGAATGATGTCAGGAAAATCGAAAAGCCGATCACACAGCCAATTGTCGCCTTTCCCAATAGAAATTGCGTTGCTGCGGCCAGGTCTGCTCGCAGCCGTGTACCGTTCGTGACAAATAAATGCACTTCGCGGCAATCACCTTTTTTATTGGGTTTGTCATGGCAGTAAAGTTACATCAGGTGTGGTTGTGATTGTTTTTGTTACTAAGTGTACCCCCCTTTTCGATGTCTGCTGCAAGCATCGTTGTACGAGTACGGGCCAGTGTTTGTGAGTTCCTGATAAGCGTTCGTCGCGTGGCCCAACGATGAACGCAGTTTCCGCCGGAAGAATTCCGGTGCCTTAAAACCTGAGGCGAACTGAACCATATACAAACAGTATTACATTACCGATTGCCGCAATAACCCACGGCAGGCGTAAAGACAATTCCCGTTCTATTACGGGTTCCGCTAGGTAAATAATATACCCCGCTGCAAATGCGCCAATAGGCATCATTCCCCACCCGAAGAAACGGTAGATGGAATTCACCCTGCCTAATAAGTTATCAGGGATAAACCGCTGGCGATAAGAAACCGTTACGATGTTCCATAAAATTGCGGCAAACATTTCGATAAACAGCGCGATTGCGACGATCCATAGGTTGGATGTGAGGAAAATCGCAAAGGCGGGCAATGGGAACAGCGCGAGCGCAGTCAGCACGCTGTTTCGTTGCCCTAGGCGTGCAATGATCTTAGGGCAAAGCAATCCGCCAGCCACGCCGCCAAGTGCCCCTGCCGTCATCAATACCCCATGCATGAAGGCACCAAGGCCTAGGATCTCTTGTGAGAACAACACAAAGACGGTCATCGTCATAGTGCCAAGCGCATTGAGCAGCCCAAGCATCAATGCAAAGCGCAAAATGATTTTGTGCTGCCACATCCAATGCATGCCTTCTGACAGTTCTTTTAGAAACTGGCGTCGCTTTGGTGGGGCGAATTTAGTGATCCGAATGCACCACAGCGCCCAAGCGGACAGAGCAAACGCAAGCAAGTTGGCGCTGAAGGGCAGTGGGACCCAAAGTGCGATCAAGATCCCCGCCAGCGGAGGGCCAACAAATGACCCCATAATTTGTTCGGCACTCCACATTTGGCCATTGGCTGTTTCAAGCGTGCTTTTGGGCACAATCGAAGGCAGCATGGTTTGCGCGGCGTTGTCACGAAACACCTCAGCGGTGCCCATCAGGAACGCGATCAACGCTAAAACCCAGATCAGGTTGTTCCCGCCTGTTGTTTGCGGCAGGGCTGGGCCTGAAAAAATCACGGCAATAATGCCCAGAGTTAGGATCACGCGAAACACATCGGCTTGCACCATCAATAAGCGGCGATCCAGGCGATCCGTCAGCACCCCAATTGGCAAGGAAAACAGAAACCAAGGCATGCGCATGGCCATGGCAACCATCGCAATCGCAAAGGGATCACGCGACAGCAGCGTTGCCAGCCAAGGCAAAGCCATAGCCGCGATACCATCACCAAGGTTGCTGATTGAAGAGGCTGAGAACAGCAGGCGATAGTTCCGGTTCGTGCGCAATAATTCCATATGTCGAGCTTTGCACAGGATCAAAGCATTGGCAAAGTGATCCTCGCGGAATATACATGGTTTGTTCTTCTTCGCCTTCCAAAGGATACTTCAATGGCTTTCACTCTTGCGACATGGAATATCAACTCAGTGCGTCTGCGAGAGCCGATTGTTCTGAAGCTATTGGAAGAACAGGCCCCTGATGTCTTGTGCCTTCAGGAATGCAAAAGCCCCGTGGATAAGATCCCAACTGAGGGTTTCCGTGCGCTGGGCTATGAACATATGGTTGCCAGCGGCCAGAAGGGTTACAACGGTGTTGCGATCCTATCCAAAATTCCGATGGTCGAAGCCGCCTGCCAGGATTTTGCAAGTCTTGGACATGCGCGTCATATCGCGGGGCGCTTGGAAAACGGTGTCACCATTCACAACGTCTATGCGCCCGCCGGTGGGGATGTCGCGGATCGCGAAGTGAATGAGAAATTCGGCCAAAAAATGGATTATTTCGCCGAGATGCGCGATTATTTCATCGCCAATAGGCCAGAGAAATCAATTCTTGTTGGTGATTTGAACATCGCGCCCAGGGAAGATGATGTTTGGGATCACAAAAAGCTTTTGAAAGTGGTCAGTCACACCCCGGTTGAGGTCGCCTTGTTTGAGGAAACCCGTGAAAGCGGTGGCTGGCATGACGTGACCCGCGCAGACATTCCCGATGGCAAGCTATACAGTTGGTGGTCCTATCGTGCGAAGGATTGGGATGCTGCGGATAAGGGGCGTCGCTTGGATCATATTTGGGCGTCGGAAGATATCAAGAACACAGCCCACAGCAGCCGCGTGTACCGCGATGCGCGCGGATGGGAAAAGCCATCGGATCACGCGCCCGTCTTTGCGACTTTTGATATTTGATAAAAAGGCCCCGGTTCAACCTGATCAAACCGGGGTCTTTTTTCGTTTACAGGTAGACCCCACCATCGCTGGTACTGCCTGCGCTGCCCCCGGGCAAATGCGACGTGCCCGCACCATAGGTGTTGATTGAGGACAAAACCGCGGCTTCATACCGTGGACCGGTGGCCGATCCCACAAAGCTGTTGCCATCAAAGCTGGCACTTGATCCATTGGTTGCCTCGACAAAGGCGGTTGCGAAATCTGGGGTGCCGGTCAGGGTGATCGTTTGCCCATCCATTCGAAAGACGGATTTGTGATCTAGGGCGATATGGCGATCTGCATCACTTGTGATTTCAATATCGCCGACGATCGCACATTCAGCATTCTGCAGGCTGATATGGGCGGTGCCGCCTGTGCCGAACTGAATATCGGATAGGGTGATCTGGGCGTTTTCTGCACCGGTGATGCAGGCCTCGGCGGGGGCGGATGTGCTGATCTCGATACCAGAGATCGCAACAACAGCCCCGATGACATCCAATGCGCCCGCCGTACTGTTTAGGGCAACCAAGGTTGGGTTCGCGGTATTGCCCGTGATCAGAATTTCCCCTCCACCGACCAAGGGTTGATCAATCACCACCGGCGTGGTCACCGCGTGTGAACCATCCGCAAGTTGGATCGTGATGGCATGACCGCCTGCGTCGATCGAAAGAACCTCGTCCACGGCGCGTTGCAGTGTGGCAAAGGCGCCCGTGCCGCTGAACAACCCGCTGTTGCCGTCGTTGCCATTGCTGGGATCCACATACCAGGTTGTCGGGCCAGCTTGCACCGGGCGCACACCACCTGATGGAAAGCTGACGCGCCCCGTGGTGCCATCGGTCTGGAGGGCTGTGAACCAGGCACTGCCATCGCTGACTTTTAAGGCGAAATTCGTGTCGCCGCTTAGGCCCATTTCCGCGTGGCCGGTCCAGGCGCTTTGGAACAACAGGCTGGCGGTGTCACCCGCACTGTTTTTATTGACCTTCACCTGATGGCTGCTGCCCGCGTGGGTCAGAAGTGTCGCGTCAGATGACACGGCAAGCTTATTGGTTGCATCGGACGTTGTGTTGATGCCGATGCCCGCGAGGTTGTTCAAGTCACTTGCGGTTAGGTTTGGTTTGACTGGAATCCAATCGCTGCCGTCATAGGTTGCGAGCTCCATCACGCTGGTGATCATGGCAATCCAACCGATCTGTGGCGGGATGAACACCCAAGCGCCGTTTTCGCGCAGGGCGATCTGATTTTCGTGACCAGACCAATCGCCCGTCGCCCCAGCGGCAACAATAAACCGCTGCCCTTCCACTGGTGTCGTGGGCGGTGTGGCCGTGGTGCGGCTGTCGACAGACAGTTCAACCAGCACATCCAACAGGCGTAGGGCTTCGTTGTGGGTTACGTGTTTTTGCGCCTGGGATGGCGCGATATAGGGCATAGATAGAATGGGCGAATTGGTCATGGGATGGGCCTCTGCTGTGAATGGGCAAATCTGGACCTATAAACCTTTCAAATCCGCTGTGATCACGCCCGTGTCGGCAAGGTTTTGTTAACCAATTCTATCTGGTTGCGGGCTTGAATTCTGGCGCATTCCACGCCATCTAAGGGGGGAACCCTAAGGGGCCCAAAAGGGAATGAAAAATGCTTGAATTTGGAAATGAGACCGCGAATACCACTGATGCGCCAACGGACCTGATCAAAGACGGATCAGAAGCCACATTTATGGTGGATGTGATTGAGGCCAGCCAGACTGTGCCCGTGATCGTGGATTTCTGGGCGCCTTGGTGTGGTCCGTGCAAAACGCTTGTTCCTGCATTGGAGGCTGCGGTGAAAGACGCAGGCGGCAAAGTGCGCCTGGTGAAGCTGGACGTTGATAAAAACCAAGGCATTGCAGGGCAACTGCAAATCCAATCTGTGCCGACGGTCTATGCGTTTTTCGAAGGGAAACCTGTCGATGGCTTCCAAGGTGCTTTGCCCCCATCTGAGATCAAGACTTTCGTTGATAAGATCGCGGCCCTTGGCCCTGAAGAAGACAATGGCCTTGATGATGCGGTTGCTGCTGCAGAAGAGATGTTGACCGAAGGGGCTGCGGATGATGCGGCGCAAACCTTTGCAGCGATCCTTGAAGAAGACGGTCAACATGCGGGTGCTTGGGGCGGTCTTGTGCGGGCGCATTTGGCTGCTGGGCAGCTTGAGGAAGCGGAAGCCGCCCTTAACGGTGTACCTGTGGAAATTTCCGAAGCTGCCGAAATCGAAGTTGCGGCGGCCCAGTTTGATCTCGCGAAACAAGCTGCGGAAGCAGGCCCCTTGACCGAGCTGCGCGCGGCCTTGGATGCAGATGAAAACGACCACCAAGCCCGCCTTGATCTCGCGACCGCATTGCATGCGAATGGCGACACGGAAGGGGCTGTCGATATGTTGCTTGATCTGTTCCGTCGCGATCGTGAATGGAATGATGCTGCTGCCAAGGCGCAGCTGTTCACAATCTTTGACGCGCTGAAAGCAGAAGACCCCATTGTTCTGAACGGTCGTCGACGGCTGTCATCAATGATCTTTGCCTAATACGCTAAATCGGGTAGAATAGTGATATGGTATTGCCCGCAGATTTTCCAAATACGATTCCGCTGTTTCCCCTGCCTGAGGTGATCTTGTTGCCTCGGGCCCGTTTGCCATTGCATGTATTTGAACCACGATATCTGGCGATGTTTGATGATGCGTTGAAGACCAGTGACCGTATGATCGGAATTGTGCAGCCACTGGACGCGGGCGCTGAAAGCCTGCATCAGATTGGTTGCGTCGGGCGGATCACATCATTCACCGAGACCGACGATCATCGCTATATGATCACGTTAACCGGCGTGTCGCGCTTTCGAATTGATCAGACGGAAGATGGGTTTGCCCCCTATCGCCGGGCGCAGATCTCATGGGCGGATTTTGCCAAAGATGGGAACTCTGCGCTGCGTGATCCATCTTTTGATCGAGATAAGTTTCTGGCGTTGTTGCGGCGCTATTTTGACTTGCGTGATCTCAGTACGGATTGGGACCAGATCCAAGGTGCCGAGGAAGAAATGTTAGTAAACACCCTTGCAATGCTGTGCCCATTCACGATTGAAGAGAAACAAGCTTTGCTTGAGGCGAAAAATCTTGCAGAACGCCGAAGAACACTGACCGCTTTGCTGGAATATGCGATTTTTAGCGGTTCCGACACAGAGGTAATACAATGACTGAAGACGCCACAATTTCCCACGCTGAGTTCTCTCCACGCATGTTGGAAACTCTGATTTGCCCACAGACGCAAACCTCTCTGGAATATGACGCGCGCCGTCAGGAACTTATTTCACGTTCCGCGCGTTTGGCGTTTCCAATCCGCAATGGCATTCCGGTGATGTTGATCGATGAAGCGCGCCGTATTGATTGACGCTTAAACTTGCCGCCCTTGCATCAGTTTGGGCAAATCTCCGGTTAGGCCTGCAGCTTCACGGATGAAGTTCCGGCGTAGGCTTGGCATGGTGTTGACCGCGCCAAGCCCCAAGCCCCTGATGGCACGCAACAGCGGATTGTCGTTAGAAAACAAACGCACAACGCCATCCATGCCCGCGCTGAGCAAAGTGGTGTCCCAACGCCGCCATTGTTCATATCGCGCCAAAACATCGGCGGCTGCAAAATCTTCACCGCGACGTCGGGCTTCAATCACGACTTCCGCCAAGGCGCCAACATCCCGCAAACCAAGGTTCAAACCTTGGCCCGCTACGGGATGCACACCATGGGCAGCATCACCGATCAGGGCCAGGCGTTCCGACACGAAATGTTCCGCCAATGACAGGGTCAGCGGATAGGTGAACCGCGCCCCGGATAGGGAAATTTCACCTAGGAAATCGCCAAAAACGGGGCGAAGTTCTTCCATGAAGGCGTCATCATCAAGGGATGCGATATGCGTGGCTTTGTCGTCTGAGGTGCTCCAGACGATGGAGGAATGATTGCCCGGCAAAGGCAGAATAGCCAAAGGACCATCGGGCATGAAAAACTGATGTGCGGTGGCGTTATGCGGTAAGGCATGTTCAACGGAACAGACCAGTGCGGTTTGATGGTAACTGTGCCCGTTGCGTTTGATGCCTGCACGGGCAGCAACACCGCTGCCGCGCCCATCTGCGCCAACCAGCAAGCGGGTCGTCAAGCTTTCACCCGTGTCCAGACCAACAGTCACCACGGCACCGTCCACATGTTGCGAAACCACCTTTGCGCCGGAAATCTTTGTGATCAAAGGGTGTTTCTCAACGGCTTCACGTAATGCACCGGAAATAAAACGATCCTCAACCATATAACCGGTTGGACCTTCCTCAATTTCGGCGTGATCAAAGCCCATGACAAAAGGCCCGGGGCCTTCACCGGCGCGTCCATCACTGACTTTCACATTCAGGATCGGTTGGGCATTGTCATCCAGTAAATCCCAGACACCAATCGCTTGAAACAATCGCTGTGAGGCAAGCGCCAGTGCGTAACAACGCCCGTCAAAGCCTCGGATTTCGCGTGCGCCATCGGGTGCCGCATCCACAAGTGTTACGTTCAGGCCGCCATCGGCCAAGGCAAGTGCAAGCGAGGGGCCGTTCAACCCTCCGCCTGCAATCAGGATATCTGAGTCGCAGGTCATAAATTCCACTATCGCGACTGTGTGGGGATTGTCCATGCGCCGCAGTGACGCTAGCGTCATCTGAAACACAAAGGGGACGACCGGGATGGAATTTTATTGGCAAGACAAAACCGCATCTGAGCTTGGCCGGATGATTGGCAAAGGTGACATTGACCCGGTTGATTTGACGGAAGCGGTTTTGGCGCAAATTGATGGCCATGAAATGTCGGATCGTATCTATGCACGTCTTACCCGTGATCGTGCGCTGGCTGAGGCGCGTGCCGCATCCGAGCGTGCCAAAACGGGCCAACGTTTAAGTGTGCTGGATGGTGTGCCGATTTCATGGAAAGATCTGTTTGATACGGCGGGGGATGTGACCGAAGCGGGCACGGCTTTGTTGAAGGGGCGCGTTCCAGATGAAGATGCGCAAGTTCTTAAGAATGCAACGGCCGCCGGGCTGATCTGCATTGGCAAAACTCATATGTCAGAACTGGCATTTTCTGGATTGGGCCTTAACCCGATCACGGCGACATCGCCCTGTGTGAATGATATTGATGCGGTGGCTGGTGGGTCCAGTTCTGGGGCGGCTGCTTCGGTGGCCTTTGGTCTCGCACCCGCCGCAATAGGGTCTGATACAGGGGGATCCGTGCGAATCCCGGCTGCTTGGAATGATTTGGTCGGGTTGAAAACCACGTCAGGGCGTCTTTCGTTGGATGGCGTCGTGCCGCTTTGCGCTTGGTTTGATACGGTTGGGCCATTGGCAAAATCTGTTGAGGATTGCGCCCAGCTGTTGGCCTTGATGGAGGGCGGCAAGCCTGCCGATTTGAGTGGATCAAACCTGAAAGGTCGCAAGTTTTTGCTGTTGGACACGGTCGCGATGGATGATCTGCGAGATGCGCCACGCGATGCATTTGTAAGTGCTGTTGAACGCTTGCAGGCGGCAGGGGCCGAAGTGGAACGCGGGGAAGTTCCTGAAGTTGCCGAGATCATGGATTTGACCGGGGTGCTTTACACATCTGAGGCCTGGGGCACGTGGAAAGATGTGATTGAGGCCAACCCAGATGTGATGTTCCCTGAAATTTTGGCGCGTTTTCAGCTGGGACAAACCTGGACCGCATCTGAATATATCGCTGCATGGCAAAAGATGGAAAACCTGCGGGCGGGATATTTGAAAGCCACGGCGCAATATGATGCGGTGATTTTGCCGACGGCCCCGATTTTGCCGCCGAATCTGAACCGTTTGCTGACGGATCATGACTATTACATCACTGAAAACCTGCTGGCATTGCGCAACACGCGTATCGCAAACCTGATGGGTTTAATCGCGCTGACTTTACCCACTGGTGTGCCATCTTGCGGCATTTCTTTGATGACAGCCCCCAATAGCGAAGAACGCTTATTGCGGCTTGGTGCGGCGGCTGAAATGGCGTTGGCGTAAAAGAGTCACAGAAAATTGCCCGTTCACCGGGGATTACGGTGAGCGGGCTGGACAGAAGGGCTTTGTCGCCGTATTCTGGCCTTAATCGGGGCGAAATGATCCCGGAGCAGAGGCAGATATGGTTTCAAAGAGCGGGCGCAATCCCTTTCTTTTATGAATATTTTGACACACCCGGTGTATTTGCGCCGGTGTCATTTTCCATCCCTGCCAACATTATGATTACGGGTATTTTTTGCCCCAACAAAGATAACGCCGCCTTTGAAAGCGGTTAGGCAAGTGTAAGGACAGGTAAAATGGCGTCTTATCAAATCAGGCAACGTGACCCTCTTTTTGACAGTGATACACAAGCGTCTCTGGAAAAACGTAGCAAGGAATTGCTTGGCGTTGCGATGATAATTGTCGGGATCGCTTTTGTTTTGATGCTGTCCAGTTTCTCACCATCAGACCCAAGCTGGTTTGTTGCCTCAGATGCGCCGGTCCAAAATACATTGGGTACTTTGGGTGCGAAAATCGCTTGGTCATTATATTTTAGTGTTGGCTGGGGAAGCTGGGCTGTTCCAATGGCGTTGCTGGCCTGGGGGGGGCGTTATTTGCTTCACTATGGGGAAGATCGCGCGTTGATGTGCCTCATATTCCTGCCGGTAGGTATCACGATCATTTCGATTTACGCTTCGGTGTCGGTCTATGCATCATCCTTGGCCAACTCCAGCTTCTGGACGCAAAGTTTTGGCCCTGGTGGCTTTTTGGGCGCCGCCGTCGTGAGCCCCTTTCTATCCGTCATGCATAACCTTGGCGGTGTTGCTGTTTGGGTTAATCTGCTTTCAATCGCGTCTGGTATCGGCATGATTGCAATGATGTTGTTTGTGCTGGGCTTTACCCGCAGCGAACTGACGAGATTTGGCCGTTTTCTGATCATTGGTGCTGTGGTTGGCTATGCGCAAGTGATGCGTTTGCTAGGCAAAGGCGCGAAGAAGGCCAGCGCAACGGCGCAGGCTGTGAATGATGCGCGTCTTGCACGGCAACAAAATGCGCAATATGACGCTGAACAGGCCCATCTATATGCGCAAACCGCTGCGGCTGTTGAGCCCGTTGCGCCACTTCAAAGTACAGCACAGGTTGTGCGCGCAGAGGAATATTACCAAGCGCCCCCTGCTGATCCGGTGTATTATGAAGATGACTCTGTTATTGATGACACGCCACCACCTGCGCAAGAAGAGGTGAAGCAAGGTCTTTTGGCTTCGCTTTTGCGCCGCACGCCGGAACCTGAATTGGTTCAAGCTGAACCGCCCGCCTTTGCTGAGCCGCAAGAAGATGGGTCGGACCGCATCAAGTCGCGTATTTCGGATGCGATTCAAGCACGCCGCCGCCGTGTGCCGGTGCTGAAAGCAAACACCACCCGCAGTGCTGAACAGCCTCACCGTGCAGAACCACAATTGACCCGCGTCGCACCCGCAGTTGCGCCAATGGCCCCGATGCTTGCCGCCGCTATGCCTGTTGTGCCCCAGGACCCTGCGCCAATTGTGGCTGATGTTCCGATGCAGACACCAACGCCTGAACGTATGTCCGCACCCATCGACGAATACAGATCGTATGAGGAACCAGAGGATTTCAGCGACGAGCCATTGGACGACTATCCCGCCTATACGCCGTTCGCAGCAGAAGAATCTGTGCAGGAGCAGGTGGATCAAGTTGCTGAGGATATTGGCCAAACATATGCGGAAGAAGCCGCCTATGAGCGGACGTATGAACCCGCGCCTGATGAGATGGCGGATCCGTATTTCCCTGAGGTCGCTGATGTTGCCGAACCCCCCGTGGTCCAGTCACGCATTCATGCTGCGCCGATAGAAATTCCCCAGCCGCCGGTTGCGCGCGCTGTGGTTCAGCATGCGCCCAGCAAACCTGTTCAACCATCACGCCAAGCCAAGGCCGAAGCGCAGCCAAACCTGCAGTTTGATCCGAAGGCTGACGTCTACGAAAACCCGCCCCTTAGCTTGCTGGCCAGCCCGGAAGCCATTGAACGTCATCACCTTTCTGATGAGGCGCTTGAAGAAAATGCGCGTATGTTGGAAAGCGTGTTGGACGATTATGGTGTCAAAGGCGAGATCGTTTCCGTGCGCCCTGGCCCGGTTGTTACTATGTATGAACTTGAACCTGCGCCTGGCTTGAAGGCATCCCGTGTGATTGGCCTTGCCGACGATATCGCGCGATCTATGTCTGCCCTGTCTGCACGTGTGTCCACTGTGCCTGGTCGTTCTGTCATTGGGATCGAATTGCCCAATGAAAAACGTGAAATGGTTAGCTTTCGCGAGATCTTATCCGGCCGCGATTACGGCGATGGCAGCCATGCTTTGCCGCTGGCGTTGGGCAAAGATATTGGTGGTGCACCAGTCGTTGCGAACCTTGCCAAGATGCCTCACCTGTTGATCGCGGGTACGACAGGATCTGGTAAATCTGTGGCAATTAACACGATGATCCTGTCGCTGCTTTATAAGCTGTCGCCAGATGAATGTCGTATGATTATGATCGATCCGAAGATGCTGGAATTGTCTGTCTATGACGGTATCCCACATCTGTTGTCACCGGTTGTGACCGACCCTAAAAAGGCCGTTGTGGCGCTGAAATGGGTCGTCGGAGAGATGGAAGAACGGTATCGCAAGATGTCTCGCATGGGCGTGCGCAACATTGCGGGCTATAATGGCCGTGTGGAAGATGCGCTTGCCAAGAACGAGATGTTCTCGCGGACTGTGCAAACCGGGTTTGACGAAGAAACCGGTGATCCGATCTTTGAAACCGAAGAAAATACGCCTGAAAAAATGCCATATATCGTGGTCGTCGTCGATGAGATGGCCGATTTGATGATGGTTGCCGGTAAGGAAATCGAAGCGTGTATTCAACGCCTTGCGCAGATGGCGCGTGCGTCTGGTATCCATATCATTATGGCGACGCAGCGTCCGTCGGTGGATGTGATTACCGGGACGATTAAAGCCAACTTCCCAACTCGGATTTCGTTCCAAGTGACGTCAAAAATCGACAGCCGCACTATTCTTGGCGAACAAGGGGCGGAACAACTGCTTGGCATGGGGGATATGCTGTACATGGCTGGCGGGTCGAAAATTACCCGCGTGCACGGACCGTTCTGTTCTGACGAAGAAGTCGAAGAAATCGTGAACCACCTGAAAGCTTTTGGTCCGCCCAAATATATCGGTGGTGTGGTCGATGGTTTGGATGATGACAAAGCAGATAATATTGATGCTGTGCTTGGGCTTGGTACGGGGGGCAACACTGATGGCGAAGATGCTATCTATGATCAAGCTGTTGCGATTGTGATCAAAGACCGCAAATGTTCGACGTCTTATATTCAACGCAAACTTGCGATTGGGTATAATAAGGCGGCGCGTTTGGTCGAGCAGATGGAAGATTCAGGCCTGGTCAGTGCGGCTAACCATGTTGGTAAACGCGAAATTCTTGTGCCAGAACAGGCTTGATCTCATTGATAATGCCCCCGTGTGTTTCGCGTAAGCACGTGGGGGCATTTGACCTACGCCTGCGGTCAGACTATGTAAGCAAATAAGATGTTCGGCATCATATTGGGTGCGGGTCTGTGCGTCTTATTTAGCGATGATTGTTTTCGGGAATAACACTATGCAAATGACCCCTGGTCCAAATAGTCGCCTTGGGCGCCATATAATTGCTGACTTTTATGACGCTGAAAACCTGTGTGAGATGCCTCCCATCCAAGACATTCTGACCGAGGCCGCTCAGGTGGCGGATGCGACAGTCCTTGAGATGCGCTTGCACGACTTCGGCCCTGAATACGGCTTTACGGGTTTTGCTTTATTGGCTGAATCGCATATTTCGGTGCATACTTGGCCGGAACATGGGTATTGTGCGATCGATATTTTCATGTGTGGTCGTGTTGCGCCCGAGAAAAGCTTGGCCGTGTTGCGGACCTATTTCAATCCCAAGCGCGAGCATGTCCAAACGATTGACCGCGGGGCAGATGTTCACGCGGCTTGTTTGCAAAACGCATCTTAATACATGGGTGATATTCGCCAACTTTGGACGACGGTAAGTCTCTGTGCGGTTGGGCTGGTTGTTTGGGGTGTCGCAGGCCCTTTCACCAATCCAGATTCGCTGGATAATCTTACCGCGACGTTTTGGGGTGTGTTTCGCCATGGTGACCTGTTCCACTTGCTGACCAATCTTGGCTTGATCGCGGTTGCGGGTGCGAAAACGGAATGGGAAATCGGGTCACCACGTACTGCCGCTTTGGCATGTGCCTGTATTCTGGTTGGGACACTCACCCAATATCACTTGGTGGATGGACGTTTTGTCGGCCTATCTGCGGCGTCTTATGGCTTGCTTGGGTTTGCGATTATATCCGCTACACCGCGCGAGAAATACTGGACCACTTGGGGCATGATTGCAGTATTTCTTGCGTTGGAAGTACAGTTTCAATCCCAGTCCATATCGATATACACACATATAACTTCAATTCTTATCGGCGGAGGTTACGCCATGTTTGGTTCGCTTTTTGGCAGCAAAGACCCAGTTCTAAAACCCATGCAATTGTCACATATCTCACAGGTTGTTGCGATCATTGATGAAACGGATGACGATGATGCGCGTGAGGCAGAGCAGTCATTTATGCACGACGGCGTTGATGACATGTTTGTCCTGCAGCAGAGAAGTGATGTTCTTGGTGTGACTGGCTTTGGTGTCGATGAACAAGTGGATGACATTGCTTGGCTATCATGGACGTATCTTGCGAAATCGCACACGGGCGAAGGCTTGGGCAGCCAAATGATGAACGATTTATTGGGCAAGTTGAAAGATCGCGGCATCCGCAAGCTGTTCATAGCAACCAGTGACTACGATGATTTCGGAACGCCGCTTTATGCGGATGCTCATCGGATGTATGAAGATTTCGGCGCAGAAGTTGAACTAACGTTGCCAGAGTTCCACGGCGCGCGTGAAGCAAAAATTATCTATGGTCTGGGCAATCCAGAATTTGGCAATGATCATGGCATTGAGCCAGCGCAAAACACGGGCCTGCACATTAAAGGTGTCAGTTATGAGGCGGAATCTGATCGTGTGATGGGCCTAAATTGGCAAGAAACCCCTGAGGGGCTGACCGGAATGGACAAAGCCTTAACGCAAGCGCGGGCGGATCACGCCAAAATGGCGGTGGTTGCGATACCGTCGGATATTTCGGACGCGAATGGTGACGCACTTCGGTCACATGGTTTTGAAAAAAGCGGTCAACTCAAAGATTATTACCATGTTGGATTGCATCAAGACTGGTGGATGTGTTCCTTGGGGCGTAAGTAATGATTATCGAATTTTGAAATAGGGACAGTTCGTATGTTTGGACAAATTAAAACTCTTGCAGTCATTGGCGCAGCTGGCATCTTTTTGTTGGGATGTAAGTCGGAACAAACCGCAGATCTAGGTCAGGTGTTGGACCGCACAGAATTCGTGCTGAGCAACTATCAAGAATATCTTGGCACAACGGGCGCAGAAGAAGTTTCTGATGAACAAATGGCCGAGTTCACAGAATACTACACCAGCGTTTTGAATGCTGATCCGCGTTTTTATGACAAAACACTGGGCCTTGACGTTCAGGCCGATGCGACCTTCCTTGGATATGCCGATGCAAACGCAAATGGCGTTCAGGATGAAGGCGAAGGCAAAGTCTTCACCGTTGAGATTGACGAAGAAAACAATCGTTTGATCGCGACTGACGTTGCCGGAAATTCCTCGGGTCTGCGTTTCTCTGGCACAGGTTTCTTGACCGGTATGCTGCTGGGTAACTTGCTAAGCCGTCAACGTGGTGCGGGCATTTCAAAGGGCAGCTTCAACAATCGTTCTGTGACGCCTCGCAGCTCTTACCGTGCGCCAAGCAGTGCACGTGCGGGCGGCCCGCGCGCAGGCAAATAAGCCGGCCCCGATACCCGAAATTTGGCTCGGATGCGGAAACGCTCCGGGCCTTTTTTCTATCAATATAGGATTTAAGGCAAAACTTATGTCGCAGTCTGACTCTCCCAATTACAAAGATCTTCCGAAACGTGAAGCGGTTGTTCTTCTTGCCTCGATCTTAATCGTTGCCCTGTGCGGCATCGTTTACGAATTGATCATTGGCACGGTTTCTAGCTATTTGCTGGGCAATTCTGTTTACCAATTCTCTCTGACGATTGGTTTCTTTATGTTTGCTATGGGCGTGGGGTCCTATGTCTCGCGCTTTATTCACGGCAATCTGATCCAAGCCTTCGTTTATGTTGAACTGATCCTCGCATTGGTTGGCGGGCTGTGCAGTATTTCTTTGTTCATGCTGTTCCCCTTTGCGCCGTGGTTATACACCATTGGAATGTTCAGTTTTATTTCGACGATTGGCTTCTTGGTTGGTTTGGAAATTCCGCTGCTAACACGGGTTTTGTCTGAACGATCCACGACCCGAGAATCCATTTCCGATGTTCTGTCGCTTGATTACATCGGGGCATTGATCGGCTCAGTCGCCTTTCCAATCCTGCTGTTGCCTTCGCTTGGTTTGATCACGGCGTCCTTTGCAATTGGTTTGATCAACGCCGCTGTCGCGCTTTTGAATGTGTTTTGGTTGCGCAAATATTTGGATGCGCCACGACGCATGTTGGCCGCAACGATTGGTGCGATCATTTTGCTGTTTGGCCTAACTTTGCTTGCGTCGCGGATTACTGCCTTCGCGCAGGATCACCTGTATTTCGACCAAGTTGTGTGGCGCAGCCAGTCCCCTTATCAATCCTTGGTGGTGACGAACACTTGGAAAACAAGTGACGTGCGTTTGTTTATCGATGGGCATTTGCAGTTCGCCGAAGTCGATGAATATCGGTATCACGAAGCGCTGGTACATCCCGTGATGTCATGGGGTGGGGATACTGCAGAAACTGTTCTTGTATTGGGGGGCGGCGATGGGCTTGCGATCCGCGAAATACTGAAACACCCATCGGTCAAGCGGATCGATCTTGTGGACCTTGATCCAGAAATGACAGGTTTGGGTGAGGAATTTGCCCCTATCGTTAGGCTGAACAATGGCAGCATGCTGTCCCCATTGGTTAATGTTCATAACGAGGACGCGTTTCTATATGTGAAAGAAACAGATCAGACTTATGATCGCATCATTATCGATTTCCCTGATCCTCACAATGAAGCGTTGTCAAAGCTGTATTCGGTTGAATTTTATGCAATGGTTTCTGGGGTTCTCGCCGAGAACGGGACCATTGTTTCGCAAAGCTCGTCGCCGTTTTTTGCGCCACATTCCTATTGGACGGTTGCAGAAACGCTGAAAGAAATTTTCCCAGAGGTGATAAGTTACAATAGAAGCATTCCGTCCTTTGGCATTTGGGGGTTCCATATGGCATCAAATGTGGAAGGCGGACAACTTGGGGAATTGCCTGATGGGTTGCGTTCGCTGACGGCGGAAAGCTTTGCCGCAAATCGGATTTTTACGGCTGATTTGCAGCCAAAGCGTGACCTCAGAGTGAACTCAATTTTCAGCCCATCTATATATGAAGAATACGCGCAAGATCTGAAGAATTTTTGACGCTTACAGATCCTGCCTGATCAGATCTTGGATCAACACATCAATCACGGGCGGGCCCAATTGGCGTCTTGCGGTTTCAAGTAAGGCATTGCGCAGCAGGGTCATCTTATTGCTTTCGGTGAATGCACCATCAAAGCCGCCGATGTTGGCGTGATCAAACATCACTTGCAGGAAAGAATCGCGTAGTTTGGGAAGCTGACGGAAAACCTCTTCCGTGTTGCCGGGTAAAACTTCGACGCTTAAAGACATGACAACCAGCGCCACGATTTTTTCATCTTTCACCACAGAGACGACAAATTGGTTTGCCAGTTTTACAAATTCGCTTGTCTCGGGTGGCTCTTCACCGTCCTCATGCATCTCGTCTGCGGTTCCGTTCGGCATATCAGCCGTCAGGTTTGCATCATCTCCGGGGCCACATGGGTGAACTTCGACAGGTGGCGGGGGGGGCGGGCGCAGGGCGACCCCTGCGCCAACACCAACCCCGATGCCAACCAATGCCAGTAGAATAGGTAAAATCTTTCCCATCACATGCAGTCTCCTTAGAAGGGCAGTACGATATCGGCGATTTGCTGACCAATACGAGGTTGCTGAACGTCTGAGATTTGGCCGCGGCCACCATATGAAATGCGCGCCGATGCGATTTTGTCGTAGGTGATTTCATTTTGGCGCGAGACATCTTCGGGCCGTACATAACCAGATACGAGAAGCTCTCTGAGTTCGAAATTCACGCGAACTTCTTGAGACCCCTGAAGGGCCAACACACCGTTGGGCAAAACGTCGACAACAGTTGCTGCCACGCGCAATTCAAGCTTTTCATTCCGGCTTACCGTGCCGCTGCCTGCTGACGCGCTTGTGGAATTCGTTTGCACGAGTGGATCTACGCCAGCACCGGTCGGGAGGCCTGCCGCGATACGCTGTGGGATGCCCAAAAGCTGAGGGATACCCATGCTTTCATTCCCAGAACGGCTTCGGTTTGTGGCGTTGGATATCTCGGCCTTATCATCAATTTTGATCACAACTGTCAGGATGTCTCCCCGCAAGGACGCACGTCGATCCCCAAGAAGCGATCCACGACTGCGTGTCCAAAGTGACGATCCGTCATTGGGCTGGGGTGCAACCAATGACACGGTCAGACCAGGCGTGATCATTGCGGTTTGTTCGGCCCCGCCTTCCGGTGCGACGAATTCGGGTGCGCGGCCAACGTTTTCAAGCCGAGTACAGGCTGTGACGGTGAAAACAGCAGATAGAAGTAGAAAGATGCGTAACATTTTGTATCCTTGTTAATACTGGATCAGGACAGTGCCATTGGGCATGGCGCGCCCGCTGACAGTTGTGCGAGATGATAAGTTCATGATGCGCACGTATTCGCCGGGGGCAGCGCGATCTAAGGCGCGCCCTTCCGTGGTGATCACCAAGCCGTTGGCATTAAACACCAAAGGCACCACTTGGTTTCGATTGATTACAGCGGCGGGGCCCACATCGCCGGGGCGCACAGGGCGACCTGCGTAAAGTGTGACGCGGGCTTCCAGACCTTGGATGTCGCTGATTTGCGTTAGGCTGCCCAATGTATCGCCCGTGGCTATGACGAAATCCGCAGATGACAGGACGGTTTGACTGCGGATCGTGCGGGCGGCCACTAAAGTGTCTGCCATAACTGGCGTTGCTGTGATGACAAACAAAACGGATGTGAGGGTGAATAACTTCATCAGCGGATCTGCGTCGTCGCGCCGAGCATCTGATCGGCCGCTGTGATGACTTTGGCATTTAATTCATAGCCGCGTTGGGCTTCGATCAATTCTGTGACTTCCCGCACAGCATCCACGGAACTATCTTCCAAATACCCTTGGCGCAAAGTCCCAAGCCCATCGACGCCAGGCGTTCCGACCACGGCTGGGCCAGAAGCAGGTGTTTCCAAAAACAGGTTCGATCCGATGGCTTCCATGCCCTTGGCATTGGTGAAGTTCGCCAAAGTGATCGCGCCAATTTGCTGCGCTTGAACTTGTCCTGTGAAATAGGCGTAAACTTCGCCTTCGGCGTTGATTGAAATGCTGCGGGCGTCATTGGGAATAGTGATGTCCGGGACGACGGGGTATCCATCTGACGTAACGATTTGCCCCTCGCCTGAGCGCTTTAAGCCACCGTCGCGTGTATAGGCTGCGGCACCATTTGGCAGGGTGACCTCAAGGTATCCGTTGCCTTCGATCGCAAGATCAAGGTCGCCACCAGTGGGCGACAGGGAACCCTGTGCCAACTGCACGGAAACAGAGGTCGGCCTGACGCCAAGGCCAAGTTGAACACCGGTTGGAACCACGGTCCCATCTGAGGCGTTGATTGTACCAGCGCGGGTCATTTGCTGATAGTGTAGGTCCGCGAATTCCGCACGGCGCGCGTTATAGCCGGTGGTGTTCATATTCGCGAGGTTGTTGGAAATCGTTTCCACCCGCATCTGTTGGGCGCTCATGCCGGTTGCTGCTATTTTTAGTGCTCGCATAACTGTCCCTCCTTATGATGAACCAAGCGTGCGCATGACACTGCGGATCCGCTCGTCTTCTTTATCCATGAAACCTTGGCCAAGCTCATAGGCGCGTTGAACTTCAATCATGCGCGTGATTTCGGCGACGGGGTCAACGTTTGAACTTTCAATAAACCCTTGCAGAATTGCGCTGCCTTCAACGGGAATAGTTCCGGCGTCTGAAATAAATCTAACGCCGTCTTCGCGTCTCATTTGGTTGGGATCTGCGGGGGAATATAAGCCGATCTGTGCCAATGGCGTGTTGCCCGCCGATAGGGTGCCATCCGCTGCGAGATTGATACTTGGCGCATCCGGAGGCACGAACACTGGCGACCCACCATTGTCTAAAAGGCGATACCCTTCCGGGGTAACCAATTCGCCTTCGGGACTGGGCGTGAAGCTTCCGGCGCGTGTTAAACGTTCGCCTGCCGGGGTTTCGATAAGGAAAAATCCTGCCCCTTCGATGGCGAAATCGAATGTTCCCGCGGTTTGTGTCAATGTGCCTTGCATGAGGGATGTGTTTTTGACGTTTGCTGTCGCCATGGACAGGCTGTCATTTTCACCTTCAAGTCGCTTGACGTGTTCCGCGAATATTAACCCTTCACGGCGGTAACCAGAGGTGGACATATTCGCCAGATTATTCGCGACCGTCTGCATCTCGCGCATAAGCCCGGATTGGCGTGTTAAAGCGGTGTAACCAGCGTTGTCCATCCTACCCTCCCGCGATGATTGGGATGATCTGGACTTGGAAGAAACTTGTCAGTGCACGTGACATAAAGTTCATCGAAAACCAGAAAACAAGGACGATGGCGAGCAGTTTGGGAACAAAAGTTAGGGTCATCTCTTGCACCGAGGTCAGTGCTTGAAACAAGCCGACCACAAGGCCCGTCACCAATGCAACAGTTAGGATCGGCGTCGAGACCGTCACCGCCACCCATAGGCCCTGTCGTAGCACGTCAAAGAACATTGATTCCGTCATGTTGTGCTCCTCAGACAGGCATCCGCAAAATTTCTTGGTAGGCCGACACAACCTTGTCGCGCACAGTGACTGCCGTTTCGACGGCCAGCTCTGTCTGGGCCAGGGCTTGGACAAGCGCGTGTGAATCAGCGCCACCCGTCATGGCAGCTTTGGCGGTGTTTTCGCCCTGCTGTAATGTCTGTGCAAAATCTCCCGCAGCTTTTGCAAAGCCGGCAGCCGCTCCGTCCTCTCCCGTTTTAGGAGAAGTAGCGGGGCGGGTTGCAGCATATTGCTGTGCTGCGATTGTTGATCGGATATCCATTCTGGTCTCCTTTACCGGCGCAGAAGTTGAAGCAGGCTGGACGACATTTGCCGTGCCTGATCAAACATTTTGAGGTTCGCCTCATAGCTGCGCTGCGCTTCGCGCGCGTCTGCGATTTCGACAACCAGATCGACATTTGATCCATCATAATTGCCGTTTCCATCAGCAAGCGGATGAGATGGGTCAAATATCTGTTCCAGCTCGCTTTGATCCAACCGAATTGGACCAGCCTGCACCTTTCCGGTGCCGATCCCCCGTGAAATGACTTCTTCGAAGCTCACTATTTTGCGGTGAAAACCGGGGGTGTCTGCATTCGCTATGTTTTCCGAAACATGACGTAGACGCATAGATTGCGCCTTCATTCCGCTGGCAGATAGGGCAAGGGTATCCGAAAAATCACTCATATCATCGCCTCCTATTGGCCAAGCGTTGTGCGTAAAATTTTGAGAGAAGAGCTGTAGATCGTCAGCGCCATATCGTGCTGGCGTTTGACGTCTGTTGCGTTCAACATTTCATGTTCAAGCGACACTGTGTTGCCATTTGGGCTTTCAGTGCCGGGTGTTGGGTCGATGCGTATCTTTGCAGTGATGGTTTCTTCACCGGGCAGGATATGCCCCGTGCGAGTTGCCGTTAAACCGCCATCTGTTTGGGTTTTATACGTATCAGAAAAAGATGCGACATCACGGGATTGATACCCTGGCGTGTCTGCATTCGCGATGTTCTGGGCGACCGCTGACTGGCGGGTCGCTGCATGTTCGGCCATGGCCTGGGCCATGTTGAAGATTTCTATCTTATTAAGCATCGGGGCTTCTCCCTCGATCGGTTTCAACTAAGCCTTAACCCTGATTCCTTTAGAAATAGTTTCAGAGCACATAGGCGACCAGAAGGGCCCGACATGACGGATGCATTGAATGATCTAAAACCCGGCAGGGTAAATATGAAGGGTTTGCTCGCTGAGTTTTCGACGCTGACCACTTGTCAAGCTATTGGCAGGGTTGAAGAAATACATGCAACTACCCTGACCGTACGTGGACTTTCTGGGGTTGCTGGTCTGGGCGAACAGGTTGCGATCAACACGGAAACAGGTCGGCGCGTAACGGGTGAGATTCTTCAAATGAATCAGTCGACGGTCACGATAATGCCGGATCAGAATTTGGAAGGTGTAGCCATCGGAGACGAAGCAATGTTGCTTGGGCCGAATACAATCGCACCAGATAACAGCTGGATCGGGCATGTGATTGATCCGGCTGGGCAGCCGATTGATGGCTCGTTTTTGATGCGTGGATCAAAGGAGAGATCACTGCGAAATGCGCCGCCAAACGCAACGAAGCGCCGTGCGCTGGGTGCACGTCTAGAGACGGGGATTGCCGTTTTTAATACGCTGTTGCCGCTGGTACGGGGGCAACGATTGGGGTTGTTTTCTGGCTCGGGCGTCGGGAAATCGACGCTGTTGTCAAAATTCGCAAAAGGCACGCAAGCTGATGTTGTTGTCATTGCATTGATCGGCGAGCGTGGGCGCGAAGTCCGGGAATTTGTTGATTCCGTTCTTGGGCCTGAAGGGATGAAGCGATCCGTCGTTATCGCGGCGACATCTGATCAGTCTCCTCTTGTGCGCCGACGCTGTGTGTTGACCGCTATGGGGGTTGCTGAACATTTTCGAGATCAGGGTTTGCATGTATTGTTATTGGCGGATTCAGTTACGCGGTTTGCGGAAGCGCATCGAGAGGTTGCACTTGCGTCGGGTGAACAAGGTTCATTGCGGGGGTTTCCGCCGTCAACCTCTCATATGATTATGTCGTTGTGTGAACGTGCGGGGCCCGGTGAAGGACATGCAGGTGACATCACGGCGATCTTTACAATATTGGTCGCGGGGTCGGATATGGACGAGCCCATTGCAGATATTTTACGCGGGGTTTTAGATGGGCATGTTATATTGGATCGCCAAATTGCTGAACGCGGGAGGTTTCCGGCCGTAGATTTATTGCGATCAGTTTCCAGAAGTTTACCTGAAGCCGCAAGCCAAGAAGAGAACGAAATCATCACCCAAGCGAGACGTTTACTTGGCGCATATGATCGGGCGGAAATGATGATCCAAGCTGGGTTGTATGCGGCTGGGTCTGATCCGGTGATTGACGCATCTATCAAGATATGGCCTGCCCTCGATCAATTTTTATCTGAAGATGAAAGTGAGAATTGTTCAGTCAGTTTTGAACGACTGAAGCAGGCAATTTCTCCTGCCCTTGAGTAGGTGAAATTATGTCGCTTAAAAAAATGAGCGGGGGCCAGCTGATTGCAGCAGCGTCAGGGCCGTTTGGCCGGCAGATGCTTTGGCACTAAAGTTCTGTGCTTCGGAACGTATCAAGAAATTCCGTATTAGTTTTTCTCGTAGGGCAGGATCACTAAATTGTTCAATAGTAGTGGCCCCATAGTCACGCTGGGCTCTGTCTTGGAATACGTTCAGTTGTTTGTCTAAATCCAATGCTGCAAAGTTTGACGACATTCCAAAGGCTGTGTCGAAGACTTGACGCAGGGGGGCATTCCCCATCATCGAAAACCACTTGGCTGTATCCGATATGTTGCGGTTTGCAACTGCATCAAGATCGCGGTCCGCTGCCAGTGCCAATCTCATGTTTGAATCTTGATCTCCCACAGCGATTTCAAACTTCTTATCTAAGAACTTTGAAGTGATTTCGTTTGAGAAATCTGACAGTTGGGTGCGTGGGACGTCGAAATCACCAAAGCCAAAAGCTTTGGTGAACTCTAGGTAGCGCTTATCGGACAGTCGGCTTGCCAAGCTAGTGGGATCTAATGTGCTGCTCTCTAAAATTTGTTGAATGAACGCTTTACTGTTTATGTCTTCTTCGAGCCCAAATGCGCCGAGACTGACTTCAAGCAACTGACGATCGTTGACCAACTGTTCTGCTGTCTTGATGCTCGCAATATTGTCAGAAAAGTTCTTGACCTGACGCGAGACGAGAGATCCTTGTTCAAAGGTAGTTTGTTGTTGTTCGAGCGTGCGAGAAAGAAAGGCCCAACCGGGGTATCCTGAAAACGGGAGCAGAGGTTGAAACGTCATGAGGTGTGGCCGCTCGCGCTGGCAAGTAGCCGCTCTTCGCGTGGTAAAAGAGTTCGAAGTGCCTTCAAAGCTTGATAAAACTGATCTGATACCACTGCATCTGTTGCCGCCGAGAGTTGTCGCCGGCTGTCATCGTCGGTGAAAACTTGACTTAACTGTTCTATCCCGCGAAGCAGCTGCATTCTCGCTTCGTCTTTATCGGTATCGCCTGACAGAACCAGTTGTACAATATAACAGACCCGGCGGGTTGGTGTATTGACCTCTTCAGGGTGAATCGCGTCTCGTAGGCGCAATATGTTTGCGTTTGGGGTGATGATTGACAGTCGACTTCTTCGATCACCATTCTCAATGACGGCACCATTGATCAACACACGCTCGCGCGGGGCAAGTTTTAAGACAAGACCACTCATTTTACGTGATCCTGTGCGCGTAAGCCGCGCATAATGGTGGTGTTGATATCTATAAGTGCAGTGAGCGTTGCATCCCCTTTCAGGACTTTGCTGCTGTGACGTGTCGTAAACTCAGCGAGGCTGAAAATTCGAGCTCTCAAGTCTACGGGCAGTTGGTTGTCTTCGCTGACAACGTCTGATGCGAGGCGTGACCACAGTTGACGATTGTCATGAATAGCGTGTGCGATTTCAGGGATGTGTTGGGGGCTTCGTGCTGCCGCAAACATAAGTTTGCGCGTTACGTCGGCAAAGGCTTCATATTCATTGGCACTTGGCGTGCGAATTGTTGAAGCGTTGGTACCTGAATAGGCCGTTTTGGCCATGTGATATGCGTTCAAGTCATTTCCTTCCAATGACAGCAATATTCAGTTCACGGATTTTACCGTGACAGCGAGTGGTGAGGCCCATGAATGGGCCCCACCGAATTCATGTCGATTAACGGAACAGTGACAGAATTGACTGTGGCGCTTTGTTGGCGATGGACAGAGACTGTACGCCAAGCTGCTGTTGCACTTGGAGCGCTTGCAGCTTGGTTGAAGCTTCTTCCATATTGGCGTCGACCATGGTGCCGATCCCCGCTTTAAGAGAGTCGGTGAGTTTGCCAATGAAGCTGGACTGAGTTTCAATTCGGCCTTGCGAAGAACCCAGTGCTGCTGCTGCATCAATTGAATTGGTGATCAGAATTTCAACGCTTGCTAGTGCTGCGTCGGCCCCTTGAGCTGTGGAAACGTCAATGTTGTCCAGTCCAAAGAGACCACCGGATGCTTCCCCGCCCGCGGCACCTACAGCAGCAAGCGAAACATCAGCTCCAGTTGTGTCAACCTTCAAGATGGCTTCACCGGAGTCCCCAATACTGACCTGGGTCGAGACACCAGTCACACCACCTGCATCAATTGCTGTCTTCAGGCCATTGGCAACGTCTTGGAAGTTTTCGTTTTTGCCGGCGACATAGGTGAAGACGTCAGAGCCTAGTGTTACCCTGTATCCGTCACCTTCGTTCACATTTGCAGAAGCAGAGAATGTGACGGCTTCAGCGCGTTCGGCGACTTCAGTAGCAGAAGCTGTAATTCCGGTGCCGGCTGAGGTTGCTGAAAGGGTGGTGTCTTCGAATGCCCGGGTGGATGTTAGAGTTACGACTGCGCCTGATGCGCCTGCTGACACGCCTTCTAGGCCGAGCGCGTTAATTGCTGCAGAGATAGCGGTTGCAGCGGCGTCTTGGTCACCTGTTAGACCAGTTACGGCGAGTGCGGTGCCACCGACATCAATATTAAAAGTATCACCACTTACGTCGCCAGCACTCGCCACTGTAAGTGTGGCTGTATTACCTGTTGCAGAAACCGTACCGGAACTTGCAGTGGCGTTGGCATTCAGACTGGTACCGGTCCCGTAAGAACCGGCGGCGGTGGACAAATCTTGACGCTCAACCGTGATGTTGCTGGCGTTTACGATGCCATTACTTTGCCGGTCTAGGGACGACAAAATGTTCACATCATCGGTACCCTTTAGGAGATTCAGCCCATTGAACTGCGCTGCGCCAACGATCGAATTGATTTGCCCCGTCAGTGCTTTGATATCCGTTTGGATTTTAGCTCGATCAACGTTTTCTTCTTGGGCGGCTACAACCTTGCCTTTAATTTCTGTCAGCAAATTGGTAACAGTTTCAGTTGCGGAGCGCGCAACAGTGATTGTGCTTTCGCCTAGGGCAAGACTGTCTGAAATTGCGTTAAAACCTGCCACGTCTGACTCCATCGTTTTGGAGATCGCCCAGATCGCAGCGTTATCCTTTGCGGATTCAATTGACTTCCCGGTAGAGATTTCCGATTGCGTTTTAACGAGATTATCGTTGATTGAGTTCAGTGTTTGTAGCGCAACCATGGCGCTGGTGTTTGTTAGAATACTTGACATAATGCTGTTCCTTACTCCATCGGTGCTTTTGCACCCAACCATATAACCCGCCTTGTGTGACGGCATTGATGTCGTTTTGACCTAACCTGGGCACGCCACAGATCATCCCTTCTGGGGTAAGTGCAAACTGGAGGGGAAGTGCTAAGACATTCCTAAGTTGGGAGATTGAACCGCGGGAACTTACGAAGGATTTTATTCAATTCTTTGGCGCTGCACGACCGGGACGACGTAGCAACCTACGTGATCCGTCGGCCACGTTGGGCGCAGGGGGCGCCATGAATAAGCGCACCCCATTTACCAAAAGATGTGTGTTTTCGGGAAACTAGAGTGGCCAGAAGAATAAGATCGAAGGGATCGATACCGCGACGATCAAGATCTCAAGGGGCAAGCCCATGCGCCAGTAATCTCCGAAACCATACCCGCCGGGCCCGAGGATCAAGGTATTGTTCTTGTGGCCGATTGGCGTGAGGAATGCACAAGACGCCGCTACTGCCACCGCCATTAAAAACGGGTCGGGGTTTACGCCAAGGCTGTGCGCCATTTGGATGCCGACAGGGGCGGCTACGATGGTGGTTGCTGTGTTGTTCAGCACATCTGATAGGGTCATTGTGACGATCATCAAGACGGTCAAGACGACCCAAGGTGCGTATCCAGCAGTTAAACTGGTCAGACTTCCTGCGATCAACTCAGTCCCGCCAGACGCTTCCAACGCTGCGCCCAATGGGATCATGGAACCCAATAAAACCACCACGGGCCATTCAATGTGATCGTATAGCTCTTGCACGGATAGGATCTTGGTCAGGACATATCCCACAACGACACAGCCCAAGGCGACGGGCAGGTAAATGAGGCCCAGACTTGCGGCGAGAACGGCTGCGCCAAACAAGCCAATCGCCAACCATGTTTTGCTGTTCTCGGTGACCTGCAATCCGCGATCTGCCAAGGGCAGGCAACCCAACCATTCCGCAACATCGCTGGAATGCCCAACTGGCGTGAGCAGAAGTAAGATATCCCCTGCGCGGACTTCAGTTTTGCGCAGGTGATGGGTGATTTTTTTGCCTTCGCGCGAAATGCCAAGCAAGACTGTGCGTTGGCGCCAACCTAGGCCGATTGTCTGTGCAGTTTTACCGTCAATACGACTTCCGGCGGGAACGACCACTTCGATTGTGGACAGGCCCGCGCCATCAGCACGCAGGGCTTCTTGGCGTTTGGTCTCTGCGAAATCGAGGTTCAAAGTTGCGCGAAATTCGTCCAGTGCATCTGGAGTTGCTTCGAGGACGAGGGCATCAGCCGCTTTAAGTTGCGTGTTGCGCTGTGTGCCGTAGCGACGTGATCCACCCCGTACGAGCCCGAGAACCGCCACATCACTTTTGTCAGCAGCCTCATAGAGATCAGACAAACGCTTTCCGATCAGTTTTGAGGCATCCGGTATGGTAAGTTCCGCGATGTATTGCGCGATGTCCGCCATTGGGTCGCCTGCGGCCCCCTTATCGGCTCCCTGAGGGATCATGCGCCAACCAACAAGGGCCACAAAGGCCAGACCCGCAATGGCAGCGACACCACCAACAGGCGCGAAATCAAACATTTTGAATGGCTCACCTAGGCTTTCGCCTCGGATGGAAGCGATGATGATATTGGGCGGGGTGCCGATCATAGTGACCATACCACCAAGGATTGTCGCAAAGGATAATGGCATCAGTGACAGACCAGGGCCGCGCCCCGCTTTGCGCGCAGTTTGAATGTCGACAGGCATCAAGAGCGCGAGGGCAGCAACATTATTCATAAAGGCGGATAATATCCCACCGACGGTTCCCATTATGGTGATATGGGCCCCAAGGCTGCGGGTGCTATCGACCAAGGTGCGGGTGATCAAGAACACAGCACCAGATCGGACAAGCCCGGCTGAAACCACCAATACAAGGGCCACCACGATGGTTGCAGGATGCCCAAAGCCATCAAATGCGTGCTTGGTGTCGACGACACCTAGGACAACGCCAGCCATAAGGGCGGTGAAGGCAACCAGATCATACCGGAACTTCCCCCATAAAAGGCCAGCAAAAACAAAGCCAAACAGCGAAAACAAAATAATCTGGTCGGTGGTCACGTGAAATTCCTTTTCCCCTACAGAAGCGGATCGCGCACCTGATTGCAATCACTTGAGGCTTTGCTGCCTATGTTTTATAGAAGACCAAAGCGAAATTCCGCCAAAGGGAGTTACCATGGCCGGCCACTCAAAATGGGCAAACATCCAGCACCGCAAAGGTCGCCAGGATAAACTGCGTTCTAAGTTGTTCTCTAAGTTCTCAAAAGAGATCACCGTTGCTGCGAAAATGGGCGATCCCGATCCTGAGAAGAATCCGCGTTTGCGCCTCGCGGTGAAGGAAGCCAAGTCGCAATCCATGCCGAAGGATAATATTGATCGCGCGATTAAAAAGGCGATTGGTGGCGATGGCGAAAGTTATGACGAGATCCGTTACGAAGGTTACGGCCCCAATGGCGTCGCGGTGATCGTTGAAACTATGACTGACAATAAGAACCGTACCGCATCGACCGTGCGTTCGACGTTTTCCAAAAACGGCGGCAATCTGGGTGAAACCGGTTCCGTTGGCTTCATGTTCGATCGCGTTGGAGAGGTCACTTATGGTGCCGCAGTTGGTGACGCTGACACGGTAATGATGGCCGCCCTAGAGGCCGGTGCAGAAGATTGCGAAAGCTCTGAGGAAGGTCACACCATTATCTGTGCCGATACAGATTTGAACGAAGTGTCTGCCGCATTGGAAAAAGAACTGGGTGAATCTGATTCAACCAAACTGATCTGGAAGCCGAACATGTCGACTGAGCTTGACTTGGAAGGCTTGGAAAAGCTGATGCGTCTGGTTGATGCGCTTGAGGATGATGATGATATTCAGCGGGTCACCACGAACTTTGAAGCCAGTGACGAGGTGCTTGCACAGCTTTCATGAGACCCGAAGTTATGAACGTAAAGGAGGGATGTGTTTCGCGGCGCGTCCCTTTTTTTGTGGACAACTGTTGGAAAACCGGAATTCTAGTTTTCTAGTTTTCTAGTTTTCTAGTTTTCTAGTTTTCTAGTTTTCTAGTTTTGGGTGCACTAAATTCTTGCGCGCCAATTGAGTGACGGCACGGGTCAACGGATGTAAAGGCTGTGCGACAACACGACTGACTTGCCAATAAAGTGGCGTGTCCAATTTTGGATGTTGTCCCATGGCAATCAATTTGCCGTCAGCTATTCTGTCTCGCACAAGATTTTCGGGGTTCATCCCCCAACCAAGCCCAGCTTCTGCAGCGGCTACAAATCCTTTCGTTGACGGTAGAATATGCGTTCGCAGCAGTGGAACCCTGCGTCCGATTTCACGGTGAACCCACTGCTTTTGCAGCGCGTCATTGCGATCAAAAACCAACGCGGGCGCCTGTTGTAGGCTTTGCTGGGTTACGCCGTCCGAAAACCAATTTTCCGCGAATTTCGGACTACAACTTGCCACATATCGCAGGCTGCCAAGGGGCCTGCAGTCACACCCAGCCACTGGATTTGGTTCGGTGGTAACGGCAGCTTGCACATCCCCCTCGCGCAGACGTTGTAATGTGTGATCTTGATCGACTGAAATGATGTCAAAAAGTAAGCTGGCCTCGCTCTGTGCTTGGGCCATGGCGGGGATGAACCACGTGTCCAAACTATCGGCATTCACGGCAACTCGAACTTGCGCACGGGTGTTTTGCAGCCCATCAGAATGGAAATGTGACGCGAGGTTTTGCTCAAGGAGGGATACGGTTTGGGCATGCTGATATAAGATCTGTCCGGCTTCGGTGGCGCGCGCAGGTTGACTGCGGACCAAAAGCGCTGTCCCAGCTGTTTCTTCTAGAGCGCGGATGCGTTGCGAGACGGCAGAAGGGGTTACATGTAAGACCGCAGCAGCTGCGTCAAAGCTGCCTTCGTTAATAATTGCAGTGAGTGCACGTAGGTGGATTTGATCGAACATTAGCGATGCTTAACTTAACTTAGAATTCTTAATTTGCCTCATGTTATCAATCAAGGTAATTCTGGTCAAACATAGACAATGGAATATGAGACATGGAAACAGTATTCGCCGGGTTCGCCTTGGGCCTCACACTTATTTTAGCGATTGGCGCGCAGAATGCCTTTGTTTTACGCCAAGGGTTGCGTCAGCAATATGTCTTTGTGATCTGCCTGACATGCGCCCTGTCTGACGCGATTTTAATTGCGGCAGGGGTCGCCGGATTTGGATGGGTGGTGGAAACTGCACCATGGATAAAACCCGTGTTCACTTGGGGCGGCGCGGTTTTCTTGATCTTCTACGGCTTTATGAACGCACGTGCTGCTTGGCGCGGTGGTGAAGCCTTGGAGGCGGCAGAAAATTCACGCAAAAGCTTGGCCAAAACGCTTGGGATTTGCTTGGCTTTGACGTGGCTGAACCCACATGTTTACCTTGATACGCTTGTCCTGCTGGGGTCAGTCTCCACGGATTACCCCGATAAGCTTGCCTTTGGTGCTGGGGCGGTGTTTGCGTCTTTCGCCTTTTTCTTTTCCCTTGGTTATGGCGCTCGGTTTTTGGCACCAATGTTTGCACGCCCCATTGCGTGGCGCATTCTTGACGGGTTGGTGGCATTCACAATGTGGGGCATTGCCGCGAAACTTTTGTTTGCAGGCGAATGAGGCTTGCCATTCTGATGATCTAGGTATCATCTGCCCCCATGGATCAAAACCTACCCAAAGCTGATCGCCCCCTTGTTGGGGTCTTCTGGATGATCGTGACCGGTCTGTGCTTTGTCGCTGTGACGGCGACGGTGAAACACATGGATGGATCGCTTCCTGCGGCACAATTTGCGTTCTTGCGCTATGTGTTGGGATTGATTTTTGTCATCCCGATGATCCGTCCCATGTTGAACGCCGACATGACGCGCAAGATGTTTCTGTTGTTTTCAATACGCGGGGCTTTGCAGACCGGGGGGGTAATCTTGTGGTTTTACGCGATGTCGCAAATCACAATCGCAGAAGTCACTGCGATGAATTATCTTTCGCCGGTTTACATCACCATTGGTGCAGCTTTGTTTCTGGGTGAGAAATTTGCTGCGCGCCGCCTGATTGCGGTGGTGGCCGCTTTGGTTGGCGCGTTGATCATTTTACGTCCAGGTGTGCGCGAATTATCGTCGGGGCATTTCGCCATGATTTTCACTGCGATCTTTTTCGCGGCAGGGTATTTGATCGCCAAACGCCTGTCAGGCCAGGTGTCTGCGGCCGTCGTAATTGGAATGCTGTCGATCACAGTGACTATTGGGTTGGCGCCCTTTGCTTGGGTTGCATGGCAACCTATGACATGGGAACAAGCTGCTTGGATGCTGGTCGTCGCGGCATTTGCCACGGGCGGGCATTATGCGATGACCTTGGCATTCCAAGCCGCCCCGGTTTCTGTAACGCAGCCGGTCACCTTTTTACAATTGGTTTGGGCTGTGTTGCTTGGGGCGTTTGTGTTCAACGAGGGCATCGACCAATGGGTTGTGCTTGGGGGTGTCATTATCATCGCGGCCATCAGCTATATTTCATGGCGCGAAGCCGCTGCGAAACGCAGAATGGCACGCGAGGCCTGATACCTAGGCTATGGTCACGCGTGATGTTGTTCTTCGATATCATGCGCGGGCCAAAGTTGGCGCGCTGCAATAACGCCTGCACCAGATAAAACAGCAACGATGATCAACGTCACGGGCAATCTCAGATAGGTCATCAAAGCACCGGTCAGCGGGTATAAAACCAACCAACAGGCATGCGATAAGGCGAATTGCGCTGCGAATACTGCAGGTCGATCAACAGGCTCAGCAGATCGTGCAAGCAGTCGACCGGATGGGGTCAAAATTGCGGAATAGCAAAAGCCCGTCAGGAACCAGCCAACCAATATGGCGCCAAATGCGTATTGGGTGCTTTGTAGGGCGATGGCCAAACCGATCAGGACGAGAACACTCATCCCGCCAGCAGAAAGCATCAGGATGCGATCCGTGTACCGGTTTAGCAATTTGGGTAAAGCCAGCGCTGCAACCATCGACCCACCACCGAAACCCGCGAGCAAGATGGCCACATCGCTGTCGCCCAATCCCAAATTAGACCGCACGATTACAACGGTATTCACGATCACCAAGGCGCTGATGGCTGCGGCAACCCAACTCAGGGCCAGCAAGCCGCGCAAACGAGGCGTTGCCAAATACAAGCGCATTCCCCGAGTTGTACGTTCATAGATGGGGCGTTTGGGGCCAGGAATAGGTTTGGGCAGAAGCACGGATGCAACCAGCAACGCCGAGGCGATAAAGCCAATGGAGGTTCCCCAAAACAGGCTGGAAAATGTGACAAACCCCAACAACAGCGCCGCCACCGCAGGGCTTAGCAGGCTTTCAAGGTCCATCGCGAGCCGTGATAAGGACAGCGCTTTGGTGTAGTCTTCCTCGTCTGTCAAAATGTCAGGAATGGTTGCTTGGAACGCAGGGGTGAACCCGGCGGATGCTGATTGCATAACAAAGATAAGAACATAAATTTGCCAAATTTCGCTGACGAAGGGAAGGCAAACCGCCACGGCTGCGCGCACGATATCAAGAAGAATCAATGTCTTCCGACGATCCACCCGTTCGACAAAAGCCGCCGCCACCGGTGCAAGCAATACATAGGCAACCATCTTGATCGTCAGGGCGAGGCCAAGCACAAGGCCTGCGCGATCACCCGCCAATTGGTAGGCCAGCAGACCCAGCGCCACTGTCGCAAGGCCGGTCCCCGATAGGGCAACAACCTGAGCTGCAAACAACCGTCGATATACTTTATGTGATAAAACCCCAAGCATCAGCCGCCCCTGTCTTGCTACATGGCCTTTGATGATCAAAGGCGTTTGCTTGTCTCAGGAATACGCCAATCATCACCGGAAACAAGCCTTTCATAGGGGAAGGGCGTGTTTACCCTCACCGGGTTGGGGGGATTATCCGCCAAAAAGATGGGATCCTTCGGGTGTCTCTATGCGCATAGAGGTCATTCCTTGGGTGTTGGGGGTTAGAATGACACGAGGCTTTTGGGTCGCCCGCTTCACGCTAAAAGGCCAAGTATGATCGCAGCCAGACAACTGCCCAGCCCATGCGTTACCGGGCGTGCGCCTTGGCCCGGTGCACAGTTGCTTGTCCGATGTTTCAACGGTCACCGTGTCTTGGTACAAGATCGCAGTTATCGGGATGATGGGGGCAGGTGGGTGTGCCGAGATGTCGGATACTGGATTGGCCATGCACCCGCCCAGCAAAAGTACCAGACACAGATGTCTCATGATTTGCCCGCTGTCAGTTCAACCGGTTGACCATGAGGGGTCGCAAGATAGGCACGCGCCCATGTGTCCCGTCTGTCGTTTAGATCGGGTTTGGGTACAATCGCGGTGATATCCAAAAGGCGTTCCAATGCGCGCAACGCGGCCGCGTAATATGTTTCTTCTGTGTCTGGGGCGTTGTTGATCTCATCAACGCGACGTTCCGCACCAAGGGTCTCGGCCCAGTCGGATGCTGAAATTTGCCCGGTTGTGACCAGCGTATCTGCCATGGCCAATACTTGTGCATGCCATGCCTCGCCGAATTTTGGCGCATTGGGGGCGAGATCATCTTCGGGGCCGAATTCGCGGGGGGGGTTACAGGCGCTCAAGGTAGCTCTCCCATAAATCTAGGGTCACAGTGTCACGCGGATCGGCATCTTCTCCCCAAAGTTCACGTGCGGTGAAAACCACAGTGTACAGATGTTCTGGTGCTTCAACGCCCTGCGCGGACTTATCAGGCAAAGGATGTGCGCCGCGATGGGCTAGGATCTCACCTATACGACCACGGGCATAGGCCGGCAGGCGGGTATGGGTGGGAACAGAATGGGCCAAAGTTTCGACTTTATCCCCGACAGCATAAGCCGGGGCAAAGTCGACCTGTTCCTCAAAGGTTTTGACGGATGTGCGATTTTTCTCAAGGATCTGGACCTTGTTCATCACCTCAGGCACGGGCGCATCCGGGGGGCGTACGTCGGTTTTTTCGTCGATATTTAGGGCATCTTCGACCGTGAAGGTGCCACAATCCACGCCAAGCGCGAGATCGGTCATGCACCATTTCTCAAAATACGGAATGGTCATATAGGCCTGTGGCGGAAGCTGTTCGACCACGTGTCGCCACCAGTCAATCGTCACTGTGGTGTTGCGCGAAGATTGCGCCATTGCCCACATGCGCCCTTCCCAATCATGGTGCCAAGGGGCCTCGGGTTCATTCACGTCAACCGGGCCGAACCCTTGCTTGCCGCCGAGATCATGTAACGTATCCATGGTTTAAGACCCCGCCTTCAACACGCGATCCGTGCCGATCATAGAGTTGCGGGTCACGATCGCTGCCAATTGTTCTTGGGTCCAACCTTCGGTCCCGGCGGGGCGTTGGGGCACAACAAGATAACGCAATTCGGCGGTGCTATCCCAGACGCGCACGGCGGTATCCTCGCCAAGTTCGACGCCGAATTCTTCCAATACTTTACGTGGTTCACGCACCACACGCGCACGATAAGCCGAGGCCTTGTACCAAGCGGGGGACAGGCCAAGCAGTGAAAACGGGTAACAGGAACACAGGGTGCAGACGACGACATTGTGTTGGCTGTCGGTGTTTTCCACGGCTTTCAAATCGCCGGTAGCTTTTCCCTCAAAACCGAATTCGGTGATCGCCTTGGCGGCGTCATCCATCAAGCGAGCCTTGAAATCAACATCAAGCCAAGCGCGTGCCACAACCTGTGCGCCGCGTTTGGGGCCGATGTCTTCGGAATAGGCGTCGACCCAGGCATCAAGTGTTTCGCTGGCCACGAGGCCGCGTTCTACCAACAGGCTTTCAAGCGCTTTGACGCGCAGGGCAGGTTCTGGGGGAAGGTGGGAATGCAAGTGGTCGTGGATTTTTGCGAGCTTGTCGCGATCAAAAGATGTGCCGGATGTCATGGGGGTCTCCTTTTGGGGGAAGGATGACCTGCGGCAATTGGGGCGTCAAGATCAACGGCCATCAATTTATGTTTGGTCATGCATTCAGCTTGTGATGATGGTGTGCTGGCGGATCAGAAAACTATGTGACAGGGTGCGTCTAGATGGCGTTGCACATTAACATTAAGGCGAAGATAGATGTCCGAAATTCTCTTGTTTATTCTTGCGGGCTTTGGCGCGGGGGTCATGAACGCGGTCGCAGGCGGCGGGACATTTTTGACATTTCCAGCGTTGGTGTTTGCAGGAATTCCACCGGTGAGCGCCAATGCAACAAGCGCGGTTGCGGTGTTTCCTGGGTATTTATCTGCTGCGCTGGGCTTTGGGCCTGAGATTAAGACTTTACCTCGACGTAACTTGATTTGGGCCGTGGTTGCGGGCCTTGCTGGTGGGCTAGTGGGCGGATTGTTGTTGCTGGTGTCATCCAATGATCTGTTCTCGATGATCGTGCCATTCCTGCTGTTCGTCGCAACTTTGGCTTTCGCGTTTCAAAAGCAGATTTCCGCGTTCCTTACGACATCAGGCTGGCAATTGACCCCTTGGGGATTGCCCGGGATTTTCACGGTCTCGCTGTATGGTGGTTATTTTAACGGCGGCTTGGGGATTGTCTTGCTCGCGTTATTCGCGCTTTGGGGGATGGGTAATCTGAACGCGATGAACGGGTTGAAAAACGCGTTAAGTTTCGTGATCTCTGCGATTTCAGTGGCGACTTTTGCAATTGCAGGCATCGTCAGCTGGCCTGCTGCGCTGATTATGGGGGCTTCGGCGATTGCAGGTGGGTTTGCGGGGGCACGCATTGCGAAAATATTGCCAGTTGCGCTGATGCGCGCAGTTATTATCTTGGTCGGGCTAACCATGAGCGCGGTTTTCTTTGCGTGCCTCTTTACCTGAAAGGTTTTCCCATGCGCGCCACACAATCCCTTGGCCTGATTGCGATTGTCGTCCCGTCATATGATGAAGGCATTGCGTTTTACGTGGACCAACTGGGGTTTGACCTGGTCCAGGATGAAGATCAGGGGGGCGGCAAGCGCTGGGTCGCTGTGCGCCCTCATGGTGGGGCGGGGTCAGATATTCTATTGGCCCAGACAAAGGGCGATGACCAACACGCTGCCATTGGCAATCAGACCGGCGGGCGCGTGGGGTTTTTCCTGAAAACCAGCGACTTCGAAGCGGATCACGCCCGGATGTTGGCAAATGGCGTGATCTTTGAAGAAGACCCCCGCCATGAAATCTACGGTTCCGTCGCTGTCTTCCGAGACCCATTCGGCAACCGTTGGGATTTGCTGGGGCCTGCGGTGTAATGATCAGGGCTTTCTCAGCTCACCTGTTTTCACAAGGTAACGGAGGGTATAGCCAATCGCGATGAGTGGAAGGCTCATGATTATCGCTATCATGAGGGCGGGACCAGCGGGCATTGCTTGAAAAATCGAAGAAAACAGGGGCAAAATGTCTATGATGAGATAAAGTGAGAGTATCCAAATGACAGCGCCTGACCTTGCCGCCATTGCCGCGACTGCACCGAGGAGCCACAGTGTGCTGCTCATGGAGGCCCAAAGAAGTCGAAAATCTGTGCCTGAAGTTTCGAAAAAACCGGGGCCCAGGTTATGATATTCATCGAATGTAAATTGATTGGCTTTTAATGCCGCAACCAGCAAAGCGAAAAGGCCTATACGGTAGATCCATCTGGGCAGTGGGCTGGATGTTGTTGATATATATCACTCATTAAATTGATCGCGGTAGACTAAGCAACTCACAGGATTAGGGCAAGGTGTACAGTCTTTCTCAATATTCTTTTGCAGATCTTATGTAGCTCCGCTTGAAGGAATCCCCGCGCGGGTGTATGGCAGTGATATGAAACGCATCTATGATATCGACGATCACGCCTTTTTGCCTTGGCGGTTTTATGGTCAGTCCCTGTCTATCAACGCAGACCTATGATGGTTGCGTGCGGCTTTCGCACGCGCATTTGCAGCCTTTCGCCACATCTGAAAACCTAAAATACGGGAGAGGACCAACATGTCCCCCAAAACGCTCTATGATAAAATCTGGGATGCCCATGTCGCACACGTTAGTGACGATGGCACCACCTTGCTGTATATTGACCGTCACCTCGTTCACGAAGTGACCTCAGCGCAAGCCTTTGAGGGTCTGCGCATCGCGGGTCGTAAAGTACACGCGCCGGACAAAACCATCGCTGTGCCAGATCACAACGTGCCGACCACGCAAGGCCGCGAAGATCCAGCCCAAATGACCGAAGAAAGCCGCATTCAGGTGGCTGCTTTGGATACAAACGCCAAAGAATTCGGTGTGCATTACTATCCTGTGTCTGACGTACGTCAGGGCATCGTGCATATTGTCGGTCCTGAACAGGGTTGGACTTTGCCTGGTATGACCGTTGTTTGTGGTGACAGCCACACAGCAACCCATGGTGCGTTTGGCGCGCTTGCCCATGGCATCGGCACATCCGAAGTTGAACATGTTCTGGCGACCCAGACTTTGATCCAGCAAAAGTCCAAGAACATGAAGGTCGAGATCACTGGCAAACTGATGCCAGGCGTGACCGCAAAAGACATCACCCTTGCTGTGATCGGTGAAACCGGCACCGGCGGTGGCACGGGATATGTGATTGAATACACGGGCGAAGCCATCCGCGATCTGTCCATGGAAGGGCGTATGACCGTTTGTAACATGGCGATTGAAGGCGGCGCACGCGCTGGGCTTATCGCACCTGATCAAACGACATATGACTATGTGAATGGCCGCCCACACGCCCCGAAAGGCGCACAATGGGAAGCGGCTTTGAACTGGTGGAAAACCCTGTTCACGGATGAGGGTGCACATTTCGACAAAGTCGTGACCCTGAAAGGCGAAGACATCGCGCCGGTTGTGACTTGGGGCACTTCACCAGAAGACGTTCTGCCAATCACTGGTTTCGTTCCAAGCCCCTCTGATTTCACAGGCGGCAAGGTTGATGCGGCTGCACGTTCCATCGAATATATGGGCCTGACGCCTGGTCAGAAATTGACCGACATTGAAATTGACACTGTGTTCATCGGGTCCTGTACCAACGGTCGTATCGAAGATTTCCGTGCGGTTGCAGAGGTCGTCAAAGGCAAGAAGATCAAAGACGGCATGCGCGCGATGATCGTGCCTGGTTCCGGCCTTGTGCGGCTTCAAGCGGAAGAAGAAGGTCTTGCGAAGATCTTTGAAGATGCTGGCTTTGAATGGCGCCTTGCGGGCTGTTCCATGTGTCTTGCTATGAACCCCGATCAACTGTCCGAAGGCGAGCGTTGTGCATCCACGTCCAACCGGAACTTTGAAGGTCGTCAGGGCTATAAAGGACGCACCCACCTCGTGTCCCCTGCCATGGCAGCCGCTGCTGCGCTGACCGGTCGTTTGACCGACATTCGTGATCTGATTTAAGGGCTAATATCATGGAAAAGTTTGAAAAACTCACCGGGATTGCGGCGCCTATGCCGCTTGTGAATATCGACACAGATATGATCATCCCAAAAATCTTTCTGAAATCAATCGCGCGTACAGGCTTTGGGAAAAACCTGTTTGATGAGATGCGTTTCAATCGTGATGGCACCGAGATCGAAGATTTCGTGTTGAACAAACCACAGTACCGTTCTGCGGAAATTCTGGTTGCGGGTGACAACTTTGGTTGTGGTTCCTCACGGGAACATGCGCCTTGGGCGATTGCGGATTTCGGCATCAAATGTGTGGTTTCCACCAGCTTTGCAGACATCTTCTTTAACAACTGCTTTAAGAACGGCATCTTGCCAATCGTTCTGCCCCAAGAACAAGTTGATCTGTTGATGAAGGACGCGGAAAAAGGGGCAAACGCCCGTATGACCGTTGATTTGGAAAGCCAAGAGATCACGACATCTGATGGTGAAGTCGTGGCGTTCAACGTTGATGCGTTTAAAAAACATTGCCTGTTGGAAGGTCTTGATGACATCGGGTTGACCATGGAAAAGAAAGCATCTGTCGATGCATTCGAGGCGCAAGCGTCCCAAGCACGTCCCTGGGTTTAAACCGGGAGAGATTGTTTGAATTTTGCACGGCCCAGTAAGATGATTCTACTGGGCAGTGTTTTTTATATCGAGCATTTAATAGGTTAAGTTGTATGAAATGCGTGTGCCGAAAAGCACAGTATGTGAATTTCCTGCAATGAAAACAGATGTTTCGAATTGTTTGTTCAACTGGATATTGATTGGTTGAGTAAAATGCGTCAGAAACAAGATGCGTATTTTGTACTTCTTTACATGGTTATTGTGAAATGCAGGTTGGTTGCTCTGATGGGGTATTGCTGGCCGGTTGATAAGGTACGGCAAATTGATTGCACAATTCTCAGGGGCTTTGACGCGTGCGGCGGCGGTAATGTTGTTGATTGCGACACCAACATTGATATTGCCTGCGCAAACCCAGGAGACGACACAGATCGTCACATTGATCGCGTTGTTTTCTGGCGTCATGATTTTGGTCGAATACGCGTCGACTTATCCAAGTCTGGTTGAGTTTCGCGATGCACCGCCGTTTAACCGAGTGCGTTTCATGTCCCTGCTTGTGACCGTGTTTTTGGGTGCGATCGTTGTGCGTGGGCAATTTGAGACAACGGCTTTGACCGAATTTGTCACGGCAATTGGCGGGTTGATCGGGCTCGCGATGGATTTTCCCTGGAGTCCTGTGCGCCTCGTGATTGAGGTCTTCCCAGAAGGCAGCGATGTAAAAAGCCTTGAACTTGTTCGGGCTCTTGCAGGTATATCATATCTTACATCTTTGATTTCATTGTCCATATTCGCAGTTCTTTTGCGTTTGTATGGTTGGCCAGCGCGGGATCGGACGTTCAATGTCTGGATCAATCTACCCACATTTGATCCCACCGCCGGGGGGGACGTCGTATCGCGTCTGATTCGGGATGCTCGTATTAACATTTTGTTAGGCTTTGCCCTGCCATTCTGTATTCCATTGGTGATGAACTCAGCGGCAATGTTATTCGACCCTTCCGCCGTGTCTTCGTCGCAGACCTTGATTTGGATGATAGCGACATGGGCGTTTTTGCCGGCCAGTCTGTTCATGCGCGGGATTGCCATGGGGCGGATTGCAGAAATGATCAGAGAGCAGCGGCGTTTGTCCTACGAACGTGCACTCGAAGATGGATATGTTCCGGCTTAATCGTAATTTCGATGCTTCTAAGCGATGGCGCGCGGGCTGAAACACTGCGCATTGCCAGCTACAATGTAGGCTTGGATCGCGATGGGCCAGGCTTATTGTTGCGCGATATTTTACGCGCGGATTCTGTGCAAATAGTGGCCCTCGTTGACGTTATATCTAAAGTCTCACCGGATATTTTGGTTCTACAAAAATTCGACTTTGACGATGGCAACCTGGCCTTGCGTGCTTTTTCAGCGTTGCTTGTGCGTGCGGGGGTGACTTACCCATATCTATTTTCGCGTGCACCAAATTCCGGTCTGGCTACGGGGTTGGATATGGATGGTGACGGATATTTTGGTGACGACAGTGATGCCCAGGGATTTGGGCGGTTTCGCGGTAATGGCGGGCTTGCGATTTTGTCGAAATTCCCCCTTCAATCCGAGGTTGCGCGTGATTTCAGTGACCTCCTTTGGAAAGACCTGCCCGGCGCTATCGCCCCCACAATAGAAGGTAGGCCCTTTCCAAGTGATGCTGCCTTTGCAGTGCAGCGCCTGTCAAATTCATCGCATTGGGAGGTTCCCGTTGTTTTGCCCGATGGCACACGTATTTTTCTGTGGACGATGTATGCCGCCCCGCCCGTTTTTGATGATCAGCACGATAGAAATGGGCGACGAAATCATGATGAAGCTGCATTTTGGTTGCGCTACATGGATGGAGATCTGCCTGAAACTCCACCAGATGACCCCTTTGTACTTTTAGGCGGGTTTAATCTTGATCCGGTGGATGGGCGGGGGCGCTCGGGGGCATTGTTGGCCTTGCTTGATGATCCTCGTATCCAAGATGTTCGCCCATCCAGTCAAGGTGCGCGATTGGCGTCGGAGACACAAAGGTCAGTGAATATTACACATGCTGGCGAGGCGAGTTTGGACACTGTGGACTGGCCTGACACTGCGGGGCGGCCCGGCAATATGCGGGTGGATTATGTCTTGCCTTCATCCGATCTGCTGGTTGTGGATTCAGGCGTTCATTGGCCGACAGATGGGTCATCTGATGCAGCGTCTACACATCATTTGGTCTGGGTGGATATCGCATTTTAACGCTGCTTTCTTGACCCTTCCGCCCACAAGCGGTACTCGGGTGCAACGCAGTTTTAAACGATCGGATACCCAAATGAGCAACCCGTCAATCCTTATTCTTCCCGGTGATGGTATCGGTCAAGAAGTCATGGCTGAAGTTCGCAAAATCATCACTTGGTTCGGTGATAAACGTGACTTGGCTTTTGACGTGTCTGAAGACCTTGTTGGTGGTGCCGCTTATGACAAGCACGGCACGCCTTTGCACGATGACACCATGGCAAAAGCGCAAGAAGTTGACGCTGTTTTGCTGGGTGCTGTTGGCGGCCCGAAATACGATGATCTGGATTTCTCGGTTAAGCCGGAACGCGGCCTTCTGCGCCTGCGCAAAGAAATGGATCTGTTCGCGAACTTGCGCCCTGCGCAGTGTTTTGACGCGCTTGCGGATTTCTCATCTTTGAAAAAAGAACTGGTGTCCGGCTTGGATATCATGATCGTGCGCGAATTGACCTCTGGTGTTTATTTTGGTGAGCCACGCGGCATCTTTGAAGAGGGCAATGAACGTGTTGGCGTGAACACCCAACGTTACACCGAATCCGAGATCGAACGTGCTGCGCGTGCCGCGTTTGAACTGGCCATGCGTCGTGACAAAAAACTATGTTCCATGGAAAAAGCCAACGTTATGGAAAGCGGCATTCTGTGGCGTGAAGTTGTGATCGAGGTTTCCAAAGATTACCCAGAAGTTGAACTGTCCCACATGTATGCGGACAATGGCGCGATGCAGCTGGTGCGTGCGCCAAAGCAATTCGACGTGATTGTAACTGACAACCTGTTCGGCGATATCCTGTCTGATTGCGCGGCGATGTTGACAGGTTCTCTGGGCATGTTGCCATCTGCAAGCCTTGGTGCGCCCATGGAAAATGGCCGTCCAAAGGCAATGTATGAACCGGTTCACGGTTCCGCACCTGACATCACGGGCCAAGGCAAAGCGAACCCATCCGCTTGTATCCTTAGTTTTGCGATGGCGCTGCGTTACAGCTTTGATCAAGGTGACGAAGCAACGCGTCTTGAAACTGCTGTTGAGAAGGTCCTGGCTGATGGCATCCGTACTGCTGACTTGATGCAGGCCGATGGTGGCACAGCGGTATCGACCTCAGAAATGGGCGATGCAGTGATTGCGGCATTGAACGCAAGTCTCTGATTCCATCATTAAGCAAGGCTTGGGATCCTAAGCCTTGCTTGCTTTTGCAGCGGTTTGAATGAATTGGTCATGCACCTGGTGCAAAGCGACTATGCAGATTTTGGTGGTACTCAAGTTCCGCAGTATTTCTTATCTGGGGCTTATCGCAACTGATTTGTTCGAAGGAACTGTAAGATGGCACAAACTGCAAAAGATATCCTTGGTGTTGGCATCCTTGTGGCTGCTACTGCGCTTTTTATTGGCGTGCACTCCTGGTTCGTTATCATGTAAACACATGCCGATCGCTGTAGGAATACAACGACCGGAACGAAACAAAGATCTAAATCAGCGCGGCATTCATGCTGCGCTTTTTTGTTTTTGGTAAACCCTATTGCAGAACCTCAGCGACCGCATATTTCGCAAGCATATCGGGGTTCACATCCACACCAAGCCCAGGCCCGGTTGGCACATGAATACGCCCGTTCTTCACGGGGAATGGGTCAACCAGAATGTCTTCCTGCGCGTAATATGTCGCCATGTAAAATTCTGCCTGCAAATGCAGATCTGGCACGGCCGCCATCAGATGTGTGCCCGCTGCATGGGCCAGACCGGTCTCAAACATACAGCCACCGTAGATTTCAATCCCAGCCGCACGGGAAATTGCGGCAACTTCCAGCGCGCGACGGATGCCACCGGATTTCATGATCTTTAGCGAGAAGATATCAGCGATTCGGTGTTGCGCCCCATAAAGCGCGCCTTTGGGGTCAAATACGCTTTCATCGGCCATGATCGGCGTGTCGATGACATGGGTGATATGGGCCATGGCTTCGCGTTCATGCATCTTCACAGGTTGTTCAATGAAGGTCGGGCGGAATTGTTCCAAATCCCGAATACAGCGCACTGCATCATAGGCTTTTAGGCCCTGATTATAGTCGATGCGAATGTCGATCTCATCGCCATAGATTTCGCGGAGTTTTTCCGCGCGCATCACGTCGAAACTGTGATCTGCAAAGCCGGTCTTGAACTTAAAGATCCGTACACCATCTTCCCACATCCGCGCGATATCAACCAGATCCGCATCAAAATCCGGGTTCGCCACGGAAAAGCTCATGCCCATGTCGTCGCGCAAACGCCCGCCAACCAATTCACACACTTGAAGGCCTGTGATCTTACCGGTGATGTCCAAAAGCGCCATCTCAAGCGCTGCCTTGGCTTCGGGATTGCCGATCAAAATTCGATCCGCCAGGGTCATGTGTTTCTCAACCTGCACCGGATCTTCACCAATCAGATGCGGGCGCAGATACACATGCAACGCCGCCGCAGCACCTTCCGCCGTTCCGGTAAACACGGGCCAGGGGGATGCTTCGCCCCAACCTGTGATGCCCGTATCCGTGATGATTTCGACAATCACTGAATGGATTCCCGCGACATCACCGCTGCCGTGGGAATGTACGGCTTTGGCAGGGATAAGGATCCGGTGGACCCGGATGGTTTCGATTTTATGGTCACTCATGGTGAGGCTCCGAAGGAGGTTTGGGGAGGGTCGCAAAAAGGGCACCCCGATTTGGGATGCCCTGTTGATTTTGTTTATCCGCCTGGTGTGTTGCGCATATTCTCTGGCAACCAGGTGGCAAGTTCGGGCCAGACGATCAACACAAAGACCATCAGGACCATGATGCCAAACATCGGCAGCGCGGTTTTGGCGATATAGCCCATCTCATGTTTCGTCATGCCCTGCATCACAAACAGGTTAAAGCCAATCGGCGGTGTCACCTGGGCCATTTCAACAACAACCACGATGAAGATACCGAACCAGATCAAGTCGATCCCGGCGGCTTCGACCATCGGTTGTACAATCGCCATCGTCAGCACCACTGATGAAATCCCATCAAGGAACATGCCCAGGATGATGTAGAAGAACATCAAGGCGATCAGCAGGGAAAATCTTGATAGTTCAAGAACTTCGATGAACTCAGCCAAGGCGCGTGGCAGGCCCGTAAAGCCCATCGCTAGGGTTAGCGCAGACGCGCCAAGCAGGATGAAGGCCACCATTGCCGAGGTGCGCGTCGCGCCCAAAAGGCTTTCAATGAAAGTACTGATGGTCAATGACCCCTGTGCCCAAGCAAGGATCAACGACCCGATCACACCAATTGCGGCGGCTTCGGTCGCGGTGGCCCAGCCTGCGTACATTGATCCAATCACGGCAATAATCAGCAGAACGATTGGGATCAAGAAACGGCTTTCCGCGATCTTTTGACCAAAGGTCATTTCGTCGGCGATCTTAGGCACTTCGGATTTGCGCACAAAGGACCAACCCGCCACATAGGCCATGAACATCAGCGCCAGCAAAAGCCCCGGCAGAATGCCCGCCATGAACAGTTTCGAGATCGATACCTCAACCGACACACCATAAACAATCAAGGTTAATGACGGCGGGATCATCAGGCCAAGGGTCGCCGCACCAGTCAGCGTGCCGATGATCATATATTCAGGATACCCACGTTTGCGCAGCTCTGGGATCGACATCTTACCAACGGTTGTCAGCGTCGCCGCAGAAGACCCGGACACAGCCGCAAAGATCGTACAGCCCACGATGTTTGTATGCACAAGACCACCAGGCAGGCGCGCCATCCAGGGGGCAAGGCCGCGGAACATGTCTTGCGATAATCGACTTCGATATAAGATCTCGCCCATCCATATGAACATGGGCAAGGCAGCCAACGTCCAAGATTTACTAGAGGTCCAAATTCGATCGAGCGACGACATTGGACTACTCGAGGTGTAAAACTCAAGAATAAACCAAGCTGTGCCCATGAGTGCCAGCCCGACCCACACACCGGACCCGAGAAGTAGGAATAAGACGAAAAGAAAGATAACTAGAAGAGATAGTTGTTCCATATGTTACTCCACACTATCTAAGGATTCCGAACGGATGCGATGCTTTCCGCTAAAAATCAGGCTCAAGAAGTTGTCCACGAAAGCTATGAATAGGAGTGTAGATCCGAGGCACATGACCATTTGTGGAATCCAAATGAGCGTTGCATCGGAACCATCACTTTTGAATCCAAATCTCCACGATGCGTAAACGAATTTGAACGTAATGTAGGTATAGTATCCAACAAAAATACCCGCGAACCCAAAGCACCATATCTCGCCTTTGCGGCGAAAACGCCCCAAAGCAGATAACCCGAGGCTCACGCGAATATGGCTTCCATGATTTAGTGCGTAAGCGAATGCAAAGAATGACGCACCTGCCATGCAATAGCCTGCGTAATCCGGCGCACCGAGCAAGACCTCACCTGTCCAGCGTGCAACCATCTGCACCACGATTAATACAAGGATGCCGATCAAACAGAGCGAGGCCAAGATCCCCCCTCCCAGATACAAGCTATCCAGAGCCTTGCGAATACTGCTCATTGTTCCCTCCCGTCCCTGATCCGGCCACGTTCTGGTGTGGCCGTTGTGGGGTGCGGCACAGATTGCGCCACCCCCCGAATTCACTGCCCGCAATGGGGCAGATGAAAAGCTTAGTCAGCGTTGAACGCGTCAACGATTGCCTGACCCGCGTCACCTGTGTTTTCCAGCCATTCATTGGTCATGGTCACGCCGAATTCTTTCAGCTCAGCCGTCAGACCGTCACCTGCAGGGCCAACAAACATGCCGTTTTTCGCAAGCTCAGTCAGCGTGAAATCTGTGTACTGAACAGAACGCCAATCACCGGCATATTCTGCCAATGTTGCACAGCCGTTGATCACGTTTTGCGTGCCTTCTTCCAGACCGTTCCATGCTTCGGCGTTCACCAAAACATAGTTGCGCGGCAGCCATGCATCCACCTCATAGAAATGTGTCAGGCTTTCCCAAACCTGGCGGTCATACCCGGTGGAGCCAGATGACACCATGGATTCAGCAACGCCGGTTGCGAAAGCTTGGCTGATTTCAGCGGCTTCGATCTGAACTGGCAACATGCCGGACAATTCAGCCAGACGCGCGGTTGCGTTGTTGTAAGACCGGAACTTTAGGCCTGCCATATCCGCAACAGAATTTATCTCTTTGTTGAAATAGAGCCCCTGCGCTGGCCATGGCACAGCATATAGAAGATGCAGATTTTGTTCCGCCAGAAGTTCAGTCAGCGGACCTTTTGCCGCGTCCCACAGTTTCTCACTGTCTTCAAAAGACGTTGCAAGGAACGGAATGGAATCAAAGCCAAACAGCGCGTTTTCATTCTGGTGACCAGACAACAGACGTTCGCCAATGTTTACTTGGCCGGTCTGAATAGCGCGTTTGATTTCGCCACCTGCGAACAGGGATCCACCTGGGTGCGTTACGATTTCAAGATCGCCACCGGTACCCGCCGTCACACAGGCCGCAAACTCAGCGCCCGTTGCGGAATGAAAGTTGGTCGCGGAATAGGCCATTGGCATATCCCAAGTCTCAGCCGCTGCCCCGAATGTGGTCAGCGCCGTTGCCGCAAGACCTGCAGCGATTGTTTTGGTAGTTTTGGACATATTATTCCTCCCTTTGGATGTCGTTGTCCTTGCCGGATTTTTCCGGTCTTTCCTGTCGTCAGAACCTCCCTGGATCATAAATCGACAGGTCGATATTATCTTTCTTCCCGGTGATCAGCCCCGCGATGATACGCGCGGTTTTCGGACCGGCTGTTAAACCGATATGATGGTGGCCAAAGCCCGCAAACACACCGGTATTCTTGATTTCACCAATCAATGGCAGACTGTCCGATGTTGCCGGACGATGGCCCAGCCATGGCACTTCTTCGGAATACTCCAGATCGGGAAAATACTCTTTTACCTTACGGCGGAGAAACTTCAGAGGCCCATCCGACATTTTTTCATTCAGTCCGCCGAACTCAACCGTACCTGCACAGCGTAACCCGTCTTGCATCGGTGTGGCTACAAATTTCCCCATAGACATCATCATCGGAATTTTCGGCATCTGACTGGGGTTTTTGAACATGATGTGATAGCCGCGTTCACTTTCGATCGGCACCTTTAGGCCCAGCTTATCCGTCAGCGCTTTTGACCAACTGCCCGTTGCAAGAACCACCTTGTCACAAGGCACATCGCCTTGATCCGTTACCACTGCGGTCACTTTTCCATCGGTCAGGGTGACGTCTTTGACTTCGCCTTGACGGAATACGGCGCCAAGTTTTTGGGCCTCTTTCGCGAGGGCTGCCACATAACCACCTGGATCGCGCACATAGCCATGATCGCGCATCAGCGCGAGACAGTTCAGATTCTTCGCAAGCATGGGTTCAAATTCATGCACTGCGTCGCCTTCGATGATTTCAGGCACGAAACCGGCTTCGCGGCGTAACTCCCAAGTATATCCGTCGGCCTCAAACCCGGCGCGGTCCTTATACACAAAGGTATAATCGGAGTTTGTGGTCCATTCCGCAGCATCCGTGCCTTTGGTTAAGGCTTCGTGCTGATCCACTGTGTCATGGGTGATTCCGGTCAACCCGCGAGCGATCCGTCGTGTGTCTTTGTCATTGGCATGGGACAGATATTTCAACAGCCATGGGGTCAATTTCGGCAGATGAGACCACCGCAAAAACAGCGGGAATTCCGGATCAAACAGCAATTTCGGCGCTTTGGGGATCATACCCGGGTACGTCACAGGCGCAACGGAACAGGCTGCAAGCACACCCGCATTTCCAAATGACGTGGCGCTGCGATCACCTGGCGTCGCCCGGTCAATCACGGTCACATTCACGCCTTCACGTCGCAGCCAGATCGCGGCGGAAACGCCTACAATCCCGCCACCAATCACAACAGCCGATTGCTGTTCAGTCATACGCAGGCCCCTGTTTCCACATGCATGCGACGCCCGGTCATTTTTGTAAAATTATGCAGCATCGCGATCATTTCTTTGCTTTCTGAACCCGGAGCGTGCCAAGTCAGTCACATCATTTCAAATATTAATTTGTGGCAAGATCATCATAAAATGTTATACACCCGATATGTCACTTCGTTTTCGCCAACTCCAAGCCTTTCATGCCATCGTTGAAACCGGCACCGTTACAGGTGCAGCGGACCAATTGGGGATTTCGCAGCCGGGAATTTCCAATCTTTTGGCCCAGTTGGAACGTCAGACGCGATTGAAGTTATTCGAACGCAGCAAAGGGCGTTTGCTGCCCACACCAGAAGCTGGCGTGTTGTTTCAGGAGATCGACACGGTGGTGCGGGGTCTTGACCATGTGGCGCAGGCCGTGACTGATCTGCAGAACAAGCAGGCCGGGCAGTTGCAGGTTGCCTCACCGCATTCGCTGTCTTTTGGTCTGATGCCGAAGCTGATTGCAGAATTCTCTGCTGATAAACCGGATCTGTCGATTGCGTTCCAGTCCAATTATTCCTCAAAGGTGCAGGAATGGGTTCTCGCGGGCCTGTTTGAGGTCGGGATCTGCGAGTTGCCGATTCTTTATGACGCTTTCGACACGGAACTGTTCCAGTTTGAAACGATCTGTGCTTTGCCCGAAGACAGCCCGCTGGCCAGCCATGATGTGTTGACGCCAGAGATTTTGGAAGATGAACCATTTGTTGTCATGGGCCCCGATCACATGACCCATCGGCGTACGCGCGAAGCCTTTCACAACGCAGGAAAACGCTGGCGGACACGTGTGCATTCGCATCTGTTCAAGAACAATCTTAGTTTTGTGAAGGAAGGCATGGGGGTCTCCCTGCTTGATCCGTTTGTCGTGCACTTTGACCGTGAAGGTGGCTTTATCACCCGCCCATTTCGGCCCATTGTGACTATTGAATTGGCGATCATCACGTCAAAAGCCCGACCGCTGTCCACGATCGGGCAAGAGTTTCGCAAGTTGCTTTCCGCAGAGATGAAAGCCTTTGGTGGCGTTTAGCCCATCCAGCGACGCACAGGTGCTGCGGCTTCTTCCAGCGGTTGACAAATCACGTCAATCAAGGTTGGGCCATCATGCGCAAAGGCCTCTTTCATCACACCATCCAGGTCTTCGGCGTTTTCAACACGCCAAGATTTCACACCAAAGGCTTCAGCCACAGCTGCCTGATTGGTTCGGTTGAAATCAACGTTGTAATAGCGCTTGTCGCAATCATCGCGTTGACTGGCCTTAATCCAGCCAAAGCTTGCGTTGGAAAATACGATATAGGTCACGGGTACGTTGTGGCGCACGATGGTCTCAAGTTCACCGCAAGCAAAAGCGAATGAACCATCCCCCATCATGGCGACAACCTTTTTGTCTTGCGCCCCAAACCAGGCACCCGCCGCGGCAGAAAGGGAATATCCAAGTGCGCCATGGGCACGGTTGGTAATATACTGACGACCGGGGAATTTCTGTTCGGAATAGGCGTTGTAATAGGGGCAGCTTGTGCCAGGATCGGAAACCACAATGCCATCATCCGGCAGGTTTGCATTCAAGGCCGTGATGATCTGCTCTGGAATGATCATATCGGTTTCACTGGCCGCAAGTGCGTTGAATTTCGCGAACTTACGTTCTTTGATGTCTGCGATTTGCGCTGCTGCACCAAATTGCGGCGCATCACCAGTGCGAGCATCCAAATAGGCGTTTGCCGCAGCCAAAGACAGCTGCAAATCAGCAACCACACCCACCTCAGTTGGGTAGTTTGCACCAATCACCATCGGATCATTGTCAAAATGCACGATACGCTGGCCAGGTTTTGGCGCCTCCCAGCGCGATGTCGTGGTTGAGCCCGCACGTGCCCCCATGAACACAACAAGATCAGCGGCTTCCATCATTTCCCAGGTCTCGTCTGTGCCACCGTTTGATCCAACAACACCCAGAGATTGAGGGTGGGTATCAGCAAGCGAACCCTTCCCAGAAATCGACGTCGCGACGGCGATGTCAAGACGGTTGGCCAGCAGTCCCAGTTCTTCCATTGCACCGGCGATCACCACGCCACCACCACAAACGATCAGCGGTTTTTTCGCGCTCAGAATGGCCTCAATCGCATCGTCCACTGCACCGGGCTCAGCTGCGCCGCGATAAGACGGATAGCTTTGATGTTTTGGATCGCCCCAGATGTCATCTGCTGGCACATCATCATATTGAATGTCATAGGGCAGCCCCAGATGCGCAGACCCAGACCGGCCCGTTGTCATCGCGCGAAATGCTTGACGTACCATGCGTGGAATGTGGTCCGCGCGCTTGATTACGGTGTTGAACTTGGTCAGTGGCGCCATCAGGGCTTCTTGGTTGACCTCGGTTAATGGGTATTTCCCATAAGATCCGACAGAAATATCCGTCGTGATCGCCAATACCGCGTAAGAGCTTTCGTTTGCCTCGATCAGGCCGGGCAAAATATATGTCGCGCCGCCACCTGATGGGCCTTCGCAGACGCCAACTGTCCCGGTTACGCGAGAATAACCATCCGCCATATAGGTCGCGGAACGCTCGTCGCGGGTTAGGATGTGGGTGATGTCGTGATCCAGGTTGTGCATCGCATCGTAAAACGGCAAGGTCGTATCGCCGCAGAGGCCGAAAATGTGTTTCACCCCATGTGCTTCCAGTGAACGCACCATCGCTTCCGCACCATTCATCGTATTCTTCAAAGTATCATCCCCCAAGCGTCTGCATTGCGGGTTGCCGCATGCTGTTTAACATTGTGTTCTAAACTGTATACAGCGCTGTCGAAAATTGTGAAGACAAATTTTTATTTTCCTTTTCACCTCCCCCTTCCTCGGTGTAAAAGTCATGCAAACCAAGGGGCGAATATAGAATGGCAGATCAGGGCAGCAGTGTGGATCGCGTGTACGCGACGCTTCGTGACATGGCGATTAACTTTGATTTCAAGCCCGGCGAGCGCCTGAATGAAACCGCGCTGACCTCAAAATTGAACGTCAGCCGCACCCCCTTGCGCGAAGCTCTGAATCGTTTGGTGGCTGAAGGGTTTTTAACCCTTGCGAAGGGCCAAGGTTTCTTTTGCCGCCCCCTAAGCCCGGAACAAATTTTGGAGCTTTACCAGCTGCGCTGTGCCTTGGAAACCGAGGCGCTGCGTCATGGAGTTGAAGTCGCCACAGATGCCGAAATCGCGGAATTTTGCGCCTATTTAAACGCCACAGAGACGACATATGACAGCTGTGATGATCTGACAGAACTGTTAAAAATGGACGAGGAATTCCACATGCGTCTGGCTGGATTATCTGGCAACAATGAACTCTGCCGGATGTTGAAAAACGTGAATGAACGTATCCGCTATGTGCGCCTTGTAAACCTGCGCCAGCTGCGTGGAATGGATTGCACAGAGGCCGGTGACAATACGTTTTTATCCGCCCATCGCGCCATCGCAAATGCTGTTCAGAACCGGGATACCCAAACAGCCCTCACCGCATTGCGTGCCCATATTGAACGGCGCAGCGAACAGACGATTGAATTGGTTCGTCTCGCCTATTCGCAGCTGTATGTGCCGTCCTAATAGACCCTAACGCAGGCCAATTCCTGGCTTGGGATCATCCAAACCCGACGTGAAGCGGTCCGGCACTAGTCCTTCATGGAACCATTTTAGGTATGTGTAGATCGAGAACACCGGCAGCCCGGTTTCGCGCCGCACATCCGCCGCATAGGGTGTCATATTTGTACATTCCAGAACGATCGCCCCTAGGTCGGGGTGTGTCTTCACGAAAATGCGTGCGGCCTCTAGCATGTCTTCCCGGCAGGCTGCAAAATCAATCTCCAGCGCATCCCCTAAAATGTCGCGCGTGAAAACCTTGCCGCCTTCGGTCCCCATGATCGGGGTGTCCAACGGCACGCCAGCGGCCTTCAGGTGTTTATCTGTTAGGGTCTCTTTTGAGATCGTCAAAATCCCCACGCGTTTGCCTGGCGGTAACATGGATTGTACCATGGGCACCTGCATCAAGGATGACGTCGCGACGGGCACAGGCACGGCCTCGGTCAATTGATCTTGGACAATCGACAGAAAGCCGCAATTGGTCGTGATTCCGTCGCAGCCGCTTGCCACTAAACCCTTCGCGGCCTCAATAAACTTATCAACCAAAAGCGTCGCATCCCCTCGCACAACGTTCTCAGGGTTCGCCCCGCGCACGACCCGATATTGCACAGGAAACGGCCAAGTTGTCGCATTGCCAATATCGCCCGGGATACGTGGGAACTGTGTTTCAAGCATCAAGATACCCAAATTCGCGCCATAAACGGTTTTGCCACCGTGTTCATTCTTCATGGTATTGGTCCTCTTCTGGTCGGCATGCCGGGTTGCGATATAATAGTGTGCAACACTGTATACAATGCGCCCGAAGTCAAGGCCGCTTCAACCGGGTCTTTGTCCGCAGCCATGATCAGTCAAAGATCACCTGGTTATTGCGCTAGGTGCTGCGGTCTTTTGTGGCGACAATTTCGGACCTGGTTCTCAGGGGAAATCTAATCTTGTCAGTTGTGTATCTGTGTCACCTTGCGATTAAAGAAATCGTTCAGCTGCGGGTGAATCCCGCAAGAACATTTTGCTTAATCGCTATATATAATTGGATAAAATTGGTGCCCAGAAGAGGCGTCAACCACTTGTTTTTGCTTGTTTTTGCATGTCCAAGCATGTCTTTGTCCTCCTTTGTTTTATAGGTATATATGTCCTGACCTGTCTTGCATTGTCCACCCCTATCCAATAACCTAAGGGGGATATTTAGGGGGATAAAAATGAGGGCAAAAAACAGACTCACGTCTAGTTTTATCAAGAGCGCGCCTGCGGGGAGCTACTGCGATGGTGCCGGGCTTTGGTTGGTGAAACGAGAGGATGGTGGCGCACAGTGGGTGCTACGTGTGACTGTTCACGGGCGGCGACGTGAAATGGGCCTAGGAGGCCTATCTAGAGTCGGGCTGGCTAGTGCACGCAAGCTGGCAGAACGCTGGCGAAACATTGCAGCGGTTGGACGTGATCCTATTAAAGAGCGTGAAGCAGAAGAGCAAGCTGCACGTCGTGAAGACATAACTCTAAATATTATCACCGCCGATGCATTTGAAAGCCGTAAGGCGGAGTTGAAAGGCGATGGTAATGCAGGCCGATGGCTTTCCCCCCTAAACATTCATGTTCTGCCCAAACTTGGAAAAGTACCTGTCACTGATCTTGATCAGCGCGATATTCGAGACACCTTGGCCCCGATCTGGCACACAAAGGCTGATACCGCCCGCAAAGCCATGAACCGTATATCAATTGTCTTGAAGCATGCGGCGGCGCTTGGCTTGGATGTAGACTTGCAGGCAACAGAAAAAGCCAAGGCATTGCTTGGAAAGTCGCGGCATGTAGCAAAGAACATTCCCGCGATGGCTTGGGCCGATGTGCCAACATTCTATACCAGCCTTGAAGAGCCGACACTGGCTCATTTGGCTTTGCGCCTTCTGATTCTAACCGCCCTGCGCTCGACCCCACTGCGTAATTTACGATTGGACCAGATAGACGGCGACGTGTGGACCGTGCCCGCCGAAGCCATGAAGGGTCGCAAAGACGCGACTGAGGCTTACCGTGTGCCCCTGTCGCATGAAGCCCAGCGCATCATTGATCTGGCACACCCACATGCCCGTAATGGCTTTCTTTTTCCGAACACGCGAGGCGGTGTGATTAGCGACATGACGCTTTCCCGTATGATGGAAAGGCGGGGGCTAGAAGCGCGACCGCACGGTTTTCGCACAAGCCTGCGCACATGGCTGGCAGAGACAACCGACGCCCCCCACGAAGTCGCCGAAGCGATGCTGGCGCACGTAACAGATGGCGGCGTCGTGCGTGCCTATCGCAGAACTGATTTTCTTGAACAGCGGCGTGCGTTATCTGAGCGTTGGGCAGATTATGTGACCGGCAGTTCCGGGCAAGTGGTAAAGCTGGATGAGGCGGGATAATGACAGAAGAAGAGCATACACAGTTTCAGAGCTATGTTGAATACGTACAAAATCGCGTGAGGCTTACCTACAAAGACATGTTTGACAAGCGATCTTTTTTGAAAATTGATGGACTTTCGGCTGCAAAAAAGCTCATGATTGACCCTCAGGCGTTAGTAGAAAGCGCGACTGATGATCCTGGGGCATTCGACGAGCTGCGTGCGGCTATCGCTTGGCTGGTAGATCGTGATAAAACTATTCCAGATGCTGCGCGCGTCTGGTTAGCAGGTTTTCTGCGTGAGCAAATCAAACCGCCGAAGCCGATAAAAATAAGCAGCCTACCCGAGAGTGGGAAGCAGGTCTTTATCTGGGATACTGTACGCTTACTTTCACTAGAAACAGGAATGAACAAGACACGGGGTGAGGCTGCAAACACCGTGTGTGCGTGTGATGTCGTCGCTGCTGCATTCGCGAAAATGAACCTAACACCAATGACGTTAGATGGGATTAGGAAGGTTTATTTCAAAGAAGCGAGAAGGCGCGAAGAGGAAGCATAAAGCGTGGGGCAATGAAATAAATTTTGCTGCCCCACGACACAGAAGTACCACTCGAGTCATCATTGCATCATCTGAAATCAAACAGGACGATGCACGATGCAGACCTATTTAACCCTAACAGAACTACGCGCAAAACTTGGCAACCGCTCACGATCTGCGATCTATCTGGACCTCGCGGCTGGTCGACTTCCCCAACCGGTAAAGCTTGGCGGGCGACTCTACTGGCCTGAAGGCGATGTTGACGCGCATCTGCGCAATCTTCGCGCTCAGGTTGTTTGATATGAGCGGCAAACAAACAAACCCCGGATACGTGTTGCGACAGGTATCCGGGTTGGAAAAACGCCATACGATTGCGGTTCACTTTTCCACCTTATTGGAAACCCACCACCTAAGCCAAATCTTTCACCTGCAAATAATACGCGGCTTATCTGAAATCCAGATTTTGCCTTTGGTGTCTCTGATCTGGGGGGCGTTCTAAGGATGGATTTACACACAATCACCCATAACCTTGGCGGATACTGGCGCAATGGCCGGGGGCAAGCGCCTTGCCCGGTATGTCAGCCAGAACGCCGCCGCGATCAAAATGCCTTGAGTCTGTCACAAGAAGACGGAAAGACATTGCTGCATTGTTTCAAGGCGGGTTGTTCCTTTGTGGAAATCGCCAAGGCCGCGCATATGCCGCTGGATAGCGTCCAGATCGACTTTGATGCCCAGCGCGAACATGAACGCAAGCAAGCCGCCTATGCTGCGGAAAAGCTGGCCAAGGCCCGCAATTTATGGAACGCGGCCAAGCCTATCACAGGCACCAAGGTAGAGGCATATCTGAGGGGGCGCGCTATCACTTGCGACTTGCCCAGCGCCTTGCGCTTCATGCCTGATATTTACCACGGCCCTAGTGCCACATGGGCAACGGCTATGGTGGGTGATGTTTCATCTGGCGGCGTTCACAGAACATATTTCGACAAGAAAGGAAGCCGCTTGAACAAAGGAGCAAAAATGATGCTTGGCCCGTGCTGTGGGGGCGCTGTTCAGCTTTCCCAAGGCGCTGGGCGTCTGGTGGTGTGTGAGGGCATAGAAACCGGGTTGTCGTTGCTGTCTGGCCTTCTGAGTGGCCCTGCTACCGTATGGGCGGCGCTATCCACTGGCGGTATAAAAGGGCTGGACCTACCAACCACCCCCGGCAAGCTTACAATCGCAACCGATGGGGATGCACCGGGCTATGAGGCCGGGCAAGTGCTGGCGAACCGTGCAACCGCGCTGGGCTGGAAAGTCAGCCTGTTGCCCGCGCCCAATGGGGTGGACTGGAATGATGTATTGATGAAGGGGGTAAGCGCATGAATGCGATACACCCTAATGAATTTCAGTATGACCCCGCAATGCAGTGGCCAGCGCCTGATTTAAGCCTAATCAATTCAGACCGAAAACCCGCGCCAACTATGTCGGATGAGGAATTTAGTCTGATGTTTGGCGCTTGGTCAAACTGGTTGAAATCAGCGGCAGAGGTAAAGGGAACACATGTTGATTATGTGGCCTTGGCATTGCTCACAACCGCCAGCGCTATCATCGGAAACACCCGTTGGGCAGTGCCTTGGGATGGATGGAAAGAACCGCCTGTTCTATGGGGGGTCTTGATCGGCGACCCATCAGCGGGCAAAAGCCCGGCTCTTGATGCGGTACTGGACCCCCTCAAGGAAATAGACCGCGAATTAACACAAGCCTATGAACAAGAACGCAAGGAATGGCTTGATAAAGACGAAGTTGCCGGGATTGTTCTTTCCCAATGGAAGGCAGACGCAAAGCGAGCGCTTGCCGACGGGGGAGAACCGACAACAAAACCCAATGAGGCCAGCGCCGGAAAGGCCCCCGTTCGCAAGCGTGTGCGCATTACCGATGCCACCACTGAGAAGGTTGCGGAATTACTAGCAAGCACATGGCGCGGCCTTCTGCTGTCGCGTGACGAATTATCTGGCTGGCTTGGTTCAATGGATCGTTATTCGGGCGGGGGTGATAGACCGTTCTGGTTAGAGGCATACGGGGGCCGCAGCTACACGGTAGACCGTAAGGCAAGCCCTGAGCCTGTGACCGTTGAACACCTCTCAGTTGCGATCCTTGGGGGAACTCAGCCGGATAAGCTGGAAAGCCTGTTGTTGCACTCTGATGATGATGGATTGCTTGCCCGCTTTCTAACCGTGTTCCCCGATCCTGTGCCACTGGCACGGCCTAGCTGTCGGCTGGATGAAGCCACCCCGATAACGGCCTTTAAGCGGTTGTTGGCCCTGCAACCTGCAACAGATGAAAGCCAAACCAAGCGCCCGTTTTTCATACATCTTGATGAAAGTGCACAAGTGGCATTGCAGGAATTTAGAGGGCAGTGCCGGGCTTGGGAAGGTGAAGCCATTGGATTGATGAAAGGCCATGTCGGGAAATTGCCCGGCTTAGCTGTGCGTGTTTCCCTTGTTCTGGCTTGCCTTGATGCTGCAATAGGTGGTGACGATATGGTAACTGAAATCAATGCCAATCATATGGGCAGGGCTTGCCACTATGTCGGGGAGCATTTGCGCAGTCATGCGCACCGCGCCTATGGCTCAATCAAGCCCGCACCTGAGATGCAGGGCGCTCGAACTATCGCCGAAATCATCAAGTGCGAGGGCGTCGAAGCATTCAAGGTGCGCGACATTCAAAACCGGGGGCGCAAACACCTTGGCACAACGAAGGCAGTAAAGCAGGCGCTGGACGTCCTAATCTCTTTCGACTGGATACGTGAAGAACGTGGCAACGGTAGCGGGCGACCATCAATTTCATACGCGGTAAATCCACGGCTAGGATACATCAAATGAGCCGCTGGCTAGAGCTGGCCCGAAAGCCAGAGCTTATTTTAGAAAGGGAACCATCAAGCCATCAACAACCATCAAAAAGCCCTGATGTGCAACTTATAGATGGGTTTGAGATGGTTTGCGATGGCTTGATGGTAGGGGAAGTAAATATAAGCCCGGAAATCAAAGCCTAATAAATAAGCCCGACGCTTTCGAAGTTACGCACCGGGAGAAAGCTATGATCCATATAGTGGCCAGCCCCCCCCAAAAAAAGAGGCATACGGTAGCACTGTCACCCATTCGGTGATTGTTCGACTGCCAACTACGTAAAAAGGACTTTTCCCGAGAAGTCGCTATTCTCGAGGGGAAGCAATATATGCTATCCTCGCCCATGCATCAACCTCGCCAAAGGCGGCGTTCGATACGTTAGAGAGCTTAATTTCGACCTCGGAGCGCCGTGGTACTGTAAAGTTTTTAAAGTTCGTGACTGGCTGGCCATCGGCAAAAGCGTCACTCGCCTGAATTACAATATCAGAGGCCATATCATTACTTATTGTGGCGGATAGTACAGCATTAAGTTCGGGGTCGCGGTACCCAATAACCTCATTAGGTATGGATGCAATAAGCTCGTCGGCCTTTAAGGTATTTAAAAGAAAACCAACATCCACCCAATTTTCACCATCGGCACTAGGTTTATTTACTACACCTATATATAGCGGCATTTCAGTTAAATGACCATCATCCCCCGTAAGTAAAACAATGTCAGTGGTAAGCCTGTATACTGCAAAGCTATCTATTCCATCCCGTTCGCATCCGATAAATTCGGCAGAGTGGAACGCGTTTTGAAGTGGTTCTAATAGTGTTGAACTGACTTCACGACACTTACTTTCGCTAACCACCTCAAATCCTATTGTAAGGGGTGTTTGCAGGATTGTACCATTTTCAGCCACACCCAATGCGTCTGATGTATAGACCGTAGCCTGAGTGTTGGTCTTACAACCTGAAAGAAGTGCAAGCGCAATAATGGGGACTGCAATTTTCATATGGGGAACCTCAATATTTTATTAAATCGCCCTTCACTAATAGGCATGGGTCCGGGGGTGTCAATCTGAAACTGGCGTGGTGTCGGATCGATCAATATGCTTGCCACCGTCTCCCAATAATCACAGGATTAAATAACGAATTCGGTTTATTCTCGTTGATGTATTTATGAAAACTCAGCGAAAACAAGCGGCCGCAACCGCCCAACATAAAGAGCTTATGGTACAGTACGCGCAGCGGTGTAATGGCGCTTCTCCCCTTTTTTGGAAGCCGAAAGAAACAGTCATCACACAGCGCGCATCGTTAGGCACATTGATTTCTAACCGTCATGCATAACCTAGAAAAAGGAAGCGAGTCGCCGATGGTCGCCGCTACGATTTGTGTGCTTTCCATGATTTCGGAAAGCACAACCGTATGAATGAAGCGGGTAGCAACTGGCCTAAGGGGGATATTTAGGGGGGTAGGACTTTTATCCCGTCACATATTTTAATTATAAATCAACTGATTGCGTGAATAAAATGGTGCCCAGAAGAGGACTCGAACCTCCACGTCCATACAGACACTAGCACCTGAAGCTAGCGCGTCTACCAATTCCGCCATCTGGGCACGGGGTAGTGAGGCGGATTTATCCCTGCGCGTTGGAGCTGTCAATGCGAAAACACTGGAATTCGACGAATCCTGTGAAATGCTGGCGCATCTTGATCCATGGGTCGGTAAGAATGTACGGATGATTGCGAAAATACCTCATATGGAAGGGGTTTTCCGGGTGAGATATCGGTTTGCGCCTTGTTTGCGGCGACAGAGGGCGTTATTCCAGATGCAGGAATTTCCCGGAGGATACCCATGACCAAACTTGTCACCATCTTCGGCGGTGCCGGCTTTGTCGGACGCTATATTGCACGGCGTATGGCCAAAGAAGGCTGGCGTGTGCGTGTTGCGGGCCGTCGTCCCAACGAATCTATGCATGTGAAACCATATGGCGCGCCTGGCCAGGTGGAACCTGTATTTTGCAACATTCGCGATGACGATTCTGTACGCGCTGTCATGCAAGGTGCGGATGCTGTTGTGAATTGCGTGGGCATCAGTGACGAACGCGGCAAGCAAAGCTTTGAAGCTGTGCAATCCGAAGGTGCTGCCCGTATTGCGCGTATCGCATCCGATATGGGTGTTGCTCGTTTGGTGCATCTCTCTGCGATTGGCGCGGATCTGGAGAGCACCAGCAAGTACCTTGTGTCCAAAGCTGAAGGTGAGGCGGCGATCTTGGAGAGCTTCCATGACGCAACGATCCTACGCCCCTCTGTGATCTTTGGCACGGAAGACGGTTTCTTTAACAAGATCGCTGGCCTGTCACGCTTCACGCCTGTGATGCCTGTCTTTTCTGGCGATACACGTTTTCAGCCGGTCTATGTGGATGATGTGGCGAAGGCGGCTGTTGTCGCGATCATCGGTGGTGCTGCCCCTGGTGTTTATGAACTTGGTGGCAGTGACGTGCTGACATTCCGCGAGATCATGGAAAAAGCGCTGAAGGTTTCTTACCGTAAGCGTATTCTTGTTGGGTTGCCAATGTTTGTTGGACACGTCATGGCGGGTGCGTTGTCTTTGGTTGAGACTTTGTCATTGGGGGCGGTCCCGAATTTTCTTATGACTCGCGACCAGTTGCGCGCCATGGGTGACGACAATGTTGTAGGTGATGATGTGAAAACACTTGCCGACTTTGGTGTTGAACCGGTGCGCCTTGATACCGTTCTTCCAGAATATCTGTGGCGTTATCGTCCATCTGGTCAATACGATGATATTCGCGATTCAGCGGCAAATCTGCGGGGCTAATTACGCCCCACCAAAGCCGATAAACAATAGTATCACGCCCAGCCCGATCCGATAGATCACATAGGGCGTGAAGCTGACACTGCGCAGCAGTCGCATCATCAGCGACAGCGCAAGCAATGCAGCAATGCATGAAAACACGGCTGCGATTGCCCCATCTTTTATGGCTTGAATATTTGCTGTCGCAGCGACTTCGATACCCAATAAGCCGCCAGCTGCGATGATTGTCGGAATCGACATAAGCATTGAGATCCGTGCGGCATCTTCGCGGGAAAATCCAAGAATTCGGGCCCCTGTGATCGTTGCGCCGGAACGCGATGTGCCGGGAATTAAAGCAATGGCTTGCCATAGGCCCATGATGATCGCATCGCGCAGGTTCCAATCTTCTGATTTGCGTGTGACCTCGCCCTTTTGATCCGCGAAATACAACACAATGCCAAAGCCGATCATCGTGATGCCGATCACCTTCACGGATCGCATCATGTCGTCCAGGCCGGTTAGCTTTAGGATAAGTCCAAATATAATGGCGGGGATGGTGGCAATGATTAGTAACAGAGCGAGCTTCGCACCCGGGGTGTCGATCTTGCCACGCAACAAGCGCGGAAGTCCGTAGGCTGCTTGCAAAACATCGTTTCTGAAGAAGATAACCACCGCGACCAGCGTGCCAAGGTGTACTGCTACATCAATGGCTTGCCCTTGGTCGGGTGCCCCGGTCAGTAGGGGATATAGGATCAAATGACCGGATGATGAAACCGGTAGAAATTCAGTGAGGCCTTGGATGATCGCGATAAAGAAAAGATGGAACAGGGTCATGGCAATGCTTTTGTGATTCGTTTTTCACAACCTATCTTGCTGCATGTGAAAGGGAAGAGAGATCAAAGGTAAGCATTAATTACCTATTATGGTGGCTTGAGCTGCGTAAAGATTGAGTGGGTGTGAAAAAAATGCAATATAGGTCAGCTATGCTTACTTTCAATCTTCGATCGCAAGCGCTACAAGGGCGAACCACAGCGGAGAAGAGCCATGGCAGAGAACCCTATGTTGAAGTTTGTAGATGTATCACGTGATATGCCTGAAAAGCGCGACGCAAACGCGCGTAACGAAGATTTCAACGAGATCTACGCCGAGTTCGCAAAGGCGAAAGCTGAGGAACAGGCAAGCCGATGCAGCCAATGTGGTGTGCCCTATTGCCAAGATCATTGTCCGCTGCACAACAACATCCCCGATTGGCTGCGCCTGACGGCGATGGGGCGTTTGCGCGAGGCCTATGAGATGTCTCAGGCGACGAATACATTCCCCGAAATTTGCGGCCGCATCTGCCCACAGGACCGCCTGTGCGAAGGCAGCTGTGTGATTGAGACATCCGGTCATGAGACCGTGACCATCGGCGCAATTGAGAAATACATCACGGACACCGCCTGGGAAAATGGCTGGGTGACGCCGGGCGTTCCGCGCCGTGAACGTGATCAATCCGTGGGCATTATTGGGGCGGGCCCTGGCGGCCTTGCGGCAGCCGATATGCTGCGCCGCGCGGGTCTTCAGGTGACTGTTTATGACCGTTATGATCGCGCCGGTGGTTTGCTGACCTATGGCATTCCGGGTTTTAAGCTTGAGAAAGACATCGTCATGCGCCGCAATGATCAACTGGCGCAAGCGGGTGTGGAATTTGTGCAGAATTGTAACGTGGGGGAAGACATTTCCTTTGATGCAATTCGGGGCAAACATGACGCGGTTGTTCTGGCAACCGGCGTATATAAATCACGTGATTTGCAAGGGCCAGACGCAGGTTCTGAAGGTGTCGTAAAGGCACTTGATTACTTGTCCGCCAGCAACCGCCAAAGCTTTGGTGATGTGGTTGAAGAATTTGAAGACGGCACGCTGAACGCCAGCGGTAAAAAGGTGGTCGTGATCGGTGGCGGTGACACGGCGATGGACTGTGTGCGCACAGCGATCCGCCAAGGCGCAACCAGCGTGAAGTGTTTGTACCGTCGTGACCGTGCCAATATGCCCGGTTCTGTGCGTGAAACGACAAACGCTGAAGAAGAAGGTGTTGAATTTGTATGGCTCGCGGCCCCCAAAGGTTTTGCTGGTGACCCCGTCAATGGCGTGATGGTGCAAAAAATGCGCCTTGGTGCGCCTGACGCCTCAGGGCGTCAGAGACCCGAAGTGATCGAAGGCGCGGATTATGTTGAGGACGCTGATTTGGTGATTACGGCCCTTGGCTTTGAGCCTGAAGATCTGCCAATGCTTTGGAATACGCCTGAACTGGAAGTGACGCGTTGGGGCACTGTTTTGACCGATAGCGCAACACATCAAACCCGCCTGCCTGGTGTGTGGGCGGTGGGCGATATTGCACGCGGCGCAAGTCTGGTGGTCTGGGCGATCAAGGATGGTCGTGATGCCGCCGCTGATATTTTAGAAAACCTTAACGCGGGTGCGATGGTCGCGGCAGAGTGATCTGCTTGGCAACCACATGGGGTGACGCTCCCAAAGGGTTAACAGGTCAGCCTTGCTGACGATGACAGTAAATAGGACGTAAATCGATGTCAGAACAAACATGCATAAATAAGGGCAACGCATTGCGTTTCTTTGCGCACCTATTTTCGGTGGCGCTTGTGACAGGCATGTGTAGTTCGGCTGCGGCTGGCACGGTTACACCACCAGAGGGATGCGAAGCTTTTTTGACAGTGCAATCCACGAGTTGTGAAGTCGAACACTACTGGAAATGTGATTCTGATCCGGATGGCGTAAAATGGCGCTATGTTTTGGGGCAAGACGGCCCAACATATGTATCCCAAGTGGATGATGAATACCGCTGGCTGTTTTCGGAAAACCTGATCAATGGCCGCCAAGAATTCATGGGGAAGCGGGAAAAAGATCGTCAATCCATGGGGGATCTTCTGACCAGCGGCGTCGACAGCTATGACTTTGTTCAATTGCTGAGCTATCCGGGCCGGGGTGTGGTTGAGCAACATATCACAGGTTTCGATCGCCTAAATGGTGACAACATAGTGGTCGATGGCCAGGCTTTGCTGGGCAGTGACTATGAGTTGCGAGAAGTAAGCGGCGAAGATGCGTTTGAAATGCGCGGACAGGAATATGTTCTGGAAGAGTTCAACTTGTTTTTGGGTGGAATTGGTGAGTTTCGGAACAATGAGGGCATTTGGGAAAGTTACAATCAATCCCCAATCACTTTCGCGCGCCCCGGTGGCGCAGGTTTTCTGACCGACACGCCGCTGTTTGGCTGCGGTGAAATCCTGTCAGCGCTTGATGCGCCGGTAACGCCTGCGGGCTGAAGATTATAGACGAATATGAACACCTAAGACCCCATGTGGGCACCCTGAGAAGGACATCCAAATGACTGATACAACAATGACATACGACGATAACTGGGTGCGCGCGGAAGAAGCGAAGCGGCAGTGGATGGCTGAAAATGGCCTCTATCGTGAAGAAGAAGAACATTCCTCTTGTGGGGTGGGTTTCGTGGCCTCGATCGATGGCGAGCCTTCGCGCGGAGTTGTTGATGCGGGCATTAACGCGCTGAAGGCGATCTGGCACCGGGGTGCTGTGGATGCAGATGGGAAAACCGGCGATGGCGCAGGAATTCATGTGCAAATTCCGGTGATGTTTTTCTACGATCAGATCCGTCGCACGGGGCATGAACCGCGTATGGATGAACTGGTCGCGGTGGGTCAGGTGTTCTTGCCACGCACGGATTTTGGCGCGCAGGAAACTTGTCGGACGATCGTTGAAACCGAAGTTCTGGCGATGGGGTATTACATTTACGGTTGGCGCCATGTGCCGGTTGATGTGACCTGTTTGGGTGAAAAAGCCAACGCGACGCGCCCTGAGATCGAACAGATCTTGATCTCAAATTCCAAGGGTGTGGATGAAGACACGTTTGAGCGCGAATTATATATCATTCGTCGCCGTATTGAAAAAGCCGCGCAAAGGGCGAATGTGGGCGAATTGTATTTAGCGTCGCTTTCCTGTCGGTCCATCATCTACAAAGGCATGATGTTGGCGGAACAGGTGGCGGAGTTTTACCCGGATCTGATGGACGAACGGTTCAAGTCGAATTTTGCGATTTACCACCAGCGTTATTCCACAAACACCTTCCCGCAGTGGTGGTTGGCACAGCCGTTTCGCATGCTTGCGCATAATGGCGAGATCAACACGCTGAAGGGCAATTTGAATTGGATGAAAAGTCACGAGACCCGGATGGCGTCGGCTTTCTTTGGGGATCGTGCTGGGGATATCAAACCGATTGTGTCTGGCGGGGCGTCGGATTCCGCTGCGTTAGACGCTGTTTTCGAACTTTTGGTGCGCGCCGGGCGCTCGGCACCTATGGCGAAAACCATGTTGGTGCCTGAGGCCTGGTCGAAAAGCTCAACCCAATTGCCGCAACCGTGGCTTGATATGTATTCCTACTGCAATTCCGTGATGGAACCTTGGGATGGCCCGGCGGCTTTGGCGATGACAGACGGGCGTTGGGTCTGTGCTGGGGTGGACCGATCTGGCCTGCGACCGATGCGTTATGTCGTGACCGGTGACGGTCTATTGATCGCGGGTTCTGAAGCCGGAATGGTACCGATTGATGAGGCGACTGTCGTTGAAAAAGGCGCACTTGGCCCAGGGCAGATGATTGCTGTGGATCTGAAAGATGGGCGGCTTTTCCACGACACTGAGCTGAAAGATACTCTTGCTGGATCACGACCTTTTGGTGAATGGGTTGGCAAGATCAATGAAATCGACAGCGTGCTTGCTGCGACTGAAGAAAAAGCTGTTTTCAGCGGTGATGATCTGCGGGAACGCCAGATCGCTGCGGGCTTTAGCTTGGAAGAGCTGGAACAAATTCTGGCCCCAATGGCGGAAGACGGAAAAGAAGCCTTGGCATCGATGGGCGACGACACGCCAAGCGCGGTTTTGTCGAATCAATACCGCCCGCTAAGCCACTTCTTCCGGCAGTCGTTTTCACAGGTGACCAACCCGCCAATCGACAGCTTGCGCGAATTCCGTGTGATGTCGTTGAAAACACGCTTCGGCAACCTGAAAAACGTGTTGGATGAAGACAGCTCGCAAACCGAGATCCTGGTGCTGGAAAGTCCATTTGTTGGCAATGCGCAGTTTGAAAAACTGGTTGCAGAATTCAACGCCCCCATGGCCGAGATCGACTGTACTTTTCCAACCGACGGCACCCTGGCCGACGCCCTAGCGCGGGTGCGTAAAGAGGCGGAAGAAGCGGTGCGTTCTGGTGCAGGGCATATCGTTTTGACGGATATGGCGCTGGGTGAAAACCGCGTGGGCATGCCAATGATCTTGGCGACTTCTGCGGTGCATTCATGGTTAACACGCAAGGGCCTGCGGACGTTCACATCGCTGAATGTGCGCTCTGCGGAATGCCTTGATGCGCATTATTTTGCCGTGCTGATCGGCTGTGGTGCGACGGTTGTGAACGCTTACTTGGCGGAAGACAGCTTGGCGGATCGGGTCGATCGTGGTTTGTTGGATTGCTCCCTGACGGAAGCTGTTTCGCGGTATCGTAATGCGATTGACCAAGGGCTTCTGAAGATCATGGCGAAGATGGGGATTTCTGTGATTTCCAGCTATCGTGGTGGTCTGAACTTCGAGGCGGTCGGCCTGTCACGTGCGATGGTTGCGGAATATTTCCCTGGCATGACCAGCCGGATTTCAGGCATCGGGATCACTGGAATTCAGCGCAAGCTGGAACAGGTGCATGCGCGCGCTTTCTTTAGTGGTTCCAACGTGTTGCCTGTGGGTGGTTTCTATAAATCACGCAAATCAGGCGAGACCCACGCCTGGGAAGCGCAGTCAATGCATCTGCTGCAAACTGCCTGTAATGACGCAAGCTTTGAGCTGTGGAAAAAATATTCGGCCAAGATACGCAGCCTGCCTCCGATTCATTTGCGTGACCTATTGGATGTGAAGCCAATGGCGGCACCTGTGCCGATCGAAGAGGTGGAAAGCATCACCTCAATTCGCCAGCGTTTCGTGACGCCGGGCATGTCTTTGGGGGCGCTTTCACCCGAGGCACATAAGACGCTGAACGTCGCGATGAACCGGATTGGGGCGAAATCTGACAGTGGCGAAGGTGGCGAAGATCCGGCGCATTTCGTGCCCGAGGCCAATGGTGATAACCCTTCTGCAAAGATTAAGCAGGTGGCGTCCGGGCGCTTTGGCGTGACGGCGGAATATCTAAACCAATGTGAAGAACTTGAGATCAAAGTGGCCCAAGGCGCGAAGCCCGGCGAAGGTGGTCAGCTGCCTGGTATGAAGGTGACAGATCTGATCGCGCGCCTACGTCATGCGACCAAAGGTGTGACATTGATTTCCCCACCGCCACATCACGATATTTACAGTATTGAGGACCTCGCTCAGCTAATTTACGATCTGAAACAGATCAATCCGCGCTGTAAGGTGACGGTGAAATTGGTGGCGTCTTCTGGCGTTGGCACGATTGCTGCGGGTGTGGCGAAAGCCAAGGCGGATATTATCCTGATTTCCGGCCATAACGGCGGCACGGGTGCAAGCCCTGCGACCTCGATCAAATACGCGGGTTTGCCGTGGGAAATGGGCCTGACAGAGGCGCATCAGGTTCTGGCGATGAACAACCTGCGTGAACGCGTGACTTTGCGCACCGATGGTGGTTTGCGCACGGGGCGTGATATTGTCATGGCGGCGATGATGGGGGCTGAAGAATACGGTATTGGCACCGCGGCCCTGATCTCGATGGGGTGCATTATGGTGCGCCAGTGTCAGTCAAACACCTGCCCAGTTGGGGTTTGTACGCAGTCCGATGAGTTGCGCAAAAAGTTTACGGGGAATGCCGATAAGGTCGTGAATTTGATCACGTTTTATGCGCAGGAAGTGCGTGAAATCTTGGCAAGCCTTGGGGCGCGGTCAATGGATGATATCATCGGGCGTGCGGATCTGTTGACGCAGGTTTCGCGCGGGTCTGCGCATCTGGATGAGTTGGACTTGAACCCGCTTTTGATCACCGTCGATGGGGCTGCTGATATCATCTACAACCGTGACAAAGAACGCAATTTCGTGCCGGACACGCTTGATGCGGAAATCGTGCGCGATGCGGCGAGGTTCCTGAATGACGGTGAAAAGATGCAGCTGCATTACGCGGTTCAGAACACGCATCGCACGGTTGGTACGCGTACGTCGTCCCATATTGTGAAGAACTTTGGGATGCGCAATTCGCTTCAGCAAGATCACCTGACGGTGAAATTGACGGGCTCTGCGGGCCAGGCATTGGGGGCGTTTGCGGCCCCTGGGTTGAAACTGGAAGTGTCCGGTGATGCGAATGATTACGTTGGCAAGGGCTTGTCTGGTGGCATGATCGTTGTGCGTCCACCGATGAACAGCCCACTAAAGGCGTCGGACAACACGATTATCGGCAACACGGTGCTTTATGGTGCGACCGCTGGTATGCTTTTGGCGGCGGGTCGTGCGGGGGAACGGTTTGCTGTGCGCAACTCCGGTGCGAGCGTGGTTGTTGAGGGCTGCGGGTCAAACGGTTGTGAGTATATGACCGGTGGTGTCGCGGTGATCCTTGGGTCCATTGGTGCGAACTTTGGCGCGGGGATGACCGGTGGGATGGCGTATCTATATGATCCTGAAGGAAAAGTGGATGCACTGATGAACCATGAAACCCTTGTGATGAACCCAGTGGCGAACGCCCATTGGGAAGACCAGCTGAAAGGCTTGATTGAATGTCATTATGACGAGACAGGCAGTCAAAAAGCCGGTGAGATCCTGCAACATTGGGACCTGGAACGCGGCAATTTCGTGCAGATCTGCCCGAAAGAGATGCTCGCCCATCTGCCCGCGCCCTTAGAGGCGATAGCAGCGGAATAATGCCAGCGCTCACTCTGAATGATCAGGGTGGGCGTTTTGATTTGGGGTATGTGATTTTTGGGATTGGATGTAGATCCTGACCTGCATAGATAGATCGTCAAGCATATCGCGTTGAAAGGTTAATCCATGAAATTCGCTGAATTAGAGACACCTGCGTTGATCCTAGATCTTGATCGATTGAAGGCAAATACGGGTAAAATGATGGCTCGATGTGAGGCGATGAACGTGATCTTGCGCCCGCATTTGAAGACCAGTAAATCCGTTGAAGTGGCCAAACTTGCGACGGGTGGGCGCATGGGAACGGTCACCGTGTCCACCTTGCAGGAAGCCGAATATTTCGCCAATGCGGGATTCGATGACATTCTTTACGCTGTTGGAATCACACCGAATAAGTTTGCCCGGGTTGATCGGATACAGCGCGAAACGGGCAAGACAATTGTGCTGACGGTGGATTCGATTGAGATGGCGCGGGCCGTCCGTGTGCATGGGTTGACCTGCCCGGTTTTGCTTGAGATCGACTGTGGAGAGCATCGCGGCGGAATTGACCAAAACGACGGCAGCATTCTTGAGATAGCCACAATACTGGCCAAAAACTTTAAGGGTGTGATGAGTCACGCCGGGCATTCATACGCGACGGATGATATTAAAACCGTGCGTGATATCGCAGCGCGTGAGGTCGGTGCGGCCGTTCACGTAGCAGATCGTATTCGAGCAGCCGGCATCCCAGTGGAAACGGTTTCCATTGGATCTACGCCAACGGTTTTACACGCAGACAGTCTTGAAGGCATCACTGAGGTGCGCGCAGGGATCTATATGGTCTGGGATCTGTGCCAGCTTGGTCGCAAGATGTGCAAGATTGATGATCTGGCGCTGAGCGTGCTGGCAACCGTTGTTGGGCATAATCGCAATGCCGGTGTGTTGACGGTAGATGCGGGTGCGCTTGCGATGTCCAAAGATATTGGCGCGCAAAACCACATGTCAAATGTTGGGTTTGGCTTGCTTTGTGATGTTGAAACGCTTGCGCCATTTGATCTGCGGATCAGCGGCGTGCATCAGGAACATGGGACCGTTCCGGTGAACAGCGAAGCTGACTTTGAACGCCTTCCCATCGGGGCAATGGTGCGGGTATTGCCTGGCCATGCCTGCCTAACAGCAGCTGCGGGGCATGGCCGATTTCATGTCACAAACTGCGAGATATGGGACCGATGTGACGGGTGGGTTTGACCCCACCCCTGTATGTCAACGACCGGGAAGTTCATTGCGGGCTTCGGCATCACCCCAAGCGTCAATCGCATCAATCGCCTCTTGTGCGGTGTCAACGAATTGGAACAAGTCTAGGTCCTCGGCGGAAATCGTGCCCGCATCTGACAAAGCATCCCAGTTGATGATCTTCTGCCAGAAACCCTTGCCAAACAACAGGAATGGCAGGCGGTCCATGCGGCCGGTTTGGATCAGGGTGAGGGCTTCGAACATCTCGTCCAATGTGCCGAAACCACCAGGGAATACGCAAACCGCTTTGGCGCGCATCAGAAAGTGCATCTTGCGGATCGCGAAGTAGTGGAAGTTAAAACACAGTTCGGGCGTCACATATTCATTCGGCGCTTGTTCATGTGGCAACACGATGTTGAGGCCAATAGATGCGCCACCCGCATCAATCGCACCCCGGTTTCCCGCTTCCATCACGCCAGGTCCGCCACCCGTGACAACCACATCTTCGCGACCACCGCTTTCCATGCTGCGCAGGGTCATGAGGCGGGCAAATTCACGGGCCTCGTCATAAAAGCTAGACAGGTCAGCCAAGGTTTTGGTGCGGGCTGTGTCTTTTTTCGCGGGCTCAGGAATACGTGCGCCGCCAAACATCACGATGGTGCTTTCGATGCCATGTTCTTCCATGGCCATCTCAGTTTTCAACAGTTCCAACTGCAAACGCACAGGACGCAGGGCAGACTGACACATGAAATCTTCGTCGTTAAACGCCAGACGATAGGCCGGGGCACGGGTCTGCGGCGTGTCGGGGATCTCTTTCGCTTTTTTCACATCTTCGCGGGCAAAGCGCATCGGGTGTTTGCGGTTGCTGTTACTCATAAATCGCGTTTCCTTGCGTAATATCTGTTTGGCCCAACAGCTACAGGCTGCCGAGGCAGAATGCCAGTCACGTCATTTCTATTGTCTGTGCCGCGCTCGATTTCGCCAGTGTCGCAAACTGTGGATGACGAAAGCCACATCTTCGGTTAAGACATGCCAACTTTGTATTTTTCGGGGAAACGAAACCATGTCTAACGCTCAACTTGAAACCGCCATTGAGGCCGCGTGGGACGCACGCGATACTATTTCATCCGCCACCACAGGCGAGATGCGAAACGCGATCGAAGACACGCTGAACGCGCTTGATAGTGGCAAACTGCGTGTTGCTGAACCACGTGAAGACGGCAACTGGCATGTGAACCAATGGGCGAAAAAGGCCGTTCTATTGGGCTTTCGCATCAAAGACATGGAACAGCACGAAGGTGGCCCACAAGGCGCTGGCTGGTGGGATAAAGTCGACAGCAAATTCAAAGGTTGGGGTGAGGCCGAATGGAAAGAAGCCGGTTTCCGCGCTGTTCCAAACTGTGTTGTGCGTAAGTCCGCTTTTGTGGCCCCTGGTGCGGTTCTGATGCCATCTTTTGTGAACATTGGCGCCTATGTTGGCGAGGGCACCATGGTTGACACTTGGGCGACTGTTGGGTCCTGCGCGCAGATCGGCAAAAACGTTCACCTGTCTGGTGGCGTTGGCATCGGTGGCGTTCTTGAACCCATGCAGGCAGGCCCGACCATTATTGAGGACAACTGCTTTATCGGTGCGCGTTCGGAAGTTGTTGAAGGCTGTATCGTGCGCGAAGGATCTGTTCTTGGCATGGGCGTGTTTATCGGCCAATCCACCAAGATCGTTGATCGCGAAACCGGCGAAGTCATGTATGGCGAAGTGCCTTCTGGTTCTGTCGTTGTGGCTGGTTCTATGCCGTCCAAAAATGGTGTGAACCTATATTGCGCAGTGATCGTGAAACGCGTGGATGCGCAGACACGTTCCAAGACTTCAATCAACGAGCTGTTGCGCGATTGATAGAATACAATGTGTTCCTGCATTTGAGTGGGAACACATACGTTGCCGTGAAATTTTGGCACCTTATGGCCTGATTGGTCCCGGACTTACTTTTACTTAAGGCTTTGTTGGTAGAACGACCCAACGCTTAAGAAAAGGATAGGACACATGGGTTTTTTGCGGAACAAGATCGGGGGGGCCGATCAAACTGTTGCCCTTGAAAGTTCAGCCCTAATTGCTGCGCTGAATAAGGCGCAGGCTGTAATTTGGTTTGATCTGGATGGCAACATCTTGGACGCGAACGAAAATTTTCTGCAAACTCTCGGATATTCTCTGGACGAAATTCTGGGCAAACATCATCGTATGTTTGTCACGCCGCGCACTGCATCTTCGAATGAATACAAGACATTTTGGGGACGCCTGAAAAGTGGCGAGCAATATCAAGACACCTTTGAACGTGTGGGAAAAGGTGGCAAACACATCTGGATCGAGGCCTCCTACAATCCGATCTTAGACAAGGACGGAACACCCGTAAAAGTGGTGAAGTTTGCGACCGATGTGACCGCCGCTAAAATATTTGAGCAAAATGCGCTTGGTCAGCTGGACGCAATTTCCAGATCTCAAGCTGTTATCGAGTTTAAGCCCGATGGCACAATCTTGAAGGCCAATGAAAACTTCCAGGCGGCTGTGGGGTATTCTCTTGATGAAATAAGGGGCAAACATCACAGTATGTTTGCTGATCCAGAATACGCCGCCAGCGATGAATATAGGGATTTCTGGAAAAGCCTTGCAGCTGGGAAATATCGAGCAGGTGAATTTCAACGCTTTGCAAAAGGCGGTCGTGAATTGTGGTTGCAGGCAAGCTATAATCCGATTGTCGACGCGTCAGGTGATGTTGTTAAAGTCGTGAAAATTGCGTCTGACATTACCGTGGAAAAATTCGCGTCTGCTGATGCACAGGGACAATTGTCCGCTATCTCTAAATCTCAAGCCGTTATTGAATTCAAGATGGATGGCACGATCATCACTGCAAACAAGAACTTTACATCCACGCTGGGCTACACGTTGGACGAAATTACGGGCAAGCATCACAGCATGTTTGCGACGCCAGAATTTGCGGCGTCCGGCGAATACGCAGATTTTTGGAAATCCTTAGCTGGGGGAGAATTCGTCGCGGGTGAGTTCATGCGCGTTGGAAAAGGCGGCAAACAGATATGGATCCAAGCAAGTTACAACCCGATCTTTGATGCGAATGGCAAGCCGTTCAAAGTGGTCAAATTTGCGACTGACATCACACAACGCGTGAAGGTTGTCGACGAAATCGGGGAAACATTGGGCCGCTTGTCTGCCGGGGACTTAATGGTCGAAATGAATGACGAATTCCCGCCAGAATTCGAACCTTTGAGACGTGATTTGAACGCAACCACAGCTGCTTTGTTGGAAAGCATGCGTGGCATCGTAGAGAACACAATTTCGATAAGGGGCGATGTTACGCAGATTTCGGCGTCATCCAATGATCTCGCTGCCCGAACAGAAAAACAGGCGGCAGCCTTGGAAGAAACGGCGGCGGCAGTAGACGAACTGACCGCATCTGTCTTGTCGGCAACTGAATTGGCAGACAAGGCGCAAAATATGTCACATGACACCAAAGCATCGGCGCAAAAAAGTGCGTTGGTGATGAACGAGACCAAGCTAGCGATGGAAAAAATCTCGGACAGTTCGTCAAAGATATCTAGAATCATTGGCGTGATTGACGAAATTTCATTCCAAACCAACCTATTAGCCCTCAACGCGGGGGTGGAAGCCGCGCGTGCTGGCGAAGCTGGGTTAGGCTTTGCCGTTGTGGCCGCCGAGGTGCGAGCATTGGCGCAGCGTTCTTCTGATGCAGCGGGTGAAATTGCCGAATTGATATCCGCTTCTGCCGACGAGGTTAAAAATGGTGTTGATTTGGTCGGAACCGCAGGCGGAGCGATTTCAGAAGTGGAAAAATCGATCATTACCATTAGCGAACGTGTAGATGAAATTTCCTCGTCGTCCCGGGAACAGTCAACAACGCTGAAAGAAATCAACTCTGCCATCAATCAGCTGGATCAAGTAACACAGGAAAATGCGGCGATGTTTGAAGAAAGCAATGCGGCGACACAGAACTTAAGTCAGGCGGTGAATATCCTTGCGGATAGCACATCAGCATTTCAAATCGAAAAATCTGAAGGCAAAGGCGAAAACTGGGCGGTAACATCAGGCGGCCAAAGCATGACGGCATAAAAATTGGATTGGTGCGCGTTGTAATTTACGTCGACTTTAATCGCATCACGGCCCAACGAGCTGCATCTGCAATCGTTGGGTCTTGGTCCAAAGTTAAAGCTTGTGCCGACGCACTCAGCTGCGCATCCGCCGAGTTCCCGATCGCGTAAAGAACATTGCGCACAAACCGGTTGCGGCCAATGCGTTTTATCGGGGATCCTGAAAATAGGCCGCGAAATGCCGTGTCATCTAACTGCGCCAATTCATCAAGCTTTGGCGCCAAGAGTTCAGGGCGTGCTGTGTATCTTATTTCCTGGGCAGACTTGGCGAATTTATTCCATGGGCAGATAGCCAAGCAATCATCACAGCCATATATGCGATTACCAAGCATCGGCCGTAATTCTTCTAAAATTGGTCCGTGATGTTCAATCGTCAGATACGAAATGCAACGTCGGGCATCCAGTTGATAGGGTGCTGGAAAAGCGGACGTTGGGCAAATATCCAGGCATGCTTGGCATGAGCCACAGCTATCACGCCCCGCGGTGTCCGGTTGCAACTCAGCTGTCGTGAAGATCGCGCCCAAGAAGAACCAACTACCCAAATCGTGCCCAACCAAATTGGTATGTTTGCCTTGCCACCCAAGGCCTGCGGCGGCCCCCAGCGGTTTTTCCATCACGGGTGCAGTATCGACAAACACTTTGATCTGCGTGTCGGGTTCCTGTTCGATCAGCCAACGCCCGACGCGTTTGAGCCGTTTTTTTACGATATCGTGATAGTCCCGATTTTGGGCATATACTGAGATTGCAGCGCGATCTTTTTGCGTCAAAATCTCGAGGGGATCGTGTTCGGGGGAGTATACTTCGGCTAGCATCACGACTGATTTTGCTTCCGGCCACAGTGCTTCTGGGCTGCCGCGCCAGTGCATGCGGTCTTCCATCCATGCCATTTCTCCATGCCGGCCTGCGTTCACATACTGGGTCAGCCGCTCTGCTGCTTCGGGTATGGAATCGGGGCGGCAAACGCCCATTTGAGAAAAGCCGGCTTCAAGCGAAAAATCTTGCAGGCGCGATTTTAGATCTGACATATATGCCCTCATCGGTGTTGCAAGAACGCCTTCAATTGAAGGTCTTTGCGAGATTAGAAGTCAAGATCTGCGTAGTGTGGTGGGGGCGGGAAACCCGAAACCTGATCCGCTAATATTGATCGAAATGCAGGGCGCGATTTTATCTTTGCGTACCAATCTTTCACCGTTGCGGATCGGTTCCAGTCTACATCACAAATATAATCGAGCGAGGACAGATGTGCCGCAGCTGCAAAATCCGCGAGAGTCATTGTATCACCGGCCAACCAGCGGCGTTGATCCAAAAGCCAAGTCATGTAATCGATGTGAAATTTGATCGCTTTCGCCCCTGACTTGACATTTTTGCTGTCAGGATAGCCGGATTTTGTGACCTTCTTATTCACCCGTTCATAAAGCAGCTTTGATGTCACCTCATGATGAAATTTATCGTCGAACCAAGACACGATGCGACGCACCTCATACCGGGCTTGGGGCGCTTGGGGCATCAGAGATGGGGTCGGAAATTGTTCTTCGATATATTCGCAAATGGACGCACTTTCCGAATACAAATGCCCGTCCATGCGCAGTACGGGAACTTTCCCGGCGGGGTTTCGTCGCAAAAAATCTGGATCTTGTTCCCAATACCGTTCTTCAACGAGTTCGACTTCCAGCCGTTTCTCGGCCAGACTTAGCCGGACTTTGCGGCAAAAAGGTGAAAGCGGAACATGGTAAAGGCGGATCATATTGGTAACGGCTCTTTTCAGGGTTTTTCTTTTATTCCCCCGTTATCGGGGTAAATCAAGGCGCAAAACAATCAGCGCGCCCATCATTTGAAATCAGTTCGGCACCATTTGCGACTGAGGCGGCACGTCTGCGTTGCCAGTCGCTAGGCTGGCTAGCGGATCGACCTTTGGGATCTGGCAACACACTTACCAAACGTGCCGACTGTTGGGGAGACAAATCAGTGGCATGGACGCCGAAATAATGGATGGCCGCTGCCTCGACACCAAATACACCTTCATCAAATTCGGCGACGTTTAAATAGACCTCAAGAATACGGCGCTTTGACCAAAACAGTTCCACTACTGGCGTCATGAGTGCTTCTAGGCCTTTGCGCAGCCAGCTGCGGCCTTGCCAGAGGTAAACGTTTTTAACGACTTGCTGGCTTATGGTCGACCCTCCACGGTCCCCTCCACCAGCGAGGGCTGCGCGCAAGGCTGCCCCGTCAAAACCCCAGTGATTGCAAAAATTCGCGTCCTCGGCGGCGACGGCGGAACGCGCCATAACAGGTGCGATGTCATCCATCGAAATCCAGTCATGGTCGAGTTGTCCCAACCGATGCGTTTCTGAGATCATATAGGGGGTCATCCTCGGGTTCACGAGCAGGTAAAATAGGGATGCAAGCACGGTGAATAGAACGAGGCCACCAAAGCAACGTAGGGACCAACGACGTAATATTCGCCAGATTGATGATGTTTGAGCTGGTGCGTCGCTGCGTGCCTTAGTCGATTTTCGACGCGGCTTTGCATGGGAAGATGCCTTGGCAGGCCTCCCTGCTTTCTTCCCTTCCGATCCGGTGTCGCCGGCTGTCTTATTTGTCGTTTTTTTCACCACGTGCCAGCAATCTCATACTGTTGTGACCAAGGTCAACTGGAACTCTGCAAGTTTGGGATCCAAACGACAATTTGCCGATCTTGGGCAACACTGTGGTATTTTATGTTTATGGATTTAGCGCGCAATCTTATCCTGCATTTCCTTATAGTAAATTTGAACATCATTTTCAAAAGCAGTCATGGTTTGGGCGACGTCGAAATGATTGGTGGTGGTCGACATCTGTGTGATGACGACGCTGCGCGCAGTGGTGTCACCACGCGTGAGCCAGCGTTCCCAAGTGATTTCAACCTTGGCCGAAGCGGGATCATCGGGTTGAATTGTCCAGATCTCTTGCAGTTCGGAACCTGTCTTTAACCCATTCACCAGATCGGATGTTTGATTGCGACCAGATCTGACAATAAGTGATATTCCGCCTGAAATAGGGTCTGTTCTCCAGTATTTTTCTTCGGGGCTGTCGCTGTGGTGGTCTTGTCGCCGCTGCTCCATCTGAGGTGGGGATGGAAAAGACCATTCATCTAAGGATGTTATATTCCGCCTACAAGGCAATGATAGGGTCGCTGCGTGAACAATTAGTGTCGTGTTATCGGCTTCGGGCCAAGCATAGGGCCAATAACTTGGAGAGATCGCCACGCGCAAACGGTGGCCCTTAGGCAGGCGATATGCGGTTTGATCCAGGGAGATGGTGACGGTGACCGGCTGCCCCGGAACGAGATCGCGTGCGGTATCGGCACCTGTATGATGGCGTAGGTTGAGCATGCCCATGGTGATCAAACTGGATGTGCCATCAAGGCGTTCATCGCAGAGCCGCACGTAAACATGCGCACGTGGTTGATCGGCTGAGATGGTCAGTTGGATCTGGGGTGCGCCAAGAATATCGGTGGTTTCCAAGGTGGGCGGCAAGTCAAAGCATAACGCATGTGCATTGTCTGCGCTTTGATCATCCGGGAGTTCGCCTGGCCCGAATCCGAAAGGGAAATATTCGCCTGCCCCTTGCCCGCAGGACAGGTTGGTTTTGACTAATTTGCCTTGATCAGACTCGGATTGCAGAATGTGATTAGTGCGTGAAACATTCCCTGATGGCCATTTTCTTTCAACCGCCCAGTGTCCGTCACGATGCTTTAGGGCGGGGTCTGGGGGGCAGCTGTCCATGATATACGCGCGGTAATCCGGTAGGTCTTGAACGCCGTTCTCGATACCCTTTAACCAATGATCCCACCAATGCAGGGCCTCAGAAAGATAGTCTATTGAAGGGGAGATGGTGGATATGTTGGGGTACTTGTGGCTCCAGGGGCCAAGAACACCTTTGACGATGCCTGAGGAATGCTCGACCAAATCGGACATGGCGTTCCGGTAACCGTCGTGCTGCCCGCCCATCACAAGGACCGGGGCTTGGATTGCGGTGTAATCCTCGCAGACTGATCCGTGTTTCCAATAGGCATCGTGGTTTTTGTGTTGCATCCATGTCTGCGCAAGAAACGGTGTGCTTTCCAAACGTTGCATCCAAAGTGTGCGCCAGTCGGTGCGTAAGGCCGGATCCGCAGGCATGGAATTCCACGACATGGCGGTGGCCGCCCAGCCGATGTTTTCGGAAACCTGAATGCCGCCTTTGTAGTGGATGTCGTCTGTGTAACGGTTCACCGTGGTCCCGATAGAGATCACAGCTTTCAGCGGTTCAGGCCGCCGCATGGCCAGTTGCAGCCCGTTGAACCCGCCCCAAGAAATGCCTTGAATGCCGATGTTTCCACTGCACCAAGATTGGGCTGCGATCCAGTTGATGACTTCAATTCCGTCAGATAATTCCTGTTCGGAATATTCGTCGTCAAATGTCCCTTCTGAATCGCCACATCCACGCCGATCTACCCGAATACTGACATATCCATGCTGAGCGAAATGCAGGTGCATGCCATGATCGCGGGCGGCGGTGCCGTCAGATTTCCGGTAGGGCAAATATTCAAGGATGGCGGGCAAAGGTGTCGTCTGTGTGCCTTCTGGCATCCAGATTTGGGCGGACAGTCGTGTCCCATCTGAAAGGGGGATCCCCATGTCGCGTTCAATTGAGATCGTCTGTGAACTTTGCACGGGGCTCTCCTTGGTGTGGGCTATGTGCGACGCCGTTTCAGCGTTTCACCGAATTCAATCACTGGGCTGATTTCCGTGCGCACAGGCGCGCCATCGCTGTCGGGCGCATTGCGATTGATGATGATCTCTGCGGCTGCGCGCCCGATGTCGGCACGCCCTGCATCCATTGTGGCAAGTTGTACGGGCAGACCTTTAAGCAGCTCAACGCCGTTGAAACCCGCTAGGCCAATTTGACCGGGCACATCGATATTTTCACTGAGGCAATGCAACAGCCCACCCGCGCCGATCATGTCGTTTGAATAATACAAAAAGTCTAGATCAGGCGAACGGTTCAGGATGGTTTGGGTCATCTCGCGCCCTTTGGCGAGGGCGGACCCCCCGGAATAGAATTCCTTGTCATGGATTTCGAGGCCAGATTTGGCGAGGGCTTCGGTGAAACCTTCGAAACGCTTTCGTGCGCGGTGATCAAGCGGCATTTTTGTGCCCAGAAAGCCGATACGTTCATAACCCGCTTTGGCGATGGCTTTGGCCATTTCGCGCCCGGCACGACGATGGGAAATGCCGACCATAGAATCAATCGGCGTGCCATCCACGTCCATAATTTCCACCACGGGAATATCGGCGTTGCGCATCATGGCGCGTGACGCATCCGTATGTTCCAAGCCAGCGATGATTACGCCAGAAGGGCGCCAAGACAGCATCTCATACAGAACCTGTTCTTCCTTTTCGGGGCGATACCCTGTGATGCCGATAACTGGCTGTAAGCCCGTGCCATCAAGCACATCTGTTATGCCGGTCATGACCTCAGGAAAAACCATATTCGACATAGACGGAATGATCACCGCCACAAGATTTACGCGTTGGGATGCCAAGGCTCCGGCGATCTTATTGGGGACATATCCAAGCGCTTTTGCAGCGGCGCGCACCTTTTCACGGGTGGTTGTGGATACATCACCACGATTGCGTAAAACACGCGACACCGTCATTTCACTGACGCCGGAGGCCTCTGATACATCACGTAAAGTGAGGGCACGTTTGGGCGGTTCCGGCAGTTTCGATGTCATGGGATACGCAGGCCTTTTGTTACTGTTAGCGCTATTGTTACCGACAGTTGCGGTAGAAAGCCATGCCTTGATGTCACAGGTTGATCGGGCCATGCTTCTGTTTCAGAAGCAGTCGATGAATATTATCGATAAAAAACACGCCAGCAGTTGGGCGTCAGTCCATGGCCACAAGTATAATTCAGATAAAATGAAGAAAATTTGATATTGTCACTTTACCTTATGGTTAATGTTTTGGATGATTTTACGGGGCGAGGACCTGAAAAGATATTTTTCTCATATGCCCACCTGAAAATGCAAAACTGATCGATATAGTTACCTAACAAGGCCGTTGGGGAGAGCTGATTTAAGTTTTGTCTTTTGTCGTGGTTGAAATTTTACCATGTTCCGATTGAAAACGGTTTCATTAGGTGCCAGTTCCGGCCCGCTTGAGGTTGTGAGAAAACGAGAGATGCTAAGCGCGAAATGTTGCGATCTTGCACTTGTCATGCGTCTAAAAAACGCGTTTCTGATCCTATGACTGATAAGCTTGCAAAACCCGCCCCAGATTTAACGTATGAAACCGCTGCGCGTGAGAAGGGTTTCCTTCGAATTGCCGGGGTGGACGAGGTCGGGCGGGGGCCGTTGGCCGGGCCTGTGATGGCGGCCGCTGTGGTTTTGGACATTGCCAATGTGCCTGAAGGTCTCAATGACTCAAAGAAACTGTCCGGAAAAAAACGCCGCGCGTTGTTTGGGGCGATCACCACTACCTCCCAAGTGGGGGTCGGCGAGGCTTCGGTTGAAGAGATCGACGAACACAACATTCTGCGCGCGTCCCATATTGCGATGGTACGCGCGGTAGAATCCTTGGACCCTGCACCAGATTATTTATTGATTGATGGCAATATGATACCGCGCGGCCTTAATGTTCCATCCGAGGCGGTGATCAAGGGGGATGGCAAATCACAATCCATCGCGGCCGCATCCATCATCGCCAAGACATTGCGTGATGACCTGATGGTGGCGCTGGGCGCCGAGTTTCCAGGCTATGGCTGGGAAAAGAACGCCGGATATCCGACAAAAATGCACCAGGATGCGTTGAAGGATCTTGGTGTGACCCCACACCATAGACGTTCCTTCAAGCCCGTACACAACATCTTGTATCAAGGCTAAAACTTATCCCCAGGTTGCAATAAAATATTTGACGCGGAATCCAGGATGACTCATGCTTAGGGCAATCACGAGGTGCGCTTAAGACACCCGGATATTGAGGCAGATATGAAAAAAACCAGTACAAAAGCGGCTGTTGAATTGCCGCTGAACGAAATACTTGCGGGCGATTGCATTGAGATCATGAACGGCCTTCCTGAAGGTTCCGTTGATCTGATTTTTGCTGATCCCCCCTATAATCTCCAACTCAAAGGCGATCTTCACCGTCCCGATAATTCCAAAGTGGATGCGGTTGACGATGAATGGGATCAGTTTTCCAGTTTCGCCGCCTATGACAAATTCACCAAAGAATGGCTGGCAGCCGCGCGTCGTGTGCTGAAGCCAAATGGTGCGATCTGGGTGATTGGATCTTACCACAACATCTTCCGCGTGGGTTCCGAATTGCAGAACCAAGGTTTCTGGATTTTGAACGATGTGGTTTGGCGCAAGTCCAACCCAATGCCGAACTTCCGCGGCAAACGTCTGACCAACGCCCATGAGACAATGATCTGGGCCGGTAAATCCGAAGACGCGAAATGTACCTTTAACTATGAAGCGTTGAAATCCCTGAATGAGGGCATCCAAATGCGCTCTGATTGGGTTCTGCCGATTTGTAACGGTGGCGAGCGTCTGAAAAACGATGCGGGCGAGAAAGCCCACCCCACACAGAAACCTGAAAGCCTGCTGCACCGCGTTCTTGTGGGTGCGACCAACCCTGGTGACGTTGTGCTTGATCCGTTCTTTGGCACGGGCACCACTGGCGCTGTTGCAAAGAAATTGGGCCGTGATTTCATCGGTATCGAACGTGAAGAAGCGTACCGCACGGTTGCTGCAAAACGTCTGTCCAAGATCCGTAAGTTCGACAAAGAAAGCCTGATTGTATCGGTGTCCAAACGTGCGCAACCACGCGTGCCATTCGGCCAGCTGGTGGAACGTGGCATGCTTCTGCCGGGCGAAGAGCTGTATTCCATGAATATGCGCCATAAGGCCAAAGTTCGTGCGGATGGCACCCTTGTGGGCGGGCCTGACGTAAAAGGATCAATCCACCAAGTGGGCGCTGCCCTTGAGGGTGCGCCAAGCTGCAATGGCTGGACCTATTGGTGCTATAAGAAAGACGGAAAGACTGTTCCGATCGATCTGCTGCGCCAACAAATTCGCGCTGAGATGAACTAAGGCTGAGCTGAGGTTCACAGAAATCACCAACGGGGCATACGACCCTGTTGGTGTAATTACAGAATAACTGGTTACCGCCTGTGCCTGCGATTTCGTTCGCGGCGCATACTTGCCCCGCTGCATCCTGTAGCGGGGCCTTTTTGCTTAAGCGACTGTTTAACGAGGCATGGGGTTTGTCGCGTTTTTATATGCCAGCCAGCTTTCGATTTCAGGGTAATATGTCCGGCGCCAGGTTTGAACTTTTGGGTTCATAATGCGTCTCCAGACCGGTGGGATCATCGCCGCCACCGCCATGATCGGATACCCATAAGGCAGCTGAGGGGCCTCCTCTGCGGTATAGTTTTGAAGCAGGGGAAAGCGGCGATTGGGTTTGTAATGATGGTCAGAATGACGCTGTAGATTGATCAACAACCAATTGGTGGCTTTATGGGCAGCGTTCCAGCTGTGATGGGGTTTGACATGTTCGTATTTGCCATCGCCCAAATGTTTGCGGGTGAGACCATAGTGTTCGACATAATTGGTGAGCTCCAGCTGCCAAATCGCGATGAAAGCCTGCCATAGAAACAGCAAAAGCCCAGTGATCCCACCAAGCGCGATGGCCAGCACAAGCATCGCCCCTTGAAGGGCCCAGTACAGATAAAACGGGTTGCTTGGATGGCCGGGGGGCATTTGGCGGGCCTCAAGTCGACGGGTTTCCACTTGCCAAGCCGATTGAATTGATTCGACAAAGACACGACGAAAATAGCGATGGAACCCTTCATTGTAACGCGCTGTAACGGCGTCGCGTGGCGTTCCAACGTACCGATGATGCACTAATAAATGTTCACTGCGGAAGTGGCTGTATAAAACCATGGCCAACAACAGATCGGCCAACACACGTTCAATGCGAGGCTTTTGATGCATTAATTCATGGGCGTAAACGATGCCAACCGACCCGCACATTACACCCATGCCAAAGAACAGAACGATCTTTTCCCAAATCGCAAGGTGACCGCTGTGGGTCACATACCAGAGAATCGCAAAGCTGGTGATGAACTGAATAGGGAACCAAATCATGGTGATGAGACGATACCAGAACAGATCGTCGTCATCGGTGTCGGTATCGGCGTTGTCCAAGTTTAGACCTGTGAATGCGTCGAGAATTGAAAAGAAATACCAACAGATCACAGGCAATAAGAAGACCGCCCATCCACCATTTACAGCGCCAAAAATGGCGGTGGGCACGGTGAGAAGGCTCATCCAGAAGGGCAGGGCTTTTGTGAAATGGTTAAGGTTCGGGGGAAATGACATAATGAACTCCTGATTGCGGCGATAAAATCGCAATCGGGTTAAGAATTCAATGTGGCAAATGCGGGTGCGCCATGGTGAAGGCTTTGCGCATAACCGTTGGAAGATCCGATGCGCTGAACTTGTGTTTGGTGATGAACAGGCCGGGGCAATCTTGGGGCAGATCAGCATAACGCAGATGCAGGATCAGATGGAAATGCGTGAACGTATGGCGCACTTCCCCCGGAAGGACCTGCCAATCGGCCTTTACAGGGGCGGCTTCTTTCGCAATATCGCCCCATTCTGCACCGGGCCAACCCAGCATTCCGCCCAAAAGACCTTTGTCGGGGCGACGTTCCATCAACCAAGCGCCATCTGCGCGACGACCAATATAGGCGATGCCGTGGCGTGTTGGTTTGGGGGCTTTCGGTGTTTTCTTGGGAAAATCAGCGTGATCCCCGGCTTTGCGTCCGTCGCAATATGTCATCCAGGGGCAAATGCCGCAGGCGGGTGATTTCGGGGTGCAAATCGTCGCCCCAAGATCCATCACGGCTTGGGCGTAATCGCCAGGGCGTTGTTTTGGGGTTAGGGCCGCCGCCAATTCGGTAAGTTCAGGTTTAGCAGCAGGTAAAGGTGTTTCAACGCGGTAAAGACGTGACATGACACGTTCCACATTGCCATCCAGCACGGTGTAGGGCTGATCAAACGCGATGGAGGACACCGCCGCCGCCGTATAGGGGCCGATCCCAGGTAATTTAAGTAAAATCGCGTGATCATTAGGGAAAATTCCACTGTGATCGGTCACAATCGCGCGGGCACATTTTAACAGGTTTCGGGCGCGCGCATAATATCCAAGCCCGGCCCAAGCGGCCATAACGTCTTCGTCAGGGGCATTTGCAAGATCATGACACTTGGCCAGCGGGTGGTGAACTTTAGGAAATATTCCTTAACAGCGGCAACCGTGGTTTGCTGCAACATGATTTCGGACATCCAAATGTGGTAAGGATCTGGCGTGACGCCATTTTTTCGCATGCTTGGCGCTGTGCGCCAGGGCATTTCGCGGGCGTTTTGGTCGTACCAAGATAGCAACTCACCACTTAAATCGGCCATATCACGCAAGTTTTACATCCTTTGAAGTCTTTTCGCTGGTGCCCCGCCCGGGCCGGGATACAATACATGTGAAATGGAAAAGCACACCTATAAAAAGACGGCGCCTTATCGTCGGCGTGGACGCAAGTTTACGCGCACCGGCAGTCTGTTGGAAAAGCAGATTCGCAAGGTCGGCGAAAGCCGTGGGTTTAGTGTTTCACGCCTTTTGACCCATTGGGCTGAGATCGTTGGCGAAGAAACGGCCGCCACCGCTTTGCCTGTGAAGGTAGGCTATGGGCGTGGTGGAATGGGGGCAACCTTGACGGTGCTTACGACGGGGGCGAACGCGCCATTGTTGCAAATGCAGGCTGAAAAGATCCGCGAAAAGGTGAATGGCTGTTATGGCTATGCGGCGATATCCAAGGTGAAGATCACCCAGACAGCCGCCACGGGTTTTGCCGAGGGGAAAGTGCAGTTTAAGCCAAAGCCGCGCAAACAGCCTGAGAAGATCGTTACCGAAGAGATGAAGCATAACGCGCGCGATGTGGTGGCGGGGGTTGAGAATCAAACCCTGCATGATGCTCTCGCGTTGCTTGGTGAAAACATTTTATCCAAACAGAAATCCTGAAGAGGTATGAACATGCAAAGAAGAACAGTTCTTGGTGCGGGCGCTGCGGCGCTTTTGGGCGGCGGCGCTTGGTTTTTAAGCCAAGGTGCAAGGCCTGGCACAACAACATTTGCGCCTATCAGTGCTGCAAATGCGCAAGAAGCAAGTGACATTGATACATCTGGTGTGATTGAAATGGTGCTTGGCGATGCGGATGCGCCTGTGACGATCACGGAATATGCGTCCTATACTTGCCCACATTGTGCCAGCTTTCATGCAAATGTGATGCCACAGCTCAAGGCGAATTACATCGATACGGGCAAGGTGCGTTTCATCTATCGCGAAGTGTATTTTGATCGTTTCGGCCTTTGGGCGTCTATGGTTGCGCGTTGTGGTGGCCCACTGCGTTATTTCGGTATCCAAGATGTGTTGTACAGCACGCAGCGCGAATGGCTTGATGGTAGCGACCCGGCTAAGATCGTCGAGAACCTACGCGCAATTGGGCGTTCTGCTGGTGTTTCGGATGCAGAATTGGACACATGTTTCGCGGATGAAGACATGCCGCGTGCGATGCTTGCCGTGTATCAGAAAAACGCTGAGGCTGACGCGATCACATCCACGCCTTCGCTAAAAGTGAATGACACCAAATACGGCAACATGAACTATGCTGATCTGGCGGAATTGATTGATGCGGAGCTGCCAGCAGAATGACACCACTTAAAGGTCTGAAAGTCGTCGAACTTGCCCGTGTACTTGCTGGTCCATGGGCGGGGCAGACGCTTGCGGATTATGGTGCGGATGTTATCAAATTGGAAAGCCATGAAGGCGATGACACGCGGCAATGGGGGCCCCCTTTTGTTGAACGTGATGGATCGGCTTCTTATTTTCACAGCTGCAACCGGGGGAAACACTCGGTTGCGGTTGATCTTCGCAGTGCGGAAGACCAAGCCTTTATCCGGGAACTGGTTTCTGGTGCTGATATCCTAATTGAAAACTTCAAACTGGGTGGTTTGGCAAAATATGGATTGGATTATGAGACCCTAAAACAGGTGAATCCGGGTCTTATCTATTGTTCGGTCACAGGTTTTGGCCAGACCGGGCCCTATGCGCATCGCGCGGGATATGACTATATCATCCAGGGCATGTCCGGCCTCATGAGCGTCACGGGTGCCCCCGAAGGCCAACCGCAAAAGGTTGGAGTTGCGGTGACTGATATCTTTACAGGATTATATGGGGTGACCGCGATTTTGGCAGCGCTTCATCAGCGTCATAGCACAGGAACAGGACAGCACATCGACATGTCCTTGCTGGATGTTGCTGTGGCGATCGGGGCCAACCAGGGCATGAATTACCTGACAACCGGTAACGCGCCACAGCGTATCGGTAACGCACACCAAAATTTGACGCCATATCAAGTGTTTGATTGTTCCGACGGCTGGTTGATCATCGCAACGGGCAATGATGGGCAATACCAGCGTTTGTGCTGTCTTCTTGACTTGGAAGACATGGCATTTGCGCCTGAATATTTGAAGAATGCGGATCGGTTAAAAAACCGTGATCAGATGACGCGCCGCTTGACAGAAAAGACCCTAACACGGACAAAATCGGATCTTTTGGCCGCCTGTGAGGCCCATAACGTGCCAGCGGGTCCGATCAATGACATGGCAGATGTGTTCGCAGACCCGCAAGTTGTTGCGCGGGGCATGCAAGTGGATCTGGATGGCATACCGTCTGTTCGCGCCCCAGTGATTTTTTCTGATGCCGAGCTTTCGATTGCCCAGCCATCACCTGCGTTGGACGAACATGGGGCTGATGTTCGTGCAAAACTGTGGAACGCAATTAAGAGTTAAACAAGTTAATAAGGCTCTGTTTCAGGGGAATAGGGTCTTTAAACTGTAAGCGCACCGGCAAAGTTAACACTTTCTGTCGGTATTTTTGCGGCAATCTTGCAGCGTCTTTTTCTGTGGTGACAAGCTGCGCCCTGTGAGATTTCGCATCTGACAGCAGCCGTGACATCAAGCGGTCTGACAGGGCTTGATGGTCTGCAAGCGGTTCGGTGTGGATCAAATCGGCCCCGAGGTTTTTCAGTGTCAAAAAGAATTTCTCGGGTCGCCCAATTCCAGCAAAGGCGAAAACAGGCATGTCTTTCCAGTCCATTCCCGTTTGCAATGGCGCGAGAGAGGCCTGCGCGATAGGCAGGTTGGGTGCGATCTCGTGGATTTTGGCACCCCAGGCGGCGTCAAAGCCAGATTGTGCTGCCTCATCCCCGATGGCAATGATCTGAGCAGCACGCGGAAGCCCTGCTGTGATCGGTTCACGCAATGGTCCGGCTGGGATACAACATCCGTTGCCAAAACCCACATTGGCATCGACCACGATGATCGGTAAATCAGTGTCTAATGCAGGGTTTTGAAAGCCATCGTCTAAAATGATCACATCGGCCCCTTGCGCAATGGCAAGCTCGGCACCTGCGGCGCGGTCTCTTGCAACAATCACCGGTGCGAAGGCAGACAGCAGCAAGGGTTCGTCACCAATGCGTTCGGCGGTGTGCTTGCGTTCGTCCACACGCAATGGATCGATCTGGGTGCCACCATATCCGCGCGAGACGATGTATGGGGTGTGTCCCATCGCCTGCAACTCAGAGGCAAGCCAGATGCAAACCGGTGTTTTTCCAGTACCACCGGCGTTTAGATTGCCGACACAGATGGTGGGTACGGGCAGGGATTTGGGGTGCCCACGGGCCAGGCGGCGTGCTGTCGCGAGGGCATAAAGCGCCCCCAGAGGTGACAGAACGCGGGCTTTCAACCCCAAGGGTTGTGACCAAAAATCAGGGGTGCGCATCGGGGATCCCCTTGCCGTCGAGGACAGATGCAGCAATGTCGGTCAAACGATCCAGAATCACGGCCCCTTCGGTGATTGTTTCCCACGCGTTATGGGCCAGACGGGCAGCTTTGTCTGGGGCAAGCAATTTGATTACGGCATCAGCCAGTGGCTGTGTGTCTGTGACACATATACCTGCGCTTTGATCTATAAGTTGGTCCATTATTCTACGTGTGTTGTTGCCGTATTGCCCAAAGATCAAGGCTGCCCCAAGAGCTGCTGGGGGGAGTAATCGTGGACTGTGACCGGGTGTTAAAGTTTGGCCAACGAAACAAACGGATGCCACGCGATACCACATGCCGATTTCTTCGGGGTGATCTGCGACATAGACCTGACAGTCTTGTTCAGGATCTTCGCCATCAGATCGCAACCCCACGGATAGGCCTCGGGCTTCGGCGAGTGCCTTGATCATGGCGCCGTCTTCTTCACGGGCTGGGCAAATCAGCAACAACAAACGGTGAGAGCTGCGTAAGGCGCGTTCATGCGCGGTTAGGACCGCTTCAAATTCATCTGGGACACAAAGCGCGGCCAGCCAAAGTGGACGGGCTGCAAGGCGTTGGCTGACGTCTGCGAATTCGGCTTCGTTGTAACTTGGCGGGCATGCACCTTGGCGCAACGGGCCAATATTTTCGACACGGGCGTTGTCGCCAAAGGCGGTTTGGAGGCCTGCGAAGCTCATCTCGTTTAGTGAAAAAGCTTTGTCGAAGTAACGCAGGATTGCGCTGCGAAGGCCGGGGGTGGGCAGGGATGTGCCAGGCGATAGCGTCGAGATTTCTGCATCTGCAAGTAGCATGACTTCGCTGGTGCGTGCAATTTCAGATAACAGAGCTGGATGTGAGGTGCCACCCGTCCAAATGCAGATGTCCGGCTGCCAATAGGTGGCAATGCGGGGATCATCGTCCGCAAATATCAACGTCACGGTTTGTGTCATTGGGGCGGATGTAAGATGGGCGTCAATTTGGGATTTGACGTCGGCGGATTGGGTGGTGATCAAGACCCAAAGCTCGCCACGATCCTCGGCCAATCGATGGGCCAACTCAATGAAGGCAACAGCCTGTGTTTCTGTGCAAGCGTGCAACCAAACAAGGGGGCCGACGGGGCGGGCGTCTTTCGGGTCAATTGCTTGATCAGAAAGACGCTTCCGCCGGGTGAGGGCCTCATATAGCTTCAGGCTGAGGGAAGGGGTGAAACCGGTTTTCAGTTGCCGAGTTCCTCAGTCGGAGAGGCGGCTGTGGCCTCGTCGCGGAGACGGTGGATATGCGCAATGAAGTAGCGCATGTGGGCATTGTCAACTGTGCGCTGAGCCGCAGATTTCCATGCGTTGTAGGCGCTGTCATAATCGGGAAACATGCCGACGATATCGATGTCGTTAACATCCTTGAAAGCATTTTTAGATGGGTCGGTCAGTTCGCCACCAAAGACGAGATGCAGGCGTTGGGTCATTGGAACCTCAGAGTTTTAAAAGTTGCCGTCAACCTATGCGATGATGCCACATGTTTAAAGGAGAAACCCAGATGTTACGCTGACGTGCCCAGACGTTACGCTGGAATGGATGTGTGTTTCAGACGAGAGATCAGATCACTGTGCAGATCTGGCCCTGCGGCCAACATTCCGCGGAGTTTTGGGTGGGCATTGTTGAAGCGCGCTTCGCCCTGCGCAAGGTCGGTGACGGTTGCGCCAGCAAGTGTTGCGATTAGACTGCCTGCTGCGACGTCCCATTCCCAAGTTGGGCGGATGGTGATCATCGCGTCAAACCGACCTTGGGCCACCAAACACAGGCGCCAGGCCAATGACGATCGGAAGTGGCGTTCAATGGGGGGCGTTTGATCATCTTGCCAATGGTCCGGTGCAAAGTTGGGCTTCGCCCCCAGCACTTTTGCCCCTTGTGTCGCCGCAGCGGTCACCTGAATGGGTTTACCGTTCAGGGTGGCTATGCCGTTTTTATGGGCCAAAAACATTTCGTCTCGGATCGGCAGATAAACAGCGGCGGCAATGACTTCGCCTTTTTCGGCAATCGCAAGAGAATGCGAAAAGCTGCTATCGCCTTGAATAAATGCACGGGTGCCGTCGATTGGATCGATGATGAAAACCCGATCATGGTTTAACCGTTTCTGGTCATCTTCGGTTTCTTCTGACAGCCAGCCATAATCGGGCCGTGCGCTGCGCAATTCACTGTGCAACATGCGATCAATCGCAAGATCGGCTTCGGTTACCGGACCTGCACCATCGGGCTTATCGGTGACGTCAGGGTTCTGCTTCCAGAATTTGCGCGCGATGTCACCACTGGCCAGGGCTGCGTCACGCAGAAGGTTAAGATCAGCTTCCGGCAAGGGTCATTCCTTCAATCATCAAGGATGGAACATTGCGCGAAAGATGCATACGGGCGTCATTTGCGGGAATGATGCGTTTCAACATGTCGCGCAAATTCCCGGCGATGGTACATTCGTTGACGGGGTATTGGATTTCCCCGTTCTCGATCCAGAAACCAGATGCGCCACGGGAATAATCACCTGTATTCGGGTTGATGGTAGATCCGATCATAGAGGTCACCAATAGGCCCGTTCCCATGTCTCGCAGTAGCTCGTTTAGGGTCTGATTCCCCTGCGTTAGAGCCGCATTTCCACTTGTGGGGGATGGCCCTGATGATGTGCCACGACTGGCATTGGCTGTGCTTTCCATACCCAATTGACGCGCTGTTGCTAGGTCCAAAGTCCAGCCGGTTAGAATGCCGTTTTCAATGATGTTGCGCGAAGTGGTCGCAAGACCTTCAGCGTCAAACGGGCGTGATCCACCAACACGGGGGCGATGTGGGTTTTCTGTCAGGGACATATGATCTGGTAAAACCTGTTCGCCAATACAATCTTTCGCCCAGCTGGATCCGCGCGCAACGGACGCACCATTCACAGCACCCAGAAGATGCCCGATAAGCGAACTTGAGATGCGTTCATCAAAGATCACAGGGTAGGTGCCCGTTGCGGGTTTGCGGGCATTGGCGCGGGCGACCGCACGTTCTGCGGCGATGCGGCCGATCTCTTCGGGTGTGATCAAATCGCTTTGGAAGATGCGGGAATCACCGTAATAGTCACGTTCCATTTCGGTGCCGGTTCCCGTAATCGCGACACAGGATGTTCCGCGATTGCTGCGCCCGTAACCACCGGCAAACCCCGCACTGGTGGCAAGGTGGATGCGGCTTGTGCCGTATCCCGCGCTGCTTGACTGTACTTGTGAGACGCCGGAAATTGCTTGGGCCGCGGCTTCGGCACGGCGGGCGTCTTCTTCCAAATCTGTTGGGGATGGTTCTGGCGACGGGTCTTCGAGTTCCAGCGATGCGAGATCAAATGCTGTTGTAAATTCCCCGGCTTGGGCTTGGCATGCCCAGGGATCGTCTGGGGCTTCTTTTGCCATGGCAACGGCGCGTTCGGCCATTTGTGCGATAGTGTCAGCGCGCGTATCCGACGAGGACGCAATAGCCGTGCGTTGACCGATAAACACCCGCAAGCCAATGTCTGTACCTTCGGAACGTTCGGCATGTTCCAACGCGCCATTTAGGACATCAACGGAAATGGACTGGCCTTCAACGGCGATGGCATCCGCGTGATCTGCACCTGCTTTACGCGCGGCTTGTAAAAGGATGTCGGTGATGTCGGAAAGGGCGTTTGTCATAATCGGACCTGCTGCTGTTTGTACCAGAGGTAATTGCCCAAGCGCTCTCGCACAAGCAGATGATGCAAATGAGCAAAAGAAAAGGGCCGCCCAGTTTGCTGAGCGGCCCGTTTAAGTCTGATATCTCACTTATTTTAAGCGCATGCCGTTGGCTAGGATATGGCCCTCTTCGGTCATCTCAATTCGGGATTTTAGTGTATCTTCACCTTCACCTGGAACAGCAATCAGTCCCATCATCATACGTGCGCCCATTGCTTGTTGCTCAGGTAGGAAACCCATTTTAACGAGATTATCCATCAGGCCATTCACGCCAGAGGCGGCCAATTTGATGTGTCCGGCAGGTACAGGATCGCCGCCGCTAGCTACATCATCATAGTTCACCTTCATCTCACCTGTGCCGGTGATGCTGGCACCCGCTGCGGTCAATTCAAATGCATCTAAACGGATATCGGTTGGCGCCAAGGGCAGATTGTCGGGGCCGACAGCGTCCCATGCCGCAAGGTCAAGAATATCGATTTTCCAAACAGGGTCGGCTGATAGATCAAGGGTCAGCTGCGCAGGGTCACGGGCCAAGACTGCGGTCGGGTCAAATATGCCCCAGATTTCGTCGTTCAACGTGAAGTCGTTTAGAGAAATCATATAACGCGCGCGACTGCCGTCGGCGACAAGGGGGGACGTTAATTCAACACCTGCGCCTGAGGCGTTGATTGTGACGGGCGGGATGGGGCCGCCACTCAGGTCAAGTTGGGTTTCACCATACACACCAGTGAGCTTTACGAGATCTTGGTTTGCAGTGATTGCATATTCAAGGTCGCTTGCCACAATGTTACTGTTTACTTCGCCCATTGGCGTCACTTGGGTTTGCTGTTGCTGCACGTCATCGACAGTGCCTTGCATGGATAGTGCAAGGCCCGCTTGCAAGGCTGCGACTGTGCCCTCTGGTGTCGTGAAGTCGATCTTGTCCGGTAGCGTCAGTGAGAATTCGTATGCGCCACCCGTTTGCGTTTGAGTGGTTGCCTGGCGGCCCTCGTCGGTCCCGGAGTCAACCAGGAAGTCATAGGATGATTTTGCTGTCGTGCCAGTTGACACTGCGTGCCACCCATCCATACGATTCACGGTGGTTTTCGCGGTCAGACCTTCGGCAAGAACAGACAGTTCAAAGACAAACTTCGCGAGATCTTGTGTGGAAATGTCGTTGCCTGTGACGGACCAATCGGACACTTTCCAAGACATGTCATCAAGGCTTATATCGTAGATCATTTCGTCAACAGACCCACTGATGACCGAGGCGCGACCCGAAGTGGTCCCTTCAAAAGAAAGCGCCCCGCCATCTTTGCCATAGACGACGGAAACGACACCTTGCTGACTGTCAGGCCAAATGACAGATACTGCGCCATCGTTTTCATTCAAAGAGACCTCGCCAATGTTCAGTCGAATCTCTGCGGGGGCTTCCATTTCGCCGAATTGCGGAATGGTCACCGTGAATTCTAGGGCCGATAAGTCGACGCCAGCGTTGGTCTCTTGCGTGTTTGCTGACAGGGTCATACCCATCCGTGCGGCGTCTTCTTGCCAAGCTTGCCAGACCTCGGATGCGGAAATATCCGCAAGCGCCGTTGTGGTCATCAAGATAGAGGATGTGGCTGCGAGGCCGCTCAGTGTAAGAATACGGTTCATTACAGAGCCTTTCTGTGAGAAATTTGGGATCAATTATCGTTGTGAGTGTGTGGGGGTCAAGGCGTGTGTGCGTGGCCCGCGCTAAACCAGTTATGTTTTGCGTATGGTGTTGGAAACCAAAGCGTCGCCATAGGGCGGTGAATAAGAATACGATGTTCTTGCTTGCATGTAGGAAATATGGGGGCTTTTCAGTTTGTTTCAAGCGGATGGGACAGATTGCCCCACCTTGAATTTACAATGGCCAGAAGAAGGGGATCAACAGTGATGCCAATAATCCAACGGTCAAATTCAATGGAATACCGATCTTCATAAAGTCTGTAAATTTGTAACCACCAGGACCATAGACCATCATATTTGTTTGATATCCGATGGGGGTGGCGAAACTTGCGCTTGCTGCGACCATGACCGCAACGACCAAAGGCCGCGCGTCCACGCCCAAGGCTTCGCCCAACCCAATCGCGATGGGCGTGACAACCACCGCAACCGCATTGTTGGACACAAGTTCCGTCAATACCGATGTCAGCAGATAGACCGCCCAGACAATCAGGAAAGGTGGCAACACGCCAAGGCCTGGCGCAACAGCGTCAACGATCAACCGCACCGCCCCTGAGGCTTCCAATGCCGCACCAATTGCCAGCATCGAAAAGATAAGGGCCAGTAAGCGCCCGTCGATAAAGGCGAACGCTTCTTCGGCATCGATACATTTCGTCAGGAAAATCAACGCGACGGCAATGATGGACAGCAGGAAAATTGGGGCAACACCAACAGCGGCAAGCCCCACGATGCCAAGCAATGCAGCAATGGCAATAGGGGCGTTGGCCCGGCGAAACGCCCGACCAGAGGGTTTGGTGACGTCAACAAGGTTCATGTCATTTGCGAGGCGTTGGATATCCTCCGGTGCGCCTTCCAGCAGCAGGGTGTCCCCCACGCGCACGACCAGATCGTCAATTTGACGTCCGATGTTTTGATTGCGGCGATGAACAGCCAGCGGATAAACACCGTATCGCCGACGAAGACGCAGTGACCCCAGCGATCGACCAACCATTTTGGCATCCGGCGAAATCAGAACCTCAACCGTGCTGGTTTCCACTGCGGAAAGTTGATCGACGCGTTTAAGGCTTTTGTTACGTTGTAGCGACAAAAGCTCGGTCATTTCTGTGCGCAAAACCACGCGGTCGCCAACCTGCAAGATCACGTCTTTAAGGTTGCGCCGCAGGGATAAATCCCCACGCAAGACGTCGATCAATCGCACGCCTTCACGTTTGAACAATTGCACGTCACTGACTTCACGCCCGATCAAGTTACTTTCGGGCGGGATCGCTGCTTCTGAGAAGAATTTCTTTTTGGACTGGTTTGACAGTAGATCTGCCATGCTATCGCGGTCCGGCAGCAGTTTTGGCCCGATGAACCGCAAATAGATCATGCCCCAGATCACAAGGATAATGCCCAGCGGCGTGACCTCGAAGATCGAAAACGCCTCCATCCCGTTTGCACGCGCAACACCATCCACAAGCAGGTTGGTTGAGGTGCCGATCAAGGTCAGGGTGCCGCCAAGGATCGCGGCATAAGACAGGGGGATCAACATCTTAGAGGCCGGCAGCCCAAGGGTGCGCGCCAATTGCACGAAGACCGGGATCATCACAACGACCACCGGGGTGTTGGACACGATGGCCGAACTGAAGATCACAAACCCCATCAACATCGCCACGGCGACAACGGGCTGGGTCTGGGCTTTGCGGTCGGCGTATTGCGTGAACCAATCAAGCGCCCCCGTGCGCACCAATGCCCCCATGATGATGAACATCGCCGCAATCGTCCAGGGCGCTGGGTTTGCCAGCACTGGCAGGGCTTTTTCATAGGGTAAAATACCCGTGGCCAGCATCAAGGCAACGCCAGAGATGGCCACGACTTCGGTTGGATAAGATTCGCGTAGAAATAACACAAACATCGCCGCCACCACGCAAAGTGCAAGGATGGCTTGTCCCGTAGGGGAGAGAAATTCAGCTAAGATCATCAGGACCCATATTCGTTACAATCGCACAAGTGTCGCGGTTTATGCGTGCGGGTGCAAGTGTGGTGTTTGGCATTTGCTGCTACTATGGTCCTACTTTGGTTGACCAAGTGGCACATATGTAATCTCAAACATGAGCTGTAGTTGGTATGGCATTGTTTATTCCGCTTCCCTCGGTTGCACCAAAAACAGCCCGGCCATCATCAGAACCAGGGCGAACCAAATATAGCTGGAATAGCTCTCGGACAGTAGGATCATTGACCATAGAAGTCCGGCGGCGGTTACGATGTAGGCCACTTGGGCCGAGAACACAGCACCGGCGCGACCAACCAACCAGACATAACCCGTATAGGCGATGACATTGGTGATGGCCCCGATGACAATCGCCAGATCCGGCGCGCCCCAGGGACCGCGCGGATCAATGAACGTGCCGCTGATCAGGGCGATGGGCAGGCTTGTGATGACACCAAGCAAGCTTGCGCCAAGCAAAACCCGCACCGGGCCTTCACCTGTATCGCCCCATTTTGCCACAAGATTGCCTTCCAGCCCGTATAAAAACGGCGCGATCAAAGCCAGCGGGATAAAGACCACCATGGCGCGTTCTGGCAGGCTGGCCTCGGGCCCTGCGATCAACAGAACCGCGGCCATGCCCGTGAGCAACCCTGCGAAACGTCGCCATGCGAAACGTTCGGCCCCGAAGGCAAGCGCGATGGGAAAGGCAAACATTGGGACCAGCGAAATCAGCAGGGCCACGACGCCGGCGGGCAGGTAAACAGACGCGGTGTAAGACGCCCAGTTGGGCAGCAATGTGCCGCACAGCATCACTGCCAGATAAAGCCTGATTTGTTTGCGCTGAAAGCCGGGCCAGACGCCGCGTTGCCAGCAAATCACTGCTAGAACAGATGCGGCAATAAGTTGATTCCAAAAGATAATACCGAAATCGCGGTAGCCCGCAGAAACGGCAATTTTGTTCAACGGAAAGGACGCGCCCCAGATCAAGCCGCAGCCCAGCAGCATCAGGAACAGAAAACCATTTCCTTGCTTTGCGCGTGCGATCACGCCGGGGGCCAAGCGCTGTCGGGGGATGATGGTTGCAAACGCCCGCCATTGCGGATCATCGCGACGCGTTTTGCTTTGCCTGTCATATCGTTGGTTTCGACAAACAGCCCGGATAGGGTCGCTTCTTCCACGGCGGGGGTGAAACGCCCCTTGCCCATGCCGGTTACGAAACGGCGCATAGGTTCGTCTTTTTCCATGCCAATGACGGAATTATAATCGCCACACATGCCGGCGTCTGCTTGAAACGCCGTGCCTTTTGGTAGGATTTGCGCGTCACCTGTTGGGATATGGGTGTGGGTGCCGACCACAACACTTGCTCGCCCATCACACCAATGACCCATGCCCATTTTTTCGCTTGTGGCTTCGCAGTGAATGTCCACAAGGCTGGCTTGCACGCGGCCACCAAGGGGGGCTTTTTTCAGCTCGGCCTCGACCGCGGAAAATGGGTCGGCAAAGGGGCGTTTCATAAACACTTGGCCCAATGCCTGTGTCACGAGAACCTTGCGCCCGCGTGTCGCTTCAAAGATGCCAGCCCCACGACCAGGCGCGTTTTTGGCAAAGTTCAGTGGGCGAATGATACGCGGTTCTTCGTTGATATAGGTGTTCATATCCCGCTGATCAAAAGCGTGATCACCAAGGGTCACAACATCGGCGCCCGCCGCCAAAATTGCTTTCGCATGGCCAGCGTTCAGCCCCATACCAGAGGTTGCATTTTCGCCGTTCACCACGACAAAATCGAGCTTCCAGTCTTTCCGCATCGCAGGAAGACGTTCAGTAATTGCATTGCGGCCAGTACGACCAACGACATCGCCGAGAAATAGAATACGCATATCCCTGCATTATCACGGCCATGGTGTCGCGCAAGCGTAGAAACGACTGGAACGTCGCGTTTTTGCCTGATAGCCGCCAGGAATGGGAAGAATTCTGCGAACATGTGCTTGTGTTTTGGATGCGCTCGGCCAGCTCCGGCAGATACGAGCAGACTGAAATCATGGTGGATCGCTGGAGTGGTGTGTAAATTGGGCGTATCAGCAGCGCCTGAAGCACACCTTGGAAAAGGCTTCTGAATAAAACGGGCCGCCCGTTTTCATCAGTCCATTCCCATTAGAAGGTGATCACTTCGTTTTCTGTCACAATATAATCTAGGGGCTGGTCTGTGTCTTCGAGGGGCAGATCAACGGCTTCCTGTGCAGCCCAGGCAAAGCCAACTGCCAACGTCGGACGTTTGGCGCGCAGGCCTTCAAGGGTTCGATCGTAAAATCCACCGCCATATCCCAGACGCCCACCCGCGCGATCAAAGGACACCAATGGGGCGATCAAAATCTCGGGTTCAACCCATTGGCAATCCGCAGGGATACGCGCGCCAAAAGTGCCCATGGTCATCACGGTGTCGGGTGTCCAGAGGGCGAATTTCAGGGGTTGGCCGTTTGCTTCGATCACGGGCACAGCGATTTGTGATGTGGCCGCAAGGCCGTTCATTGCAGGAAGCGGATCGATCTCGCTGCGCATCGGCATATAAGCCCCGATGATCTTGCCGGTATGGCGGGCGATTACATCCATCAATTTCGCATTTGCCGCCGCATTACGCGCCGGGGCGTCTTCGGCACGGTGGGTTTCACCACGGCGCGTAAAAGCGGCTTTGCGCGCTGCGGATTTAAGGGCAATCAGATCGGTCATAATAGTAGGGTTCCTGCAAGGCCAAGGAAGGCAAAAAATCCAACGATATCAGTCACGGTTGTTACAAACGCACCCGACGCAAGGGCTGGATCGATGTCGAGCTTTTCCAATGTCACGGGTACCAAAATGCCCGCAAGCCCCGCGATCACAAGGTTCACCACCATCGCGATCGCAAGCACAACCCCCAGCATCATAGAGCCAAACCAAACATAGCCAACGACGCCCATAAACAGCGCAAAGATCATGCCATTTGCAAGCCCCACCAAGGCTTCACGTTTGATCACACGCCAAAGGTTTGAGCTGGTCAAATCTTTCGTGGCAAGGGCCCGCACCGCAACTGTTAACGATTGCGTGCCAGCGTTTCCGCCCATGGATGCGACGATCGGCATCAAAACGGCAAGCGCCACATATTGCGCGATGGTCGCCTCAAATTGGGCGATCACAAGGGATGCCAAGATCGCGGTGATCAAGTTCACAAACAGCCAAGGAAAACGGGCTTTGGTGGTTTCTATTACGCGGTCAGATAGGCTTGAGGTTTCGCCCACACCAGCCAAACGAAGGATGTCTTCTTCGTGTTCGTCATCCAATACGGCCATGGCGTCGTCGATGGTAATCACCCCGACCAAACGGTCATCTTCGTCGACAACAGGCGCCGAAATCAGGTGATATTGGTTGAAAGCATAGGCGACGTCTTCTTCTTCCTGCAACACACGAATGGTGCGGAAAGTGTCTTCGGTGATGTCACTTAGTGGGATGTCGCGGGCTGAGGCTAGCAATTTCCCAAGGGTCACGTAACCCGTTGGTTTTAGGCGCGGATCAACGATGATAACATGATAAAATTGTTCTGGAAGCTCGGTTTCTTCACGCAGGAAATCAATTGCCTGCCCAACGTTCCAATGCTCAGGGGCCGCGACAAATTCGCGTTGCATAAGCCGCCCAGCGGAATCTTCGGGCCAAGACAAGGCCTGTTCCACCGCGACCCGATCCGCGTCTTCCAGCGCGTCAAGAATGGCTTCCTGTTGGGGTTCATCAAGGTCTTCAACCAAGTCCACAACGTCATCAGTTTCAAGCTCGCGCACCGCGTCTGACACCACGTCGTCGGGCAGAAACTCGATCGCTTCTTCGCGCAAGCTTTCGTCGAGTTCCGACAGGACTTCGCCGTCAAATACATCGCGCCCCAACAGGAATATTTCGCGACGCAAGCTATGGTCGACTTGTTCCAAAAGGTCGGCGAGGTCGGCCGGGTGCATGGGAGTTAGGATATCGGCAAGTCGCGATTTGTTAACCGTTGCAACCGCGAGGCGGACCTCATCCACCAAAGATCTATCGAGCGCGAAGTCTTCTTCTTGGTCGTCCGAATCAAAGATTGTGTCAGCCATTTATCTGCCTCTTTGCCGGAAACCACACCTGCGGATGTTGTTCATCCGCGCCTTTTGCTGACCATAGCCAAAACAGTTTCCGAAAAACAGAGAGAACCGGGCGATTTACCTGCAAAATGCGACAGGTTATGCTGTGGGTCGTGAAGATCAGCCATAGGACAGGTGTATGACGCAGAAAATTCTTACAGGACAGGTTCTGCAATTCGTCGCAAACCCGTTTGAAGGCCCCGCCACAGAAGCCGTGCGCGTGATCACTGATGGTGCGATTCTGATCAAGGGTGGAAAGATTGAAACCGTCGGCACTGCGCATGAGATTCGTGCAAAAGCCCCACAAGCGCTGGTAACAGATTACGGCGATCATCTGATTTGTGCAGGCCTTGTCGATGCCCATGTGCATTATCCCCAAACAGCGATTATCGCCAGCTGGGGCAAGCGCCTGATCGATTGGTTGAACAGCTATACGTTCCCAGAAGAAATGCGGTTTCATGATGCAGAATTTGCACGCGACACTGCGGATCGTTACCTTGATCTGACGCGGGCCAATGGCACGACCACTGTGACCAGTTTTTGCACCATTCATCCAGAAAGCGTGGATGCTTTGTTTGAAGCTGCGGAGGCACGCGGACAACGCATTATCGCGGGCAAAACCTGTATGGATCGCAACGCCCCTGACGGGCTACGCGACACGGTGCAAAGCGCCTATGATGACAGTAAAATGTTACTGGAAAAATGGCACGGACGTGGACGGGCAAGTTACGCGATTACGCCGCGATTTTCACCAACGTCTACACCGGATCAACTGTCTGCTTTGGGTGCGCTATGGGGTGAATACCCCGAAGTTTTGATGCAAACTCATCTGTCTGAGCAGGTGGATGAGATCGCCTGGGTGCAGGATTTATTTCCAGATTCACGTGATTATTTAGATACTTACGAGGCACATGGCCTGTTGCGTGAAGGAGGTCTTTTTGGTCACGCCATTCATCTGACAGAACGCGAGCGTATGCGCCTGCGCGAGATGGACGCAGGCCTTGTGCATTGCCCGACGTCCAATACATTCATTGGGTCTGGCCTGTTTGATATGGCGGGATTGGTGGCAGAAGGGCAGCGTGTTGGGCTTGCCACTGACACTGGCGGTGGATCTAGTTTTTCCATGTTGCGCACCATGGCTGCGGCTTATGAAATTGGCCAATTGCGTGGCACACCGTTGCACCCGGCACAGATGCTTTGGCTTGCGACACAAGGGTCCGCCCGTGCCCTGCGTATGGAAGACAAAATCGGCAATATCGTTGAGGGCATGGAGGCAGATTTTGTCGTGCTTGATCTGGCGTCGACCCCCGCCATTTCACAACGCAGCATGCGCGCGACCGATATTTGGGAAGCGGTTTTCCCGACATTGATGATGGGCGATGATCGTGCGGTGCAGGCTACCTGGATCAATGGGGTCTGCGACCGCTGATTTTGTGTGATCGAATAATATGCCGTGCCATTTTTCGGAATGACACGGTGATGTTTTCTCACCCGATGTTTGATGATGGTTAAATCACCAATCTACGTGCAAGGCGGTTTTGATAAGAAATCGTTTCCTTAAGGTTTATGGTCAGCATTTGGCCTTCCGCCACGATCTGGCGCCCATTGACGATCAGATCTCGGACCATGTTTGGCCCTGACAGCAAAAGCGCTGCGGGATCATGACTGCCCGCAGATTCTATGCCATTCATGTCCCAAATGGCGATGTCAGCACGTTTTCCGGGGGCGATGCGACCGCATTCAGGCCGACCAAGGACATCCGCACCACCACGTGTAGCGATCTCTAGGGCTTCTCGGGCGCTCATCGCGTCCGCCCCTTGATTGACACGCTGCAACAGCATCGCCTGACGGGCCTCGATTGCTAGATTTGCCATATCATTAGAGGCGGAACCATCCACACCTAATCCGACATTCACCCCTGCATCGCGCATTTTTCGTATGGGGGCGATGCCCGACCCCAACCGACAATTGGAGCAGGGACAATGCGCAACACCTGTGCCCGAGCGGGCGAACAGATCGATCTCTTGCTTGTCGAGCTTCACGCAATGGGCGTGCCACACGTCTTGGCCAGTCCACCCCAAGTCTTCCGCATATTGCCCGGGGCGACAACCGAATTTCTCAAGGCTATAGGCGACATCTTCGTCATTCTCTGCAAGATGAGTGTGCAACATCACGCCCTTGTCTCGCGCAAGAAGCGCCGTGTCGCGCATTAGATCGCGACTGACAGAAAAGGGTGAGCAAGGTGCAAGCCCGATGCGCAGCATCGAACCCTCTTGCGGATCGTGCCAGCGGTCTACCAGTCGGATCATGTCATTGAGAATGTGGGTTTCTGATTCAACCAGGTGATCCGGGGGAAGTCCACCCGCGCTTTCGCCAATCGACATAGCGCCGCGCGTAGGGTGAAAGCGCAGGCCAACTTCTTGGGCGGCGTCGATCGTGTCCTCGAGGCGGCTGCCGTTGGGATATAGATACAGGTGATCCGAGGTCATTGTGCAGCCGGACAGCGCGAGTTCTGCTAGGCCTGTAAGTGCTGATACGCGCATCTCTTCGGGGCCAAATGATGACCAAATAGGGTAGAGCCGTTGTAGCCAACCAAACAGCAGGGCATCTTGGGCACCGGGGACAGCGCGGGTTAGGCTTTGATACAGGTGGTGATGGGTGTTCACGAGGCCGGGGGTCACCAAGCAACCTTGGGCGTTGATCGTGTTAATACCATTTGGGGCATCTAAATTTGGGCCGATTTCCACGATGCAGCCGTTGCCGATGAGAATGTCTTCGTCGCGCAATTCGCGCCGTTCGTCGTCCATCGTGAGGACGCATGCAGCATTCTTGATAAGTATCTCTGGGGATTGCGTGGGGTGTATGCTCATGGAGCGCTGGCCTCCGCTAAAGAAGACCCGTTCGGTTAGATGAAGACATCCACTGACGGACAGAAGGGCAAGGACTCCGGTCAGTTGACGTAGTTTACAAAAATACGAATGATTTTCAATGGGGTTTGGGGTGCCGTCACGCGCCAGCCGTCTGCTGCATACAGCAGACGGCCACGCCCAACGCTTGTTGAGCTGCTTTAGCAGCGCAGATCAAGGGGCGGGAGGGCCTGTTCTTAATGGGCGAAAGGCTGCAATAGTGCCAAAGCTTTTGCATGTATTTCCTTGTTGGCGGCAGCTAAGATTTGCCCGCCGTTATGGGCCGGATTGCCGTGCCAATCTGTAACGATACCGCCTGCAGCTTGGATCACGCCGATGGGACCTTGAACGTCATAAGCATGTAAGCCAGCTTCGATAACCAGTTCGATTTGACCAGCAGCGATAAGGCCATAGGCGTAACAATCGGTGCCATACCTGGTCAATTGCACTTGGTCACGCACGGCCTCAAATCCTTGACGTTCGGATGGGGTTCCGACTTCGGGAAAGGTTGTGAAAAGTGTCGCGTCTTCAAGGGCAGTCACTGATGATGTGTTTAGGTCGACCTTCCCTTGCGGGCCATCGACCCAAGCGTGGCCAAACCCGCCAAAAAAGCGCTCGCCAATATAGGGTTGATCAATGATGCCAAGGATGGGCCCGTTTTTATCGCCGACGGCAATCAGCACGCCCCAGGTCGGGGTGCCGCTGATATAGCTGCGTGTTCCATCTATCGGATCTAAAACCCAAGTCAGCCCGGACGTACCATCTGTGTGTCCGTATTCTTCGCCGAATACGCCATCGTTTGGGCGCATTTTAGCCAAGAGATCACGCATCGCCCTTTCCGCCGCGCGGTCTGCGATGGTGACCGGGTCAAAGCTGTCACTTAGTTTGTTTTCTGCGGTTAATCCTGAGCTGCGGAAATATTTAAGCGTTTCAGGACGTGCAGCGTCAGCCAATGCGAATGCACAGGCCTTCAGTTCTTTAATTTCTGATGTGGAAAGTTCCATAGTGTGTGCTCCGCATGCCAAGGATTACGATTCTCTGGCATGCGGAGCACATTGCGTCAACAAAAAGCAATTTGAATTGCGCTCTGTTTGTTAGGCCGCGTCACTTAAAACGCGCGCCAAGTCGAACAGACGACGGCGTTGGTTTTCTGGGATAGCATAATATGACCGGATGAGTTCAAGCGCTTCCTTGTCGGCGAGGAGGTCTCCGGGCACAGCGGATTGCTCCGTTGTTTGTTCGTCAGCGGATTCACTTAAGCCACCGAAGAAATATGCGACGGGCACGTCAAGCGTTTCTGAGATATCCCAGAGGCGAGATGCGCTGACACGATTCATACCGGTTTCGTATTTCTGAATTTGTTGAAATTTAATTCCAACTTTTTCTGCCAGCTGTTGTTGGGTCATTCCAACCATCCAGCGGCGATGTCTGACGCGTTTACCTACATGTACGTCTACGGGGTGTTTCATACCATACTCCTTTTTCCCTGTCTCTCTTAGTAAGCAATTTTTGTGCCAAGTAAGAGCTCATTTTTATGTTTCGTTGCGATTGACGCGAAAATGAGCGTCTGACGTTGATTTCACCGGAGTTCTTCCGGTTGACTTGAACTTAAAGACAGGTGCAGATTTGTCTCACGTTTGCGACAAGTCCGCCCCGCGTTATTCGCGCTAAGCGTGTTTTGCATTGCATTGTGCAAAATGCAATACATCACTCAAATCGACCATTGCAAATTGCGAAAATGTGATTGGGTGTTATCGGAAAATCCAATATTCTACATGCCTTTTTTCGGGGTGAATATTCCAATATTCATTGGGTTTCCCAAGTCGGCGTATGATCTGATATAGAAATGTAAATATCAGCTATGGGATGTGCCGTTTATGCGAAATTATCAACAAACCTCGTTTCATTCTCCGGCGAAAATCGTTGAGACTCAATGTGTTGCCCCCGCTAAAGGCGAAGTTTGCATCCAAGTGGCTGCGGCGTCGGTTAACTTCTCTGACTTGCTGCTGGCAAAGGGAACGTATCAAGATACGCCGTCGCTTCCATTTACTCCGGGGCTTGAGTTTTCAGGCCGGGTTGTGGCCTGCGGAGAGGGCGTTAACGCTGACCTGAAGAATATGCGGGTTACCGCCTATGCGGGCGCTGGCGGCTTCGCTGAGTTCGCCTGTGCGCCGGCTGAACGTTGCCTGATTCTTCCTGATGCCCTCGAGTATGACGTCGCCGCTGGCTTGCAGGTGGCTTGGGGGACCAGTCATATTGCTTTGTCGCAAAGGGCTAAGCTTAAGGAAGGTGAAACGCTTTTGGTTTTGGGTGCCGGGGGTGGCGTAGGGCTGAGCGCGGTCACCATGGGCAAACTGTTGGGTGCTCGGGTTGTTGCTGTTGCGCGCGGTGCCGAAAAACTAAAGGCCGCACAACTTGCAGGCGCAGATCATTTGATTGATTCCGACAGTATGGATGTGCGCGATGAAATGATTGCGCTTGGCCGCGCTGATGTCGTGTATGACCCTGTGGGTGGCGCTTTGTTTAATGCCGCATTTCGATCGTGCAATCCTGGGGCGCGTATTTTGATCATTGGCTTTGCAAGCGGTGAGGTGCCCGAAATTGCCGCCAACCACGCGTTGGTAAAAAACATCGATCTGATTGGCATCAATTGGAGCGCCTATTGGGCGTTCGCCCCAGAAGTTGTTCTCGCGTCGGGTCGGATGTTGTTGAACTGGGCGGCTGACGGAAAAATTGACGCCAATATTCATCACCGCTTTCCGTTGGCGGAAATTGAAGATGCGTTGGACCTTCTGCGCAGTCGTAAATCCCGAGGCAAAATCATAATTTACCCAACCTCGGAGCCCGTTTAAGACGTTTAGATCGCGTTAAAAGCGCCACGCAGCAATTGCGCCATAGCTTCGCACACCGGCCCACGGTCAACCTCAGTCACGTATAGGTTGATCTTGGTGCTTTCCAATTCAGGAAGCGCGCCCCCGTGTTCGATTGGTACCATCCGTGGTCCATGCATGCCTTCAATGACAGTGTGCACGGCCAGATCGGCGTTTACCGAAGCTTCTATAGTGCGCGAACTTTCACTTTCGACGGCCATTTCCCACGGGATGTCAATGTTGTCCAAAGCCCGTTGGGCACCTTGCCGAAAGATACAATTGTGTTCAAACGCCAGTCGAAGGGGGCGGGCTTTCCATGCTTGGCCGTCTGGCGCACCGACCCAAACAAGTGGACGTTCCGCCAAAACCTCGGCACCATTACCGGCGGAATTCTCGGTCGTGAGGATGATGTCACATTCACCTTGTGCAAACAGAGATCGCAGTCGGGTGGTGTAGGATGACACCAGCTGCACTTTCATACGGGGGTAAGCTTTGTTGAATTGCTGCAAAACCGTTGGGATGCCCGGGTAGACAATATCATGTGGGACACCGAGCGTGAATTCGCCCTCATAAGAGGTGTGGGTTAACTTTCCATATACTTCGTCATTCAGGGATAGCATGCGGCGCGCATAGCTAAGAAGCTGTTCCCCAGAAGCAGTGAGCCCAATTTGGCGCGCGGACCGATCCAGCAACGCAACATTCATGGATTCCTCAAGGCGTTTCAATTGCATGGACACCGCGGATTGCGTGAGATGAAGAAAACCTGCGGCCTTGGTGACGCCACCGGCATCTGCAACGGCCACGAAGCTGCGCAATGCGGTCAGATCCAAATTTCTCGACATATCACAATCCTTGATGTATCTCGCCAAAAACATTCATTTTCAATGTGAAACATGAAATGCAATATACATCAAGTGATTTGATGAAACGAAGCAATAGCTTCACGAAACATGAATGGAACGGATAATGACCAACGCAACTGTAACTGCCGTGACTTCTTACGCAGATTTTGCGGCCTATGCGAATGCACGCCCCCAGGCCCCATCGATTTTTGCGCGTTTCGCGAAAATGACTTCTATCATGCGCCAGCGCCGTGCCTTGGCGCGCCTTGATGATCATCTTCTGGAAGACATCGGTGTATCAGCGCGCAACGCAAGCGTTGAAGCGCATCGCTTGTTCTGATTTGCAGCAAAAATAGCTACAATCGGCCTGATCTAGGTCGGAAAACCTTGAAAACACCGCCGCCTTCACCGATATTAACGGGGAGGCGGCTTTCTTTTGTCCGCATGTATTTCTTAATTCGGAGGCCAACATGGCTACCTATCACCAGTCCGACGCCCGCGTCGGTGCACGCGCAGCTGACATTGACGCAGGCCTACGCGCCCATATGAATAAAGTCTATGGCACCATGTCCATCGGCATGTTGATCACAGCTTTGGCCGCTTGGGCTGTTGCAGGTCTTGCGGTCACATCTGACCCAACCGGCACGACTTACATGCTGCGCGAAGGCCAGTTTCTGACAGGATTCGGCGAAGCGATTTACGCATCCCCCCTAAAATACGCGATCATGTTTGGCCCGCTGGCCTTCTTGTTCTTTGGTTGGGGCGCTTTGATGAACCGCGCATCTTCTGCGGGCGTTCAGCTTGGCTTCTTTGTGTTTGCGTCGGTTATCGGCCTTTCCATGAGCTCGATCTTCCTTGTCTACACAGGCGGTTCCATCGTTCAAACTTTCTTGGTTACATCAATCGCATTTGGGTCACTGTCCCTCTACGGCTATGTCACCAAACGTGACCTATCCGCGATGGGTGGTTTCTTGATGATGGGTGTTGTTGGCCTGTTGATCGCAATGATCTTGAACATGTTCATGCAATCTGGCGTTCTGACGCTCGCGATTTCCGCAATTGGTGTTGTGCTGTTTGCTGGTCTGACCGCGTATTACACACAGGACATCAAAAACACATATGTTGCTCATGCAATGCATGGCGATCAGGAATGGTTGAACAAAGCTGCGATTGATGGCGCGATGAGCCTCTATCTGGCTTTCCTCAACATGTTCCAGTTCTTGCTGATGTTCCTTGGTCAGCAGGACTAACCCTAAGACCATAGAGAATTACGAGGCCGGTCATAAGTGATCGGCCTTTTTTATGTTTAAATTATGAGACATGTTATGAATATTACCCGATTGCCCGCCGCCCAGGCGCATGAGCTTTGGCCATTGTTGTGCGTCGTGCATGATCTACATGTAGATCATCAACCCCAGCGTTATGTGGCCAATCCTGATCGGGACCAATGTGTCACCTGGCTGAGTGAGACGCTAAAAGGACCTGATCACATTGCTTTTGTGGCGCGTGACTTAGAAGGCACCGCAATCGGATATATTCTATGCCACAAGCGAAGTGGTGCAGATGCCCCGATGATCCCTGCACGAAACCATGGCTTGATCGAACATATTTCGGTGCTGCCTTCCCATCATCGGCAAGGAATTGGGCATGCGTTGATTGAGGTGTTGCGTGAACATTTAAAGGACGAAGGGTACACCACCATGGGTGCAATTTACGGCACGTTCAACGCGGCCTCGGCTGAGTTAATGAAATCCGCAGGTTTGCTGCCGGTGAGCAATTATGCAGAAGGGGCTGTGTGAAGCCACAGCCCCTTTTAAGGCGTTTTAGAGTTGCATCTGCACCGCTGGAAAGCGGATGCCCGGCGCAAGCGGCAATTCGACCAACCCCACCCGACGAAACCCTATATCGGCATAGAAGCCTTCGGCGTTCAGCGTCGAGAGGCAATCAAATCGGGTGATACCTTCCTGTGCGGCGTGATCCAATGTGTGACGCAACAGCGCGCGCCCAATGCCGCGCCCTTGGTGGGCGTGGTGGGTCACCACATGGCGGATATGGGCGGTGCCCGGAAATGACTTGCGCCCACCGGGGGCTTCGATGCTGTATCCGCCAGCACCCAGCAATTGTCTGCCTTCGCTTTCGGCCACGTAGTAGCGGCCAGAGCGCAACAAACGCATATTGGCGCGGGCGATTTTGGGCAAAGCAAGGGCCAAGACAGAAGGGGCATAATCCGCTGTCAACATTTTTGGATAGCTTTGGGATAGAAGCGTATCAACCGCGTCAAAGTCCCGTTTTCGCGCAACCCGCACAATAATCGTCTGACCACTGGCGGTCTGCACGCGCGTGGCACGTGGTTGGATCGCAGTGAATTCGTTCAGCTCTGATATATGTTGCATGGTCTTCTCCGGCGGATGTCAGCTTGGGCTGTTGGGGCTGCGCGGATGTCTTAAAAGAAAAACCGCGCTTCCCGATGTGGGTTGCGCGGCTTATGTTCTGTATTCGTAGTAAAGTGGCTTACTTGATTTTGCCTTCTTTATACGGAACGTGTTTGCGCACAACTGGGTCGTATTTATTCATGACCATTTTTTCTGTCATGGTACGAGCATTCTTCTTAGTCACATAAAAGTGACCAGTGCCCGCAGACGAGTTGAGACGGATTTTAATTGTGGTCGGCTTCGCCATGGGTCTTCTCCAGTCAACGGGGCGGCAGGGATATAGTCCATCCGCCCGTGAAATTCTTGAAGCCTGCTTGTAGCGTGCTCATGCCCCAAGTCAACCACTTCACACAAGGATTCTACCCCAATCGTGAAAATCATGCAAAATTGTGCTATGCTGAGGTGTGTAATAGGTGCGGAGGTTGTGATGAAACATCAAGAAGGCGGATGTTTATGTGGGGAATGCCGGTATTTGGTTACAGCCCCGCCTCTGCGAGTCACCACATGTCATTGCCGATTCTGTCAAAGAAGCACGGGCAGCGCCTATATGGTAGAACCGATTTTCACACATAACAGTTTCAACCTCACGGCGGGACAGCCGAAGATTTGGGAACATCTTTCCGCTGGATCGGGTAAGCATGTTTGGCTGCATTTCTGCCCAGATTGTGGTGGACGCTTGTATTTGGGGTTTGAGCGCTTCGATCAGGTCATAGGTGTTTTCACGGGCAGTTTTGACGACCCCGATTGGTTTGAGATCGCGCCGGAAAATTCGAAGCAGATCTTTTTGTCAACAGCACGTCATGGAACGATAATTCCCCCGCATATCGAAACCTATGCTGAACATGTTACGGATCGGGCTGGCAACCCTCAGCCCGTGACGGTCTTTGATGCGGCGCGCCGGATTTAATGCCGAACTTGAAATTCGCAACCAAGGGCTCCCGCCAAGTTTGCATTCTGACGAATGAAACCTGTTGGGCCGGGCACGCTTCGCGTGCGGCGCAAGACCCAAAGTCATGTCAAAAGTGGGCGGGGGGATTGCGTGGATGGCCTGTAAGCCGGATTTTGTCCCGAGGGCCGAGGCCCCCATAGATGATCATTCTTCTTTGTCCGCTGTTACCAACGCACTATAGCTGCCAACCCGAACCTGCTAAGAAGAAGCATTCCCGCGACTTGCGTCGCACGCGGTTCCTATTTGGCATTGCTCCCGGTGGGGCTTGCCGTGCCGTTCTTGTTGCCAAGATCGCGGTGAGCTCTTACCTCACCGTTTCACCCTTACCTGCGCTGGTATCGGTTGCCCGACCTTACACGCTGGCGGTTTCTTTTCTGTGGCGCTTTCCCTCAGGTTACCCTGGCCGGGCGTTACCCGGCACCGTTGCTTTCTGGAGTCCGGACTTTCCTCGCGGCCATAAAGACCCCGCGACCATCCGGCCATCCACGCAGGGCTGATTTAGGCGTCCCCAGCTGGCGGGTCAATAGGGTATCTCGCGACGAGGGATGCCAGTATTGCGACGTCTTGTTTGGCCAAGGGGCCGCTTGCATTGGGTCGAAAGCGCAAACGAAAGGCATTGAGGATATCATCTTGGGCGGCGTCGTTTGGATAGCCGAAGCAGGTCGCCAGATTGGGAAAGCTGCTCAAGGGTGTATTTGTGGGCGCATCAGTCGGCCAGACAGACAGATGTTTGTGCGCAAGACGTTTCCAATCGAATCGCGACCCAGGATCAGATTTACGACCTGGCGCCATATCGCTATGCCCGATCACACGTTCTGGTGCGATATCATGACGGCGTAAAATATCCGCAAGCAGGGTTTCCAATGCGGCCATCTGTGGTTCAGGGAAAGGATGAAAGCCGGTGTTGGCCAGTTCAATGCCAATAGAGTGGGAATTGACGTCGGTCACATTGCCCCATGACCCGCGACCTGCATGCCAGGCGCGTGCCATCTCATCGACCAACTGGTGAATATCGCCGTTTTCAGCAATCAGATAATGTGCGGAAACTTCGAACTGCGGATCACAAAGACGTTCAGCGGCGGCTTCACAGCTTTCCATCGCAGTATAATGTAGAACAACCATGTCAGGCCGGTCTGTACCGCGGCGCTCTGTGAAATTGGGCGAGCGCCAGCGGTGACTTATGGGCAATTGCACGGGACTGTCCACCGGGCCGTCTGGGTCGTGCATCAGATCAATTGCCTGATGCGGCCCGGCGTGCATTGCGGAAGGGGGATGGATCCCACGAACAGGCAAAGCCGTCACCATCTGGGTCAACACCAGTACGGTCACGGTTTGGACCACCGGCCTTCAAGAATGCTTCCTGCGCCTGATCAGGTGACGCGAATTTTGCACAGTTCCGGCTGAAGCGATTTCCCGAAAGAATGTTGGTCCGCGAATGCAGCTGTTCGCCAACAGAGTTTGTCGTGGACAAAGCAAAAGCAACAATATTGGGGCCTGAGCCGCCGGAACGCGTAGGCACAGCAGTTGGTTGAATGATCTCGTAGCGGCTGCGATTGTTGGCGATGCGTTGTGCATCACTTTCAATGGTTTCGCGGCCCGAGACTGCGGTGAAATCTTGTTCATCGGAAATCGTGGCGTTGTTGGGATTGCCAACAATGGCCGCCCCATCTTCGACGGCACGATCTGCATTCGCCAAAAGCTCGGCCGTTGACAAATCAGCGGCTGGCGCTGGTGTGATGGATGGTGCCACTGTTTCACCGCGCAATTCTGCGGCGCGACGTAGACGTTCTTGTTCGTAATCCGAATAACTGCCAAATCCGACGCCTGTATCGTAATTGCCAGAATTTGTGTTTTCCGCGCAACCAGCCACCAAGGCTGCGGCGCAAAGAACTAATAGCGCTGATCGCTTGAACTGCATTTAACACTCACCTTTATTGTTCACCTATAATTAGGTGCTTTTACCACCATTTGGCGGGCTTGGAAACGAAACCAGCGGCCTGTTCCAGTACGGCGGCGGAATTCAGCAGATCGCCTTCTTCCCACGGACGTCCGATTAGCTGCAAACCCAATGGAAGCCCTTGTTTATCGAGGCCTGCTGGCACGGCGACGCCGGGAAGGCCTGCCATGTTGACTGTGACCGTAAAGACATCATTTAGATACATTTGCACGGGATCAGCGTTCTTCATCTCGCCCAAGCCAAAGGCGGCGGATGGTGTGGCCGGGGTCAAAATGGCATCTACACCGGCATTAAAGACGTTCTCAAAATCCTGTTTGATCAGGGTGCGAACGCGGCGTGCGCGGTTGTAATAGGCGTCATAGAAACCAGCGGACAGCACATAGGTGCCGATCATCACACGACGTTGAACCTCAGCACCGAAACCTTCGGCGCGGGTCTTTTCGTACATGTCATCAATCGCGTCGCCTGCACCCAAAGTTGCGCGGTGGCCGTAACGCACACCATCATAACGCGCGAGGTTTGAAGACGCTTCCGCAGGCGCGATTACATAATAAGCGGCAAGCGCGTATTTTGTGTGCGGCAGGGAAATGTCGACGATCTCAGCGCCAGCATCTTTCAGCATTGCGCGGCCATCGGCCCAAAGCGCTTCGATCTCGGCGGGCATGCCATCCATGTGATATTCTTTTGGAATACCGATTTTCTTGCCGCGAATGTCACCGGTGATCGCCGCTTCAAAATCAGGCACTGCCAGATCGGCGCTTGTGCTGTCTTTTGGATCAAAACCACACATCGCCTGCAACATAATCGCAGAATCACGCACGGTTTTGGTCATTGGACCCGCTTGATCAAGGCTGGACGCAAAGGCAACAACGCCCCAACGTGAACAGCGACCATAGGTGGGTTTGATGCCTGTGATGCCAGTGAAAGCAGCGGGTTGACGGATGGAACCACCCGTGTCTGTGCCGGTCGCAGCCAAGCAGAGATCAGCAGCAACAGCGGAAGCGGACCCACCGGACGAGCCGCCAGGCGTGATCTTCGCGTCTGAACCTTCACGACGCCATGGGTTCACAGCGTCGCCATAAATAGAGGTCTCGTTTGAGGACCCCATGGCGAATTCATCCATGTTCAACTTGCCAAGCATTACAGCGCCCGCGTCAAACAGCTGGCTGGTGATTGTGCTTTCGTATTCTGGTTTGAAGCCTTCCAAAATGCGCGAAGCGGCTTGGCTTGGCACACCTTTGGTGCAGAATAAATCTTTGATACCCAAAGGAATTCCGCACATGTTAGGTGCATCACCGGCCTTGATGCGTGTGTCCGCAGCCGCAGCCTGTTCACGCGCCATATCAGCGGTGCCATGTACAAATGCGTTCAGCGCAGATGCGCCGTCGATTTCTGTCAGGCAAGCTTCGGTGATTTCGGCAGATGTGAAATCACCTTTGCGCATACCGTCACGTGCGTCGGCGATGGTCAGTTTGTTCAGATCAGTCATTATTCAACCACCTTCGGCACAGCAAAGAACCCTTCACGCGCATCGGGCGCATTCTTCAAGACGGCGGCTTGTTGGTCGCCATCATTCACGACATCCACGCGACGCTTTAACCGCTGCGGAGTCACAGATGTCATTGGCTCAACACCTTCAACGTCAACTTCGTTCAGTTCTTCGATAAAGCCGAGAATTGCGTTGAATTCCTGCGCCAGCGCTGGAAGTGCGTCATCTTCAACCTTGATACGGGCCAGTTTCGCCACCCGTGCGGCGGTGTCCTTGTCAATCGACATGCCAGGATTCCTGTGGATCTATTTCGTTATCCTTGCTTTAACCCGCCTGCGAGCCGCCCGCAAGCTTGCTTACAGGCGGCGCCTATTGGAAGGGCGGTTATTGCAGGCCGAACCACTTGGTATGGATTTGGTCGTATCTTCCAACTTCACGTAAGGTCAGCAACGCGCGATTAATGGCCTCGCGTTTTGGGCTGCCTTGGGCCAGCGCAATGCCATAGTTTTCGGGGTGGTATCTGCGATCAAGCAAGCGCACCTCACCGCTTGATTGCGTGCGGGCATACCAAGACAATATTGGTTGATCAAAGAACACAGCACCATATTCTTCATTTTCAAAACCCTCAATGAGCGCGGCATAATCAGGGGTGGTTACGTGGCTGATTTCGCGTGCTGACAAAAAGGCGGATGCGGTTGAGCCTTCTGTTGTCGCAATATGATGTTGTTCTATGTCTGCCAGGGATGTCGCGCCTTGTTTGATTGCCCCTACGGTGATTGATGCGGTGATTGTCGCCACAAAAATGGACACGATGAACAGCGATGAGATCACAAGAAGAACCGCAAAAACACGGCCAGGTTTTGACTGTGGTACGCGTTCTTCAAAGCCACCGTTCACGACAAGGTTCAAGGCCCACCAAAAGGAAGGAAAGGCCGCGGCCAACATGGGGCGATCGAAATAGGGCTGACTGTTGCGTTCAAAGAACCACATCATAAAGCCACCTACGGACAACAAACCAAAGGCGGCAAGGATCGCATAGAGAATATCCAGACTAAATACGGCATCGATGATTGGATTGGCCTGTTTATCTTGGCGCAGCATGACTTGCAGGCTGGACGCAATGATGGGTTGGGAAAAATCCATGGTTTTTTCCCGTGCGGCGGTGATCGAGATATTCGCAATCGCCCCGTCCACATCACCGGTTTCGATGGCCTCAAAGACCTCAGGAAAACTATTGAAGGGTATGAATTCTACTTCTTGTCCCATTTCGCTTGCGATGTCGCGCATAAGGTCAATTGAAAACCCCTGTGGGTCAGTATCGATATTCATTGCAAAAGGTGGGCGTTCTACCGTGGCAAAACGCAGTGGTACGTCATCTATGGACGCGTTGCCCAAGTCTTGGGCGAATACCGGAAAGCTTATACATAACAAAACACTCACTACCAATTTCCGAAAGAGTTTCTACCAGAAAAACGCTCTGGTCCTCGTCAACTTACACATGCCGATTCCTCTGAAAAAGGTGGGGGCTACTTACCATCACAGTTTCTGGTATTGCAAAAGGAAATGTAGCGGGTGCTCTGGTTATTTCGGCGGGAATTGGGCATAGCTATTGGGAATTGTCCTGTGACGCAGAAAGGACTGGCGATGACCCAGAAAGAAAAGAAAGAAAAGAAACCTCAGCAAGCGTTTACTTTGCTTGTGGAAGTCGGCCGCAAAGATGGCGACGGCTTACCTGCTGAGGCATCCGGCGCAGCTTTGATGTGCTATGCGTCCGGCGTTGATGAGGCGGAAGCTGTGCGCGAAACAGTTGCCATTTTGAAGCAAGCTGATCTGTCGCCGCTGGATGTTACAGGTTATGGCACTTTGGAAGATCGGATCGCTGAAGGCCATGAAATTCCTGAAGAAGAACGCGAACTGATGCAGCGCGCATTGGATGAGAATTCAGTGATAGTCGCGCAGATGACGCCATTTTTTGAAGGCAAGCCAGCGCATTAATTGCAGGGAATTTCTATGACATACGCCCCCGTTGATCCGGTAAAATTGACCGGCGATCTTATCAAATGCCCATCGGTTACCCCAATCGAAGGTGGCGCGCTTGTGTTGCTGGAAGCGATGCTGACAGAGGCAGGGTTTTCCTGCACGCGCATTGATGTGAATGATGTTTGCAACCTGTTTGCCCGTTGGGGCACACGCGGTGCGAACCGTTCCTTTGGCTTTAATGGGCATACAGATGTTGTCCCCATCGGTGACGCCGACGCTTGGAGCTTTGATCCATTTAGTGGCGAAGTTGTTGATGGCATTATGCAAGGGCGCGGGGCGACGGATATGAAATCTGGTGTGGCCGCGTTTGTCGCGGCTGCCATCGATTTTGTCCAACAGACGCCGCCGGATGGTGCTGTTATCATCACAATCACGGGCGATGAAGAAGGCCCCTCCATTCATGGCACCACCGAGATCTTGAATTGGATGACCGAGAACAACGAGGCGATGACTGATTGCCTTGTGGGGGAACCCACCTGCCCAGATGTAATGGGCGAGATGATCAAAATTGGGCGTCGCGGATCCCTTAAGGCGCATTTTACGGCTCGGGGTAAACAGGGCCACTCTGCTTATCCTCATCGTGCGCTGAACCCGGTGCCCGCCATGGCACGTTTGGTTGATCGCCTGTCGCGTCATCAGCTGGACACCGGCAGTGAACATTTCGACCCATCCACACTTGTTGTGACCGCGATCGAGACGGGTAATGACGCCGGGAATGTGATTTCCGCGACCTGCACCAGCGCTGTTGATATTCGGTTTTCTGATGTTCAATCATCAACCGTTATTATCGAATGGCTGACCCGCGAAATGGATCTGGTCGCGCAAGAAACTGGCGTTGAATTTGATCTGAAAACCAAGGTTTCGGGCGAGGCTTTCATCACCCCTCCGGGTAGCTTGTCAAATTTGGTTTCCGGTGCGGTACAATCTGAAACCAATGTGACGCCTGTGTTGTCAACATCGGGTGGCACTTCTGATGCGCGTTTCATGCGCAGCCATTGTCCGGTGGTGGAATTTGGCCTTGTTGGCAAAACTATGCACCAGGTGGATGAACGCGTTGAGATAGAACAAATCGAACAGCTGAAATTGATTTATGGCCGGGTTCTGAAGGATTATTTCGCATGACCATGCTTGTGTCGGAAACGGGCGACATCGCCACTTGCCTACAATTGCGTCGCAAAGTCTTCATTGAGGAACAAAGCGTTCCAGAAGCCGAAGAAGTGGATGGTCTCGATAGCACTGCTATACATTTTTTGGCCGAACAGGATGGCCTGCCCATTGGGTGCGCCCGCATTCTTATGAAGGGTGATCTAGGCAAAATCGGCCGCGTTTGTGTCTTGCAAACCGGGCGTGGAAAAGGTGTTGGCGCTGCCTTGATCAAAGCTTGTGTCGGTCACCTTCAGGGCCAAAAAGACGTGAAAAAGGCCGTGTTAGGGTCTCAATGCCACGCAATCCCTTTTTATGAAGCCCTTGGGTTCACAGCCTTTGGCCCTGTCTATGATGACGCAGGAATTGAACATCGCGATATGGAACTTACCTTGTGGTGAGGCAACGCGTTGTCGTGATGCTAAAAGAACCACGCCCGGGGCGTGTGAAAACGCGCCTTGGACGTGACATTGGTATGACACGATCTGCCTGGTGGTTTCGCCACCAATCCACGTCACTATTGCGGCGACTGCGTGACCCGCGTTGGGATATCACCCTTGCCGTTGCCCCCGATCACGAAGGTCTGCAAAGCCGCGTCTGGCCTATGGACTTGCGTCGCGTGCCACAAGGACGCGGTGATCTTGGTGCACGAATGGGGGTGCAATTTCGCATGCCAACTAAGGGGTCAATCTGCGTCATTGGTGCGGATATTCCCGGGATTAATCGGCATCGCATCGCGCAGGCATTCAAGGCGTTGGGCGACCATGATGCGGTGTTTGGCCCTGCGGATGATGGTGGATATTGGCTGATTGGACTGAAACGCACACGCCCGGTGCCACCAAAGCTGTTTTCGGATGTGCGCTGGTCGACGCAATATGCCCTGTGCGATACAATCAAAACCTTGCCCAATCATCGCGTCGCCAAGGTTCAAACTCTGCGTGATGTCGATACTGTTACTGATTTGCGTGCTCTCGCCAATTCTACAAAGGCGTGATAGGGCAGGCGCATGACAATGCGTATCCCATCTAAGGACGAAATCCTCGCGTGGATTTCCGACAACCCGACCCAAACTTCTAAACGTGATATTTCGCGCGCCTTCGGTATCAAAGGCGCTGCTAGAATTGATCTGAAACGAATTTTACGTGAGCTGGAATCCGAGGGGCATTTGCAAAAGCGCAAAAAGACCTATCGCGATCCAGGCAAGCTGTCCCCCGTGTCAGTGCTGAAAGTTGCGGGACCAGACGCGGATGGCGATCTGTTCGCCTACCCGCAGGATTGGCAGGGCGAAGGTGCAGCGCCACGTGTTTTGATGTTGGAAAAGCCGGGGGCGCCAGCGCTTGCCAAAGGTGCGAATATCTTGGCACGCGTGCAAGAAGTGCAAGGCGAAGATCACGGCTATAATGGGGTTCTTATTCGCCAAATAGGATCTAACCCGCAGCGAATATTGGGAATTTTCCGTAAAACCCATGAAGGTGGGCGTCTTTTCCCCGTTGAAAAAGGTTCTGATAAAGAATGGAAAATCGCGCCTGATGCGGTAAATGGCGCGCGCGATGGTGAACTGGTTGAGGCCGAACGCAGCAGTGCAAACACGCGTATGGGCCTGCCCTCGGCGCGTGTTGTTGATCGCCTGGGCGACCCAAGTGCCCCCAAGGCGGTTTCGCTGATCGCGATCCACCAACATGGTATTCCTGACGCCTTCCCAGACGAGGTCGTCGCCGAAGCGGATGTGGCGGTTGCGGCTGGCCTAGAAGGGCGCGAAGATCTGCGTGATATGGCTTTGGTGACCATCGATCCGCATGATGCGCGTGACCATGACGATGCTTGTTTCGCCCATGTTGATGACGATCCCAATAACCCGGATGGTTATGTTGTTTGGGTCGCGATCGCTGATGTCGCGCATTATGTGACGCCAGGGTCAGAATTGGACCACGAAGCCCGCAAACGCGGCAATTCCTCGTATTTTCCTGACCGTGTTGTCCCTATGCTGCCAGATCGCTTGTCTGGTGACCTTTGCTCACTGCACGAAGGTGTGGACCGTGCTTGTATCGCGGTGCGTATGCAGATCAATTCCGATGGGCAGAAAATCGGACATCGTTTCACGCGTGGCCTGATGAATTCGCATGCATCCCTGAACTATCAAGAGGCGCAAGCCGCAATTGATGGCGATGTGAATGACAAGTGCAAACCACTGCTTTCCACTGTGTTAGAGCCTCTTTTTGCCGCTTGGCGGTGTACATTGAAGGCCCGGGCCGAACGTCAACCGCTTGAACTTGACCTGCCCGAGCGAAAGATCGTTCTGGGCGATGACGGCAAGGTGAAATCGGTTGCTTTCACCGAGCGTTTGGATGCGCATAAGCTTATCGAAGAATTTATGGTGTTGGCGAATGTCGCGGCGGCCGAAGAGCTGATTGAACGTAAGCAACCCTTGCTGTTCCGAGTTCATGAAGAACCCAGTGCAGTGAAGTTGGAAGCCTTGCGCGAAACCGCAATTGCGTCCGGGTTGACGATGGCAAAGGGGCAGGTGTTGAAAACCGCGCATCTGAACCGTTTGTTGACGCAAGCACAGGATACCGATCATGCGGAATTGATCAATATTTCGACGTTGCGCAGTATGACGCAGGCTTATTACGGCCCTGATAATTTCGGGCATTTTGGGTTGGCGCTTCGGTCTTATGCACATTTCACATCCCCCATTCGCCGATACGCGGATTTGATCGTACATCGGGCTTTGGTGTCTGGTCATGGTTGGAAAGGTGCGGCGGCTGGCTTTGATGGATTGTCGCCACAAGACGAAGCGCAGTTGATTGAAACGGGCACCCAAATTTCAGAGACAGAACGCCGTTCTATGACTGCGGAACGTGACACGACAGATCGTTATCTGGCGGCGTTTTTATCGGAACGTGTGGGCAATGAACTGGAAGGTCGGATTTCCGGTATTGCACGGTTTGGAGCCTTCGTTCGGTTGACAGAAACCGGCGCGGATGGGCTTGTTCCTGTGTCAACTTTGGGGCGCGAGTATTTTCGATTTGACGCCGACGAGCAAAGTTTGATCGGTGAAAGCAGTGGTTTTCGTTTGACGATAGGATTGCCTGTTACCGTGCGCTTGGCCGAAGCGGTTCCCGTGACGGGTGGTCTGCGGGTTGAACTGCTTGCCGTGGATGGCAAAGAAATTCCACGCGGACGTGGTGGTCGAGGCAGCAGAAGTTTTTCATCAAAACGGTCGGGCAAAAAACCAAAGACCAAAAGCGGAAAAACACCTGGAACCCGCCCTGAACGCAAAACCAGTCGCAAAGTCATGCGCAAGCGCAAGAAATAGCCTGAAACTAAGAATGTCTCTTTGTCGACTTCCCGCCACGGTGAATGACGGGTAAGCTTTGCTATAGAGGCAAAAAATCAGGTGGAAAACGTGCGTATTTTAAATATTCTAGCAGCGGCTGTGTTGGGGGTTATGCCCAGCCAATCGTTCGCTGCAGGCGGTCATACTTCTCTTGTGCCAGTCTTGCGGCCTGTACCCGCTGATTTGGCGACCGGAGACGATATCATGGAGCAAGAATTGACACCGACATTGGTAAGCGGATCAAGTGATGCGGGATTCCAACGTTGGATCCGTGGATTTGAAAGCCGGGCGCGTGGCGCTGGGATTTCATCGGGTACATTCCAAGCGGCGTTTCGTGATGCGCGATACCTTGATGATGTGATCGCCCGTGATCGCAATCAAGCGGAATTTACCAAGCAAATTTGGGAATACCTTGACGGCGCCGTGTCTGAGCCACGTATTCGAAATGGGCAACGTGCTTTGCGCCGCAATGCGCGCGTCTTAGACCAAGTTGAAGCGCATTATCGCGTTGAGAAAGAAATCGTAGCGGCGGTTTGGGGCCTGGAAAGCGCATATGGCGAGACACGAGGTAGCACTCCGTTGATCTCGGCTTTGGCGACATTGTCTTATGATGGCCGCCGTGGCCGCTTCTTTGAGGCACAGTTGATTGCAGCGTTGAAGATCCTGCAAAACGGGGATGTGCGCCCGCGCGACATGACCGGCAGTTGGGCTGGTGCGATGGGGCATACGCAGTTTATCCCGACCAGTTATCTTGAATATGCGCAGGATTTTACCGGGGATGGCAAGCGCGACATCTGGTCGGATAATCCGGCGGATGCTTTGGCATCAACAGCGTCATATTTGAAACGTCATGGTTGGACGTTTGGGCAACCTTGGGGTGTTGAAGTTGTTTTACCGCAAGGGTTTAACTATGGGCTTGCAGGTGCAGGAACAAAGAAAAGCCCGCAGCAGTGGGCGTCATTAGGGGTGCGTGGTGCCAATGGTGGTGCTGTTGCCAATCATGGACGTGCGTCTATTTTGTTGCCTGGCGGTGCCCAAGGGGCGGCCTTTATGATCTTCGATAATTTCCACGTGATTGAGCGGTACAATGCGGCTGATGCTTATGTGATTGGTGTTGGGCACCTTGCAGATCGCTTGGCGGGTGGCCCGGCAATTCAGGCATCTTGGCCGCGTGGCTATGCGCCCTTGTCGTTTCGTCAAAAACAGCAGTTGCAACGTCGGTTGACGCGCGCTGGCTTTGATACGGACGGGACAGACGGCATTATCGGCCCGAACACAATAGCCGCGATCCGCGCCTTTCAAGAATCGATTGGTGTCACGGCAGACGGTTTTGCGTCACAAGATGTTCTAAATCGTCTGCGCAATCGTTAAGCACATGTTGGGGGTCAACAGCCCCCAACATTCATGCATTGCTGAATTCGTGTTAAGGATTCGGTGCTTGTGTCATATGTCGGGGCATCGCAATAGCTGATGTTGACCTCATAGCCACCATTCTTGGACGCCTGAAGAAACATGATTTGCCCGGATGCATAGTTGCGCCGAACCTCAAGGTCATGATCACAAGTGCCACGATCGTCGCAAATCAGATTAAAAGATACGACATTGTCAAAAGGTTGGGGTGGGCCGTTGGGTTGTAGAATTTGCCCCGTTATGCGCCCTTGCCATGTTTGCAAGCGCACGCGTTCGCGACGAAAATTATACCAGATGAAACGGCCAAACCGGGTCTGTGGAATTCGATATTGAGATGCAACATGAAGGTCGCCTGACACAACGCTGAATTCGGAAATCCGATCTGAACTTAGGAACTTTTCGACCCCGGGTGCGGGGCAGTCAAGCGCCATGGCCTGCGAAGGCAAGATCAGTGAACCAGCTAAGATACATGACATAAAAAGTCGGCAAGATAACATCAATGACTCCGGAAGATGTTAGGTCAGAATAGTGATCTGCCTTGCCGGGTCTAGCGTGCGAACGGGTCGCTCAGATTCCAGCGGCTATCCGCGCAGCACTGTGGCAAATTCGCCGAAAACTCTGGTATAAATGTCACGCTTGAACGGAACGATGTTTTCGATCAATGCGCCCGGGGTCATCCATTGCCATTCCGAGAACTCGGGATGTTCTTTGCTTATATCAATCTCCGAATCTTGACCATGAAAACGCATTAAGTACCAACGTTGCTTTTGGCCCCGATATTTGCCCTTCCAAATGGTAGGGATAAGATCATCGGGCAGATCGTAGGTCAGCCAGTTTTCCGTTTCAGCTTCAACTGTCACCAAATTTCGAGATACGCCTGTTTCTTCTTCCAACTCACGCAGGCCAGCTTCACGCGCGTCTTCGCCCTTGTCGATGCCGCCTTGTGGCATTTGCCAAGCATTTCCTGGGTTATCGATGCGTTTGCCACCGAAGATCAAACCATCTTTGTTCACAAGCACAACGCCTGCGTTTTTACGATAAGGGAGAGCTGCGATTTCATCAGGTGTCATAGGCCGATCCTTAAATAAATAGGGCGGAGCATCAGCCCCGCCCGTTTAATGTATGCGAAGCGTTTACTTGGTGGTGTCTAGCGCGCGCAGACCCGTCAAAAGGTCAATTGCGTAAGCAAGCTGGAAGTCGTCTTCACGCAGCTTGGCTGCTTCTTCAACCTTGGCGCGTTCCTCTTCCAGCTGACGACGTTCGTCTTCGGTGATGGAATCATTGTTCAAGCTGCCACGCAGATCCGCCTCGGTGCGACCTGGACGTGTTTCAACTGCTTCATCCTCAGCCGTTGGGTCGCGACGTGGTTGTTCGACCACGATGTCAGGAGATACGCCAAGCGCTTGAATGGATCGACCTGATGGCGTGTAATAGCGGGCGGTGGTTAGGCGCATGGCACCGTCGCCACGCAGGGGCATGATGGTTTGAACAGAGCCTTTACCAAAGCTGCGTGTGCCAACAACAATTCCACGACGGTGGTCTTGCATAGCGCCAGCAACGATTTCGGACGCTGAGGCAGAACCGCCATTGATCAAAACCACAATGGGCAAACCTTGGGCGAGGCCGCCCTCACGTGCGTTCCAGCGTTCGCCATCTTCCGGGGCGCGGCCACGGGTCGATACGATTTCACCGGCGTCGAGGAAGGCGTCGGACACTGCGATTGCTTGGTTCAGAAGGCCGCCTGGATTGTTGCGCAGATCAAGCACAAAGCCATTCACGTTTTCGATGCCGCCAAGTTCCTCGACGGATTTGGCAAGACCAGCCTCAAGGTTATCAAATGTTTGATCGTTGAAGGTGGTTACGCGCAGCACAACAGTGGTGCCTTCTGTACGGGTGCGTACGGCGGTCAGCTTGATCGTGTCGCGAATGATGGAAACATCAAAGGGCTCGTCTACCCCTTCGCGCACTACAGAAATGATGATCTCAGATCCGATTGGGCCGCGCATCAATTCAACGGCTTCATTCAAGGTGAGGCCCAGCAGGCTTTCGCCATCCACATGGGTGATGAAATCGCCGGCTTCCATACCAGCGACGTCAGCTGGGGTGCCATCCATGGGCGAAACAACTTTTACAAAGCCTTCTTCTTGCGTGACTTCAATGCCCAACCCACCAAATTCTCCGCGGGTCTGTTCGCGCATGTCGGTGAAATCTTGGGGGGGCAGGAAGCTTGAATGTGGATCCAACGACGTCAACATGCCGTTAATCGCAGCTTCGATCAGTTCGGCTTCGTCGACCTCTTCGACATATTGGCTGCGAATACGCTCAAAGATGTCACCAAACAGATCAAGCTGTTGGTAAACATTGCTTTGTTGTTCACTCTCTTGTGCCAGCAGCGGACCCGTGATTTGCGTGGTCGCGATGACCCCGGCGAAGGTGCCCGCACAGGCGGCCAAAATAAATTTTTTCATCATCTCATCCTGTCATTCGCCAGACCTGCACATGCGGGCCAGAGGATCGGTTGTATCAATTTCCGCTCGCCAATTCGAACCAAGGCGAGGGATCTGTCGGGTCTTCACCCTGTCTTAGTTCTATATAAAGCGTTTCAGAACGCCCGGCACCAGCCCCCTCAGTGGAAAATGGCGAAACAGCGCCTAAATCAGCCTGTCCCCCCATTAAACCAAGGGCAGATCCTGTCTTCACGATTTCGCCAGCCCGACCATATAGTGTGCCAAGCCCTGCGATAACCATAAGATGGGTCGTGTCGGGTTCAAGGATAATCACATTCCCATAGTCAAGCAAAGGGCCCGAATAGCGAATGGTCGCTGCAAATGGGCTGGTGACCAAGGCCTCGGGTTGCGTGGCGATGACCAGGCCGGGGCGCAGTATTCCGGCGGCGTCACGTTCATTGTAACCACGTAACATCACGCCGTTAACAGGAAGTGAAAGGGCGCCAAGTAGATCGTTGAAATCACCGTATCCAGACGCGCTGCCACGGCTTTCAGGAAGCAGAGAAAGACCACTGGCAAAGGCACGCAGGGTTTCGCTGCTGTTCAGCAAAACTTGCATGACCACGGGGTCCGCACTGAAACGCAGGGGAAGATCTGTACGATCTGCGCGGGCTTCGGAAAGACGTGCGCGCGCGGTCTGTACCCCGGCTAGGCCTTTGCGCAATTCACTTGCCGCACCGGTTTGAATTTCACGAAGCAGCGACAGTTCCTCTAATTGTGCGCGCAACTGTTCCGCTTTTTGCTGCAATGCTGGGGTAACTTCCGCCAACATCATAGAAGACCGCGCCGTGCCTGCGGGGCCAGATGGATGCAACATCAATAATGGCGTTGGGCTGCGTTCCATTGTTTGCAACGCGGCCAACAAGCGGGAGATCTCAGCGCTGCGGGCGTCGAATATTTGTCGCAGGGCTGTTTCGCGGATCGCCACTTGGCGCAACCCTTGCCGTAAGGCCACCAGCCCTTCTTCATATGCGCTGACTGTTTCTGTCAGTGCGGCGACACGATCAGAGGCATTTGCTGCGTGAATGAGCGATGTTGCCGCCGCATCCAGTTGCAACGCTGCACGTTGGGCCGTGATCTTGGGATCAGATTGTGCATTGGCCTGTGAAGAGAATACCAAGCACAACAGCAACAGGCGCATCACGGTCGATGTTCGTATATGACACAGCAATCGCATTAAAAAATAAGGCTCTCTCCGGTCATTTCTTCCGGTTTTTCAAGGTCCATCAATTGAAGTAAGCTGGGTGCCAAATCCGCAAGGCGCCCATCGCGCAGCTGCTGGCTTTTTGCCCCGCCATACAAGGCCACGGGCACAGGGTTCGTGGTATGTGCGGTGTGTGGCCCGCCACTAATAGGATCAACCATCAGGTCGCAATTGCCGTGGTCAGCGGTCACGATCATTGTGCCCCCGACCTCGTCCAAGGCTTTCATAACTTGACCAAGCCCTTGATCAACGGCTTCGCACGCCAAAATTGCTGCGTGTAAATCACCAGTATGGCCGACCATATCTGGGTTGGCGAAGTTGGTGATGATCAGATCATATCCTTTGTGCACGGCCTCGACGAATTTTTCTGTGACCTCGGGGGCGCTCATTTCGGGCTGTAAATCATAGGTCGCAACTTTGGGAGAGGCGGGCATGAAGCGGTCTTCCAATGGATATGGCGTTTCGACGCCTCCGTTGAGGAAAAACGTGACATGTGGGTATTTCTCAGTTTCGGCCAAACGAAATTGTGTTTTCCCATGCTTTGAGACCCACTCGCCCAAGGTGTTCGGGATCACGCGTTTGGGAAAGGCCGTCGTCATATAGGTGCTGTGATTGTCGGAATATTCAACCATGCCCAACAAAGTCGTCAAATTTGGCCGATCGCCAACGTCAAATGCTTCAAAGTTTGGTTCACCGATAGCGCGCAAGATTTCGCGGGCGCGGTCAGAACGGAAGTTTAGACAAAATAGCCCGTCGCCGTCTTTCATGCCATCGTATCCGTTTAGGATGGTCGCGGGGAAGAATTCATCGGTTATGCCATCGCGATAGGATTTTGAAATCAGAGACCCAATATCTTCAGATTCGGGTGCATCGGCATGAACGATTGCGTTGTATGCGGTCGCAACACGTTCCCAGCGATTGTCACGATCCATAGCATAATAGCGCCCCGAGACCGTCGCAATGCGTGCACCATCAGGCAAGTTTCCACAAAGATCGGCCATATATTTCATGGCTGATTTTGGCGCGACGTCACGGCCATCTGTCATGGCGTGGAATGCAACAGGAACGCCTGCATTGGTGATCGCTTTTATCGCGGCTTTGATGTGTGTGACGTGTCCGTGTACACCGCCGTCTGATGCCAATCCCATCACATGGGCTGTGCCTTTGGACGTTTTTAGTTTTGCAATGAAGTCTTGCAGGGCGGCGTTGTCAAAAAACGAGCCGTCTTCAATCGACAGATCAATCTGGCCAAGGTCCATCGCCACGACACGGCCAGCGCCAATATTCGTGTGTCCAACTTCAGAGTTTCCCATTTGCCCGGTTGGTAGGCCAGCATCGTTGCCATGTGTCAGCAGCTTCGCATTCGGGCATTCTGTCATCAAACGATCAAAGTTTGGTGTACGTGCGAGTGCCGGTGCGTTTGATGCGGTTTCCAAGGACTGCCCCCAGCCATCGAGGATGCAAAGGACAACGGGTTTCGAGGTGTTCATGAGATTTTCCTGCGGTCGTTTGCACTATCTCTATGAGCTATGTGACCGAAGGGCAAGGTGGCCGCGTCAACGATGGCAGGCTGTGGGGCTGGTGTTATGATTTCTGCTCAAGCAGCCCCGGTCGCGGTGTGGCGCGAAACTTGCCGGACTGGTTATAGGTCTTCAATCCGCTTGCGACTTCGATGATTTGACGTTGTCGTTCTTTGGCATCGGCAAACCCTTTGCGCGCGGCCACAAGCATCGGCATATTTTGCTGTGCGAGTTGCTTGATTTCTAGCAATAGGGATGGGGATGGATTAGCTGCCCCCAAATTGTTTACCAGCTGTTCGGTTTCGGTCACCAATGCAGCGAGGTCAGTAAATGCGCCTGACAACAATACTTGGCGGGTGCGTGCAAGAGATGCGGTTGGATTATTCGACATTCTGCCGATCCTTCAATGATTCAAAAAGACTTTGCGCGAGGCCAATACCGCCACGTTTCACCATTTCTTCCGCTTGAGCATTGCGCAAAAAGGAACTGAATTGGTCCTCGCCGATGCCGCCACCAAAGCTGTCACGGGCTTTGCCAAGGCCGGCGCTTTTTAACATCTCAGAGAGAAAACTCGCCTCAAGATCTTGCGCCACCTCCCAAAGACGTTGGTCGTCAGGTGTTTTTGCCTCCGGCACTGGGGCAGGTTGTGTTGATATCCCGGGCATTCCTGGTGGTGGTATTGATGTGATCTCGGTCATCAGAAATTCTTTCCAATTGGATGTAGTTTTGTCGTTTTATCTGGTTTTGGTAAAGAAATTGGTAACCGCCTTTGGGTGATAAAGCTGCCACGGAAGCAATCCGGGTGATTTATGCAGAACGCAATTAAGACAGATATTATGATACAACCACAGACTCAGGGTTCGCTTTCTGAGCGGCAAGAGGTAATCCTGCCTGATGCTGGGGGTGTTGAAGGCTTGGATGTCGATACAAGCTTTGAAAGTTACCTCGTGGATCAGCCCGTAGCCGCGAAGGCAGCATCCGCTGTTCCAATCATGCAACTGCCACCTCATTCGCGACTTTTGGGGGAGGCGAAAGTTCCAACTTCAGAGATCGCCGGGGATATTTCTGACAATCCACTGACCGCGAAGGATGTGGCGACGTCTCCAGGCGCGGCTGCTGTGATTTCCGACATGCCCCCCGTTTCGAGTGATGGCGGCGAAGCTGTGCCCCTTATGGATAAACGCGTCCCTGCATCTAATCCTCAAGAACTTGATGCGGTGGAACGCACTAAGCAATCTCCTTCGCGAGAGATGCATGAAGCGCGCGTCCCAGCAGCAATTGAGGAAATTTTGCCTCGCAACGCCAATGATGATCTCACCAAAGGGCAGGCCCTTGAGGTAGAGACAACTAAGCGCGGTGAAGCTTCTGGTGGAGCTGAGACACCGACACATCAACGTGACACGAAGTCAGCCTCACACTCAGTTCCTACAGACGCCAAAAACCTCACAGATAATATGATGAAAAGCCCCATGGCGGGCACGACACCACCCCAACGAGAGGCCGTATCAAGACTCGCAGAACATGGGATGGCCGATGCAACGCGTGGGGAAGTCAGCGCAAAGCCGATTGATGCAGATATGCAAGGGGCAGGCGTAACGAAAGCGTTGCCGATGGATGAGAAGTTAACGTCGGTCACGAAGCAATCGGACACGGCTGCGCAGCATGCCCTGCGTCATGCCATGATGGATAAGCAAGTCATTTCGCCCGGTAAAATGTCCACGCATACCAAGCCGTCGCAAGGTGATGAACCGGTGGACAACCCTCAGCGATCAGATGCTAAATCCCCCGCCGTACACGCGCCTGTTACAGGGGGCGCCCCGCTGGGGACAACGCCGTCAGCGATCAGTTCACCGTCGCAGACGCTTTCGCCGTTGGATGTAAAGCTTGCCAAATCCGGGGATGTTCCTCAGCCTAAGCTGTCGAACACACAGAGGGAGCCAAACGCAATAAACAATCTGCTTGCGGGAACCAGGGTTCGCCAAGTTTATGGGGATGCAATCCAGATCAAAGGGCAGCAACAGCCCTTTGTGGTGACAGATGTATCCACGCTGGTACTTGAAAAACAACTTTCAAATCCGTTGTTTTCGCCGATTGGTGTTGATGTCATTACCTCTTCTCGCGGGCCTGATGTGTCAGGGGCAACCACAAGCACGATGGCCGTGGCATCATCTGTAGATGCCGCGAAATTCACGCATGTTTCCAGGCAATTGATGGAGGTCGCTGCCAGGCACGCAGACGGGCCCGTAGAACTTACCCTCTCGCCGGAAGAACTGGGCCGGGTGCGCATGAATTTCACTGTTCAAGATGGCGCGCTTACCGTGATGGTCGCAGCTGAGCGCAGTGAAACGATGGCCTTGATGCGCCGTCATATAGACGCGCTGATCCAAGACTTTCATGGGGTTGGCTATTCCGAAGTGAACTTGGAGTTTACGGGATCGGGCGATCGACAACCGACCGACAATCCCTCTGCGGACGAACAACAAAACCATACCACCCAACCAGCCGACATCGAACATACGTTGAATACCGCGCGCCTCGATCTGGGCATGAATGGTGGTTCTGGGCTTGATTTACGTATTTGAGAAAGGAAACTGAAAATGGATGTGACACAAACATCAACGGGGACGCAGGCGAACACCAACACGCAATCTGCGGCAAACCCAACGATCGAACCTGCTGCGATTTCTTCGGATTTCAACACGTTTTTGACGATGTTGACGGCGCAGATACAAAACCAAGATCCATTGAACCCAATTGAATCCCAAGATTATGCGGTGCAACTGGCCACGTTTTCAAGTGTGGAACAGCAAGTTCAGACGAATGATTTACTGAAGGCCTTGGGGACGCAATTTGGGTCAATGGGGTTGTCCCAGATGGCTGGATGGGTCGGAATGGAGGCGCGTGTTGCTGCCCCAGTTCAGTTCGACGGAAGTCCGATTGAAGTGTCGCCGAACCCTGCTGTGGGGGCGGATAAAGTTGAGTTGATCGTACGGGATTCGGCTGGCAATGTTGTGCAACGTGAAGTTATCCCTACATCAGGTGACACCTTGGACTGGGCTGGTGTCGCGACAGACGGAACGCCCTTGCCCAATGAGGTCTATTCCTTTTCGGTAGAGAGCTTCCAGAATGGCGAATCCATGATCGAAACCCCGGCCGAAGTCTATGCCGAAGTCGTGGAAGTACGTGGCGTGAACGGTCAATCCGTTGCAGTTGTAAAGGGCGGTGCTCAGGTGAGCATCGATGCAGTTTCAGCGTTGCGTCAGCCAGGGTAAATGGCCAAACCATAGCCCAGAGCGACCAACCCTGCGGCACAGAAGGCCATAAACACCCAACGCAAGCCGTTGGATTTTGGCATAGGGGTAGGTGTTTGATTGTATTGCATAAGGGCGGCTTCAGCGAGCTGGGGTAAGCGCGGGCCAAATCGCCCTAGAACTTTCGCGGTTCGGATCAAATCGCCAATAACGGCGCGCGGGCCGATGCTGTCTTTGATGTAGGTTTCAACGATAGGTTTGGCGACGTCCCAGATGTTCATCTGTGGATCTAAGGATCGCGCAACACCTTCAACAACCACCATCGTACGCTGCAATAGAATTAACTCGGTTCTGGTTTCCATGCCGAAACGTTCGGTCACTTCAAAGAGATAACTTAGAAGCGAACCCATTGAGATCCCGCTGGAATCAACACCAAAAATGGGCTCGCCGACGGCACGCAAAGCGCGTGCAAATTCATCTACGTCTTGATCTGCGGGAACGTATCCTGCTTCAAAGTGGACCTCAGCCACGCGCCGGTAATCACGCTTGATGAACCCATATAAGATCTCGGCATAAACGCGGCGTGTGTATTCGTCGATTTGCCCCATAATCCCGAAGTCAAACGCCACGACATCCCCGTTGGCCGCGACCTTTAGGTTGCCTTGGTGCATATCGGCATGGAAAAAACCGTCACGCAGAGCATGCGACAAAAAGAGCTGTAAAACACGCGCAGCCAAAGCGGAACGGTTGTGCCCCGCAGCGTCGATGGCGTCATTGTCGCCCATGGCGCTGCCTTCAACCCAATCCAGTGTCATCACCCGGCGGCTTGAAACGTTCCACCGTATCGCAGGTACATGAAAGCCTTCGTCATTCTGAGTATTCGCCAGAAATTCGGACGCCGATGCGCTTTCAAGGCGCAGATCGAGTTCCCCAAGGACAACGCCTTCAAAATGTTGAATGACTTCTTCGGGGTGCAGCCGGCGGGATGCTGGCGAAAACATTTCAACAATTGAGGCCGCGAAATAGAATGCATCAAGGTCTTTGCGGAAGGCGCGTTCGACGTCAGGGCGCAGTACTTTGACCGCCACGTCGTCGCCGTTTTCGCGCAGCTTTGCCTTGTGAACCTGGGCGATGGAAGCCGCTGCTACTGGTTCGCTGAATTCTGAGAAAATCTCGTCAACGGGGCGCCCAAGCTCATCTTCAATACATTGACGTGCGATGTCGCTTGGGAACGGTGGCAGTTGATCTTGTAAGACACGCAATTGTGTCGCTAGTTCTTCCCCAACAACGTCGGGGCGGGTCGACAAAACTTGGCCAAACTTGATGTAGGCGGGGCCAAGCGCCGTTAATGCACGCGTGATCGGTGGCATAGCCGTGTCACCTTTGACGCCCAGCCATTGCACGGGCCAAGCAAAGACCCGCGCGACGACCCGAAGGGCGGCGGGTGCATCCATCGCGTCCAGGATGACCGGCATGGCACCGGTACGTTCAAGCGTTGCGCCGGTACGAATGAGACGCCAGATATTATGTGGACCGCGCATCTAAATTTTCCAACCAGAATGAAGGGCTGCGATGCCCATCGTTAGATTGCGGTATTTGACCTGATCAAATCCGGCGTCACTGATCATATCTGCGAAGACATCTTGTTGTGGGAATTTACGAATGGATTCAACAAGGTATTGATAGCTGTCTGCGTCGCCCGCAATGACTTGGCCCATTTTTGGAATGACGTTGAAGGAATATAGATCATAGGCCTTTTGCATCAACTCATTCGGGATTTGGCTAAATTCCAGTACCATCAATCGACCACCGGGGCGCAACACACGGTAGGCTTCGCGCAGGGCATCAGGGATACGGGTGACGTTCCGAATTCCAAAGGAGATCGTGTAAACGTCGAAAGTATTGCTTTCAAAAGGCAGGGCCATCGCGTCGCCCACCACCCAATCAAGACTGTCGGCCATTGTGCCCGCTTCGGCGCGGCGGCTGCCTTCGATCAACATGTTTTCCGTCATATCACATACGGTTGCATGGCCATGACCTGCACGTTTCAGGAAGCGGAATGAAATGTCGCCTGTGCCTCCGGCAACATCAATCAAGCGTTGCCCAGGGCGGGGCGCGAGCCAATCCATCATCGCATCCTTCCAGACGCGGTGGATGCCCATAGACATGGCGTCATTCATGACATCGTATTTCGAGGCGACATTGCTGAACACCCCATGCACCATCCCAGCTTTTTCAGCTTCGTTTACGGTTTGAAATCCGAAATGTGTGGTTTTATCAGTCATGAGTATAATCCTGGGCTTGTCGTCCATCTGTTCACACCCTCATATAAGGCCTGACCCGCGCATACAATGCGCTGCTTTTACACAGGATGAAATATGCCCGAATTGCCCGAAGTCGAGACCGTGCGCCGGGGGCTTTTGCCCGCTATGGAAGGCGAGATGATTGAACAGGCTGAGGTGCGCCGTGAAGGTTTGCGCTGGCCCTTCCCAGACAATATGGCGGATCGGCTGACGGGTGCTGGGGTGAAGGCCTTGCGCCGACGTTCAAAGTATATTTTGGCGGATCTTGATACGGATGAGACGTTGATCATTCATCTGGGCATGTCTGGCCGGATGCAAGTATCAGGCGTTAAAATAGGCGGTTTCTATCATGACCATCAACCTGAACAAAAACATGACCATGTGGTGTTGCACATGTCGGGCGGCGGGCGCGTTACGTTTAACGACGCGCGCCGGTTTGGGGCGATGGATCTTGCACCAAGTGACGCGGTAGATCAGCATAAGATGTTGGTAGGGCTTGGGCCTGAACCTTTGGGTAATGATTTTCATGAGGATCTTTTGAGTGAACGGTTCAAAGGGCGCAAAACACCGGTGAAATCTGCATTGTTGGACCAAAAGATTGTCGCGGGACTTGGCAATATTTACGTTTGCGAAGTGTTGAACCGGGTCGGCATCTCGCCTCGGCGGTCTGTGGGGGAAATTAACGCTACGGAAATTGGCCTGCTTGTACCAGCAATCCGAGAGGTGCTTTCGGAAGCAATCGAGGCGGGAGGATCTTCGTTGAAAGATTATCGCCAAGCAGACGGCGAACTTGGTTATTTTCAACACTCTTTCAAGGTTTATGGTCGTGAAGGTGAAGCCTGTCAGACCCCAGATTGTCGTGGTGAAATCGGGCGAATCACACAGGCTGGACGCTCATCTTTCTTTTGTGCGCAATGCCAAAGATAGCTTGATCCACGGCCCGGGTTTGGTAAGGCTGCCGATTAACTGAGGTAACAGATGGTAATTCCATGGCCTATGAGACGCTAATCGTCGAAATTGAAGACCACATCAAAACCATTCGGCTGAATCGGCCCGATGCTTTGAACGCTCTGAACAGCACCTTGCTGACGGAACTGGCGGATGCTGTGAAAGCGGCAGATGAAAATGATAAAGTGCGCTGCATCATTATCACGGGTTCTGACAAAGCATTTGCTGCGGGCGCTGACATCAAAGAGATGTCTGAGAAATCTTTCGTGGATGTTTACATGAACGATTTGTTCGGCCCCGAAACGGATCAACTGGTGAAGGCGCGCAAGCCCATCATTGCAGCTGTATCTGGTTATGCGCTGGGCGGTGGGTGTGAACTTGCGATGATGTGCGATTTCATTATTGCCTCTGAGACTGCGAAATTCGGCCAGCCTGAAATCAATCTTGGTGTTGTCGCAGGCATTGGCGGCACGCAGCGTCTTTCACGTTATGTGGGCAAGTCCAAATCCATGGACATGCATTTGACAGGCCGCTTTATGGATGCAGAGGAAGCAGAACGTTCTGGCCTTGTGTCGCGTGTTGTGCCGGTGAAAAAACTTATGGAAGAAGCCATGAGTGCGGCACATAAGATTTCAGAAAAATCCATGCTGACGTCTATGGTTGTGAAAGAAACCGTGAACCGGGCCTGGGAAACCACCCTATCGGAAGGTTTGCTGTTTGAGCGTCGGGCCTTCCATTCGCTTTTCGCATCAGAAGATCAAAAAGAAGGTATGGCTGCCTTTCTCGATAAGCGTCAGGCGCAATTTCGGGATAAATAAAGACAAATGTGATCCGCAACGTGTGTTTCGGATCACATTCACTGGCGTTTAGGGGTTTCCCTTCGAGTGAAAATACCCTAATAGCTGCCGTTATACATGCGTGTGAGGCCCGCTTTGGCCAGAATCATCGGTTCTGAACCCGGTTGGACCTGCGCGCGCAATAGAATTCAATGCTCGGCCCCGTCCGACGATAAGGAACAGACATCATGGCAAATACGCCTCAAGCTAAAAAACGCGCACGTCAGAATGAAACACGCTTTGCTATAAACAAAGCCCGCCGTTCGCGCATCCGCACATATCTGCGCAAAGTTGAAGAAACAATCGCATCTGGTGATCAAACAGCTGCTGCTGCTGCTGCACTGCGTGAAGCACAGCCTGAATTGATGCGTGGCGTTTCAAAAGGCCTGCTGCACAAAAACACAGTAGCACGCAAAATGTCCCGTCTTTCAGCACGTGTAAAAGCACTCGGCTGAACTGCAACACATTACTGATTCTAAAGCGGCGTACCCTATTAGGGTGCGCCGCTTCTTCGTTTTAGCCACCCGTATTTTTTAGAGGGCCCCTTATTTTGAACGATTAAACAGAGCCTCCGAAGATTCGAATGAACAAAGTGTGAGTCAAGGATGAAGTTCTGTTGCGTGCGTCGCCAACAGCTTGCTAATTTAACCGAGCGATTCACGTTTACCTTAGGAGACAAGCAATGAGCCTAGGGTTGGTTTCAGATATTTTAGAAGTATCCCCACAAGATGCGTGGGACATTTTAAAGAATGAAAGCAACACAAAACTTATTGATGTCAGAACACGCGCCGAATGGGGATTCGTCGGCGTGGCTGACATTAGGGCGCTGAGCCAGGAGACGATCTATGTCGAATGGGCCAGCTATCCTTCAATGTCCGCAAACCCGCACTTCGGGAAAGAGGTTTTGGAAGCACTCGACGGGGATATCCCGGACCGTTTGCTTTTCATTTGCCGATCCGGAGTGCGTTCACTTCATGCTGCGAAAGCGGTGGCCCGATTGTTGTCTGACTGTGGGAAGTCGGTTCAATGCATCAACGTGGCCGAGGGGTTTGAAGGTGACTTGAATAGCGAGGGACAGAGGGGCCAGCTGAATGGCTGGAAGTTGAGAGGGCTGGCCTGGCGCCAGTCATAATGCGGATGTTTGACGAAGCGGGTTAATAATAATGATGAACCAATCCTGGGTCCAAATCAGGGAAAACCTAGAAGCCACTGTCGGTAAGAATAACTATGTGAACTGGATTGAGCCTCTTGAGCTCTCTGGTCTCGACAATGGTGTGGCTGTTTTCCGTGTGCCGACCAACTTTATGGGCAATTGGGTGTCACGCAATTTTGGCGATGACATCGTGCAACTGCTCAAGAGCAGTGGCGAAGCGGTTAGCCGTTTGGAATTTTCTGTAGGTGCCGTGCGCTCTGTGAAACGTGCGCCGGTTGCAGCAAAACTGCCAACGTCTGAGGCGAAAGCTGTATCCTCGCCTGCAGTGCAGAAATCTGCGGCGCAGGCGGTGCCCGGTGCGCCGTTGGATGCGCGTTTTACTTTCGACAGCTTCGTTGTGGGTAAACCCAATGAGTTGGCACATGCTGCGGCGCGTCGTGTTGCTGAAGGCGGCGAAGTCGCGTTTAATCCACTGTTTCTTTATGGTGGCGTTGGCCTTGGCAAAACGCACCTGATGCACGCGATTGCCAATCAGCTGCGTACACAACGACCTGATCTAAACGTGGTCTATCTGTCCGCAGAACAATTCATGTATAAATTCGTGCAAGCTTTGCGTGATAAAAAGATGATGGATTTCAAGCAGTTGTTCCGAGCTGTTGACATTCTGATGGTGGACGACGTGCAGTTCATCGCAGGCAAAGGTTCAACGCAGGAAGAATTTTTCCATACATTCAATGCCCTTGTGGATCAGAACAAACAGATCATTATTTCAGCTGATCGCGCCCCTGGTGAGATCAAAGAACTGGAAGATCGCATTCGTTCGCGCATGCAAAGTGGTCTTGTCGTTGATCTTCATCCAACTGATTATGAACTGCGCCTGGGCATCCTTCAGCACAAGGTTGAACAGCACCTGATACGGGATTCATCTTTGGTGATTGCAGATGGTGTTCTTGAATTCCTTGCCCATCGAATTTCCACCAATGTGCGCGTTCTTGAAGGCGCTTTGACCCGCCTTTTTGCCTTTGGGTCACTCGTTGGTCGTGAAATCACACTGGATCTGGCACAGGATTGTTTGGCGGATGTTCTGCGATCGTCTGATCGTAAAATCACGGTGGATGAGATCCAACGCAAGGTGTCTGAACATTACAATATCCGCCTTTCTGAGATGATCGGTCCCCGTCGTGTTCGCAACATTGCGCGGCCGCGTCAGGTGGCGATGTATCTGGCAAAACAACTGACCACGCGGTCTTTGCCTGACATTGGGCGACGTTTCGGCGGGCGTGATCACACCACGGTTATGCATGGTGTGAAGCGCATTGAAGAACTGCGTGTGACGGATTCTCAGCTTGAGGACGATCTTGAACTGTTGCGCCGGGCACTCGAAGCCTAATTTTCGCATATAATTGCAACAGATCATGGGCTGGGGCCTTGACGCCCCGCCCATTCCATTGAACATTCGGAAAAAACGATTTCACGGGTCGCCAGAATGCGCTACATTCGACGTCCCGGCGGGGAAAACCCGTCAAACAAGGAGCAATGGAATGAAACTCAGCATCGAGCGCGCAGCCCTTCTGAAAGCAGTGTCGCAGGCACAGTCAGTTGTTGAACGCCGCAACACCATTCCGATCCTAGCCAATGTTTTGATCGAAGCCGAAGGTGAACATGCCAGTTTCCGGGCGACCGACCTTGATATCGAAGTCGTCGACAAAACCGTTGCCCAGGTTGAACGCGCTGGCGCGACCACTGTTTCGGCTGTGACCCTGCATGAAATCGTACGCAAACTGCCCGATGGGGCGCTTGTGACTTTGACCGAAGACAGTGCATCCGGACGCATTACAGTCGAAGCTGGGCGTTCGAACTTCTCGCTGGCGACTTTGCCGCGTGAAGATTTCCCGGTCATGGCAAATTCTGAATATTCCGCGAATTTCGCGGCAAAAGCATCTGATTTGCGCCGTCTGTTCGATAAGTCCAAATTTGCGATCTCAACCGAGGAAACCCGTTACTATTTGAACGGCGTTTATATGCATATTGCGGACGCCGAAGATGGTAAGATGCTGCGGTGCGTTGCAACCGATGGTCACCGTTTGGCGCGTATCGACAGCGCGATGCCTGAAGGCGCAGAAGACATGCCTGGCGTAATCGTACCGCGCAAAACTGTGGGTGAATTACGCAAATTGTTGGATGACGACGACATGCAGATCGCTGTGTCCGTTTCCGAAACCAAAGTACGTTTCGCAACGCCTGACATCACGCTGACATCCAAAGTGATCGACGGTACATTCCCAGATTACACGCGCGTAATTCCGCAAGGAAATACACGTAAGCTGGAAGTCGACGCCAAGGATTTCGCCAGGGCTGTTGACCGTGTGGCGACTGTTTCGTCAGAACGGTCCCGCGCTGTGAAATTGGCCCTTGATGAAGATCGTTTGGTTCTATCTGTTAACGCACCTGACAGCGGTGCTGCGGAAGAAGAGCTGGCCGTGGCTTATGGCGACGAGCGCTTGGAAATTGGGTTCAATGCGAAATACCTGCTGGAAATTGCGAACCAAGTTGACCGCGAAAACGCTGTTTTCATGTTTAACTCTGCCGGTGATCCGACTTTGATGCGCGAAGGCAATGACACCTCTGCGATCTATGTCGTTATGCCGATGCGCGTGTGACAGGACTGGCCCTGCGAAAGCTTAGGCTTTCGCATTTCCGTTCCCATAGAACCTTAAATCTTGACTGCACGCCGGGCCCTGTGGCGATCTATGGGCCCAATGGCGCGGGTAAAACCAATATTATCGAAGCAATTTCAATGCTTTCCCCGGGTCGCGGTTTGCGCCGCGCCGCCGCTGACGATATGATCCGCAAGCCAGAAGCGCTGGGTTGGAAGATCGCCGCAGAGCTGCAAAGCCTGACGCAGATCCATGAAATTGAAACTTGGCTTGAAGGCGGGCAGGGACGAAATGTGCGCATTGACGGCAAATCCGCCAGTCAGGTCGCCCTTGGTCGCATCGCGCGCGTGCTTTGGCTTGTACCATCCATGGATCGGCTTTGGCTCGAAGGTGCGGATGGGCGGCGGCGTTTCCTTGATCGCATGGTTCTTAGTTTTGATCCCAATCATGCGCAAAACACGCTGACCTATGAAAAATCCATGCGCGAACGCAATCGGCTGCTGAAAGACCAAATCCGTGATGCCCATTGGTATCGTGCCCTTGAAGCGCAAATGGCCGAAGCAGGCGCTGCCATTCAAACCGCTCGGGCGCATGCCATTACGGCGCTTGCGCAAGCCCAAGATGGCGCTGAAACCGAATTCCCGCGCTCTGATCTTGAAATCATCATGCCTGAGGGCCTTGAGGTCGCCATCGGAAAGGATGCGCTTGCTGACAGTTTCGCCGCATCTCGCCCCCGTGATCTTGCAGCAGGGCGGACCATAACAGGGCCCCATCGTGCGGATTTATCTGCGATTTTCACAGCCAAGGGTGTGCATGCCAAGGAATGTTCCACAGGTGAACAAAAGGCGTTGTTGATTTCGCTCATTCTGGCCAATGGGCGCGCCCTTGCGCAATCTTTTGGCGCACCGCCTATTCTTTTGCTGGACGAGGTCGCAGCCCATCTTGACAGCAACCGCCGTGCCGCCCTTTATCACGAGATCACCGCCCTTGGTGCTCAGGCCTTCATGACGGGCACGGGGGAAGAACTTTTTGACAGCCTGTCAGCGGATGCCATGCGCCTGCATGTGTCAGAGACAGACAATATCAGCGAAGTAGCACCGCAATGACGTTAACCGCTTGGGAATTGTTCCTCTATGCCAGCGCCGTTGGGGTGCTTTTCCTGACACCGGGCCCGGTTTGGGTCGCGATCATTGCACGCGCAATGGCAGGCGGTTTTCATTCTGCTTGGCCCCTTGCGCTTGGGGTCGTGGTCGGTGACGCGATTTGGCCGCTTGTGGCTGTGCTTGGGGTCAGTTGGCTGGTGCAGGAAATCTCAGGGTTTATGCTGATTTTGCGATGGGTTGCTGTGGCGTTTTTCATCTTCATGGGGATCAGTCTGATCCGAAATGCCGACAAGGAAATTGGCAGCAATAGTCGCCTGACCGCACCCGGAATGTGGGCCGGTTTTGTTGCGGGCGTGATTGTTATTATGACAAACCCAAAGGCTGTGATCTTTTACATGGGTATTCTGCCGGGCTTTTTCGATCTGACGAAAATCACCACTCCAGACATCATTGCCATCTGCGCGGCATCTATGATTGTGCCGCTTGTGGGTAACATTTTCTTTGCCCTTTTCGTCGACAAAATGCGCCGTTTTATCAAAACGCCAGGCGCGATCAGGCGCATGAATATCATCGCGGGTAGCCTGTTGGTTTGTGTCGGCCTGATCATCCCATTCACCTGACATAAATCTGGCGTGATTCGCGTGACACTCTCTGCGAAATCAGCTATACAAAACCTCCAATTACGAGGAAACGCAGTATGTCTGACGACAATCCGAAGCCAGAAGAATATGGCGCAGATTCTATCAAAGTTCTCAAGGGTTTAGAGGCGGTTCGCAAGCGCCCCGGGATGTACATCGGGGACACGGATGATGGCTCTGGTCTGCACCATATGGTCTATGAAGTCGTGGACAATGGCATCGATGAAGCGCTTGCCAATCATGCGGACCACGTCAGCGTCACAATTCACGCGGATTCCAGCGTATCTGTCTATGATAACGGGCGCGGTATTCCGGTTGGGATGCACGAAGAAGAAGGCGTTTCCGCCGCCGAAGTGATCATGACGCAGTTGCACGCTGGCGGCAAATTCGATAGCAATTCCTATAAGGTTTCCGGCGGTCTGCACGGCGTGGGTGTGTCTGTTGTGAACGCTCTTTCTGTCTGGCTGGAACTGCGCGTTTGGCGCGACGGCAAGGAACATTTTGCAAAATTCGGTCACGGTGACACCACTGAGCATTTGCGCGTTGTTGGTGATGCGAATGGTAAAAAAGGCACTGAGGTGCGTTTCCTTGCTTCGACCGATACGTTCTCGAACCTCGAATATTCGTTTGAAACGTTGGAAAAGCGCCTGCGTGAATTGGCGTTCCTGAACTCAGGTGTGCGGATTCTTTTATCCGACGAACGCCCTGCTGAACCACTGACAACGGAACTGTATTACGATGGCGGCGTGAAAGAATTCGTCAAATACTTGGACCGATCCAAGACCTCTATCATGCCGGAACCGATCTTTGTGACGGGTGAAAAAGACGATATTGGCGTTGAGGTCGCGATGTGGTGGAACGACAGTTATCATGAAAATGTGCTGCCCTTCACCAACAACATCCCGCAACGCGATGGCGGCACCCATATGGCCGGCTTCCGTGGTGCTCTGACCCGCACGATCAACGCTTATGCACAGTCATCTGGCATCGCGAAAAAGGAAAAGATCAGCTTTACCGGTGATGATGCACGTGAAGGTCTGACCTGTGTTCTTTCGGTGAAAGTGCCCGACCCAAAGTTCTCGTCTCAGACCAAAGACAAATTGGTGAGTTCCGAAGTGCGCCCGGCTGTCGAAGGCCTGATGAACGAAAAACTAACGGAATGGTTTGAAGAAAATCCGACCGAAGCCCGCATCATCGTTTCCAAAATCGTGGAAGCGGCCCATGCGCGTGAAGCGGCCCGCAAAGCCCGTGATTTGACCCGCCGCAAAACCGCGATGGACGTGAATTTCTTGGCCGGTAAGTTGAAAGATTGTTCCGAAAAAGACCCGTCCAAAACCGAAGTCTTTCTGGTGGAGGGTGATTCCGCTGGCGGTTCCGCACAAACCGGGCGTGATCGGATGACACAGGCGATTTTGCCCCTAAAAGGTAAGATTCTAAACGTTGAACGTGCTCGTTTTGATCGCATGTTGGCCAGCCAAGAGATCGGTAACCTCGTGATGGCGCTTGGCACCGGAATTGGTCGGGATGAATTCAACATCGAAAAGCTGCGTTACCATAAAATCGTTATCATGACGGATGCGGATGTCGATGGTGCCCACATTCGTACGTTGCTGTTGACCTTCTTCTTCCGTCAAATGCCGGAACTGATTGAAGGTGGGTATTTGTACATCGCGCAGCCGCCGCTTTATAAGGTGTCACGCGGCAAGTCAGAAGTTTACCTTAAAGATCAAGCCGCGATGGACGATTACTTGATCGAACAAGGCATTGATGGCGCGACCCTGAAATTGACCACTGGCGAAGAAATTGCAGGCCAAGATTTGCGCCGCGTCGTGGATGAAGCCCGCCAAGTGCGCCGCATTCTGCAAGCTTTCGCGACTCACCATCCGCAGCATATTTTGGAACAAGCCGCGATCGCTTCGGCCTTCGTGCCAGGGGCCGCGGATCAAAACTTGCAAGGTGTTGCGGATGCAATCGCTGCGCGGTTGAACCTGATTGCGACGGAATATGAACAAGGCTGGCAAGGGCGCCCGACGCAAGACAAAGGCATTCGTCTGGCACGTCTTTTGCGTGGCGTCGAAGAGGTTCGCACGCTTGATGGGCACGTTATCCGGTCCGGCGAAGCCCGGAAGTTGGGTACATATACCGACAGCTTGAAGGAAACCTACGGTCAGCCTGCGCGCCTTGTACGCAAGGATAAAACCACGGTCATCAACAGCCCGACTGAGCTTTTGAAAGCGATCCTGCAAGAAGGCGAGAAAGGCCTGTCTCTGCAGCGTTACAAAGGTTTGGGCGAGATGAACCCTGATCAGCTGTGGGAGACCACTTTGGACCCAGACGCGCGCACATTGTTGCAGGTGAAAATCGATGACCTCGCTGAGGCCGATGATATCTTCACAAAACTCATGGGCGACGTTGTTGAACCCCGCCGTGAGTTCATTCAGACCAACGCGCTTAGTGTTGAGAACCTCGACTTCTGATCAAAACGCACATATTGAAACATCAACGCGCGCCTGATTTTAGGTGCGCGTTTTTATTTGTCGATGACCGTGCCGACGATCGCACCAACCGAAAATCCAAAATCTGATCGGCCGCGTTCACTGTCATACATGCGCGAAACTTTGCCGTCGAAATACAGCGCATTCGGCAGTTCAAGATGATCGCGAAATAGGGTGGCGAAGTCGTGAAAGTTAACGCGCTCATTCGAAATAGCAAAGACGGCGCGCATTCCATCGGCAGAGGTGCCAACGCCGTTGCGAATATATCTTGATGTGCCATTCGGTAGAAGGCGTGGATGTAATGCGCCATCAATCACCAGCATAGGGCCAGATTGCGTGGCATAGTCGCAGCTTGGGGTGCTTTCGCGGAAGTCATTGGTTTCAATCACATTCAATGTGTCACTGATGCAGAAAACGCCATTGGGCGTCAGGCCAAAGTTCCCAAATCCACCACCAGAGGCAAGAGGGCTTTTGACGGTGCCGTCCTCAACATATAGGCCGACGGGGCTGTAATCATCATGATACATGCCGGCGTTCATGGCGAACCCAAGCGTTTCATCATCAGGCAGCTCGTTGTTGATGGTTGAAAAATGCCCCATCACGTCCCCATTGGAATCGGTATGGAATAGGCGCAAATCTGCACTCGCGGAGGTTTCGCAGATGGTGAAGGATTGATCCAACCAAATCACATCTCCGCATGTCGGGTTCATGTCTTGCGCCAAGGCAGAGCCACAAATCCAACATGCGAAAAATGTGATTAAAACTCTCAACTGGTGCTGTCCTCATCTGTGATTGCGACGTCGCGTTGCACGGTCTCATTTTCCAGCAAGCGACGGGTCGCATCCATTTGATCAAAGGTATGGTCTATTTCATAGCGCAGTTCTGGCGTGTGCTTTAGCGCCATCTTCTTGCCGATTGTTCTGCGAATCTCATGGCGATTTTTGCGCAAAAGCGACAGGGCTTCGTCAGCGCCTTCGCCCCCCAAAGGCAGGATGAATGCCGTCGCGATATGCAGATCGGGGGTGCAACGCACCTCGCCCACAGTTATAGAAATGCGGTTTAGGTCCGGATCGTGGATATCACCACGCATCAGGATTTCGGAGAGATTGCGGCGGATCAATTCGCCAACGCGAAGTTGCCGCTGAGACGGGCCGCGCCCGGAGCTATGTGAGTTCTTTGCCATATACATCATGTAAATGCGCAACACGCCTGACGCAAGCAGGGGTTTTCACAACGGCCAACACCCGCTATTGCCAGAGGTAACGATAATGGAGTGCGTAAGATGACAGATCTTCCCGGTGTGGTGATTACAGGGGCGTCCGGCCGTATGGGGCAGATGCTGATTAAAACGATTTCCAGCGGCGATAAGTTGCGCTTGGTGGCGGTGCTTGAACGCTCAGGGCATGACTGGATTGGGCGTGATGTTGGTGAAGCCATGGGCGGGCCGGCGATTGGCGTCAAAGTTACCGATGATGCACTTGAGGCGTTTTCCAAGGCTCAAGCTGTGATCGATTTTACATCACCAGATGCGTCTGTTGCGTTTGCCGATCTCGCGGCCCAAGCCCGCGCAGTGCATGTGATTGGTACAACGGGTTTCGAAGATCATCACATTGAACGTCTCGGTTTTGCTGCGTTGCATGCACGGATCGTGCGCGCGGGCAACATGAGTTTGGGTGTGAACTTGTTGATGCAATTGACGAAAAAAGTGGCCGCTGCGTTGGACGAGGATTTTGACATCGAGGTGATCGAAGCACACCACAATCAAAAGGTCGACGCCCCATCTGGGACTGCGTTGATGTTGGGCGAAGCGGCTGCGGATGGGCGTGGTGTTGACTTGCATGATGTGTCGGACAACGCACGTCATGGCATTACGGGAAAGCGGGAACGCGGGCATATCGGGTTTTCGAATATTCGCGGTGGCGACATTATTGGCGAGCATGATGTGCTGTTCGCGGGACCAGGTGAACGCATCACGTTACGCCATGCAGCGAGTGATCGGGGCATCTATGCGCGCGGCGCGATCAAGGCTGTGTTATGGGCGATGGATCAAAAACCGGGTGCCTATGACATGTTGGATGTGTTGGGGCTGAACTGACCACCCAGCGGGGTGTGTATCTGACATCGATGCAAGCTGTATTTACCGTAGTTGAAGTGAAATTTGATCCGCTGTTAGGGCGGGCGCATTGTTGACCGTTGCAACAACCTCGCCGTCTAATAGAATCATCTGCGTGTCAGCATTTTCGGGATCCGGTTCGACGGTGACTTCATTAGGTTCATCACTGAATGGATCCAAGAGCAACACAATGGAATCTTCCGAGCTGTCGAAATCCATGATTTGTGCCCCGATGGGCAGCGTGTCGGTGATATTTAGTTGAAAGCTATCGGCGCCTTCCCCCCCGGTGGCGACGTCGGCGTCCCCCACAATAAGGGTGTCGTCCCCGTTCCCACCATTTAAAAAGTCCCGGATATCGACGCCACCATCATCGAGACCGGACAGAATGTCATCGCCTTGACCACCTTGGATATTATCTTCGCCAGCGCCACCAGAAATGACGTCGTCACCGGAACCCCCAGCTAAGGTGTCATTGCCATCGTTGCCTTCTAGGATGTCATCGCCGTCGCCGCCGACAACAAAGTCGTCTCCGTCGCCTCCGCGCACTGTGTCGTCGCCGTTTTCACCAAATAGACGATCATTACCGTCATCGCCGGTGATCGTGTCTTCACCGTCCCCGGCGTGAATTTCATCATTTCCAAAATCGCCAGATAGGTCATCGTCTCCGTCGTCACCGTCGATTGTGTCATCGCCCGCACCGCCGTGAATTTCGTCGTCGCCATCATAACCGTTGATTAGGTCATTTCCGCCAGCGCCATCAATGTCGTCGTTCTTATCAGTGCCCGATATGGTTTCAGCCGTCCCGTCACCTGCAAGAAGGTTCGGTGCTGTATCGGATTCTTTGGGGCCGTCACATGCGGGGCTATCTTTTTCGTCATCCTCAGTGTCATTTGAGAGAGAGGAGAAATCCGACATGCCAACGGCGGACCCGACAACAAGCACACCAAGCAGTGAAAATAAGCTTAACATTCAACCCACCAATCCCAACAAAGATTACAGCACACCGCATGCCTTCGGCGATTGCGGATGTGCAGGCTTTATTGGATAGCAGGTTCATCTTTTTCAAAGGTTAATAGGATGCATCCGCATCAGTCGACGGCGGTTCTATTGGTGATTATGTCAACGATTTCCGATGCCCATTCGCCGATCACAGGAATGAAATCGATCGAGGAAAGAGAGTATACGATCATAGAAACAAGCAATGTTGCCCCAAGTAAGGTGCCAAGGCCGAAGGCCATGCCTCGTAAAAGTTGAAATAAAAGCAGCAAAAATACTGAGTTATGAATGCGCACAAAGCGATGAGAATTCAGACGAGTCACCTCTTTGCGCAGCTTAGCCAACTCGTTTTCGAAGTCTTGATCAGGCATGGCAGAAACCGCTTCCGCTTCCATTTCTGGTTTGGCGGTTTCGGGCTTCGGGGCGTCTGTGATGTTGGTCATCGTAAAGTCCTATGCGCAAATATCAGGCCGTATGACGCCATCCCATGATATGGGGCGCGTCTTATATGATATATAGAGCGGATGGCGTGGATGACCAGCTTTGGAGGTGCCAAGCGTGGCCAACGGCCTGCCTGTTGCGCGCAAAACAGCCGCCATTTCGACGCCGCGCCCCAGATGATCTGCATGTGCACCCCAACCGCATAGGGTTAAATCGCCCCACTGGGCGGCATCGGTGACCAATCGGTCATTCTCGGGGCCAGTAGGATGTTGCGCACGCTTCATGTTCTTTGGGTCGGTGTCTCGCCATGCGAATATATTGGTGATTTTAATTCCACCATACCCCAAGGCCCGAGCGCGCCGTTCGCAGCGTTCAATTGTCGGGTCGTTTTGGACTTCGGTTGCTGTTGAGGGGTTCAGCATAACGTAGGTCAGGCGCGGGGCGGTTTCATCCCAGACGCGGGTCAATGCGTAGCGATAGCGTTCGCAATCAGAATAAAGGGCGACCGATGCTGCGTCGCCCTTTTGATGCGACCGTTCAATCAATGTAAGAACACACGATTTGGATGCAGCTCGCCTGCTTTATACACACCGACGGCGATCGCTTTCCCGTCGAGTGAAGCCCAAGCTTCGTCTCCGTATTCGGCGTCTGACATCAACACCATTCCTGGGTTGCCGTTGCGTAGTTTAGTCGCGCCCTCAACGGTGGTCTTTACCTCAGGGATGCCATCAAGACCGACCTCAAGAGGGTGCATATATTGATCGATTTCACCCGATTTCGCCAGTTCTTCGACGGTGTCCATGGTGATGCCATCGACAACCTCAAATGGGCCAGACCAGATACGTCGCAATTCGCGGACATGACCAAGACAGCCAAGTTGTTCACCCAGATCACGTGCAATTGCGCGGACATACCCGCCTTTGCCACAGGTCATTTCAAGTTCAACATGATCCGCGTCGGGGCGCGATACCATGGTCAGTTCTTCGACCCAAAGAGGACGTGCTGCGATCTCGATTTCTTCACCGGCGCGGGCCAGTTTATAGGCGCGCTGGCCGTCGATTTTTACGGCAGAAAATTGAGGCGGCACCTGCATGATGTCACCGGTGAAGCTGGGCAGCGCAGCAATGATGTCTTCATCCGTTGGGCGCGCGTCATTCTGTGCAATCACTTCACCTTCTTGATCGTCGGTGTTGGTGGCTTGGCCCAAACGCACGGTGAAGCGATAAGCTTTCAACGCGTCAGTGATGAAGGGGACAGTTTTTGTCGCTTCGCCAAGGGCAACCGCCAAAACACCCGTGGCATCTGGGTCAAGCGTGCCTGCGTGACCAGCTTTCTTGGCGTCCATCGCCCATCGCACCTTGTTCACCACCGCATTTGAGGTGATGCCTGCGGGTTTGTCGATCACCAACCACCCGGAAATATCGCGACCTTTACGTTTACGCGCCATCTTATGTCCTGCCATCCATCTGAGAAGCCCGTCAGCTACAATGCACACGAAGATTGGTCAAGGTTTGACCTCACCCCGTGTGAGTTAAGCGGACAGGCCATGTTTTGGGTGCATTGATTAGCGAAAGCGGCTTCGAGCGCGATTTCCACCATATCACCAAAGCTTTTTTCGCGTTGATCGGAAGGCAATGCTTCGCCCGTTCTTAGGTGGTCTGATACGGTTAGAATGGCCAGTGCACGTATGTTGTGACGTGCAGCAAGATTGTATAACTCGGCCGCCTCCATCTCGACACCTAGGATACCGTGTCGTGTCATTTCTTCGGTGAGGTCAGGGCGTTCATCATAAAACACATCCGATGAGTAGATCCCGCCCACATGTGTAGGGGTACCTTTTGTTTCCGCAGCGGCGACCGCGCCACGCAACAATGACCAATCGGCGCAAGGTGCGAAGTTGATTTCTTTGAAGATACCGCTGGATGGGGTCGACAGGCTTGTGGCTGTCATCGCGATAATAACATCACGAATGGCCACGTGATCCTGCATGGCACCACATGAACCGATCCGGATTAAGGTCTTTGCCCCAAAATCGCGGATCAGTTCATTGGCGTAAATTGACAGGCTTGGCATACCCATACCAGACCCTTGAATAGACACTTTGTGGCCGTTCCAGGTTCCGGTAAAGCCTAGCATCCCACGAACTTCGTTCACAAGGCGCACGTCTTTCAGAAAATTTTCTGCCGCCCATTTTGCGCGATAAGGATCGCCCGGCATTAGAACAGTTTCTGCGATGTCACCATTTTTGGCGCCTATGTGAATTGTCATGGGTCTCTCCCGTTATGAAATTTCCATCTCTGACGGGTTTGTACCCCGGCTTAATGCCTCGGTAAACCAATTGGGTTTGCGGCCTTTGCCGGTCCAGGTCATTTCTGGATTGTCTGGGTTTGCGTATCTTGGGGCGGAAAGTGAGCCGTTTGCACGCATCCCCCGCCTTTTATTTGGATTCGCATTGGACAATTCATCCAATGAGAATCCAAATTCGGATGCTGCGGCTTTTGCTGCATCCAAAGCGGCTTGGCGATCACGAGCTTCCGCTTGCGCCAACGCCGTATCAATATTTGTACGTAAAACCTTTAACTCGTTACGACTAAGGGTTGAAAGATCGATATTCATTTTTTGCTCCCGTTATCGTGGGGGCAATAGGGCATAAATGCAGCTCAATTTCAAATGATTATCTGTTCCCTGCGTATAAAACGAGCGACGGGCGTGTCGCAGGGAGTTATGAAACCTTGTCGGCGACAAGTGTGATTAAGTCTTTCATAATGAGGTTTAACTCGAAATCCTTGGGGGTATATACTTTTGAAACGCCCAATTTGAGAAGTCTATCGACGTCAATATCCGGAATAATTCCACCGACAACCACTGGGGTATTATTGTCGTCATTTCGCGCCAGTTGCACCATCAATTCTTCAACTAGAGGGAGATGGGATCCAGAAAGAATCGAAATGCCAATTACATCTGCATTTTCGTCACGAGCGCTTTTTACGATTTCTTCGGGGGTCATGCGAATGCCATTATAGGTGATATCCATGCCGCAATCCCGCGCGCGCGATGCGATTTGTTCGGCGCCGTTTGAGTGGCCGTCAAGGCCTGGCTTTGCCATCAGAAACTTTAGGCGGCGGCCAAGCTTATCACTGACAACATCGACCTGTTCGCGCAGTTCATCCAACCCTTCGGTGCGATTTGACGGGTTCTTACTGACGCCAGTTGGCCCGCGATATTGACCGAAGGCGTCGCGCAGCATGTCGCCCCACTCACCTGTCGTGACACCGGCTTTGGCCGCGGCAATCGAGGGGCCCATGATGTTCGCACCGGATGCAGCGGCGGCCCGCAGGTCGGACAGGGCGCGATCAACTGCTGTACTGTCTCGCGCAGAACGCCAAGTATCCAGTCGACTGATTTGGTCCGCCTCAGCGGCTGCATCGACAACCATGATGGCGCCATCCCCTGCAGTCAGAGGGCTTTCTGCACCCTCCGTCCAACGGTTCACACCGACAACAGTGGTTTCACCGGTTTCAATGCGTGCAATCCGTGCCGCATTACTTTCGACGAGCCGAGACTTCATATATTCGATCGCCCCAACTGCGCCGCCCATGGCATCAATTTGGGCAAGTTCTGCCCGCGTGCCCGCTTTCAACGCCTCAACCTTGCGTGTGACAGCAGGGTTTTCGTCGAACAGGTCATCATATTCCAGCAGGTCCGTCTCATAGGCGAGGATCTGTTGCATCCGCAAAGACCATTGCTGATCCCAAGGGCGTGGCAGACCCAGGGCCTCGTTCCAAGCAGGTAGCTGCACGGCGCGTGCGCGCGCGTTTTTCGACAAGGTGACCGCCAGCATTTCGATCAGGATGCGATATACGTTGTTTTCGGGTTGTTGTTCCGTCAGGCCAAGGCTGTTCACCTGCACGCCATAACGGAAACGGCGGAACTTGGGGTCTTCGACACCGTAACGTTCGTGGGTGATTTCGTCCCAAAGTTCGACAAATGCGCGCATTTTACACATTTCGGTGACGAAACGGATGCCTGCGTTCACGAAGAATGAAATCCGGCCTACCATGGCGGGGAAGGCGTCTGTGGGCACTTTGTCTTTGAGGTCATCTAACACGGCTATTGCGGTGGCCAAAGCGAAGGAAAGCTCTTCTTCTGGTGTCGCGCCCGCTTCTTGCAGGTGGTATGAACAAACGTTCATCGGGTTCCATTTGGGCAGGTGTTCGCGGGTGTATGCCGCAACATCGGTGATCATACGCAGGCTTGGTTCAGGCGCGCAAATATAGGTGCCGCGCGACAGGTATTCCTTGATCAGGTCGTTTTGCACTGTGCCTTGCAGCTTTGATACATCTGCGCCTTGTTCCTCAGCCGCGGCGATGTAAAGTGCTAACAACCAAGGCGCGGTCGCGTTGATTGTCATAGAGGTGTTCATCTGTTCCAATGGGATCTGGTCGAACAGGGCGCGCATATCGCCAAGGTGTCCAACCGGCACGCCGACTTTGCCGACTTCGCCACGTGCCAACACATGATCACTATCATATCCGGTTTGCGTGGGCAGATCGAAAGCTACGGAAAGCCCAGTCTGCCCTTTGGACAGGTTTTCTTTATAGAGCGCATTTGAAGCCGTCGCCGTAGAGTGACCGGCGTAGGTTCTGAACAGCCAAGGGCGGGCTTTTTCTGGGGTGAATTTCTGCGGTTGCGAAGGTGTCTGCGACATCGGGGCCTCACTCTGCGCTGGGGCGTGCCCAGCAATTTTATTTCGTCAACACCTATCTATAGGAAATTTTGAAACCCTGTCAATTCGCTGCGATGCGGCATTGTGGGCAAAACGAAGTCGAACTCACATGACAATAGGGATGTAAGCCCTTAATTTTCTCACCCTGTGGGGATGCCGTATTTAAATGAACTGATACGCTGGGGAAAGATTTTGTGGCGCACTATCACAAAAAGGCAGCGTATTGTGTCGCGTAACTGCTTTTCTCCGCCATGATCTCACGCTATGTTACGCTATGTTTCGTACGGTTGAACTGCCTTTCTGGGCGCTAATTCTCATTCTGTTGTTCGCAGCGGTGACGTTTGCCAGTCATTTTCTGTTTCCCTCTGTTCGGTGGTTCTTCCGTCGTCGGATGGAACGGGTTGTGGCGAAAGTGAACACCCGCCTTGATCGCCCGATTGAGCCGTTTAAACTCGCGGAACGTCACGATATGATCCAGCGCTTGATTTATGACCCAAAGGTTGCGCAGGCCATTGTTGACCATTCTCGGGAAGAAGGTGTTCCGGAAAATGTTGCCTTTGAAAGTGCGCGCCGCTACGCACGTGAAATCGTACCATCGTTTTCGGCGACCGCGTATTTTGGCTTTGGCACCCGTATCGCGCGCTGGCTGTCTAACCGAATTTACCGTGTAAGATTAGGGCATTACGATGAGGCGGCGATCAAAGCGATTGACCCCAATGCTACCGTTATTTTTGTGATGAACCATCGTTCAAACATGGATTATGTATTGGTTACATGGCTTGCAGCAGAGCGATCTGCCCTGTCCTATGCCGTTGGTGAATGGGCGAGAATTTGGCCTTTGCGTGCTTTGATCCGCTCAATGGGGGCCTATTTCATTCGTCGTAAGAGTCGCAATAAATTGTATCGGCGGGTGTTGGCGCGTTACGTCCAGATGGCGACCGAAGGTGGAGTGACGCAGGCGGTTTTCCCTGAAGGTGGCTTGTCTCTTGATGGGTCTGTCCAGCCCCCAAAATTGGGGCTTTTGTCCTATATCGTGAATGATTTTGAGCCAGGGAAAAACCGCGATGTTGTCTTCGTTCCTATCGCAATAAATTATGATCGGGTGCTTGAAGATCGTGTTTTGATCGATGCGCAGAAACGTGGTGATCGCAAATTTGGCTTTACCATACTGGGCGTGTTCAAGTTCATTTTTAGGCAGATTAGATTTGCGTTCACCGGGCGTTTCCATCGTTTCGGGTATGCAGGGGTCAGCTTTGGCAACCCGATGTCATTGTCAGAATTTATGTTAGCCGGGAACAAGGGGCCTGAAGCGGTCGGCAACGCCTTAATGGATCGTATTCGCGATGTATTGCCTGTATTGCCCGTGCCCTTGGTTGCGACGGTGCTGTTATCCACCAGCGAAGCGTTAAGCGAGGATGTATTGTCCAGCCGTGTCGCCACCTTAATTGATCAGATCTCGCATGACGAAGGTCATGTGCATTTGCCGCGTAACTCATCTGATTATGCGGCGAAAGTGGGGCTGCGCATGTTGAAGTTGCGCAAAATGGTTGTTGAAACACCTGCTGGGTTCATCATGGCACCCGACCATGAAGATGAGATATCGTTCTACGCGAACTCTATCGCACATCTTGTGCATTCCGGTGGTGGTGCTGCGTCGCAGAATCTGGATGAGAAATAAAGTTACCAAATAGATCTAATTTGGGTTGCAAAGTTTCGCGGTGAATCTTATTCCATAAAAGAACACCGCTGCGGGGTCGTTGATTCTGCGTTGCGGCAAACTGCTTGCAAAGGAGGCCCGCTATGGCGCTCGACACACCTGGTGATATCCTGTATTATGACGCTCCCAAGAAAGATCTCTATGAGGTCGGTGAAATTCCACCGATGGGTCATGTACCAAAACAAATGTACGCTTGGGCTATTCGCCGTGAACGTCATGGTGAGCCTGACAAAAGCTTTCAGCTTGAAGTCGTCGATACGCCGATTTTGGACAGCCATGAGGTTTTGGTTTTGGTGATGGCTGCAGGCGTTAACTATAACGGTGTTTGGGCGGGCCTTGGTCAACCGATCTCACCATTTGATGTGCATAAGCAAGATTACCACATTGCGGGTTCTGATGCGTCTGGCATTGTTTGGGCGATTGGTGACAAGGTGAAGAGCTGGAAGGTGGGCGATGAGGTTGTCATTCACTGTAACCAAGACGATGGTGATGACGAAGAATGCAACGGTGGTGATCCGATGTTCTCGCCCAGCCAGCGCATTTGGGGCTATGAGACGCCTGATGGATCTTTCGCGCAGTTCACCAATGTTCAGGCGCAACAGCTTTTGCCGCGTCCGAAACACCTGACTTGGGAAGAAAGCGCTTGTTATACGCTGACTTTGGCAACGGCTTACCGCATGTTGTTTGGTCACCATCCACATGAATTGAAGCCTGGTCAGAATGTTCTGGTTTGGGGTGCATCCGGTGGTCTTGGGTCTTTCGCGATCCAATTGATTAATGCCGCTGGCGGCAACGCGATTGGGGTGATTTCCGACGAAGACAAACGTGACTTCGTTATGGGGCTGGGCGCCAAGGGTGTGCTGAATCGCAAAGACTTCAACTGTTGGGGCCAGCTACCGACGGTGAACACGCCTGAATATAACGACTGGTTCAAAGAAGTTCGTAAGTTCGGCAAAGCGATCTGGGACATCACCGGTAAGGGCAACAATGTTGATATCGTCTTTGAACACCCAGGTGAGGCGACATTCCCTGTTTCAACATTCGTGTGCAAAAAAGGCGGTATGATCGTGATCTGTGCGGGGACGTCTGGGTTCAACTGTACCTTTGATGTCCGCTATCTTTGGATGCATCAGAAGCGCGTTCAGGGCAGCCACTTTGCGCATCTGAAACAGGCCGCGTCTGCGAACCGCTTGATGGTCGAGCGTCGCATCGATCCTTGTATGTCAGAAGTATTTCCGTGGGACGAGATCCCAGCAGCGCACATCAAGATGCTGCGGAACGAACACAAGCCGGGCAACATGGCCGTGTTGGTTCAATCGCCTCGTACGGGGTTGAGGACCTTGGAAGACGTGCTCGAAGCGGCAGAGTAAGGCCATCGACATCGATGATTCGGCGCCTTCGGGCGCCGTTTTCATTTCTGCATGAAATTATTTTTCGCCCCGACCAAGAAATAATAACACCTTAGAAACAAGGTCCTCCCTATTTTGGGGGAGTTGAAAGTCGTGAGTTTCGCAAAAAATGTTACTCGTGCTAGGGTTGTGTTAAGGTTTTGTTAACGACTGAAGGAGAGTCTATTATGAAAAATGAATGGATACTGGATGTTCTCACCGACTTGAAATCATTTGCTCAGCAAAATGGCTTCACCTCGCTGTCAGAACAGTTGGATGACACGACTTTGATTGCAGCCTCTGAGCTCGCCAATCAGGGCGGAGGAGAGCGGAATCAAACCTTCGGGAACATCAACGCGGCTGGAAGGGCTCATCGATTCAGTTCATCAGGCACAAACGCTTGAGGAGCTACAGGCTCTTATAATTAGCCTAAGGGATCTCTATGAGGTCGAGCATCTTATCTATCATTCGGTAAACAGCACTGGTCAACAATATGCGGCGTTAACCTATGACCCCAGTTGGGTCGAGCGATATGTGGCAGACGGTTTGGATCGTATCGATCCGGTCGTGCAGGGATGTTATCAACGCTTCCATCCCGTGGATTGGAAGCAATTGGACTGGTCGACAAAGTCTTCGCGCCATTTTCTGGAAGAAGCCGCAGGCGCTGGTGTCGGAAATCAGGGACTGTCCGTTCCTATCCGAGGGCCAAGCGGCCAATTTGCCTTATTCACAGTGAATCATCGATGTACCGACTTCGAATGGGAAAAGTTCAGCCAGAACTCTGTGAAAGATCTGTTGCTGGTGTCTCACTATGTAAACCAAAAAGCTTTGGAACTGGAACGTGGCACCGATGTCGTTCCTGGGCAGGCCCTGTCGCCGCGCGAAATTGATGCGCTGACGATGCTTGCATTGGGGCTTAGCCGGGCGCGCGCTGCGGAACGTCTTTCTATTTCAGAACATACATTGCGGGTCTACATAGAAGGCGCGCGTTTTAAGTTGGGTGCGTTGAACACCACCCATGCCGTTGCGCGTGCGCTTGTGAAAGGCCTGCTTGTCGTTTGAAGTGTTAACTGAACTTTAAACCTCCGACCCAGAGATTTACCCTATATTGCCGACACTTACCTCTGATTATTGCCAGTTTTGCAATCACGGAGGGCAGTATGCTCAGATACTTTTATGCCGACGAGCTTTCATCATTTCCCAAATTGCGCGACACGATGTTTCGTGATCGTGCAGACCAATTTAAGGGGCGTTTGGGCTGGGACGTGCATGTGAATCGCGCCGGTGAAGAACGTGATGAATACGATCTCATGAATCCGCTTTATGTGATTTGGCAACAAGCCGACGGGCGTCATGGTGGATCAATGCGGTTTCTGCCGACCTCTGGTCGCACCATGGTTAACGATCATTTCCGCGATCTCAGTGATGGGGCGAAAATTCAAAGCCCTCTTATATGGGAATGTACTCGGTTTTGCCTTGGGGCTGGTGCTGCCCCCAGTGTGTCGGGCGCTTTGATGTTGGGCGGGCTTGAACTTGGGCTTGGGCATCATTTGACCCATGCGGTTGGTGTGTTTGATCATCGTATGGTGCGTGTTTATCGGCGACTTGGGTGGGGGCCAACGGTGATGGGCAGCACCGGGCAGGGGCGCGATGCGATCAGTGTGGGGCTTTGGGCGTTTACACCGGAAATTCGCGCCACGCTGTTGCAAAGAACCGGCATAGGCCGAGAGGTGTCAAAACTATGGTATGACCGGGCCTTTGGCCATCGAAACCCGGTTTCAAAATCAGCTTAAGCAAGGTTATGGGGCTGGTATGTCATGGGGCGCGCCTATAGGTTCGCCTCATGAATGTACCCGTCAAAATCATCTTGTCAGACGACCAAGCCGAAGCTTGGGATAGTTTGACTGACCTTCTAAGCGCGGCTGGTGTGAACCTCACTGACTCGCTGTTGACGCCAATGTCTGATGGCAAAAGCCAAGTGATGGCTGTCATGGGCAAGGCGGGATCTGGCAAAACCCTTTTGTTGGCCGAGTTTTACAAAGCCTTAGAAGACGGTGGCGTGAAGGTTGTTTCAGGCGATTATGAGGGCAAGCGTAAGAAAGACCAGCGCACTTTGGCCATTCTTGCGCCGACGAACAAAGCGGCAAGTGTGCTGCGCAATCGTGGTGTGCCAGCCACGACCATCCACCGCATTCTATACACCCCGGTTTATGATCCCGAATATGAAAAAATCGCCGAATGGTTGGCTGGAGAAGGTGAAAAACCTGAGATTGAGGGGCTGACGGATACAGCCCTTGACCGTGCGTATGAGTTTTACCAAGCGAATAAATCCATTCCTGGTGCCTTGGCGGTAGCTGGCCTGCGCGGGTCCGATTTCATCACGGGATGGAAACGTCGTGATGATCCGCTGGATATCGGGTTTATTGACGAAAGTTCGATGTTGGATGAGCGCCAGTTCGAAGATCTGAAAGAGATTTTTCCAACGCTTGTTCTGTTTGGCGATCCGGCCCAGTTGGCCCCGGTTGGCCAATCGGGAGAGATGGTGTTTGATCGTCTACCCGAGAAACAGAAAATCGAGCTCTCGCGGGTGCACCGGCAAAAGGCGGACAGCCCGATCTTGGATCTGGCCCACGCTTTGGCTGACCCACAAATAGGGTTCCAAAAATTCGAACAGATGATTACAGAAGCCGCGCAGAAAGATGATCGCGTGGTTCTGGCGCAGCGTGTGGAAAGTGATCTGATGGCGCGCAGCCCGGTTTTGGTCTGGCGCAACGCGACGCGGATCAAGCTGATTCAAGCTTTCCGGTCGGCCCATGGTGCCCCACCTGACGAATTATTGGCGGGCGAACCCTTGATCTGTGATGGCATCGAGTTGCCTGCAAAGCACCGCAAAAAACGCATTGATCTCGAGGCACGCGGTCTGATCAAAGGCGCGCAAGTTGTTTATCTTGGGCCTGGCCGCAAACCGGGGTTCTCGCGTTTGCATGTGATGGGGGCGGAAGATCCACAAGTGTCCGCAGCATCCATTGTGAAAATCGAAATCCCCGACGAAGAAGAACCCTTTATTCCCTTCGCAGCACGCATGGGCGCAGCTTTCCTGCATGGCGCAGCGGTGACGATTCACAAGGCGCAGGGGTCTCAGTGGGAAAACGTACAAGTCTTTGCCCCAGACCTGTTCGTTGCCGCCCGCATGGGCCGGGTAGAAGCCGGACAGCCACTTTGGAAACGCCTGGCTTACGTCGCGATCACCCGCGCGCAAGAACGTTTGTTCTGGGTGGTTCGTAACCGCTTGGCCCGCCCATCCCATGATTTGGTCGTCGATGATCTGAAGGCAGCGGCACCAGCAGCGCTTACGTTAACGTCGGGCGATGAATAACCTTAGGTGCGTATATATCTAAACACAGCGGACGCGGCCCATCCTGCAACGATTGCAATAAACAGTGACAATAGACCGTAGATCAATGGGCGTTCATGTGCGAGATTATAGATCCAGCGTTCAAGCCCGACTTTTCTAACGTCGATGATTGTATCATATTGATCAACGACCGTGCCACCACGTGTCAGGAAAATACGCGCGGTATAGTCACCTTCGACAAGATTGGCAGGCAGGGACAACGACGTGGCGAACAATGTGTCCTCTGACAGTTCAACACCGCCAGGCATCATTTGGTACAGCCGTTTTTGAGTGCGAATGCGAATGATGGCATCGGTGAAATCTTTGGGGTTATCGGTCGAAAAGGCTGTTCCGATCGATTGAATGGCACGCGGAATCGAGATGCTATGTTCTAGGTCATCCGCGTCACTTAAGATCGTTTCAAGCGGCCCGGTTGTGGATACAGCGTAAAAACTTGGTGCGTTATCGATGATGACGTCATCGACGTTCACCCAAATGCCATAGCGGCGATCTTTACGGCGCACAGTTACCGCTTCGGATGGGCCGGAAACAGCGATAATAACATCCAATGGGCCTTCAGGTGTAGGGGCGTCGCGCTTCACGGCTCCGAAGATCAAAATGTCCGACCCGTCAAAGTTCGCCGTGATAGACACACGGTTTTGCGACAGGCTTGCAACAACTTCTTCAGCCTGCACAGGCAGCGTGAACAAGCACAATAGGATCAGAAGGCGTTGAAACATTAGTGGCCTCCGGACCCGATAGAGTAAAGTTCGGACGGTTGCAGTAGCAGATCAAGCGCAAGCTTTCCACACACAGCAAGGACCATCAAAGCCAGCAAAATGCGCAACTGTTCGGCTTTCATTTTTACGCCGATGCGTGTGCCGATCTGTGCGCCAACAACGCCACCCACCAAAAGCAAGACGGCCAAAGCCATGTCCACAGTATAATTGGTCGTCGCGTGCAGAAGCGTGGTGAAGGCCGTCACAAAAATGATTTGAAACAGTGAGGTCCCGACAACGACTTTTGTTGGCATGCCAAGCAGATAGATCATCGCAGGCACCATGATGAAACCACCGCCCACACCCATGATCGCCGCAAGAACACCGACGAACACGCCGATAACCAAGGGGGGGAATACCGAAATATACAGCCCTGAAGTCCGAAACTTCATCTTGAATGGCAGGTTATGGATCCAATTGTGCTTTTTGCGTTTTGGAACAACACCTGGCTTTTTGGAATTTAGGATAGCCTTGGCGCTCTCAATGAACATCAAGCCACCGATCAGGCCAAGGAACACGACGTAACATAGCTTAACCAGGAGATCGACCTGGCCCGCACTTTTCAGCATGTTGAAAAGCTGAACGCCTAAGGCAGCCCCGACCAAGCCGCCTATTAACAGCACCGTTCCCATCTTTAAGTCGACGGTCTTTCGCTTGAAATGCGCAAGGACGCCAGAAAACGAAGATGCCACGATCTGATTGGCCTCGGTCGCAACGGCCACAGCCGGCGGAATGCCAATGAAGAACAGAAGCGGTGTCATTAAAAATCCGCCACCAACGCCAAACATGCCTGACAAAATGCCGACAAGCCCGCCCAAACCTAGGAGCAGGAACGCATTAACGGAAACTTCGGCTATAGGTAGATAAATCTGCATATCCACCCATAGCCCGGAAGTTATTCTAAACTCAACGCCTCAGGTGGGGAATTGATGCAAAAACAGGGGGGAAATTCCCCCCTGGCCTTATCATTTTTATGTACCTGGTCCTATTTTGACATTCCTGTGTTGCAGAAATTGTCTAATCTAAGCCTTAACGTTCTTTAACATAAGCTTCGCCACCCGCTTTTGGTGGAATAGCCTTGCCGATGAAGCCCGCAAGAATCACCACGGTCAGGATATACGGTAGGGCCTGCATGAACTGCACTGGGATTTCAAAGGCGCCAGTATCAATGGATTGATACCGGTTTGCGATGGCTTCTAGGAACCCAAACAACAGACAGGCAATCAGCGCTTGAACCGGGCGCCATTTCGCAAAAATCAGCGCAGCAAGGGCGATAAACCCACGACCAGCGGACATGTCTTTTACGAAACCAGCGGCAAGTCCAGTTGACAGGTAAGCCCCAGCAAGGCCACACAGCACGCCACAGATAATCACGGCGGAATAACGCAGTCGCACGACCGAAATACCAGCAGTATCTACCGCGCCGGGATTTTCACCTACAGCACGCAGGCGCAAACCAAAGCGCGTGCGAAACAGTACGTACCAAGACAGGGGTACGATCAGAAGCGCGACATAGACTAAGACGGTGTGACCCGAGATCAGCTCGGCATAAATTGGGCCGACCACGGGCACATCTTGCAGAGCGTCCGCCACAGGCCATTCCAAATTGGCAAATCGCCCAGACCCGCTAAGTGGGGGGGTGCGGCCGCCTAAGCCAAACCAAGCTTGGCCAATCACAACGGTAAGGCCTGCCGCGAGGAAGTTGATCGCAACACCTGAAATCAATTGGTCGCCACGAAACGTGATCGAGGCAACGCCATGGATCAATCCCAAGAAGACGGAAATCCCGATGCCGGAAGCTAGGCCAAGCCAAACGTTGCCAGTGGCAGCAGCGACAGCGGCAGACAAAAATGCAGCGGCCAGCATTTTACCTTCAAGCCCGATGTCAAAAATCCCGCCGCGTTCGGAAAACAAACCCGCAAGGCAGGCCAGAAGCAAAGGGATCGCCAAGCGAACTGCGCTGTCTGAAATCTGTATGATTGTATCGAAAAATTCCATCATACTGCTCCATTCTGAGTGGGCTTGCGCAGGACTAGAAATAGGTTTTCCAGCGGACGCCGGATCATGCCGTCAAGTGCGCCTGTGAATAGGATCACCAAGCCTTGAATGACAATAACCAAATCGCGTGGGATGCCTTCCCACAGGGAAAGTTCCCCGCCACCTTGGTACAAGAACCCAAATAGAATAGAGGCCAAGATGACCCCAACAGGATGCGACCGCCCCATCAAAGCTACCGCAATACCAATGAAGCCAGCGCCTTCTGTTGCATTTAGGATCAGCCGTTCGCTTTCGCCCATCACGTTATTGATCGCCATCATCCCAGCAAGACCGCCAGAGATCATCATGGCAATCACGGTGATTTTCAGCGGTGAAATACCAGCATATTCGGCGCCACGTTCACCTTGTCCAAAGGCCCGCATGGCGAAGCCAAGACGTGTGTGCCACATCAAGACCCAGAACAAGAAAGCACAGATCAAAGCCACGAAAAAACTAACGTTGGCCGGTGCATGTTTGAAGATGTTCAGGCCGAAAACGGCGAAGATCTCGTTGAATGTTGGCAAATGCGCACCAGCAGGAAAGTTGGAAGATGCGGGATCCATGCTGCCAGGCACTTTCAATACTTCGACCAACAGATAGCCAATAAGCGCGGCTGCGATGAAGTTGAACATGATCGTTGTAATCACGATGTGGCTGCCGCGTTTGGCCTGAAGATATGCCGGAATAAATGCCCATGCGGCCCCGAAAACGGCACCCCCAATGGCGGCAGCTGGCAAAGCAACCAACCAATGCGGCCAATCGATTGCCAAGCAAACAAGTGCGACGCCTAGACCACCCAACAGCGCTTGGCCTTCACCACCGATGTTGAAGATCCGTGCATGAAACGCGACAGCAACCGCGAGGCCTGTGAACATAAAGTTCGTGGCATAATACAGCGTGTAGCCAAGGCCTGTGGTGCTTCCGAATGCACCGTCAAACATGGTTGTGATGGCAACAATCGGGTCCTTGCCGATTGCCAAGATGACCAAACCAGACACAAGAAAGGCGAGCACCAGATTGATCAGTGGAATCAGGATGACATCCGCCCACTTTGGTAACTTTTCCATCAGATCGCCCCCCCGTTCCCGGATGTATCCATACCGGCCATCAGCAGACCAAGTTCTTTTTCATTGGTGCTTTCGGGCAGGCGTTCGCCCATGACTTGGCCGTCAAACATCACGGCAATTCGGTCAGAAAGCGATAGGATTTCTTCCAGCTCAACAGAGACCAACAAGATTGCTTTACCTTGGTCACGTAGTGCGATGATTTGCTGGTGGATGAATTCAATTGCCCCCACGTCGACGCCGCGGGTTGGTTGGCCGATCAGCAGAAGATCTGGGTTGCGAGAGATCTCGCGAGCAAGGACAATCTTCTGTTGGTTGCCACCCGAAAAGTTCCGCGCGTGTAGGGATGGATTGGGTGGGCGTACATCAAACTGTTCCATATGTTCGGCACATGTTTGGTGAATTGCGGCGTTATCCATCAAGATTTTACCGTTGTATTCAGGTTCATTGTGATACCCAAACGCGGTGTTTTCCCAAGCCGAGAATTCAAGGATCAAGCCTTCACGATGGCGATCTTCCGGGACGTGGGCAATGCCGCGATGGCGGCGGCTTTGCCCGTCTGAATGCTTGCCGGTTAGATCCAATTCTTGGCCATTTAGCTTCACTGACCCGGTGGCGTTGGAATATCCGCCAAGCACTTCCATCAGTTCAGATTGGCCGTTACCAGAAACGCCGGCAATGCCAAGGATTTCGCCTGCGCGAATGTTTAGGTCAATACCTTTGAGACGCCGCACGCCCGCGCTGTCTATGACTTCAAGGTTTTGAATCTCAAGGACATTATCGGCTGGGTTGGCAGGTGTCTTGTCAACTTTCAACAGAACTTTGCGGCCAACCATGCGTTCTGCAAGGTCTTCGGGGGACGTGGTGGATGTAGGGATCGTGCCCTTCATCTCGCCCCGACGCATAACCGAAACGGAATCTGTGACATCCATGATTTCCCGCAATTTATGGGTGATCACAAGGATGGTTTTGCCTTCGTTCTTCAAGTTCCGCAGAATTCGAAACAGGTGGTCTGCTTCTGCGGGGGTCAGAACGCCGGTGGGTTCGTCCAAGATCAGGATCTCGGCCTTGCGATAAAGCGCTTTCAGGATCTCAACGCGCTGCTGATGACCAACGGAAAGGTCTTGGATCAGCGCATCTGGATCAACATCCAGTTCATATTCTTTCGCAAGCTGTGTCAGGCTTTTGCGCGCCTTGGACAGGGAAGGCGTTAGGCGCGGTCCATCTTCGGCCCCCAGCACAACGTTTTCCAACACAGTGAAATTTTCGACCAGTTTAAAGTGCTGGTGCACCATGCCAATCCCCGCGCGGATTGCGGCTTGGCTGTCAGGAATCGCGGTGAGTTTTCCGTCAATCCAGACTTCTCCGGTATCGGCTTTATAAAAACCGTACAGGATTGACATCAATGTTGATTTCCCTGCGCCATTCTCGCCGACGATCCCATGGATCGCGCCTTTGGCAACGGAAATTGTGATGTCTTTATTCGCCTGTACCGGCCCGAAAGCTTTGGAAATACCCTTAAGCTCAATTGCGGGGGGCGGTGTGGCGGGTGAGGCTGGAGCGGCAGTTGCCTGCCGCTCCTTATTTACCGAACTCTGCATGAATTAACCTTAGTTAACCGGGCAGGATTCGTCAGACATGTAGTCATGCACTGTGATTTCACCGGCGATGATTTTCGCGCTGGCTGCTTCTACAGCAGTGCGCATTTCCGCGGTGATAAGCGCGTCGTTGTGCTCGTCCAGAGAGAAGCCAACACCGGCATTCGAAAGACCCATTGACAGTGTCACACCGGTCTCAAGTTCTTCAGCCGCAGAGAAGACGTCGTAAACAGCATTGTCTACGCGCTTCAACATGGATGTCAGAACAGAACCTGAGTGCAGGTGATTTTGGTTGCTGTCCACACCAATGGAAAGCACGCCTTCGTCAGCGGCGGTTTGCAATACGCCCAGACCTGTACCACCAGCAGCGGCGAAGATTACGTCAGCGCCTTGAGAGATTTGCGCGCGTGTGAGTTCGCCGCCTTTTACTGGGTCATTCCATGCGGCAGGTGTTGTGCCTGTCATGTTTTGGATGACGGTTGCGTCAGGGTTTGCCGCTTTCGCGCCTTGGGCGTAACCACATGCGAATTTGGAAATCAGTGGGATGTCCATGCCGCCAATGAAGCCAACAGTGCCAGATTTGGATGCCATCGCAGCCAGCATACCCACAAGGTAAGAACCTTCATGTTCCGCGAAAGCGATCTGGCGGATGTTCTCGCCTTCCAACCAGTTCACATCGATGATTGCGAATTTGGTGTCTGGGAATTCTTTAGACACAGTATCCAAGGCCGCCGCATAACCAAAACCGGTTACAACGATTGGATTCGCACCGCGTTCTGCAAAGCGACGCAGAGCTTGCTCGCGCTGTGCTTCGGACTGGATCTCAACTTCCAAGAAGGAGCCGCCAGTTTCTTCTGCCCAACGTGTCGCACCGTTGAAGGCCGCTTCGTTGAAGGATTTGTCGAACTTGCCGCCAAGGTCAAAAATAACGGCGGGGTCTGCAAGCGCGGCCGCAGTAGAAATTGCAAGGGTGGCAGCTGCGCCAAGGAATGTCCGCATCAGGGTCATAGGTCTCTCCCGGTTTATTATTCTTGCTGTTCGTCATTGTTGCGAACAGCGTTCTGATTAAGCTGATCAAAAAGATCATCCGCAATTAAGGCCGTTTCAAGGGGGGAGGGTCAACTGCTTTTTGCCTGATTGGCAGGATTCAGCGGCCTGTGTGGGGATTTATGTAGTCAGGTTGCAGGAAAACACGAAGGCGTCGATGGTTTGCCCGTCTTGGGCGCGATAATATCGGGGGCGTTTCCCCGCTTGGATGTATCCTGACCCAGCGTAAAGTGAGATGGCTGGGGTGTTGTCGGCGGCGACTTCTAGGAATGATTCTATGGCACCTGCGGCTTTGGCTTGGGCATGATAAGACTGTACCAGTTGGCGACCTAAACCCACACCGCGCGTCGTGGGAGTGACGGCAATGGTCAGAAGTTCGGCTTCTGGACCTGCGACGCGCCCAAGAATGAAACCTGTTGTCGTGCCCTCATAGATGACACCGGGCATATCTTGTAGGTCAGCAAATTCCTGTGCCGACCAAGGGCGGGGCGTTTCAAAGCAAAGCGCATGCAGTTGCGCCATTTCCTGCGGTGTCATCATTCATTCGACGATCTGAGGCAGGGGATCTTTGGGCGGCGCGGCATCTGCGGCACGGATATAAAGCGGCGCAGGGCGCGCACTGTCAGGGGCATTTTGTGCGATCTTTGCGATCCGAATGGCGATCTCAGTCGCTGAGAGCGCGCTGAATTCACAGCAAGTTAGATCGCTGGCAGGAAGATCAATGCGTGGCAACAACGATGGGCTATCACCATCATTTGCCAGCATATATACTTGATCTCGGGGGGCGTTTACCAAGGCCCGCCAAGGCGTGTCTATGCCATGTGACGCGATCTCAAACCCGTTGATGCCAATTGCAGGGATGTTCAGCGACAAGGCGAGGCCGCGCGCGGCAGAGACTGAGATGCGGATGCCGGTGAAATTTCCAGGGCCGACACCCACGCCAATACGGGTAATGTCAGACCAAGATTTATCAAGATCAGACAGCATGTCTTCGATCATGGGCAGCAGGTGCTCGGCTTGGCCCTTTGACATCATATCACCACGCACTGCGATGATTTCGCCATCACAAAGCAAAGCGGCCGCGACATGCGCGGCCGAGGTGTCAAAGCCAAGTGTTAAGGTCTTAGGCGGCAACGGGGCGCACCTCTGTGACCTCAGGGATATAGTGGCGCAACAGGTTTTCGATGCCCATTTTCAAGGTCAAAGATGCGGATGGGCAACCGGCGCAAGCACCTTGCATATGCAGATAAACCACGCCGCGATCAAACCCATGGAAAGTGATGTCGCCCCCGTCCTGTGCAACGGCTGGGCGCACACGTGTATCAAGCAGATCTTTGATTTGATCAACGATATCAGAATCTTCCCCAGTGTGTTCTGCATGACCGGTGGCAGATGGACCGTCGCCTGCCATAACCGGTTGACCTGATTGGAAGTGTTCCATGATCGCGCCAAGGATTGCAGGCTTGATATGGTTCCAGTCCACGTTATCAAGTTTGGTTACTGTGATGAATTCATGCCCAAAGAATACGCCATCAACGCCTTGGACCGTATAAATACGCTGTGCCAGAGGTGAAGGTGCAGCAGATGAGGCTGTCGGAAAATCTGCGGTGCCGCTGTCTAGAACAGTCTGACCCGGCAGAAATTTCAAAGTCGCAGGGTTTGGCGTGGATTCGGTCTGAATAAACATGGGAAGCTCCGTTGTTGGTTCAGATATGGCCCCGATGAGGGCAATAGTCAAGTTTTAGAACGGTTCTAAGCTGTTGTGTTGTACGTGAAGAACAGGTTCTTGAAAGAGCAGTGTGACCGATGCAGACTAGTGTTCGAGTTTTTGAAAGGTGTTGGAATGAAGATTTGGTTGGTATTGGCCGCAATTTGGTTCGGGGTGACGCAACCCGCTGTGGGGGCGCCAGATCGTTGGGTGGCAATGGATGAACAAATCATTGGGCAAAATGAAACCCATTTCTTTGTGTTGCGCAAAATTGAAGACAACCTTGGCTATCACAGTACCACAAAGTCAGATGTGTACTTGATTTCACGAAACCTATTCACGGGGATTGATGAACGCATTTGGCCGGTCATGAGAACCATAGACCACGGGGCATATTACTTCCAAAATGGCCACGAACAGCGTGTTGAGAACCTTGGGGCTGGCGAACGGGTTAACCCGTTTGACATCTTACTTTGGCGACAAGCATGGCGGGTTTTACCACGAGAGATTGAGGCAGATAGAAATTGGCTCGAAATGGATGCGATCGTTTTAGAAGAAGGGTTTCGTGTCTCTCTTCCATCGACTGTGTACGAAGCAGACATGGACCCCATGTTCACAGCACTTAAGGATAGCACCACGCGCACCCGACGGATCCTGAATTCGACTTCTGACAGGCATGATTGGGACCGGCACCTGACCGCGAACATCAATCTACTCGCAAGCGGGGATTGGGCGCTTGAGGCGGCGTGCGAAATCGATGCGGTCTATCTTCCAAGCGCGTCGAACGAAGGTGCCATTTTATCGATCGTGGCAAAAGTTGTCTGCGGAAATGCGGAAGAAGACGGCGGCTTTTCTTATTGGACTGTGTTGCCTGTGGTCGAAACACAGGATTGAAGCATGTTGGCGAACATCAGTTGGATTTAGGTGATTGCCTCTAGGCGTTCTTTGGACAATTCTCCGGGTACAATTGTGATAGGGATCGATAGTGTACCAGAGGCCTTGGTGAGCTGAGTGACCAAGGGACCAGGCCCCTTCTTGTCAGTGCCTGCGCCAAGAACAAGAACGCCAACTTCTGGGTCATCTTGGACTTGCGCCAAGATCTGTTCCACAGGTTCACCCTCACGCACCACCAGTTCAGGATCAACGCCTTGCTTGTCGCGCATCCATTTCGCGAAGACCTCGAAATGCGCAACGATACGTTCGCGGGCTTCTTCGCGCATCAAATTGCCAACACCGACCCAATGATTGAACTCATCCGGTGGGATGACGGATAGAATTTCAACACCGCCACCAGTATGGGCAGCACGCATAGCAGCAAAACGGATGGCATTCAGGCATTCACGGCTGTCATCCAGCACAACAAGAAATTTACGCATTAAAATCCTCCTAGCGTGTACCTATGATGACCGGGGTTGGGCACGGGTGCAAGCCTGACATTCAGTCAACTCAACTGCCAGAGTGGGCCCAATCCCAATAAAGCTCGCGTGCACGTCGTGTGATAGGGCCAGTTTGGTAATGCACGTCATCAAATTTGGAAACCGGGGTGATTTTCGACATGTTGCCAGTGAGGAAAACCTCATCGGCACCTTCAAAATCATCATAGGTCAAAACGGCTTCATGCACTTTCACACCATCGGCCCGTAGGTTCTCAATGTGACGTGCCCGGGTGATCCCAGATAGGAAAGTGCCGTTTGCGATGGGGGTGAAGACCTCACCATCTTTGACCATGAATGCGTTGGATGTGGCGGATTCGGCGACATTTCCCGTGACATCACAGGCCAGCGCGTTGGCAAATCCCTTTGATTTGGCTTCCATCAGCATGCGCGCATTATTGGGGTAAAGGCAGCCGGCCTTCGCGTTGACCACCGCAGATTCCAAAGTGGGGCGACGGAAGCGTGTGCGCGTCAACGTCGTTGTTGCCTCTGTCGGGGCCATGGGGACTTCCTCAAGGCAGATTGAAAAGCCGGTTGTGTCGGCCGATGGGACGATCGCAGAATGATCCCCGTCAATGCCCCAATACATAGGCCGGATGTAGACTGCCGCGCCCTTTTCAAACATCGCGAGCCCTTCATGGGTGAGGGCGACAATCTCGTCAGTCGACATAGTCGGGGTCAACATGAGAGCCTTGGCAGATCGGTTGACGCGTTCACAATGCTTGTCGAGATCTGGCGTCAATCCGTCAAACAAACGCGCTCCATCAAACACGGTGGAGCCAAGCCAAGCCGCATGATCTGCGCCAGAAATGATGGGAACATCGCCCTTATGCCAGGTGCCGTCGAAATACGTGCGGATGTTTTTGCTGACAGCCATCGGATCAATCCCCCAAGGTCGATATTGTTGTTAACGCAACGATATGGCGGGAAAGGTCAGAGGTCCAGACCCTAATGCGCATCTGAGACTGTAGAGTTGCATCAAGCCTGCGGCGCCGGGTTTTCTCTGGTAAACCAGCCATTGAGGTGGTCAGGCAGGCTTTCATGAGAGAAAAAGGTTAAGATAAGCCGATCCGTCATAAACCCCTGAGGGCGATGGAGCAATTGCCCGTCATATGTGACCAAACGGTTTTCTTTAAAATCTACCACTGTGTTATCAACAATGGTGCCACAGCCAGGCCCACCTTTTAGGTAGATCACGCCAGCTGATTTATAGTCACCATCTTGGTGCAATACGGGCATGAAATCGGGTAGGGGTTCGTGTTTGTGAAAAGAAAAAACGTCTAATTTGATGCAAAGCGTTTCTTCCATATATTGCCGCAGAACCGGCATATCATCGATCACATCTGGTGTCCGTTGTCCTCGCCAGGAATAGGTTGTCCCGTCCCGTTTATTTTCCTCATCACATGTGAAATATGGAAATTGAGTGCTGCGCTCGAGGATCTGGTCAAAGAACGGCAGGAAATTGTCAACCACGATCATATTAAAATACCTTCAAATTGCTGAAATTCTGAGCCAAATAATACCGTCAAATGTGACGCGACCAAGATTTTCGATCTCAGCGACATTGATCTATAAGCTTAGCACCGCTGTTGCACAATGCCAGGCTCGGGGTCATGGCGATTAAACGTTACTCGCTAAGCTGGGCGGTTCGTCGTAAGAGAAAAACGTTAAGACCATACGATCCATGGGAAATCCTTCAGGACGATGTAGTGTTTGTGAACTATAACAGGTCAACCTGTTTTCTTTAAACTCGACAAGCTGCTCATCTACAAAGGTACCACAACCAGGCCCGCCCGTTAGGTAAATGACACCGGCTGTTTGGAAACCCCCATCGCGATGCAGTCTGGGCATAACGTCGGGCATTGGCGTGTGTTTGTGAAAATACATGTTGGCCAGATTGATTCGCAACTGCACTTCTAAATGGTGTCTAAGCACATTCATCATCGGCACAAGGTTGGTTGTTCGTACGCCGCGAAACTGAAAAGACGGACCATCCATTTCATGTTCTTGAGCATCAGTAAAATAGGCGAAATGTTTACTGCGGGTCATGATTGCATCGTAAAACGGTAGAAAATTGTCAACTTGAATCATGATGGTACACTTTATATTTGCTGCGGATACGGGGAAGCTTAGCGTGAACGTACAAATCCGACAATTTCGTAGGTTTTCTCAAGGATTGGGCGGGCGATGGCCTCGGCGCGCTCAGCTCCTCGGCCAAGGATCTTGTCGATCTCGGCTGTGTCTTGCATGAGGCGCGACATCTCGGACGAAATCGGGGACAGCTTTGCAACGGCCAATTCTGCAAGTGCTGGTTTGAACGTGCCGAACTGCGATCCGCCGTGATCGGCCAGAACCTGGTCCACAGTCATATCCGCAAGGCCCGCGTAGATGTTCACCAGATTGCGCGCCTCTGGGCGGTCTTCAAAACCCGCAATTTCTGAGGGCAGGGCATCAGCATCAGATTTGGCTTTGCGGATTTTCTTGGCGATGTCGTCAGCTGAATCGGTCATGTTGATCCGGCTCATGTCGGAGGGATCAGATTTTGACATCTTCTTAGACCCATCGCGCAAAGACATCACACGCGTTGCGGCACCCTCAATCACGGGTTCGGTCATGGGGAAGAAATCAACGCCATAATCATGGTTAAACTTGGCGGCAATATCGCGCGTCAGTTCAAGGTGTTGTTTCTGATCATCCCCCACGGGCACATGGGTTGCGTGATAAATCAGAATGTCAGCGGCCATCAAAGCAGGATAGGCGAAAAGACCAAGGGACGCGTTTTGGGCGTTCTTACCAGCTTTGTCTTTGAACTGTGTCATGCGCTGCATCCAGCCCATACGCGCCACACAGTTGAAGATCCAAGACAGTTCAGCGTGGGCCGACACTTGGCTTTGGTTGAACAGAACAGATTTCTCAGGATCAATGCCCGAAGCAATGAAACCGGCAGCCAATTCGCGTGTCGCATGACGCAGATCCGCCGGGTCCTGCCAGACAGAAATCGCGTGCATATCAACCATGCAATAGATGCTTTCGATGCCCTCGTTTTGCTTTTCAACAAAACGTTTCAGTGCACCAAGGTAATTCCCAAGTGTAAGGTTGCCGGATGGCTGAATGCCGGAAAAGATGCGGGTCGGGTGGGTTTGCGCTGCGTCGGTCATCAGTGGCCTCGGATCTGGTGCTGGATTTCTTCTGCTTGCTGGCTTACCCATGGCAGGCAACCACGTCAACCGGAGCACGCCCCAGATGTATCAAAACCAAAACGCAGCCCCCGTGAATCCCTTGCCGCATGTGTTGATTTTGCTTGCGGTCGCGCTGGGCGCCGCTGAGCCGTTTTTATATCTTCAGAAACTTGGGCTGTTGGGCGGTGTTTCGGGGTTAGACGGGCGCAGCGCACTGTTGCAAGATTTTTTTCTGCCGGCGGGGCAATTGTCATGGATGTTAGAAAATGGCCGCTTTGATGGTGCCCTGTTAAAGCGTTTCGTGACCTATATATTCGTTGATGGCAGCTTTACCGGCACGGTGTTCACCTTGGTTTTCACTCTCGCTTTGGGCAATATCGTGGCACGCGCCTTTGGCACTTGGCGCTTTTTGGTGCTGTTCTTTGTGCCTGCCGTGGTTGGGGCCGTTGCTTATTCATTGATCGCCGGGGCAGTTAGCCACAACGGTGCATTATATGGGGGGATGCCTGGTGCGTATGGCCTGATCGGGGCGTTCACTTGGATGATGTGGGCAGGTGTTTTGCGCCATCCGATGGGCGAAACCAGTCCGTTTGCGCTGATCGGGTTTCTGGTGGCATTTCGTGTTCTTCTTGCGCCCGTCTTTGGGTGGCATTGGGCCACGACTGCCGAATGGGGCGGTTTTATCATGGGTTTTGCGTTAAGTATTGTTTTGGTTCCTGGGGGCTGGGCAAGTCTTCTGCGCCGACTTCGGAAGCGTTAACCTTTGCTGCGACGGAAGGAAGCTTTGAGGTCCGACAGGCGAAACGCACCAAGCAACTGGCCAAATACACCATAAGACAGCATCCCCGAGACAACCAGGATCAGCAAGGCCAACCAGCGCCATCCGCCATACCCAAGCATCGGCCCGACGAGGTTTAGGGTCAAAAACAGCCATCCGCCCATCAGAAGGCTGGCAAGGCAGATGCGCCACAAGCGTTTGCGGAACAGATCGTCGAAACGTGCGACCTCGCCCAAGCGTTTCGACCCGATCCAAAGCATCAAAAGCATGGCCCAGCCGGATAAGGTGGTTGCAATGGCCGCAGCAAAAAAGCCGATGATGGGCATCAAACCAACGGCGACGACCGCATTTACGAACATTGACACCAAGGCGAATTTGAATGGGGTCTTTGTGTCTTCGCGGGCGAAATAAAGCGGTTGAAGGACCTTTTGCAGCACAAAGGCGGGCAAACCCAAACCATAGATCAACACAGCCAAGGCTGTTTTCTCGGTGTCCTGGGCCACGAAAGCCCCGCGCTCAAAAAGAACGGAAACCAAAGGGGCGGGGATGGCGACCAGCGCGACGGCGCAAGGCACGGTTAACATCAGCGCCATTTCCCCTGCACGCGACAGAGATTCACGCCCCGCTTTGTCATCATTTGATGCAAGTCGGCGCGATAATTCAGGCAAAAGCACGATGCCAATCGCAATGCCAACCACACCAAGGGGCAGCTGATACAGCCGATCCGCATTATAAAGCCAAGATACAGCGCCGTCGGTTTGGCTGGCGACCTGACGACCCACCAAAAGGTTGATCTGCACAACGCCCCCGGCAAGGGCAGCCGGTGCCGCGATAAGGGCGAGGCGCTTCAGATCAGGGGTTAAGCGGGGCCAACGCAATTGCGGTGCGAAACCGGCACGTTTCACGGCAACCCACACCAGTACAAGCTGGGCGATGCCACCTATCGGCACGGACCAGATCAGGGCGCGTGCGATGTCATAACCCATCCAGGCGGCGACCCCAATGGCGCAGATGAAAACGATATTCAGCAAGACAGGGGCAGCAGCGGCGGCTGCGAAATGGCGCATGGCATTTAACATGCCTGACAATAAGGCGGCCAGTGAAATCAAGATGATATAAGGAAAAGCGATGCGGCCGAAATCTACCGTGAGGTCAAATTTGTCTGTTCCGTGAAAGCCTGAGACCTGTAACCAGACAAGGGCTGGCATGAAGATTTGCGCAAGAAGTGTCAGCACAATAACCACACCGGTGAGCCCGACGAAAGCGTCAGATGCAAAGCCGCGTGGGTCATCACCGCTTTCCAGTTTTTTGGAAAACATCGGCACGAAGGCCATATTCAGCGCACCCTCGGCAAAGAAGCGGCGGAACAAGTTGGGCAACGCAAAAGCTGCCACAAAAGCTTGGTGGGCAGCGCCGGTGCCAAGATATGAGGCGATCAAAACATCACGGGCAAACCCCAAAATGCGGCTGGCCAATGTCCAAAACCCAACCGTGAAAAAACCGCGCGCCATTTTCATGCGTAATCTGCCCTTATGTGCGCGCCCGTTCGGCGCCTTGTGTAATTGCCTCGCGCAGTTTCTTTTCAAGCGACTGCTGCTTGGTCTCTGCGTGATATTTTAGACCAAAGGTATCTTTGACGTAAAATGTATCCACCACCTGTTCGCCATAGGTCGCAATCACCGCAGATGCAATGTTGACGTTTAGCTCGGCAAGTGCGCGGGTGAGGTCATACAGCAGGCCTTTGCGATCACGGGTGTCGACTTCGATGATCGTATAAAGTTCGGAACCCTCGTTATCAAAACTGATGTTGGTGGGTACCCGGAACGATCGTTCGCGTTTGTGGATTTTATCCTTATCTTTCAATGCATCACGTGCGATGATCTTGCCTTGAAAGATCTTATGGATCATCTGGTTTAGACGCTTATACCGACTTTTGGCAAAGGGGTGGCCATCACCATCTTGCACCCAGAACACAGCCGTCGCATAGCCATCTTTTGACGTATAGGTGCGTGCATCGACCACATTGGCTCCGACGATGGCCAAAGCCCCGGCCATGCGTGAAAAAATCCCGTGGTGATCGGCCATAACAAAAGCGATGCGCGTGGCGTCTCGGTCCTCGTCGGCGACAATATCAGTTCGGATTTCGTCATCGGGGATGTCATGTAAAAGCTTGGCGAAAGCAACATGTTGACCAACGCGAAGCCCCTGCCAATAGGGATCGTAGTGACGTTTTGTTTCGGCGGTAAGGGCTTTCTTCGACCAGTCAGGCAGGGCGGTACGCAGGGCTTTGCGGGCCTCGGTTGATCGGGCTTTTGTGGTGAGGGCTTCGATACCGTTTTCAAGCGCGTTTGCGGTTTCTTCATGCAGACGACGGATCAACATGGCCTTCCAGTTGTTCCAGGTGTCCGGGCCAACGCCCCGAATGTCGCAAACTGTTAAGACCGTCAGCAAATCAAGGCGACGGCGTGAACGCACACGTTTTGCAAAATCACGCACGGTGCGGGGATCGGAAATGTCACGTTTTTGAGCGACGTCGGACATGAGAAGATGATGACGTACCAACCATTCAGCGGTTTCGGCTTCTTTCTTGTTCAACCCAAGACGGGGCGCAACTTTGCGGGTGATTTTTGCCCCCAAAACAGAGTGGTCGTCCGGGCGACCTTTACCAATGTCATGCAGCAGCAAGGCGAAATAGATGGTTTTGCGATTGATGCCCTGTTCCAAGATGCTGGAGGCAACGGGCAGTTCTTCGACCAATTCTTTGCGCTCGATCTGGGCGAGGTTTGAAATACATTGGATCGTATGTTCATCAACCGTGTAGGAATGATACATATTGAATTGCATCATTGCTACGATTGGTTCAAATTCAGGTACAAACGCCGCCAGAACCCCAAGCTCATTCATCCGTCGCAAAGCCCGTTCGGGGTTGCCATGTTTCAGCAGAAGTCCCGTGAAGATGCGCACGGCTTCAGGGTTTTTGCGCATGTCATCGTCAATGAGATCAAGGTTTGCAGACAGCAAACGCATGGTGTCGGGGTGGATCAAATACCCCGTGCGCAAAGCTTCTTCGAACAGGCGTAGAATGTTCAGTTTGTCTTGCAGGAATGTCGTCTCATCGCTGATCGAGATGCGGTTCTGAACGATTTTTAAGCCCTTCATGAGACGTTTCCGATGGCGGAAAAGCTTTAGAAGGTCGGGGGCTTGTTTGACATGGCTGGCTTCGAGTTCGGTTAAGAAAATACGGGTCAGTTCGCCAACACGTGTGGCGTGGCGAAAGTAATCTTGCATGAATATCTCAACAGCGCGGCGCCCGGTCTTATCAACATAGCCCATGCGATCTGCGACCTCGACCTGTAGATCAAAAGTCAATTTGTCGGTGGGACGTTTGGTCAAAAGATGCAAGTGACATCGCACCGCCCATAAGAAGTTTTCGGCATCAAGGAAGGCCTCAAATTCGTCACTGGTGAACAGATTTAATGCACCAAGATCAGACACATCGTGGGCACCATGAACGTATTTTGCGATCCAAAACAGACTTTGCAGATCGCGCAATCCGCCTTTTGCTTCTTTCACATTTGGTTCAACCATGTAACGTTGCCCACCCTGCTTTAGGTGGCGGGCCGCACGTTCTGACAGCTTCGCTTCGATGAACTCAGAGGCGGTGTCTTTGAATAACTCATTGTCCAATGTGTCGCGCATCTCTTGGGCAAGACGTGCATCACCGGTGATATATCGGTTTTCCAGCAAAGCGGTGCGAATGGTGAAATCTTCACGACCTTGATTGACGCAATCACGAATGGTGCGGGTGGCATTGCCGACTTTCAGCTTCATATCCCAGAGAACATACAGCAGGCTTTCGACCACGCTTTCGCCCCAAGCGGTGATTTTCCAAGGGGTGAGAAACAGCAGGTCGACATCGGATTGCGGGGCCATTTCCCCGCGCCCATACCCCCCGACCGCAATCAGGGCCAGGCGCTCACCTTCAGTGGGCAGTGGGTTTGGGTGCAAGCGTTTGGTGACCACGTCATAGGCTAGGGCCAGGATCACATCCATCAACCAACTGCGTGCACGTACAGTGGCATGGGCATTGCGAGGGGTTTTTGCGAATTCTTCGGCAATAACGGCGGACCCTGCTTCAAGCAGGCTGCGCAGAATATGGGTCACGCGTGCGCGCATTTCGCGGCTGTCAGTAGCGTCGGCTAAAGCGTCGCGTAAAATTGATTGTGCGGCCTCTGTGTCAATGATCAGATCTGGCGCGCAGATAAGGGATTTGGCAGCAGGCGCAGGCAGGTTGATCCCGCCCGCGCCTGTCATATCAGAAGCCTGCGCCACCGAAGGATCTCGGGGCAGGTGAGATTTCGGTTAAAACACCGCCACGAATGGTGGAGACAGCCAAAGCGCGCTGTGCGGAACCATCAGGTAAAAGGCGGAACACGCCACTTACACCAGCAAAACCTGAGGACTGGGTAAGGGAATTCACCGTCAATGCATCGGAACGACTCGTTTTCAACAGGGCACCAACAGCGGCCATCCCGTCATATGCAACGCCTGCGATTGGATGAGGGGCGCCACCATAAGCCGCTGTGTATCGCGAAATAAAGGTTTGCTGCATGCGCGCGTCAGGTGTTGCGAACCATCCACCTTGCACACCAGGCTGTGTCAGCATCGTGGCCGGACGATCCATGCGACGCAAACCGATGAACTGCAATTCTTGCTGGGTGACGCCGTTTTCACGCAACATTTGGGTCGTCAGGCCCAAGGCCCCCGCGCCACCAGAGGTGAAGAAAATCGCGTTGCTACCGTTATTACGTGCTTCGCGGCTGATCCCTGGGGCAGATTGGATTACCCCGTTTTGAGACAGTTCAAATCCAGCGGTTGCGGTGACAGTGCCACCAGAGGCCTGAACGGCCGAGGTGATCGCATCACGGCCACGGCTTTCATTCGAGTTGTTGCCATGGACAACCATGATCTTGTTACGACCTTGTGCGACAGCGAATTGTGCCAAACGACTTGCGGTGTTGCGATAGCTGTTGCCAAGGACAAATACGTTACCACCCGCAATGGATGTGTTGTTTGAGAAGGACAGAATGTTCACGTTGCGATTTGCAACGGCGACGCCAGCGGCATTGGCCGCTGGTGCGAACACCGGGCCAAGGATGATTTTTGCGCCATCATTCACCGCGCGCGTTGCAGCGGCTGCGGCCATTTCTGGCTGACCACCTGTTGCGTAAACGCGCAGGTCGATGTTCACACCATCCAGATCAGCCATCGCAAGGCGGGCTGCATTTTCCAAGGAACGTGCCAGGGTTGCATCAGACGCACGGGGCGATTCGTGTGGAATCAGCAGCGCAACCGGCACCGCGCGGTTGGTGTTGACCGACGGGCCTTGGCCAGGACCGGCATCAATACATGCCGAAAGCGCAAAAAGGGTGAATAAAACAGTGGCTCTGGCGAGTTGAGCGCGCAGAAAAGATAAAACAGCAGACATGGGGTTTCCTCGTTCCCTCGGACAGAAGATAAGCAGGTGTGCAGGGTATGCTTTCGCCACCCAGCTGTAAACGCGCGACAAGGGGGAATTTTATGACAGATGTTGTCAGAACACAAATCAGTGCCGAGGCGGGATCGATTATCTTTGTCGCAACCCCGATCGGAACCGCGCGCGACATCACGCTGCGGGCCCTTGATATCTTGGCCCATGCGGATGTTTTGGTGGCAGAAGATACGCGTACATTGCGCAAGCTTATGGATATTCACGCCATCCCGCTGAACGGTCGTCCGATGATTGCCTATCATGATCACAACGGCAGTGCCGTGCGCCCGCGCCTTTTGGGATTGCTGAAGGAAGGTAAGATCCTTGCTTATGCGTCAGAAGCGGGCACGCCATTGGTCGCCGATCCTGGCTATGGCCTGGCACAGGATGCCTTGGACAACGGCTTTGTTGTGACATCCGCGCCAGGGCCATCAGCTGTGGTCACTGCCCTGACAATTGCGGGTTTGCCGACGGATCGTTTCTTTTTTGCTGGTTTTTCGCCCAATACGACGGCGGCGCGCAAAGGTTTCATTGAAGAAACCCGTGAAATTCCTGGCACGTTGGTGTTTTATGAATCGCCCAAGCGTTTGGCTGCGTTTTTATCTGACGCAGCTGAGGTGCTTGGTGATCGCAAGGCAACAGTCTGTCGTGAGTTGACCAAAAAATTTGAAGAAGCCCGCAAAGGTAACCTGTCGGAACTTGCTTCGCATTATCAAGAGAATAAGGCCCGTGGTGAAGTCGTGGTGGTGATTGATCGCAATCGTTCAGATTCTGTTAACGCTGAAACGCTAGAAGATAGCCTACGCCAAGCGTTAACGACGATGCGGGTGCGCGATGCCGCAGATGCGGTGTCGGCGGCGCATGGCGTGGCGCGGCGCGATGTCTATCAATTGGCGATTGCGATGAATAAGGAAATTCGTGATGGGGGCGACGAGTGATCATAAAACGCAAAAAGGTCTAAGCGCATATTATGCGGGGCTTGCTGCGGAAGAACAGGTCGCGCGTCATTACATCCGTCTCGGTGCAAAGGTCCTTGAAACTCGTTGGCGGGGTGAAGGTGGGGAAATTGATGTGATCCTACGCGCCGATGACATGTTGATTTTCGTTGAGGTTAAGAAAAGTAAAAACCTTCTGCGGGCCGCCGAGATGATATATCCTGCGCAACTGGCCCGTATCATGGCGACAGCCGAGGAATATGTCGCAAAACAAGGTCTATGTCTTGATATGCGTGTAGATGCGGCCTTGGTCGATCAAATTGGTCGGATTGAAGTGATCGAAAATATTACAGTTGATTTTTGACCAAAATCATCACGTTTTTGTTGCGCCCCATTGATCCCACCTTCTGGGCAGTCCATGTATTCATGACAGTAATTCCCTGCCAAAAGAGACCGCCTCATGAAAATCGCTTTCCAAATGGACCCAATCGGTTCCGTAGATATCAATGCCGACAGCAGTTTTCGCCTGGCGGAAGAGGCCCAAGCCCGCGGGCATGAGTTGTTTTTCTACACACCAGACAAGCTGGCCTATGACGAGGGTAAAGTCACCGCGCGCGGTTACCCGTTCACAGTAAAACGTGTGCAGGGTGATCATGTTGCATTTGGCGAGGAAATCACCGTTGATCTGGCGGATTATGATGTGGTTTGGCTGCGCCAAGACCCACCATTTGACATGTCTTATATCACCACCACCCATATCTTGGATCGTATTCATCCCGACACATTGGTGGTGAATGACCCATTCTGGGTGCGGAACTATCCTGAAAAACTGCTGGTTCTGGATTTCCCAGACCTGACCCCGCCAACCACGATCGCGCGCGATCTGGAAACGCTCAAAGCGTTCAAAGCCAAGCATGGTGATATCATCCTAAAGCCACTTTACGGCAATGGCGGTGCGGGCGTGTTCCGCCTTGGCCCGGATGATCGCAACATGACGTCGCTGCATGAGTTGTTCTCGGGCATCAACCGTGAACCGCTGATCGCACAAAAGTTCCTGCCCGTGGTGTCTGCGGGTGATAAGCGCGTGATCTTGGTCGATGGCGAACCTGTTGGCGCGATCAATCGTGTGCCGGCAAAAGGCGAGACACGTTCCAATATGCACGTCGGCGGTCGCCCTGAGAAATGCGAATTGACCGAACGCGACCTTGAAATCTGCGCCCGTATTGGGCCACTTCTCAAGGAAAAGGGTCAGGTTTTTGTTGGGATTGACGTGATCGGTGACTGGCTGACAGAGATCAACGTGACATCCCCCACCGGCATTCAGGAGCTTGAACGTTTTGACGGCGTGAATATTGCCGAAAAAATCTGGGAAGCCATTGAAGCGCGCAAAGCCTGATTAAGACGCGATTTTTTCGCGCGCGGCAATCAGACGGTAACTTACCGCCTCGCCAATATGGCGTTCCTGTACATCGGGAACGCCTTCCAAATCCGCAATGGTGCGCGCGACACGCAACACACGGTGATAGCCGCGCGCAGACAGTCCGAATTTCTCAGAAAATTTGTTCAGTAAGTCTCGACCCGGCGTATCGGGTGCGGCGATTTCTTCCAGCAAACGCCCTTCGGCCATGGCATTGGTGGAAACACCAAGGTGATCCTCATAGCGCTTGGTTTGAATTTCGCGGGCTTGAGCGACGCGTTGCGCAATCTCTGCGGAGGCCTCGCCTTCTTCCTGATTGGATAGGTCCTGCCACGCGACAGGCGGAATTTCGGCGCGCAAATCAAAGCGATCCATCAATGGCCCAGACACACGCCCAAGATAGTTTTCACCACATATCGGGGCCTTGTTGCAAGCGCGCCCAAGGTCTTGAAGATGCCCGCATTTACAGGGGTTCGCAGCCGCAACTAACATGAAACGACAAGGGTAACGCACATGAGCATTTACACGCGCGACGCTGATTGACCCCGTTTCAAGCGGTTGGCGCAAGGTATCAAGGGCGATGCTTGGAAATTCTGGAAATTCATCCATGAACAACACGCCGTTATGGGCCAAGGACACTTCCCCTGGTTTCGCGTCGCGCCCGCCCCCGGACAGTGCTGCGATCGATGCGGTGTGGTGCGGTTCCCGAAAAGGGCGCTGGCGAGAAATTCCGTCAGATGCGCCTTGTCCTGACAGCGATGAAATAAGGGATGTTTCAAGCGCTTCTGCGGGCAGTAGTGGGGGTAATATGCCCGGCAGGCGCGCCGCCAGCATGGATTTACCAGATCCAGGTGGGCCCAAAAGAAAGGTGTGGTGATGCCCTGCCGCTGCAATTTCCATGGCGCGTTTGCCACGGTGTTGTCCTTTGACGTCCTTGAAATCCTTTGTGCTTTTTATGTCCTCGGCTGTGCCAGGCTTTGCTGTGTCTAAGGGCGCCTGCCCCGTCAAATGTCGGATGACGGCATGAAGGTTTTTCGGCGCATACACAGCATTTGCATTGATCCAAGCAGCACCCGGCCCGGATGCGTGTGGGCAGATCAAGTCCCGCCCCGTTTCGGCCGCGGACAGAGCTGCGGGCAAGGTTCCAGGCACATCAATCAGTGTACCATCAAGCGACAACTCGCCCAATGCTATGATTTTCTCAACCCGTTCGCTTGGAAGAATGCCCATGGCGGACAGTAAGGCCAAGGCGATGGGCAAGTCGTAATGTGACCCAGCTTTGGGCAGATCCGCCGGTGATAGGTTGATTGTGATTTTTTTAGGTGGCAGTGCGATCTGAAGCGCTGTTAGGGCCGCACGGACTCGTTCGCGCGCTTCAGCAACAGCTTTGCCGGGCAATCCAACAATTGCGAAACCAGGTAAGCCTGGGGCGGTCGCGCATTGTACTTCGACAATGCGCGCATCGATGCCCTCAAACGCGACTGTGAAAGCCCGTGCTACCATATTTCTGCAACCATTTTGCGCCTCGGGGATTGTTAACTGTGGTTAACGTTATCCGAGAGATGGTTTACGAATGGTAAAGATCCATGAATGCGGGCCAAGCCTCGGGGTCGGCAACGGTTTTGTCACGACAGACACGATTACACATGCCGAAAACACGCCCGTCAATTTCCATGAGCCAAGTCGCGGGTTTACCCGAATACGGGCAGGCTTCGTTCTCAGGCGTTCCCAATGAGATCTTTCGCGCAGGTGGTAAATTCATTGGCATAGGCCAGGCTTGTCGGGGGTGGGTTTGACTGTAGCGGTCCAGTGGTGTGTCGGTCGCCATGCCAATCGCGCGCCATTGACGGAAATTCGTATCCTCTAGGTGCAGTTGCACGTATTGGCGGGTCTCTTCACTGACCGGCAGGTTGAAGCCCGCAATACGGGCCGCAACGGGGGCGTAAAAAGCATCCGCAGCGCTGTAGTCACCACATAGCCAACCGTTGGGGCTTTGGGTGGCGTTGCGTGCGTAGGACCATAAGGTTTCCAATTGGCTAAGTTCTGCCTGTAATGCATCCGAGACAGGCACATCGGTGTAAGCGCGCGTCAAATCCATGGGGCACTCGTTTCGTAAGGTCGTGAAACCTGAGTGCATGGTCGCGACCAATTTACGTGCGATAGCGCGTGCGGCGGGGTCTTGTGGCCAGATGGAATTGGCGGGGAAACGGTCGGCCAGTTCTTCTGCGATTGCGATGGAATCATCCACGGCGACACCCTCGGGGGTTAGCAAAAGTGGCACGGTACATTGGGGCCCATAGGCCTTTAGTTGTTCGCGAACTGGTGCGTCTTCGAAGCGCAGATATTGCGTTTCGATCTCTGTGTTTGCAAGTTTCGCCAACAGCCAGCCGCGCATTGACCAGCTGGAATGAATTCGGTCACCAAGGATAAGTTTATATGTCATGACGGCACTTTAGCGTGAGGAATGACATTTCAATAATGAATATTTATATGAACTTACATCAATTTATGTGATGTGTTTGTGAATGCCTGCACAGGTTTAGTCTGTTGCGCTTGAGTTGGCCGCAAAGGCGGCATACACCTATGTTAACACCGCGAATGCGCGATAGAAAGGGTTGAAAATGCTGGCAGGTAAGAAAATACTTCTGATCATTGGTGGCGGGATCGCAGCGTTTAAATCGTTGGACTTGATCCGACGTTTGCGCGATGGCGGGGCTGAAGTTGTACCCGTTTTGACCAAAGCAAGTGAGGAATTCGTGACACCTTTGTCTGCCTCTGCTCTGTCTGCGCAAAAAGTGTATCGGGACCTGTTTGATCTGACGGATGAAGCTGAGATGGGCCATATTGAATTGTCTCGCGCCGCTGACCTAGTGGTTGTTGCACCTGCGACGGCGGACCTGATGGGCAAGATGGCGAATGGATTGGCGAATGATCTGGCATCCACCCTTTTGTTGGCGACGGACAAACCTGTGATGATCGTACCGGCGATGAATGTGCGCATGTGGGAACATGCCGCGACACAGCGCAACCTGGCAACACTGCAAGGCGATGGCATTCTGGTTTGCGGCCCCGATGAAGGCGCTATGGCCTGTGGCGAATTCGGGCCCGGGCGCATGGCAGAAGTGCCTGACATCGTCGCTGCGGTTGAGGCTGCGTTGCGCGATGGTCCCTTGAAAGGCAAACGAATTTTGGTGACCTCTGGCCCAACCCATGAACCGATTGATCCAGTGCGTTACATCGCGAACCGATCTTCTGGGGCACAGGGCACCGCGATTGCGAATGCACTGGCTGCGCTGGGCGCTGATGTTGTTTTTGTCACGGGTCCAGCGGATGTTGAACGTCCGCAAGGTGTTGAGATCATTGAGGTGCAAACCGCGAATGAAATGCTTGAGGCGACTCAGTCAGCTTTACCCGTGGATGCAGCAGTTTTCGCCGCAGCGGTTGCTGATTGGCGAGTTCTATCAGCCAGTGATAGCAAGATTAAGAAGAATGGATCGGGGAAATTGCCTGTTTTAGAGTTTGCCGAGAACCCTGATATTTTGGCAAGTGTTTCGCAGATGAAGACGGGCCGTCCAGGTCTGGTCGTGGGCTTTGCGGCTGAAACTGATGACGTGATCGTCAATGCCACATCTAAACGATTGCGCAAGCAGTGTGACTGGATCATTGCCAATGATGTAAGCCCAGAAACGGGTATCATGGGAGGGGCAGAAAACCAAGTCGTGGTGATTACTGATAGCGGCGCAAAAGCTTGGCCCCGCATGGATAAAGATGATGTGGCAAAGCGGTTGGCCGCCGAAATTTCTGTGGCACTTGAAGCCAACGGGTAAGCCTCCGGCGGGAGTATTTTCAGCAAGATGAAAGAACATAAATGAACACGCCAGTGATTGGTTTTAAATGGCTTGAGGGCGCGGATATTGCGTTTGGCCTGCCTAAATATGAAACAACGGGTGCGGCGGGTGCGGATTTGCGTTCGAACTTTGCGCCAGATGCACGTGCTGGTGTCACGGTTGAACCGGGCGCGCGAATTTTGGTGCCAACGGGACTGTCGTTGGAAATTCCGCAGGGCTTTGAAGTGCAAATCAGACCGCGTTCTGGGTTGGCGCTAAAGTTTGGCATCACCCTGCCCAACAGCCCCGGTACAATCGACAGTGATTATCGCGGGCCCTTGGGGGTGATTGTGCAGAACGGCGGGGAGGAGCCTTTTGAAATCACGCATGGGATGCGGATCGCACAAATGGTTGTCGCGCCTGTTGTTCAGGGACGGTTTGAGTTGATTGAAACATTATCCGAAACAGAACGTGGAACGGGCGGATTCGGCTCAACGGGTGTGGCATGATCCTGTTTCTCTTCATGTCGGCGGTCCTTTGGTTGGTTGGCATTGCAATGAAAGCGCCAAAAAAAGATCGTTGGATTATGATTGGCGGGTTGTTTGGTTTGATCATGCTGTCGCATCTTGTTCTGCCGGAAAGCCATGCTGTACGTCAGGCCTTCGGGGGTAGTTTTGCCCATTGGGTGTTGATGGGGATGTTTGCAGTACTTGCCGTGATCTATGCCCGCTGGGTGCAGGGGTTGAAGGCGCGCCGCCAGCCGAATGTGGTGACTTCGGTGGAGGAAACGGTGGCAGCACCCGCCCCGCTTTTCGCTGCGGGAGAGTTGGACCGTTACGCCCGTCACATCGTGTTGCACGATATCGGTGGTCCAGGTCAGAAGGCGCTAAAAGAAGCGCGCGTGTTGGTCGTTGGTGCGGGTGGCTTGGGATCGCCTGCTTTGATGTATCTGGCGGCTTCTGGTGTCGGCACGATTGAGATCGTGGATGATGACGTGGTTGAATTGTCTAATCTACAACGCCAAGTGATCCATTCTGAAGATGCGCAGGGGCAGGCGAAAGTCACGTCTGCTGCTGCGCGGATTGGGCAGGTCAATTCCCATTGTGATGTGATTACGCATGAGATGCGGCTAGATGATCGCAGCGCGGATGCGCTGATCTCTGGCGTTGATATCGTGTTGGATGGTTGCGACAATTTCAAAACCCGTTACCTAGTGAACGAGATCTGTACAAATCTTGGTAAGCCGTTGATTTCAGGTGCACTAAGTCAATGGGAAGGGCAAGTTTCGGTCTTTGATCCGGCGCATGGAACGCCCTGTTACAAATGCGTTTTCCCCGAAGCTCCGATGGGTGACAATGCGCCGACATGCGCCACAACCGGGGTGCTTTCACCATTGCCCGGCGTGGTTGGCGCGATGATGGCGGCGGAAACGGTGAAGGTGATTACGGGCGCGGGCCAAGCCTTGCGCGGTGAAATGTTGATCTATGACGCAAAATATGCCGAGACGCGTAAGATAAGGTTGCAAAAAGGCTTTGATTGCCCGGTTTGCGGGCCAAAATCGTAAGTCAGCTTGCATCGTGACTTGGTCTGTACATAGTAGGGCCAAGATTGTGACAGATGTATAAACATTATAAAAACGGAGCTAACAATGAGACTCACATCCATTCTGGCCGCATGTGCGGCTGCTTTCGTAACCACTTCTGCGCTGGCGGACGGGCATGTGCCTGATCTGGGCGGCAAGGAAGTCGTGATCGTAACCGAGAACGCCTATCCACCTTTGCAGTTTGTGAATGCTGCGGGCGACGCTGTTGGTTGGGAATATGACGCCATGGAAGAGATTTCCAAACGTCTAAATATTGCGATCACCTATGAAAATATCAGCTGGGATGCGATGATTTCTTCCGTGTCCCATGGTCAATTCGACATGGGCATGACTGGTATCACCATTCGCGAAGATCGCGCAGAAGTCGTTGATTTTTCTGATGCTTATATGCGTTCTGAAATGGTCATGCTGGTGCGTGGCGATGAAGAACGGTTTAACGATGCTGCAAGTTTTGCCGCGGATGCCGATCTTTTGATGGCGGCGCAGCCTGGTACGACTCCGTTCTACGTTGGTGTTTATGAAGTGTTGGACGGTGATGAAGCCAACCCACGTATTCAACAGGTTCAGACCTTTGGTGCAGGTGTTGAAGCTCTGAAAACCGGGGATGTTGATCTTGTTCTGACCGACAGCACAGGTGGCAACGGATATGTTGCGGCGTCAAACGGCGGGCTGAAATTGGTTGGTGAACCTCTGGGTGCCGAAGACTTTGGTTTCATCTTCCCCAAAGGATCTGACTTGGTTGAACCCATGAATGCCGTGATCGCTGCGATGCAGGCTGACGGCACCATGGATGCGTTGAACACCAAATGGTTCTTGGAATATAAAGCCGGCGAATAACGCTTTGCTTGCAGCGCCCCGGCATTTCACCGGGGCGCTTTTCTTACGTTTATAATTTTTTCCAAGATGACCCCCAGACCTTCTGAAGACAAACCCGATTTCCCTTGGTGGCTGGTCGCGATCATCGCGTTCACGGCTTTTTTCGTGTTCCAAGTCGTCGGGAACCCCCTGTATGAACAGGTGGCTGGGAAGCTGTTCAAGGGCGTCAAAATCACGGTATTCGTGACGCTTATTGGGTTCCTTTTGGCGTCGATCTTTGGCCTGATGTTGGCGGTGGCAAGCCTGTCTAAGTATCAAATATTACGCCAATTATCGCGCTTTTACGTCGAAGTTATTCGCGGACTTCCGATCCTTGTGATCTTGCTTTACGTCAGTTTCGTTGTGGCACCTGGTATCGTTCAGGGCTGGAACTTTCTTGCTGAAAGTATCGGAATTGACCCTATTCGCACGCGCGATTTTACCTTTTTATGGCGTGCGATCATTGCGCTGACCATTGGCTATTCGGCGTTTATCTCGGAAGTGTTTCGCGCGGGAATTTTGTCGGTGGAAGAAGGCCAGATCGAAGCGGCTGAGGCTTTGGGTTTGAACGGCTGGCAACGCTTTCGACATATCATTTTCCCACAAGCTATCCGCACGATCATGCCGCCTTTGGGTAATGATTTCATTGCGATGATCAAGGATTCATCACTTGTTTCTGTGCTAGGGGTTCTTGATATCACCCAGCTTGGCAAGGTCACAGCGGCGGGCAATTTTCGCTATTTTGAGACTTATAACGTCGTCGCAATGCTATATTTGACGCTGACGGTCACGTTGTCGCTGTTATTACGAAAACTTGAAGCAAAGATGCGCGGAAAATACCCCTGATCTGACTTCGGCTCTGGACGATTGCGCTGGCGGGACATAGCTTCCTTTTCAAAGGAGATCTTTATGACCAACCCGCTTCTCGCCCCCTGGAATACGCCGTTTGAACTGCCGCCCTTCGCGGACATCAAAGACGAGCACTTTGCACCCGCAATGGATGCGGCTTTGTCCGAAGGTCGCGCAGGGATCACTGAGATCGCCGAAAACAAAGATGCCCCAAGTTTTGCCAACACGATTGAAGCACTTGAACTGACTGACGAAAGCTTGGGCCGCGTTTTGGGCACATTTTATGGTGTTGCAGGGGCTGACAGCAATGCGGCACGCGAAAAACTGCAAAGTGAATTTGCGCCGAAATTGTCGGCCTATGGGTCTGAACTGACAATGAATGCGCAGATTTGGTCGCGGATCAAAACCCTTTGGGAAAACCAAGACGGGCTGGATGAACAGCAACAACGTTTGCTATATCTATATCATCGCAATTTCATCCGTTCTGGTGCGGATCTTGAAGGGAATGATCGCGATCGCTTGACCGAAGTGAAATCGCGTCTTGCGACATTGGGCACCGAATTTGGACAGAACCTGCTGGCGGATGAACGTGATTGGTTCATGGAGTTGGGCGCGGATGACTTGGGTGGGTTGCCCGATTTTCTGCTTGAGGCCATGCAGGGTGCTGCAAAAGAAAAAAACCTGGACGGACATGTCGTGACCTTGTCGCGATCCTTGATCGTGCCGTTCTTGCAATTTTCCACCCGTCGCGATCTGCGTGAAGGGGCCTATAAGGCTTGGGCCGCACGTGGGGCGAATGGTGGTTCTACCGACAATCGTGGCATAGCGGCGGAAACCTTGGCCCTTCGCCATGAACGTGCGCAATTGTTGGGCTATGCGGATTTCGCCGCCTATAAGCTTGAAACCGAAATGGCGGGTAATGCGGATAATGTGCGTGATTTGCTGATGCAGGTCTGGGCACCGGCACGGGCTGCGGCGTTGAAAGACCAAGACATTCTTGAGGGAATGATGCGTGAAGATGGCATCAACGGTGATTTGAAGGCCTGGGATTGGCATCATTATTCTGAACGTCGTCGCAAAGCCGAACATGATCTGGACGAGGCTGAGTTGAAGCCATATCTGCAGCTTGAGAAGATGATCCAAGCCAGCTTTGATTGTGCCACGCGTCTGTTCGGTTTGGAATTCGCTCCGCTTGATGCGGATATGTATCATGAAGATGTGCGTGCTTGGGACGTGACCCGTAACGGAAAACATATCGCGGTGTTCATCGGGGATTATTTTGCACGTGGGTCAAAGCGATCTGGGGCTTGGTGCATGGCGATGCGCGCGCAGAAAAAACTGGGTGGCGATACGGCGCCCCATGTGGTGAATGTCTGTAATTTCGCCAAACCAGCACCCGGTGCAACGGCGCTTTTGTCATTTGATGACGCCCGGACGCTATTCCATGAGTTTGGCCATGCGTTGCATCAAATGTTGTCGGATGTGCGTTATGAAACCATCTCGGGCACTTCTGTTGCGCGTGACTTTGTGGAACTGCCAAGCCAGCTATATGAACATTGGTTAAGCGTGCCCGAAGTCCTGTCGAAATACGCGGTCCATGCGGAAACTGGCGAGGCGATGCCGCAAGACATGTTGCAGCGTCTTCTGGATGCACAGACCTATGACATGGGGTTCTCAACCGTTGAATTCGTCGCCTCAGCGCTTGTGGATCTGGCGTTCCATGAAGGCACACCAGCGGATGATGTTATGGTAAAACAAGCAGATGTTTTGAAAAGCATTGGCATGCCTGAAGCCATAGAAATGCGCCACCGGACCCCGCAGTTCGCCCATGTGTTCACGGGTGATGGATATTCATCTGGTTATTACAGCTACATGTGGTCTGAGGTCATGGATGCGGATGCGTTTGAAGCTTTTGAAGAAGCGGATGGTCCGTTTGATCCGAAATTGGCCAGAAGCCTAGAGGATAATATTCTGTCAGCGGGCGGCTCAAAAGAAGCGGATGTGCTGTACAAAGCCTTCCGTGGGCGGATGCCAGATGCGACCGCACTTTTGAAAGGGCGGGGCTTGGCGTGATCTATGGACAGTGGGGGCCAGCCCCCACACCCCCGAAGTATTTCAGGCAAGATGAAACAGAGACTGGGAGATTATTCTCTTAGCTCTGTTTCGGCGACGCCCCAGATGGAAAATTTCGGCACCCAGCCCCGATAGCCGTCGGCAGAAATGCGGCACCAATCTATGGTGCATTCCATCAGGCGTGCGATGGCGCCGCCTTCAATGCGGGCATTTTCACGTGCATTTTCAGTGGCGCTGGCCCGCATAGACAGAAGGTCTTCGCGTATGATCACCGTGCGGGTGCCCGACAAAAGTGAATAATGGACCCAGCCGCCCACCCCATCGATGTCTTCGACGCGCCGCCAGTTGGCGAACTCAGCCGTGATTTGCAGAGGCATATTGCGATGTTGAAAAACCCAATCGATCCGATGGGTTAAGCCGGGGCCGCGGCGAATATTTGCCTCTGATGCTTTCATCGACACGAAACGCGGAATTGGCAGGTTGGTGACTTGCCCGGTTTCTTGGGTATCCTGTGCCTGGACACGTCCTGTAAACACGCCGGTCGAAAGCGATAATGCCAATATAATTGATAAGATACGTGCCATGCGACGGCTTGCCCTTGTGCTTTATTCTCAAAAAGGTCGGAAAATTGCGATCTGACCCGGCAGAGTTCTTGTGCCCTGCGTCTGTATCGGTCAACTTGGCATTAACAGATTGCAAAGAAAAGATCCGGGAGTAAATCGATGCAAAAGGAACGGTTAAGTGTTGTCGTGACGCGACGGTTGCCCGAGGCGGTAGAGACTCGCATGACTGAATTGTTTGATGTCACGCTGCGTGATGACGATACGCCTATGTCTGACAACGAATTGGCTGCGGCAATGCAAAACGCTGATGTTTTGGTGCCCACCATCAACGATCAAATTGATGCCCGGCTTTTGTCGCGGGCGGGGGAACGTTTGAAGCTGATTGCGAACTTTGGTGCAGGCGTCGACCATATCGACGTTGAAACGGCCCGTAGGCGCGGCATTCTGGTGTCAAACACACCTGGTGTTTCCGCTGATGACACGGCGGATATGACGATGGCGCTTTTGTTGGCGGCAACGCGCCGTATTCCCGAAGGCCTTGCTGTGATGCAGACGGGCGATTGGGAGGGTTGGTCCCCAACGGCATTGCTGGGCGGGCGTATTGGTGGTCGCCGTCTGGGTATTTTGGGCATGGGGCGTATCGGACAGGCGGTGGCGCGTCGCGCCAAGGCGTTTGGAATGCAGATCCATTACCACAATCGCAAGCGTTTGCATGCTGACACCGAATCTGAACTGGAGGCGACCTATTGGGAAAGCCTAGATCAGATGGTTGCCCGTATGGATGTGATATCGGTCAATTGCCCGCATACCCCGTCAACCTTTCACCTGATGAATGCGCGCCGTTTGAAGTTGATGAAGCCCAATGCGGTGATCGTTAATACCTCTCGGGGTGAGGTGATTGATGAAAACGCCCTGACACGGATGTTGCGCAATCATGAAATCGCAGGTGCCGGTCTAGATGTTTATGAACACGGCCAAGATGTGAACCCACGGCTGCGTGAGCTCGATAACGTTGTTTTACTGCCACATATGGGGTCGGCGACTGTGGAAGGTCGCCTTGAGATGGGTGAAAAAGTTTTGCTCAACATCAAGACGTTTGATGATGGTCACCGTCCACCTGATCAGGTCGTTCCTGGCATGTTATGAGCGATGATAATTACCGTAAATGATCGAATGCAGCAGGGTTATGTTTACGCTTTGGAGGCACAGGAAGGTACGGATTTTTCTGTGGAATTCAACCCATTCTTCAGCCCGGCCAAAATGCTTGAGATGGGTGTGTTTGAAGGCCGGTATCTGAATGATTGCCGGGCTGAATTCCCTGCTGATTGGTTTGTAGCGGCACAACTGTCAGATCAGGCGAACCCGGATGTGAACTATTTTGGTATCAAAAGCCGCCAGCCCCTGTCAGTTTGGCGTGATAAGGGCTGGATTTACGGGCCTGATCCGCGCGGTTGGTTTCAGTGGTTTTGCCGGTATTGGCTGGGGCGGCGATTGCCCGCAATTGATGAAATCCAAATCAAACGTTGGAAGGGCTTTGCCCGACACGCGGGACAAATTCGGGCGAATTGTGATGTTGGTGACGTGTTTTGCAGGCCTCGCCAACGCCAAGCTTTGCTACAGTGGTCTTATGATCCGATGATTTAGTGGCGAATGCGTCGCAACCCCTTGGCAAAGAGGGCTGCAAGGCGTATACGCCGCCCCTGAGCCAAAGGAGTCCGTTTGATGCAAGGCAGCGCAAATCTTAACGTCATGATGAAGGCCGCCCGCAAGGCAGGCCGTTCCCTCGCCAAAGACTTCCGTGAGGTCGAGAACCTCCAGGTGTCTATGAAAGGCGCAGGTGACTTTGTGTCGCGCGCTGATATTGCCGCCGAGGCGATCTTGAAAGAGGAGCTTATGGATGCACGCCCGACCTATGGTTGGTGTGCCGAGGAAAGCAAAGAAATCCCGGGCCAAGACCCGACTCGCCGTTGGATCGTTGATCCGCTGGGTGGCACCACAAACTTCCTGCATGGCACGCCACATTTCGCGGTTTCCATCGCTTTGGAACACAAAGGTGAAATCGTATCAGGCGTGATCTATGATCCAGCCAAAGACGAATTGTTCTTTGCTGAAAAAGGTCAGGGTGCTTGGGTGAACGAAAGCCGCCTTCGCGTTTCTGGCCGCAATCGTATGATTGAAAGTGTCTTTGCAACGGGCGTTCCGCACGCTGGTGGCAAATACCTTCCTGCTTGCCTGCAAGATGTTGCGCGTGTGGCGCCAGCTTGTGCAGGCGTACGGTCATGGGGTGCGGCATCGCTTGACCTCGCTTATGTGGCTGCGGGTCGCTTTGACGGCTTTTGGGATCGTGGCTTGCAAATATGGGAAGTTGCGGCTGGTTTGATCATCGTGCGTGAAGCGGGCGGTTTTGCTGAACCTATTCGCGAAGAACAGAAAATTCTGGAAACCGGCCATGTGGTTGCGTCTAATGAAGCGATCTTTGATCGGTTCTCCAAAGTGATCCGCGATCGCGACCTTGCGGACGTTACTGAAGGCTAATCTGCCTCAGTGATCCATAGGATCTAGAAAATTGCATTCAACCCGGCGCTTAAATCGTGTCGGGTTTTTGTGTGTCGGCTTGATGAGATGTGCGGCCTCAGAATGGGGGGGCGGGGTTTAATCGCCGCAACCGCCGCCATCGCCATCTCCTGAACCACAGTCACCTGCGTCATCATCAGCGAAAGGATCGTTGCCCCCGAAAATCAAGGTGAATTCGCCTTTGGTGGTTAGGCTGTTTAGCGTTGCTATGATCGTGTAGAGCGGGATGGCCAGAAAGAGTATTCCAAGCAGAGTATTCTCACCCTGTGCAATTGCATTGCTGCTGAAGAAAACAAACACCGTTAAGAATATCAGCGTAAAGAAAGCCCCAACCTTACTGTTTTGCTTCCAAATGCCTTTTGGGGGTCTTCCAAACAGATCTTTGTATGCCGCAAGAGTGGCTTTATAATCCTCTAAATGCTGGGAGCCTTGACCGCCGGGGGTGTGGTGAACCTGCTTGCCCAGCGCCTTACAGAACCCATCCCAATAGTCGCGGCTGTGTTGCATATGCAAATGCCAAACCAAGTCGACTGCCTTAGAGGGAACGTTGCGTTCTGCCCGGGTGGCACACAGGTACATGTATTTTCGATATTCAGTGATCGCTACGTCGGCGGTTTCACGTGAGATACTGTTCTCGGCCATCAACTGTTCTGTAAATGGTAGGCCTGAAGCATCTGCAGGCATTTTGTAATTCGAAATCAGCTCCCATAGCTGAGTATTGAGAGAGGTCATCGGAGCCTCCTTTATGTTCTCTAGTTGTACCTCCAGAATAGCGCGTGAACATGACAGTTATGTGACAAAGCTGACGATGGGCTTGCGGCAAACATGCCGGGGGAAGCTATCGCAGGTGGGTGGGGGCTGGCCCGCTGTTCTATTGATCACCACGGTCTTTTGGGTGATTGACGCCGTCAGCCCAAGGAATATCCCCCATCTCGGATGGATTAAGACCTTCAATCGCGGCGGCATTTACCCCATATTGCGTTGGATCAGACCGCCGCTGGTGATGTGTGTAAATCCCGCAAGTTTTGCAAAAGTGATGTTTGGCTTGTCCGGTACCCCATTGATAAAGCGATAAATTGTCAGCACCTTTCTTGATCACGATACCTCCGTCCACAGGGGCGGATAGGGCAATGGCACCGCGTCGCCGACAATAGGAACAGTCGCAGCGCCGCGCAGACGCAAGGCCATCGGATAGGGTCACGGCCAGTTCAACCGCGCCGCAATGGCAGGTCAGCTTCAACGGATATTTCATCTCTGGCAAAGTCATCTGGTTCTCCGAATTTTAGGGATCGAGCTGCGGGTCAATGGGCCGTATTTCGTTTCGGGGTGGTCGGGATGCCCTTGGCTTCGCTGCCAAAAATCGAACCCACCCTTGCGCCACCAAATGGGCAGCATCAAGGTGGCTCCGGCGATGAACCCGCCGACATGGGCCAGCCAAGCGACCCCGCTGTCGCCGCCCGTAAACGTTGACCACAGTTGAAACCCAAACCATACACCCAAAACCAACCAGGCGCGAAAACTGAAAATTTTGAAAAAGATGATGATCAACAGCAGAACGTCTACTTTTGCCTTTGGAAACAAAAGCATATATCCGCCCATCACCCCAGCTATTGCGCCAGAGGCACCTATTATGGGGATGTAGCTGCCGGGGTCCGCCAAGGCCTGCATCAAGCCAGCGGCGACACCGGACATCAGGTAAAAACCTAGAAAGCCAAGATGGCCAAGCTCTTCTTCAAGGTTGTCGCCAAATATCCATAGAAACAACATATTCCCTGCGAGATGCATAAAGCCGCCATGCAGGAATTGATAGCTGAGAAGGGTATAGAATTCGCTGCCGTGGGATACATCAATCGGCTGTAACGCCCATGTGTTATAGAGCGGGACAAAAACGTTAATATCGTCCATTCGGCCCCAATATGCCATGAATATCAGGATGTTGATACCCATAAGTCCCCAAGTGACATAGGGTTTTTGGGTCGATGGATTATGATCGCGGATGGGTATAAGCATGGGCGCACGGTTACCCATGCGCCCAATAAGGTCAAGCCTGCCTTGTGTTTAGCTGTCGCCGGCTTCGGCCAGCAAAGCGGCGTTGCCACCCGCCGCGGTCGTGTCGATGCAAAGATGGCGTTCCAGCAGCGTCCGGCTTTCGTCGGGGATCTCGCAGATCAAAGGCAAAATAGCGCCTTCGCGCAGGGACAGAGCCGTTGCATATGTGCGCGCTGTTGCTTCATCACCCCAGAAAATTGCGCCTGAAATTCCAGACAGTTCCTGAAGTTCGAGCGGGGACAGCCCATGCGCAATCACGCCACACCCTTTCGCGGCCTGAACCGCGTCCAATTGTTGTTGTGCTGCCTCAAAGCCTGGCCCCATGCACAGCAGCGGATCCCGCACATGCGTTGACAGCTGGTTGCTTTCACCTGTTGGGCCGGGCAAGGCGGTGCTGTCTTCGGCATCAGTCGCCATGCGGGTTTGGGTTTGCAGCGCAGCTTGCAGATCAGATACATCGGTTTTCTCGGCGGATGCCGCATCTGTAAATTGTGTGTCTGTCGCATAGAAGCGATTTAGATACATAGGCCCACCAGCTTTTGGCCCCGTACCAGAAAGCCCTTCCCCGCCGAAGGGTTGGCTCCCTACAATCGCGCCAATTTGGTTGCGGTTCACATAAACGTTGCCCGCGTGAATGCGCTCAACCACATGTTGGACCCGGTCATCAATGCGTGTGTGCAGACCAAATGTTAGACCGTATCCTGTGGCATTGATGTCATCAATCACCTGATCCAATTCTATTGATTTGAAGCGCGCAACATGCAAGATGGGCCCGAAAATCTCGCGGGTCATTTCCGCGATGCCATTTACAGACAGAACTGTGGGGGCGATGAAATTGCCACTGTCGTGCGCCTTCAATTCATGCAGGATACGTCCGTTGTTCCGCGCGTCAGTGACGTAATCTGCGATTGATTTTCGGGCTGCCTCGTCGATGACGGGGCCTGTATCTGTTGTAATGTTCCAAGGGTCGCCCGGTGCAAGCTCATCCATTGCGCCATGCAACATTTTCAGGAAGCCATCTGCGATATCTTCTTGAATATATAGGCATCTTAGGGCCGAACAGCGTTGCCCTGCGGATTGGAAGGCGCTTTCGATGACGGCTTGAACGGCCTGCTCAGGCAAGGCAGTGCTGTCGACGATCATCGCGTTTAAGCCGCCGGTCTCAGCTATGAATGGCGCGTTGGGCGCTAGGTTTTCGGCCATTGCACGGCGGATGCGCAGGGCGGTGGCGGTTGATCCAGTGAAGCAAACCCCGCCCACTTTTGGATTCGAAGTCAGCGCTGCGCCAACACGTGATCCGGGGCCTGGAATATACTGCATGGCTGCGCGCGGTACGCCGGCTTCGTGCAGCAATTGGACCGCCCGAAAGGCCACCAAAGGGGTTTGGTCGGCGGGCTTGGCCAGAACTGCATTGCCCGCAGCAAGCGCCGCAGCCACCTGACCCGAAAAAATCGCCAAAGGAAAGTTCCAAGGTGAAATGCAGGTGAATACACCCGCTGCATTGCCCGTGCGCTTGACGGCTTCATCAGCGTAGAAACGTAGAAAATCAACGGCTTCGCGCAGTTCCGAAATTGCATCTGGTAAGGTTTTTCCGGCTTCGCGCGTCAACAACGCGAACAGTTCAGCATGGTGTGCCTCATATAGATCTGCGGCCTTGTGCAAGATCTTTGCGCGTTGACCGGGCGTTTCATTCCATGGGGTTGCTGCGTCTATCGCGGTCCTTACATCTTCGTCAGATGCTGCTGAAATCATCCCTGGAACATCGTCGTTATTGGCGGGGTTTAACACGGGTTTCGCTGCTTCCGCGTTGGTGTCTGTCGCCAGCAATGGCGTGCCCGTCCATCTGTGTTTGCGGAACTTCTCACGCTGTTGATCCAAGGCGTTTAATTCTGGCGCATGTGCGATATCCCAGCCGCGTGAATTTGCGCGATCGCCAAACAAGGCATCCGGTGTTTTCAATGCAGTGCTGAGCGGCGCCGTGATATATGTTTCAACCTCGGACAGCGGATCAGAGGCGACTTCTTCCGGGGTGACGTCTTCGTCAACAATCTGGTTTACAAAGGATGAATTTGCGCCGTTTTCCAACAATCGGCGCACAAGATATGCAAGCAAATCGCGGTGTTCACCGACTGGCGCATAGATCCGGCACCCGGTTTTTTCTGCTTCCAAAACGATGTCATGCAGGCGTTCGCCCATGCCGTGAAGTCGTTGAAATTCATAATCATCAGTTGTGCAGTTCTCGGATTTCGCGATGTCCAAAATGGCTGCGGCTGTGTGGGCATTATGGGTCGCGAACTGAGGGTAAATAACATCAGTACGCGACAAAAGCTTGCGCGCATTGGCGATATAAGACAGGTCGGTTGATGCTTTTCGGGTATAAACAGGGAAGCCCGGCGCGCCAATTTCTTGCGCGTGTTTGATTTCGGTGTCCCAATAGGCCCCCTTCACCAAACGCACCATAATGCGGCGGTTTAAGCGTTCGCACAGGGTCGCAAGCCAATCAATTGTGGCCCCGCAACGCTGCCCATAGGCTTGTACCACCACGCCGAAACCATCCCAACCCTCAAGGCCGGGGGCTTCCAGAACGGCTTCGATCACATCGAGAGACAGGGACAAACGATCTGCTTCTTCCGCATCAATATTGAACCCCATGCCTGCAGATTTGGCGATCAATGCAAGGGACCGCACGCGCGGCACCAATTCGGTCATGACACGTTCAAGTTTTGCCTCTTCGTACCGTGGATGCAGCGCCGACAGTTTGACCGAAATTCCGGGGTTGGTACGAATGTTGTCGTGGGTACACGCGGTGGCGATCGCGGAAATTGCGCGGGAATAAGACAGGTGGTACCGCTTTGCGTCGGCTTCCGTGCGGGCGGCTTCACCCAACATGTCGTAGGAATAGCTATAGCCTTGGGCTTCCAAATCTTTTGCCCGTTTCATGGCGGCTTGGATGTCTTCGCCCAACACGAACTGGCGGCCCATTTCCTTCATCGCACGTGACACGGCCGTGCGGATGACGGGTTCGCCCAAACGCTTGACCGCACCGCGCAAGTGGCCTGCAAGCCCGTGAGATTTTTCTTCCAATACCTTGCCAGTCAACATCAATGCCCAGGTGGACGCGTTGACCAGGGATGATGATGATGCACCAAGATGTTTACCCCAATCAGAAGGGGCGATTTTGTCTTCAATCAAAGCGTCAATTGTGTCAGCGTCGGGGACACGCAGCAGGGCTTCAGCCAAGCACATAAGCGCGACGCCTTCGTCCGTAGATAGGCCATATTCCGCAAGAAACACTTCCATCAAGCCAGGCTGTGCCGATCCGCGAATATCACGCACAAGGCCGGCGGCGCGCGCTGAGATACGATTGCGGTCTTCGGACGACAGGCCAGTTTCTTGCATCAGAACCGGAAGCACCTTGGCCTCGTCGGCATATTTCTGGGCGTCAATGGTCTGGCGGAGGGCGGACAGTGAGGCGTGGGACATGTTTGACCTGCGAAAGTGAGGGTTGATTTCCTCCAGCATATCAAGTCAATACTGGTCTATCCGGCTGAATATGAATGCTATGTCGAACGAAAGGTTTGAAGATGTCTGATTTTACGGGCGATATGGCTTTTGAGCTTGATTCATTTGATCACAAGATTTTGGATGAACTCGCCACGGATGGTCGTATGAATGTCACTGAACTTGCACGACGGATTGGTCTGTCGAAGTCTCCGGTGCAAACCCGCCTGAAGCGCTTGGAGCAGACAGGAATTATTCGTGGATATCGTGCGTTGCTTGATCCGGTGCGCCTTGGTTTAGATCACGTGGCTTTTGTCGAAGTGCGCATGACGGATACCCGCGAAGCGGCTTTGTCGGCATTTAACGCAGCCGTGTTGCAAATCGCTGAGATCGAAGAGTGCCATATGTTGGCCGCTAATTTTGACTATCTTCTTAAAATCCGCGCTAAAGATATGCGTGCCTATCGGCGGGTCTTGGCTGAGAAGATCTCGACATTGCCCCATGTTGGCAGCACTTCAACATATGTGGCCATGCAAGCGGTGAAAGACGACGGCATTTAAGCGCAAAAATCATTGCATGGGTGGTGGTGATGTGGTTCACAGCTCTGTGATGACTTGTTAAGATAAGGAACATAACATGCGTTCTGCTATAATTATTTCTGGGCTGACTCTTTCACTGATTTTGGGCATGCCTGCGGTGGCTGAAACCCCCAAGGCCTTTGGGTTGCCACCATCCGTTGATCTTTTGTCTACCGTTGATTTTGGCGATGATTCCGGTCCCTTCACTGGGGATTGGGAATGTGATGACAGCCGCTTTATCGGTTGGGGGGTTGCGACCTCTACAGATGCGGAGAACAACGGGAAAGATGCCAGCGATTGTCGGCATTTGTTCGAAATCGGTCAATTGCGCGTGAATCGCACGCAGGCTGAATTTCCTGCCGCGCTCTGCGCTGAGGTGAATTTCGGCACCAACGAAGGCAGTTATGCCAATGACAATGAATGTGACGACCCACGTTTCACCGGTGGCGCGATGCACAGCATCTTGAACTTTGAGGATCTTGGTCGCGATGCAAGCGATTGTAAGGCGCTTTGTGAATCTGGCGCTATTTGGCTGCGTTGATCGCAATTTGAAAAAAATGCAGCGGCAGGCGTTCTGCCGCTGTTATCGACTTGCCCCCAGCGCAAAACAAATTATTGTCGGCCCAAGGTCAATGACCTAGCCCGGCGCGGGCGTGATGGAATGGTAGACATACCAGACTTAAAATCTGTTGGGCCTTGTGCCCGTGTGGGTTCGAGTCCCACCGCCCGCACCAATTTTCCTTTTCTTTCGTTGCAAAATCTATTATGTGCAGCTGTCCGCTGATCCTTGCTTAAGAATCACTGGACACTCCATGGGCCTGTGCTGGACGACATCCCGGCCTGCGCCATTCTTTTAACTCTTATTAAGGAGACCCCGATGTCGATTACTGCTGAAGAAAAAGCACGCTTGATGAAAGAATTCGCAACCAAAGAAGGTGACACTGGTTCACCTGAAGTACAGGTTGCTATCTTGTCTTCGCGTATCGCGACTTTGACTGAGCACTTCAAAACCCACAAAAAAGACAACCACGGTCGTCGTGGTCTTTTGAAAATGGTTGCTCTGCGTCGTAAACTTTTGGATTACGCACGTTCCAAAGACGAAGCACGTTACCAAGACCTGATCAAACGTCTCGGCCTGCGCCGCTAAGATTCCGAACTACAAAACGCCTGCCATTTACGGTGGGCGTTTACTTTGAGCGGTTAGAGATTCTCAGTGGTTTGTTCTCAATCGATGCCTGATCGCGGAAGAGTAACGCTCTTCAGAAGCCAGTGAAATTAATGCAACAGTCCCTTCCGCACATCACGTTAAACAAACGGCATATAAATTTAAAAAACCCACGCGCGCCAGTTGAAATTTTACCATTTGGTAATTTAAGAATTAAGCTAAGTATAATATACACCTACGTCCTGATACTGCATAATTTTCGCCTATCATACCTCTAGCAGAGGTGGTCCTACTATTTCGACCAGTTAGCAGCCATTTAATTTCCCCAAGTTTCCCTGATTTCCGTAAAGTCACCTGACACATAATAATTTGCTATGCTCCAAGCTCCATTGGTATTGATTGCATCCCAGCCTAGGAACACCGCTTGGCCTTGATCATCTTGCATAACTACGATTTCTGACACAAACCGTTCAGATATCTTTTTTGACATAATGGTTGAGTATAAACTGAAGCCAACGGGGAATGTATTGCGAAGAAGATCTATCGATTGGTCTGTAGTTGAACCGGTCGGTGATTTTGCAATATGGTCCGTAAACTCAAAAAACTCGTTATACCTCCCTGCAGCAAATGCCTCTTTCGTGCGTCCTAACTGAGGAACTGAACCTACCAATACCTCACAGGGTGTACTGGCAAAGCTTGTAGAAAAGCCAATGCCTAGCACGACCCAAAAGCTGATAGTTGATAAGAGGATTTTATGCATTTTCATATTTCCTGAAGTTTTACCCAAACTGCCCCATCATCATATTTCCGTCAACAGTCTGTGATCGCATAATTCCCGAGCGCCTGACCTGACGATCACGTCCTCTGTAGTGGTGCATAATTGGTTTGGGCATGAGTATATGTTTGCGGTTGGCCCCGGCCATAAGTTGATCGTCAATAGGATGCTGCGTGGCCTGCGATCGCGTTTCAGCACTTAAAACCCTTCAAGGCACTCAACGACACAGTTTTCCTTCCCAACGGCCCTTTTTTCCTGTATGGCCCAGCCATCTGAGACGGTGTGCCTGGACCCTGGTGCGCCAAAGAATGATAATTTGGGTCGGTGGCAATGCGGCCACCATGTAAACGGGAGGCCCGGAAGGCTGGGTTGCTCCCTATCAGGAAACGATGATGTTTAACGAAATTAAAAAATCGATTGAGTGGGGCGAAGAAACGCTTTCACTCGAAACTGGCAAAGTTGCACGTCAAGCTGACGGCACCGTGATTGCCACGCTTGGTGAAACTTCTGTCATGGCAAACGTGACATTCGCTAAGTCACAAAAGCCGGGTCAGGATTTCTTTCCTCTGACCGTGCACTACAACGAAAAATACTACGCTGCTGGTAAGATCCCTGGTGGGTTCTTTAAGCGCGAAGCACGCCCAACTGAAAAAGAAACTCTCACAAGCCGTTTGATCGATCGCCCGATCCGTCCACTGTTTGTTGAAGGCTTCAAAAACGAAGTTCTGGTCATCTGTACCGTTCTGTCCCACGACCTTGTTAACGATCCTGACATCGTTGCCTTGATCGCGGCTTCTGCTGCTTTGACCCTGTCTGGCGCGCCATTCATGGGCCCAATCGGTGCGGCACGTGTTGGTTTTGAAGACGGCGAATACGCTCTGAACCCAACAATCGACGACATGCACAAGCTGCGTGACAATCCTGATCAACGTTTGGACCTGGTTGTTGCCGGTACCAAAGACGCTGTGATGATGGTTGAATCCGAAGCATATGAGCTGTCTGAAGCTGAAATGCTGGGTGCGGTTAAATTCGCGCATGACGCGTTCCAGCCAGTTATCGACCTAATCATTGATCTGGCTGAAGACGCTGCAAAAGAACCATTCGACTTTGCTGCACCTGATTACTCTGAATTGTCCGCTGCTGTTAAAGCGGCTGGTGAAGACGCCATGCGCGCTGCTTTCGCCAACACTGACAAGCAAGAACGTGTTGCTGCTGTTGCGGCCGCTCGTGCGACCATCACTGCTGCTTTGACTGAAGAACAGCTTGGCGATGAGAACCTCGGTTCCGCAATGAAAAAGCTGGAAAGCTCTATCCTGCGCGGTGACGTTGTTAAAACCGGCAAACGTATCGACGGTCGTGACACCACAACTGTTCGCGCGATTGCGTCTCAAACTGGCCTGCTGCCACGGACCCACGGTTCTGCCCTGTTCACACGCGGCGAAACCCAAGGTCTGGTTGTGACCACATTGGGCACCGGAGACGACGAGCAAATGATCGACGCGCTGCACGGCACGTATAAATCAAACTTCATGCTGCACTATAACTTCCCACCCTATTCTGTGGGTGAAGTTGGTCGCTTTGGTTTCACCGGTCGCCGCGAAATCGGTCACGGTAAACTGGCATGGCGTGCGCTTCAGGCTGTTCTGCCTGCTGCGACTGATTTCCCATACACCGTGCGCGTTGTATCTGAGATCACTGAATCAAACGGCTCAAGCTCCATGGCGTCTGTCTGTGGTGGTTCCTTGTCCATGATGGACGCGGGCGTTCCATTGAAATCACCCGTTGCTGGTATCGCCATGGGTCTGATCCTGGAAGATGCTGACAACTACGCAATCCTGACCGACATCTTGGGTGACGAAGACCACCTGGGCGACATGGATTTCAAAGTTTCGGGTACTGAAAACGGTATCACATCTTTGCAAATGGACATCAAAATCGCAGGTATCACACCTGAGATCATGGAAAAAGCGCTGGCACAGGCCAAAGACGCGCGTATCCATATCCTTGATGAAATGAGCAAAGCTTTGACGGGTGCTGCTGAATTCTCAGTACACGCCCCACGCATTGAAACCATGCAGGTTCCAACCGACAAGATCCGTGAAGTTATCGGTTCTGGCGGTAAAGTCATCCGTGAAATCGTTGAAGTGTCCGGCGCGAAAGTCGACATCAATGATGACGGCGTGATCAAAATTGCATCTCCAAATGGTGAAGCAATTAAGAAAGCCTATGACATGATTTATTCCATCGTGGCTGAGCCTGAAGAAGGCCAAGTTTACGACGGTAAAGTTGTGAAAATCGTTGATTTCGGTGCGTTTGTGAACTTCTTCGGTAAGCGTGACGGCCTTGTGCACGTCTCACAAATCGAAAACCGTCGCTTGAACCACCCATCTGACGTCCTCAAAGAGGGCCAAGATGTGAAAGTTAAGCTTTTGGGCTTTGACGATCGCGGCAAAGTACGCCTGTCCATGAAAGTGGTTGATCAGGAAACTGGCGAAGAAGTGAAGCCAGAAGCCAAAGAAGACTAAGCTGCGTCTAACTGAATGAATTTGAATGCCCCGGTGGAAACGCCGGGGCTTTTTCTATGTTGAATTTCCATTTATGTATTGATAATATTCTCAGCAATTTAACGCGTGTCATGGTTTGCAAAATTAATTTCAAACTATGAGGCTTTGATGACTATTCCTGCTTGGTATATTAACCTTGATAACCGCCCAGAACGCCGCGCCTATATGCAACAACATCTTCTGGATTTAGATCTTACCGTTGAGAGGTTTTCTGCAATCGATGCCAATAGCCTGTCGGATGCAGAGGCATCTGTCTGGCAAGATTCAACGCATAATATCACAAAATCAGAGTTGTGCTGTTTTTTAAGCCACCGCAATATCTGGGAAAAGATCGCAGAAGGGGACGAAGAATACGGGGTGATATTTGAAGATGATATTCTGTTGTCGCCGGGGATCAAAGAGTTTCTAGAAACGACAGACTGGATCCCAGAAAACACCGGACTGATTAGATTTGAAACAACATGTTTAAAGGTTAAGCTTGGCGCCCCTGAGGCTGATCTGTTTCAAACAAGAAAGCTGCATCCGTTACATTCGACACATTTAGGGGCGGCGGGCTATGTTCTTTCAAAGAACGTAGCGATGGACATGTTAAAGAAGTCACAAAAAGTTACCGCACCGCTTGATATCTTCATGTTTGAGTTGGATTTTGGGTTTGAACCCAAGCAAATTGTACCCGCCTTGTGCGTGCAGCAGCAATTTTATAAAAAGGTATTTCTACCCGATGCCGCCAAAGAATCTAGTTTGGCCCAGGGGCGCCGCATCCGCACCCAAAGAAATAGGCCTCAGGGTATCGCATTGGTTTACAGAGAGATTATGCGTGTTGTTATGCAAATTCGTAGGGTGATTAGAGACATTATTCCGGGGTTCAAATATGTTCCCGTGGATTTTCGCTGAATTCACAGCTGCGTGAAATTCGCGGATATTCCCCGTGTTCAAGTTTTTGTGCTTCTCTAGGGTATCTCCAGACACCGGAACCCCCGGTTTGATTGGAAGGTAATCAGTATGAACAAACAAATTGCAGAATTCATCGGCACGTTCACCCTTGTGCTTATTGGCTGTGGTACGGCAGTATTGGCCCCGGAAATTGGCCAAGTTGGCATCAGTTTGGCCTTTGGTCTTGCCCTTGTTGGCATGGCGTACGGCATCGGGCCGATTTCTGGCTGCCACATTAACCCGGCGGTTTCTATCGGTGCGGTTGCGGCTGGTCGTATGGAAAAAACGGAAGCCATCAAATACATCATTGCACAGGTTACAGGCGCAGTTGCTGCGGCATTCCTGCTGAAAATCATCGCGCTTGGTGGTGCTGGCTATGAAGGCGGTCTGGGTCAGAATGGCTGGGGCGCGGGTTACCTTGGCGAATATAATTTCTTCTCAGCGTTCATTTTTGAAGTTGTTGCAACCTTCTTGTTTGTTGTTGTGATCCTTGGAGCCACAGGCAAAGGCGCACCTGCGGCAATGGCTGGCCTTGTGATTGGTCTGACATTGGTTGCGATTCACCTAGTGGGCATCCAGGTCACCGGCGTATCTGTGAACCCGGCGCGTTCCATTGGCCCAGCTCTGTTCGCCCTTGATGACAAAGCATTGTTGCAACTGCCAATGTTCATCATCGCACCAGTGATCGGCGGCATCGCAGCTGGCCTTCTGTTTAAATCCGGCTTTCTGGACGCAAAAGAAGAAGCCCCAGCTGAGATCGAAGCTGAGGCTGCAGAAGCTGAAGAAAAAGCGTAACGGCCCGCCCGCATTCACTGCGGGCTAAGCCACCACGAGAGAGCCGTTCTGGGGAATCAGGACGGCTCTTTTGTTGTGCGCAGGTAAGGGAAGATGGTTTCAAATTCGCCAAACTTCGCCTTTGCATCTTCATTGGAAACGGTTGGCGGAATGATCACATCTTCGCCAGACACCCAGTTCGCAGGCGTCGCAACACCTTTGGCTGACGTGGTTTGCAAGGCTTCCAGCGCACGCACGATCTCTGCAAAGTTACGGCCCACTGACATTGGGTAAGTCATTGACAGTTTTAGCTGTTTGTCGGGTCCGATGATGAATACAGAACGCACGGTCGCGCTGTGCGCAGGTGTACGTCCATCGGGCAAATAAGCCTCTGCGGGAAGCATGTCGAAAGCTTTTGAAACCGCAAGACCTTCATCTGCGATGATCGGGAAACCCACATCTGCTTTGGAATAGCTTTCGATATCGCCGATCCATTTCTTGTGGTCATCCACGCCATCGACAGAAACACCGATCACTTTGGTGCCAAGACGTGCCCATTCATCCGCCAACTGGGCTACGGCCCCAAATTCAGTCGTGCACACAGGGGTGAAATCTTTTGGGTGTGAAAACAAAATCGCCCAGCTGTCGCCGATCCAATCGTGGAAATTGATCTCGCCTTCGCTGGTTTGCGCTTTGAAATCAGGAACTACATCGTTAATGCGCAACCCCATGGGCACGTCCTCCGGTAATATGCCGCGACTGAACGCCCGGCTTCTACTTTAACTATAGGTATGCGCAGGGCTTGTTTCCAGTGTGCAAAATCGCGCGATTTAATGTCGTCTTCCGGCTTGCTAAGAATTTGATCAAATGCAAGGGTGACGCAAATCTATCAATGGAGTCTGTCCCATGCTCGAAAAACGCGATTTCTACATCAATGGTGCCTGGGTGGCACCTGCTGCGGCAAATGACTGTGATGTCATTAACCCTTCCAATGAGGAAGTTTGCGCCGTGATCTCACTTGGTGGTCAAGCGGATACCAATGCAGCTGTCGCAGCTGCCAAAGCAGCTTTCCCAGCTTGGTCCACCACCAGCAAAGAAGCCCGCATGGCCGCCTTGGAACGCCTCTTGGCCGCTTACAATGATCGTGCCGAAGATATGGCACAAGCGATCTCTATGGAAATGGGTGCACCAATTTCCATGGCGCGCACATCCCAAACCGGCGCAGGTGCGTGGCATTTGCAGGGTTTCATCGACGCTTTTGAAGGGTTCGAATTTGACGGCATGCTGCGTGCAGATGCCCCGAATGACCGTATTCTGCGCGAAGCGATTGGCGTTTGCGCGCTGATCACGCCTTGGAACTGGCCTATGAACCAGGTCATGTTGAAAGTTGCCGGTGCATTGGCTGCGGGTTGTACCATGGTTTTGAAACCGTCTGAGGTTGCGCCGCTGTCTTCCATCGTTTTCACAGAAATCATGGATGCCGCTGACATTCCAAACGGCGTTTACAACATGGTGCATGGTGATGGCCCGGGTGTTGGGTCGCAACTTTCTGTGCATCCCGATGTTGATATGGTGTCCTTCACCGGCTCCACCCGCGCGGGCACCGCGATCACCAAAGCATCTGCCGATACCATCAAACGTGTTGCGCTTGAACTTGGTGGCAAAGGCGCAAATATCGTCTTCGCAGATGCCGATGAAAAAGCCGTTAAGCGCGGCGTTTTGCATATGATGAACAACACGGGTCAAAGCTGTAACGCCCCATCACGTATGCTGGTTGAGCGGTCATACTATGATCAAGCCGTTGAAATTGCGTCTGAGACCGCTGGCAAGGTCACGATTGGCCAAGCTTCCGATGAGGGTCGTCACATTGGGCCCGTCGTATCTGAGATTCAGTTCGATAAGATTCAAGATCTGATCCAGCAGGGCATCGATGAAGGTGCACGTGTCGTTGCTGGAGGCACTGGTCGCCCAGAAGGCATGAATCGTGGCTATTTCATTCGCCCAACTGTATTTGCTGATGTGAACAATGAGATGACCATCGCGCGTGAAGAAATCTTTGGCCCGGTCATGGCGATGATCCCGTTTGACACGGAAGAAGAAGCGATCGCGATTGCCAATGACACGGTTTACGGTCTGACCAACTATGTGCAGACCCAAGACAAAGATCGTGCGATCCGCGTGGCCCGTGCGATGCGTTCAGGCATGGTTGAAATCAACGGTGTTGGTCGTGCCCAAGGTGCGCCATTTGGTGGTTACAAGCAGTCCGGCATCGGACGTGAAGGCGGCCATTGGGGCATCGAGGACTTCCTTGAAACCAAATCCGTATCTGGTTGGCAGGATTAATCCTCCCGATCTGGAATACAGAAACGCCCGCGTCTTTCGCGGGCGTTTTTATTTGAGTATTTTTTGAAAGATGAGAAGGCTCAGGTTCGTTTTACAATCACGGATCCCACGGAATAACCTGCGCCAAATGAACAGATCACCCCGTGGTCGCCAGGGGCTAAATCATCCGAAAATTTGCTAAAGGCGATGATTGATCCAGCCGAACTTGTGTTGGCGTAATCCTGCAAAATATTAGGTTGCTCCCCATTTTCTGGTACGCGCCCCAGCACTTTTTTTCCGATGAAATCATTCATCGCTTTGTTGGCCTGATGCAGCCAGAGACGTTTTAGATCGTCGGCTGCGATGCTCTCGTCTGCCAAATGTGTAAGGATGTGTTTCGAGACCATGGGCAGTACTTCTTTAAACACTTTTCGCCCGTTTTGCATGAACTGCATATCGCGGCGATCCCTGACCCCATCTGGCCGAGAGCGACGCAAATATCCGTTGTTGTTGCGTATGTTATTCGAAAAGTCGGTCGCGCAACGGGTGGATATAATTTCAAAACTTCCGGCCTGTGCCAGATCATCGCGTTCGACCAAAATCGCGGTGGCCACATCCCCGAAAATGAAGTGGCAGTCGCGGTCACGCCATTCAAGGTGCCCGGAACAAATCTCGGGGCTTACAACCAGAATTGCGCGCGCCGTCCCCGCGCGCACCATGTCCGCTGCCGCCTGCATGCCAAAGGTGGCAGACGAACAGGCGACATTCATGTCAAAACCAAATCCCTGTACGCCCAGAAGGGTTTGCACCTCAATCGCAATCGCCGGATAGGCGCGTTCCATATTGGAGGCTGCAACAATCACCGCATCCACGTCAGTTGCGGTCTTACCCGCCGCAGCCAGCGCCCTTTTGCAGGCATCAACCGCCATTTCTGCCATGATCCCAGGTTCAGTGTCATCGCGTTGACGCAGCAGAGGATGCATTACTTCTGGGTCTAAAATTCCGGTCTTATCCATGACATAGCGCTGGTGAATGCCCGATGCCGCAACAATAAATTCTTCGCTGGAATGGCCGATGGGTTTTGCATCACCGGCTTCAATTGCAGGCGCATTTTCTGCGTTCCACTTATCCGCATACGCGTTGAACGTCACGACCAACTCAGCATTGGTGATGACATTCTCCGGGGTAAATACGCCCGTGCCGGAAATAACCGCTTTATACATAGTGCCCTCTCAATCCATGGGTGAACATGCGGGGATTGTCGCGTATTTTCAAGCTTTACCCTTGGTCAATTGGGGCGTCAGCTTAAAACGGGCACTTTGCTGTGAAGCGCATACCTTTGCCCCCATCCGGGTGACGCAATTGCAGTGTTTCTGCATGCAACATCAAGCGTGGCGCATTAAGGGCCTCACCCGTGGCATAAAATGGATCGCCCAAAATCGGATGACCCAACGCCAACATATGCACCCGCAACTGATGCGAACGCCCGGTTTTGGGAAACAACCGCACGCGTGTTGTGCCGTCCTCATGGCGTAAAACCCGCCAGTCGGTGTGCGCTGCCTTGCCCGTTTCATGGCAGACCATTTGCAAAGGACGGTTCGGCCAATCCACGATAAGCGGCAGATCAACCGTGCCTTCTTTCGGCTCTAATGTCCCATAAACCTTTGCCACGTAAGTTTTTTTCATGTGACGTTTCTCGAATTGCAGGCCAAGATGGCGCTGCGCATGCGGGGTCAGGGCAAAGACCATCACACCGGATGTATCGCGATCAAGCCGATGCACAAGCAGGGCCTCGGGGAAGGCGGTTTGTACCCGCGCAATCAAACAATCGGCCAGATGTTCGCCCTTGCCTGGCACCGACAAAAGCCCGGCGGGTTTGTCGACCAACAGCAAGTGGTGATCAGCGTGAATGACCACCAAAGGGTCGTTTGGCGGGTTGTAATCTGCGCTCATTTTGCTCTCATTTGCCGGATCAGCGGCACGGAATATATCAACAACGCCAGCCAAATTAGGGGGAAGGCCATGCGTCGCGCGGGGTCAATTTCCTCTCCGAACAGGAAGACTGCGGTCAAGAAAATCATCGTCGGTGCGATATACTGTAAAATCCCGATTGTCGACAGGCGCAGCAGTTTTGCGCTGTTGGCATAGATCAGCAAAGGCACCGCTGTGACCACGCCACACCCCGATAATAACAATGTATTGTTCATGGATGTCAGCATGAACCCACCGCCGTTTAAATGCACCCAGATCAGGTAAAGCATGGCTGGCGGTGTCAGCAACATCACCTCAAGCAGAAAACCTTGGTTCGGTCCAATCGGTAGGGATTTCTTGAAAAATGCGTAGAAGCCCCAGGTCAGCATCATGCCAAAGGCCGCCCATGGCATGGTTGCGGCCGAGAACACCAAAATCCCGACGGCAATACCGGCGATTCCCACTGCAATCTTTTGCCAAGGCGTCAGTTTTTCGCGCAGCAGGACCGCGCCCAACAAGATGCTGAACAGCGGGTTCATGTAATACCCCAGCGCTGCATCCAGCGCATTTCCAGATGTTATCGACCAGACGTAGATCCCCCAATTCAGCGATACAAGTGCCGCCGGCACCATGGCCATCATCAGGGTTTTAGGGTCGCGCAGGATCACGCGCAGATCTTTTGTGCGGCCCGCGATGATCAGCACCAGGCCCGCAATCGGCAAGGACCAAATGATGCGATGTGCCACCACTTCTGCCGCCGGGATGTGGGACAACAGTTTCATGTAAAGCGGCAGGAACCCCCACAATAGATATACCGTGATTGCCAAGGCTAAACCTTTTGGGGTGTCTTTATCTTCGGTTGTCATCGCGTGTTCCTCTTTCGGCCTTTATGGCAGGTATCTGTGTGAAGGAAAGGAGGGTTTTGTGGGGCGCTGGATCACGGATGATGATGCAAAGAAAAAGCGGGGTAAGTTGTCTCACCCCGCCTCAATATTTGTGATCTGTTAACTTTGTTTAGATCAGACCTTCACGCGCTCTGATTTTGGGTCATACATCGGCTTCAAGGACGCCTCTGCCTTCACCCGCGTGCCCATGACGTCGATCTCATAGGTGGATGCCAAAACATCGGCTGGTTTTTCGCCTTCGCACGGCACATAGCCCATGCCAATTGCAGCGCCCAGCGTGTGACCATAGTTGCCAGAGCTGATGTAACCCACGATTTCACCGTCGCGCAAAATTGGTTCATTGTGGTACAGCAGCAGTTCTGGATCAGACAGTTTGAACTGAACCATGCGCATCTTTGGGCCGGTTTCTTTGCGCGCGATAACCGCAGATTTACCAATGAAATCAGGCTTGTCCATTTTCACAGCAAAGCCAAGACCCGCATCAATCACATTGTCTTCGCAGGTGATGTCGTGGCCAAAGTGGCGGAAGCCTTTTTCGATCCGGCAGCTGTCCATCATATGCATACCGCACAGTTTCAGCCCCATATCCTGGCCCGCTTCATGCAGGGTTTCAAAGGCGTGACCGGCCATTTCGGACGGGACATACAGTTCCCAGCCAAGCTCACCCACATAGGTCACACGGTGCGCACGCGCCAGACCCATGCCAAGCTCGATTTCCTGTGCGGTACCGAACGGGTTGGTATCATTGGAGAAATCATTCGGCGACACTTTTTCCAGCAGATCACGCGCATTTGGTCCCATCACGGCCAGGACGCCTTCACCAGAGGTCACATCGGTGATCACCACGTTGAAATTACCCAGGTGACGGCGCATCCAAGTTTGGTCCGCCAGACGCGTGATCGCGGGGGTCACGACCAGGTAAACAGTCTCAGACATCCGGGTTACAGTGACGTCTGCTTCGATCCCCGCACGAGAGTTGAGGAACTGCGTATAAACGATTTTTCCTGCTGGAACCGACATGTTCGCGCCGCAGATATAGTTCAAAAATGCCTCTGCATCGCGGCCTTCTACGCGGATTTTGCCGAAGGAAGACATGTCATACATGCCAACATTTTCGCGCACGGCTTTATGTTCAGCGGCGGAATTTTCAAACCAGTTCTGACGTTTCCAAGAATACTGATATTCGCGTTCTTGGCCTTCATTCGCAAACCAGTTTGCACGTTCCCAGCCGCCAAGTTCGCCCATCACAGCGCCCTGTTCCAACAGGTGGTGGTGGAACGGTGTGCGACGCACGCCACGCGCAGTGGCTTTCTGGCGATAAGGGAAGTGATCTGCGTACAGAAGACCCAAAGTTTCCTTGGACCGTTCAAACAAATACTGTTTGTTGCCCTGGAACGGATGCATCCGGCTGATGTCTACGTCGCCAAGATCAAAGGGTTTTTCACCCGCTTCCATCCATTGCGCCAAGGCCATACCAGCCCCACCAGCGGACTGAATACCGATGGAATTAAAGCCCGCAGCGACCCAAACATTGTCCATCTCAGGCGCCAGACCCAAGTGATACGCATCATCAGGGGTAAAGCTTTCAGGGCCGTTAAAAAACGTATGAATACCGGCTTCAGCCAGCATCGGCATACGGTTACAGGCGTTTTCCAAGATCGGTTCAAAGTGGTCGAAATCTTCGGGAAGTTGATCAAACTCAAACGTGTCAGGGATGCCATCCATCGCCCATGGTTTTGACGTTGGCTCAAATGCGCCCAACAACATCTTGCCCGCATCTTCTTTATAATACGCGCATTCATCGGGAACACGCAGAACCGGCAATTGTTTAAGCCCTTCAATAGGTTCGGTCACAATGTAGAAATGTTCGCAGGCATGCAGCGGCACATTGGTGCCTGACATTTTACCAACCTCATGGCCCCACATGCCAGCACAGTTTACGACCATATCACATTCGATATGACCGCTTTCAGACCCACCATCAGAGACCCAATCAACGCCGGTCACGTTACGCCCATTTTTGGTCATGCCAGTGACTTTGATGCGTTCCTTCACCAGGCCGCCACGTTGACGCGCACCTTTTGCAAGCGCCAGTGCGATGTTGGCGGGGTCACCTTGACCATCTTTCGGCAGATAGACCGCGCCCTTCACGTCTTCGATGTTCAGATGCGGGTACATTTCAGACACGCGCTCCGCTGAGACTTCTTCAACCTCAACACCAAAGGCCCGCGCCATGGCTGCCTGCCGATAGATCTCTTCTTTGCGCTCTTCTGTCAGGGCAACAGTGATTGACCCGCATCGTTTGAACCCTGTTGCAACACCCGTTTCTTCTTCCAGCGCGCCGTAAAGTTCCTGTGAATATTTCGCCAGCTTGGTCATATTCGCAGTTGCACGCAGCTGCGCGATCAGGCCGGCAGCGTGCCAAGTGGTGCCGGATGTCAGTTGTTTGCGTTCAAGCAAAACAACGTCTTTCCAACCTTGTTTGGTCAAGTGATAGGCAACGGAACAGCCAATGACACCGCCGCCAATAATGACGACACGGGCTTTTTCTGGAAGGGTGCTCATGGCGGATCTCCTTGTTAAGTTGCATCAGGAGTGGCACGAAAAATGGGAAGTAAATACTTGATATGCGCCAAAGTTGACGTATTTAGTATATTTATTGTGTGATTTGTACTTTGAAACGACTTTTTCGGCGTGCCAAAGGTGTCACGCTAAAATGGCTGCGGAATAGGCTGGAAAACCCATTCGGGAAACCACATGCAAGGCTGATTTCACGCACGGATAGGGATGTGTTCAGCAGCAGAGTATTGGCGCGGTTCAGCCGCAGTTCGCGGTAATATGTGTTGGGGGTTGATCCCAAAACATGGCGAAATTTACGTTCCAAGGATCGCGACGAAATACCAATCAAAGCCACCAATTCACCGATTTGAAGGGGCTCTTCCATGTTGTTCTGCATCAACTCAATACACTGATCTAGGTCGCTATCACCGGTGATAGAAAGCGCCTTGCCACCGAAAGGTTGCAGGGTTGAGAACCCCCGAATTTTCTCGTGCAACATAATGTCTGACACAGTCGCAACAGCGGCCGCAGACATGTGATTGCGCAGCAGGGACAGCGTCACATCAACAGTGGATCCCATGCCCGCACAGGTCATGAGTTTACCGTCATCCACGGCCAAAGCATATGACCCTTCACCAGGGGTGCCACGTTCATCCAGCAGGGCGCGATTTTCCCAATGTGTGGTGTGATTGCTGTGTTGTTCGCCCGTTTCCGCGATGTAACGACTGGCGGCTTCGGACATCAACAAGACTTTGATATTGCGGTAATTATAGGTTGATATGGTGGCCCTCATGGACAGTTCTGGGCAGTCCGGATCGGAGTTGCCTAGAATGAATGCATAGTCAGCTGTGGGGCGACTTGGGAAGGGTGTCGTATCGGTGCTGAGGCCCGCTAGGCACCCCACCGGTCCGCCCTTGCGAGACCGGTAGTGCCAATGAAACAGCGGATGCGCGGACACGCGATTGGCAATGCGCAGGACATCAACAACTGAGGCGAGCTCTGTCAAAACAAAGCCTTCGGTCAGCAAAATGTCGACATGCCACTCCGGGTGCTCTGCGGGGGCAGAGGCACGCGGGGTGGCCATATCCTGAAACCGCCCGTCCATCTTACGCCCGCAGACGTTCGTTGGCTGGATCCCAGAGCGGCTGGTCTTCCTGGACAACCGCTTTGCAGCGCTCGCCGTAGATCTCCACTTCCAATTCGGTACCAGGTGTCGCCAAATCCGCGCGCACCATGCCCAAAGCGATGGATGCATTCACACGATATCCCCAGCCACCGGACGTGGTTTCACCGATGATTTCGCCGTCTTTCCAGATGCATGACATGTAAGGTGCGTCTGTGTCGCTGGCCTCAATGATGAGGGTGACAAAGCCTTTCTTAGCGCCTTGTTGCTTCTCGGCCTGGATCGCTGCTTTGCCGCGGAAATCCTGTGGCTTATCGAGTTTCACAAAACGCCCAAGGCCCCCTTCCAGCAGGGAATAATCGCTAGATAGATCGCCTTTCCATGCACGATAGCCTTTTTCCAGACGCAGACTGTCGAGCGCATACATGCCAAACGGTTTCGCGCCAGCAGCTGTGATCGCTGTGTAAAGCGCGGCCTGGTTTTCGTTTAGGCAGTGCACTTCCCAGCCCAGTTCACCCGCGAAGGATACGCGCACCAAACGGCAAGGCGTACCGGCAACAACAGCATCCTGATGCGTCAGCCAACCAGAGGTCAGATCGGCCTCAACGCCCAGACCTTCGAACATCTCGCGGGTTTTTGGCCCGGTCACGATCATGGTGCCCCATTCCGTCGTGTGGTCGGTCAGGGACAGACCCACAGGCAGGTCGTTTTTCAGCAGTTCAAAGTCATGCCACTGGGCAGTACCGGCGGTGATCATGGTGAAGTGATCTTCGGCGTGACGCATGCAAGACATCTCTGTCAGGATACGACCACGCGCGTCTGAGAAATAGACAAGGTTCATGCGGCCAGCCTTTGGCAGACCACCTGTCACCATGCCCCGCAGCCATTCGGCAGCACCTTCGCCTTCAAGGTTGAAGCGTGAGAAACCAGGCAGATCCAGAACGCCAACATTGTCACGCACGGCTTCGCATTCTTCCTTGATGCGCTGCGTCCAAGGGCCGGAACGCCCCCATGTGTGTGTCGCTTCAAGGGAGGTGTCATCACCAGCTTGGGCAAACCAGTTGGCACGCTCCCAACCATTATAGACACCATAAACCGCGCCATTGGCTTTGGTCATTTCATGCACGGGGGACAGTTTCTTGTCACGGCCAGCTGGCCATTCGTGGCGTGGGAAGTGCATGGCGTATTCGTTGCCGTAAATTTCTACACCCTTTTGATTACAATAGTCTTGGTCGGTGTAATCGGTATAACGGCGCGGATCGACAGACCACATGTCCCATTCCGTATGGCCATCCACGATCCATTCCGCCATGACTTTACCGGCACCACCACCCTGGGCGATGCCAAATGTGAAGACGCAGGCTTCGAACGCATTTTCCACACCAGGCATTGGACCGATCAGGGGCAGACCATCCGGTGCGTAGGGGATCGGGCCGTTGATGACGCTAGAGACGCCAGAAGTTTCCATCAGCGGCACACGCGCCATGGCGTCAACCATGATGTCTTCAATCCGGTCCAGATCTTCCTGCCACAGCTGGAAGCTGAAATCTTCGGGCATGGCGTCATCTGCATCCACCCAATGGGCTTTACAGTTTGGCTCATAAGGGCCGAGGTTATAGCCGTTCTTCTCCTGGCGTAGGTAATAAGACACATCCACGTCACGAATGAGGGGCAGTTTTTTGCCAGTTTCTTTGACATGGGCTTCGATCTCAGGGATCTGTTCGGTCAACAGATATTGGTGCTCCATCACCATCATCGGCACGGTGCGGCCGCCATATGGTTTGAACATCTCGCCGATACGCTGGGCATAATACCCGCCGGCGTTCACCACAAAATCACATTCAATATCACCTTTTTCGGTGTGAACGATCCAGGTTTTGTCTTCCTTCTGGGTCACGCCGGTGGCCGGGGTGAAGCGCAGGATTTTTGCACCCATATCACGCGCGCCTTTTGCCAAGGCCTGTGTGACCTGTGCCGGGTCAATGTCACCATCGGATGGATCCCAAAGCACACCTTCCAGATCATGTGTTTCCAAGAATGGATAGTGTTCTTTCGCCTGCTCAGGCGTCCAGATTTCCATCTTGATGCCTTGATAGCGCCCCATGGAACAGGCGCGCTCAAATTCCTGCATACGTTCTTTTGTATGCGCCAAACGGATGGAACCCGTCTGGTGATAGTTCATGGGGTAGTCGACTTCTTCCGGAAGGCCTGAATACAACTCAGTAGAATACCGCTGCATGTTCATGATCGACCACGATGTCGAAAAAGTGGGCACGTTGCCAGCTGCGTGCCAGGTCGAGCCCGCGGTCAGCTCGTTCTTTTCAAGAAGAACACAATCGGTCCAGCCTTTCTTGGCGAGGTGATAGAGGCTGGAAGTCCCAACGATACCGCCACCGATAATAACCACACGTGCCTTTTTGGGGAAATCTGACATGTTTTCTGTCCCTTTTAGTATGTATCAATTTGCTGCGCGTGGCAGCAGATGTCGTAGTAATCACCCTTGTCTTCGACAAAGATATGTTTCGCGGTTTTCAGCCCGGTTTCCCCGTCAAAAGTGCCCGCGCCGATGGATGTGTTGGGTTCGCTGTCCATTTGCCAGAACAGGCTTGATCCACAGTCCTGGCAAAACCCACGTCGCGCAGTTTCCGATGCGCGAAACCATTTCAGGCCAGCGTCATTGGTGATGATCAGCGCATCTGTTGCGACTTGCGTTGCCGCCCAGAAATGACCAGATGTTTTGCGGCATTGGGTGCAGTGGCAGGCAACAACCGGGCGCAATTCAGCACTGGTTTCATAAGTGACGGCGCCGCATTGGCAGGACCCTTTGTGCATTATGATGTCTCCGGTTGTGGAATGTTGCTGAAGCCCAGAAGTATGCCGTAGATGATGAAACAGGCCGCCATAACGCGGCGAATCCAGACGTTGAACACTGCTTTCAGGGCCGCGCGACCAATGCCTGCGCCAAGGGCCGTGAAGCCAAGGTATGACAGGCCCGTCAGTGTCAGGGCTGTGGGCATGATGACGATCATTTGGTTCCAGATGGGCACGCCGGGTTGAATGAATTGTGAAAACGCGGCCAGATATCCGGCAACACTTTTCGGGTTGATCACCGCAACCGCGAGGGCATGTAGATAGATATGCTTTGCCGGACGTTGAGCTGCCTTCACTGGCGTCTTTGCTGTAAGAAAACCTTTGATCCCCAGATAAATCAGGAACCCCGCGCCGATCAGTTTCGCGATGAAGAATGCCGTGGGCGAGGCTGTGATCAACGCAGTGACGCCCACGGCAGACAGGATCAAGAACAATGTCGCCTGTGTCAGGATTGCCAGCACACCAGGCAGGGCGCGGGTGAACCCCAAGGTCATGCCGTTTGTGATGCAATTCACAGCGTTCGGTCCTGGCGTCGTTACGAAGACGATCCAGAAAAGTACGAAGATTGTCCAAGCTTCAAAGCTCATGCACGCCCCCTCAATAGACCGGCGGTGCGATCACCCAGATCGCAACACAGGGTTCATCATGGGGGTTCATCCAGCGGTGTGGCTCACCTCGAATGCGAAAACTGTCGCCTGGGTGAATGGTGAAATACCGCCCGCCAATCCACAGGTCGAGCTTGCCTGAAATCACATAACCTACCTCTTGGGTTGGGCGTGTGACGATTTCGGAAACTTCTGAATGGGGTTCAAAAACGGAATGCACCATTTCAAAGTCATCGGTCAGGTCAGGCGACAGAAGTTCTTCCACAAGGCCCGCAACACGTGACCCAATCGGGCGACGCGCGCCCTTGCGCACAACATATCCTTGTTCCTCAACAGGGGCGGGGCTTTGACCAAACAACATGGAAATTGGCACATCAAGCGCCGCGCCGATTTCACGCAGGTCAGAAACTGAGGGTTCGGATTTATCGCGCTCAACCTGGCTTAGCCACCCGACAGATTTTCCCAGCTTATCAGCCAAAGCCTGAAGTGTAAGATCACGCGACTTGCGCAGAGTGCGCAGATCGGCGCCAAGGCTTTGGCTGTTGTTCGGGTTCTCGTGACGCACGTGGGATCCTGCCGTGAAGAATGTCGTGAAAATTTCACGCCTTTTTTCACGAATGCTGGAAAAACAGAGTCGGCGCAAGAAAAATCTTACGCCGCGCTGCGGCAAACCCACCGCCGGTTCAGGATTTCGTCTTTCCCAAAATACTCAGGCGATGGCCTGTGCAAAACAATCTGACAATATAGACGTCAGTGCATCTGCATCATCTTGGGTAAAAGCATTTGGCTGATCGCTATCCAAATCAAACACCCCCAACAACGCGCCATCCCCATTGTAAACAGGCAAAACCAGCTCAGATCGGGTGGAACTGGCACAGGCGATATGGCCGGGGAAATCTTCCACATCAGGCACAAGCTGCACCTCACCTGTTTTCGCCGCAGCACCGCAAACACCACGGGTGAACGGGATCACAAGGCAGCCATGCCCACCTTGATAAGGGCCGATTTTCAACGTGTCATTGCCGACGCTGCGATAAAATCCGGTCCAATCAAAACGATCATCCGAATGATGCACCTCGCAAGCGACTGTCGCCATCAAGGCCACCGCATCTGTTTCGCCTTCGGTCAGACTGGCGATCACTGCCGCCAGCTCTTTGTAATTCACATGTGTCATGGAAGCTCTATTGCAATCGCGGTCCCTTCGCCGCCCCCGATACATATCGCAGCGACACCGCGCTTCAAGCCACGTTTTTCCAGCGCATTCAAAAGGGTCACGATAATGCGTGTGCCAGATGCGCCGATTGGGTGACCAAGGGCACAGGCGCCACCGTTCACATTCACTTTATCGCGGGAAATCCCCATTTCATGCATGAAGGCCATCGGGACCACAGCGAAGGCCTCGTTTACTTCCCACAGGTCTACGTCATCCACGACCCAGCCCAGCTTTTTCAACAGTTTCTGCGCGGCAGGCACGGGCGCTGTTGAAAACCAAGCCGGGGCCTGAGCGTGGCTTGCATGCCCCAAAACCCGCGCGCGGATCTTCAGTCCAGCATCTTTTGCGGCATCTTCGGACGCCATAACCAAAGCAGCGGCCCCATCCGAAATCGAAGACGCATTTGCAGGCGTCACGGTGCCGTCTTTTTTGAAGGCAGGCTTCAGCTGAGGAATCTTCTCAGGGCGGGCTTTTGATGGCTGCTCGTCCGTACTGATCACCACATCACCTTTGCGGGTTTTCAGGGTCACGGGTACGATCTCCCCGTCAAAGGCTCCGGTTTTTTCCGCTTCCAAGGCGTTGGATAGGGATTTCAGCGCATATTCGTCCTGGGCTTCGCGGGTGAATTGGTATTTCTCGGCGCAATCCTCGGCAAATGTACCCATCAAGCGGCCCTTGTCATAGGCATCTTCGAGACCATCTAGAAACATCGAATCTTGTACGTTTTGATGACCGATTCGCGCGCCTTCGCGCATTTTGGGCAGCAGATAAGGCGCATTCGTCATACTTTCCATGCCTCCGGCGACCATGATGTCAGCACTGCCGCCCATGATTTGATCATAACCAGACATGGCGGTTTTCATGCCGGATCCGCACATTTTGTTCAGCGTGCTGGCCGGAACTGCTTCGCCAAGACCTGCCGCAAAACCTGCCTGTCGTGCTGGCGCCTGTCCCTGCCCCGCAGGTAGGACACAACCCATCATAAGCTCTTCAACTTGTTCGGCTTTTGCTCCTGCATCGCGGAGGGCACCTGCAATTGCGGCCCCTCCTAACACAGATGCCTCACTGCCTGCAAAATCGCCCTGAAATCCACCCATGGGCGTGCGTGCAGCACCTGCGATAACGACTGTTCTCTGACTCATGGGGGCTCTCCGATGATAAGTTGCATTTGATATGATTTTCATACCGGATGGTAAGGTTTGTCGTCTAGCCTGAACGTAACGACCCTTTAGCGGAGCGCAAAATGGAACTGCAAACCGAAACACATGGCGAGACACTCGTCATTACAGCGTCTGGTGCACGAATCGATGCCGCCGGAGCAATTGACTTTAAAGACAAAATGCGAAAATTGACGGAATTTGGACCGGATAAGATTGAGCTGAATTTGGCAAGTGTTGAATTTATTGACAGTTCGGGATTGGGCGCAGTTGTCGCATCCATGAAGCAATTGCCAATGGGCAAGACGTTATGCCTTTTAGACCTAACACCAACGGTCGCAAAGGTGTTTCGCCTGACGCGAATGGATTCAGTCTTTGAAATTCGCACCAGCAATGCAACTGACGGGGATACGCGGGTAAATGCATCGTGATAACCAACTCGGTTCTTTATATTCCAAAAACACCGAGACCGACACAAATCCTAGGCAATATTCAGAACTGAGATTGTTTTTTCAGAGTGAACCACTTGCAGTCCGCCGGGCGCTGGAAAGCATACTAAGCGGTCTGGGGCACTTGGATCTGAATCAAGATGACTGTGGCACTGTTGAGCTGGTGCTGGCGGAAGTTATGAACAATATCGTGGAACACGCATATGCAGGTGAGCGCTCGGGTGTCATTGAATTGCATATATCAGGGACCAGTCGAGGCCTATTTTGTACAGTCATTGATGATGGTCTGCCGATGCCAGACGGAAACCCTCCAATGGGAAAACAGCATGATCTGAGTTGTTCAAGGGAAGATTTGCCGGAAGGTGGCTTTGGTTGGATGCTAATCCGTGAATTGGCGGACGAGTTGGGATACGAACGCGACGGCGATAAAAACAAACTAACGTTTCTGCTCAATGTTGAACGCACGATCCTGACCAGTTGAATGCCCACGATCTTGCGTGACAAATAAAAACCTATCTCCGGTCTCTTGCACTTCGGTTTGACACCGCGCATGCTTTCCGCCATCTGGGGGATGATTAATGCGTGATTTTCAATTGCCGGGGCGCTCATCAGTTTTTGCAAGCAATGGCATGTGTGCGACATCGCACCCGCTTGCTGCAAAGGTAGCTATCCAGATTCTTGAAGCCGGGGGGAATGCCGTTGACGCGGCAATCGCAGCGGGCGTTCTGCTTGGAATTTGCGAACCCCAGATGACCGGAATTGGGGGGGATTGTTTTGTTCTACTCAACCCCGGGCCAGGTAAAGAAACCGTTGGGTTGAATGGCTCCGGTCGATCACCCGCTGGTCTGAACGCCGAGGCGTTGCGTGAACAGGGGCTGGACAACATTCCCGTACGGGGCGTTGAAACAATCACAATTCCTGGGGCTGTTGACGCATTTTGCCGCTTGTCGATGGATTGGGGGCGATTGGGGTTGAAAGCCTGTCTTGCGCCAGCCATTCACTATGCGGACGCAGGTGTTCCGGTCGCATCGCGTACTGCTTTTGATTGGGTGGGGCTTACGGATGCCCTAAACGGCACTGCAAGATCCGATTTTCTTTTTGATGGTAGGGCGCCTCGACCGGGACAAATTTTTCGATCTCCTAAGCAAGCCGAAGCTTTGCGCCGCATTGCGATGGAAGGCCGTGCTGGATTTTACGAGGGTGAGGTCGCAGAAGATTTAGTCGCGTCGCTGCGCGCCCTTGGCGGTAGTCACACGCTTGACGATTTTGCTGAGAATACTTGTGACTACACAACGCCGATTTCGGGGAGTTACAAGTCGGTCGATTTGGTTGAGCATCCACCAAATGGTCAGGGCGCGACTGCGATTTTGATGAATAATATTTTGGCACAATTCGACGTGGCAGATATGGACCCATGGGGCAGTGAACGCGCGCATCTTGAGGCAGAAGCATGTAAATTGGCATATGACGCACGCAACCGATTTATTGCGGACCCCAGCGAGGTTTCGCAGGTCGACCACATGTTGTCGACGGCCACATCGGATAAGCTTGCTGCGTTGATTGATCCGAAACGTGCAATGCATAACCCGTATAAGATTTCGGAGCAGGTGCACAAAGACACGGTATATCTTACGGTCGTAGATAAAGATTTGATGTCGGTATCGCTAATTTATTCAATTTTTCACGGATTTGGTGCGGGGGTGAGTTCGGACAAATTTGGGATCATCTTCCAGAACCGGGGCGCTGGGTTTACCCTTGAAAAGGGCCATCCAAATGAAGCTGGGCCGGGCAAGCGACCCATGCATACGATTATTCCTGGAATGTTGGAACGGGCTGGGGAAGTGATCATGCCGTTCGGGGTTATGGGGGGGGCGTATCAACCTAATGGCCATGCGAGGTTTGTCTCGAATATGGTCGATTTCGGGTTGGATCCACAATCTGCGCTAGATGCACCGCGCAGCTTTGCGGACGAAGGTGTGCTGAAGGTCGAACGCGGGTATTCAGATTTGGTACGCGCACAGTTGACTGATCTTGGACATAAAGTGGTTGTGCCAGACGGCCCATTGGGCGGGGGGCAAGCCATTCGGATTGACCATGAAGCCGGTGTGTTGGAAGGTGCGTCAGATCCACGAAAAGATGGCTGTGCTATCGGATATTAAGGGTTAGATATGACAATTACACCACTTCAAGACATGTTGGATAACGCACGTGCCAACATCACCACGCTTTCGATAGACGCGGCACGCCAAGATGTCGCCGAAGGGCGGGCGCTGCTTGTGGATATTCGTGATATCCGCGAATTGCAACGTGAAGGTCGCATCGAGAATGCCTTTCATGCGCCGCGGGGCATGTTAGAATTTTGGGTCGCACCGGACAGCCCATATTTTAAGCCGCAACTTGCCGATGGCAAAACGTTGATTTTGTTTTGTGCGTCGGCTTGGCGCTCGGCGCTTAGTGCAAAGACCCTGCAAGATATGGGGCTTGAGAACGTTGCTGAATTGGACGGTGGCTTTAAAGCATGGAAGGCTGCGGGATTGCCGATTGAAACAACGGACTAGTTTAATTCAAAGTCCAATGCATATTTCCCGTCAGTGATTTTTCCGAACATCCCTTCAAGGTCGGGGTGTCCGACGGGCACCCCGGATGTATCTTCTACAAGGTTCTGTTCGGATACATAGGCAATGTAATAACTTTCTTCATTCTCTGCGAGCAGATGATAATAGGGCTGTTTTTTGGCAGGACGGCTTTCTTCTGGGATCGCATCGTACCATTCGTCGGAATTTGCGAATTCAGGATCTACGTCAAAGATGACACCGCGAAATGGGTGAATACGATGATGGACCACTTGGCCTAAATGATATTTTGCGCGCGCTTGTAACATGGGGAGATTCCTTCAATTACAAAGGTATGATCCGAGCAAACAGAAGTCTATGCCGTCTAAGCGGAAAATCGCGATATTTGTTCCAACTGATCGATCTGATGGGAAAAATGAAGAACACCCGTTTTCGTTGGGGATGAAATAGGGTATCATGAGGAAACAAAAAAAGAAAAATGAGCAGATTTAGATGAGTAAAAAACTCCGCACCTTAGTCCTGTTGGGATTTGTCGCTGCTTGTGGCAGCAGCAATAATTCAGCCCCGCGCAACCTTGATAATGCCTGCAGCATTCTTGATCAACGCCCGACATTTGAACGGGCAATGAAAAGAAGTGAACGCCGCTGGGGTGTTCCTGTACATGTGCAAATGGCAACAATTTATCAGGAAAGTAAATTCATCGGGAACGCGCGCACGCCGTTGCGATACGCTCTTGGTGTGATCCCGATGGGACGGCAAAGTTCTGCATACGGTTACAGTCAAGCACTGGATGCTACTTGGGATGAGTATCGTAAAGATACTGGCCGACGTGGTGCGAAACGCGATGATATCGATGATGCAACTGATTTTATTGGTTGGTATATGACCGACACGCGCGATCAGTTGAACATTTCGTTGTCAGACGCGCGCAATCAATATCTGGCCTATCATGAGGGTCGCGGCGGATATTCGCGCGGAAGTTACCGCGCGAAGGCTTGGTTGGTTCAAGTGGCTTCTCGAGTGCAGAGCCGCGCAAATCGGTATCAACAACAGTTGCGAGGCTGCTTGTAAAAACCCCTGAAGCAGGCGCAAGGTTAGTCACCGTTGCGTCTGTTTACCTCATGAGGGATTGAGAACAGCAGGGAAGACAGGCTGTTTTGTGGCACCAAGTTGTCCAAGTTGACGACCGTGCGATTGCCACTTCCATCGGTGATAATCCATTGGCGCAATTGAACAGGATTGTCTGAAAAAACCAGCTGAATATTCCCGTATTCCGCATGCCTTGGATCGCGCGCCGTAACAATCGTGCTGGATCCGTCTTCACGATGATCTACGACCATATTTGCGTCATTCAAATTGACGCGGCGCGCCAATATTATTGAAAGCGGTGTGCGGCGTAACGGATATTGTTCTGGGCCGGTGTTGGATTTTCCATCGAAAATCGCGACTTGGCCGCCGCCCGCCATTACCAATGTCTCATCTGGACTGTTGTATTCAAACCTGGCACGGCCGGGGCGGCGCAAGTAAAACGTACCGGTCGATTGTGAACCATCGCCATTTAGCTGTGTGAAACTTGCCTGAGCTGTACGTAATCCATTTAAATAGGATGACAATTCAGTCAGGGAAATGATCTCTGCCGCAGCGGGGAAAGCCATCGCGAGGAGCAGAGCGGGGGTCAGGAACAATTTCTTTTTCATAACCTAGATATAGAACTAGCGGACGCGAGTTTCACCCCACAGCTTTTTAAATAGGCAAGGTGTTGCTGACGGCCCGTTCGAACTTGCACATTGCCAATGTGTTTACCTCAGGCGTGCATTCTGCGAATGAAGGGTATCGTCTTAACAAAGGTGTGACTTATGCCCAATCTGATTTTTGATTCACTGATGCGACCGTGGTTATTCGCTGATACGCCGTTTTTGCATATGGAAAACGGGGAGGTGATTTCGCATAAGGCTTTCTTTCGCAGAGTAGCCCAGTTTGCGAACGCGATGCCCGCGTTGGGCCTGGCGGCTGGTGACAGATTGGCCGCTCAGGTGGATAAATCTGATGAAACGCTCGCGTTATATCTTGGATGTATCCAAGCAGGCATCGTGTTTTTGCCTCTGAATACAGCATACACGGCGTCCGAAGTCGCATACTTCCTTGAAGATAGCGGCGCCAAAGCCATGATTTGTACCGACGCGAAACGATCGGACATGGAGCCCATCGCGAAGCGGTGCGAGGCTGCGCTGCTTACACTTCAGCCAGACGGTTGTGGATCATTAAATCAAATGGCCGACCGGCAGGCAAACACGGCAAATGTGGCTGACCGGGCTGCTGATGATCTTGCAGCATTGTTGTACACTTCGGGCACGACCGGGCGATCTAAAGGCGCGATGCTGACCCATAAAAACCTAGCGTCCAATGCTCAGGCCCTCAAAGAGCTTTGGCAAATTAGCGCAGATGATGTGTTGTTACACGCTCTGCCAATCTATCACACACATGGGCTATTTGTTGCGACATTCACGACCCTTGCCGCGGGTGGATCAATGATATTTCTCCCCAAATTTGATGTGGATGCGATTTGCGCGTTGATGCCAAAAGCCACGACAATGATGGGTGTTCCCACCTTTTATACCCGACTTTTGGATGCGGGTGGGTTTACCAAAGATGTGTTCGGAAAAATGCGTTTGTTTGTTTCTGGCTCCGCACCGCTTCTGGCAGAAACACATATGCAGTTCCAAGATCGCACGGGGCATCGCATTCTCGAACGGTATGGGATGACGGAAACCAATATGAGTACATCAAACCCGTATGATGGTGAGAGACGTCCAGGCACCGTTGGTTTTCCATTGCCCGGCGTTGAGATCAGGATCACGTGCCCAGAAACGGGAAAACATGTCAGTGACGGTGAGATCGGCGTTTTGGAGGTGCGTGGCGACAATGTGTTTGCGGGGTATTGGAATATGCCCAAGAAAACAAAAGAAGAGCTGCGCGACGATGGATTTTTCATCACGGGTGATTTGGTTTCAAAAGATAAAGATGGTTATGTGCAGATCGTCGGTCGCGGGAAGGACCTGATTATTTCTGGTGGCTTCAACATCTACCCCAAAGAGGTGGAATTGGTTTTGGATGCCCAGCCTGGGGTACTGGAAACAGCGGTCATTGGCGTTCCGCACGCGGATTTTGGTGAAACCGTCGTGGCAGTGGTGGCACGGCAACAAGGCCAAGAACCTGATTGTGAGCAATTGGAAACAGCTATTGTCCAAGACCTTGCGCGTTTCAAGCACCCGCGCAAATATGTTGTTGTTGATGCTTTGCCTCGAAATGCGATGGGGAAAGTTCAGAAAAACAGCCTGCGTTCAGAGTATGGTGATCTGTTTGCGCCCAATCTAGCGAACAATAAATTCGGCATGTAACGCACCCGCGGCCTTGATGCTTTTTAGGATATCGATCATGTCGCGGGGCGATACCCCCAATGCGTTGAGGCCTGCGATGACCTCGGACAGTGAGGTCCCTTCGTTTATTTCCGCAAGCCCTGTTCCCTCCTCTTCCTGAATGGCGATATTCGTTTGGGGGACGACAACCACTTCCCCCGGGGAAAAGGGATTGGGTTGAACGACAATCGGATTCTCTTGTATGCGTAAGGTCAGATTTCCTTGGGCCACGGCAACACGGGAAATGCGCACATCTTCGCCCATGACGATTGTCCCGGATCGTTGATCGACGATAACGCGTGCACGTCTTTCTGGGGTGACCAAAATATTTTCTATTCGGCCCAACGCATGTGCAGTGGAAGCCATCCGCGTCGACGAGATGTTGATCTGCACTGTGCCTGCATCAATCATGACCGATACCGCACGTCCAAAATTTTCGTTGATCGCACGTTCGATGCGACCAGCTGTCGTGAAATCTGGAGTGCGTAAGGCCAAGCGTACAGTTGATAAAGACGAAAGCTGGAACTCAATTTCGCGTTCCACTCGACCGCCAGAAGGAATGGTGCCGGCGGTTGGTACGCCTTGCGTCACGCTTCCGCCATCACCTTCCGCACTTATCCCGCCGGCGATGATCGTGCCTTGGGCTACGGCATATATTTCCCCGTCTGCGGCGTTCAGCGGGGTCATCACCAATGTCCCACCTAACAGGCTTTTTGCGTCGCCGATGGCTGAAACCGTGATGTCAATTTGGCTACCTGCGCGCGAGAATGGTGGCAACGTCGCGGTGACGAATACAGCTGCAACATTTTTGGGCCGAAACTGTTCTCCCGTAATGTTGACGCCCAGGCGTTCAAGAATATTGGACATGATCTCTTCGGTGAACGGCGCGTTTCGTATCCCATCACCGGTGCCGTTTAATCCGACGACCAACCCATAGCCGACAAGATCATTCCCGCGCACACCATCGAACTCGACCAAGTCTTTGATCCGAATGGGCGTCGCCTGGGCAAAGGTACAACTTAAGATAAAGAATATCAGAACTTGGCGTATGAATTTATGCATCAAATATACCTCGACAATGAAAGTTGGGAGAGGCGTGCGGTTAGGGTATATAAGGTTTCCAATTGTGTCTGAGCAGCTTGGAGTTCGGTCGCAGTTTTGTAAGGATCCGCCTCAAGAAGCCCTGCGCGCGCAATCGTTAGAACGTTGGTTTCTGTTGTGTTACGAACAGACGCCTGTTCGATCTGGGCTTCGATCACGCCGACGTTGCTACGGATGTCCAGAACCGCACTTTCGGCGGTCAGCAGGACTTCGCCCGCGTAAGAAAGCAAGTCTGCTTGCTCGGATACACTGCCTGAAAGGGCCCCGTCACTTACGAGAGACGCGACGGCTAGGCCCTTCAAACTTTCGCGAAAGGCACCATCATCCGCCCGAACGGTCAACGAGGATGTTTCGTTCGCGCCAATCCTTAAAGGCGCAATATTGTTGACAGACCCTTTGTAGGCAACAGCGTCGAAACCGCCGCCCGGGGCAAACCAGGTATCGACAACTGCTTGCACACCCGCAGCGGTGGTTTCTCCTGCAACGGCAACATTCAGTGCGTTCAGGATCGTCGCGGATGGTGCGAGTGGCGTGCGATCTGTTGCTGTGCCGGAAAACAAGCTTCGCCCTGCGGTTTGGGTGTTCAACGTTGATATTACGGCGTCGAATTTTTGCTTCGCGTCCCCCGCAGCTGGCTTCAACATTTGAAAGTTTCCGGATTCGCCCGCCATGATCAAATTAGGCCCAGCCTCCGAAACATATCCCTGAACGGCCTCAAGCGAGTCCTGCATGTTGGTGGTCAGTAGGGCGGCTTCAGTGTTGCTGGTTTTATACGCTGCAAGTGTCGTGAGTGTGCGGTCAATGCTGGTCACAGGTGAAAAGTCGCCGCGCAGGTGGGCCGCAACATCTTGAACCTTACCGGTGGTGAGTTCCAAAGATAATTGGTTCAACTTTGTTTTTAACGCGGTATTGTTGCGGTTCATCAAAAAGCTTTGTGAGAGATCTCCAACAGAAAGAAAGTTTGGCATTCTACAATCCGATCAAAGTTTGAATGAGTTTGTCCACAGTTTGAAGTACGCGCGCGTTTGCCGCGTAAGCTTGTTCGACCAAAAGCAATTCCTGCATCTCACGGTCGGTGTCCACGCCTGACTGCAGTTCAAGATTTTTAAATGTTTGATGCTGGACGTTGCTATATGCAACATCCGCTTCTGCGGCTTGGCGTGCGGTTCCGTATTCAGAAAGTAGATCCGAAACGAGCGTGCTCATCCCTCGCTCGGCGGCTGAAAAACTCCCAGACGTCACGGGTTGCGGGTTTTGTAATGCGCTAGTGAGCCGCTGAAGTTGGGTGGAGTAACCGACGTTTCCGGGGATTGTAGCCCCAAGGCCATCGCGCAATCTTCGGATCTCACCGCCGTTTTGAGGATCAGTAACGGGGTTGATCTGTAGCCGCGCGGACAGCCCAAGTTCGGCTGCTGGATCGAGAGGTGCACCATTATCGGTGAACAAACCAGCGTCAAGTGGCCCCAGTGTGGGGTCAACAGTGGGTGATTGGAAACGCTCGATCAAGTTACGTGCGACTGCATCCAGCTGCGATTGTGCTTCGACAGCTAATTCATCGCGAACCGCAAAGTTGGCGATCAAGGAGCCGCTCTTCAGCATGCTGTTGGAAGATGATGTGTCAACTGGATTGCCATTCAGCGTTAAGCCCGACAGAAGTCCGCTGGGCGTCATACTTGGTGTGATGACGCCGGTCGCCTGGAACTCAAACACTGAAGCTTTGCTATCGACAAGAACAGCGCCACCAGGGGTGAATAAAGCAACAGTTCCGTTATCGCGTGGCACTTGGCGAATAGGTACAATCGATGCAATTCCATCGATTATTTGCTGTCGTTGATCTTCCAAGCTGGCACCATCTAATCCCCGTGCTTGGGTGGCGGCGATCGCAATGTTGATTTCCCGGACCTGTTGAAGACCGCCATTTAGTCTTTTCACATTGCTGGCGATGTCTTGATCGGCCTCCTCACGGATGGTCTGTACATCGTCAGAAGCAGTTTTGAGATGCTTGGTGATACCTCGGGCTTCGTTCAAGACGTCGTGCAAGCGGGGTTCTGAATCGGGGCGACTTGCGGCGGATATCAAGGACGCTTCAAGATCGGCAACACGCCCCGATAGGGAACCTGCTGTCCCTGGAATTCCAATGGATTTCTCGACACGTGCGAAAAATGCAGATCGGGTGGTGCTGTCCCCAAGGCTGGCATCTGCCAAACGCCGATCTTGAATAATTCCATTATCAACCAAACGGCTGACTCCATCGATGCGTACGCCAGACCCTCCACCTGCCACGGTGGCGGCCGACACGTCCAGTTTGCGGACGCCGTACCCGGGGGTGTTGGCGTTCGCAATGTTGGCCGACACGATTTCTGCGCGACGTGAGGTGGCGTTTAAGCCGGACAGTGCATTTGCGATTGAACCGGTGATGCTCATATGGAATCCTGGTTACCTTTCTGGACCTGGATTTGTGGATTAACGTTTGATGTTGGTGGTCTCCTGCAACATCTCATCCACTGTTTGGATTACCTTTGCGTTTGACGAATAGGCACGTTGTGTTTGGATAAGTGCGGTCAGTTCTCCAGCGACATCTGTGGTGGAACCCTCTCGAGCGTATCCAGAAACGGCTCCGGTTGGGCCATCGCCTGCGTTCCAAAGAAAGAATGAACCACTTTCTGGTGAGACTTGATATGCTTGATTGTTCATCGCGGTTAGGTTGTTTGGGCTTGGCACATCGACCAGAGGAACCTGATACAAGCGACGGATGAATCCAGTGTCATAGGTGGCATTGATGAAGCCGTTCTCGTCGATTTCAACAGATGTTAAATTGCCCACGGGCGAACCATCTTTGGTGATGGATGTCGGTGCGAAACTGTCTGACAGTTGGGTTAATCCATTTGTGTCGCCCAATCGCCCAATCGTTACAGTCATCGGCCCGCCATCCACGTTAAGTGAAAGTTCGCCTGTCGTAGCATTATAACTGGGGGCAGGAGGCAATGGAGGGAGTGGAAGCGGAGATTCTGATACCGAAGCCAAGGTACCACCGTTGGATTGGCTGTCGTCGAACACCAGTGTGTAAGTGCCGATGCTGGCGCCCGCTTGGGCAGAATCCGTGATATCCATAGTCCATGTATTGGAGAAGCCAGTTAATGGGGGCGTTGGGATGGTGGGCGTGAAAGTGATATCAAGAGTCTCTGACGTGCCCAAGTTCCCAAAATATTCGACCGACAGTGGCTTGGCAGTTCCCGGCATGCCGACTTCCGTTTCGGTGGCGGGAAGATTAACCCCGAGGTTCATACGCGTTGTTGGATCGCCTGCTGTTTGATTGGAGTTGATGCGCACGGGTTCGAGGCCCGCAGAGGTATCGCGTGGAAACGTATCAATGGATCCATCTGCATTGGCCGGAACGCCAAGCAGAACAAGCCCTGATTTCGTTCGTAAAATGCCATTTGCATCGGTGTGGAATGAACCCGTTGTTGTCATCATAAGTGGTTGACCACCTGAGGCAGAACCGACTGATGTTGTCGTGGTGACGGGAAGCATGCCGCGACCCGCAATCGCGATGTCCATTGCGTTGGATGTGGAAACAATGGGGCCACGTTCTTCTACCAAACGTGTTGTGCTTGCGCGCACACCGCCGGCCGAATAGGTGCCCGATGATGAGCTTTGTGTAATGACAAAGGAATCGAAATCCGCCATGGCGCGTTTGTAGCCATAGGTGTTGGAGTTGGCGATATTGTCGGAAATGGTGGCAAGCTTTGTCGCATTGGCAAAAAGCCCAGCTACGCCTGCGTTCAGCGATGAAGATATTGTCATGGTGCGCCTTTCTGCTGCATCAATCCCTGTGATTTTCTTATGACTACAGGCTGCGCCTTAACATTCGCCTAACGTCTAAAATTCAAACAACTAAACGCCAAACAGCCTGGCGTTTAAGAGTTGGGCGGCTGAGATCGCAACAATATAAGTTCGAGCCTATTATTGCGGGGAGACATCGGATCCACCGCGACAAGTTTCCTATCTGCGAAACCTGTGATGCGTTGCATCCGTGCACTGTCAAACCCAGAGACTTCCAAGAGCACGCGCATTTGTGATGCCCGGGCTGATGAAAGATCCCAGACCGGGTTATCAGCAAGCACAATTGGGTGCGCGCGGATGTGCCCGTTGATCGCAAGTTCGTTGTCAACAAGTTGAAAGACGCGCTGCAGTATTCCGGCGATTTCTACGAGAACATCCGTAGGTTCGGAAGTTTGGGCTGTGAACAGCGGCTCTTGGGTGGTGTCGAAAATCTCGACAATTAGCCCCTCATCCGTGACACGCGTTAATACGTGCTTCATGGCATTCTCAATGGCGAGGCTTTCCCCCCCATTGCCGGATAGCTCTTCCAGAATTTGTTGGACTTCTTCGGTTTCGTCAGCTCCCTCTTGAAGCGCTGCGCCCTGGGCGTCTCCAACGGTTGCCCCTGCCGCTTCCTCTTCTGAAGAAGGTGAGGCAATTGATCCACCGGTCCCGTTTTGCGCTAGGGTTTCCTCGGTAAAGACGGAACTTCCGCCGCCCATGCCATCTCCGCCGCCGGACACCCGGTGCACAGGAATTGTAGGGCTGAAATAATCAGCGATACCCTTGCGTTGTTTTTCAGTCGTCGCATTCAATAGCCACATTAGCATAAAAAACGCCATCATCGCCGTCACAAAGTCAGCATATGCAACCTTCCAGGCCCCGCCATGGTGCCCGTCGCCGCCGCTTTTTTTGACTTTTTTGATAATGACGGGGGCCAAGCCATCCGTACTCATCTCACCACCTCAAATTTACCCAAATTCAGGAATAGCGACACAAGGTGAAGCCCCCCTTAACAATTAAAATTGTGGGGAAATTCATAAGGTAAGCGGGAGTTCGTTTTTGTTTTAACCAGATGCATTTGGCGATTGTCGAGGCCTAGACGATAACTTTCTGAGCATGCTGTGCGCCGACTTGGAAAACACGTTTGTAACGGGCGATCTCGTCGTCTGGCCCCATTGCCTTGTTCGGATTGTCAGACAGTTTGACCGTGGGTTTCCCATTGGCCTTCACGGCTTTGCAGACCATGGAAAACGGGCTGAGCGCGTCATTTGGAACCAAGCCGCGGAAATCATTTGTTAGTAAAGTGCCCCAGCCAAATGAAACCCGAACTCGTCCCTGAAATTGGGCGTTTAACTCACGTATCTTCTCTACATCCAAGCCGTCAGAGAAGATCACCAGTTTCTCCCGGGGGTCCTCACCTCGGGATTTCCACCAATTGATCGCAGTCTCGGCGCCCATAGCTGGGTCACCTGAATCAATGCGAATACCTGTCCATTCGTTTAGCCAAGCTGGTGCACGATCCAAAAAGCCTTGGGTGCCATATGTGTCAGGCAGCATAACGCGTAACATTCCGTCGTGTTCTTGCTGCCAATCTGAAAGCACCTGATATGGGGCTTGGGCGAGGGCCGCATCATTTTCGGCCAAGGCAGAATACACCATGGGCAATTCATGCGCATTCGTTCCAATGGCTTCGATGTCATGTTGCATTGCGATGCGACAATTTGAAGTCCCAACGAACTTTTCGCCCAACCCTTCCATCATGGCTTGGACGCACCAATCTTGCCACAAATAGGAATGCCGGCGACGTGTTCCGAAGTCGGCAATGCGCAGGTTCTCGACGCTGCGCAATGCTTCAACCTTTTTCCATAGCTTTGTCATCGCTCGGGCGTATAAAACCTGCAGTTCAAATTTTTTCATATCGTTGAGAACTGCACGTCCACGTAATTCCATGAGAACGGCAAGGGCCGGAATTTCCCAAAGCATAACTTCAGGCCAAGTTCCCTCAAAGGTAAGTTCGTATTGGCCGTCGCGTTTCTCAAGGTGATAGTCCGGCAGGCGCATCCCTTCGAACCACTCCATGAAATCCGGGCGAAACATTTGACGTTTTCCGTAAAATGTATTGCCGCGAAGCCAAGTGCTTTCACCGCGTGAAAGGGACAGTGACTGAACGTGATCAAGTTGTTCACGCAGTTCGCCTTCGTCAATAAGTTCTGCCAGTCGGATTGACTTTGAACGATTGATCAGGCTGAAGGTGACTGTTGTATCGGGTTTGTTTCTGAAAATTGATTGACACATCAATAGTTTATAAAAATCTGTGTCGATAAGTGACCGCACGATCGGGTCGATTTTCCATTTGTGATTATACACACGTGTCGCGATATCAACCATTTTTCTTCCCTGCGTTCAGCCCGAGATAAAATCTCATGACGGGACCGTAACTCAGGAAGGATAAGAATGGCCAGATCCTGTAGCGAATATTTCTTCGAGTGTGCCTACCAGCACATCCCGTTTAACTGGTTTGGTAAGAAAACCATTCATACCGGCGTTAACGCAGTCGTCTCGATGGCTTGAGAATGCGTTGGCAGTCAGTGCGTAGATCGGAACAGTGCCTAAATCTTGTGTTTTTTCCAATTCGCGAATTTCGCGCGTTGCTTCTAGTCCGTCCTTGCCAGGCATAGAGACATCCATAAGGATTAGGTCTGGTTTGTGATGGCGAAACTGATTGACAACTTCGAAGCCATCGGTGGCAAATTCTAGGCTGATGCCAGTTTCTTGCAAAAGACGGCTGAGGATAAATCGGTTGGTTTTGTTGTCATCGGCGATGAGGACCGATTTTCCTGCGAACTGAATTTGGACGTCCTCATGGTCATCCTTGAGCAATCCCAACGGCTGATGTTGGCTATAGGGTAGGGCCAGCGTGAATATTGAACCTGTGCCTTCTTGTGAGCTGACGGTGATGTCGCCCCCCATGACACGTGCGAGTTGGCGCGAGATACTAAGGCCAAGGCCGGTTCCGCCAAATCGTCGTGAGACGCTGGAATCGGCCTGAGAAAATTCCTCAAATATGGAATTCAATTTGTCTGTTGCGATCCCAATTCCAGTGTCAGATATGTCGATCAGAATCTTGCACTGATCTGGCGTTTTGACATGCTGTAGGTGGCATGTGACTTGCCCCTCGGACGTAAATTTCAATGCGTTCCCAACCAAGTTTAACAGGATTTGCCGTAAACGCCCTGAGTCAGAGAGGATTGTTTGAGGGACGTTTTTGTCACAGTTCAACTTGAGGGCCACACCTTTTCCCGTCGCAATCGGTTGCAGAAGTTCAACGGTTTTCTCGGCAAGCGATTTGGGATCAAATTCATGCGTTTCTAAATCGATTTTGTTCGCGTCGAGCTGTGTTAAATCGAGGGTGTTGTTTATGATCGTCAGCAATGCCGCCGCAGCTTCTGAAATCGTTTCCGTAAGATGGCGTTGATCTTTGCTGAGGTGGCTTTCGAGCAGCAGGTCTGAGACGCCAATAATACCGTTCATCGGTGTTCGGATCTCGTGACTCATTGTGGCAAGAAATTCAGTTTTAGCACGTGCGGTTTGTTCTGCGGCTTCTCTTGCAGAGGCAAGGTCAGTCTCGCGTTGTTTAACCGCGTGGATGTCGCGTTCAATCGACACGAAATGGGTCACTATTCCCATGTCATCAAAAATGGGTGAAACGCTGATTTCGTACCACTTGGTTTCGCCGTGTTTATTGTAGTTTAAAATTTCGACGCGAACGGGTTGGCTTTTCGCCCGAGCTTGGACCAGTTGTTGGATGATTTTTGTATCCGTTTGGGGGCCATTGAGCAGGCGAACATTTCTGCCAATGACATCTGAATCCGCGAACCCCGTAGAGTTGTGAAAAGCGTTGTTTACCCAGGTTATCGTTCCGTCTGGTTCGGTGATGACAACAATGTCGCTTGCGTTCCGCGCCACGAGAGCCAGTTGGCGTGCCAGATTCTCGCTTTCTATTAGGCGATCTCGTGCTTCTTCGACCTCTAATTTTTCATGCAGAAGTTGGCGCTTTGCAGCCTGTGTGTTGCGAAAATTTTTGTGCCGGCTGATCATCAACATTGTGGCCATGCAGCTGAACAAAATAATCGCAGACAAATCAAACCCAAGCCCGGTTTGAAAGGCTTCCATTTGCATCAAATCCGTCAAGACAAGGATGCAAAGCAGCAAGCTATAGATGCCTAGTCTAAGTTTGCTGCCCCAAGGGAAGAATGGGAGGGTAATGCTTGCGTGTATCACCAAGGTTGTAACGCAAACAAAGGCGAAAAAACGGGTGTCGCCGGTATCTGTCGCAGTCCAAATGATTGCGACGCCAATGGAGGAGCAAATCGCTTGAAATGCCGCGGTTGCGCGTTGAACGTCGCGTTGATTTCGAGACCCGCGATAGTTGGATATCGGAATGCTTCGCTCTTTGAGCAGGCTGAGACTGTGTATGCCTTCGCCGAAGATGACAACTGTGTAAGAGACAATCGCAAGCATGGGGGTTGTGATCAAACCCAACAATATTCCCGCAAGGGTAAACATCACGATTCGGATCGGAAGCGCGGCCAAATACCCACGCGCATACCGTAAGAACAAACCATCGCTAGAGTTCCTAAGGTCGAAGCAAATCAAGGCTTCTTGTGCGGATTCGTTGTTGCTACTCATGTATACTTGCCACAGACTTGGGTGCTCATGCACCTGACATCTATGTCAGTATCTTCTTAATAAACCGTATTTCGCGTAATTTACGCGATGGTAACACCCGCGTTGCGCATCGCTTGCAGAGCAGCGCCTAAGGAACCATCCATGTCGATCCCACGACATGCAGTTTCGCGCAGGGTCACGTTGAAACCTTGGGTCGCGGCATCAATAGCGGAAAAATGGACGCAAAAATCTGTGGCCAATCCAACTAAAGTGACATCCGAAACTGCCAAATCTTTAAGATACCCAACAAGACCCGTAGAGGTCGCCTTATCGTTTTCAAAGAAAGCCGAATAGCTATCAATCGTCGGGTTCATGCCCTTGCGAATGATCAAATGAGCAGGTTCTAGGCGCAAATCCTTGTGGAATTCCGCGCCGGTGCTGCCCTGAATACAATGATCAGGCCAAAGAACTTGAGGCCCATAAGGCATATCGATCATGTCAAAAGGCGTCTTTCCCGTGTGAGACGTGGCGAAAGAAGAATGCCCCGCTGGGTGCCAGTCTTGGGTCAGAACCACGGTGGAAAAATCATCCATCAGCGCGTTGATCTCAGGGATGATGGCATCTCCATCAGCGACGGCAAGCGCACCACCGGGACAAAAATCATTTTGAACATCAATAACAATCAGTGCTTCGTTGGCTGCGCGCATGGTGGCTTCTCCCTTGATGGTGAATTGGTAGGGGGGTGTAGGCCACAGGTCAATAAGTGCTTTTGCTATGGTCTTTGCCCCCCTGTGACACCTGTGCATCTTGCCTTCGCCGAAAAGGAGGCGTATTTCGCGCATATGACAACAGTAGCTGCACTATATCACTTCGCCCGCTTTGATAATCCACCTGCCGTCCAAGGGCCGCTTCAGGCCTTGTGTGACGAAGAGGGGATCAAAGGTTCACTTCTTCTTGCGAAAGAAGGCATCAACGGAACAGTCGCGGGAACGCGTGCTGGTCTGGATCGTATGCTTGCGTATATTCGCGCCCTTCCTGGATGTGCTGAGCTTATCCACAAGGAAAGCCCCGCCTCGGAAATGCCGTTTAATCGCATGAAGGTGAAGCTTAAGAATGAGATCGTCACTATGGGGAAACCCGATGTCGATCCGACCGCAGCTGTCGGGAATTACGTTGAACCTGAGGATTGGAACGATCTGATCACGCAGGATGATGTGGTGTTGATTGATACACGCAATGATTATGAGGTTGCGATCGGCACGTTCAAAGGTGCGATTGACCCCGAGACAAAATCCTTCCGTGAATTCCCCGAATGGTGGGAAAAAAACGCGGATCGTTTCCATAATAAACGCGTCGCGATGTTCTGTACGGGCGGCATTCGCTGCGAAAAATCAACGAATTACCTGATGGGGCAAGGCATTGAAGATGTGTTTCACCTGAAGGGCGGTATTCTGAAGTATTTGGAAGAAGTGCCTCAGGAAGAAAGCACCTGGGAAGGCGAATGTTTCATCTTTGATCAACGCGTTTCCATTGGTCACGGCCTTGTCGAAGGCCCGCATCATTTGTGCCACGCTTGCCGCCGGCCGATCATGCCTGAAGATCTTGAACGCGTGGAATATGAAGAAGGCGTCAGCTGTCATCTTTGCGTGGATGAGACTTCAGAAGATCGCAAAACACGCTTCCGCGAACGCCAAAAACAGATCGCTTTGTCAAAGGCACGCGGCGAAAGCCATGTTGGTCCAAAAAGCTGAACTCTGAGCACGCTGTGCGATAAAAAACATCTTTGCGCATCTGTTATGTGGAAAGTTGAAGGCTTTTCGTCGCTATCAAGGTAGATTTGCCTTGGCGACAGTTTTATCTCATCAATGCAAGAGCATCGACGATCCGTCCGGGTGTCGACATTTTTGGAGATTGAGAAATGCGCAGCAGCAAAACCATCCATGTTGTTTCATGCCATGCCGAGGGCGAAGTTGGCGATGTGATCGTCGGCGGCGTTGCCCCGCCTCCCGGTGACACCATCTGGGAACATCGCGAGTTTATCGCCAGTGATGGAACTTTGCGGGACTTTATGTTGCATGAACCACGGGGCGGTGTTTTTCGGCATGTGAACCTGTTGGTGCCACCGAAAAACCCCGAAGCCATCGCCGCTTGGATCATCATGGAACCCGAAGATACACCGCCTATGTCGGGGTCAAACTCGATCTGTGTTTCGACGGTTTTGCTGGATAGCGGTATCGTTCCAATGCAGGAACCCATCACCGAAATGGTGCTGGAAGCGCCAGGTGGTCTTGTGCGGGTGAAGGCGGAATGTGCAAATGGCAAGGCGGAACGGATTTACGTGCAAAATGTGCCCTCATTTGCCGATAAGTTGGACGCGATGATTGAGGTTTCTGGCATTGGCTCTCTGCGGGTTGATACTGCGTTTGGGGGCGATAGTTTTGTTCTGGTCGATGCGAAAGATTTGGGTTTTACCCTAAGCCCAGATGAAGCCGCTGATCTGGCCCGTACTGGTTCCAAAATCACAGATGCAGCGAATGAACAGTTGGGATTTGATCACCCTGCAAACAGCTGGAATCATATCTCATTCTGTCAAATCACCGGTGATCTGACGCGCAATGGCGATGTGTTGACGGGTAAAAATACTGTGGCGATTAAGCCGGGTAAATTGGACCGTTCCCCCTGTGGAACTGGTGCCTCTGCGCGGATGGCTGTTTTGTTGGCAAAAGGGCAGATGAAGGCGACAGATCACTATCATGCGCGTTCCGTGATCGACAGTGAGTTTCGGTGTCGCATTGTCGAACAGTTTGACCTGAACGGGCGCCCGGCAATCACCCCAGAAATCTCTGGGCGTGCTTGGATCACCGGCACGCATCAGCATATGCTTGACCCAAGTGATCCTTGGCCGGGTGGGTATAAATTATCGGATACTTGGGGTGCCTCTTAATCAGGTTTGATCCAGCGCAAAGAAAACCCATTGGCGCACATGTAGACCGCGCCAATGGAACGCATCAATGATCTTCGCCGTCTCGGCCTGTTTGACGCCCGTGTGCCGCGCTACACGAGTTACCCCACCGCACCCGTTTTCTCGACAGATTTCGGCGCTGAATTTCACGCGGAATGCTTGGCATCGCTTGATCCTGCTGAACCCGTATCAGTCTATGTGCATGTGCCGTTTTGCGAACGCCTGTGCTGGTTCTGCGCTTGTCGCACCCAGGGCACGCAAACCATGTCGCCAGTTGCGGGCTATGTCAAAACCCTGAAGGCTGAGTTGTTGCAGATCAAAGCGCGCCTGCCTGAGGGCGTGAAAATGGGGCGTCTACATTGGGGCGGTGGCACCCCGACTATCCTGCTGCCCGAGATGATCCACGCGCTTGCGCAAGCGGTGAAATCTGTCTTTCCACCTGCCGATGAATTTGAGTTCTCCGTTGAGATTGACCCGACGATGGTTGATGCGGATAAGATCGAAGCCCTGCGCCTTGAAGGCATGAACCGGGCCTCAATTGGTATCCAAGATTTCGCAGAGGACGTGCAAGAAGCCATTGGACGTCATCAACCTTGGAACATCACGAAACACTGCGTAGATATGCTGCGCGCCGCGGGCATTCATTCCCTGAACGCCGATCTGGTTTATGGTTTGCCCTACCAATCTGTGGCCCATATGCGCGACACCGTTCATAAGGTTTTGGCGCTTGATCCCGACCGTCTTGCGCTGTTTGGATATGCCCATGTGCCCCATATGGCAAAGCGTCAAAAGCTGATCAAAGAAGAAACCTTGCCGGGTGATATGGATCGTTACATCCTCTCGCAAACTGCCGGCGAAATGTTTCGCGACGCCGGATACCAAGCGATCGGGATCGACCATTTTTCCAAGGCTGAAGATGAACTGTCCGTCGCGTTAGGCGATGGTCGTTTGCGCCGAAATTTCCAAGGGTACACTGCCGATCATTGCGACACATTGATCGGGATCGGCGCGTCTTCGATTTCCTCGTTCAAGCAAGGATGGTTGCAAAACGCACCCGCAACCGCCGCCTGGACTGGCAGGGTCGAGGCCGGTATTTTGACCGGGTCCCGTGGGCATCGTTTCACTGATGACGACCTGTTGCGCAAGACGATGATTGACGGTCTGATGTGCAATTTTGAGGTCGATTTATCCGCGTTAGACACTGTTTTTGCCTCAGCGGCGACCCTGAACACGCTGCATGATGCTGTGCTGTCGGAATTTTCACCCTATGTTGAACGGCAGGGTGATAGGATATGCATCACAGAAGATGGCCGCCCTTTGACCCGGATTATCGCCAGTCGCTATGACGCCTATACGCGCGATGCGGGAACTTACTCAAAGGCTTCATAAGTTACGCTGGGTGTAGGGGCGCACCCCCACATGCCCAGGATTTTTTTAGAACAAAAATGTGATCAAGTGCGGATGCATGGCAACAGATCATTTGGTTCTGGCGTTGCTTCCCACACCGCGCGTGCGATGGCGCGTGACAGGCACATGGCAGCGGCATGCCCAAGACCTGCAAGGTCGGGCGATGCGCAGTTTGAGGTGCTGACAGCGAAGATTAAATCGCCATCCATGGGCGAATGTGCGGGCATAATCGCGCGCCCCAAACCATCCTGTGCCATCACCGCCATGCGCTTACACTGCGCCTTGGTCAGCGTTGCGTCTGTCGCGACAATTGCGATGGTGGTGTTCGCAAGTGGCGGGGTAGTAGTCTGCGCAGCGATAGCCATCATTTGCGCGACTTTTTCACTGTGAAACGGAAGGCATCCATGAGGTTTCGGGTCAGGGCCCAAACCGCCGAACTCAGCGTCGATTTCAAAGGGTGCGGCGTGAAATAATCCGTTGGGCGTCACCGTGTTGCCGATGGGGTTGGCCACGACCAAGGCCCCGACTGTCGCCCCGCATGGCAGTACGATTGAGGCAGATCCAAGCCCACCTTTCAAATTCCCTGTTACAGCGCCTTTGCCCGCGCCGTGGCTGCCCAGTTTGAAATTTTCTGACGCGTTGTCAAAGGCATGTCGACCAAGGGTGCGATAGGGGTTTTCGTCCCACCCCTTGTCGCCACCATTGAGCAGATCAAAAACGATCGCCCCAGGAACAATAGGGATGACCGCAGGCCCAAGTTGAAAACCACGCCCTTGTGCGCGCAATCCATCTGTCACACCTGATGGTGCATCAAGGCCAAACGCGGACCCACCTGACAACACGAGGGCGTCGACTTCGCCAACCGTGCGCTGCGGGTCAAGCAGCTCGGTTTCGCGCGTGCCAGGAGCCCCGCCCATAACATCGACCGAGGCCACGAAAGGCGCGTCGCCAACCAATACAGTGGTGCCAGATTTTAGGGCTGTGTCATCGGCATTGCCTACACGCAAACCTGCTACGTCTGTGATCAGATTGCGCGGTCCTGGTTGCATTGTTTTAGATACAGCGCCCACCATCGACCTCCATCGCGACGCCCGTGATCATGGATGCCTCATCTGAACACAGAAATGCGGCTGCATTGCCCATGTCTTGCGGCGTGGAGAAACGTCCGATTGGGATGGTGGATACAAATTTTGCGCGCATCTCAGGGGTGTCTTCCCCCATGAAAGATTTTAACAAAGGCGTTTCGCCTGCGACGGGATTGATGGCGTTGACGCGCACGCCTGCTGGGGCCAGTTCCACCGCCATAGATTTGGTCGCTGTGATCATCCAGCCCTTTGATGCGTTGTACCAGCTTAGACGCGGGCGCGGGCTAACCCCGGCGGTGGATGCAACGTTCAAAACAGCACCTGATCCTTGGGCTTTCATCAAGGGGATAATGTGCTTTGCTGCGAGATAAACCGATTTGGTGTTAACGTTCAAAACACGGTCGAAATCCTCCTCAGAGACATCTTCCATCGCGGCTGGTAAATGGGTCACGCCCGCATTATTCACGAGGATATCGATGCGCCCCATTTTGGCGATTGCGGTGGCAGTTAAGGCCGCAACATCAGCGTCCTTCGAGACGTCGCATTGCGCCGCGAACGCACCGATGCCCTGTGCGGCACCCTCAGCCGCGGCGCCATCGATATCGGCAATCAAAACGGTTGCGCCTTCTGCCAAAAACTTTTCCGCAATCCCAAGGCCAAAACCAGATGCACCACCCGTGATGATCGCTGTTTTCCCGTCTAATTTCATTATCTTGTTCCTTACCCGTGTTTCGCAGCGACAGTTTTTAATGTTGAAAATCCGTATAGGGCTTCAAACCCTTTTTCGCGCCCGTGACCTGATTTCCCAACCCCACCAAAGGGCAGCTCAACACCCCCGCCAGCACCATAATTATTGATGAACACCTGACCCGAACGCAGGCGCTTTGCCAGTCGCATTTGGCGCGCGCCAGACTCTGTCCAAATAGATGCAACAAGGCCAAAGTCGGTGCCATTGGCGATCATCGCGGCCTCATCTTCATTGTCGAAAGGAATGACCACTTGAACCGGGCCGAAGATCTCGTCTTGGGCAAGGCTGTGGTTGGCATCAACCGGTGCAAATAAGGTTGGGGCAATGTAATGCCCAGACTGCGGCGCATCAGAAACGATCACCCCTTCGCCGATCTTCTCAAGCTGCGCACCCGCATTTAGAAACCCTGAAACGATCTCTTTTTGGCGCGCAGAAATCAGCGGGCCGACGTTGAGATCAGATAAAGCAGGACCGACTTTCAAAGCGCTGTAGGATTGGGCCATTCTTTCGCAGACCTCATCAAAACGGCTGCGGTGGACCAATATGCGCGAGGACGCAGAACAAGTCTGGCCCGCGTTTTGTATGCCAGCATTGACCAAGAAGGGCAGGGCGTCGTCAATGTCGGCGTCCTCAAACACAAGTTGGGGGGATTTTCCGCCCAATTCCAACGTGACAGGTACGACATTCTCACCCGCCGATTTCTGAATCAACTTGCCCACGCCCACGGACCCGGTGAAAGAAATATGATGCACGCCTGGATGGGATGACAGCGCGGCACCGGCCTCGTTCCCAAGGCCGGGAACCACGTTTAACGCCCCAGCAGGCAAACCAGCTTCGCGGGCAATTTCGGCAAAGGCGAGGGCCGTCAGGCAGGCTTCCTCTGCGGGTTTCAAAACGCAAGCGTTGCCCATGGTCAGGGCCGCACCAACGGAACGCCCAATGATTTGCATCGGATAATTCCACGGCACGATATGCCCCGTCACCCCATGAGGTTCGCGCAGGGTGTAAACGGTATACCCATCAAGGTAAGGGATCGTTTCGCCATGAATTTTATCCGCAGCCCCCGCGTAAAATTCCATGTATCGGGCCAAGGCGACGGCATCGGCGCGGGCTTGCGTCAACGGCTTGCCAACGTCTTGGGCCTCAATGCGGGCAAGCTGATCTACGCGGGTGAGAACAAGCTGCCCAATCCGCGCCAAAATGCGCCCACGTTCAAGCGCGCTCATCCGGCCCCATTCACCAGTAAGTGCACTTTCAGCGGCGTCGACGGCGGCATCAATATCGGCGGATGTACCGCGTGCGATTGCGCCTGTAATTTGGCCGGTGGATGGGTCTTCGACGGGCAACGTACCGCCCGAGATGGGTGCGATCCAAGCCCCGTTGATGAAGCATTTTTCGGTGTTGAACCAAAGGTCCTGAGCAAGACTCATGCGGTTTCCTTTATGTCATCAGGCAGGCGCGGGGCCGCGTTGATAAGCGCTTTTGTATAGGGATGGGTGGGGTGTTCAAAGACGGTTTCAGTCTCGCCTTGTTCAACGATCTCACCCGATTTCATGACCAAAACGCGGTCGGTGATGGAACGCACAACGGACAAGTCATGCGAGATAAACAAATATGTCAGCCCGTGTTTTTCTGAAAGCGCCGCAAGCAAATCAAGAACCTGCGCACGCACGGAAACATCTAAGGCAGATACGGCCTCGTCCAAAATGATCAATTCAGGGCGGATGATCAGCGCGCGCGCGATGGCGATGCGTTGCCGTTGCCCGCCGGAAAATTCGTGAATGTATTTATGTTTGTCATCCGGGGCCATGCCGACGCTGATCAAAGCTTGATCAATTGCTAGGTCATGCGCAAGGCCCGTTGGGGGCGTGTCCAGCAGATGAAAGGGCTCTGTGATAAGGCGCGCAACCTTGTGGCGGGGGTTGAAGGATCCGTAAGGGTCTTGGAACACCACTTGCATTTTACGCCGCGCGGCACGGCTGATGTGCCCGCCAGTAACAAGGGCTTTCCCATCCAGAAGGATCTCTCCGCCCTGAAGGGCCTCAAGACCCAAAATCGCCCGTGTTAGGGTCGATTTCCCGCATCCAGATTCGCCGACAAGGCCCAGGCTTTCACCCCGTTTGATTTCAAAACTAACGTCATTCACGGCCCGAAATTTGCCTGCTGGGGCGAACAATTTCGTGCGTGGCAAACTGTAATCTCGCACAAGGTTTTTCACTTGCAGCAAAGGAAGGGCATGCTGTGGCGCAGAGCGATCCGGTTGATGCGATGAGGCGGCAAAAAGCGCCTTTGTGTAAGGATGTTCGGCATCACGATACAAGGTCGCGGCAGCACCTTGCTCCACAACTTCGCCTTGTTTCATGATCACAATGTGATCGGCTAGATCAGACACCACCGCAAGGTCATGGGTGATCATCATCAAACCCATGTTATCTTCAACCACCAAGCGTTTGAGCAGATCCAAGATCTCGGCCTGGGTGGTGACATCAAGGGCGGTTGTGGGTTCATCCGCGATCAACAGTTTTGGGTGACGTGCAATGGCCATGGCGATGACGACGCGTTGGCGTTGGCCGCCCGACATCTCATGGGGATAGCGGGTTAGGGGAAACCGATCTCCGGGCAATTCACACCGATCAAGGGCGGCGCGCGCACGCGATAAGGCCTCTGCTTTGCTGACGCTCGGTTCATGAATGCGAATGGTTTCGGCCACTTGATCGCCGATGTTTTTGACTGGGTTCAAAGCGGTCATGGGTTCTTGAAACACCATGCCCACATCATTGCCCCGAATGGCGCAAAGATCGGGTTCGGGCGCGGTCAACATATTGGTATCACCAAGGGTGATTTCTCCCGTGCAGGTCGCACCCTCTGGCAGGAGTTGCATCACAGAAAATGCGGTCATCGATTTCCCAGATCCGCTTTCCCCGATGACCCCAAGGATTTGCCCCGGATCAACCGACATAGACACATCACGTAGGATTTCGACTGCGCCAATTTTCATCGACAGATTGTTGATCGTCAGCAAACTCATGTGCGTGATTTCCTGACTTTGGGGTCGAAAATATCGCGCAATCCATCACCCATCAAATTCAACCCCAATACTGTTAACACAATCGCAAGACCTGGGAATAATGCGAGATATGCGTAGGAATAGACTAGGGTTTGGCTATCCGCGAGCATCCGTCCCCAGCTGGGTGTTGGCGGTTGCACACCTAATCCGACGAAGGACAATCCCGCCTCGGCCAAAATCCCAAGTGAGAACTGGATCGTCCCCTGAACGATCAACAGGTTCATGACATTTGGCAAGATGTGTTCAATGGAAATGCGCGCGGGGGATTTACCTGCAACACGCGCAGATAGGATGTAATCGCGTTCCCATAATGACAGCGCACCACCGCGTGTGATACGGGCGAAAACTGGGATGTTAAAGATCCCAATCGCGATGATCGCATTGATCGCTGAGGCTCCAAAAATCGCGGTGATCAGGATGGCGATAACAAGGGATGGAAAGGCAAACACAAGGTCGTTGCCACGCATGATGATCTCATCCCACCAGGTGCCCTTTTTCGCCGCCGCCGCCAGGCCCAAAGGCACGCCAATGACCATGCCAATCGTGACTGCAACCAGGGCGACAGCGATGGACACGCGCGCCCCCACCATGATCATCGACAAAACATCACGGCCATATTGATCGGTGCCCAAAAGGTTCGGCCAAGCAGGCGCGTGCAGCTTGTTGGGGATGTCCACGCCGTCAATCTCATAGGGGGTCCAAAGAAAACTGATCAAGGCTGCAAAAACGAAGATCAACGTCAAAATAAGGCCCAACATAAAGCTGCGCGACCGAAGGAAATGTGCGGCGTTCATCTGGATCTCCGCAATCTTGGGTCTGCCAGGCCATAGGCCAGGTCCACAGTGAAATTCACAAGGATCACGGCAAAGACCAACAACATGACAACGCTTTCTACGACGATCAGATCGCGTTGGGTGATGGCTTGGAAAATAAGTTGTCCAAGGCCAGGCAAGAAGAAGACTTTTTCGATGATTATGCCCCCGGCCAAAAGAAAGGCGAATTGTAATCCGATGATGGTCAGAACCGGGATCAATGCGTTGCGCAATGCGTGACGCCAAAGAGTCTGTCTGCGGGTTAGACCCTTGGCGCGGGCGGTGCGGATGAAATCTTCCGATAACGTATCAAGCAGGCTGGATCGCATGACACGCGCAAGGATTGATGCTTGCGGTAAGGCAAGCGCGATCGCGGGCAGGGTTAGGGCCTTCATCGCGGCAAAAAATCCAGCGTCCCAACCTGGAAAACCACCTGCGCTGAACCAGCGCAAATTGATCGCAAAGACCACCACCATCAACATGGCGAACCAAAAATTTGGGATAGCGACGCCCAATTGTGTGACGCCCATGACAGACACATCCGCGACAGATCCCCGACGTGTGGCGGCGATGATGCCTGCGGGGAAGGCGATCAATGTCGAAAGCGTTAACGCGTAAATCGCCAAGGGAAGCGAGATCACCATGCGTTCCGAAATCATATCAGAAACCGGGGTCCGATAGGTGTATGAGGTGCCGAAATCGCCTTGGATCATTCCTGTGACCCAAGTGAAATAGCGCTGTGTTAGAGACACATTTAGCCCCAATTGTTCCCGCAATGCCATGATTGTATCTTCTTGGGCGTTGATCCCAAGCATGAACGATGCTGGATCGCCGGGTACGATTTCGACGGCGGAAAAGATCACAAGACTGGCAACCACCAGGCTGATCAAAAGGGCCTGAAGCCGTTTGAGAATATATCGAAGCATTGGGTGGTCCGGCGCTGGAAAAGCCCCCGGCAACATGTGCCGCCGGGGGAGGTCAGGGTTGGTCTCAGTCAGTCCAGCTTACGCCGGTCAGATCAGTTGCTTGGGTCGGTGCATTGGCCCAGAGCCCCTGTATTTTCGCATTCGCGACGGACAGGGACGCCAACTGGAACAGATAGCCATTCACATAATCACCCGAGATGGTTTTCTGTGCGGTCGCGACCATTTCGCTGCGTTTTGCAGGATCGGTTTCAGCCGTCAGATCGTCCATCAATGCTTGGAAGTCCGCATTGTCATATTGGAAGTAATATTCCGGGCGCGCATAGATGCCGATGTCGAAAGGTTCCGTATGACTGACGATGGTCAGGCCGAAATCTTTGCCGCGGAAAACCTCTTCAAGCCATTGGGCCCACTCAAGGTTTGTGATCTCAGTTTCAATACCAACGTCACGCAACTGTGCTGCGATAATCTCGCCGCCACGTCGTGCGTAAGACGGGGGTGGCAGTTTCAATGTGGTGGTAAACCCATCCGCAAAGCCAGCTTCGGCCAGCAAAGCACGTGCCTTGTCTGGGTCATATTCTGAGCCACCCGTAAGATCGACGTAATCCGGGTTGTGGGGGGCAAAATGCGTGCCAATCGGTGTGCCAAACCCGAACATTGCGCCATCGATGATCGCTTGGCGGTCAATCGCGTGGGCCAGGGCTTCGCGTACCTTCACATTGTCAAAGGGCGGCATCTTGTTGTTGGTCGATAAGATCGTTTCACCCTCGGTCGAGCCGACGAGAACCTGAAAGCGCGGATCAGCTTCAAACAGCGCAAGGTTTTCAGGCGCTGGAAAGCCTGAGAACGCGTCTACATCTTCGGCCATGACCGCGTTGAAGGCGGCGGAAGGTTCAGAAATGAACTTAAATGTCGCGCTTTCAAGGGCGGGGGCATCCCCCCAATAATCGGCATTGCGTGTGATGGTGATCGCATCGCCCTGTACCCAGTTTGCGAAGGTGAAAGCACCTGTTCCAACAGGTTTTGTTGTAATGGTTTCAATGCTTTCAGGTGCAACGATCACGGCATCACCCCAAGCGAGGTTGAACAGGAAGTTCCCATTGGGCGCAGATAGGGTGATCTTGACGGTATGTGCGTCGACGGCGTCGACGGACTCGATGCCTTCAAACAGGGCTTTTTGCGCGTTTACACTGTCTTCAGCGCGGGCGCGATCAAGGCTAAACACCACGTCAGTTGCTTCAAAATCAGTGCCGTCGTGGAATTTAACGCCTTCAACCAGATGGAACGTCCAGGTCAGACCATCTTCCGAAATGTCCCAAGAACTGGCAAGGCCAGGGTTTACGGAACCGTCAGAGCCAAACCGGGTAAGGCCTTCAAAAATATTGGAATAGACCACTTGATCGATGGCACCAGCGGCGGCGCTGGTCGGGTCCAAATGTGGTGGCTCAAGTTGCAAGCCAACGGTGATATCGGTCTGCGCCGCATGGGCTGTGCCGGTGATCAGCGCAGCCATTGAAACGGCCGTGGTGAGTTTACGAAGTGACATGTTCTTCTCCCTTATTGTGCCGCGCCATATCCCCTGCGCGTTTTGGGGTGGGGCTGGTCAATCGACCGCCACATCTGAATTTAGTGTTCATCCGTTTCTCCAAGGTTTCAAGCCTTGTCCCGGTCTTTGATGTATTCCCCGACGTCTTATTTTCGCGATACCGTAGAAATACTGTATTGGCGATGTTATATGGTTTCTGCAACGCAGCGAAACCCAGGAGACGTCCATGAGTGCAACCGCCCAAAAAACCGCCCCGCTTCCTGATGATATTCGGGCGCGAAAAGGGGGCGACCCTTTGGTCAGCCTCACGGCTTATACCACGCCGATGGCGCAGATGATGGATGCCCATTGCGATTTCGTTTTGGTCGGTGACAGCGTTGGTATGGTGCTGCACGGCTTGCCCTCGACGCTGGGTGTGACGATGGACATGATGATTATGCATGGCCAAGCCGTGGCGCGTGGGCTGCAATCCGCGATGATGGTGATCGACATGCCGTTCGGCAGTTATGAAGAAAGCCCGCAGCAAGCATTTCGCAATGCCGCCCGTTTGATGGGCGAAACGGGCGCGGGCGCGGTCAAGCTGGAAGGCGGGGCGCATATGGCGGAAACGATTGCGTTTCTGGTCGCACGCGGCATTCCAGTCATGGCGCATATCGGGTTGACGCCGCAGTCGGTGAATACGCTGGGTGGATATAAAGTGCAGGGGCGCGATGCGGGAGCTGACCTTTTGATGGCGGATGCCAAAGCAGTGTCTAATGCAGGTGCTTTTGCGGTTGTGTTGGAGAAAATTCCGGCCAGTCTCGCGGATCAAATCACCGCAGAGATCGCGATCCCGACGATTGGCATTGGCGCATCTTCCGGCTGTGACGGACAGATCCTGGTGGTGGATGACATGCTGGGTCTGTTCACGGCGTTTAAGGCGAAATTTGTGAAGCGGTATGCTGACTTGGGCGTCTCGGGTGAAGCCGCAATCGCGCAATACGCGCGTGAAGTTCGCGCCCGTGATTTCCCGGCACAAGAACATATCTTCGCTGATCAAGCCCCTGGAAAGAAATGACGGATATGACATCAACGCCCCCTCCCCAAATCATCCGAACGCTGGCTGAGCTGCGCGAGATCACCCGTGCTTGGAAACGTGCAGGCGAAACCATTGGCGTTGTGCCAACCATGGGTGCGCTGCACGATGGACATCTGTCGCTGGCGCAGGCGGCGCGGAACAGGTGTGACCGGGTGATCGTGACGATCTTTGTGAACCCAAAACAGTTCAACAACCCCGAAGACCTTGCCAATTATCCCCGAACCGAAGTTGAAGATGCGGGCAAGCTGGCGCCCATTGGTGCCGATTTGATCTGGGTTCCCGGTGGGGAACAGATGTATCCCACTGATTTCACGACGAATGTGTCCGTCGGTGGGCTTACCGATGTGATGGAAGGCGCGCATCGTCCGGGTCACTTTGATGGGGTTGCCACGGTGGTTGCGAAACTGTTTTTGCAAACCAAAGCGGATCAGGCGTTCTTCGGGGAGAAAGATTTTCAGCAGCTGATGATCGTGACTCGCATGGCGCGTGACCTGGATATTGATATCGATGTTGTGGGTTGCCCGACCATCCGTGAAGAGACGGGTCTTGCCATGTCGTCGCGCAATCTGTTGCTGTCTGATCGTGCGGCGTTGAAAGCTGCGACCCTGCATGAGGTGATGACCGACACGGTAGGTGCCCTGGCGATGGGCGCGGATTTTGCGACCTTGCAGGCCCGCGCGATGGCGCGGTTGCAGGCTGCGGATTTCACTGAGGTTGAATATTTTGAAATGCGTGCCCGCGATGATTTCACCCTGCTTGATACCGCGACGCGCCCCGCACGTTTGTTTGCCGCCGCCTGGATGGCGGGGGTGCGGTTGATCGACAATATAGAGGTGCCGGTGCAAGGGTGATCGGGCGCGCATAGGTTAACCGGCGTCAGGTCTTGGCAGAAGTTCCGCCAGCGATTGCGCCATGACGCGCGCACTTTCGACCATGTCATCGACGCCGATATATTCATCCGGTTTATGGGCGAGTTCCAGAATGCCCGGGCCGTATGCAATGCAGTTTTTCAGCTTGCCGATCCGGTCGATATGTTTCTGGTCATAGGTGCCGGGCGAGACAACATATTCCGCGTCCTTGCCCATCACATCTGAAATCGCACGCGCGACGGTTGCAACGACAGGTGCGGATTTCTCGGTCATGGTCGGCAAGACGCGGTGCATCTCACGAATGTCATAGCTGAAGTTGTCACGTTCACCTTGGACCTTGTCCAAAACATCGGTGATTTCACGCTGAACATCATTGATGTCTTCTTCAATCAGAAAACGGCGATCTACGATCATTTTGCAGCTGTCGGGCACGCAGGGGCTGGGGAGGCCCGTGAAATCGGCATCCTGTTCGACTTGGCCGCCGTGAATAGAGTTGATGTTCATGGTCGACTGGCGTGCCCCGACAGGAACCACGGGCATATCCGTGCGTTTTTGGGCGAGGGCGGGAAATAGGCTTTGTTCCATTTCATTCACCACGGCGCCCATATGGCGTACTGCGCAGTCGCCAAGGAAGGGCATGGAACCATGCGCGATTTCACCGTGGGTTTCGATTTCCGCCCACCAAACGCCGCGATGGCCCAGGCAAATACGGTCTTTTTGCAAGGGCTCGGGGATGATGACGTGCTGGACGCGTTGTGGGCTGAAGAAGCCTTTTTCAGCCAAATAAGCCACGCCACCAAAACCACCGCTTTCTTCATCGGCGGTGCCTGAGATTTCAATCGCGCCGGCGAAGTCCGGGAAAACCGAAATGAAAGCTTCGGCTGCGATGATGGAACAGGCAAGCCCGCCTTTCATGTCACATGCGCCACGCCCATAGATTTTTCCGTCATGCAGTTCCGCGCCGAACGGATCAAATGTCCAACCCTTTCCGACTTCAACCACGTCAGTGTGACTGTTGAAATGTACGCATTCCCCAGGATATTTCCCTTCATACCGGGCAACCATATTCCAGCGCGGATATTTGTCGCTGTCGCCTGGGGTGCCATGGGCGCGGATCATCTCAACGTGGAAGCCTTGGCGTTTGAGGCGGGTCTCGAGATATTCGCAGATCAGCAGGTAATTCTCGCCGGGGGGATTGAGCGTTGGGATGCGGATCAGGTCTTGGGTGAGTGCGATGAGTTCCTCACGACGACGTTCGATTTCCCGAGAAAGCTGGGCGGATGTGTCTGGGGAAAGAGCTGTGGTCAAGGGATCGGTCCTGTCGTAGCGGTTGGGACTTGCAGGCTGCCGCAGAAGTGATACGGTATCAATACCGTATCAATACGGCGCAATCAAATGAGGGTGAAATGGTTGAGTTTGCGGATCTAAATTCTGTGGCGTTCGACATGGCTCCGATTGGAATTGTACTGACGGAACAGCGCGTAATTCGCGTCGTGAATGATGTGTTCGCCGGACTGACTGGACGTCGTAAGGACGCATTGCAGGGTCTGTCGTTTCGTGAGCTTTATGACAGTCCACGCGAGTTTGATGACTTTCGCGACATCGGCATGGCAGCTTTGCAACGTGGTGAAACCTATTCAGATGAACGCTTGTTGGCGAAGCAAGGCGGGGTGGCGACGTGGTGTCGTTTTCGCGCCCGTACACTGACCCCGGCTGATCCGTTGGCGCGTGTTGTGATGACCTATGCGGCGATCTCGGATGTATCTTCAGGCGTGCGTTTAACCCCGCGTGAACGAGAGGTCGTCGTGTTTTTAAGTCAGGGCAAGACCAGCAAGGAAATTGCCTTGGTGTTGGGGCTGTCACCGCGCACAATAGAGGATGTAAGGGCGCGTTTGTTGAAAAAACTTCAGGTCAGAAATGTAACGGAACTGCTGTCTCGTTTAGCAAGTGGCGATTTCTAGAGGGGGCGTTCATGAAATTTGGAAATATTCCTGTTGCTGAAGCAGAGGGCGCGATTTTGGGGCACGGCTTGAAGGTCTCAGGGGGGCTGTTGAAAAAAGGATCGGTTTTGCGAAATCAAGACATCGTGGCCCTGTCTGACGCTGGCGTGACAGAGCTGCCGGTTGCGCAACCGGATGATGGTGATGTTGGTGAAGATCAAGCTGCGGCGCGTGTGGCGCAGGCGATTTCTGGCGCCGGGCTTAAAAACTTGGCCCCGATACATGGCCGCGTGAACCTGGTGGCAACGGCGGACGGTGTCTTGCGCGTGGACACGTCAGGTGTGACGGCGTTAAATTTAGTGGATGAGGCTGTGACATTGGCAACGTTGCAACCTTTTAGCCGTGTTTCGGCGGGCACATTGGTGGCGACCGCGAAAATGATCCCGTATTTCGTTGCAGGAAAAACTATTTCTGAGATCGAACAAGCAACCCCGCCTTTATTATCGTTATCCCCCTTTCGGGCTTTGCGCTGGGGCCTGGTTCTAACGCAGGTTGAAGGCATGAAAGACAGCCTGTTGACGAAGGCAGAGGCCGCGACACGTCGTCGGGTTGAACGGCTTGGCGGCACATTGGTTTCGGTCGAAACGGTGGATCATCGGGAAGGCCCATTGGCGCGCGCTTTAAGCGGTTTGAGCGGGGATAAGACCACGGATGTCATCTTGATATTGACGGGCTCTGCCACGTCGGATCGGGCGGATGTCGCACCCTCTGGGGTGGCGCGCTGTGGGGGGCGGGTGACGCGATTTGGGCTGCCCGTAGATCCTGGGAACCTGTTGTTTCTTGGGGAATTGGACGGGCGTCCGGTAATTGGCTTGCCGGGGTGTGCGCGATCTTTGGCACTAAACGGTGCGGATTGGATCCTGGAACGGATCGCAGCCGATATCTCTATTGACGACGTGGATCTTGCAGCCATGGGCGTTGGGGGATTGTTAAAGGACGTGCCAGAACGCGGAGAGCCGCGTCGTCGGACAAACCCGAGTTCGTCAAAGTGACGCGCGGCATTTATGTGTTGATGTTGGCAGCAGGCGCGTCACGTCGGATGCGCGGCGAGGACAAGCTGTTGCGTGAAATCCAGGGCGTCTCGTTGTTGGAGCGTTCCGTGTGCCGCGCTGTTCAAAGCGGAGCCGATGGGGTGCATGTGGTTTTGCCGTCGCGGGATGGCCCTCGGGCAGACTGTTTGGCGGATATGAACGTATCGATAACCGTCTGCGAAGAGTGTGCAGAGGGAATGGGGGCTTCGTTGCGGGCGGGTGTCTCTGGGTTGCCAGATGATGCGGCGGCGGTGATTGTTACGCTTGCGGATATGCCCGACATAGGGGCGGAGCACTATCGCAGGTTGATGGAACGCTTCAATGCCACGGCGCGGGGTGAAAAAAACTATCAGATCTTACGTGCCGTCACGGATGCGGGGCAGGTTGGGCATCCTGTGCTGTTTGGGAGCGGATGGTTCGAAAGGTTATGCCAGGCCAAGGGTGATCAGGGTGCGCGGGATATTTTGAAGCAAGAACAACGGTGTATAGAGTATGTCACAACATTTGGCGAGGGTGCTGTGGTGGATCTTGACACCCCCGAAGCTTGGGAAGGCTGGATGGCGAAACCAAATGGTTCATCGTGAAATTATGGCTTGGCGTGGCGAAGCCGCCACATATTGACGCAGACGAATGGCAAAGAACCTTGTTCCGAAGCGCGGCCCAGCCTACATGGAAGGAATGAAACGCTGGATCCCTTTTTTAAAAACTGAGAAAACCGTTGCCGTGGTGCGCCTGTCTGGTGTGATCGCAGCGGGTGGCCGGGGCTTGTCTGATGAAAAGATCGGCCCTGTGCTTGAACGCGCGTTCACCAAAGGCAAGCCTGCTGCTGTGGCATTGGTGATCAATTCGCCTGGGGGATCGCCTGTGCAGTCCTCGTTGATTGGGGCGCGTATTCGTCGTTTGTCCGATGAAAAAGGTATTCCGGTTTTCGCTTTTGTGGAAGATGTCGCTGCATCCGGCGGATATTGGTTGGCCGCAGCTGCGGACGAGATCTATGCCGACCAAAGTTCGGTGTTGGGATCAATTGGTGTGATCTCTGCCGGATTTGGACTGGAAGATTTCATTCAGCGTCATGGTGTTAACCGTCGTGTTTACACGGCGGGTACATCGAAATCGATGTTGGATCCGTTTAAAGCTGAGAACCCCGAAGATGTAGATCGTTTGAAGGGCATTTTGGAGCAAATTCACGAGGTTTTTATTGATCATGTGAAGGTGCGCCGTTCCGGAAAATTGGACGAAGCCCAAGACTTGTTTAACGGCGAGGTCCGGGTTGGTGCCAAGGCTGTTGAAGCCGGGCTTGCCGACGGCCTTGGACATATGAAAACCGTTATGAAAGAGCGGTTTGGCGAAAAATGTAACTTCCGAAACTATGGTGCAAAACGTGGGCTTTTAAGCCGTTTTGGTGCCAGTGCTGCCGACGGAATGATCGGTGCGGTCGAGGAACGTGTTGAATTCACGCGCTATGGGCTGTGATGAATGATTGTTAAGGTTGTTGTCTTATTTCTGGTGGGAATGATGGTGCTGGCCATGTTTGGCAAGCTGCGTTTTCCAGGGCAGGCGGCAATCGAGAAACAGAAATGTCCGCGTTGCGGGCGCTTTCGCATTGGTCGTGGACCATGTGCATGTGAAAAGACAAAGGGCTGACGACTGATGGATTGGATCTATGCGGGGCTTGGCCTGATTATCTTGCTATTGGCGGGTGATGTACTTGTAAAAGGTGCTGTAAACCTGTCACTGCGTTTGGGTATTCCCGCGTTGATTGTCAGCTTGACGATTGTGGCCTTCGGAACCTCAGCACCTGAACTTTTGATTGCGATTGAGGCGATTGCCGATCAAGCGCCGGGCATTGCGATGGGCAATGTTGTGGGGTCAAATACGGCCAATATCTTGCTGGTTCTAGGTGTGCCTGCGATCATGACAGGGCTGAAGTCCAGCGAATGTAATATTCGTAAAACATACATCTACATGATCCTTGCGACGTTCATCTTCATTGGCGCCAGTTTTGCTGGCCCGTTGACTTGGGTGCATGGTGTCGGCCTGTTGATTGTTTTGGCATATGTCCTAACTGATCAGGCACGCGAGGTTCTGCGTCATCGTAAATCTGGGCAAAGTTGTATGCCCTGTTGCTCTGATGCGGATGTTGAAGACGTCGAGGGCGCTGACGCGGATATGCAGGGATGGAAGATTGGCCTTTACTTGATGTTGGGCCTGATTGGGCTTCCCCTTGGCGCAAGTTTACTGGTTGATGGGGCTGTGAATATCGCGCGGACATTTGGTATCAGTGAAGCGGTGATCGGCCTGACGTTGGTCGCTGTTGGAACATCCTTGCCTGAACTTGCGACAACCGTGATGGCTGCATTGCGTCGTCAAGCAGATGTGGCGCTGGGCAATGTCATAGGCTCTAACATGTTTAACTTGCTGGCGATCATCGGTGTGGCTTCTATCATTGGAGATATCCCGGTCGATCAGCAATTCCTACGGTTCGACCTTTGGGTGATGTTGGGGGCATCTTTGATCCTCGCGCCTTTCGTCTTTTTGCGATGGAATATCACGCGGGGCTGGGGCTTTGTCCTATGTGGGTTATATGCGGCCTATATCGGTTCTATCCTGATCTGAGTCGCCGCGTTTGTTCCCAATCTTGGGCAAAATCCTTTGTAAACTTAGGCATTGCACGGAGGTATTTTGAGAACTTGTGCACTTGCTCGCAAAGCCGTTACAAAAGTGTAACTAAAATACTAATGTTATCAGGGGGTTGCTGGGCGTTGTTAAAATTCCATTTAAAATCAATACCTTGCAAAAGTGCCTAAAAAACAGGCAACTTGGTGAAAGCCGTTATTTTCTTCGCTGGGGCCCTGCCCTAAGAAAGTTACCCACGTAGTTATCCACAGAAACGGTTGATATGTTTCTTCTTGTCACAGGGTTGATAAGATTGCAGCCAATAGAGAATCACGAAAAGCCCAATGACAGAGCCTGAAAATACAGATTTCCCCGTCGATGAGACCGGAACCGCCCTTGTCGGCCATGCCTGTGTTCATAGCTATTTAAAGACGTTGGATAACTCGCCTGGCGTATATCGTATGTTGGATGAGCAGGGGAAAATTCTATATGTGGGCAAGGCACGCAGCCTAAAGAAACGCGTGTCCAATTATGCCAACCCCAACGGCCATACGCCTCGTATTCTGCGTATGATTTCCCAGACCCGGCGGATGATGTTTTTAACAACCCGCACCGAGACCGAGGCGCTGTTGTTGGAGCAGAACCTCATCAAGCAGTTAAAGCCGCATTTCAACGTGCTTCTGCGTGATGATAAAAGCTTTCCGATGATCATGCTGACCGGGCATCACGATTATCCGCAGATCAAGAAACACCGTGGGTCGCGCAAGGCCAAGGGTGACTATTTTGGGCCGTTCGCGTCCGGGCAGGCGGTGAACCGAACCCTGAACCAATTACAACGTGTTTTCATGTTACGCGATTGTTCCGACAGCATGTTTAACAGTCGCACGCGACCTTGCCTGCAATACCAGATTAAGCGGTGTAGCGGCCCGTGCACTGGTAAGGTGACTGAACAGGATTACGCAGCCAGTGTTGCGGATGCGCGGGATTTTCTGCGGGGGCGTACCAGTGGTATTCAGGCCAATTTGGCGAAGGAAATGCAGACCGCCAGTGACGCCATGGAATTTGAACGCGCAGCCGCCTTTCGGGATCGGATCAACGCGTTGACACAGGTGCAGCAAGCACAGGGGATCAATCCGCAAAACGTGGCAGAAGCCGATATCATCGCCCTTCATATGGAAGGCGGCCAGGCCTGTGTTCAGGTGTTCTTCATTCGCGCCAATCAGAACTGGGGCAATAAGGATTTCTATCCGCGCACGGGTCAAGGTGGTGAAGGCAATGAGGGTGCGGATCCAAGCGAAGTGCTGCAAGCTTTTGTGACGCAATTTTACGACAATCGCGAACCTCCACGGTTGGTGTTGATTTCGAACGCAGTGGATGACCCCGATCTGGTAGCTGAGGCGCTGACGCAGAAAGCCAGCCGAAAAGTCGAGATTTCCGTGCCGCAGCGGGGGGAACGCGCGGATCTGGTCGACAATGCCATGCGCAATGCGCGCGAAAGTCTCGCGCGTAAAATGGCCGAAACCGCGACCCAAGCGAAATTGTTGCGCGGTGTGGCACAAGCCTTTGATTTGAAAGCGCCCCCCAAACGCATTGAGGCCTACGATAACTCGCATATCCAGGGCGCGCATGCGGTTGGTGCGATGATCGTTGCGGGGCCTGAAGGCTATGTGAAAAGCCAGTATCGCAAGTTCAACATCAAGGGCGAAGACCTGACACCAGGCGATGACTTTGGCATGATGAAAGAGGTCATGACACGACGCTTTAAGCGCTTGCAAAAGGAAGACCCAAATCGCGAAACTGAGGCTTGGCCGGATCTGCTGTTGATTGATGGCGGGGCTGGTCAGGTGTCAGCAGTACGTGAGATCATGCGCGAATATGGCGTGGAAGATATTGCGATGGTGGGGGTGGCTAAGGGCCTTGACCGGGATCACGGCAAGGAAGAATTTTACCGCACGGGAAAGCGGCCCTTTGCCCTGCAGCGCAATGATCCTGTTTTATATTTCATTCAACGGATGCGCGATGAAGTTCACCGTTTTGCCATCGGCACCCACCGTGCAAAACGATCAAAAGCCATCGGTGCCACCCCATTGGATGAAGTCGCAGGCGTCGGAGCCACACGAAAACGTGCATTGCTGGCCCATTTTGGATCTGCGAAGGCAGTCAGCAGAGCCGGGCTTGAGGATCTGAAAGCGGTGGATGGCATTTCCAGCGCTTTGGCCGAGGTGATTTATGGGCATTTCCACGAAAAAGGCTGACCCGCGCGTTAACCCTGTTATGCTACGACGGAAGTCTGCGGGGACTGCGTATTATTGTGACCTTTCCCCCGGTTTATGAAGCGAGTACAAAGACCCTATGATCTGGAACATACCAAATATTTTGACCGTTATGCGTCTCTTTGCAGCCCCTGGGGTTGCCGTGATGTTTTTGTACTTTAACCGCCCTTGGGCGGATTGGTTCGCGCTTTTGCTGTTCTCAGCGGCTGCGATCACCGATTTCGTCGATGGCTATCTGGCGCGCGCTTGGGCGCAGGAAACCAAGTTCGGCGCGATGCTTGATCCGATCGCGGATAAGGCGATGGTGGTGATCGCACTTTTGGTGATCACAGGGTTTTCCGGGATGAACCCTTTGATCTTGCTGCCCGCGACTATCATCATTTTTCGCGAAGTCTTTGTGTCGGGTTTGCGCGAGTTTTTGGGTGCCAAAGCGGGGCTTTTGAAGGTTACAAAGCTGGCGAAATGGAAGACCACGGTGCAGATGGTGGCGATTGCAGTGTTGTTCGCAAGCGGTATGTTTGAACATTCTCTTGTGTCTGGCGTGGCTGGTATGGATGCGGCACTTGTTGATCAGATTTTTGCAGGCGAAATCGAAGATGATTTCAACATCGTCCGTGCTTATTGGGGCGAATTTGTCACTTGGCATGCGGGCGTCGCATTGCTGTGGGGCGCGGGTTTACTGACCTTAATCACCGGCTGGGATTACTTCGCAAAGGCACGTCCTTTTTTGAAAGAAAACGATGATGACGCTTGATATTCTATATTTTGCATGGCTGCGGGAACGCGTTGGCGAACCACGGGAAGTTGTTGAAACCAACGTTGAAACAGTCGCGGATCTCGTCGCTGAACTGGTGGCTAAAGACGAACGATATGCCCTGGCATTTGCTGACATGTCATCCTTACGCGTGGCCATAGATCAAGAATTGACAGACTTCACCGCGTCGCTGAAGGGCGCGCGCGAAGTTGCGTTTTTCCCACCCATGACAGGCGGCTGACATGGACATCCGCGTTCAAGAAGAGCCGTTTCATTTCGGCACCGAGGCCCAAGCTTTTTCCGATGCGCAGGACGGTGCGGGCGCGATTGTGACGTTCACAGGGCTCGTGCGCGATTTGCCCGGAACCCCGCTGGATGTAATGGAGATCGAACATTACCCCGGCATGACGGAACGGGCGCTTGCAAAAATTGCTCAAGATGCGTCAAAACAGTGGGAATTGTCAGGCAGTCTGATCATTCACCGTTTTGGTGCGATGCGTCCCGGCGATCAGATTATGATGGTTGCAACCGCTTCCAAGCATCGTAAAGATGCGTTTGAAGCCGCGGAATTTTTGATGGATTTTCTGAAATCCCGCGCCCCATTCTGGAAGCGTGAAATCACAGCAGACAACACATCTTGGGTTGAAAGCAAACCCGAGGATGAAGATGCGTTAAGTCGCTGGGATCACATCCAATAAGGTAGAAAAATCATCAGACCGGTGATGACAGCAAGGCACGCGCAGATAAAAACTGCGCCAGCGGCCACATCTTTTGCGCGCTGTACGTCTTCGGAAAATTGAGGCGAAACGACATCGCATAGGTGCTCAAAAGCAGTGTTCATTGCCTCTGCGAACCAGACCAATCCGATCATCAGGAAAATCCATAGCCAGTCGCCGCGCGCGATGCCGCTGGCCAGGCCCAGAATAACGGTGATCACGGCTAAGGCCAAATGTACCCGTGCGTTGTGCTGGGTTCTCAGCATGAAACACAACCCATCTAGCGCAAACCGAATGCTGCGCAGGCGACTAAGGATGAACTGGGTGATGAGTGTCATGCATTTACCTTTTTCTGCAAAGTCCAAGAAATTGCCAGCGCCGATTTGCGGCTTCGATATCGTATTACACCGGGAAGGCCACCGAGAAATGCGGCGAGAAAAATACAACAGGTCATGGGGTTTCCTTAATCCTGAGTGTGATAGACGCTTTCGTTGCTAAGCTTGGCGATAATGGGATGTGGGCCATGCCAGCGTGATCTGCTGTTGACGTGCCAGAGCTGTCCCCAAGCCAGGTGATGGCCGCATGGGGTTGCGCATTTCCGATGTTGACGGGTAGATCGCCCTTCCAAGGTGCGACAGGGTGTAGACACACCTGAAGATACCCATCGGCGTGTTCTGCCTTGCTGACATTTAGGTGTGCATATTCGCTGGTTTCCAAGGTCAGTTGTCTGTGGGCGGCAAGGGGATGAAGCATGAGGTGCCGTAGGGCATTCCCTTGATTTAGGCGGGCGATCAATTCCGTCATATGTGCAAAAACCGAGGCCTGTTTGCGCATCAATGTGGCCCCGTTGAGCGTGGATGGGCACTCATTTTCAAGCATTTGGAGTGCGAGTTCACACGCTTCGCGATCCCCCATCTCTGCGGCGGCCGCGGCAAAGCCCGAAAGACTTGCAGCGCGCGAAAAACGATAGTCGCCCGTGTCGATTTTCCAGAAATGAGACAGTCTAAGCTGACCGCCTTCAATGGATTTGTGTCTGGCGATTGCCCATTGCTGTTGCGCGATATCGGGGAAAGATGTGTTCCACCACAGAGACGGATAGGCTTCGGCAACCGCACCACCGACATGGGGTGATGGGATGCCTGCACGAGAAGAGCGGAACGGAAGGATACGCCCATCGGCTGCTGTGAATTCATGATCAATAGAGGCGCGAAAGGATCCTTGAATTTCCGCCCAAGCTGAGGTTCCATTTTTGCGGTCATGTGCAATCGCGGCGCTTGCGCCGATGGCATTACACAACGGGTATATCCAGTTGGGCTCGCATGGCATAAGGGTGAATTCTGACTGGTTCCACCCTCGATACAGGGCGTTGATCAAGCTCGGGTGATCATAGGTGAACCGCCGTTTTCCGTTGTCTAATATTAGGGCGTGTTCCGTGCTGAATTGCATGTCACCTGTCGCGGCCTGAAACATCGCAATCTGGGCCGCAAGGAACCCCGTATACATGATATTGTCACGCGCGATTGGGTCTGAGTTCAGGTCAAAATTTCCCCAAGCATTTTCGAATTGCCAGTATCGCCAAATGCGTGGATCTGTTTGTTTTAGGATTAAGTTTTCCTGAGCTGAGCGTAGGTACCCTCGAAAGGCAGGAAGGCGCGCGTTCAGCAGTGATAACGCATAGCCTGTTTGCGCAATCTGATAGCGGGTGGCGGCGGTTTGAAACTGGTCAACAAACTGAAAGCCATCAAATTTTTCGACGGGTTGCAATGCGCGATCCAATGCGAACCGGGTCAGGGCAAGCGTTTCATCGGTCAGTGGTTCGTGTGGATTTTCTTTGGGGGAGGTAAAGGCCGGTGGTGGTGACATTGGCGAATTGACGGAACGTTTGCAGATTGGAAGCAACGCAAAGCCGATCAATAAAATCGGGCCGGAGAACGTCTGAATTGGGCCCAAATCCAAGTATGCTGTGGGGCTAAGCCATGCGGAAATATACGCTGAGGCCACCCAGATAAAAGGTGGAAGAATGATATTCCCAGCACCGAACCAGAACACGATTGATGCACCGAAGATCGCGAGTGTCACAAGGAAGGCGGCGAGATGACCCATCCATGCTGGAAGACCGAAACACCGTAACCCGCCGTCATCAAACACAGATAACAAAAAACCAGCCCCGGGAAAGCCCAGCCCAGACCCGAACGCCTTCCAAAACGCTGAGGTGGAAAAAGTGAGTACCGCCACCGAAATTAGAAAAACGCAAAACAGGCCAAACAGAAAACGGGTCTGCTTTTTTCTGGTGACTGGCCCGTTCATATCAACCTTGATTCTGGCGTTCGATCCAACTGCGCAATTCTTCGGCTTCCTGGCGTGCGGCCCTTAGACCGTCCATTGCTGCCGCCAATTCAGCCTCGGTTTGGGACAATTGGCTTGTGACTTCGGCTTCGCGCTGATGGGCCCATGTGATGGCCTGATCGCGGGTCTCTTCTGCGTCGTGTAGAGATTGGGCCATTTGATCGAGTTCGCCCAAATCGCCTTGGGATACGCGTGTGAATTTGTTGACCAACCAATGTGCGAACCAGCCCAATAGGAAGGTCACAAAGAGGATCACTGCGATGATAAGGATCAGTTCGGTACGGTTATTCATTGCTTTCCTCGGTGTTCTCTGCCGGTGGGTCCGTAGGTGTTTCACCTTCGGCTGTGTCTTCCACGGGAAGTTCTTCAATCAGGATAAATTCGATGCGTCGGTTGGCTTCACGCCCTGCGTCAGTGTCGTTGCTGGCGATCGGGTTTTCCTCGCCGTAGCCTTTGGCGGTTAGGCCCGCTGTCAGAATGCGGCGTGCCATCAATGCGTTCAAAACAGCATCCGCGCGCGATTGGCTAAGCTGTAAGTTCATCGCTTCGCGACCTTGGCTGTCTGTATGACCCGAGATCTCCATTTTTACGTGAGAACAGGTGTTCACGATCTCTGCAATTGTCCGCAAAGTATCGCCACTTCCGGCTGCAATATTTGCGGATCCAGGTGAGAAAGCAAGTTTTGTCGCCCCCAATATGGCATTAATGTTGCTGACACATTCTTCTGGTGTTGGCAGGTCTGAATTGGGATCAAGGGCCTCGATATATTCGACTTCAATTGCGAAATCTTCTGATGTGCCAAGCTTTTCTGACAACACGCGTGCAATGTCAGCGTTGGCGTCCGGGTTGCCTGTTTTTCCGCGGATAGAGACGTGGTTTTCTTCGATTAAGACCGATCCGCTTTCGAGAATAGCCAGAGCTTCGATGCCAGACAATACGCGAATGGGCCAACCTTCGGGCAGTTCGGAATCAAGGCGGGTTGCAGCGTAAACTTGTTCTTCCCCAAAGCGGGCAGCTGCATAGCTTTCGACGGCAGTTTTTGTGCGCTCATCCGTCATTCGTCCACGCATTTGGACCTGGCCTTCAGGGCTTAATGTGACTGTAAATTCTGGTGGCTGCTGTTCAGTTTCTGTTGCGATAACCGGGAAAACGCTGTGCAAGGAAAACACATCGGGCAGGTCGGCTTCCAGTTCAGCGGTGGCGGTTTCGAATATATCCGCGTCGCTGCCTTCTGCGGCAATAAGGGTGATATCTGCATCAGAGAAGGTGACCGATCCATCGCCAATTTTGGCCAATGCTTTCAAAGCCAAGCTAACCGCTTCGCCCCATTTGGGCGATGGGTTGCCAAGCGCGATTGAGCAATTGGCAGGCCCGTTATGCCCAGCCTGTTCAGCGGCAAGAAGAATTTCGATCCGGCTGTCGTCGGTGTCCGTGAAGCAGGCGTCAAAACGACCTTCCCCGTCTTCACGCAAAAACCGCAAGGTAAATGGGGAAACAACGGCACGCGGGGCAGAGATATCAAGTTGTACGTCCAGCCCGTCTGGTGCCGTGCGCGCCAGTTCGCGTTTTAGCCGACTGCGGTCGTCTGTACTGGCGCTATTGGCCTCGATGATCACGCGGCCAGGATGTACGGAAATTTTGCTGTGCGGCAGAGTGGCCAGCGCATTTACGGCATAGGCCATCGCGATGTTCCAGCCTTGGGGGGCGTCATAATCAGCCGCTTCCAGCATGTCAGAGACGCTTGTGTCACCGGTGAGATCGGCGATGGTGTCTGCGATCTGGCTGCGGTCGGTTGATGTCGGAATGAGGCCGATCAAGGACACCTGATCATCGTTGCGCAAGATTTCAATCGAGAAATCAGGGGGGATAAACGCCGCACTTGCCTCAACCTGCATATCATCGCGGATGCGATATGAATCCACGACTTCACCAGCAATGGTTAGCGCGTGAAAGCGTGCAGATTCGCGGGGGGCAATGCCGGTTAGGCGCAGGTGTAAACCTTCCGCTTCGACTTGGGCCCAATCTTCGCCTTGCAGCAATAAGGCGCTGCGCACCCCTTCTTCGGAGCTGCGTTCAATGCGATCAACGGACAGATTTGCAGCCAACAATGACACTGCGGCGGCGCCGGTAAAAATGGAAAAAATGGCTACGATGGACTTAAGCTGCATCCGATCTCTCTCTTGCTTCATCTCTGCTTACGCCTGCGCGGCCTTGGGTTCAATCAAAGCATGGCTGAAACGGCGAAAAACAGCGCAGGGATGACGCCTGTGTTCCGGTTTTCGCGGAAAAGGTTAAGACACGCGTCTGGATCGTTGATATTGAGGCGACGAATTTGTGTCATCAGGTGCATTCCGAACGCCCATGGTCCGCCCAAGGCGATGACCAACGATAAAATATTCCCCTTGGGCAGCAAGGCGCCAATCACTGCAAGCGCCATTATGGTGACCGATAGCATCAAGAACCTGCGCAACCAACTGGCGGTGTTTTCGCCGAACAGGCGCGCAGTGGACTTAACGCCGATCATTGCGTCGTCTTCTTTGTCCTGATGGGCATAGATCGTGTCGTAAAATAGGGTCCAGATGATGCCCGCGATGTAAAGCAGGATGGCAGGTGCTTCAAGCGTGCCGCGATGTGCGGTCCAGGCGACAAGCACACCCCAGTTGAATGCAAGCCCAAGGAACATTTGCGGCCACCAGGTGAAACGTTTTGCGAAGGGATAAATCGCGACCAGCACAAGGGATGAAATCGCAAGAATAATCGTAGTGACGTTGAAGGTGATCAGAACCAATCCCCCGATCACCATCTGCAAAAACATCCAAACAAGGGCCTGTTTCACACTGACTTGGCCTGAAGGGATCGGGCGTGATTTCGTGCGTTCCACTTTGCCGTCGTAATTGCGATCCGTGATGTCATTCCAGGTGCAGCCCGCGCCGCGCATGAAGAACGCACCAATGCCGCAACCAATAGCGATCCAAAGATCAAACAGGACAAACCCATCCATGGCACCTGCCAAGGTCAAACCCCACCAGCAGGGCAACAGCAAAAGCCAGGTGCCAATGGGGCGGTCTGCGCGTGACAAACGAAGATAGGGTCGCGTCCATGCGGGGGCATAGGAATCAACCCAATTTCCGGTGTAAGCGTCGGCAACTTGACCTTCAGTCTCTGTGCCCTCTGGCATTCCGTCGTTCCCGGACATATGTTCCGCCTTATGACAGGTTCAAAAATCAGACTTTATGTAGACCATGATCTGGCCTCGGGGCAATCCATTGCGCTGACGCGAGAGCAATCAAACTATCTTTTTGCCGTAATGCGGTTGGAAGCGGGCACACAGGTGTCGCTGATCAACAGTCGTGACGGCGAATATTTGGCGGATATTGTGGTGGCGAATAAGAAAAACGGTATTTTGGTTTGCCAAGATCAGGTGAAGCCATTGCTTTTACCGCCAGACCTGTGGCTGATGTTTGCGCCAGTGAAAAAGGACCGCACCGCGTTTATCGTGGAAAAAGCCACTGAGATGGGCGTGCGTGAAATTGTCCCGGTGATGACCGATTACACACACTTTGACCGCATCCGTTGGGATAAAATGGATTTGCAAGCGGTCGAAGCAGCTGAGCAATGCGGCGGCACCTATGTGCCGGGTATCGAGATGATGGAAAAACTATCGGATGTTCTGGCCAATTGGCCGGCTGAACGTCAGATCTTGTTTTGTGATGAAAGCAAGGTTGGCGAGGCGACATCTTTGAAAGATCTTCCCGTGGACAAAGATGCATCTTGGGCCGTTCTGATCGGCCCCGAAGGTGGGTTTTCTGAGGCGGAGCGCGACCTACTGCGCGCCCATCCAAACACACATGCGATTTCCCTTGGCCCCCGCATTTTACGCGCGGACACGGCCGCGATTGCCGCATTAACCCTATGGCAAACGCAATTGGGCGATTGGGGATGAGCTTCATCCGGCCCGAAGTCGCGTCGCTTTTGATACGGTGGTTGGCGCCGGCGATGCTTGGTTTGCTTTTGATGTTTTTCCTGCGTTTGCTGTTCTCAGGGAACGTCGTTTGGATGATGGTCGGCGGGATCGGCAGTGTGGCCAGCGGGTATTTTCTATGGTTCCAAATCAAATTGGCCCGGATCGTTCGGCGCGAAGGTGGCGCGGGTGTTGTGGAAGTGGTTGAACGTGAATTCAGTTGGCTTACGGCGGATGGCGGCACACGGTTTTCACTTGATGACGTGGTAAAGGTCGAAATTGAAACCAATGACCAAGGGCCTGTTGCGGAAGATCTATTTTGGTATTTCACGTTGGTGGATGGCAGCTGCCATGAAGTTGGGGGTTCGGCCGCAAAAGGCGCGTCTATCGTTGATTTACTGGCCGGTTTTCCCGATGCGGACTACGAAAACGTCATTAAAGCGTCGTCATCAACCATCTGTGATCGCTTTCTGATATGGCAAAAACGCGATTGAACACTGGTAATTTCATCGTTACCGATTAAGTGCTTATGATCCGCGCAAGAACCTACGCGCCCGCAGGAAAGGAAATGCCTATGTCTATCCCCCAGTCCGGCGGAGGAATGATCGAACATCGCGATCAGCTTGCTGAATATCTGTCATCCGGTTGTAAGCCGAAAGAAGATTGGCGCATTGGCACCGAGCACGAGAAATTCGGCTATTGCAAAGACAGCCTGAAGGCTCTGCCGTTTGAAGGTAAACGCTCTATCGTTGCAGTGTTGGAAGGTCTGCGTGATCGCCATGCTTGGAATGAAGTGCGTGAGGGCGACCATCTGATCGGCTTGGAAAAAGACGGGGCCAATGTCTCGCTTGAACCAGGTGGGGCGCTTGAATTGTCCGGCGCGCCTTTGGAAACCATTCATGAGACCTGCGACGAGGTGAATGTTCACCTGCGCGAAGTCAAAGATATCGCGGATGAAATTGGTGTGGGGTTCATCGGTCTTGGGGCCGCGCCGATTTGGCAGCATGACGATGTGCCATTGATGCCGAAGGGGCGTTACAAATTGATGGACGCCTATATGGGCGAGGTCGGCACCATGGGACGTTCCATGATGCGCCGGACCTGCACGGTTCAGGTGAACCTTGATTTCGCATCCGAAGCCGACATGGTTCAAAAGCTGCGTGTTGCGCTTGCATTGCAACCTGTTGCGACCGCGCTTTTTGCCAATTCACCTTTCTTTGAAGGTAAACCAAACGGTCATAAATCCTGGCGTTCGCGCATTTGGCGTGATCTTGATCCGGCACGTACGGGCATGTTGCCTTGGGTGTTTGAGGACGGCATGGGGTTCGAGAAATGGGTCGACTATGCCTTGGATGTACCAATGTATTTTGTCTATCGCGACGGTAAATATATCGACGCGCTTGGCATGTCCTTCCGTGATTTTATGGTTGGTAAACTGCCAGCTTTGCCGGGCGAGATCGCAACTCTGTCTGACTGGGCCGATCACCTGACCACCGCTTTCCCCGAGGCACGTATCAAGAAATACATGGAAATGCGCGGTGCCGATGGTGGCCCTTGGCGTCGCCTTTGTGCGCTGCCCGCGTTCTGGGTTGGTATGATGTATGATCAATCGGCATTGGATGCGGCTTGGGATCTGGTCAAGGGCTGGTCTGCGGAACAACGCGAAGCTTTGCGCGTTGCGGCGTCGGTTGATGGGCTTCAGGCCAAGGTTGACGGCATCAATATGCATGACTTGGCGCGTGAAGTGGTTGGCATCTCCGAAGCCGGCCTAAAAGCCCGCGCCCGTTCCGGCGCTGGCGGCATGGTCCCCGATGAAACGCATTTCCTGAACGCGTTGAAAGACAGTCTTGAAACCGGAAAAACCCCTGCCGATGAGTTGCTTGAGCAATATCACGGCGAGTGGGATGGGAATCTGACAAAGATCTACGAGGCGCATAGTTATTAATTGGAGTGGGGCGCAAGTTGCGCCCCGTTTTCGTTTAAGCTGGGATTGCGTTCATTTGAGTGGGCGGGACAGCTTGGGCGACGACCGCACGCAGGGTGCCAATTGCGTGGGTGAAGCCAAGACCAAGGCAGAGTGAGACAAAGCCCAGTGCGCCGAATAACCCGGCTAACCCGATAGTGTTAGATCCAACGAATAACGCCCCGACCAAAATTACGCCGCCAAATCCGATTGCGCAATATCCGGTCGCGATTGTGACCGCTGCGGCGCGCGTGGCTTGCCCGCTAGCGGGGCAGTTTCCCAACAGAGTCCCGATTTTCATAATCATGTAAGACAGGGCGAATGTCAGAATAAGTGCGAGGGCGAAGTAGGTGGACATGGTGATGATCATTGTCTGATCCTTTCCTAAATATTGTGTGAAGATGCGTAGAAGGGTTTGCGCAGACCTGTGTAGATCCAACCGCTGACTGCTCCCCATAAGGGCGCGAAAATCAATCCAATGGCCAAAAATGTAACATGTAAGTCATAGTGCTTCCAAAGTTCAGGTGTGGCTACGAGCGACCGGTAGAGAAGCACCGCGGCCAATACGATAGCGTTTGTGCAAAAGGCGGCAGCGGCAAATGATTTCGGCGATCCAGCTGTTATGCGTAATCTGTACAACATCACAGGAACGCCGAGAATAAGGTAGAGGGGCCCGCCAAGTGCAGTTGCAAAAATGGGTGCTAGAAGGGGGCTACCAAGGATGCCAACCAAGATCGGCCCCCCGACCATGGCAATTGTAAACGCGACAGGATCAACGATGTATCGAACGTCCTTTGGTGTGGGGAATAGTGGCGATCCACTAATTACTGTTGTTTCCGTCATTTGAGAAATTACCTCGCAAATTTTTTTGACGCTAAGGTGTGTTAGTCGGCGGAACGTCCACCTGGGATGAAGCGGGCAAGTTTGGAACCCAGTTTCAATACGGCCATATGTACGGAACGGGGTAGGCATGAGAAATCTAGATACCAGTCGTCAAACATTTTCATAACACGCAACATTTCGCCCATGCGTTCGCGGACTTTGGGGGGGGTGTTATCTTGATCTGCTTCATTCATGACGGCTTCAAGTGCTACAATCGTGGGCGCAAACTCGCGCTCGCGGCGCTGCTTTATCACCATATCCACAAGGTCAAACATGTCGCGGATTGATGTGAAATGATCCCGACGGTCGCCAAGCTTGCGACTGGATTGGACCAGCTTCCAGCTTTGCAATTCCTTGATACCGTTGGAGACATTGGAACGCGCAAGGTTGAGGGTTTCGCAGATCTCGTCAGCGGTCATGGGATCAGGCGCAATATGCAGAAGCGCATGGATTTGTGCAACGGAACGGTTCACGCCCCACTTTGAGCCCATCTCACCCCAGTGAAGGATGAAGTTTTGCATGGAAGGGGTCAGTTGCATGATGATTCCTTTAATTTCTGTTATGGCAGAAATAAATGAAACCGCCTCGCAATGCAAGAAAAAACGGCGATGAAAGACACATCGCCGTTTTCCAGTCTTAGGTTGGCTTAGTTCGCCAGTAGAACGGCAGGGTCCGCGTCTACGATGTCGGTCCAGTTGGTGTCCGCATTTTCAATGAAACCTGGGATGTCTTCTGACCAGCGTTCTTGCACGGCAGGGGACAGGTTCAGGTACAATGTGTCGTCTACGATTTTCCAAAGTGTTGGGTCGCCGTCGAATTTGAAGCCCATCGCAGTACCGAATGCGCAGTAGCCGCCGTATGCTGGTGCGTATGCTTCTGGGTCAGCGTCAAAGGTGGCTTTGTGAGCTTCGCTTGCGAAACGGTATGTCGCGCCATTGTATTCAGAACTGATGTCCCAGTCGCCTTTTGTGGGCTCGCCGTCAGTGAAATATGCAACTGGGTCATAGCCTTGAAGGGCCAAGCCAGTTGGGGTTGCATTTACGTCGTTGCCCGCTGCGAATACGGAGGTGGCGATTGCGACAGAGGCTACGATGCCGCTTAGGGCGCTTTTGAAGATATTCATGTTGTAACTTTCTTTGGTTGAACCCGTAGGGGTGAGCTGGAACTTTGAGTGAGACGAACAGGGATGTGCCGTTTCATGAATTGAATTTCGTTACAGATCGGTTCACTTACAAGACAACTAAATGTGTATGTGCAAATATCCATACGACATGAGCAAATTCGCGCGATATCTAGGGCGCCTGACGGAAGAATAGGCCCCGGGCGCAACAAAAAAGGCGGCGCAAATGCACCGCCTTATGTCAGTTTTATTGAGTGAACTTTTATTCGAAAACGTCTGCGTTTCCACCGCCAAGGGGATCAGATCCGAAATCATTCGGTCCATCAGTACCTTTGGTGCAGAACCAAACAAGCAGCAAAATGATACCAACCAATGGGACCAAAGCGATCCAATACCACCAGCCAGAACGGTTAACGTCGTGTAGGCGACGCACCATGACTGATATGGAGGGTAGAAGAGACCCAAGTACGAAAACAGTCAGCAAACTGGAAGATAAAATGATGGGTGCCATGCTTGGCGATCCAGTTGGGTTTGAGGCGTACAGGGTGAAAGTGACTACCATCATCACTGCGTATAGGCCTAGATAGATGATATTAAAGAACAGCATGAACCACCAGTATTCAGAACGGGGAGCGCGTCCAGAGAATGTGACGTATTTTGAATAGACTGATTTGACGGATTGACCAAAAGTCATGACTATTTCCTTTTTGAAAATTAATTTCTGAGGCGACTAATGCCGCAGAAATGCCCCAATGTATAGCGCGATATCCTAGAAGTTTATGTGCTGCATTTGGGGGGTGCGTAAATCGCTATTTCATTCGAAAACGGAGACGTCATTTGCGGGCCCACCAAGTGGATCAGGTCCGTATTTATTGGCACCGGAGGTTCCTGGAAGGCAGTACCAAATGAGTAAGGCCACTGCACCAACCAACAACAGAATCACACCAAGGGCGACAACGACGAACGCAAGCGCAATGGCGGGGATCCACCCTAACAGCCAAAGCCCGGTGCGATTGGAGTCGTGCAGGCGGCGCACGGAAACCGCAATGCTGGGAATAAATACAAGGATTGAGAAGACGTTGGAGATAGAGCTGAAGTCTAAGTTGAATGAGATTTGCAGGAGCCCGCGAAAGGGAATTCCAAAAAGACCATAGTCGATAAGACTAAGAATAACACCGGCGGCATATATAAACAGGACCCACCACCAGAATTCTGACCGAGCGGCGCGCCCGGAAAAGGTGAAGTATTTCTTAAAGCAGGTTTTGACCGCGTCTGTAAAATTCATGGGTCTCTCCCAATTAGATTATTTCGCGCCGATTTTGGGTTCTGTGCCCGCACGTAAACGTCGAACATTGGGCCAATGTTTCGCGTAAATCAAGATCGTTAGGATTAGGCTCAAAATCAGCATGCCCCCGTCTTGAAGCATGATCATCCATATGGGGGATGTGGCGACACTGACCAGTGCTGCCATGGACGAAATCCGTAGAATGGCCGCGACGACCAACCAAGTGGCGCAACACAGCAAACCAATCCAAAAATTCAAAGCCAGCATGAGACCTAGGAATGTGGCGACGCCCTTACCGCCGTGAAGCTTTAGCCAGATTGGGAAGAGATGCCCGAGGAACGCGCTGAGACCGGCAAGTTGGGCGGCGTCCTCGGCAAATAATGCGCGGGCGATCAAAACCGCCAAGGCGCCTTTCCCAGCGTCAAAGATCAGCGTCAGGGCTGCCGCTTTTTTATTTCCAGTGCGCAGGACGTTGGTGGTGCCAATATTGCCCGACCCGATGTCGCGTAGATTTCCAAGGTTCATCATCCGCGTGACCACCATGCCAAAGGGCACGGATCCCAGAAGGTATGACAGGACTGCAACCAGCAGCAACATAGATTGAGATGTTTCAATATAGGGCATTTAGGGCAGTCCTTTTGGAAAACAATTTTTCTGAAACACGGGTCGTCCGGCGACCAAAGTCATCAGTACTTTGCCCTGCATACGCGCGCCATCAAAGGGGGTATTTTTGCTTTTTGAATGTAACTTGAAGCGATCCATCACAAAGGGGGCTTCTGGGTCGAACAGCACAAGATCAGCAGGGGCGGACACAGACAGACGACCCGCCGCAAGCCCAAGGCGTTTTGCGGGGGCCAAAGCCATAGCGCGCCACAGTTGGGGCAAGGTCAAATCCCCTGCATGATACAGGCGCATTGCGGCGGGCAGTAGGGTTTCAAGCCCAACTGCGCCGGCCGCGGCCTCCTCAAAGGGAAGGCGTTTGCTTTCCTCATCCTGAGGTGTGTGAAAGGACGATAACGTGTCGATCAAACCACTGGCCACGGCGGCGATCATCGCTTGACGATCATCTTCAGACCGCAGCGGAGGCTTCAGCTTAAAGAAGGTGCGGTAATCATCGACGTCAAATTCATTCAGAGTGAGGTGATGGATCGAGGTCCCCGCCGTCACATCAAGGCCCGCGTCTTTGGCACGTTGCAAAGCGGGCAAAGCGGCCCCGGATGACAAGCAATCCGCATGATATCGTACCCGACTCATTTCGACCAAGGCCAGATCGCGTTCAAGCCCCATGCGTTCCGCCATCGGTGATACGCTTGGAAGACCACGCAGCGACGCAAATTTTCCGCTGGTCACTGCGGCACCCTTGGACAAATCGGGTTCCTGCGGATGGGCCATGACCAAGGCGCCGAGCGATCTTGCATAGGTCATCGCACGGGAAAACACTTTGGGGTCACGCACGACATGGTCACAATCGGTGAAGCCCACGGCGCCCGCATCTTTCATGAAGCCCATCTCGACCATTTCACGTCCTTCGCGCCCTTTGGTCAGTGCGGACATAGGCAACACATTGATGGGCGTTACATCAGATGCACGGCGGCTGGCAAAACTAAGCGCCTCGGGTGTATCCATCGCGGGGGTCGTGTCTGGACGCGTGATGATTGTGGTCACGCCACCGGCTGCGGCGGCCAACCCGGCCGTGCGGAAGCTTTCCTTGTGACGTTCGCCTGGTTCGCCGATCTTTACACCAATATCGATGATACCAGGTGCCAGGCATTTGCCGCGACAATCAATGATCTCATCGGCAGTCTGTGTATCAATATCGGCACCAACTGCGATGATCACCCCGTCTTCGATTATGAGCGACCCACGGGTTTCAGTTCCCAGTTCGGGATCAATGAGGCGGGCATCCGTGAGGCATATTTTCATCGGGTTGCTCCTTGTTGCACTTTGACTTTTTCAATCTGTGCGATTGTGTCTTGGGGATCGACCTGAAAGCGGATCAGGTGTTTTAGACCAGATTGGGTGATCAGTTGAACGGAACTGATGATCACCTTCATTTCCACGATTTCTGTCAGATCGGCGATGCGTTCTTGAGGGCCCATAATGCGCTGATTTGTGAGGTCCCAACGCGCTTTCAGATCATCCGATGCCAGATAAAATCCACGTATGGCTATTGCGAAAAAACCACCAACCGCGCCGGTCCAGATATGGGCATTTCCAAACAACCAAAGCGCCGCCATGCCAAACAGCATTGCGAAACCCGCGAGCCAAATATGGTCACGGATATAGGTTCTTTTATTGCCGGTGAAGCTTGTGATCACGGTCTCATCTTTATTCAATGTGGCCGTGGGTGTGAGGCTGCGGTAAAAGGAGTTCATTCAAGTCTTTCCATTTGATCACGAGCGTTTAAGATGAGACTACGGATGTCCCAAGGGTTCCAAATGTAATCCAGCTTATGCACAATCCCGTCATCGCAATAGACGCGAATGCCCCAAACCATCCAGATTTTGATGCTGTCCACGTCGTATAAATCGATTACCTCTTGCACCTTAGGGGTGCCCAGATGGATGCGATATGGTGTGAGGTACCAACGTTTCCGCAGGGCGATGAACCAATAAAAGGGTTCCCCTAACAGCCAAGCTTCGATCCCGAGAAAAACAATCAGCGAGCCGATCAGTTTGAGAAGGATTTCGGGTGCCGTTTCGCCCAACGTACCCATGTGATACAAAAATATGACAGCGATCAGCCAGATGATGTAGCGCGGCAAATATGCGGTAACGCTGGGACGAATAAGCCGAATGATGGGTTCATCTGCGGGCAGTTCAGGCGTATATTGCTGCGTCATCACCAGACCCTGACTTCAGATTGCGTGCCAACAGATCCATCGCGGCCATGCGCACGGCAACACCCATTTCGACCTGCTCTTGGATCACGGATCTGTTGATGTCATCCGCGATGGTGCCGTCAATTTCAACACCTCGGTTCATCGGACCTGGGTGCATGACAATCGCGTCGTCTTTTGCGTAAGACAGTTTTTCCGCATCCAAGCCGTAGCGATGGTAATATTCACGTTCCGATGGAATAAAGCCGCCATCCATACGTTCACGCTGCAAGCGCAACATCATCACGACATCGACGTCTTTCAGACCTTCGCGCATGTCGTCATAGACCTCGACCCCAAGTTCCTTGATCTCGGATGGCATTAGGGTCGGTGGGCCAATCAAGCGCACGCGATTTTCCATTTTCCCAAGCAATAGAATATTTGATCGCGCCACACGGGAATGCGCAATATCGCCACAAATCGCGATGGAAAGGCGATGCAGACGGCCCTTTTTGCGGCGAATGGTCAAAGCGTCAAGTAGGGCTTGTGTTGGGTGTTCATGTTTGCCGTCACCGGCATTCAAAACAGCGCAGTTCACTTTTGACGCCAGCAGGTTCACAGCACCCGAATGGGGGTGGCGGACGACCAGAATATCTGGGTGCATGGCGTTAAGCGTAAGCGCTGTATCAATCAGGGTTTCGCCCTTTTTGATCGAACTCGCTTGCATCGCCATATTCATCACATCTGCCCCAAGGCGTTTGCCTGCGATTTCAAAACTGGCTTGCGTGCGGGTGGAGTTTTCAAAGAACATGTTGATTTGGGTCAGCCCCGCCAACGCATCTGAATGCTTTTGTTGGCGACGGTTCAGATCAACATATTGATCCGCCAAATCAAGGATGGTGGTGATTTCATCAGGGGCGAGATTTTCGATCCCCAGCAGGTGTTTTGCACGGATGGTCATGGTCTCTCCATCAGGATTTTCCCGCTTATAAGGGCGTCATGTGGTTTGGGGCAAGGGGGTGTGGACCCGTGAGGGATCAACAGTTGCAGATTTGGGGCGAAATGGCTGGTTCCCTTCCGCGCGGGGGTGGCGTAACTTTGGGCTATGAAGCTCGAATCTATGGATCATTGGCAATTGCGCGCGGCCCTTGAATGGCAGGTCGAACTGGGGGCGGATGAAACGCTTTTGGATGCGCCGGTCAATCGCTATGAAATGCCCGCGAAACCTGCTGCGGCTGTAAAGTCAAAAAAAGTGGCTGAACCTGCTGCGATCGTTGAAGTGATTGGGCCAGACCCCGCAGCCGAGGCCAAAGCCGCCGCCAATCAAGCACAGGATCTTGCTGGTTTGGAGCGTGCGCTTGCGATGTATGAACATTGTGAATTGAAGCGTGGTGCGCGCAATCTGGTCTTTGGTGATGGCAATCCGAACGCACGCGTGATGGTGATCGGTGAAGCCCCTGATCGCGACGAAGATCGTCAAGGCAAGCCCTTTGTTGGGGCGGTCGGGCAGTTGTTGGACAACATGTTGGCGGCGATCGATATGGCGCGTGATGCCACAGATACACAACAAGCGGTTTACGTGACCAACGTCCTACCTTGGAGGCCGCCGCAAAGCCATGTTCCACAGGCCTCTGAAATCGCGATGATGCGCCCCTTTGTTCAGCGTCATATTGAACTGGTTCAACCAGATATCATCATTGCGATGGGCAACGTGGCTTGCGACGCTTTGCTGGGGAAACGTGGCATCACACGCATGCGCGGCACTTGGGGGGATGCGTTTTCCACGCCCGTGATGCCGATGTTGCACCCCAGCGATTTGCTGCGCAGACCCGAAGGAAAGCGTGACGCGTGGAACGACCTGTTGAATATTCAAGAAAAGCTAAACGAATTGAAGTGAGGGCCTATGTCTGATCGTGAATTTATCCCCGTGCGCATCGCAGTTTTAACCGTGTCTGATAGCCGTTCTTTGGCGGATGACCGTTCGGGCGACACTTTGGTGAAACGTTTGGAGAAAGCCGGTCATGTTTTGGCCGCGCGTGACATCATTCCAGATGATCGTGCTGATATTGCTGCGAAATTGAAATCCTGGTGTGATGATCCTGAAATCGATGTGGTGATATCAACTGGTGGCACCGGCTTAACGGGGCGTGACGTGACCGTGGAAGCGCATCGCGACATCTATGAAAAAGAGATCGAAGCGTTCGGCACTTTGTTCACCATTGTGTCGATCAAGAAAATCGGCACATCTGCGGTGCAAAGTCGGGCAACGGGCGGTGTTTGTAACGGCACCTATTTGTTCGCACTTCCGGGAAGTCCGGGGGCATGTAAAGACGGTTGGGATGAAATTTTGGAAGCGCAGTTGGATTATCGCCATATGCCTTGCAATTTTGTGGAAATTTTTCCACGCCTGACCGAAACTGAGCGACGGAAATAAATCCGGCGACCGTATCATCCCGGAACATGTTTGAAATTCCCTGATGTGTCAGGGACCAGCCACGCCGGAAGGATCGCAATGCGATTTCTCACACGTAGTCTCACGGGACTTTTTATGCTTGCGTTGACCCTTGGGTTTCTGGCGATGGCTGGGCTGACAATTCTGTCTGCGCTGCAATCGCGCGGCGGTGGGGAACGGTACGGGGCTGGCGGTCGGGAACGGGTGTTTTCGGTGAATGTGATCACCGCCGAGGCCGAAAACCTGCGCCCGGAACTTACCGTTTTCGGTCAAGTGCGTGCGCGCCGCAGTTTGGATTTGCGGGCGGCCACATCTGGTCGAGTGATTGAAATTTCCGACAATTTTGTTGACGGTGGCGCAGTCGCGGTGGGACAGCTTTTGGTCCAAATTGATCCGGCTGAAGCGCGGTCTGCGTTAGAGAGTGCCATCAACACGCAAGCGGAAGCGCAAGCGAATTTGCGTGATTCCGAACGTGGGCTTGTATTGGCGCAGGAAGATCTTGCCGCGTCCGAGGTGCAGCGTGACTTACGCAAAACGGCGCTGGAACGGCAGCAAGATTTGCGACGTCGTGGTGTTGGGACAGCGGCCAGTGTGGAAACGGCAGAGCTTGCGGCCTCGCAAGCAGATCAAGCGGTTGTCGCGCGTCGCCAATCTCTGGCTCAGGCGGAAGCAAAGCTTGATCAAGCCACCACCGGCTTGACCCGTCAGAACTTAGCGGTATCGGATGCGCAACGTCGACTTAAAGACACTGAAATATACGCGGAATTCGATGGCACTTTGGGCGACGTTAGCATCGTGAAGGGTGGGCTCTTGTCGACGAATGAGCGCCTTGCGATTCTCACGGACCCAAGTCAGCTGGAAGTGTCCTTTCGTGTCTCAACAGCACAATATACGCGTCTGCTGAACAGTGAAGGTGCATTGCGTAATTCCCCAGTGAAAGTGACCTTGGATGTTCTGGGCATTGATCTGATCTCGACCGGGGTGGTGACGCGTGAAAGCGGCACTGTTGGCACCGGGCAAACCGGACGTTTGTTGTTTGCCCGCCTTGAAACACCTGCCGGGTTTAGGCCTGATGATTTTGTAACCGTGAAAGTAGAAGAACCGGTGTTGCACAATGTGGTTCGCTTGCCTTCCACGGCTTGGGATGCTGTGGGGAACGTTCTGGCGGTCGACAGCGAGAACCGGCTTGAAGCCATCTCGGCGGATCTTTTGCGGCGTCAGGGAAATGATGTCATTTTGACAGCAGATGGGATTGCAGCGCGTCAGATTGTTGCGGAACGCTCGCCGCTTTTGGGGGCGGGTATTCAGGTGAAATTGGTGTCAGACGATGGTTCAAATCAAGCGGAATCCGAAGAACTGATCGAGCTTACAGACGTGCGGCGTGCGGCTTTGGTCGCCTTTGTTGAAGCCAACACACGTATGCCCAAGGACGCGCGCGATCGTGTTTTGAGCCAACTTGCAGAACCCCGTGTGCCCGCGCGTGTTGTTGAACGTATCGAAGCCCGGATGGGGGGCTAAGCGATGGGTCCTAAACCAGCCGGGATCCTATCCTATTTCACCCGCCATAAAACCGCTGCGAATTTACTTTTGGTGATGATGATTGCCTTAGGCTTGTCTGCTTTGCCAAAAATGCGCGCACAGTTTTTCCCGGATGTCATCGTGGACAGCATCTCTGTTTCGGCGACTTGGAAAGGTGCAGGTGCGGAGGACGTCGATGGTGCGATTGTCCAGATCTTGGAGCCTGTGCTTTTGGCTGTGGACGGGGTGATCTCGTCTGATGCGACCTCGCGCGAAGGGGGCGCCAGCATTTGGTTGGAATTTGAACCCGGTCACGATATGGCGCGCGCAGCTGATGATGTACAACTGGCGGTCGACGCGATCACGACTTTGCCCGAGGACGCAGAAGACGTGAACGTACGCCGCGCCAGCTGGAGTGACCGTGTCACCGATGTTGTAATCGCGGGCCCCGTAGATGTGGCGCAGTTAGGGCGTTTCGCAGACGAGCTGGCAACGCGCTTGTTTACCGTCGGCGTGACCAGAACGACCATACGCGGGGTCGCCGCCGCCGAAACCGTGGTTGAATTGCCGATGGCGGCGATGATCCGCTATGACATCACAATGGCGCAAGTCGCGGCGGCAATCGCGGGCGAGGTGAATTCTGACCCCGCGGGGGATGTAACAGGGACGAACACACGTGTGCGCACCGGCACGGCCACCCGATCTGTCGAAGACATCGAAGCCATCGTCTTGCGAGTGAATGACGATGGGTCACGTCTAAAAATTGGCGATGTTGCCCATATCTCGCGGGAAGGCGTGGATCGGGAGCGCGCCTATTTTTCGGGCGAAAACCCAGCAATTTCCCTGCGTGTTGATCGTTCGGCACAGGGGGATGCCATTGAAATTCAGCGCGACGTCGAACGGGTGGTGGCAGAGCTGCGCGAAGTCTTACCCCAAAACGTTTCAGTTGACCTGATCCGCACCCGCGCCGAGGCAATCTCAGGCCGTTTGAATATCCTGATGGACAACGGCCTGATGGGGCTTGGGTTGGTTTTGTTGTTGCTGTTTTTGTTCCTTAACGCGCGCATAGCGTTCTGGGTCGCGGCCGGTATCCCCGTCGCGATGTTGGCGACGATTGCTTTGATGTATGCCTTTGGTTTGACGATCAACATGATCTCATTGTTTGCGTTGATCATCACCCTGGGCATCGTTGTGGACGACGCGATTGTTGTTGGGGAACACGCGGATTTTCGCGCGCGTCGCCTGTCTGAGAATCCGATGTTGGCGGCGGAAAATGCCGCGATCCGTATGTCTGCGCCTGTGTTTTCTGCGACGATTACCACAATTATTGCCTTTTTTGGCTTGGTCGCCGTCGGGGGGCGTTTTGGCAATTTGATTGCCGATATCCCCTTTACCGTGGTTGCGGTGTTGACTGCGTCATTGATCGAATGTTTTTTGATTCTGCCCAACCACATGGCCCATGCATTGGCTCACACGGCCAAAGAGCATTGGTATGATTGGCCCAATCGGCAGGTGAATAAAGGCTTTCGATGGGTGCGCGAGGCAGGGTTTCGTCCCTTGATGCATATCGTTGTCAAAGCGCGATACGCTGTCTTGGCAGGTGTGATTTTTCTGTTGGCCAGCCAAGTCGCAGTCTTTTTGCGTGGCGACGTGCAATGGCGATTTTTCAATGCCCCTGAGCGGTCTTCTGTCTCGGGGAATTTTGCAATGGCTGCTGGGGCCTCGCGCGAAGACAGCCTTGAGATGATGCGCGAACTACAGCGTGCAGCAGATACGGTTGGTCGCCGCTACGAGGTGGAATACGGTGCTTGGCCGATGGATTACGTCCTGGCAGAGATCGGCGGAAACACGGGCCGTGGTCTTTCTGGGACGGATACCAAGACGCCGGATCAGTTGGGTGCGATTGCGATTGAATTGGTCGACGCCGATTTACGTCCGTGGTCGGCATATAAATTTGTCGCCGATATTCAAGAAGAAGTCCGCAATCACCCCCGGGCAGAAACGGTGAGTTTCCGACGGTCTAGTTCTGGGCCAGGCGGTGATTCACTACATGTTGAGTTCTTCGGTGCAGAACCTGAAGGCCTGAAAGCCGCTGCAGAAGCCTTGAAAATCGCGCTTTTGCCGTTCTCAGAAGTGTCCGCCGTGGAAGATTCACTTGCCTATGACAAGGAAGAATTGATCTTAGAATTGACGCCACAGGGCCAGGCTCTTGGCTTTACCATTGATGAAATGGGGCGTGTTCTGCGCAATCGGCTTGGTGGAATTGAGGCGGCGACATATCCTGATGGCCCGCGTTCTGCCTCCATCCGTGTCGAGTTGCCAACCGGTGAACTTACGGCGGATTTCCTAGAACGTTCCTTGATGCGCACGAATGCCGGACAATATGTGCCGCTGGCGGACATCGTGACCGTCCAGCATCGCAAAGGGTTTTCGACAGTCCGTCGCGAAAACGGTATTCGCTTGATCGCGGTTAAGGGAGATATCTCAGAAGATGACCCCGCCAGGGCCGCCCTGATCAATGACACGTTGCGCACTGAAATATTGCCGAGAATTGAAAGCGAATATCAGGTGGCATTCCGCATCGCCGGATTGGCAGAGCAAGAACAAGAGTTTCTGTCTGATGCTCTTTTGGGATTTAGCCTGTGTATGATCGGGATCTATCTGACATTGGCTTGGATTTTCTCAAGCTGGATGCGCCCGGTGGTGGTTTTGGCGATTGTGCCCTTTGGGCTGATCGGCACGATTTTTGGCCATGCATTTCACGAGGTACCTTTGTCGATGTTCTCGGTTGTGGGGCTGATTGGGATGACGGGGATTATCATCAATGATTCCATTGTGCTGGTGACCACGGTTGAGGAATATTCACTGACGCGGGATCGCATCAGCGCGATTATAGAAGCCACATGTGATCGTTTGCGGGCGGTTATGCTGACCACATTAACCACGGTTTTGGGGCTGGCACCGTTGTTGTTTGAAGGGTCCGTACAGGCAGAATTCTTGAAGCCAACCGTGATCACATTGGTCTATGGTTTGGGCTTTGGGATGGTGCTTGTGCTGATCATGGTGCCGGCGCTTTTGACCGTGCAACTTGACCTGAAACGTCAATTCACGGCCCTGCGTCGTGGCTTGGGTAAGCCAGGAACACGCTTGCACCCCATCCTGCTGAGCTGCGTTGGCATACTGGCGGTGGTTTTTGGCCTGACGTTTGGATGGGTCGCTTTTACGGGCGATTTACCTGTATTTCTGCCCAGAGTTGGTTCTTCACCGGCTGTCGGGGCATTCGCGCTGTTCATGCTTGCAAGCACTGTGACGACCATTGGTGCTTGGGGTGTCGTCTGGGGCGACGTCAGCCGTGACAGCCTTGAATGTTGATTGCGCGGTCATCGCCAATCACGGTGATGCGCACGTCTGAACGGTCCAAGGCAAACGGCGTTGCCGAAGGGGGGACCATATCTACCTGTGCCAAAACAAGGCCACCTTCACGGCGTATTTGCGCTGAGCTTACCCAGATTTCCGTATTGGACAGCTCAAACACCACCACATCATTGTTGCCGATCCGCCCGGCGGGCAGGGATGTGGTCAAGCTGACACCATCTGCGATTGGCTTGGCCTCACAACGCACGCTGGTGATACCAAGGCTTTGGCCGGATTGCGGCTGTTGGGCCAAGGCTTTGCGTATGTGCTGTTGTGCCTGCGCGGGACCAGCGTTTTCGTCCAGATTTGCGTCGAAATTTAAGGTCAGTGGGATGCAAACGGTTTCGCAAACCCCAAGGCGCATTTGCACGTCAAGTTGAACCGGTTGTTTTGGATCAACGGGAGTGATTTCGACGGGCAGCACCAGTTCATCTTTATATCCAATTGTGCGGACCCCGGCGTTGTCATGGAGACCCGGACGCGGCCAATGAAATTGAACCGAAGCGACATTGTGCGACCTGGACCAATCAAACTGGGGAGGAATTCCAGTTTCGCCAGGGGCACGCCAATAAGTCTTCCAGCCATCATTCAACTCGATCCGAAATGCTGCCATCTGGGTGCCGGAACTTGTGCGCCAACCTTCCAACACGGAAGAATCTTTTACGCTTTCAAAATTTTGCGCCTGTGCGCTGATCGGAGAACACATGTTGATCGCCAGAGCGGCGACGGCGGCAAGGGTATGGAAACTTGGCTTTTTCATGAGGACACCATAGCCAAGATGACCGCAAAGGGAACTCACATTCAAGCGAGCAGCGAAAGCCAACAGTTTTCTGCCAATCGCCCCTTGCACCAGGTGCTGTGCAAAGTCATATCTTAACTATGACGCATTCAGAAAAAGATAGTATTTCCGAAGAAACCTCCGCCGATCTGTGTGGTAAATTGTTGATTGCGATGCCCAGTATGGAGGATCCGCGCTTTGAGAAATCAGTGATCTACATGTGTGCGCATGGCCAGGAAGGGTCGATGGGGCTTATCCTGAACAAGCCTTCGGATGCGGTGAAGTTTACGCAACTGCTAAAGCAGCTAAAGATCACTCATATTTCGCGCGACCACGAACCTGCAGTGCACTTTGGTGGCCCCGTTGAGATGGGTCGCGGTTTTGTGCTTCATTCGCCTGAATATCACGCCGATGACGGAATGATTGCGGTGGATGATGATTTTTCTATGTCGGCGACTTTGGATGTTCTGCGCGATATCGCCGCTGGAACGGGCCCCGAAAAATCAATCCTCGCGTTGGGATATTCTGGCTGGGGTGAGGGGCAACTTGAGAACGAGATCCTAGCGAATGGTTGGCTGACATGCGATGCGACCCCGGATCTTGTGTTTAATACGACGCCCGAAGATCAATGGGTCGCGGCGCTGCACAGCCTTGGTGTCGACCCCATGATGCTTTCTGTCAGTGCGGGACATGCATGACCCATAATTGGCCCGATCTACTTGTCCTGCGCCATGGTCAAACTGAATGGAACCTTGCCGGGCGCTTTCAGGGGCGGCAAAATTCAGATTTGACAGAACTTGGTCGTGCGCAAGCGCGGCAACAAAACAGTATTTTATCCGTGCATGGCGGAAATTTCCCGGATCATTTTTCAAGCCCGCAAACCCGGGCATATGAAACAGCAAAAATCGCTTTGGGCCAATCTGAAGTCGCGCAGGATGTTCGTTTGGCGGAAGTTGCTTTTGGCGATTGGGAAGGCATGACACGCAGTTATATCAAGACCCAAATCACCGGTGATTTTGATGACCATCAATGGTTTTTTCAAAGCCCTGGTGGTGAAAGTTTTGCCGATATGGCATCGCGTGTGCGGGCGTTCATGGATGACCTAACGGGTCCAGCGATCATTGTGACACATGGGGTGACATCGGTTGTTTTGCGTGGACTTTGGTTGGGTCTTAGCATGGAGGGACTGGCGGTGTTGCCTACCGTGCAGGGCTGTGTGTATCGACTGGCAAACGGCCAAGAGACGATCTTACACGACCAAGCTTAACCCCGAGGGGCTGCCGCGCGGTTCAGACGGTCATTGATCGCACGCCCCAGGCCATGATCTGGAATGGGCGACACGGCGATTGCTTTGCGCGTGGCGTCCAAACGGCGCAGCATCGTGAATAGATTCGCTGCGGCTTCTTGCAGGTCCGCGTTTTGTGATAGGTTCTCAGCGGCGTTTTTGACGGGGCCGAAACCCAACAGAACTTCATGGGGTAGGGCGTGGTCCGCGTTCAAACGGACGGTGGCTTGCGGCGCGTAATGCGAGGTCAATTGCCCCGGTGCAATCGGTTGATCCCCTTCCTGCATGGCGAAGGTTGGGTGTTTCAATTTGCGTGCAAGGCAGCGTTCAATATTCTCAATCGGCAGACCGCCAGGGCGCAGTAAGATCACATCATCGCCGTCAAACCCAACAATCGTGCTTTCGACCCCAACAGGGCAATTCCCATCATCAATCACCGCATCAATGCGCCCGTCTAGGCCATCAATCACATGATCCGCCGTGGTCGGGCTGATCCGTCCGGAAGGGTTCGCCGATGGGGCGGCGACAGGGCCGCCGAAAGCCGAAATGAGGCGACGCGCAGTGGTATGGTCGGGCATGCGCATGCCGACGGTTTGCAAGCCTGATGTCGTGAGCTCAGCCAGTTTAGATGTTTTGCGCAACGGTAGAACGATCGTCAGTGGTCCCGGCCAAAACGCCATCGCCAAACGCAGGGCCAAGTCGGAAAAATGCGCATAGGCCCGCGCCATTTCCAAGTCTGATACATGGGCAATCAGGGGGTTGAACGACGGGCGATCTTTTGCGGCGAAAATCGACGCCACCGCTGTTTCAGAACAGGCGTCGCCGCCAAGCCCGTAAACCGTTTCCGTTGGAAAAGACACAAGCCCGCCTGCGCGCAATATCTCAGCACCACGCGCAATTCCCGCGTCATCAGGGTGCAGGCGTTCAGTTGTCAGATCGGGGCGAGGCAGGGACATTGGACTTACCGTAGGGTTACTGTATCTGGTGACGTTGCGTTTCAGTTGCAGGGTCCTAACAGAGGGATAACTCTGGGACAACATCCACGCTTGTTTGTGGTTTATACATTCTGTACGCCGATCCGGTGATCGACGCCAGCTTTGCGCCAACATATTAAGGAAGCCGCCATGCCTTACCGTGCCCCTTCGGACGAATTTCGCTTTATTTGTGATCATATTGTAACTTACAGCGATGTGAGTGAGACCGAAATGTTTGCGCATGCGGATGGGGATGTGACCGACGCGATCCTAACCGAAGCTGCAAAAATTTGCGATGAAGTCCTGGCCCCCCTACAGCGCGGAGGTGATCTGGAACCGGCTGTGCTTGAGAACGGCGTTGTGCGGACAAGTCCTGGATTTGCGGATGGGTTTAAGGCGCTGGCTGAAGGCGGTTGGGTTTCCATGTCTGGATCTGAGGAATTCGGCGGTATGGGCTTGCCCGTGACATTGTCGACGGCGGTCAATGACATGATGTCAGGTGCGTGTTTGTCACTGCAGTTGAACCCCTTGATGAGCCAGGGACAGATCGAAGCGTTGGAACATCACGCCTCTGATGCGATGAAGGCGCTTTATTTGCCAAAATTGGCCTCGGGTGAATGGTGTGGCACGATGAACCTGACCGAAGCGCATGCTGGATCAGACGTGGGTGCGCTGGCCTCTAAGGCGACGGACAATGGCGATGGCACCTATGCGGTCACGGGCCAGAAGGTGTTTATTTCCTGGGCGGATAATGATTTTTCCGAAAATATTTGCCACCTGGTTCTGGCCCGTTTGCCGGATGCTGCGCCGGGAACCAAAGGGATCAGCCTGTTTCTTGTGCCAAAGTTCATTCCGGATGCGGATGGCAATCCAGGTAAGCGCAACACCCTTGGCCCCGTGTCCTTGGAACACAAACTTGGCCTGCATGGATCGCCTACGGCTGTGATGGATTTTGACGGTGCGACGGGCTGGATCGTTGGTGAAAAACACGGCGGCATGAAGGCTATGTTTACCATGATGAACAACGCACGCCTTGGGGTTGGCACCCAGGGTGTTGGTGTGGCTGAGGCCGCATATCAAAAGGCGTTGGAATATGCGCTGGATCGCAAACAAGGTCGCAGTCCTATTGAAGGTGGCACAGGTACAATCGCGGATCACGCTGATGTGCGTCGGATGTTAAGCCGGATGAAAGCTGAGATTTTTGTCGCGCGATCCATTGAAATGGCGACGGCTGTGGCGCTAGATCTTGCCAAGGCCACGGGCGATGTTGCACAGGTTTCTCGCGCTGCTTTCTTGACGCCAATCACCAAGGCCTTTGGCACGGATACGGGCAGTAATGTTGCCAATCTTGGCCTGCAAGTGCATGGGGGAATGGGCTTTATTGAAGAAACAGGTGCGGCCCAATTCGTGCGCGATGTGCGTGTGACCCAGATCTATGAGGGAACCAATGGTATCCAGGCGATGGATTTTGTTGCCCGCAAGATGATGGACGGCGGTGAGATGGCCTTCCGTATCTTGGAGGAAGTCGAACAATGCGCAGAAGAGGCCCGCGCGACCTATCCAAAAATGGCGGGCGCGGTTTGGTCTGCGGCGGAAAGCATGCGCGAAGCCACGGAATGGATGGTGGCGCAGACCGATATGAATGACCGGTTTGCTGGCGCTGTGCCCTTCCTGTTTGCCTTTGCGCGTGTGTTGGGCGGATGTGCGCATTTACGTGCCGCCATGGTGACGGGGCCTGATCATACCCGTACACGCCTTGCACGTTTCTACATCACGCGTATGTTGCCCGAATATGAATCCGCCTTGGCCGAGGCCCGTGCGGGTGCCACTGACCTTTACGCTTTGACTGTGGAAGACCTTTCAGCATGACCGAACCGCTTCGCTATCCGCATGAAACCCCACCCGCGGCTGGCGAGGCGATCACTGTCGCACCCGGCGTGCTTTGGATGCGTCTGCCCCTGCCCATGCGCCTGGATCATGTGAATGTCTATGCCTTTGATGAAGGCGACAGTTGGACTGTAATAGACACTGGTTTTGATACATCCAAAGCGCGTGCCCAATGGGAAGATTTACTGGCAGGTCCACTGGAAGGTAAACCCATCAGTCGGATCATTGTGACACACCACCACCCCGATCACGTGGGGCTTGCGGGTTGGCTGATGGATCGTTTTGGCGCGGATCTCTGGATGACCCGCACCGCCTGGCTGACCGCCAGGATGCTGACGTTAGATGCGCAAGATCGCCCAAGCGCGGAGACCGTCACCTTCTGGAAAAGTTGTGGGATGGATGCAGAAACGCTGGATCGGCGTTTGAATGAGCGTCCCTTCAATTTCGCGGATGTCTGTTCACCATTGCCCTTGGGATATAGGCGCATCCGTGCGGGCGAAGTGGTGACCATTGGTGGCCGGGAATGGGACGTGCATATTGGTAATGGTCATGCGCCAAGTCACGCAACCCTTTGGTCCCGGGATGATAATCTGGTGATTGCAGGCGATCAGATTATTGCTTCGATTTCGCCTAATGTTGGGCTGTATGCCACGGAACCTTTGGCAGATCCGCTTGGCGAATGGTTGGAAAGCTGTGAACGTTTGCGCGGGCTTGCACGCGAAGATCATTTTGTATTGGCGGGGCATAAGTTGCCGTTCACGGGGCTGCCCACGCGGATGCGTCAGCTGGTTGAAAACCACCACGGCGGGCTTGAGCGTTTGCGGGATTACCTGAAAACGCCGCGCACGGCACATGAGTGTTTCCCCCCGTTGTTTAAACGAAAAATTGGGGCTGCTGAGTATGGTTTGGCCTTGGTTGAGGCCATGGCGCATACATCACATCTCTGGCATTTGGGTGAAGCCTCTTGCGAAATGTGCGAAGATGGGGCCTATGTTTTCCAAACGAGTTAACAGGTGGGAAACGTGATGTCTGAGAAAAGCGCAAACATGGCTGAGCCAATTGAAACTTCGGCAGAAGCGTCTGAAAACGATGTATTGCCGCGTCTTTACAATGCGCGCTGCAATCCGGATGGGTCTATTTCATCTGGTGAAGAAGCCTTGCCTGCGAAAGTTGCAAAAGCGTCTGTGGCCAAGAAAAGCCCGGCGCAATGGGCCTATGAACGTGTGATTCTATATATCCAAAATTTTGAAAAGCAGTTGGACAACGAGCACGAAGCGGCCATGGGATTTGCCGGTGGGGAAGCGGGCGTGATGCGCATTGAAGGTCTTGGTTATTTTGACCCTGACATCATCACCTATCACGGGACGGATCAATCTGGTGCCAAGACCCAATTGGTACAGCATGTGAGCCAGCTGAATGTGATGCTGCGCGCCCTGCCAAAAGAAGTTGATCAAGCCGAACCCAATCGTATTGGTTTCCGTTTGGCTGCCGAATTGGACGACGATGTGAAAGACGAAACTTCCAAAGGGTAAATTCCTTCGGATTGTGAGATTCCCAGGTGGTGACAGCGCCTGTGAAATCGTCTAAACCGTCACAAACGTTATTCAATAGGACGAAAATAATGGCTAAACATGAACACGGCTCTATGGACACATCTGTTCAAGAACAAGCATACGCAGGTTTCATTACTGCTAGCACACGCGTGGCAATTGCCAGCATTGTTGTGTTGATCATTTTGGCTGTCTTCAACAGTTAATGGTCTGACCCAAAGCGGTCTTTGGGTCTTTTAAAAGGGTATTTCCGTGCGTAGATTTGCTTGGCTTTTACTGCCATTTTTTCTTGTTGGTTGTGGCATTACTGCTGAATCTAAATGGGCTTCAGATGATGAGGTGTCCAGAGCAGTCTATCGCCACGAGGGCCCGAAATCCCTTTCTCTTTATACGGTTATCAATGTGCGTTCCGGATCCGGTGCGCATTCTGGATTGCTGGTTAATGCGTCGCAACGTGTGATGTTTGACCCGGCAGGGACCTGGTGGAACCCCAGCCTGCCTGAACGCAATGACGTCCATTATGGCATGAGCGACCGTGCGCTGGGTTTCTATGTCGACTACCACACGCGTGCGACCTATTACACCGTTGTACAAACGATTGAGGTCGCCCCTGAGGTCGCTGAATACGCAATGCGCTTGGTGCAAGAAAACGGTGCTGTGCCGAAGGCGATGTGTTCAAACTCGATCTCATCGATTCTGATGCGCTTACCTGGCTTTGAAAGCATTCGAACATCATGGTTCCCCAATGCCACCATGCGCGCCTTTGCCAAGTTGCCCGGTGTTACCAGGGTTGAACACCATGATGACGATGCTGACGACAATTCATCCGTTTTGGCTGGTCAAACAGGATAATTGGTTTCCGCTGAAAGGGTTTTAAATGATGTCACGTTTTATTTTCTCGATGATTTTGCCGCTTGCGATCGCGGGTTGCAATCCGACAGCCGGCACAGGGGACAACGGTTCCCAAGTTGAGTACACGCCACCAGAAGCTTCTGGTCTGCGGGCTGTTCGCCCTTATCCCGGGCCAAGCGATGTCTGTCAGGTGATCGGCGAAAATGCGTTAACTGGGAAGTATCTAGACGATTCTGCCATTTTGATTGGCTGCCCGTTTCATGAAACGGGCGAGATCTCAGATAGGGTTTCTGAGGGCGGTGAACAGCTGGATCAGATCGGGGATTGGGTGCTTATCTTAATCGGTATTCGATAGGCTTAAACGTTCCCTTTGGCGTGTTTACCCGAGAAGCCACAGCATGAGAAACAGCGTACCGATGCCTGCTGCTGCCGACCAGATGAAGCTTTTGCTGAAGTAGCCCACGACAAAAGCCATGCAAGCCGCCGCCAAACGCGCGGGATCGGTTTGACCTTGGGTTGCGGCGGGCCACAGGACCAGTGGCGCGACGAGACCGGGCAGAACCGCAACCGGTGTATACCGCAGATGGCGCAGTATCCATTCGGGCAGTTCGCGGTCACCGATGATCCCGATGAATGAGAAACGTACTGCGAAGGTCGCAATGCCGACCAGAAAAATTGTCAGCCAGATTTCACTGCTTGTCATTTCCATGGTGCTAGCTCCATTTTCCGCGCGCAATCAACCACAGTTCAATCTGTGCGCCCGTCATCATCGCCAAAATTGCAGCGATCATTAGGCCCAAGTTGAAGGGTAGGAATGCAAAAGTCAGCGCCGCCAAAACCGACACAAAGGCGGCCCCCATATGGGCGGGGGTGCGCATGGCGGGGCCGATCATCGATAGAAAGGTAATGGGAAGGGCGAAATCAAGCGCGTATTCGGGCGGGATGGCTGTGCCGACGACCGCACCGACATAGGTGCCAGTGATCCAAGCCGGAACAATTGCGCAGCTGATACCGCCGTAAAAAGCGATCTTTTGCTCGGGGGTCATTTCGGGGCGTTTTTCAAATTCCAAAACTGAAACCGCATAGTTTTGGTCGAATAGAAAGAAGCTGGCAAGCGCGCGCTGCCACAGTGGGGCACCGCCAATATGCGGAGCAAGGGCCGCAGAATACATGGCCATCCGCAGGTTCACGGCCAAAGCCGTGGCGAGGATCACGATCACTGGGGCGTTCTCTGTCATCTGTTGCAAGGCGGCAAATTGCGCGGCACCTGCGATGACGATGGAGGTAAAGCCCATGACTTCCAATAGGTTCAGGCCTGCCTCTGTTGCGACGACGCCAAAAAGCAGTGAAAATGGGCCGGCCACCAAAATAAACGGCAAGCCGATGCGCAATCCGCGCAGGAAATGTGATTTAGAACTGGTGGAGGTCACGCGCTGCTCCTAATCTTAGCTCAGACTCCGATGCCTGATTTCTGTGAGAGATGCAAATGACAACCCGTGATGCTGCCCATAAATATTTGATCGCCCCTGATCCCGGTGCGGGTATGTTGACCTGTGCCGTGACAGGCCAAGATCAGCATGGCAATTTGGTTGAGATTGACGTGGTAGAAGAACGCCCATTAACGATCTTCTTGAATGGCCAAGAAATTGTGACAGCGATGACAATTGGTGACTATCCAGAATATTTGGCTGTGGGGTTTTTGGCCAATCAAGGGATGTTGGCGGTGGATGAAAATGTGACCGCCACAGATTTCGACGAAGAACTTGAGACGATTGTCATTCGCACGGATAAAGTGACGAATTACGAGGCAAAATTGGCCAAAAAAACGCGCACCTCAGGTTGCGCGGTTGGCACGGTGTTTGGCGATATGATGGAAGGGCTTGAGGGGCTGGAGTTGCCACAAACAGAGGTCCGCACAAGTTGGCTTTATGCGCTTGCTGCGACGATTAACACAACGCCTTCGCTGTATTTGTCTGCCGGTGCGATCCACGGCACGGTGCTATGCCATCAGGATCAGCCGCTTGTTTATATGGAAGATGTGGGGCGTCATAATGCTGTTGATAAAATCGCAGGTTGGATGCGCACGACGGGCACGGATGGTGGTGACAAAATCATGTATACCACCGGGCGTTTGACGTCTGAAATGGTGATCAAATGTGCCTCTATGGGAATACCTGTCTTGGTGTCACGGTCCGGTTTCACGGCTTCGGGTGTGACGATTGCGCGTGATCTTGGCTTGACGATCATTGGCCGTATGCGCGGGCGGCGGTTTACGTGTTTGTCTGGCGATGCCCGGCTTATACGCGATGCCGATCCCGAACGTGTGCCGGAAGAGGGCAAAAAGAGCCGCAGGAAAGGGGCTGGGGAATGAAGGGGATCGAGTTGAATTACACGATCAGCGCCGCAGATAAGTCGGTGGCGGCATTGGCGTGGGGCGATAGTTTCGCGGTCAGAGGGGTTGACGGTTTCACACGGGTTCTCAAGTATCTGATGTCGAGATTATTTGCCTTGTTGGCATTCGTTGCGATCTGGATATTTGCCGAGAACTCTTCGCCCGATGGGCTGGATTTGAGCCATTATCTGACTGGCCTGATGGGTTTGATTTTTGCCAAGTTACTGGATGGCTATTTTCAAGACCGATTACAAAGGGAAATGAAAAAGGCGGTTGCAACAGATGTTAAAGAGAACGGGCAATGGTCTGCGATATTGTCTGAGAGTACGGTCTTATTCCGCTCAGAGCAGAGTGAATGCCGCTATACTTGGAAACTGGTGGTGGATGTCCGTTCGGTGGAAGAGTTTACAGCTCTTCGCATTGGATTGACCCAAAGGCTCATCCCAAATTCCGCCCTTCCCGAAGGTCTTACCCCTGATGCTTTCCGGACGCAGCTTCAGGAATGGAAAGATGCAAAATGCGAGGTATTCTCATGAGGGCGCCTCTAGGTGTGATCCTCGCTGGTGGGCAGGCGACCCGGATGGGGGGTAGTGATGACAATCTGGTTGATAAGGGGTTGTTGCAGCTTGGAACGAAGCCGATCCTGTCCCATGTGATTGATCGGTTTGACCCGCAAGTTGGTGGATTGATCTTAAACGCAAATGGGGATGCTAACAGGTTTAGCGCCTTCCATGTGCCTGTGATCCCGGATGCGTCGGGTGAACTTGCTGGCCCACTTGCCGGGATATTGGCTGGGCTGGATTACGCGGCTGAGCGTGGCTTTGATCATATCGTCACGGCCGCCGCAGACACGCCGTTCTTACCTGCGGACCTTGTGCCGCAATTGCAGCTGCAATCTGAGATCACGGCCGCGCCGGTGGTGCTGTCGGCAACGCCATGCCCGGAGCGTAAACAACAACGGCAGCCGACGTTTGGCCTTTGGTCCGTCACGCTGCGAGATGATTTGAGGGCGGCACTAAACGACGGCCTGCGCAAAATCGTCGCCTTTACCCAACCCCGTGGAAACGCCTATGCAGAGTTTGCGCTGACAGGCGATGTTAACCCGTTCTTCAATGTGAATACCCCGCAAGATCTGACACAGGCGCATGACATTCTAAAAGGTTGAACAACGATGAAGATTTTTGGCGTTACCGGTTGGAAGAACGCGGGCAAGACGGGCCTGATGGAACGGTTGGTGGCTGAGTTCACGGCGCGTGGATTGAAGGTCTCGACCATAAAACACGCCCACCACAGTACGGATGTTGATCAGCCCGGTCGCGACAGTTATCGCCACCGTGAAGCGGGCGCGCGCGAGGTCTTTTTGTCATCCAAACATCGCTGGGCCTTGATGGGGGAATTGCGCGATGCGGATGAGCCCTCATTGCCAGAACTTCTCGCGCGTCTCAGCCCGTGTGATTTGGTGTTGATCGAGGGGTTTAAGCGTGAACCCCACCCAAAGATCGAATGTGTGCGTGCCGAGAACAACCATCCCCTGATTGCCGCTGGCGACGCGACGATCAAAGCCTTGGCCAGTGATCACGCCATAGCGGACGCCCGCGTGCCGGTGATTGATCTTGATGACACCGAAGCCCTTGCGGATTTTATCGCGAAACAGGTGGGATTTGCAGCGGCGACTGTTACAGAAACACTGCCAGCGCCTCTGAAAAATGATTGCTTCGCATTGCCGGTAGGTGTGACCTGGACGCCGGTGGATACCGCGTTGCAGCATTTGCGCGACAACCTAACGCCGGTCTGTGACAGTGAAAAATTGCCCTTATGGCAGGCCGCAGGGCGTATCTTAACCAATGCGATCAGCGCCAATCGTGCAAGCCCACCCGCCAATAACTCCGCCGTGGATGGATATGGTTTCGCGGGGTCTTGTCTGCCTGACGTGGGCGTTGCGGTTTTGCCTCTGGTGGATGGTCGCGCCGCTGCGGGTGGCCCACACATAGACCCTGTGCCCCATGGATATGCTATTCGTATTCTCACCGGGGCGTTGACCCCGCCTGGCGTTGATACTGTGATCATGGAAGAAGACGTCCAAGTCACGGGTGCGGATATTCGTTTCCAGGGTAAGATTAAGCCAGGTGCAAATGTGCGGCTTAAGGGGGAAGACATCCAAGAGGGTGCCGATGCCCTGCCAGAAGGCACACGTCTTGACGCACGCGCCCTTGCGCTTTTGACGTCTCTGGGTGTTTCTGATGTAACCGTGCGTATCCCATTGCGTGTTGGGGTTCTCTCGACTGGGGACGAGCTGGCGAAACCCGGCGAAACCATCGATCCCGCGCGGACATATGATGCAAATCGTCCAATGTTGTTGGATCTTATCCGGTCATGGGGACATGTGCCTGTTGACCTTGGGCATGCGCCGGACGACCGTGACAGATTGCGTGAGATCCTTGATCAATCCGCAAAAGCAACGGATGTGATCCTGACGTCTGGCGGGGCATCTCAAGGGGATGAAGATCACATGTCTGCTTTGCTGAGTGACAGCGGTGCCATGCAACTTTGGCGGATTGCGATGAAACCTGGTCGTCCGCTTGCACTGGGCCTATGGAACAACACCCCGGTCTTTGGGTTGCCTGGAAATCCTGTTGCAGCTTTTGTAACAGCGGTGATGTTTGCGCATCCCGCATGTGCCCAGCTTGCCGGTGGTCCGTGGAAAACCCCGCAAAGCTATCAACTGCCAGCCGGGTTCACAAAGAAAAAGAAACCGGGGCGGCGCGAATTTCAACGCGCACGGATGACGGAGGCTGGACAAGTTGAGCTGTTTGCCAATGAGGGTTCTGGGCGCATATCTGGTCTCACTTGGGCGGATGGTCTGGTGGATATTGCAGAAGACACCACAGAAATTACGCCCGGCGATATGGTACGTTTTATCCCTTGGGGCAGCTTTGGGGCATGATCTCGGTTAGGGCAGGTGGATCAATTCGGCTATCGCGTCGATATGGTTCACGACCTCAGCCCCAACCGCGCGCAGACTGTCATCTTGCCCCTCAGCGGCGAAGCCAATCGCGCGTACATGTGCATTGACCGCAGCCATGCAACCACTCGCGCTGTCATCGATCATGACGGCTTCGGATGCATCCACGCCTGCATCTTTCAGAGCTTGTAACACCATGTCTGGCGCGGGTTTGGGGGTGAATCCTTCGCGCGAATAAATACGGCCTTCGAACCGTGACCATAATCCCGATGGCCCTAGGGATCGTTCCATTTTACCCATCGGGCCGTTTGATGCAATCGCTGTGGCAATGCCCTTTTTGTCCAATTGATCCAGCAAAGTTGTGACGCCGTCGATGACCTCAACGCCAGCTTCGATCCGGGCGAAGATTGCAGCCAAGGTTTCATCCACCCAATTGTCAGGAAGATCCGCGCCACGTCTTTTTGCTTCGTCATGCACGCCAAAGATCGTGCCCCCAATGAACAAGGCCTGACATTCATGCGCGGATACGGGCAAACCATAGCGCGTTAGGCTGGCTGCGATGACCTCGTTCACGGGGCCTTCGGTGTCGACCAACACGCCGTCACAATCAAAAATCACAAGCTTTGGTGGGGTGTTTTGCATTGTGTTGGGCCCTTTGATTGCGTTTAGAAAGGTTAAGTAACTGGAATATTAGTTTTCTAGAATACTAGAATTCCGGTTTTCTAGAAAAGTAATGCGGCTGTCGCCATATTTGCGTTGATCTAGAAATTGCAAGGCGTCAGGCACGGTGATTACAGCGCTTTCTTCCCAAACGACCAATGCGCCCTCTGCGATCCAACCTTGTGCAAGGGCTGCGGCTATGGCCTTTTCGCCCAGGGATTTGCCATAGGGCGGGTCGAGAAACACCAAATCGGCGGGTACATCTGGGCAGGCAGGCAAGCGGGTTGCATCCACGCGCAAAAGGGATGTGTTTGTCTGTGCGTTCAATAGCTTTGCGTTGTCCTGAATCAGTTGCTGGCCTTTGCGGCCATTTTCGATGAAGGTGACATGGGCGGCACCTCGGGACAGAGCTTCAAAGCCAAGTGCACCTGTGCCGGCAAAAATGTCCAACACCTGTGCGCCTTCGATATCCACATCAAAACGCCCACCGGACAGCACGTTAAACAAACTTTCGCGCACGCGATCCGTGGTGGGGCGCAAATGTGCCCCCGCATCACCTTTGCCAAGCGCGCTTAAGGTTCGTCCGCGGTATTCTCCGGCGATGATTCTCATGCTTTTAGCAGGGGTTTCAAGTCAGCTGAGGCATCGGCAACAACAGCCGGATCTGCATTTTTACCCGCGTCGATCAAACGTTTCCCAACCATATAACCCCGAGGGTCATTCATGGCGTCCACGGCAATCAACTGCCCTGCGCGGTAATACCAATGGGACCGCGCGGCACCGCCATCACGTACCACGACTTGATCAAAACCGGTGTTCAAGCCTGCAATTTGCAGCTTCACGTCATATTGATCAGACCAAAACCAAATTTGAGGCGCATAGGATTTTTCTGCGCCCAACATGTTTGCCGCGACCAATTCTGCTTGGTCGATCGCATTTGGCACGCTTTCCAAACGCATCTGTTCGCCGTTGCGTGGGAAGGATGCGCAATCCCCAGCCGCCCAGACCGCATCATTGGATGTCTGGCCAAAAGCGTTGGTCTTGATGCCATTTTCAAGGGTGAGCTCGGCCATCTCCGCAAGGGCCGTCGCAGGCATAATTCCAATCCCTGAAATGACGAAGTCGACGTCGATGGTGCTGCCATCGGTCAGTTCCGCGCTGTTAACACGGCCATCTCCGATCAAGCGTTTCAACCCGCATCCTTCGCGAATGTCCACGCCACGTTCGCCATGCAGCGCACGGAAAAAATCAGAAGTTTCTGTAGAAGCAACACGCTGTAAAATACGCTCGCTCATCTCGACCAGAGTCACTTTTAGCCCAGATTTCGCGGCCACTGCTGCGGCCTCTAACCCAATATAGCCGCCGCCAATGATCAATACATGGCGCCCTTCAATGAATTCCGGTGCCATCGCATCCACATCAGAGAGGCCGCGGACTGTGTAAACGCCGTCCAGATCACCACCAACCGCCGTAGGCAGAAAGCGGGGGACAGATCCTGTGGTTAAGGCAAGCTGGTCAAATTTCAGCGTCTCATTGCCGATCGTTACGGTCTTTGCAGCCGTGTCGATCGCATCCACTTTTGTGCCCAATCGCAGCGTAATATTTTGGTCCGCGTAGAAGCTTTCAGGCCGTAAAAACAGACGTTCCCGCGCCATGTCACCCAATAAATATGCTTTGGACAATGGGGGGCGTTGATAGGGTGGGGCAGTTTCTTCGCCAATCAACGTGATGTTGCCGTCAAACCCAAGATTGCGTAGCTTCGCTGTCAAAGAACTTCCGGCTTGGCCGGCCCCGATCACAATAATGTGGCTCATGTTCTGATGTCTCCGATGGTTCCCGGCTTTGCGGTTTTGCGTTGTGGCTCTATAGTTGCTCACAGATAACGGCAATTGCCAAAATTGATCCAGAGGAAATGCGACATGAAAGTGAAATCAAATGACAAATTACCTGAGGCGAGCCTCATGCAAATGGGTGAAGCAGGTCCCGAAAGCATTTCGCTTTCTAGCTTAACGAAGGGGCGCAAAGTTGTGATCTTTGGCCTGCCCGGCGCGTTTACCGGAACCTGCAGCACAGAACATGTGCCAAGTTTCATGCGCAATTTCGATGCCCTCGCCGTGAAGGGCATTGAGGATATCATTTGCGTGTCGGTGAATGATGCATTCGTGATGCAAGCTTGGGCAAAAGACACCGGCGCTGACAAAGCGGGCTTGAAAATGCTGGGCGATCCACTGTCTGCTTTTACCAAAGCCATCGGATTTGACTTTGACGCCCCGGATTTCGGCCTCATGGGCCGGTCTTTGCGTTATGCTATGGTGGTGGATGACGGGAAAATTACTGTGCTTCAGGCCGAAGAGAACCCCGGCGTTTGTGGCGTTTCTGGTGGAGAAGCGATCCTAGAAGCGATTTGATTTCGCACGTTTCTTGACAGATCGAAGGGTGCCCAAGCCGTCAAAGCGGGCACCCTTCGTTTTTGTTAGATCACCCGATTAGATGTTCTTTAACTTTCTCGATTACATCTTCAGTAGAGATCCCTAGGTTCTCGAGCAGAGACATATCGATCCCATATTCAGACAGCATCGCTGGAACTTCAGCGATATCGATGTCCACAAGCGCGGATAGGTCGACGCCGCTTTCAGAAATTTTTGACACGATTTCATCGGTGCCACCAAATGCGTTAATCGCTTGTCCAAGTAGGTCACTCAGTCCCATATTGTACGTCCTCATCAATCATACAGTGTGTTTTATTACGCGGCGAACCTGCCAGCAAACTGATGCAATTGAAAGACGCAATCTCTTGTGGGGTGGGGGGAATTGTAAAGTGGCACTCCCCTTGGATGGCCCGGAAAAGCGTTGATGCGGGGGCTGGCTTGCGGATCTGATGCCTGAATTGCCAGGTCTACCCAGCCAAGCTATCCATCTTACGCCCCATCTTTATGTCCAATTCGGTCAACCCGTCATGGTCATGCGTTGTCAGGGTCACATCCACCTTGTTCCATACGTTAGACCATTCAGGGTGGTGTTTGTATTTCTCAGCCCAGATCGCCGTACGTGTCATGAAACCAAAGGCTTCAATGAAGTTTTTGAATTCGTAGGTTTTTGAAATCGCATCACGGTCAGGGTCATGTGCCCAGCCGTTTTGCAACAATGGTGTCAAGTCATTTGCACGTTCTTCATTCGTCAGTTTCATCATTTTCCCCTTCACGGATCTTATACGGACCATAGCTGCTTAAAACAGAAATATCTTGCCCCACGGCTTTCGCTTCGGCGGTGATAAATCGTTCGACCGCTTGTGAGAATCCTGGATCAGCGATCCAATGAAGCGAATGACATTCCACGGGTAAATACCCCCTGGCAAGCTTGTGATCCCCCTGTGCGCCAGCTTCAACCCGTTGCAATCCATGCGCTATCGCCCATTCAATAGCTTGATAGTAACACAGTTCAAAATGCAGAGATGGGTGATCTTCGACACATCCCCAATATCGCCCAAACAGGGTTTCCCGACCAATGACATTCATCGCACCTGCAATATATTTCCCATCGCGGGTCGCCAAGATGAGCAATATGTCATCTCGCAGGTGGGATTGAGCTTCCTCAAAAAATGCGCGTGTGAGGTAAGGTGTTCCCCATTTGCGCGCCCCGGTGTCTTGGTAAAACATCCAGAACGCATCCCAATGTTCCGGTCGGATATCCTTGCCCGTCACATGTTGGATTTCAATGTCGGCTTCCAAAGCTTGGCGACGTTCCCGCCGAATGTTTTTGCGTTTGCGTGCGGATAATGCACCTAGGAAATCAGAGAATGTTTTGTACTCATCATTCAGCCAGTGGAACTGTGACGATTTGCGGTGAAGAAAACCGGCTTTCGCCCCGGCAATGGCCTCGGCCTCTGTGCAAAAGGTCACATGTCCTGATGAAATTCCATTGTCGGCTGCGATTTTTATCATTGCTTCGCGCAAAGCGCTTTGCCCCATGGCTTCATATCCCGACCGGCACAAAAAACGGCGGCCCGTTGCTGGTGTGAAAGGCACCGCAATCTGAAGCTTTGGATAGTAATTGCCACCGGCTTGTTCGTAGGCTTGGGCCCAATTGAAATCAAAAATATATTCGCCTTGGCTGTGCGTTTTCAAATACATGGGCGCAGCTGCGATCAAGGCATCATTCTCAAGAAGCAGCAAATAATGCGGGTGCCAGCCGGTGCCATCCCCCACAGATCCCGACACTTCAAGTGCATGTAAAAATCGCCAAGTCACAAAGGGATCAATGGCGGGATACAGCCCTTCGGGGTTGGCGCAAGCATCCCAATCTTGTGGAGAAACGTCCGCAAGGCTGTGCAGTATCCGGATTTCGATATTACCGTTCAACGGGGCATAACGCGGCTGCATAGCCTTCAAAGGTTACGTTTTGCGCGACTTTTCGGGCTTGAGTTTCCTCGGCTTTGTTGCGGATCGTCCAGCACAGAACATTCGCCCCTAAGGCCTTGAGCCGTGCGACCTGTGGGGAATGTAAATCACTGGCCTGGTGGGAAATAAAACAAGCTTGGACACGGTCGTAATCTTGGATCTCAACAAGCTCAGCACGCCGGGCGGCTGGGATCAATTGTTCCTCTTCGCCCAGCCAATTTTCAGTGGTGATCCCGCGCGGAATATCCGGCATCGCCTCGGCCAAAACGGCAACCGAATGTGGGTTGAAAGACATCAGGGCAACGGGCCCAACATATCCGTGTAAGGCACGGGCAACAGCATGTTCCAAACGCCCATCTACCGGACCCATTGCACCGTGCTGATCCTTGATTTCGATGAGAAGGGGAACACGCCCAGCAACCAAATCCAAGACGTTGGACAGCGTTGGGATTTGTTCGTTATTTCCCAGCAAAGGGCGTGCGCAGACCTCATCCAAATTACACAGCTGGATGGGGCCTTGCGTGCCAGTCAGGCGCTTCATATCATAGTCATGAAACACCATCGCGTCGGCATCCTTGGTGGCCTGCACGTCCAGCTCAATTCCATAGCCCGCATCAATCGCCGCTTTAAATGCTGCGATTGAATTTTCTGGGATACCTGCCGAGATATCGTGATAACCTCGGTGGGTGAAAGGTGCCTTTAGAAATGTGTCAGGCAGAACAGGACGTGTCATGTCAGGGCCTTATTTAACCTGGAAAATACCTTCGATTTCAACAGCAACGCCAAATGGCAAAGACGCCGCAGAAACCGCAGAACGGGAATGACGGCCCATGTCGCCCAAAACTTCGACGAAGAAGTCAGATGCGCCGTTGATCACCTTCGGTTGATCGCCAAAATCCGCTGTGGAATTCACAAAGCCTGTCAGCTTCACAACCTTCACCAAGCGTGTGAGGTCACCATCGAGAGCAGTTTTTACCTGTGACAACAAGCTTTTCGCACAGGATTGTGCCGCCTTTGCGCCTGCTTCGGCTTCCATGTTTTCGCCCAACTTGCCCGTCAGGAACGACCCATCCGCATTCTGAGAGATCTGACCTGATACATACAGCATGTCACCCACTTGAACGAAGGGAACATAGTTCGCGGCTGGGGCCGGGCCCGCTGCCAAAGTGATGCCCATGTCGGCGAGGCGGGATTCGATTGGATTTGTCATGATGCACCTATCAGTTACGTTTTCAGGCGCGACACTGGACCGGATTTCCGCGAAAGAAAAGAGAATTTCACGTTAATTCGATCCGGTGCCGCACCCGGCAAACGGGAAGGTCCTAATCCTCGCGGAAGGCGCGGTTGAAATAATCCGCAAGTGGTTTGGTCAAATAGACAAAAGGGGTGCGATCACTGGTTCGAATATAGGTTTCGACCGGCATGCCTGGTAACAACACGATACCTTCTGGCAAACGGCTGGCTTCGCCTGGATTTAGGGCAACTTCAGCACGGTAAAAACTTGCTCCAGTGGATTCATGCGTAAATGAGTCGGCAGAGATTTTAGAAACCGTTCCGAATAGTTCTGGGCTGTCGTTGGCATTGAATGCTGGGAAGCGCAGTGTTGCTTCTTGGCCAAAATAGACCTGATCGATGTGGATCGGTTCGATGTCGACTTCGAACACCAAGGGGCGGTCTTGTGGAATCAACGCCATGACCTCGTCTGCGGGGCGAATGACCGTACGTGGGGCGAATACAGTCAAACCATGCACGATGCCTGACACAGGCGCATGCAGGTTCAGGCGTTGCAGCCGTTCAGTGACATTCAGGATCTGTGAATTAAGTAAGATCAAGTCGTAACGCACCTGGCTTCGCTCTGAAATGGCATCTTCACGATGCTGGTTGGTCAAGCGCAACACTTCGAGATCAAGTTCGGCGATTTGTTCGCGTGATTTTGAAGCGGTTGCATTCAATTCCCCAACTGAGCCCCACAAACGCGCTTCTTCGCGTTGCAACGCAAGTACTGTGCCAGCCTGGGCAAGTCCCCGATCCAACAAGCCCTGTTGTGTTTCAAGCTCTTGTCCAAGAAGTTCAAGCTGACGTTCGATAGACGTCTGTTGTGCGTCTAGCCCGTTGAGCTGAATTTCCACCTGTAGTTTACGGTTTTGCATTTGCGCAATGGTGTTGGCGAGGGTGATCTTGCGCGTCTCGAATAGGCGCGTTTGACTGATAATCAAGCTTCCTACGGTTTTGTCAGTTTCTGACAGGCTTATAAAGTCTTCGGGGAATTGAACGACTTCATTGCCATCACGTTCAGCTTCAAGACGGGCTTGTCTTGCGACAAGCTCATGGCGCTGTTCAGTTAATCCGTCCAGCTCGGCGTTTAAGAAGGTGGGATCAAGACGAATGAGCAGTGCGTTGCGTTCCACTTGATCGCCTTCTTGCACAATCACATCCTGAACCACCCCACCATCTGGATGTTGGATCGGCTGGCGTTGTTGTTCAACGCGGACACGTCCTTGCCCGACAACCGCACCCGCGATTTGCGTGGTGACCGACCACCAACCACCGCCTATAACCAGCAGGGCGAGCGCGACAAACCCTGTAATCATTTTCGTTCGGACGGGAAATTCATCGGTCGTTTGCGTCTGTTTGAGCATGTTCATGATACACCTCCAGGGCCCGATTGTTTGGAAAGTGTTTTATGGTTTTGCAGCACGGATTCTAAGACTTCTTTCTTTGGTCCAAACGCACGAACCTGACCGTTTTCCAACATGAGAAGAACATCACATTCCTCAATCGCTGCGGGGCGATGCGCCATGATCATGATCGCCTTTCCTTCAGCTTTAAGGGTTTTTATCGCCTGGTTCACAGCCTGTGATCCTTCGTTGTCTAGGTTGGAATTGGGTTCGTCCAGAATCACGAGGACCGGATCACCAAATAGGGCACGCGCCAGACCAATACGCTGCACCTGACCACCGGAAAGATGGTCGCTGCTGGCGCTTACTTTTGTGTCATAGCCATTCGCCAGATTCAGGATCATATTGTGGGCCCCTGCTTTTTTGGCGGCGGCGACTATATTGTTTGCATCGGGGTTCTGGATTAAGCCAGCAATGTTTTCGCCAATGGTTCCTTCAAATAATTCAACACGTTGTGGCAGATATCCAACGTGTTGCCCCAATACATCCGCCTCATACTGATCCAAAGTGGCGCCACCTAGGCGCACTTGGCCCGCAGCTGGAAGCCACACCCCAGATAACACTCTGGCAAGTGATGATTTACCCGCGCCACTTGGCCCGATCACACCCATAGCTTGTCCCGGTTTGAGTTCAAAGTTGATCTGCTTTAGGGTCGCTTGGCTTTGCCCCGGAGGAAGCGCTGTCAGTTGTTTCACATGTATGTGGGCCGCAGGCTTTGGAAGTGGCATTTTGTCTTTTTCTTCAGGAACCTGGCTTAAAAGGAGGGCAAGGTTATCCCAGCCTTTGCGGCCGTGTTGTACAACCGTCCAATTGCCAATGGTTTGCTCAATCGGCGCAAGGGCACGCCCCATCAGGATCGAACCGGCGATCATTGCACCAGGTGAAAGTTCACCCCGTAGAACCAGCCAAGCCCCCATTGCCAGCATGGCAGACTGAAGGAACAACCGTATTGCCTTTGTTGAGGATGTGAACTTTGCGACCAGATCCCCTGAGGTTAGAGCCTTATAAAGAGAATCGCGGCGTAGGATATTCCAACGTTCAAACGCGGCCCCTTGCATGCCCAAGCTTTGCACCATTTCTGGGTTGTCTTGCAGTTGGTGCGATAACTTATTTGCGCCGTAAGTTGCGCTTTGGGCTTCAATTGCCGGGCGTCGCGTTAGCTTACCACTGATGAGCGTAAGCACAATTAGAAAGCCACCACCAGCCATCGCCAAGATGCCAAGGTAGGGGTGAAAAAGCCAGAGGCCGGCAAGGAAAATCGGGGTGAATGGGACGTCGAAACAACTTGAAAGTATGGGGGACGCCAGCAAACGTTGCACACTTTCCAAATCTTGCACGCCGGTTGCCTTACTTGAATTCAAGGCTGTTGCGGGGCGCATGTTCGCTTGAAGGGTGGCGGAAAATGCACGACTGTCTAAGCGGGACTGAAAGCGTGCCCCGACGCGGCTAAGGAGCCGTCCTCGGGTGTGATCCAATATGCCCATCATCAAGTAAAGAAACGCAACAAGGGTGATCAACGCGAATAGGGTTGCTTCAGATCGGCTGGTCAGCACGTTCCCATAGATTTGAAGCATAAAGATTGGACCTGTCAGCATCAGAAGGTTCACGAAGACACTGAGCAATGCGATAAACCCAAGAATCGGGTAACTTTGTCCAAGAGTTGAGCGTAATTCTGCTGACCCATTTGCGGTCAGTCTTTTTTGAATATCGGCCATTGTGGGCGGTAACCTTCTTTGTTTTTAAATGATTAAACGAATTACTTGAATGGCGAGTTAATCCACTGGCGTATTCTTGCTACATTCTTGGGGTGATGCAAGCAGGGATCTATCGACATTTGGGGCAAATACTTGTTTATCGGGCCTCTAATACTCACATGTTAACAAACTGGCGGCCTAGAGGCTTTCAGACACAAATGTAAAACGGTGCCCGGCATGACAAATTCCCCTCGCGTAATGAAGTTCTTTGCGACGCTTATGGCCGTGGGCTTTCTTTCTGCCTGTAGCCAACAGGGGGACGGTTCTGGACATCGCGATCCGAATGAAGATGTGAACCGTCGTACGCATGCGTTTAATGTTGCTGTCGATCGCAATCTGTATGCGCCTGCGTCTAATGCTTATGGCAAGGGCCTATCACGCAATACCCGTCGCGGGATCGGGCGTGCTGCGTCCAATTTCGCGTTGCCTGGCCGCGTTGTGAACAATCTTCTGCAACTTGATCTTGAAGGTGCAGCACGCAATTCTTTCCGCTTTTTGATCAACTCAACCCTCGGGTTTGGTGGTCTTGGTGATCCGGCGGGCAATGATTTTGGGTTGGAAGAAGAAACCACAGATTTTGGCGAAACGCTGTATAAATGGGGCTTTGGCGAAGGCCGTTACGTAGAGCTGCCATTTGTTGGTCCATCCACCGAACGCCACACGGTTGGGCGCGTTGTTGACTTGTTTACCAACCCGTTGGGCTATGCGTTGGATGCGCCTGAAAATCTGCTGAGCCCAACCTCGCAAGTTCTTGCCAAAGTTGGCAGCCGCTATGAATATGCAGCAACGATCGATGCGTTACTGTATGAAAGCGAAGACAGTTATGCGCAGGCACGCAACCTATATCTGCAACAACGCCGATATGAGCTTGGTGTTGATGTCTCTGTAGAAGAAACTGATGAAATTGATGCATTGTTTGAGGAGCTCTATGGTGAATAGTTCAAGCATTTCCCGCCGTGGTTTTACCACAGGTCTTTTGGCCACTACATCTGTCGTTGCATTGGCACCAACCGGTGCAATGGCTTTAACGGCCCAACAGGCGTCCAGCTTGGTTGCTGAAGTGGTTGCTGAAATCACTTCCATCATTAATTCGGGGCAATCCGAAAGCCGGATGTTGAACCGTTTTGAGCGTGTTTTTAAACGTTATGCGAACACCACAGTGATTGCCTTCCGTTGTTTGGGGGCAGATGCACGTCGTGCGTCAAATTCCCAGAAACGTGCTTTCGTGCAAGCCTTTGAAGGTTACATTGCGCGCAAATATGGGCGTCGTTTCCGTGAATTTATTGGCGGCCGTATTGACGTGCAAAACGTGCGCCAAGTTAAAAGCTGGTTTGAGGTGAACGCACGCACCCAACTGCAAGGCAGCGCGCCCTTCAGCGTGGATTTCCTTGTGAAAGAAGGTGGCGGGCGTAACCTGTTTTTCGACATGTTGATCGAAGGCATCAGCCTGACACGTGTGGAACGCGAAGAAATTGGCGCGATGCTTGACAGCCGCGGCGGCGATTTGGATCGTTTGATCTCTGATCTGCGTTCCGCAGGGTAAGTCATGTCTTTTGCGCGCGCAGCTTTGCTTCTGATCCTCTCTCCGGGCCTCGCATTCGCTGGCCCTTGGGATGGCGTCTATCGTCAAGGGTCAGATGCAGATTGCGCGCGTGTTGGGGTCGAAGGCGGGGCTGTGCGTATTCATGACAGTACGTTCTTTGGCAACGAAGCCGTTTGCCAGATGCGCCAGCCTGTTGAAGTGCGCAACATGAATGCCACGCTTTATGATATGTATTGCGAAGGTTATCTCGGGGAAAATGGCCAACCCCCAGCTCCGTGGGAAGCGCGCATGCTGATGATGCGCGGTGTCGATGGTGGGCTTTATATGGTGTGGGACGGTTATGCGTTCCAATTCCAACGTTGCACCGCCGAAGAGGCCGTGGAAGCTTTGATTGGTGAGCAGCCCGAAGATCCCGTATCGATTGAAGAAGTCGACACGGCGGGGACAGATTAATTTAAGCCAATCTGCCCGAAATATCTATGGTGCACATGTTACGCACACCATAGAATTATCAGTTTCCCCCACCAAACAGCCCATTTAGCAGGTTTTCAATTACACCATCGGTGTTGTTGTGCCTTTGTTGCTGTCGTTCTTCACGTTGCTGGCGACGTGCTTCTTCTTCAGCTTGGCGTTGACGATCAGCTTCGCTCACAAGCGGACGTGCCGGGCCGGGGTTAAGCATGGGCAGGGGGGTTGGCGTCATGCCCGCTGTCACGCGCAGCATGACCTCATGCCAAATGGTTGCTGGCAGGCCGCCACCGGTGACGCCTCGCAGTGGTTTGTTGTCATCATTGCCCATCCAGACCCCGACAACATAGTCGGCGGTGAAGCCGATGAACCACGCATCTTTGGCGCCCTGTGTCGTGCCTGTTTTGCCCGCCACCTGCCAGCCATCCAGTTGCGCGCGCGCGCCGGTGCCTTCGGCGACAACGCGGCTCATCATATAGGTTAGGTGTTGGGCCGCGCGGCGCGAAATCACACGTTCCCCGATGCCGCCGTCTTGGGTGATCACAGGTTCGCTGTCGCCTTGTAGGCTTAGCTCGACCAGGCCATAGGGGATCACGGCCGATCCACCGTTCAAGATGCCCGCATAGGCGCCTGTCATTTCAAGCAATGTGCTTTCGGATGCGCCAAGCGCCAATGCTGGACCAAGGGCCAGGTCACTTTCCAGCCCGAAATCATTTGCAATCTGGCGCACATTTTCACGGCCCATTGCCTCTGATATGCGCACGGCGGCGGTGTTCAGAGATTTTGCCAAAGCTTCTGTGATGGTTACATTGCCATAAAACCGGTTGGTATAATTGCGCGGGCAATAGCGGCCAGATCCTGGCACGTCCAAACACAATTCCGCATCTACAACATAGTCATTCGGCGTATAGCCCAATTCCATTGCGGCGGCATAAACGAAAGGTTTGAATGCCGACCCGGTTTGGCGTTGGGCTTGAACAGCACGGTTGAATGCACCACTGGCGCGCACGTCACGTCCGCCAACCATGGCGCGCACAGCGCCATCGGCACTCATGACGACAATCGCGGCTTGGGCGGTTGATCCCGCGCTCACGCGTTCATGAAACACCAACTGCATCGCCTCTTCGGTGGCGCGTTGAATGCGTTGATCAAAGCTTGTGCGAATGATCACATCTTCGGTGGTGTTGCGCGTGAAGATTTCAGGCCCAGACCGCATGACCCAATCGGCAAAAGCCCCACCTGCTTCGGCGGCAGCGGCGCTTGATAGCGTCGCAGGATTGGCAACAGCCGAAGCATGTTGATTGTCGGTTAAATAGCCTTGGTCGTTCATCAACTTTAGAACCGTTTCGCCACGATCACGCGCCCGTTGCAGGTTGTTCGTCGGTGCATAACGTGACGGCGCCTTAAGAAGCCCCGCCAACATCGCGCCTTCTGCGGGGTTAACTTCATTGGCAGATTTTCCAAAATACCTTTGAGACGCAGCTTCAAACCCACGTGAACCCGCACCCAAAAAGGCGCGGTTCATATAAATGGTAAGGACTTCTTCCTTGCTGTATTTGGCTTCCAGGGCCAAAGCGAAAATTGCTTCCTTTGCCTTTCGCCACAGGGAACCGCGACGGCAGTCTGCCTCATAGGCGCGTTCGCTTTCCCACGCAGACGGATCAAAGGGTACGCCCAAACACAGCAGTTTTGCGGTTTGCTGCGTGATGGTTGAGCCACCGTTGCCCGATAAGGCGCTGCGCCCAGACCGCAGATTGATTTTGATCGCAGATGCAATCCCACGCGGTGAAACGCCGAAATGGCGATAAAAGCGCTTATCCTCGGTCGCGACAACGGCATTGTGCAGATGTTGTGAAACTGTGCCGGCTGTGATCATCCCGCCGAATTGATCACCACGCCAAGCAAACACTTGCCCCTCACGGTCAAGAAGAGTGACAGACCCACGCGCCCGCTGATCCACCAACACGCGGTAATCTTCCGGCAAGGTGGAGGATACATAAAACACCGCCGCGGCGAGGATCAATGCCCCCACCAGAGACGCCCGCCATGTGATTTTCCAGATCAGACGAAACAGCCAAATGAACGGCATCATCACCCATCCGAGCAGCCGACGAATGGGGCCGCGTGGTGTGTTAGATTTCCTGCGCGCGGTTTTACGGGCCGCTGGTTTGGGCTTTTTTACGGCACGCTTTTTAGCGGTTGGTTTCGTTGTGCCTGCTGCAGGATAACGTCGCTCTGCCACGATCCGCTTGCCGCTGTTTCCTGTGTTTTTACCGCTCATAATACTCTGCCCGCTTATGCGTTTTTGCCAGTTTAACGTCCAACGCAGCAGAGTGCACGTCATATCACGAATCCGTCAGTCCACAGGCGATTTTGCGTTTGCACGGTATTTCCGCGTGTCGCCCTATTTTCAGGCACAGCCGAATAATTTGCGCGCAAACGGGTGAAACGAGACCCACAAAGCACAGTAAATCCTGTTTTTGGCAGGGCCTTGATGGCCATGCTGCACCTGCACAATCGTTATCAGAGGAAGATCAATGTACAGAATACGCCCCGCCCAGTTTTTCACCCTGCTTGCGATCATCGGCCCGACCGCCCTAAGTGCCCAAACCAGCAACTCTATGCCAGATCAGGTTTTAGACACTGGGTTTATCTTCACAACATTCATGTTCCTAGTCTCTGGGATGTTGGTGTTTTGGATGGCCGCCGGTTTCGCGATGCTAGAGGCGGGCCTCGTGCGTTCCAAAAACGTGACGATGCAGTTGACCAAAAACATCTCGTTATTTTCAATCGCGGCCATTGCTTATTATCTTGTGGGGTATGGCGTCATGTACCCGGGGGATGGCTGGTTGATTGACAGCGTTCTGGGGGGCTTTAAGCCCGCTGTATTGGAACCTGTTGGACTTGAAGGTGTAACACCTGATTTGGGGTATGCGTCTGTTGGGTCTGACTTTTTCTTTCAATTGATGTTCTGCGCGACGACGGCATCCATTGTTTCGGGTGCGATGGCTGAGCGTGTAAAGCTTTGGCCTTTTCTGGGGTTTGTCGTGGTTCTCGTGGCGCTGATCTACCCGATTGAGGCCAGTTGGAAATGGGGCGGAGGTTTCTTGGAAGGCTGGGGCTTTCAAGATTTTGCGGGTTCGACATTGGTGCATTCTGCGGGGGGCTGGGCGGCTTTGACGGGTGTGATCATTCTTGGTCCGCGCATTGGGAAATATAAAGCAGGCCGGGTGAACCCGATGCCTGGGTCTGCCCTTGCGTTGGCCGCACTTGGGACGTTCATTCTGTGGATGGGGTGGTTTGGCTTTAATGGTGGATCTCAGCTTGCGATGGATACAGCTGCGAATGTATCGGACATCGGTCGCATTTTCGCCAACACCAATGCTGCGGCTGCTGGTGGTGCGGTGGCAGTGCTGTTGTTGACACAATTGATGTATAAAAAACCGGACCTGACGATGATCTTGAATGGTGCTTTGGCGGGGCTTGTGTCGATTACGGCTGAACCCTTGATGCCAGGTTTGGGGCAGGCGACTTTGATCGGCGCGGTTGGCGGTGTGATTGTTGTTTTCACGGTGCCCTTGTTGGATCGGATGCAGATCGATGATGTGGTTGGTGCGGTGCCTGTACATTTGTTCGCAGGCATTTGGGGAACGCTGGCAGTTGTGTTTACCAATCCGGGGGCAACGCTGGTGGCTCAGCTGACTGGGATTATTGTTATTGGCTTGTTTGTGACGGTAACATCCACAGGGCTGTGGTTTCTGCTCAAGGCAACTGTGGGCCTGCGTGTGGATGAAGAGGCCGAAATCAACGGTCTGGATATCAGTGAGCTGGGTATGGAAAGCTGGCCGGAATTCGCAAAAGGTTGAACTTGAGGTTTGCAATGAAAAACACCCGCCGGGAAACGACGGGTGTTTTGCCCCAACGGGGGTGGCGGTGGCGCGGATGGGCTTAAGCCCGTCCGCGCCACCGCCCGGGGCGACTAACCAAAGGTCAGTCGCAATCTGATCCCTTTGGGATCAGACCCCGCAATCAATGATAGCTTTTGCAAGGATGGGAATGGTTTTTTCATTCAAGCCAGCAATATTCAGGCGACTGTCACCAACCATATAGATGCCATAATCTACGCGCAGTTTCTCGACTTGTTCAGGAGTCGCACCCAGGCGTGAGAACATGCCACGGTGTTCCGCAAGAAACGCGAAGCGATCTGAGTTGGACAGACGTTTCAGTTCCGCTGCCAGCTGTTTGCGCAGCTCCAGCATGCCGAGACGGGTTTCTTCCAGCTCGGCCTTCCAATCGGCTTTCAAGGCGTCATCTGTCAAAATTGTGCTGACAATGCGTGCACCATGATCCGGTGGGAAGGAATAGTTCTGACGGTTCAAGAATGCGAGGTTCGCTTGGCTGCGTGCTTTCAGGCCCGCATCTTGTGCTACGGCCATCAAAAGACCCGTGCGTTCGCGATAAATCCCGAAGTTCTTGGAACAGCTTGCCGCGATGATGGTTTCGGGCATTTCAGAGGCCACCATGCGCACAGCAGCCGCGTCATCTTCCAGACCGTCACCAAAGCCCTGGTAGGCGATGTCAACGAAAGGCGTCAGGTCTTTGTCCTGCATCAGGGAAATGACTTCGGCCCATTGTGCCAAGGTCAGGTTTGCGCCGGTTGGGTTGTGACAGCAGCCATGCAGCAAGATCACATCGCCCGCTTTTGCGCTTTGCAGGTCTTCCATCATGCCATCGAAATTCACGGTTGGCGCATCATCGTTCAGGTAACGATATTCAGCGACAGGCATGCCAAGGTATTTCACGATGGAGGGGTGGTTTGGCCAAGTTGGCGCGGACAGCCAAACGGTTGCCTCAGGGGCGGCCATTTTGATCAGCTCAAGACCTTGGCGGATCGCGCCAGTGCCACCAGGCGTCGCCACAGCTGCAACATTATCGCGCGCAACGGCGGACCCCAGAACCAGTTCAACCATCGCGTCGCCGTAAGCTGGGTCGCCGGCAAGGCCCGTGTAAGCTTTGCTGTCCTGGGTTTCCCAGATCTTCTTTTCCGCAGCTTTTACCGCACGCATTACAGGTGTATTGCCGCTTGCGTCTTTATAAACGCCGACGCCCAGATCAATTTTATCCGTGCGCGGGTCTTCACGATACATCGCAATCAGGGCGAGGATTTTATCGGCGGGCTGGTCTTTTAGGTTCGTCAGCATCTTATGCGTCGCTTTCCACTTTCAGGTCAGAATACATGCCCCATTCGGTCCAAGACCCGTCATAGAGCGCATGATCACGTTTCCCCATCCGTTCCAGCGCAAGGCACAGCACAGCTGCCGTCACACCTGAACCACAGCTGGTGATCACAGGTTTGCTTAAGTCGGCACCCGACGCGTCAAACACCGCTTTCAATTCAGCAGGGGATTTCATTGTTTTGTCATCGTTCAGCACAGTCGCGAACGGAACATTCTTGGAATTCGGGATGCGGCCTGCGCGCAAACCTTCGCGTGGCTCGGCCTCAAGGCCAGAAAAACGACCTGCGCCGCGCGCATCAATAATCGTGTAATCCTGAAGCTTTGATGCCGCCGCAACCTGGGTCACGTCTTTGATCATATGGGCCTGGCGCTGCACGGTCATGTGGCGATCACGCACAATAGGGGGCAGGTCTTCGGTGGGGCGCCCTTCGGCAACCCATTTTGGCAATCCACCATCAAGCACGGCAATATCCATCTTGCCCATCAGGCGGAACAACCACCAAACGCGCGCCGCAGAAAACAGGCCGGATCCGTCATAAACCACAATCTGATGGCCATCGCCCACACCCATTTTGCGCATACGAGACATGAACAATTCAACCGGCGGCGCCATATGGGGCAAGTCAGAACGCGGATCAGAAATCGCGTCGATGTCAAAGAAACGCGCGCCGGGAATATGGCAATCTTGATATTCCTCAAGCCCGCTACGTTCCTCAGCGGGCATATACCAACTTGCATCAAGAATGCGCAGATCCGGATCTTTTATGTGCTGTGCCAACCATTCGGTGGAAACCAGTGTTTTAGGATCATCTACAGCCATATTCGCCCCCGTTCAGCATGCGTCACCCAATTTGGGCGCTCTTTTCCCTGCCTACCCTTATGAAAACCGAGGCGCAAGAAAAACACGAATTTTAAAGAGTTTCAGACAGAAAAAGACGCAGAGATCAACGTGACCCCTGCGTCTTTCATGCACCTTAGGTTAACAAAGCACTCATTAAGAACTTGAACCTGTCACCGATTACTTGGCCAAGGCTTTCCGTACGACCGCAACAATGGCCAAAACAACACCACCGCCAACACCACCAGAGGCGAGTTGACCAACAATTGCACCAATGTCCATGCCACCACCTGCGGCTGCATCGGCAAGTCCACCTGCACCGACCATGCTTGGGATTGTACCGCCAAGCCCACCACCGACAATGCCCGCGATAGAGTTGATCAACGTACCTTGGTTCAGATCTTTCAGTGCGCCACCTGCGACGTTACCACCGACAGCACCTGCAACCAGACTGATAATAGTTCCCAACATGTTGTACCCCTTACCGCTTTTTATAAAAACAGATGTAAGCCCATTCCCTGACTGCCCATCTGCACCCCGGTGTTTTACCGGTTGTGGAATATAGTTAGGTTACGACGGGCATAAATTTCAGGGGAAAAGGGGAGCGGTTTTCCCGCAAGAAACAAAGCAAACGAATCTTTTGTTTTATTGCGGCTTGTGTAGTTACTGCGGAGTACGCATTCTATCAGGTAGTTCTATCAATGATACGGAGCGTATCTTATGCGAAAATTTTCTAACATCATGTTTTGTATTGCGTCAATTTCCCTGTCGAATCTGGCAAACGCGGCACCGAGTCCGGGGCAGGTGTGCAATCAGATGATATCCGAGGGTCGCGGTAATGGTCAGAGTCAGGAAGACTGCCTGTGCTATTATCGCACTGCAGACGCTGTTCTGGACAATGACATCAAAGCGCTTTTGTTTGACTCATGGTACCACGGGACCGACAATATGCAGCGCGTAGCTGAGTTACCGCGCCAGGGACGTGTTAGGCGGCAGTTTCGCTCTCTGCAGCAAGAGATCAGAACCAATTGCCAATAGTCGGAGATCAGCCTTCTTTCAGCAGCCGCTGTTTCTGACGGCCCCAATCGCGTTTGGCTTCTGTCGCGCGTTTGTCGTGGTTCTGTTTGCCTTTGGCGATGCCAAGCTTAATCTTAACCCGGCCAACATGGTTGAAATACATCACCAGCGGCACAAGGGTCATGCCCTTGCGTGACGTCGCCTGCCAAAGCCGCGACAGTTCTTTGCGTGACACCATCAATTTGCGACGTCGCTTCTCTTCGTGACCAAACATCACCGCCTGCTTATAAGGCGCAACATAACTGTTCACGAGCCAAAGTTCGCCCTCCTCAACCGCTGCATAACTTTCGGCGATATTGGTCTGACCCACCCGCATTGATTTCACTTCGGACCCTTCAAGCACGACACCACATTCTATGTCATCTTCGATGGCATAGTCATAGCGCGCGCGCCGGTTCTCAGCGATCACTTTGTAATTACGGTCTTCTGCGGATTTGGGTTTCTTAGCCATAAAGGTGATCTATGCGCTCAGGCCACAGGTGTAAAGTGGCACCCGTCAGAGATGGGCACCCCTCGTCTTTCTTATTAGCGGAAATATCCCGGGGGTGTGGGGGCTGGCCCCCACTGAATGTTGTGTGTGGGGGCCAGCCCCCACGCTGTGTTCTTGGTCGGGATCAGTTGATCAGGCCAGCGTGACGCATAGCGGCATCAATCTGCGCTTTCGTCTCATCCAACAGACCTGTCAAAGGTGAACGCACCTCTTCCGAACACAGGCCCAGTTTCGACAAACCATATTTCGCGCCAGTCAGGCCGGGTTCAATAAAAATTGCCTCATGCAGGGGCATCAATTTGTCTTGGTATTCCAGAGCTTTGGCGTAATCACCTGCAAGCGTCGCCGCTTGGAATTCTGCACAAAGACGCGGCGCTACGTTTGCAGTCACCGAAATGCAGCCAACACCGCCATGGGCATTAAACCCAAGGGCAGAGGCATCTTCGCCAGACAGCTGCACAAAATCAGCACCGCAGCTTGCACGCTGTTGGCTGACGCGTGCGATATCGCCGGTCGCATCTTTCACAGCCACTATGCGCGGTAGTTTTGCCAACTCACCCATGGTCTCCGGTGTCATATCCACAACGGAGCGGCCCGGAATGTTGTAAATCACAATCGGAAGTTCACAAGCATCATGTGCAGCTTTGAAATGTGCGTAAAGTCCGCGTTGGGTTGGTTTGTTATAATAAGGCGTTACAACCAAACCTGCCGTCGCACCAACACGCTCCGCATGCTGAAGAAAGCGAATGGTTTCAACGGTGTTGTTGGATCCAGCTCCAGCAATCACCGGGATACGCCCAGCAACAACTTCCACCACAGCTTCGATCACCGCTTCATGTTCTTCATGAGACAGGGTTGGGCTTTCGCCAGTTGTGCCCACTGGCACCAGACCATCAGATCCCTGTGCAATATGCCACTCAACAAGCTTCTTCAGCGCGACAAAATCCACCTGGCCGTCTTTCAACGGCGTAACCAATGCGGGCAATGAGCCAGTAAACATGATACGCTTCCTTCGTGTTGCGGGCGATTTGTCGCCAGGGGAAATATTTCGCGGCGGATCAGCGCCACCGCGCCTCTCTATCCGGGATTGTGACTTGTTGGAAGGGGGAGATCGGTTAGATTTGCGCCCAAAACAGCGTGATTCTGCGCAAAACGAGGAATATAGTGGTGCGAACAGGTTTTCAATTCATCTTTACGCTGTGTTGTGCGGCGATTCTGTCGCTGTCTGCGGTCCAGGCTCAGTCGCGTCAGGAAGCTGCCGCTTTGTCTCGCGCTTTGGAAGCCGCCACTGCGAAAAACTGGTCTGCTGCGCTATCTGCTGCTCGCGGGTCAGGTGCGGTTGGTAGAGATGTGGTTCAGTGGCTTCGCCTGCGTTCTCCAGAAGGAGATTTCTCTGAGTATCGCGATTTTCTTTCGCGAAATGCCGACTGGCCTGGATTGAAACTTATGCGTCGTCGGGGCGAAGCAAGCATTGATGAAAATACCCCGCTGCGTCAGGTCGTGGCCTATTTCGCGGATCAGAAACCACAGACCGGCCATGGCGCGCTGTATTACGCCCGTGCGCTGCGCGAAACCGGCAACCCCAATGCCTCACGTGCCCAGATTGTGCTGGCGTGGCAAACACTTGCCGTGAAGAAAGACGAAGACCGAGAGATCTATCTTGGCCGCTATGCCAATCTTCTGGCCGATCACCACAATGCCCGGATGGATCATTTCCTGTGGCGTGCGGATCGTGCGGAAATTGCGAAAATGATGCCGTTGGTGTCTGAGGGTTGGCAAGCGTTGGCCCGCGCCCGCATGGGATTGCGCCGCGATGAAGACGGTGTCGATGGCTTAATTGAAGCTGTGCCCGCCCGCCTGCAGAATGACCCCGGCCTTGCTTGGGAACGCTTCACCTGGCGCGCGCGCAAGGGCCGGTATGACAGCGCGGCTGACCTTGCGATTTCACAGGCACGCAGCGATGCAGGCACTGGGGATGCCAACCGCTGGGGCCATTGGCAGCGCGCCATTGCCCGCCAGTTGATGCGCGACGGCAAAAACCGCGCCGCTTATCGTTTGGCGGCAAATCATGGGATGACATCAGGCAGCAATTTTGCAGATCTGGAATGGCTTGCGGGATATATTGCGCTGCGTAAACTCAATGACGCCGAAACTGCCGCCAGCCATTTTGCGCGTTTTAAGGGTGCAGTTTTCAGCCCCATCAGCCTTGGTCGTGCGGGATATTGGCAGGGCCGTGCGCAGGAAAAATTGGGCAATGACGTTCGCGCCGCCGAATTCTACCGGGAAGGTGCGCGGTATCAAACAAGTTTTTATGGCCAACTTGCGGCGGAACGCGTGGGTGTTGCGATGGATGCACGCATGACAGGCGGCGAAGATTTCGCCAATTGGCGCAATGCACCCTTTCTCAAAAGCACCGTGTTTCAAGCTGGATTTCTTTTGCAACAAGCGGGGGATTTGTCCCTGTCCGAACGTTTCCTGACCCATCTCACCGAAGGCCTACCTCGCGCAGAAATTGGGCAACTTGGAAACCTTGCCATCGCGTTGGAAGAACCTCATTTGGCGGTGATGATTGGTAAGCGCGCAGCCTCACGGGGTTTGACCCTACATGCAGCCTACTACCCGTTGCACCGTCTGGCGGAAGGCAGTCTGCCAGTGGTGCCAGAACTTGCGCTGTCGATTGCCCGACGCGAAAGTGAATTCGATCCGGTGGTGATCTCGGGGGCGGGTGCACGCGGCTTGATGCAACTTATGCCGCGCACAGCGCAACAGGTCGCGGGGGAATTGGGCATTCGTTATAACCTTCAGGGTCTGACCGCAGATCCCGAATATAACGCACGCCTTGGCTCTACCTATCTCGCGGGCTTGGTTGAAGAATTTGGTACGGCCTACCCACTGGTTGCCGCTGGGTATAACGCTGGACCGTCCCGGCCTATTCGTTGGATGGAACGCTATGGTGATCCAAGGCGCGAACGCACGGATCCCATAGATTGGATCGAACACATCCCCTTCCGTGAAACTCGCAACTATGTGATGCGTGTGATGGAAAGTATGGTGGTTTATCGGGCGCGCTTATCGGGTCAGACCAGCCCCATTCGTCTTTCAGAGGAACTCCGTCGGACTCGCTAGTGTTCGATCACTCACCGCAACAGATTGCCCTTCGGGTGTTTGCTTTCTTTTCAGCAGAAATATCCCGGGGGTGCGGGGGCTGGCCCCCGTTTTTCTTGCTATTTAACGTGTCGCCTGTTTTGTGGCGACCCTTTCGCGCCAAAGGGCAAAGACGCCTGCGCCGACTACCACAACCGCACCGATCATCACGTTAGTGCGCAGAGTTTCCCCAAGCAGGGTCACGCCGATGATGCTGACCCAGACCAGCTGCAAATACGCGAAGGGCTGTACGGCGCTGGCTTCGGCCACGGCGTAGCATTTGATCAACAACCAATGCCCCAGAACCCCTGAGAAACACAGGGTGATCATCCAGACCCAATCGTTGGGTGCCATTGGCTTCCAGAACCAAATGCCAACCAATGTCATGGCTGCGGATCCCGCAATCCCGGTCCAGAAAAAGCTAACCATTGCACTGTCTTTGCGCGAAGCATAACGCGTCAATAGTCCGTATAGCGCGAACATTGCAGCCCCCAATAATGGGACCAACGCCGCAACAGAGAACACGCCGCCACTTGGTTGTAAAATGATCAAAATACCAAAAAATCCAATGACAATCGCTGCCATCCGTTTCCAACCCACCTGTTCCCCTAGGACAGGGCCGGAAAGCAGGGCGACAATAAGCGGGTAACAGGCAAATACAGCGTGGGATTCAATTAGGCCCAACCAGACAAAAGCAATCACTGTGACGCAAATTTCTGCGGCCAGAAGCACGCCACGAAACACTTGTAGGCCCAGCTGTTCTGTCTTCAATGCTTGGCTTAGAATGCCTTGTTGTTTTGCCAGAAAGATCACGAATGCCGCGAAAAACCAATAGCGGATCATCACCACCATCAACACGTTGTATTCTTCCGCCAAATGCCGTGATAGCCCGTCTTGTACCGCGAAAACCAAGGTCGTGGCGAACATCAGCCAGATGCCCAGACGGGTGTTATTCTCACTCATGTCGCGGTCCTTAATGTTCCGATGCTCATGTGGCGCTTGCGACCAAAACCGGGCGCGCGGGTCACGTCAAAGCCGGCTTCGTCCAATGTGCGGCGCACAAATCCTGCTGCTGTGTATGTCGCAAAACTGCCGTCTTTGGCTGTGTGGTTTGCGACCTCATGTAAAATATTTTCGGACCAAAGCTCTGGGTTCTTTGCGGGTGAAAAACCATCAAGAAACCAAGCGTTTGCGCGCAAATCTAATGTGGGTAAGGTTTCGCGTGCGTCGCCAATATGGATGTTTGCGACGAGGCCGGGCATCTCGATCCGACGCGCACCTGCTGCCCATTGCTCTAGGAAAGGCGCGGCAATTGCGTGGGCTTCTGGAAAATGGGCAAGGGCTTGATCCATTTCGCTGGCCTGCATGGGAAAGGCCTCAAAGGATGTGAAATATAACGTGCCAACTTGCCCATTCTCGCGCCAAGCCAGAAGGCTGGCCAACATGTTTAACCCGGTGCCAAAGCCAAGTTCGGCCACATGAAACCCATCGCAAAACCGGGCGGGCAGATCATTGCCTGCCAAAAACACGTGGCGGGTTTCTTCCAGCCCGTTCACCACGGAAAAATATGGATCATCAAAGCGATCTGAAACGGGCACGCCATCATCGCGCCAGACCAGAAGTGGGTCGTGAGTGTCTTGCATAAGCTTTCCTAAAGGTGCACAGGGAAGGTGCAGAATTCACCATTACGAAAGCACGCAGAAATGGCAATGGCAGATGTGACGATCTTTGGCGCGGGCATTGCAGGGATGACCTTGGCTTGGACGTGTTTGCAACGTGGTGCCAAGGTGCAGATCTGGGACAAACGCGCCCCCGGGGCCGGGGCCAGCGGTGGATTGGTGGGGGCGCTTGCGCCGCATGTGCCGGAACAGTGGATTCCGAAGAAAGCGTTTCAATTGGAAAGCCTTTTGATGGCGGAACCTTTCTGGACTGAAATTGGCGGGGCTGCTGGGAAAGATCCAGGATACAGCCGATCTGGCCGTTTGCAGGCGATCGCGGATGGCGCGGGGTTGTTGCTGGCGCGGTCGCGGCATGAAAACGCGAAAGTTCTTTGGGAAGGGAAGGCGCGTTGGGATGTGGTTCAGGCTGCTCAAGTCGGGTCATGGGCACCGCGCAGCGAAAGCGGCTGGCTTGTGCACGACACGCTGACTGCGCGATTGAACCCCCGTCTGGCATGCGCTGCTTTGGTGGCAGCCATTGAATCTGAAGGCGGACAGATCCTGACCGGAAATACACCACCAGATTTGGAAGGCAAAATCGTTTACGCCACGGGGTATGAAGGCCTGTTAGAGTTTTCCGAAGCCATGGGCCGAGAAGTCGGAAATGGCGTGAAAGGGCAGGGTGCCTTGCTGAAGTATGACGCAGGCAACGCGCCACAACTGTTTGCCGAAGGCGTGCATGTGGTGCCGCATTCCAATGGGACCGTTGCTGTTGGATCAACCAGTGAACGTTATTACGACACACCGGACGTCGTGGATGAACAACTAGATGCTGTGATTGAAAAAGCCATGCAAGTGGTGCCCGTTTTGCAAGGCGCAGAAGTGGTGGATCGTTGGGCCGGTGTGCGCCCGCGTGCGAAAACACGGGCGCCGATGATTGGCCCCGTGCCAGATACAAAAGACGTATTCATCAGCAACGGTGGCTTCAAGATCGGCTTTGGCATGGCGCCAAAAGTTGCAACGATTATGGCGGACTTGATCTTGGATGGTATTGATACAATTCCAGATGATTTTCGGGTCGAGGCTAGCCTGTAGCGGAGCCAGCCAGTAATTTGTTGCTTGGCGGCCGGGATAGCCCCGGCCATACGGATGGATTTAGCGCGCGGCACTTGCCTTCAATCCATCCATCAGCCCAGACAGCGCTTTGACATAACGTGGGTTGGTCAATTGACCTTGCTCGTCAAATTCTGAAAATGCACTGGCGATCCCAACCTCGGGTCCGGTCAGTAGATGGGGTTGAAATGGCGTCATGGCGAGGCGAAGGCTGTAAGTTGCGCGTGCGCCACCCGTTCGACCTGCCGCTGCGCACAGGATGGCAACGGGTTTGTCTTGCCAGGGATTGCCTTCGGTGCGGCTGACCCAATCCAGTGCGTTTTTCAGTACTCCCGAAAGCGCTTGATTATATTCAGGGGTCGAGATGACAACAGCATCTGCCGCAGCAATTTGATCAGACAGGGTTTGCACACTGGTTGGAATGCCTTCGTTTTCCTCATCGTCGCCATCGTAGAGCGGTACGTTCAGATTGGCTTCGGTGAAAACAGCCCCTGACAGGCGGCCCGCTTCCCGGATCAGTTTGCGATTGAGAGATTCGGCGCGCAGTGCTCCGGAAATGCCAAGAAGTGAAAAGTCAGTCATGATGATTTACCCCGATTTGTATTACATGCCTGAACATGGCGGGTCGTCGCACCTAGGTAAACCATTTCATTATAAGCTTGAGCGAATGTAATGGAAGGAAGGGCGAGAAATAGGAAGAAAGTTGCGCGTTCCATGTGTGTCATATGTCGATAAATATTACGATCTGTTTGTGATTTGGAAATAAGGCGCTGGGTGTTTTGTCATTCACAAAGTTTCTATGAACTTACTGTTTATCGTGTTCTTGTTGAAATTGACGAATTGTTAACCCACGATGGATTATCCTAAATATGTACAGGTAACGTTCGGAAAAAGCATGCTTAGATGGGGTCAGTTTGGCAGGGTTTTGACTTTGGTCATGTTGGTCGCGTCATGTGGCGGACCTGGTGTTCGCATGATGGGCGTTTCAAGTACGCGCGTAACCGTAGAGGGTTCAGTGTTCGAAGTGTATGTGAAAGGTAATGTGGCACAAGCTGTGCGAACGAATTTTGAGTTCCCTGCACGGACCGGCACAATTTTCCCCAGGGCGCGCATCGCTATCGAACAGGCATCGGGTTGTCCTATCCGTGAGAATGCCATGTCCGGCGATGCCGCCCTGATCACAGCCAAACTGAACTGTGCCAGAGATTAGATAGTGATTAGATCTACAGAGTTTTTTCCATGAACAGGCTGATCGGGTCTTCAGGGTAACTCCCAAACGCACCGCGATAGACATACCCATGATTTTCATACAGCCTATGGGCGGCCTTCAGGGTGTCGCCGGTTTCCAAACGGATCACGGTTTGATCTAGGCTGCATGCGACATCATCAATGTGATCCAACAATCTTTTTCCAAGATTGTTTCCCCGGGCTGCTGGATCGACAAACATTGACTTTAGCTCGGCGTAGCCTGCTTTAATCGCCAAAGCCGCGCAGCCTAAGATTTCGCCGTCAACGCGTGCTACGAAAAAATGAATGTCGGGCGTGCATAGATCGTCGATCGACAAGTAGTGGTTGCTCTCTGCGGGAAATTTTTCCTGCATCAGGGCATGGCTCTGCTGCAAGAGACTGGTCGCAGCGGGGTCCCGAGGATCACCTTTTTCTATGACAACTGACATCTGATTTCCCTTTTCTTGACTACGATAGGTTGGCGTTTGGCGGGGCTTTGACGCAAGCGCGAATATTTGAGGTGCTTAAAATTCTTGCACAGCCTTTTGTGGAATGAAAGACACTGTATCGTCGCCGAAATAGATGGGATGTGGGATCCCCGTTGACACAATGCGACCAGTCTCACAAGCTAGCGTACCATTAGAATCAAAACAGGCAAATTTTGCAATTTTCACGGCTTAAGTTGAACGGCTTTAAAAGCTTCGTTGATCCGACCGACTTGGTCATTCAAGAGGGGCTGTCCGGTGTCGTGGGGCCTAATGGCTGTGGGAAGTCGAACCTGTTGGAAGCTTTGCGTTGGGTGATGGGGGAAAACCGACCATCGGCGATGCGTGGCGGGGGTATGGAAGATGTAATCTTTGCTGGCGCATCCACACGCCCGGCCCGCAATTTTGCCGAAGTTGTTTTGCAAATTGATAACTCTGAACGGTTGGCCCCAGCGGGTTTTAATGATGAAGACACACTTGAGGTCACGCGCCGCATCACGCGCGACGCGGGCAGTGCCTATAAGGCCAACACCAAGGATGTGCGCGCGCGCGATATTCAGATGTTGTTTGCGGACGCATCGACCGGTTCACATTCGCCCGCATTGGTACGCCAAGGTCAGATCTCTGAGCTGATCAATTCCAAACCCAAGGCCCGACGCCGGATCTTGGAAGAGGCTGCGGGCATTTCTGGTTTGTATCAACGCCGTCACGAGGCCGAGTTGAAGTTGAAGGGTGCCGAAAACAATCTGACGCGTGTCGATGATGTGATTGAACAATTGGCTGCACAGCTTGCGCAATTGGCCCGTCAGGCCCGTCAAGCCGAACGTTATCGCACGATTGGAGCTGATCTGCGGAAGGCGGAAGGAATTCTATTGTTCCGCCGCTGGAAAGAGGCAGAAGAAGGGCGCCTTTTGGCGGACAATCAATTGCGTGAAGCAACGGTTTTGGCGTCAAAGGCTGACAGCCAGGTGCGTGAAAAAACGAAGCAACGCGAACTTGAAGAAGGTAAATTGCCTGCTTTACGTGAAGAAGAGGCCATTGGTGCCGCAGTGCTGCAACGCTTGCAGGTGCAACGTGATACGCTGACTGATCAGGAAAAAAATGCACGTCAAATGATTGCGCGTCTGGAAAGTCGCATTGAGCAACTGACACGCGATAAGACCCGCGAGAACGGGTTGAATCATGACGCGCAGGAAACAATCGGACGTTTGGAATGGGAGCAAGAGCAGCTGTCAAAAGCCGCAGATGGTTATGAGGAAAAGCTGTCTATTGCCGAAGCCGAAAGCCGGGGTGGTGCGTCGATCTTGCAGGAACGCGAAGATGCCTTGTCTCAGTTAACGGAAGATGTAGCGCGTCTTGCAGCCCGCCATCAATCAGCGCATCGCTTGCTGGATGACACACGCAAGATTTTGTTAAAGAACGAAAGTGACGCTGACCGGGCCCGTCAGGAAGTGCTTCGATCTCGGGAGGCACGCGCACAAGCGCAGGATTGTCTAAACGTTTCCACCGTTGCACGGGATGTCGCGCAAACCAAAGCGGAAGAAACAGACATTGCATTGAATACCGCAGATTTGGCCCGTGAAGCCGCGCAGGAACTGGAATCAGACGCGCGTGCTGAGCGATCCGAAGCCGAAGGAGAGGCGAACGCCTTGCGGGCCGAGACCGCGGCTTTGACGCGATTGGTGGAACGCGATACCGGTGAACATGGGCAACTTTTGGACGAAGTGAAAGTGGTTGACGGCTATGAACAAGCCCTAGGTGCTGCTTTGGCAGATGATCTGAAAGCCCCTGAAGTTGCACCGGATGTGGCCTCGGGGTGGGCAGCGTTGCCTGACTATGAAGACGACCAGGGTCTTCCCGATGGGGCAATGCCTTTGGCGTTACATGTTTCGGTTCCGGGCGTTCTGTCTCGCCGTATGGGGCAAGTCGGGCTTGTGCCGCGTGAGGCAGGCCCCAAGTTGCAATCTGCCTTGAAGCCTGGACAACGTTTGGTCAGTCGTGAAGGGGATCTGTGGCGCTGGGACGGGTTCCGTTTGGCGGCGGGGGATGCGCCTTCTGCGGCCGCGATGCGCTTGCAACAGTTGAACCGACTTGCCGAATTGACCCGATCACTGAATGCCGCAACCAAGCGCGCAGCCACAGCCGTGCAAACGCATGAAGACTTAACGCGTCAACTTGTACAACGCACCGAAGCCGATCGTGCCGCACGTGAAGCGCGCAAATTGGCGGATCGATCTTTGGCAGATGCCACGCGCGCGATGTCCTCATCCGAAGCCGAACTGTCCATCGCTGCTGGCAAAATGGAAAGCTTAGGCCTGGCCGTTGAACGTTTTGAGGAAGAGGCGCTGGGCGCACGCAGAACGGTTGAAGAAGTCGAAGCACAGGTTGCGGGTCTGGAGGATCTGGATGCCGCACGTGCCTCTGTTGACGATATCAAATTGACGGTTGAAGCCGCGCGGATGACGATGATGTCTAAGCGGTCTAGCTATGATGAATTGCGCCGAGAAGGCGAGGCGCGTTTAAGGCGTCGCCAGGAAATCACCAAGGAAATTTCGGGATGGCGGTTGCGATTGCAAACCGCAGAACAGCAGCTATCAGAAATTGACGAACGTCGCTTGCAATCCGAAGCCGAATTGAAGGAAGCTTCAACAGCACCCGCTGAATTGGCTGCCAAACGAGATGAACTTTCCGATGCCATTGCCGAAGCTGAAGAACGCCGACGTTTGGCGGCTGATAAATTGTCCCAAGGGGAAACGACTTTGCGCGATGCCAGTGCAGCAGAGCGCGCAGCAGAACGCACATTATCGGAAGCACGAGAAGTGCGTGCCAGAGGTGAAGCGCGTTCTGAAGCTGCACGCGAGGCCGTTGCACATGCGGAAGAGCGCATTGATGAAGAACAGGAATGCACCGCGGCAGAATTGCTGGAAACATTGGATATTGATCCAGATAGAATGCCTGTCATGGAGACAATTGAGGCTGATGTTGCCCGTTTGAAGCGTCAACGAGAGGCATTGGGTGCTGTCAATTTGCGTGCGGAAGAAGACAGTAAAGAAGTGCGCGAGGAACACGTTACGCTGGTGGCGGAAAAGACCGACCTTGAAGATGCGATTAAGGCCCTGCGGTCTGGTATTGCGAGCTTGAACAAAGAAGGGCGCGAACGCCTTTTGAAGGCGTTTGATCAAGTGAATTCGAATTTCTCGGTTTTATTCACCCATCTGTTTGGCGGCGGCGAAGCGAAGCTTGTATTGGTGGAAAGCGACGATCCGCTTGAAGCTGGACTTGAGATCATGTGTCAGCCTCCTGGGAAGAAACTGTCGACCCTTTCGTTGCTGTCGGGGGGCGAACAAACCCTAACCGCTATGGCATTGATATTTGCGGTGTTTCTGGTGAACCCCGCGCCCATTTGCGTCTTGGACGAGGTCGACGCACCTTTGGATGACGCCAATGTGACGCGCTTTTGTGATCTCTTGGATGAGATGTGTCGACGCACGAAGACACGTTTTCTGATCATCACTCACCACGCGGTCACCATGGCCCGGATGGATCGCTTATTTGGGGTGACCATGGCGGAACAAGGGGTCAGCCAACTGGTTTCTGTTGATCTAAAAAAGGCGACGACACTGGTGGCTTAGCGCTTCACTTGAATGTGACTGGCCGATTGCATGCTTTGAGCGCTGCGATCTGATGGTGCAAAATGGTGGTCGTTTGGTTCTTATAACGCAAAAGGGCGAACGTTTTCCAGTTCGCCCCCCTTCTTGATTTCATCGAAACTTACAGACGGTTTAACAGATCCACAGTCGGCCAAGCGTCTGCTGGTAAGCCAAGGCGGATCTGTTCCGCTTGGACGGCCGCGCGGGTCTTGGCACCCAAAATACCGTCGACACCGCCCACATCATGGCCTCGGTTTTGCAACGCGCGTTGTAGGTTTTCCATCTGATTTCCTGATAGGGCGCGTGTTGGATTGCCTGCATTGTAACGGGTGGCACCTTCCAGGCGGTTGGCGAAATAGGCCGCGGTGGTCACGTAAACAAAGCTTTTGTTCCACTCAAAATAAACGTGAAAATTTGGGTAGGCGAGGAAGGCAGGGCCGTTGCGTCCCATGGGTAGCAAAACAGAGGCTTGCAAGTTAGTCGCGCCCAGATTGCCTTCGCGGGGCTGTACCCCCATGCGCGCCCAATCGCGCACGGAAAATGTGTGGTTCAGGCCAGTTTTGGCCCAATCCAAATCGGATGGAACTATGATTTCTTGCAACCATGGTTCGCCCGCGCGCCAGCCAAGGCTGCGCAGCATGTTTGCGCCGGACAGCAAGGCATCCGGGGCAGATGTTTTCAGGCTGACTTGGCCGTCGCCGTCACCATCAATACCATTGCGAATGATGTCTTCAGGCAGCATCTGAACCATGCCGATTTCACCGGCCCAGGCACCCTTGGTGCGTTGTGGATCAAAATTTCCGGTTTCATAAAGTTCAAGTGCTGCGAAAACCTGAGGGCGGAACAATTCAGGGCGGCGGCAATCATGAGCCAAAGTCACCAAAGAATTTAATGTGTTGAAGTCACCTTGGACTGCGCCGAAATCGGTTTCAAACGCCCAGAAAGCAAGAAGAACGCCACGCGATACGCCGTATTCGCGTTCCATCCGGTCGAAGACTGCATCATAACGCTGGGCGTTGCGGCGGCCGTTGTCGATGCGCCCTTGCGAAATCAGCCGTTGAGAAAAATCTAGGAAGTCTTTTTGAAAGACCCCTTGTGAGCGGTCAGCGCGTAGTGTGGCCGGATCTTGGCGGACGTTGGCAAAAAAACGATCAACGGTGACTCGATCGTGACCGCTGTTACGCGCTTCGCGTTTGAGACCGCTGACAAAATTATTAAACCCACCGCCGCAGCTTTGTGCCAAAACAGGCTGAACAAAGGCGGTGGAAATTAGCAGGGCGGCGCCTGCAAAAAAAGAAGAAACTCGCATCATGTGCTCCTGAATATTTTGGCCAAGATAGATCGCGCGCTGCCTTGTGGCAACGCGTGCGCAGGATCAGATGGGATTGCCTAGCAAATTGCGCGGATCATCGCCACAACCAGCGCGCCGGCAAGGACGATTGCCCAGCTTTTCCACAAGACAAGGCAGGCCGCTTCGATGTCTGCCTCATTCGCGTTTTGTCGGCCTTGTTCATTCACCCAAGGGAAGTCACGCATCTCGCCCTCATAAGACCGTGGGCCTGCCAATGCGACACCAAGTGCACGGGCCATTGCGGCTTCCGGCCAGCCTGCATTGGGGGATCGGTGTTTTATAGCATCTGTACGAATGTCGGTGAATTTCGCGGTGACACGTGCGGCCAATAGGATGATCAGTGCAGTCAAACGCGCAGGGATCCAGTTCAAAACATCATCGAGACGTGCACAGGCCCAACCAAAACTGTTGTGGCGTGGGGTGCGATAGCCGATCATGGAATCCGCCGTATTGACGATCTTATAGATCAAAAGCCCAGGCAGACCTGCAACGACAAACCAGAAAAGCGGCGCGACCAAGCCGTCCGAAAAGTTTTCAGCGGCGCTTTCAATTGCGCTGCGTGCAACACCTTCACGGGACATGCCATTTGTATCACGCCCGACGATGCGCCCGACCATGATGCGCGCGTCTGCGGTGGACATGCGTAAAGCATCAGCGACCGCCTGGACATGTTGAATAAGGCTGCGCTGCGCCAAAAGAAACGCGCCGACAAAAACCGAAATATACCAACCGAGAGGGAGGCTGCATATGATCAGCGCAAGGGCGAACATGCTTGCGACCAGACCTAGACAGACGAGAATGCCATTCACCTTGCGTGTTGCCTCATCGTCATCGTCGTCATTGAACCGTTGGTCTGCCCAATCGATCAGCTTTCCCATCATCACGGCGGGATGCGGAATTTTGGACCAAAGGGATTTTGGATCACCGATGAGGGCATCGAGTAGCAAAGCAAAGACAGGTATCATACGGGTGGTTCCATCATATTGAATTTGGGCGATCAGGTGGAAGGTTATGTCGATCCTGTTTCGCAACGCATTTCTAAGGCGGTCTGCAATAAAACGAAACCGCATAATCATTTGATGACCTTGGCTGCGGTTTTGTGCCGATTAGATGATTCGCTTCGAAATTTTATATTGCGCCACGCGGATTGTCAGATGTGACAAATTGAATCAGCCTGTCCCAGTATCGAGGCGAATGTCTCAGCAACAAAACATAGCATGTTGTGAATTTGGAGGCGGGATTCGCAGATTTGCATATAAATACCGTTTCAAATTGCAAACCAGGCGAAAATGAGCTGACAAGATTTCTTTTCCCCTACCCAAAAAATGAAAAATCACCAAAAATAAGAGGCGAGGAAAAACGGATGGGTTTTTGAAGCGCTTTTGAACTTTTGTCTAGGTAGAAAAGCTGTCCTTGAACAGTTAACACCTAGCGATTGCAAAGCTTAACTTGGAGAAAAATGTGCGCGTTTTGATCGTTGAATCATCAAAAGAGCTTGGTCAAATATGGCAAAGATATCTTGAACGTGCGGATTGCGAAGTTACCTTGGTTCACGATCAAGAAAGCGCAACTGATATCTTAACCACAGCAAACTTCGCCGTCATCATTTTAGATTTGGCGCTTGAGGGCGGCAGCGCGTTGGCTGTGGCGGATTATGCAAGTTTTCGTCTGCCTGATGCACAGGTGGTTTTCGTCACCAACACATCATTTTTCTCAGACGGATCGATCTTCCAACATATCCCAAATGTGCGGGCTGTGGTGCAGCGTGAAACCCCTCCGTCTGATTTGACCGAGATGGTCCGTTATTACGCCAACGACAGCTGATCTCGCGTGTGGGGTGCAAGGAAATCTTGATCCGGGTTAATTGGAATGATCCTAGTTGGGTTAATCGTGTCGTGGCTGTAATGGTAATGACGCACGATATGGTCCATTGCGACGGTATCGGCGACGCCCGGAATTTGATATAACTCTCGGGTGAATGCCCAAAGATTTGGATAATCGATGAGGCGTTTTTTGTTACATTTGAAGTGCAAATGATAAACTGGGTCAAAGCGCACTAAAGTTGTAAACAGTCGCCAGTCGGCCTCGGTTTGAATTTGCCCAAGAAGGTATCGATGGTCGGATAGATGCTCTTCTAGCCAATCCAGCGCGTCGAACAACGTCATGACAGCATCATCATACGCGGTTTGGGTGGTCGCAAATCCTGCACGATAAACACCATTGTTGATTTGCGCATAAATTCGGTCGTTGAATGCTTCGATTTGATCACGCTTGCCGAGAGGCCAAAAATCTAAGCTGTTGTCTGTGATGTGATCAAACGCGCTGTTGAACATACGAATGATCTCTGAGCTTTCGTTGGACACGATTGTGTTGGTTTCTTTGTCCCACAACACAGGCACTGTGACACGGGTTGTGACGTTGGGCGTGTCGGCTAGGTATACCTCGCGCATGAAGTCATGCCCTTGCAAAATATCGCCCGTGGCCCCTGGAAAATTGTTTTGAAAGGTCCAACCGTCGCCCAGCATATCAGGGTGAACGACAGAAATGTCGATATGATCTTGCAGACCTTTGAGCGTGCGAAAGATCAATGCGCGGTGGGCCCATGGGCAGGCATAAGAGACATACAGATGGTATCGCCCACTTTGCGCTTTATAACCACCACGCCCACTTGGTCCGGGGCGTCCGTCTTTGGTGACCCAATTGCGAAATCCTGCGTCTTGGCGTTTGAAGCTGCCCTGATTTGATTTTGTATCATACCAGCTGTCTTGCCATTTTCCGTTGACCAAAAGTCCCATTTCGCGTTCCTAAATCCAATTTACAGCCCATAATTTATGCGGATTCTGGCGGTAGGCCATTGTCTATTGGCGCGCAGAAACTGTGCATCCTTGAGAAGTCTGTGAAGACTGAATCCCTGCGAATTCCGGAAACTGCCAAAAAGGTTAACTTGACCTTCACCTTGTCTAGGGCATGATAAAGGCGGGTGATGAAGAGGTTCAAAATGTCTACGTATATTTCAGATGAAGTTCAGGCTGGCTTGGATCAAGCACGTCTGAAGGCCGAGAAACGCAACAGTCGCTTGCGTGTACAGGTGGATGAGAAATTCTATCCAGTGCTAAAATTATGGGATACTGGGTTTTCCCTAGATGCCGCGGACGCGCCGAATTTACGTGGTTTGGTTGATTTATATGATGGCGGACGTCACCTGTATCAGTGTTTGATCGTTGCTTCAGAAGCGGAATTCGGTCGCATGAAATACGATTTCAAACGCAACACGGCTGTGCTGGACAAAGCACCATTGGATTTTGTGCGTGATGAAAACGCCCCAATCGCATTGCTTGGTTCGTCCTAAGGCCGGATCTCGACCGTGGTGCCTACTGGGGTGACGCGCCACAGTTCTTCGATGGCGTCGTTGGAAATGGCGATGCAACCTGCTGTCCAATCCCAAAGAATCGTGGCCATGCCGAATCTATCATTCGGTTGGCCGTGAATGAAAATATCCCCGCCTGGCGAAACACCGGCTTGCGCGGCCTGCGCCCGGTCGCTTGCTTGGGGGTAATCAATGCCCAGCGATAGATGAAACGCGCTTTTTGGGTTGCGTCGATTGACGGTGAAAATGCCTTCCGGTGTCTTTCCATCCCCTTCTTGGAACTTATCACCAACGGGTTCAAAACCTAAAAACATATCATAACTGCGTAAAGCCTCGCCCGCACGAAACACGGTCATGCGACGTGCCGATTTTTCGATCAAGATATGGTCAATTTGCCCAGTTAAAGGGGCAAGAGGCGCGACAACTGGCGGTGTTGTGGCGGGCGTCGGGGCAAAATGGATTTGCCAATAAACAGCCCCGGCGATTATCGCGATGATTGCAATAATCGCCAAGAATAGGTTTTTCAGAAAACGCTTCACTGAAGATCTTCAAATGCTTTCTGCAGTCGCTTCACGGCTTCGACGATATTGGCGCGTGGGGTTGCGAAATTGAAGCGCAAATACTGTTCACCACCTTTGCCAAATGTGATGCCATGGTTCGCGGCAATCTTTGCATCCTCTTGAACACGTTTGATAAACTCGTCGCTGCTCATGCCGGTACCAGAGAAATCCGCCCAGCTTAGATAGGTCGCTTCCATGTGCATGGATTTAACGCCGGGGATGGCATTGAGACCTTCATCCAGAATGCGGCGATTTTCATTGAGATAGGCAACAAGCGCGTCAAGCCAAGCAGCGCCAGCTTCGGAATATGCCGCCTCGGCCATGTAGATGCCGAAAGAATTCGCGGAAATGCCCATTGCATTCATGCGTTTTTGAAAACGTGCGCGCAGGTCTAGATCATGGATAATGACGTTGCCAGAATGGCTGCCTGCAATGTTGAAGGTTTTTGTCGTCGCGGTCATCATAACAAGGCGTTCCGCGACGGTTTCATCGACATTCGCCATTGGAATATGGGTGGCCCCCGGAAACACCAGATCGTGGTGGATTTCGTCAGAAACCAAGATCAGATCGTGACGCTTTGCGAAGTCAATGACGCCTTGCAATTCTTCCCGTGACCAAACACGCCCGCCCGGATTATGCGGCGAACAGAACACCAACATGGTTTCATTGCCTGTCATTTGTGCGTCATAAGCGGCGAAATCCATTTTATATTTGCCATCTTCGACAACCAATGGGCATTCAACAACTTGGCGGTCAGACGCCTCGATCACGCGGGCAAAAGCGTGATACACGGGGGTGAATAGAACCACGCCATCGCCTGGCTTGGTGAAGCTATCGACACACATGGATGTTCCGTTGACAAGGCCATGGGTCGTGAAGATCGCGGCTGGATCGACCGTCCAGTTGTGACGGGTCTTCATCCACCAACATATTGAATCTTTATAGGATTTCTCGTCGGCATAATAGCCGTAGACGCCCTGATCCTTCATGGTTTCCAGCGCATCCTGGACAGATTGTGGCGGGCGAAAATCCATGTCTGCCACCCACATCGCGATGCCTTCATCGCGCGGCACGCCATAGACGGGTTCCATTGCATCCCATTTGGCGGAATGTGTGTTGCGGCGGTCGATGATCTCGTCGAAATTCATGGTGGTTTCCTTTTTGTTGGAAGGCAAGGTACAGGCTTTATTCACAGGTGCAAGAGGCGTTGCAACGCGGGCGCGCATGTCTTAAATCAGGCCCATGACCATACGCCCGATCTTGATCCACCCCGACCCGCGCCTGAAAAAGGCATGTGCCCCCATCGCATCCATTGATGACGAGCTGAAGAAGCTTGCCGATGACATGCTGTCAACCATGTATGACGCGCCTGGCATTGGCCTTGCCGCGCCGCAGGTTGGTATTTTGCAACGGTTGATCGTGTTGGATTGTGACAAGGACGAAGGCGTTGAGCCCGATCCGATTGTGATGTTCAACCCTGAGATTATTCAAGAAAGCGACAGCCGCAGCACCTATGACGAAGGATGCCTGTCGATTCCTGATCAATATGCCGAAGTTGAGCGCCCTGCCGAAGTTGCTGTGCGTTGGATGGACCGTGATGGTGCAATTCGTGAGGCAGAGTTTGACGGTCTTTGGGCGACATGTGTTCAGCATGAGATTGACCATTTGAACGGGGTGTTGTTTATCGACCATCTGAAGCCGCTGAAACGTCAGATGATCACGCGTAAGATGCAGAAGTTAAAGCGCGAACTGGCGCGAGGGTGAGCGTATGATCCGCAATATCGTCAAACATCCAGACCCGGTTTTACGGCAAATCTGTGAACCGGTCGCACAGTTTGACGATATGTTGGACGCGCTGGCCTATGATATGTTGCAGACAATGTATGACGCGCCGGGTCGTGGCCTTGCGGCGCCACAAGTGGGCATCACACGGCGGATCTTTGTGATGGATGCGACTTGGAAAGACGGGCCGCGCACGCCGATGGTGTTTGTGAATCCTAAGGTGGTGGGCACATCTGAAGATCAAACAAGTTTGGATGAAGGGTGCTTGTCTATCCCCAATGAATTGACGCGGGTGACACGGCCGTCTGTTGTGAAAATGGCTTGGCAGGATCTTCGGGGTGCCGAGCAGACCGGGGATTTCTCGGGGTTCGCGGCGGCTTGTGTTCAGCATGAACTTGACCACCTAAATGGGATTTTATGTATCGATTATCGGAAGGAAGACCATGCAGGGTAATTCGCTTGCTTACGTGGCTTGGCCAGACAAACGCTTGCGCAGCACTGCCCAAGATGTGACTGAAATCACGGATGAAACCCACCAAATTTGGGCGGATATGGTCGCGACAATGGACGCTATGCCAGGTGTTGGTTTGGCGGCTGTGCAAATTGGTGTCATGAAGCGTTTGGCCGTCGTTGATGCCTCAGACGAGCGCGGGAAAGCTGTGCTGATGGCCAATCCTGAGATTTTGCATGCCTCAGCGCAGTTGCGCGAACATGAGGAAGCCAGCCCAAATTTGCCCGGCGTGTCTGCCGTGATCAGCCGCCCTCGTGCGGTGACTGTACGCTTCATGAACGCCGATGGTGAGATGGAAGATCGCGATTTTGTGGGCATTTGGGCGACCTCTGCACAGCATCAAATCGATCATCTCGCGGGCAAAATGTATTTTGACCATTTGAAATCCGTGAAGCGCCAGATGCTTGTGAAGAAAGCCCAAAAATTCATGAAATCCGGGGGCAAGTGATGCGTGTTATCTTTATGGGCTCGCCTGTTTTTTCGGTCTCGGCTTTGGATGCATTGGTTGGCGCAGGGCATGAAATTGTTTGTGTATATTGTCAGCCGCCGCGACCGGCTGGGCGTGGAAAAAAGGACCGCCCGACAGCCGTTCAAGCGCGCGCGGAAAAACTGGGATTTCCTGTGCGTCATCCTGTGAATTTTAAGGATCCCGCTGACGTTGCCGATTTCGCTGATTTGAATGCCGATATCGCGGTCGTTGTCGCATATGGTTTGATCTTGCCGCAGGATATTTTGGACGCGCCTTCAAAGGGATGTCTGAATATTCATGCATCGCTTTTGCCACGTTGGCGGGGTGCTGCCCCAATTCACCGCGCCATTATGGCTGGCGACGCGCAAAGCGGCGTTTGCATCATGCAGATGGATGCGGGGCTTGATACAGGGGGCGTGCTTTTACGTGAAGCGTTGGACATTGGCGCGGACGAGACAACTGCAGAACTGCATGACCGATTGGCCCTATTGGGCGGAGATCTGATCGTGCAAGCCGTTGATACATATGATGATCTAACGCCAGTGCCGCAGCCAGAAGATGGCGTATGTTATGCGCATAAAATTGATAAATCTGAATCCAAGATTGATTGGTCACAGCCTGCAGAACAGGTTTCGCGTCAAATTCGCGGTCTTTCACCCTTTCCGGGGGCCTGGTGTTTGCTGAATGGGGAACGCTTGAAGTTGCTGGGCTGTGAATTGGCAGATGGTGTTGGAACGCCGGGTGAGGTGCTTGATGATCACTTGCGTGTCGCATGTGGATCGAGGGCAATTCGTTTGAGCCGATTGCAACGGGCGGGAAAAGCTGCGCAAGATGCGGATGTGTTTCAACGGGGTAAGCCGATTGAAATCGGGACGATTTTGTAAGGGAAATCTGATGCTTTTGGTGTTGATGGGAACTGTGGTGATTGCCGGAATAATTGGCTATGCATCTGAAAAATCTGGATTTACTGAGAATGGATATCTCTCGTCGATCATCATTTGTGTCGGCGGGGCGTTCTTGTTCTATTTTGTGCGCATCATGTTTGGTGTTGGCTTCGCATCCCCCGGTACGAATGCAATTGTGTCGTCAGTTGGGGCGTTGGTAATCGTCCCCTTCCATTGGAGGAAATGATGGGTCTTATTATATTTTTACTGGTGGTCGGTACGGCCGCAGGGTTTATTGCAACACGCATGATGGATCTTGAGTTGGACCTTGTTTCCACAGTTGCCATCGGCGTGTTAGGGGCCGTCATTGGTGGGGTTTTGCTGCGCTTTTTGGCCGTCGCAGCTGGTTGGCTGGGAGGCTTCGTCGGAGCAGTTCTTGGAGCGGTCCTATTGATCTGGGTTTGGAAGAGATATGGGCCAAAGCGCTGAAATATATTGCTTTTCAAACACTTTAACCCGTTGACTAAATACTGCTAGCGTTTCTTCTTAAAGGGGGCCATGCCTTCGCGGGCGAGTTCATCCGCACGTTCGTTCTCGGCATGACCTGCGTGACCTTTGATCCACTTCCAGATCACTTGATGGCGGGCTTGCGCGGCGTCTAGGCGCTTCCAAAGGTCTTCATTCTTTACGGGCTTTTTCGCCGCGGTTTTCCAACCGTTTTTCTTCCATCCGAAAATCCATTTGGTCACACCGTCTTTCACATAGGAACTGTCGGTTGTGATCGTCAATTCTGATGGCCGTTCCAAAATCTCAAGCGCAGAAATTGCGGCCATCAATTCCATGCGGTTGTTGGTGGTTTCGGGTTCGCCCCCCTTCAAAGTACGTTCCTTGATGACGGCGTCGCCGTCCATTGCGCGCAGCAATACGCCCCACCCTCCGGGGCCGGGGTTTCCAGAACATGCACCATCGGTCCAAGCGTTGAGATCAGGCATTTGCAGGCTTTCGTAGAGTGATTGTAATGTGTTGGGCTTCTTCACCGCTAAGACCGTTTGAGGTGCCTCGGGTGACTTCAGGGTGTATAAGCCCGGTATCGGTAAGATGCGCCAGAAGCTCAACTTCCGAGAAATAGGAATAGAGACGGCCAATTTTGTCACGGTGTTCGCCCGTACCAAGCTTCATTCCGATGTAAAACAGACCGCCAGGTTTGAGAGCGCTGACAAGACGCAAAATCAGACTGGGGAAGAGATCGCGTGGGGCGTGCAGCAGGCTGAAGCTGGCCCAGATCGCATCATATTCATGGTGGGTGTCGATGTCTTCAAAGCGCGCCACACGAGCAGGAATGCCGGATTTTTGGGCAAGCGCGACCATTTCGGATGACGCATCTACCGCATCTACGATATGGCCTGCGTCCATCATGGTTTTTGCCATATGCCCAGGACCACAACCTAAATCCAAGACATGGGCCTTCGGGTCAAGTTGACCGATAAAGCTTAACAACTCGGGAAGCTTGGCTTCACCGCTGTTGGTTTCGGCATAATCTTCGCTTCGTGCGTTGTAGACTGCGATCGTTTCGGCATCTGTGGTCATCTTATTTGGTCTCTAATACTAAAGCCATAGGGGACTGCGTTCAGAAGAAATGGGATAGGTACACGGCCCTTCCTACGCAGTTTGACGTAGGATGCGCGGCACTTTAAATTCGATGTTTTCTTCGGCAGTTTCAATCAGTTTAATGGTGATATCATGACGCGCTTTAAACGCTTCGATCACTTCGTCCATCAAGACCTCTGGGGCCGAGGCACCGGCGGTAAGGCCGACAGATTTAATACCGTCAAGGGCACGCCAGTCGATGTTTGTCGCGCGTTCCACCAGTTGGGAATAATTGCATCCAGCTGCGGCTCCGACCTCTACCAAGCGGCGCGAGTTTGAAGAATTTGGCGCGCCAATCACCAGGATTGCGTCAACCTTTGGTGCCATGGCTTTGACCGCGTGCTGGCGGTTGGTTGTTGCATAGCAGATGTCTTCTTTGTGTGGTCCCTTGATCAACGGAAAGCGAGATTGGAGCGCGGCAACAATGTCGGCTGTGTCATCAATCGACAGGGTTGTTTGGGTGATGTAGGCCAATTGTTCTGGATCGCGCACGTCGAGTTTTGCGACATCGGCTGGTGTTTCAACCAGTAGAACTTCGCCTTTCGGCAGTTGGCCCATGGTGCCAATGGTTTCCGGGTGCCCATCGTGCCCGATCATCACCATCTGCAAACCGTTTTCTGAATGGCGCTCAGCCTCGATGTGAACTTTTGACACGAGCGGGCAAGTCGCATCCACCCAGATCATTTGACGCGCTGTTGCGGCCTCGGGTACAGATTTGGGCACACCATGAGCGGAGAAAATAACAGGACGGTCATCGGGGCAATCTGTAAGTTCTTCTACGAAAACCGCGCCTTTGGCCTTCAACCCATCCACCACGAATTTATTATGCACGATCTCGTGACGCACATAGACGGGCGCGCCCCACTTCTCGATTGCCATTTCCACGACGCGAATGGCGCGAACGACGCCGGCGCAAAAGCCGCGAGGCGCTGCAAGATAAATTGTCAGAGGGGAAAGATTGGTCATGTCGCCATCCTGTAATTGCCCACATGGTTTAGGCGCAGAGGTGGTGAAGGTCCAGACCTAGCGCCCAGATAGGGGGCGCGTAAATGGGAAGTGTGTGATCGCGACGCCGTGGTCTGCCGCGATCACACTTGTTAAAAGCTGTGCTTACTCGTCTGCAGTTTCAGGAACCGCAGGGTCGAAATGTTCGCGCGGAGGCCGCCCGATCACATCTTTAAGATCCTGCAATTCAATGAAGTTATCCGCCTGGCGACGAAGTTCATCTGAAATCATTGGAGGTTGCGAGCGAATTGTTGAAACAACAGATACGCGAACGCCCTTGCGTTGAATGCTTTCGATCAGCGGTCTGAAGTCTCCATCCCCAGAGAACAACACAATGTGATCGACATGGGGCGCGAGCTCCATGGCATCTACGGCAAGTTCAATGTCCATATTGCCCTTTACCTTACGGCGACCCATGGAATCTGTATATTCTCGTGCCGGCTTGGTGACCATTGTGAACCCATTATAGTTCAACCAGTCGACCAGAGGTCGGATCGGGGAATATTCGTCATTTTCCAAAAGTGCAGTATAGTAAAACGCCCGCAGCATTCGACCGCGGCGCATGAACTCATGTCGCAACAATTTGTAGTCGATGTCAAAACCCAGTGACTTTGCAGCAGCGTATAGGTTAGAGCCATCAATGAACAGCGCCAGCCGTTCGTCTTTATAAAACATGAAATCCCTTTCGGTATTTTATCGTTTCGTCCCGAATTACTAATTATATGAGGCCTGGCGACCTCGTTCTCGAAACTTAACACATCTAATCGCTATACGCATGGGGGAAGAGCTTGAAAAGTCACAATACCTATCACAAAGCCTTGATTGCTCTCGGGGCGAACGATGCATTGGAATCACCCCTTATGGTGGAACGATTGCAAAATGCACTTCTGGAAATGGCCTGCGAGAAATTGCGTGTCATTGAGGTGAGCCGTTTTTATGAATCCCCTTGTTTTCCTGCGGGGATAGGCAATGATTTTGTGAATGCGGTGGCCCTTCTTGAGGTCAATATGACACCAAATGACCTGCTGCAGCACTTGCATAATGTAGAGGATAAATCCGGGAGAATTCGCATTTTGCGATGGGGAACGCGTCCTCTGGATCTCGACTTGCTGGCCATAGAAAAAAATATCATTCCCGACGCCGAAACCTATAACCATTGGCGCAACCTGTCTTTATCGACACAAATGGAGCGCGCTCCGGATGAAATTATCTTGCCGCATCCGCGAATCACTGACCGTGGATTCGTTTTGCTGCCGTTGCGTGATGTGGCCCCAGATTGGGTACACCCGGTGTCCGGTGAAACCGTGGATGAACTTATTGGTGCCCTTCCGCCTGAGGCGATTGATGGTGTGGTGCCAATTGACCTTTGAAGGCAGCGATTTGGCGTGAAACTAAGGGTCAGGGCGAGGGCAGGGGTGTAATACTGGGGGAATTGGCGTTTGATCTCTACAAATCAATCTAGCTTTCATAGTAAGGTTTTCAATTCGCGCTTGAATTCTGTTGCGCCGCAGCGTAAATCATCGGTTTCAGACATCCGCTATAAATTGGAGCTCCCATGGCCCGCGTTACGGTTGAAGATTGCGTCGACAAAGTACAGAACCGGTTTGAACTGGTAATGCTTGCCTCTCATCGGGCTCGTGAAATTTCTGCGGGTGCGGAAATCACAGTTGATCGTGATAAAGATAAAAACCCTGTTGTTGCATTGCGTGAAATCGCTGAAGAGACACAGACTGCTGACGAGCTGCGCGAGCGCGCCATCGAAAGCAACCAAACCCAGATTGAAGTTGATGAGCCAGAAGAAGACGCAATGGCGCTTTTGATGGGGGCTGAAGCGGACAAGCCTGCGGATGATGACATGAGCGAAGAGCGCCTTCTGCGTCAACTTATGGAAGCGCAAGGCCAGGGTTAACCTAGTAGGGCCCAGCAGCGGGCCCGGAAGAGAACGGCCAGGATGGCAGCAGAAACAACTGTCGACGACCTTATCGGACGCGTCCGCGCCTATAACCCTAAATGCAACGAAAACTTGATCCGCGCGGCGTTTGATTACGGCGCGCGTATGCACGACGGGCAGTTCCGTCATTCAGGTGAACCCTATTTCACCCATCCCGTTGCGGTGGCAATGATTGTCGCAGACCAAAAGCTGGACGATGCAACGATCATCACCGCGCTTTTGCATGATACAATTGAAGATACTGGATCCACTTGGGGTGAAGTTGCCGAGATGTTTGGCCGGGAGGTGGCTGAACTTGTCGATGGTGTGACCAAGTTGACCAATCTGCAGTTGTCATCCTCAGAGACGAAACAAGCGGAAAACTTCCGTAAACTGTTCATGGCCATGGCCAAGGATATGCGCGTGATTTTGGTGAAGCTGGCCGATCGATTGCACAATATGCGCACGATCAAATCAATGCGCCCAGAAAAGCAGATCCAAAAAGCACGCGAAACTGTCGACATATTTGCGCCACTGGCTGGGCGTATGGGCATGCAGTGGATGCGCGAAGAGCTTGAAGATCTAACCTTTGGTGTGTTGAACCCAGAGGGGCGGACATCGATCATGCGTCGGTTCGTGCATCTGCGCGACGAAAGCGGGGATGTCATTGAAAAGATTACCAATGACATCGAAAGTGAGCTTGAAAAAGCAGGGATCACAGCCGAAGTCTATGGTCGGGCGAAGCGTCCATATTCCGTGTGGCGAAAGATGGAAGAGAAAGATCAAGGTTTCTCTCGTCTATCTGATATTTATGGGTTCCGTGTGATCGTTGACAGCAATGCTGATTGTTACCGAGTCTTAGGTGCAATCCACGAAAGATGGCGCGCTGTTCCAGGGCGCTTTAAAGACTATATTTCACAGCCAAAATCCAACGGGTATCGATCGATTCACACGACGGTTTCTGGGCGCGACGGCAAGCGGGTTGAAGTGCAGATTCGCACCAACCAGATGCATGACGTGGCCGAGGTCGGTGTTGCGGCGCATTGGTCTTATAAAGACGGTGTACAAAGTGAAAATCCTTTTGCTGTTGACCCCGCCAAATGGGTTGCGACCCTGAATGAGCGTTTTGACACGGCTGATGACCACGACGAGTTTCTCGAACATGTCAAACTTGAGATGTACACCGATCAGGTTTTTGGCTTCACGCCCAAAGGCGAAGTGATCAAGCTGCCTCGTGGTGCAACGCCGCTTGATTTCGCTTATGCCATTCACACGCGCATTGGCGACAGTTGTGTCGGTGCACGCATTGATGGCATTCGCGTGCCGCTGTGGACGCGCATTCGTAACGGTCAATCGGTCGAAATCACGACTGCGGAAGGTCAGCGCCCGCAAGCAACCTGGCTTGATATTGTGGCAACCGGCAAGGCGAAGGCCGCGATTCGTCGCAGTTTACGCGAAGATGATCGCGAACGATTTGTGAAGCTCGGGCGCGAGCTGGCGCGCGTAGCCTTTGAACATATCGGCAAAGTTGCCAGTGACAAAGCGCTCTCGACGGCCGCGCGCCATCTTGGCTTGCGCGACAGTGAGTCCCTGTTGGCCCGTCTCGGTAGCGCGGAACTGACCGCGCGTGACGTGGTTGAAACACTGTATCCTGAACTGGCCGATGGTGCTGGGGACGAAGTGGCGACGGATCGCGCGGTTTTGGGGTTGTCCCAAGGGCAAGATTCAAAGCGTGGATTGTGTTGTCAGCCTGTGCCGGGCGAAAGAATCGTTGGAATCACCTATCGTGGTCAAGGCGTGGTTGTACATGGCATCGATTGCCCGGTCCTATCGGATTTGGCGGATAACCCAGAGCGCTGGGTAGATTTGCATTGGCATTCTGGTCGTCATGGTCCTGTGCATACGGTCACATTAAATGTTGCGATTAGTAACGATTCTGGTGTGTTGGGTCGTATTTGCACATTGATTGGCGAACAAAAGGCCAATATCTCGGATTTGAAATTTGTGGAACGTAAACCGGACTTTTACCGCCTGTTGATAGATGTGGATCTGCGGGATGCGGAACATTTGCATACGGTAATGATGGGGCTTGAAGCTGACAGCGATGTTGCTTCAATCGAACGTCACCGGGATTATGAACGCAAACCATGAATGAATATTGCCGCGCTGTTGTGCTGCACAAAGCTTAGGCAAGGGGCTTAGGGTGGTCTTTAAAAGACGAGACAAAAGACCAAATTTGGTCGTTGTACGAAATTTTCTCTGGCCTAGGTCTGGCTGGAAACGTGCGTATCAATATGTGAAGCTTCGTTTGCACCGCTTGCCTGATCCGCCGCATCGCATTGCGCGCGGCGTTTTTGCTGGGGTCTTCACAAGCTTCACGCCGTTTTTTGGACTGCATTTTTTTGTAGCGATGTTCATCGCGAAAATGATGCGCGGAAATATCCTGGCCGCTTTGCTTGCGACGTTCTTTGGCAACCCGTTGACTTTCCCGTTTATCGCGGCCTCGAGTCTTAAGCTTGGCCAATATATCCTTAGTCTATTGGGGCGAGATGCATCTTCAGATGGGCAGGCGCATGACGTTGGGGTTGGGGTCACGCTGTGGCATAATTTCCTTGCGATTTTCACTGAACAGGACGCAAATTGGAGCTTCCTTTGGGATTTTTACAACTCGGTTTTCTTGCCTTACTTGGTGGGCGGGTTGATCCCTGGCTTGATTTCAGGGGTTGTGTGTTACTACATGACCGTTCCGGTGATTGATCTGTATCAGAAGCGCCGCAAAGGGCGTTTGATGCAGAAATTCGAAGAATTGCGCGCGAAGAAAGCTGCGAAAGCGGCCGAAGACGCGGCCGTCGCTGCGGCACAAAAAGCTGAGAAAGCTCGTGCTAAATGGGAAGATGCCCGGGACGCTGCTGAAATGGCCGCAGAGGAATCGGCGCGTGTGCAAGAAGAAATGGCGCAAAAAGCGGCTGACCTTCCTGAAAGAGGAGAGTAGGCTTCTGTGAGAATCACGTGGGCCTGTTTGATGGGGCCCGCAGAACGGACAGGAGTGTGCCATGAGCGTGAATTTTGCTGGAAAGCTCAGACTTGGTGTAAACATCGACCATGTCGCCACGGTGCGCAACGCACGCGGTGGTGAATATCCTGATCCCGTGCGTGCTGCGAAACTGGCAGAAGAAGCTGGCGCAGACGGCATCACCGCGCACCTGCGCGAAGATCGCCGCCACATTACCGACCCTGACATTGATCGCTTGATGGACGTGTTGGATGTACCATTGAACTTTGAAATGGCCGCGACCGAAGAGATGCAAACAATTGCGTTGCGCCATAAACCCCATGCCGTGTGTATTGTCCCTGAAAAGCGCGAAGAAAAAACCACCGAAGGCGGGTTGGAAGTGGCACGCGAAGAAAATCGCTTGGCCCATTTCATCGCCCCCATTCGTGATGCGGGCTGTCGCGTGTCCCTTTTTGTCGCGTCTGAACAGCGCCAAATTGAAGCGGCCGCGCGTATTGGTGCCAATATTGTTGAACTGCATGCGGGCCCGTATTGTGATTTGTTTTCAGAGGGTAAGTTTGACGAAAGCCAAGGGGAACTGGAACGTCTGCGCGAAATGTCTGCTTATGCACATTCGCTTGGGCTTGAAGTGCATGCGGGCCATGGTTTCACCTATGAAACGGTACAGCCCGTCGCGGCCTTCCCGGAAGTGCTTGAACTTAACATCGGGCATTTCTTGATCGGTGAAGCGATCTTCCGCGGCCTTACCCCGGCCATTCACGAAATGCGCCGATTGATGAATGAAGCACGCGCATGACATCTTTGGTAAACCTGAAACGCTACGCGCTTGTCTATGTGGCGACGGTGATCGGCATTACGGTTGGGATTGAAGTGTTATGGCGCCTGGCGGGGGTTGATTTGAACAGCACCGGTACCACAGTTTTACCCGCCATGGCTGCGGCCATGCATGAGGGAAGAAAGCGCGCCGAGATCAACACCAACGCCTATTCCAACAGCGAAGCTTGGAGCGCTGCGATATGGATGACGCTTGTTGCGCTGGCAATTGGGATTGTAACATTGGCCGCACTCGCTGTCGCCCCAGCCTTTGCCGACACGTTCCAAGGTCTTCCGGTCTCTGTTTGGATGGTGGTGCTTGTTGTGCTTGGCATCGTGTATTTGTTGTGCAACCGGTTCTTTTTGACGCTGGGATACAACGGTCATCGAAAGGCAATTGATAAGAAGTTAGAAGATGACTTTAGCTGAGTTATCGTTCCTCTGGGTCGCGTGGATCGTTGCTGGGGGCAGTCCTGGCCCCGCGAACCTTGCGATTGCGGGGACCTCAATGAACGTGGGGCGCAAGGCGGGGTTATGTTTCGCTGTTGGCGTTCTTTCGGGCAGCATGTTTTGGGGCTTGATGGCGGCATTGGGCATGGGGGCATTGATGCTTGCCCATGTTTGGGTCTTTGAAGTGTTGCGATATTTGGGCGCGGCATATTTGCTGTACCTAGCGATCAAATCATTGCGTTCGGCGCTGAATGCGTCACATGCCGGGGCAGGGAGCGCACATCACGGCACGCCCTTACAGATATACGGCAAAGGCATGTTGTTGCACCTGACAAATCCCAAAGCGATCCTGTCTTGGGGGGCGGTCTATGCGGTTGTAATCCCTGGGGATGCCGGGATTATGGGGGCATTGGCGCTTTGGGGGTTTTTGCTGACGGGATCGGCTTTGGTTTTTATTGGCTATGCGTTCTTGTTTTCATCCCCCGCCATGGTGCGCGCATATATGAAAATGCGTCGCGGATTTGAATTTGCCTTCGCGTTTATGTTTGGCGCGGCTGCCTTGAAGATTTTCACAGCGAGGTTGGTCGGATGATATTGGGTATTGGGACGGATCTCGCGAATATTGAACGCATTTCAGGTACACTTGATCGGTTTGGGGATCGATTCAAAAACCGGGTTTTCACGGAGACGGAACAGGCGAAGGCGGAGCGGCGTAAGGATATCGCGGGCACTTACGCCAAACGTTGGGCTGCGAAGGAAGCGTGTTCAAAAGCGCTTGGCACGGGGCTTGCGATGGGCATTACGTGGAAAGATATGGCGGTGAGCAATCTTAAAACTGGCCAACCCGTGATGGAGGTCACAGGCTGGGCGCTTGAACGTCTTAATGAGATGACCCCAGAGGGACATGAAGCAATTATCCATGTGACCTTGACGGATGATCATCCTTGGGCCCAAGCTTTTGTGGTGATCGAGGCGCGACCTGCCATCGGGTAATACCCGTGATCCGGTTGACTCCGAGGGCTGTGACCCTCATATCCGGCAAGATAGATTTTTGCCCCACTGATGTGATGTCAGTTTGAGAACAGGACAGACCTGATGCGCAGTGAAGAACTGGAAGAAAAAGCCGAAGGCGGCATTGTTGAAACGTTCAAAACCGTCTTTTGGGCGCTGCTGATCGCTGGCGTGTTTCGCACCCTGTTTTTCCAACCGTTTTTCATCCCATCCGGGTCGATGAAAGACACGCTTTTGGTCGGTGATTTCCTGTTTGTGAATAAAATGGCCTATGGGTATTCGCAATATTCCTGCCCATTTTCAGCATGTCCGATCTCGGGCCGGATTTTTGGATCAATGCCGGAACGTGGTGATGTGGTGGTGTTTCGCCACCCAACCAATGAACAAGATTACATCAAACGTTTGATCGGCCTTCCAGGCGATCGCGTACAGGTCAAAGACAGCATTATCTACATCAATGGTGAAGCGGCACCTCAGGTGCCGGATGGTGTATTTGTTGAACCCCGTGGTCCGCAAGGTTCGCAAAATCGTCACCCAGCTTGTCAAAGCCGCAGTGGTGAATGCACCAAAGACCGTTACATCGAGACCTTGCCTGGTGGCGTGTCTCATGCCGTGCTGGATATCGCGCCAGCGCGTACTGACAACACCCCGCTGTTTACCGTGCCAGAAGGCGAGTTCTTTTTCATGGGCGACAATCGCGACAATTCCAGCGATTCTCGTGTGCCCCAAACCCAGGGTGGCGTGGGCTTTGTGCCATTTGATCACCTGATCGGACGTGCGGATCGCATCATGTTCTCATCTGCTGGGAAACGTATCTTCTTCTTCTGGATGTGGCGTTCAGATCGTTACTTTAAGGCGGTCGAGTGAAACTGTCTTCTGAACTCAAGGCCTTTGAAGGCCGCATCGGGTATGGGTTTCGTGACCCAGAACAGTTGATCCGCGCTTTGACGCATTCCTCGATGTCGTCCCCTACGCGAGATGACAATCAGCGTTTGGAATTTCTTGGCGACCGTGTGTTGGGCTTGGTGATGGCGGATGCTTTACTGTCAGCGGACACCAAAGCCGCGGAAGGTCTAATTGCGCCACGGTTTAACGCATTGGTGCGCAAGGAAGCCTGCGCAGATGTCGCGCGTCAGGTTGATCTTGGCGCGGTGTTGAAACTGGGTCGCTCTGAAATGTTGTCAGGTGGGCGGCGTAAAAACGCACTGCTGGGCGACGCTATGGAAGCGGTGATTGCTGCGGTCTATAGTGACGGTGGGTTTGATGCGGCGCGCGACTTGATCTTGCGGCTTTGGGGTGCACGGATCTATCAAGTGGAAGAAGACGCCCGTGATGCGAAAACCGCATTGCAGGAATGGGCGCAGGCGCGCAAACAGCAGCCGCCAAAATATGTAGAAACATCTCGTTCCGGGCCGGATCACGCCCCGGTCTTTACAATTGAAGCGCAGATGCAGTCGGGCGAAGCTGAAACAGCCACCGCAGGCAGCAAACGCGAGGCCCAACAGGCCGCAGCAAAGGCGTTGTTAGAGCGTCTGGAGACAGCAAAATGACAGATACACGCGCGGGCTTTGTCGCCCTCATTGGTGAACCAAACGCAGGTAAATCCACCCTTACAAATCGTATGGTGGGTGCGAAGGTTTCCATCGTGACCCATAAGGTTCAAACCACACGGGCCCGTATTCGTGGGGTTGCCATGCAGGGCAATGCACAGCTGGTGTTTGTGGACACGCCTGGCCTATTTCGGCCACGTCGCCGCCTTGATCGTGCGATGGTTGCTGCCGCTTGGGGCGGCGCTGCGGATGCGGATGTTGTGGTTCTGATGATTGAGGCGCACCGTGGCATTACAGAAGGCGCACGCGCGATTTTGGATGCTTTGGAAGAGCGCACCAATTCAAAACAAATCGTTGCTTTGGCGATCAATAAAATTGACCGCGTGAAATCCGAAGTTCTGTTGAAGCTGACGCAAGACTTGAACGAAGCTTACGATTTTAAAGAAACCTTCATGATCTCTGCGGAACGTGGCCACGGTGTTGACGCGATGCGTGAGTGGTTGGCGACGCAGGTGCCTGAAGGCCCTTGGTTGTATCCCGAAGACCAGATCGCTGATCTGCCAATGCGGATGATCGCGGCGGAAATGACCCGCGAGAAACTGACCCTGCGTCTACATCAAGAACTGCCTTACCAGATGACGGTTGAAACGGAACATTGGGAAGAACGCAAAGACGGGTCTTGCAAGATCGACCAGAAAATTTTCGTGATGCGAGACGGCCATAAAGGTATCGTTCTGGGTAACAAGGGCGAAACCATCAAAGCCGTCAGCACTGCTGCGCGCGAAGAGCTGGAAGAATTCCTGGGCCGTCGTGTGCATTTGTTCTTGCAGGTTAAAGTGCGTCCGAACTGGCTGGAAGAAAAAGAACGTTACAATGAAATGGGTCTGAATTTTCGTGACGGAAACGCATGACGCGTCTTACGGCTGAATTTTGGGTGTCGGCCTATCTCGCGCGTCTGCGTTTGGCCGATATCCCGGTTTTTGTTGTGAAAAAAGGCGATCTGACGGCAGGGGCGGTTCTGATCAAGTTGAATACACTTGATGGCAAGGCCCAAGTCTTTCAGCGCAGTTTTGATTTGATGACCGGAGAACGCGCTTGGATCACTCTTTCAGAAGGGGATGAAGCAAGCGTGGATCAGGCCCTGGCGAAACAGCGCAGTTTCGATCCCGATCTTTGGGTGATTGAAGTGGAAGACAAGGCCGAGCGTCATCTGTTGGATGAACCCGGTTTCGCTTAAGATCCCCCGCGAGATATTTATAGAACAAAATTGAAAGCGGCCCGCCAATGATGCGGGCCGTTTTTCATTTGGGGCTTATTCCCATTTGTAGTTGAAGCTGACCGAACAGCGTTCTTCTTCGCCGGTGTTTTGCATCACCTCATGGCGCAGCCAGCTTTCCCATAGCAAGACATCGCCTTCATCCGGGCTCATCTTGATGAAGCTTTTCTGTTCGCGCCGTGCATCTTTGATGCGGGGCGGGGCGGCCATCATCATCGCGTGACGTGGGTCTTCGAACTTCAACGCACCGGCGCCATCGGGCAGGGCAACATAAGTCGTGCCAGAGATCACCGAATGCGGGTGGATGTGGGCGGAATGGAAACCACCTTGGGGCAGGATATTGATCCAGATATCTTCCAGCACCAATTTACGTCCATCAAGATTGAATTCTAGGTCCTCGGCAAATGCAGCGACATGTTTGTCGAGGGATTCAACGAGACTTTTGAACACTGGAAAGCGCCAAGGCAGATCGGTTAGGGACGCATAGGATGTATAGCCCGGATAACCCTCGGTTTCACACCATTCCTGGCCGGATTCATCATCCTCGGCAATGGAATAGCAGCTGTCATAAAGCTCATCCGGGTCAATCGCTGGGGATTGTTCAGCCAAGGCAGAGCGGTAAAGGCGGGTCACGAAGAGTGATTCAATTTGTGTCATGAGTTGGTTTTAGCGCAGTGCGCTGGGAAGGGCGAGGGGGCTTGAAAGATCACATGAGCGCGCCTTGCGATTCGGGCCAATTTTTGGGGATACTGAGACATTATAGTATGACGAGGTGAATATGGTCCTTTCGGTTGGGGATAGCGTAAAGTTAGACCTATGTGATCGGTTTGCTGACGGACAGGTGGTCTCGTTGGAGAACTGGGTCTACATTGGCGTCCGCACATGGGATGGCCACGCATATATCCAGGTGTGTATGAACATTTCAGCGGTATTGTGGTCGCGCATTGTTCAGCTTGGCGATAATTTCCCGATTGAGGATGCGCAACAGTGCCGCGAAATTGCAGAACAAATTTCGTTTCAGCCGAAACGTCTTAGTGTCGTCGATGTGCCACGGGCAAGGCGTCTGTTCAAACCCGAGGCACGCTTGATCTGGGAGGAACCTTAGCCCTTGCCACCAAGGTCAATCCAACCTATAGAACACCAGTTCGCGGTCCCTTTTGGGGAATCGCGTGCTTAATTATTCACCCACCAGGGAAAAAGTTACCCGTAAAAAGGGGCTTTCTGGTGCAAGGCAAAGGAAGAGGCGACATGAACGCCAATGAATTGCGCGATAAAACGCCAGACGAGCTTAAAGAAGCGCTCGCCACACTGAAAAAAGAATCTTTCAACCTGCGTTTCCAGCAGGCCACTGGCCAACTGGAATCCACTTCTCGTATGCGCGGTGCGCGTCGTGAAGCGGCAATGGTTAAGACAATTTTGAACGAAAAAGCTGCTGCTGCAGCTTCTGAAGCTTAAGGGGAGCCTGAGATATGCCCAAACGTATTCTGACCGGCACCGTAACATCCGACGCCAACGCACAAACTGTAACAGTTTCTGTTGAACGTCGTTTCACACACCCAGTGCTGAAGAAAACCATCCGTAAGTCCAAAAAATACCGGGCGCACGATGAGAACAACAGTTTCAAGGCAGGCGACCAAGTCCGTATCCAGGAATGTGCGCCTAAATCGAAAACCAAGCGTTGGGAAGTTCTGAGCGCGTAAGCGTTTAGATCCTTTTCGACTTAATCGAAACCTTGGGGAATAGGGCATATCTGAGCCCCCCTACAGGTCGGGAGTAACATCATGATCCAGATGCAGACTAATCTGGATGTAGCTGACAACAGCGGCGCTCGCCGTGTTCAGTGCATCAAGGTTCTGGGTGGCTCTAAGCGTAGATACGCAAGCGTTGGCGACATCATTGTCGTTTCCGTTAAGGAAGCCATTCCACGTGGTCGTGTGAAAAAAGGGGACGTCCGTAAGGCCGTCGTCGTTCGCACAGCCAAACAAGTACGTCGTGAAGACGGTACAGCAATCAAGTTCGACAGCAACGCTGCTGTGATCTTGAACAACTCAAACGAGCCAGTTGGCACCCGTATCTTCGGGCCAGTTGTTCGTGAGTTGCGTGCCAAAAACTTCATGAAGATCATCTCACTCGCGCCGGAGGTGCTGTAAGATGGCTGCTAAGTTGAAAAAAGGCGATAAAGTCGTCGTTTTGGCCGGTAAAGACAAAGGTAAAGAGGGCGAAATCGCTTCTGTTAACCCGTCTGCTGGCAAGGCTGTGATCGAAGGCGTTAACGTCGCGATCCGTCACACAAAACAGTCACAGAACAGCCAAGGTGGCCGCGTACCAGTTGCGATGCCTGTTGATCTGTCCAATCTTGCGCTGCTCGACAGCAATGGCAAAGCGACCCGCGTTGGCTTCCGTATGGAAGACGACAAAAAGGTACGCTTCGCTAAGACCACAGGGGAAACAGTATAATGCTTGATGCACAAACCTATACCCCTCGTCTGAAGGCGCTTTACAAAGACACCATTCGTGCAGCTCTCATGGAAGAGTTCTCGTATAAGAACGAAATGCAGCTGCCTAAGCTGGATAAAATCGTTCTGAACATGGGTGTTGGTGAAGCAACGAAAGACACCAAGAAGGTGAAGCACGCTCAAGAAGCGCTGACCCTGATTGCTGGTCAACATGCTGTAACGACCTATGCGAAGAAATCAATCGCTGGCTTCCGCGTTCGTGAAGAGATGCCTTTGGGCACCAAAGTCACACTGCGCGGCGACCAGATGTTTGAATTTCTTGATCGTTTGATCACCATCGCTATGCCACGTATCCGCGATTTCCGCGGCGTATCCGGCAAATCTTTCGATGGTCGTGGCAACTATGCCATGGGTCTTAAAGAGCACATCGTTTTCCCTGAAATCGACTTCGATAAAGTTGTTGATATGCTGGGCATGGACATTGTGATCGCAACCACCGCGAAGACTGACGCGGAAGCAAAGGCGCTGTTGAAAGCTTTCAACATGCCTTTCAACAGCTGATCGCGGAAGGAAATCAAAAATGGCTAAAAAGTCTATGATCGCTCGCGAAGTTAAGCGTGCAAAGCTGGTGGCAAAATATGCCACGAAGCGTGCAGAGCTTAAAGAAATCGCAAAAGATGAGAGCAAGCCAATGGAAGAACGCTTTAAAGCGCGCCTCCAACTTGCAAAACTGCCGCGCAACTCTTCAGCTACTCGGTTGCACAACCGTTGTCAGCTGACTGGTCGTCCTCACGCTTACTACCGTAAGCTTAAGGTCAGCCGTATTGCGCTCCGGGAACTTGGCTCCGCTGGCCAGATCCCCGGCATGGTCAAATCTAGCTGGTAAGGGAGAGACATTATGAACGATCCTATCGGCGATATGCTTACTCGCATTCGGAACTCCCAATTGCGTGGTAAATCCACAGTTTCCACTCCTGCTTCTAAGCTTCGTGCTTGGGTTCTCGACGTGCTGGCTGACGAAGGCTACATCCGCGGCTACGAAAGTGGCACCGGCGTAGACGGTCATCCAACATTGGAAATCAGCCTGAAATATTTCGATGGCACCCCTGTTATTCGTGAGATCAAACGTGTTTCTACACCTGGTCGCCGCGTATACATGGGCGTTAAAGACATCCCAACAGTCCGTCAGGGCCTGGGTGTGTCGATTGTCTCCACCTCTCATGGTGTGATGTCGGACGCAAAAGCACGTGCAGCCAATATTGGCGGCGAAGTGCTCTGCACCGTCTTCTAAGGAGCCAAAAATGTCTCGAATTGGTAAAAAAGCGATTGAGCTTCCAGCTGGCGTTACGGCGTCCGTTTCTGGCCAATCTATTGAAGTGAAAGGCCCGAAAGGCGTCCGCAACTTCAAAGCAACAGATGACGTAACACTCACTGTTGAAGAAAACAAAGTCTCTGTTGAACCACGCGGTAAATCCAAGCGTGCACGTCAGCAGTGGGGCATGTCCCGCACCATGATCGCGAATCTCGTGACGGGTGTGACCGTTGGCTTCAAGAAAGAACTTGAAATCCAAGGTGTTGGTTACCGGGCTACAATGCAGGGCAACACCCTGAAATTGAACCTGGGTCTGTCCCACGACGTAGAAGTTGTTGCACCTGAAGGTGTTACAATTACTGCGCCAAAGCAGACTATAATCTTTGTCGAAGGCATCGACGATCAGGCCGTAGGCCAGACCGCCGCTGACATTCGCGCTTGGCGTAAACCAGAGCCTTATAAAGGCAAAGGTATTCGCTATAAGGGTGAATTCGTCTTCCGCAAAGAAGGCAAGAAGAAGTAAGGACGCAAAAAATGGCTACTAGCAAAAGAACCCTGTTTCTGAAGCGCCGCCTGCGCGTTCGGAACAAACTTCAAAAAACAGCTTTCGGACGTCCGCGTCTGTCAGTTCACCGTTCAAACAAGAACATCAGCGTTCAGCTGATCGACGATGTAAACGGCGTGACACTCGCATCTGCTTCCACATTGGAAAAAGATCTGGGTATGGTCGGCAAGAACAACGTCGAAGCGGCTACCAAAATTGGCGCCGCGATTGCAGAACGTGCGAAAAAAGCCAACGTCACAGACGTTATCTTTGATCGCGGTGGTTTCCTCTTCCACGGTAAAGTGAAGGCCTTGGCCGACGCAGCCCGTGAAGGTGGTCTGAAGTTCTAAAAAGTTGAGAGGGGCGGCAACGCCTTTCCGATGATCCAGAGGGCAGGGATTTGATTTCGATCACTTCCTTGCCCTACTTGGATTGAGATTTACCGACGCGCGAGCGTCACACATAAAGGAATGCCCACATGGCAGAACGTGAAAACCGTCGCGGTAACCGCCGCGATCGTGACGAAACACCGGAATTTGCAGATCGTTTGGTCGCAATCAACCGCGTATCCAAAACCGTTAAAGGTGGTAAGCGCTTCGGCTTTGCAGCCCTGGTTGTTGTAGGCGATCAAAAAGGCCGCGTTGGCTTTGGCAAAGGTAAAGCCAAAGAAGTTCCAGAAGCGATCCGTAAAGCGACTGAACAAGCTAAACGTCAAATGATCCGCGTGCCACTGCGCGAAGGTCGTACGTTGCACCACGATATGGAAGGCCGTCATGGCGCTGGTAAAGTGATCATGCGTGCTGCACCAGAAGGTACTGGTATCATCGCCGGTGGTCCAATGCGTGCCGTTTTCGAAATGCTTGGTGTTAAAGACGTGGTTTCCAAGTCTTTGGGTTCCCAGAACCCTTACAACATGATCCGCGCAACAATTGATGGCCTGAACAAAGAATCAAGCCCTCGTATGGTTGCTCAGCGTCGCGGCAAGAAGGTTGCAGACATTCTGCGTAAACCTGAAGCTGAAACTGCAGCAGAAGCATAAGGACTGATATCATGGCTAAAACCATCGTTGTAAAACAGATCGGTTCCCCGATCCGTCGTCCCGCCAAACAGCGTCAAACACTGATTGGCTTGGGCCTTAACAAAATGCACAAAACACGTGAGTTGGAAGATACACCAGCGGTTCGTGGCATGGTTACCAAAGTGTCTCACATGGTTGAGATCATTGAGGAAAAAGGCTGAGTTCACTCTCACCTAACCTAGAAAACAAACGCCCCGTCGGAAACGTCGGGGCGTTTTGCGTTTGTGTCCCACTTGTGTGTAAGTGGGTGAACTGAGCTGGACGAGGGGCGATTTGTACAGGCCGTTCAGATGCATTCGTCAACAGTGTAAGTCTGTATTTGGTTCGTTTGACGTGTTTCACTTTTGAGACAGATCATCGCCGCATTCGTCACAAAGTTGGACCGAAAGATACAACTTATGCGTTAACCAGAATGCAGATTCATGTTTAAGTTAATCAACGCAACTAAGGAGGCCTACCAATGAAAAAGTCTATTCGCACGTTTACCAGCTGTTTCATGTTTACGATGCTCGTATGCAACGCGGCCAGTGCCTCTGTTGCGCCGGCTGGTTCGAAGAATACACATCTTGTAGCGATCACGTCGCAGGTATCTGGCAAGTCAAATACACTTGCCACGAAGGATAGTAACGAAAAATCGCCAGGCACCCCAGTTGTTGCGTTGCAAATAAAGGCGGCGCAAACGCAAAGCAAAGTTTCTAACTCAGGCAAACCTTAGTGCCGCAGGCTTTTGTCGCAAATACACATCGAGCCACACAGAAAAACCGCTGGGACATAATCCCGGCGGTTTTTCTGTGTGGGGAAAGGCCGTTATCGGATGCAACGTCGTTCAGTCACGAAGTTCCTGTCCGGGTGATGAATGCACAGTCAAAAATCGGAAAAGTAACGATGCCCGGTTTCGGGAGCTCATTTCTGTGCCACACGTCCTTAAAGTTGTCACAAAAGACAACGCAAGTGTTTGCTTTGAACAGTTAAACTCTCGTTAAATCTGGTGTTTATTGGTGTCAGGAAATTCGAAAGGGAACCGAAATGAAAAACATCGCACTCATTATTAAATCTCTGGTTGTAATTGGACTGACTGTAATGGTGGGTTCGGCCGTGCAGGCAGATTGTGTCGGCGACAAACAGAAGCATCAGTGTGCTCTTGCGGACGGTGGCAGCTATCAACTCGAGCGCCATGGCCGCACAACACGCGTCAGCGGCATCACGGGTGAAGGCAAGACCTGGAGCCGTGTCACACGCAAGCAAGGCAATGCAATTGTGGTGATCGGAGAAGATCCCGATGGTACATCCTTCCGTTCACGCAGTGTGACGGTTGGCGACCGTACAACCACGACAGTCACCCCGAGCTTCGGCAAGCCATACCAAATCACTTGCCGCGGTGACGATTGTGTCGAACGGTTGACCAAGTAAAACGATAACGAGCAGATCGGCATGAGGCTGGAACGAACGTCTACGGTTCCTACCCTCATGCCGGCATAATGCATGGGGGATCTCGGAGGTCCGAGAGCATCTTTCAATCGGTGAAACTTAAAGCGCAGAGGGCATAGTCCCTACGGCCGATTGATGCGGCGGATATACCGTGTCACTGATCCGTGCCATATATAATCGAATCCAGCTGATCTTCTGTTAATGGGATCGGCTGGCTTTGGTCGATAAGTGTCAGGGTCGTTGCCCCGTCCCATTCATATCGTGGGATATATAGGTTTTCGGGTGCGGGCCCTCTGCGGACTCGGCCAGAAGCGTCGAAATGTGACCCATGACAGGGGCAGAACCAGCCGTTGAATTCACCGGCTTGATCACCAAGAGGCACGCAACCCAAATGCGTGCAAACACCTACAAACACCACGTATTTCCCGGCGGGGTCGATGGATCGGTTTTGATCGGTTGCTTCCGTTAGGGGGGATCGAAAATCGCGAGGCATAAGACTGACTGCGGAGCTGTGGCGATTGAACGTGTCAATCAGGTCATCCATCGGGGTTGCGCGGGCGTCGATGATTTCCGCTTCTGTGCGATGTCGTAAAAAAATGGGCTTGCCGCGAAACTTGATCGTAATCTGCTGGCCGGGTTCTAGATCACTGAAGTCGACGCGTACACCGGGGGTGATAGGCTTTGTCGAGGGGGCAAGGCTTCCGGTTAGCCAGACCAAGGCAGCGCCAGATAATCCGGCGGCCGTTGCGGAGGTCGCATAAAATAGAAAGTCACGCCGAGTTCTTGTCGAAACCATACCAACACCAAAGTACTTTTGATAACCGTAGGCCGCAACCATGGCTGCTGCAAGCCGTCAAACCTATGCGCTCTGCGCAATCCGGCAATGCCAATTATCGCAGTACTGGCTGCGCGCGACTCTCGTTAGGTAACGGTCAACAACATTGACCCGTTAACCGGAGTATCCGCTATGACAATCCTGAACAAATTCGCCCGCGCCATTAAATCGGCATTCTCAGCCCCTTGCCCAACTTGGACTGAATACCTGCGCGACGCAAACTCTGCACGTTAAGACGCAGAACGGTTTTTTGCGCCTCTGCAATCGCTTTCCCGGGCTGTGCAGATTTAAAACCATGTCAGAAAATGCGTGGGGGTGGGATCGAGCCTTGCCAGCAGCAAGACTTCCGTCTAAAAACCCCCGGTGGCCATATGGGCCGCAGAATCAAAACCATTAAGCCGTGGTTGACCCGCTTACGCTTCAGGGGTCACATCCGGCAAGGAGAAGCGAAATGAAACTGAATGAACTCCGCGACAATCCAGGCGCAACCAAAGCTCGCAAACGCGTAGGCCGTGGTCCTGGTTCCGGCACCGGTAAAATGGGTGGCCGTGGTATCAAAGGTCAAAAATCCCGTTCAGGTGTTGCGATTAAAGGTTTTGAAGGCGGTCAAATGCCTTTGTACCAACGTCTGCCTAAGCGTGGCTTCAACAAGCCAAACCGCAAAGCATACGCAGTTGTGAACCTGGGCCTGATCCAGAAATTCATCGACGCGAAAAAGATCGACGTGAAAGCTGCAATCACCGAAGACGTGTTGATTTCTTCAGGTCTCGTACGTCGTAAACTCGACGGTATCCGTGTTCTGGCAAAAGGCGAATTGACCGCTAAAGCCAACATCAAAGTGACCGGCGCGTCCAAGTCTGCTGTTGAAGCAGTTGCTAAAGCAGGTGGTTCACTGACCATCACGGTAGCGGCAGCAGCTGAATAAGCACTTGTTTGCGGCCGCTGTGCCGCTTACATACAATTAAGTTTTTCAGACGCCGCCGCCGGAGAACCGGACGGCGGCGTTTTTCTTAGAATTGGGAGAGGCCCGGGAATGGCATCTGCAGCAGAGCAAATGGCGTCAAACATGAGCTGGAGCGCTTTCGGTAAAGCGTCTGAGCTTCGCCAGCGTATTCTTTTTACTCTTGGTTTGTTAATCGTTTACCGTCTCGGGACATATATCCCGGTTCCTGGTATCGATGGCACCGCACTTCGTGAATTTATGGATCAAGCGGGTTCCGGCATTGCTGGCGTGCTTGGCATGTTCACCGGTGGCGCTTTGTCACGCATGGGGATCTTTGCCCTTGGCATCATGCCTTACATTTCAGCGTCGATCATCATTCAGTTGATGACCGCGATGGTTCCACAATTGGAACAGCTGAAAAAAGAAGGTGAACAAGGCCGTAAGAAGATCGCGCAATACACACGTTATGGCACGGTGCTCTTGGCGACTTTCCAAGCTTATGGCTTGGCCGTAAGTCTTGAAGCCGGTGATCTGGCGACGGATCCTGGTCTCTATTTCCGCCTTGCTTGTATGGTTACGCTGGTGGGGGGCACGATGTTCCTGATGTGGCTGGGTGAACAAATCACTGCACGCGGCATTGGCAACGGCATTTCTCTGATCATCTTCGTTGGTATCATCGCTGAAATTCCAGCGGCGATTGCGCAATTCCTAAGCCAAGGCCGTTCCGGCGCGATCAGCCCGGCGGTTATTGTGCTGGTGTTGGTGATGGTCGTGGCCGTGATTGCCTTTGTGGTCTTCATGGAACGCGCATTACGGAAGATCCATATTCAATATCCACGTCGCCAAGTTGGCATGAAGGTTTATGACGGCGGTGCTAGCCACCTACCGGTTAAAGTGAACCCAGCCGGCGTTATCCCTGCGATTTTCGCAAGCTCCCTTTTGCTGCTGCCAACCACCATCGCAACCTTCTCTGGCAACCAAACTGGTCCAGTGATGTCGACAGTCTTGGCCTACTTCGGCCCCGGTCAGCCGCTGTATCTGCTGTTCTTCGTGTCCATGATCGTTTTCTTTGCGTTTTTCTACACCTTCAACGTGGCGTTTAAGACGGATGAAGTTGCGGACAATCTGAAGAATCAGAACGGTTTCGTACCCGGAATTCGTCCTGGCAAGAAAACCGCCGAGTATTTGGACTATGTTGTGACCCGTTTGTTGGTCGTTGGGTCTGCTTACCTTGCGGCAGTTTGTCTCTTGCCCGAGATTTTGCGTTCACAATTGGCAATTCCCTTCTATTTTGGTGGGACTTCTGTTTTGATCGTGGTTTCCGTGACTATGGATACAATCCAGCAAGTTCAGAGCCACATGCTGGCCCACCAGTATGAAGGCCTGATTGAAAAATCACAGCTGCGGGGGAAAAAGCGCAGTAAGAAGGGACCAGCCAGACGATGAACATTATTCTTCTCGGCCCACCAGGGGCAGGTAAAGGAACGCAAGCGCAGCATCTAGTGGAGACACGGAATATGGTGCAGCTTTCAACCGGTGACATGCTGCGCGAAGCACGCACATCCGGCACAGATATGGGCAATAAAGTTGCCGCTGTGATGGATGCGGGCGAATTGGTGACCGATGAGATCGTGATTGGTCTGATCCGTGAAAAGCTGGAAGCTGGCAACAAGGGCGGGGGGTTCATTTTTGATGGTTTCCCACGCACTTTGATGCAGGCTGTCGCACTGGAAAAACTTCTGGAAGAGACCGGCCAATCCTTGGATGCCGCAATTGAGTTGCGGGTTCGTGACGAAGCGCTGGTTCAGCGCATTCTGAACCGGGCTGTCGAAGCGGTTGCTGCGGGTGGCGAAGCGCGCGCTGACGATAATGAAGAAAGCCTGCGCACCCGTCTGATGGAATACTACAAAAAGACGGCACCTTTGCTTGGATACTACTTCGCAAAGGAAAAACTGCAACGCGTTGACGGCCTTGCCGACATTCCCGTTGTTCAGGCGTCCATCTCGGCGATCTTGGATAAATAAACTTCTGTCTGATAGACATCTAAGGCTCTGACGTTTGCGCGTCGGAGCCTTTTTGTATCTGATGTGCATGTAGGCAAGGCTGTGAGGGATTCCTGGCTTGACCTATCTTAGAAAACCCCATAATCAGCATTATCCCGCAAGGGATTATGATTCTGCCTAGGTTACACTTGGGTTGAATATATCACCTGAATTCAGCTGCGGCCCGGCGCGTTCACGCTTCGGGCTTACGTTGTGAAAAAAGGTTCCGGTATTACGGAATCGCAACGAAAAGGAATATGACACTTGGCACGTATTGCCGGCGTTAACATCCCGACCCATAAACGGGTCCCGATCGCCCTGACTTACATCACCGGAATTGGCACGACTTCTGCCGAAGCTATCTGTGAAGCTGTTAAAATCGACGTAACCCGTCGTGTTAACGAACTTTCAGACGCAGAAATTCTTGCAATTCGTGAACACATCGACGCAACGTACAAAGTTGAAGGCGACCTGCGCCGCGAAGTGACTATGAACATCAAACGTTTGATGGATCTTGGTTGCTACCGTGGTCTGCGTCACCGTCGTGGCCTGCCTGTTCGCGGTCAACGTACATCTACTAACGCTCGTACTCGCAAAGGTCCTGCAAAGGCCATTGCTGGTAAGAAGAAGTAAAGGGAGGGTTTGATCAATGGCACGCGATAAAACAACTCGTACGAAGAAAAAAGAGCGCAAGAATATTGCCTCTGGTGTTGCACACGTGAACTCTTCGTTCAACAACACAAAAATCCTGATCTCTGACGTTCAGGGTAACGCAATTGCATGGTCCTCTGCTGGTACCATGGGCTTTAAAGGCTCACGGAAATCCACACCTTATGCGGCACAAATGGCTGCAGAAGACGCTGGTAAAAAGGCACAGGAACATGGTGTTAAAACACTAGAAGTTGAAGTTCAGGGTCCAGGTTCTGGTCGTGAATCCGCACTTCGCGCTTTGGCCGCATTGGGCCTGAACGTCACATCGATCCGTGACGTAACACCAATCGCACACAACGGTTGCCGCCCACCAAAGCGTCGCCGCGTATAAGCGTTTACGACTTTTCCAGGCTCATGGTTTCATGAGCCTGGATTTTGCATTTTAAACCTCGGGCGTTTCTGGTCAGGGACATGGTCCAGAAACAAGAATGGAGGCTCTACGCATGATCCACAAAAATTGGCAGGAACTTATCAAGCCAACGCAGCTTGAAGTGAAACCAGGCAACGATCCAGCGCGTCAAGCGACTGTGATTGCTGAACCGCTTGAGCGCGGCTTCGGCCTGACTATGGGCAACGCTTTGCGTCGTGTTCTGCTGTCATCCCTTCAGGGTGCTGCAATCACGTCTGTGCAAATCGATAACGTCCTGCATGAATTCTCATCCGTTGCTGGCGTACGTGAAGACGTAACCGACATCGTGCTGAACCTCAAAGGTGTTGCACTGCGCATGGAAGCCGAAGGGCCCAAGCGTGTGTCTATCTCTGCAAATGGCCCAGCTGTTGTGACTGCTGGTGACATTTCTGAGAGCGCTGGTATTGAAGTTCTCAACAAAGAACACGTGATCTGTCACCTTGATGACGGTGCTGATCTGTACATGGAACTGACCGTTGATACCGGTAAGGGCTATGTTGCTGCTGAGAAGAACAAACCAGAAGATGCACCAATTGGTCTTATTCCAATCGATGCGATCTACTCTCCAGTGAAAAAAGTTTCATATGACGTTCAACCGACCCGCGAAGGTCAGGTTCTGGATTATGACAAACTGACACTGAAACTGGAAACTGACGGTTCTATCACGCCTGATGATGCTGTGGCGTTCGCTGCGCGCATCCTGCAAGATCAGCTGTCTATCTTCGTGAACTTCGATGAGCCAGAAGCGGCTTCCCGTCAGGAAGAAGACGATGGCCTCGAGTTCAACCCACTTCTGCTGAAGAAAGTGGATGAGCTGGAACTGTCTGTCCGTTCTGCAAACTGCCTGAAAAACGACAACATCGTTTACATCGGCGATCTCATCCAAAAGACCGAAGCAGAAATGCTGCGCACGCCAAACTTCGGCCGCAAGTCTCTGAACGAGATCAAAGAAGTGCTTTCTGGCATGGCGCTGTACCTCGGTATGGATGTCGAAGAATGGCCACCAGAGAACATCGAAGATCTGGCGAAGAAATTCGAAGATCAGTTCTAAGAACGATTACGAATTGACGGGGTATGCCAATCGGTGTACCCCGCCACAAATGCCCGTTCTAGCGGGGAATATCTGGGCATATCGCCCCAAGGAGAGCACCTGACACGCATCAGGGGCCAGACAAAGCAAAACACGTTTAAAGGACTAAATACATGCGCCACGCAAGAGGCTACCGCCGTCTAAACCGTACTCACGAACACCGCAAAGCCCTGTTTTCAAACATGGCTGGTTCCTTGATTGAGCACGAGCAAATCAAAACTACATTGCCAAAAGCGAAAGAGCTTCGCCCGGTAATTGAAAAACTCATCACACTCGCGAAACGCGGTGATCTGCATGCGCGCCGTCAGGCTGCTGCACAGCTGAAGCAAGACAAAGATGTTGCGAAACTCTTTGAAATCCTCGGCCCACGTTACAAAGACCGCCAAGGTGGCTATGTACGTGTTCTTAAAGCAGGTTTCCGCTACGGTGACATGGCGCCAATGGCGATCATCGAATTCGTAGAGCGCGACATGGACGCAAAAGGCGCAGCTGACAAAGCGCGCGTTGCAGCGGAAGAAGTTTCCGAATCATAATGTGATCTCGCATCGAAATTGAAAAAGCCTCGCTATTCGCGAGGCTTTTTTCGTTCAAATTCAATTAGATTCGCGCATAATTATTTGCGAGGGCGACTTAGGGCCGACTCTTCTACTTTATGGATGAATTGGTTGAGTTGCGCATCAGAACTTTGCGAAGTGGTCAAAAACTCCAATAAACCAAGGCGCACGCCCTCTGGTAGTGTTGTAAGTTTCGCAAAAATATCGGGGATTTGTCTATCCAACGGTTTTCTCGATTTCGTTTTTCGTAATTTGACATCAATTTAAGGTTGACGAATTTTCTGGCAACTTGTCTAAAAAGACATGTCGATAAAATCATCAGTAGATCTTGAACTTCAAAAATTGGGCCAACTGGCGCCATCTGGCTACTTTCTTGGCCTGCATATTCGATTTGCGTCTGCCTTGATGCAATTCTCCACTTACAGCCAGGCATGGCTCGATCATTACACCGAGCAAGCCTATGCACTTAGAGATCCAACTATCGCTTGGGGCTTTTGCACTGAAGGCTCAAGCCGTTGGTCTGAGTTCGGTATCCCGGATACATTTGGCGTCTTAGCTGATGCAGCGACACATGGTTTGAAATTCGGGCTTACGATTTCTTGTGGGCCGGTGCGTTCGCGAACCATCGCCAGTTTTTCCCGATCTGATCGGGAATTCGAAGACAGCGAGATCGAGCAGATCTCGCAAATAGTTCGCCGGTTGCACGACATCGTGGAGCCGCCGGAGAGCCTAACGAAGGCTCAAATCGAAGCTCTGCGTCTGATTGCCAGCGGGGACCGCCACGCGGCCGCAGCAGCCACACTCAATATATCTGAGAGTGCTTTGAAAGCCCGACTGACTGGGGCTCGGGATAAGTTACATGCCCGTACGACCGCCGAAGCAATTCAACGAGCAAAGGACTATAGGCTGCTATAAGCGGGTCGGTTCGCGTTGTTAATTTTTCGCAGTTTTGCACTGGGGAAATCAACATGCAAACCACTACACTTTCGTTCGAAAATTTACACAACCATGGGGAGCTATTCGCGAATTTTTTTCGCGCAAGGAAGCAAAGCTTTATAGTCCAGAAGAACTGGGATTTGCCCGAAGCTTTGGACATGGAATACGATCAATACGACACGCCCGCTAGTCGTTGGATCGCCATTCACGAATTCGGCGAGGTCTATGCCGGTATTCGCCTGACCCCAACCACAATGAAATGCGGTATGTACAGCTATATGATCCGTGACGCGCAACGGGGGCTGCTTGGTACGATACCTGAGGATCTGCTCTATGAGGAAGCGCCGGTAGACGAGCAAACTTGGGAATGTACCCGGGTGTTTGTTTCCCACACGACACCACAACGGATTCGCCGACGCGTGCATGCGCTGATGGTGGCCGCAATGTTGAAGGGATCGCGCGAACAAGGGGCGTCAAAGTTGATCACATTGACAGCATCCAACTGGCCACGTTGGTTTGGTCGCTGTGGCTTGGATGCCAAAGCGGTGGGGCGCGAAATGTTCATTGGGGACGGTGATTACCAATGTGTGATGATCGACCTCACGTCTAATCTTCACTAGCGCAATAACAATATTGGGTTATCAGGTGTTTATTTACGAATACGTCCTAGCCTGCTCTGTATAGGGCAGGCTGGTATCGCTTGATGCATGGAAGGCTCTTTCCATTTCCGATTGATGCAGGGTAAGTTGTTTCTTGAGTCCGCAGGAGGAACTTCATGACTGAACACCCGTTAAAAATGCGTCTTCTAGAAGCGATTGCACCACATGTGGTCTTTGATGGCTGGTCACCCGAAAGTTTTGCGATGGCGGCCCAGGATTGTGGTGTTAGCGTGGCGGATGCACAAGCAATGTGTCCACGCGGTGCCGTCGATCTGGCTGTAGAATTCCACCGACAGGGCGACCAAACGATGTTGATGTCAGTAGCAGGCATTGACTTCGCAGAGCTGCGCATACGCGATAAAGTTTCCACCTTGGTGATGGCCCGCTTGGCAGCCGCGCAAGACAAAGAATTGGTGCGCCGCGGATCGTCTCTATTTGCCCTACCCAATAACGCAACGGAAGGTGCTGGCTTGATTTGGGGCACGGCTGACGCAATTTGGAATGCGCTTGGTGATACATCTCAGGATGGGAATTGGTATTCAAAGCGTGCCGTGCTGTCGGGTGTCTACGGATCGACGGTCTTATTCTGGCTGGGGGATGAAGGCGAAGATCATGTGGCAACCCGCGAATTCCTGGATCGGAGGATAGAGAATGTCATGCAGTTCGAAAAGGCCAAAGCGGCTGCGCAAAAATTACCCTTTGTCGGTACATTGCTAAGCAATGTCATGGCCGCTGTGAAGGCCCCCGGCACTTCCACTCGGGACGACTATCCCGGGTCTATCAACAGGACTTAAAATGACTTTACCAACTGAAATGCGCGCTGTCGAAATCACTGAGCCCGGCGCAGCTGAGGTGCTGAAGCCTTGCAAGCGCCCCGTCCCATCACCACGCGCTGGTGAAGTCCTGATCCGCTTGGCCTATGCAGGGGTGAACCGGCCGGATGCTTTGCAACGCGCAGGCAAATACGCACCGCCCCCAACTGCGTCTGACCTGCCTGGCCTTGAAGGTGCAGGCGAGATCGTAGCGCTTGGCGACGGTGTTTCGAACCTTGCGGTTGGCGATCAGGTTTCTGCGCTTTTGCCCGGCGGGGGATATGCTGAATATGTGACGACCCCGGCGGCGCATTGCTTGCCCATCCCGAATGGCATGTCCATGGCGCAGGCCGCCTGTATCCCCGAGAACTACTTCACCGTTTGGTCAAACGTTTTTATGCGCGGAGGTCTAAAGGCAGGCGAGCGTTTCCTCGTGCATGGCGGGTCTTCTGGCATTGGTACAACGGCGATCCAGCTGGCCCATGCCTTTGGCGCACGCGTGTTCACGACTGCGGGCAGTGACACGAAATGTGGCGTCTGTTCTGATCTCGGTGCGGAACGGGCGATCAATTATAAAGACGAGGATTTTGTTTCTGTTCTAAAGGACGAAGGCGGGGCGGATCTGATCCTTGATATGGTCGGTGGCAGCTATATCAACCGCAATATCAAAACCTTGGTGCCGGACGGACGTATGGTGCATATCGCCTTCCTTGAAGGTCCCGTGGTTGAGGTCAATTTTGCGATGATCATGGCCAAACGCTTGACGATTACAGGGTCTACCCTGCGTCCACAAAGCGACCTAGCCAAAGCACGCATGGCGGACGAGCTGCGCGAACTTGTATGGCCGCTGCTGGATGCAGGTAAGCTTCAAATAGTGATGGATTCCACCTTCTCCCTTGAAGATGCTGCGAAAGCCCATGCCTGGATGGAGACCTCCAACCACATCGGAAAAATCGTGCTGAAGGTGTGAATGATTATTTGAAAGTTCATACCCCCATCGTCATAATGGGTGACAGGAGATTAGTGATTGGCACTTGATTTAGAGATATTGGGTCGAGGAGTTTACACCCCTCAAGAGGTGGCGCGCCTTATCGGCGGGACCGCTCAGGAAGTGCTGCGCTGGTCTCGAGGGCACGGGGCAACTGAACCTTTGTGGAACTCGTACTATCAATCAATGGACGATAGTAAAGAGCTGAGTTTTGCAGATATGATTGAACTACGCGTTGTAAGGGAGCTAAGAAAGGCAGGACTGTCTCTGCAAGCAATTAGGTATGCGATTATCGCAGCGAAGGCAGAATATGGATTTGATTTGCCTCTGTCCTCTAAAAGCTTCAAGACGGATGGCCGTGAGATTTTGATAGTGGCGATGGAAAATGATGATCAGTTGATCAGCCTGTCACCGAAGCGGTTGGGGCAGCGCGTGTTCAGGAAAATTGTTGAGCAGTCATTTGTTGACCTTGAATATGATGGCCAAAGGCCAGTTCTTTGGCGCCCACGGCAGGCGAAGCATGTGGTAATTGATCCGACGCGTTTTTTTGGTGATCCTGTGATCGATGATTTTGGCGTTTCATCGAAAATGCTGAAAGCTGAATATGATGAGTTTCAAGACTTGGGTTATCTTAGCCGGATCTATGAAATCCCTAAAGCTATGGTCAAAGACGCAATTTCTTTCGAGATAAGTTTAGATAAAGGTCAGGCTGAAAATATTGGTCAAAGTTCTATTCGATCATAATATGCCGCCTCCTTTGGCGAGGTCTCTCATGAACTTATTAAAGTTGAGGGACATGAGGCGTTTGCGTTAAGGGACATTTTTCCTATGAGTATATCCGATATTGATTATTTGCAACGATTGGACAAACAGCATTCTTGGATCGTGATCTCAAAAGATTTGCAAAATGGCAAGAAGAAGGCGGAACGCGCGGCCATATTGAACAACGGGGTGCTTGCTTTTTATCTTGCTAGAACTGTCCAACGCTTGAAAATTAATGAGCAGGCCGCAACTATCGTTTGGCAGTGGGATAAGATACTCACACAGCGAATGCACAACGAAAATGGATTATTTCAACTTCCGTTGAACAAGGGAAGTAAATTTAAGCAGCTCTAACGCAAAACCTCAAACAATGCCCGCTCCGCATGGCAATCGCGGATCACTTCTTGGCCGCAGGTGCGGGGTTCCATTTCTGGGGTTAGGCAGATGCGGACTTCTTGGATCATGTTGTCGCGGCATGTGACGGTCAACATATCAGGCTCTAATGCTCGATTTTCTTTCAAAAACGCTTCTTCCACCACACGGGCAGGCAGGCGTACTGCATCATCCAAGCGGCGGAACACAGATGGGCGGGTGACTTGGCCATAGGCGTCGCGCGACAGGGCGTAATAATCGTCCGATGAAAGGCCTGAACAGCGTCCGTGTTTGTTCCATTGATGCCACGCAAGGCCAGATGTGCCCATGATGTCGGCCATTTCTGCCGTGTCAGAACGTGATGGATTGCGGTGGTTCGTTGGGCAATACCCAGGCCAGCCGCGTTCATATTGCGGCCAGAGACCGTGCAAGATCCAGCCATGCCCAGAGCCATCTTCACATTGTGGCGAATTGCGCGCATCGCCTTCCAGCACGCACCAATTCGGTGACCATGACAAGGACAGGACGTAGTAATCGAATTCTCCGGCGCGTTCGCCATCTGCGTGGGCCAGACGGGTTAAGCCCATGAAAACCACCACCAGAAACTTTAAAAACCTACGACTTTGCATTTGCTCTTCCCTCTTTCACGCCTTGGTATTATATACAGGATAAGTTCCCCGACAATGTGAACCCGCCTGGCTGGCAAAACTGCCACAGGCCGCCCTTTCGGGGGCACGAGAAAGTTATGGTTTCACGTTGTCAATTGTAGTTAAGGAGAAGGGCCCATGGCCAAACCAATTATGGCGAAAGCCACCGCTGTATGGCTGGTTGACAACACCACGCTCAGCTTCAAACAGATCGCTGATTTTTGCCAATTGCACGAACTCGAAGTTCAAGGCATTGCGGATGGTGATGTAGCAACTGGTGTGAAGGGTTTCGATCCGATTACCAACAACCAACTGACACAGGACGAAATTTCTGCGGCTGAAGGCGATATCCTGCATAAGTTGAAGCTGAAATTCAACGCCGCAGCTGTTGGTGAAGAGAAACGCCGCGGCCCGCGTTACACGCCTTTGTCGAAGCGCCAGGATCGCCCGGCGTCTATCTATTGGTTGGTGAAGTTCCACCCAGAACTGTCAGACGCGCAAGTGTCCAAACTGGTCGGCACAACCAAGCCAACCATTCAGGCGATCCGCGAACGCACCCATTGGAACATTGCCAACATTCAGCCGATTGACCCGGTTGCTCTTGGTCTGTGTAAGCAATCCGAATTGGATGCGGCAGTTCAAAAAGCGAACGAGAAAAAGCTGCGCGACGGCGAAGCGATGTCTGACGAAGAGCGTCGCAAATTGGTGTCCACAGAACAAAGCCTTGGTCATGTGGAAGAACCCAAAATGCCGTCTTCGATGGAGGGTCTTGAAACCTTCACATTGGGCAACGCGGATATTGTTGAACAAGATGAAGACGAACGCAAGGACAGCGATTTTGCTGATGCGGACAGTTTCTTCAACCTGCCAGATGGCGACGGCGAAGAGCAGCCGTAAGCCTTACGATATTCCAAAGAAAACCCGGGCCTGTCCCGGGTTTTTATATTTGCAGGCTCCGAAAAAGGCAGGGTGTAGTGAAAGTCAGTTTGGTCTTGTCACGGTTACGTTCCGGTCTCTCAACTCATTTAGGCAGCCTTTCGTTCGAAGGCCAAGGGGCTTTTGCCACCTAACGATGAATGACGCCGTCGTGGATTATAGAACCCATTGATATACTGGAAGATGGCCCCTTCAGTCTGGCGTCTGGTTTCCCAGCGGTTGCGCCAGATCAGCTCTGCCTTGAGCGATTTGAAGAACGTTTCCACCATGGAATTGTCGTAGCAATTTCCTTTTCCGCTCATCGAGACTTTGAAGCCATGCTTTGACAACCGCTTCTGGTAGTCATGTGAGCAGTATTGCGTTCCACGATCTGTGTGGTGAATGCAGCCCTTGGGAGGTTGTCGCATGGCCACGGCCATGTCCAACGCCTGGATCGCCAGATCTCGCTTCATACGATTACTGACAGCCCAGCCGATGACGCGCCGAGAATAGAGATCTAAGATCACCGCCAGATAGAGCCAACCCTCGCTGGTCCAAATGTACGAGATATCACCCGCCCATTTTTGATTTGGCCCATCGGCAGAAAAATCCTGATCCAGCAAGTTGGGCGCGATGTTGAACGCATGGTTGCTGTCCGTGGTCACCTTGTATTTCTGGGTCCTGACGGTCTTGATGCCGTTCATGCGCATTAGGCGGCCAATCCGGCGGTGCCCAACCCTCAGCCCCATTTCCTGCAATTCTGCGGTCATGCGTGGTCGACCATAGCTATGCAGGCTCAGACGATGTTGCTCTCGGATATGCGCCAGAATAACCATATCGCCTCGCTGCCGCTGGCTCATCGGGCGAGCCCGCCACGCACGATAACCACGCGATGTGACCTGCATGATACGGCAGAGAAATTCCACGGACCAAACTTCTTTCCAGGCGTCAATGAAGGCGAACCTCACCGGCTTTGGCCTGCAAAGAAGATCGCCGCCTTTTTTAATACTTCCCTCTCCTCTCGCAGCAGCCGGACTTCCTTGCGAAGGCGTTCGTTCTCTTTCTCAACGTCTTCGTGAGGACCCGACATCAGGTCATCATACTGATGCTTTTGGACCCACTTGTTCAGCGTCGAAAGCCCAACCCCCAAATCAGAAGCCGCTTGTGGTCGTGTCAGTCCACTGGTCGTTGCGATACGCACTGCAT
>NZ_JWIF01000057.1 GCF_000812685.1 Halocynthiibacter namhaensis
ATGCAGTGCGTATCGCAACGACCAGTGGACTGACACGACCACAAGCGGCTTCTGATTTGGGGGTTGGGCTTTCGACGCTGAACAAGTGGGTCCAAAAGCATCAGTATGATGACCTGATGTCGGGTCCTCACGAAGACGTTGAGAAAGAGAACGAACGCCTTCGCAAGGAAGTCCGGCTGCTGCGAGAGGAGAGGGAAGTATTAAAAAAGGCGGCGATCTTCTTTGCAGGCCAAAGCCGGTGAGGTTCGCCTTCATTGACGCCTGGAAAGAAGTTTGGTCCGTGGAATTTCTCTGCCGTATCATGCAGGTCACATCGCGTGGTTATCGTGCGTGGCGGGCTCGCCCGATGAGCCAGCGGCAGCGAGGCGATATGGTTATTCTGGCGCATATCCGAGAGCAACATCGTCTGAGCCTGCATAGCTATGGTCGACCACGCATGACCGCAGAATTGCAGGAAATGGGGCTGAGGGTTGGGCACCGCCGGATTGGCCGCCTAATGCGCATGAACGGCATCAAGACCGTCAGGACCCAGAAATACAAGGTGACCACGGACAGCAACCATGCGTTCAACATCGCGCCCAACTTGCTGGATCAGGATTTTTCTGCCGATGGGCCAAATCAAAAATGGGCGGGTGATATCTCGTACATTTGGACCAGCGAGGGTTGGCTCTATCTGGCGGTGATCTTAGATCTCTATTCTCGGCGCGTCATCGGCTGGGCTGTCAGTAATCGTATGAAGCGAGATCTGGCGATCCAGGCGTTGGACATGGCCGTGGCCATGCGACAACCTCCCAAGGGCTGCATTCACCACACAGATCGTGGAACGCAATACTGCTCACATGACTACCAGAAGCGGTTGTCAAAGCATGGCTTCAAAGTCTCGATGAGCGGAAAAGGAAATTGCTACGACAATTCCATGGTGGAAACGTTCTTCAAATCGCTCAAGGCAGAGCTGATCTGGCGCAACCGCTGGGAAACCAGACGCCAGACTGAAGGGGCCATCTTCCAGTATATCAATGGGTTCTATAATCCACGACGGCGTCATTCATCGTTAGGTGGCAAAAGCCCCTTGGCCTTCGAACGAAAGGCTGCCTAAATGAGTTGAGAGACCGGAACGTAACCGTGACAAGACCAGCCCTACAAGAGCCGCCAGTGAAGCAAACAGACCCGCACCACCACCACCTACGGACAAGTTCATCGAGCCGCCAATTTTTTCTTGGTGGTTTTTACCAACATCAATGGATTTATTGGTACCAACGCTTTCAATCTGATCGTTGTCGACCCGCTTCATGCGGTTGTTCAAGACCTTCAGGGTCTGATCTTTTTGAGCGTGTAGGGCGATGTTTTCCTGCCCAGCTTCATCCTCAAAGCTCAGCTCATTAAAACCCATGCCTTTGTGGCTGTCGGACCGGATGACCATTTTTGTTTTATGCTCGGGCAGGGGGTAGGGCGATATATTCGCTGCATGATAGGTCCGCCCAGTGACGATAGGCTGATCTGGATCACCTTCCAGGTAGTCGACGATAATTTCGTGGCCGATGCGGGGGATCGCGATTGAGCCCCATGTGCCGCCAGCCCAGTTCTGCGACACGCGCACCCAGCAGGAGGAATGCTCGTTTTTCTCCCCGTAACGGTCCCACGGGAAGAATACCTTCACGCGGCCATGTTCATCGCAATAGATTTCCTCGCCCTCTGGGCCAGTCACAGTTGCGATCTGGGGTCCATCCACCAGGGGTTTGCGTACAAGTGGCGGGCGATAGGGCAGGCGCGCAGGCATCGTAGTGAAGCTAGCGCTGTAGGTTGTTGGTGCAGACCCTGCGTCTTCTTGTAAGGCAGCGCTTTGGCTGCCGGAATGGCTGACGCCAAGCAGAAAATGCGAGGCATTCACACGCGCATCATCATGATCGCAGATTGAGAAATGGAAGCCCGCACAAAGATGGATGTTGTTGGTCACACCATGACCCGTGGTCGCATCAACACGCACGCTTTCCATGCGGTGTTGGGTAAAATTGCCACCAACAGCGCTTGGGTTCTTGTAACGGCCGGGATAGTCATAAAGTTTATAGTCCGCAGACAACCCATTGTCTTCCTGTTTGGCGCGGGCTTCATTCATCCGTGCGGCAGGGTTTTTGAAGGTGTAATCATTCATCTCGTAATTGGTGGACCGCAGACGTTCATGCTGCGAGAAGCTCGATATCGCGCTGCCTTTTAGCTGCCCGCCCGACTTTGCATTATAAGTGATCATCGGCGCGGCAGCCAATACCGGGGTCGATAGTGGGGCGTCGCTAATGATCATCGTATGCGCACTGGCGGTGTGCTCAAAGAAGTAGAATATCCCCTCTTCACCCAATAGACGTTCCGTAAATTCCAACGCGGTTTCACGATACTGGGTGCAATATTCACGTGATGCATGTTCGCCCGCAAGTCGCCAATCAACATTGGTGATTTCATGCTCTTCCAGAACCTGTTTAATAATATCAGGTACTGTTTTGCTCTGCCAAATGCGGCTGTCAGATGTATGCGCAAGACGTTGCAACGCAGGCCGGAGCGTCACAGTATAAAATGTGCGCCGGATGCCGCTATCACCCCGAGAAGCCTCCGTGATGATCCCGTTTAGAAAACGCGGCACATCGTATTTATGATAAATCCCCAGGCAAGCTTGGGTGTCCATCAAAGCATGAAGATCGATATCCGCATCCTCAGAGGCAAGCTCAACATGGATTTCAAACGGGGCATTTACGGCTTCATTTGCGGAAAATCCAACCACAACAAAACTTCCCGTGCTAGCGGTAAAGCCAAAGGCTATATCCTGATCTTGATCGAGAAAGCTCTCGGCAAATTCCATCACAGCATTACCATCCATTACAGGGCTTCCTTATTTGGGGGGATCTCGTCGCGGGTCGCAGGCTTTGCAAACCTTGCGTATAATTTGGTCAGACGTTTAAAGATGGCTTTCGGGGACCACGTCTTGGGTTCCACCTCAGGCTCTGGGGTACAGAGGATCTCAGCTGGAATTGGAACATCAGCATCATCCGGTACAGCACTTGCAAGACGGGTGGCCTCCGCAGCGCTTAACTCTTGCGGTTCAAGATGCGCAAATACACCATCAGCCGCCTCAACAGGGTCGGGACGGCGCCGGGCGCGATCTGGGACAAGATCAATCTGCATCCAGTAACTTTCAAACTCATTAAAATCCTGCCCGGAAGAGGGGTAACAAAACACTCCGGACAGGGAAATCACAGGTTGCGGCACGTAAAACATGCACCAACTAACACTCCGCAACCCTCCCCATGACGTTAATGTTTCCATTAACCTTTGCCACGGGGAATTCTCGCCAAACTTAGGCTTGGATCGGGGCGCGCCAGTCGTCAGAACCAGACGTGCCAGCCACAACATGTTCCCACATGATTTTGCGGTAAGTCATCTTGATGTCGACCAATTGCGTGTAGTCGGTCATCTCTGGATCTTTGGCGTGCGGCATGGCGCAATTGATGTCCACGATCAGTGCTTCTTCAAGCTGTGTGGTGAAGAAGTGCACTTGCTCGGACGCCTGCGTGCGGTACCATTTCAACTCAACATTGGTCAAAAGTTCGCCTGTTACCAATGCGTTATACATCAAAGGCACAGCTTTGTTCAGGGAACATGTGAAGGTAAACGGCTGGTGAATACGCGTGCCAGTTGGGTTGCCAGACTGTGGGTCACGCGGGGTGATGACGCCGTGGTCAAAGGCCTGAACCATGATCTCGTCTTCATGGCCGGCTTGCCATTCGTTAACGATTGAATCAAAGGTTGTCGCGCCCTGAGAAATGAGACCCTGGGTTTCCCCTTCGATGGTGAGATAGGCTGGCATTGGCATGTGGAAATACTCCGAAAACTGGTTAATAACTGATCACAATATACACCTGTCAAAAAGGCATGTCCGTAAGTTCTGTGCATAAAAAGTCAGGAATTCGCAGTTTTACACAACCGGACAAATTTTGCGTAACTCGTTGTAAATAATCATGTATTCCAGCTATCTCGGGCATTTGGTCGGGCGGAAATTCGCCCGATAAGGCATCGATACACGTTAGGCGAGAGTAACGACGAGTTAATAAAGTCTATTGATCTCGATGTAAAACGGCGGTAAACACCAAGGCAACCCCCTCTATTCTGGTTTTATCTGATCTGTGATTATTGCGCGAAGCTGGCGATTTGCTAGCGCAATGTGAGGGATTTGATGATGGGTAAGCAGCAGCGAGGTCGGGGCACCAAATACGATGATGCGTTCAAGCGTCAGCTTGTTGCGGAAAGCCATGCGGATGGCGTGAGCGTTCCTATGGTATCGAAGCGACACGGGGTGACGACGAGCCGGATATACGCGTGCCATTCAAAACCGAGACACCGTCATCGCCGATCTACGCCTACAGCTTCACGGCCACAAAAAGCATCGCTTCGGGTCAAAGTCAGAAAGCAGCGCACAGCTGGCGCTTGAGTTGATCCTTGAAGAGATGGAAATCGAACAGGCCGCTGAGATGGATGATGGGGATGGGTCCTCTGACGCTGAGGTCAAGCCGCCCCGCACATCGCGCAAGCGCAAACCTTTCCCGAAAAACCTCAAACGGGTTGTGAAAACCATCACCCCCAGTGATGCGTGTGAAGACTGCGGTGGCAGCTTCAAAGTGCTGGGAACCGATGTGATGGAGAGTTGGAATATGTACCGGGCCATTACATCGTGAACCAAATTGGGCGCCCGCGTCTGGTTCAACCTGTTGTGAGGCCGTTGTTCAGGCTGAGATGAACCAGACCGGGTTTATCGGAGACGTTTTAGTTCCTATTCTGCGGCTAGAGTGGTAACCGCCCAGGGCCACGTATACCGCCTTGTTTTTGACCTGACGGCTTTCCGCATCGCGGATTTTGACGCGTAAGGCATCAAGGAAAACGATTGGGTACATCGGTTCCAGAGCGCGGTTTTGCCAATCCGAAACCTCCTCCAGAACAGCGTCGGTGACACGGCTGATAAGGTCGCCCGACAGCTTAAGGCCGTACACCTCTTCAAGGTGGGCCCGGATGTCGCGCGTGCAGCGTCAGCGTAGCGGGCAGGGGCATGTTGCAACGTCTTCGCTAGGGATCGCAGTTGCTCGGCGCTTAAAACTCGCCCACGCGCAGCACGCCGGTTTCTTTTGATTGGACGTGCCGGATTGTTGAACGCCTCTGGGAGATGTCCCTTGCTTTGTCCCCAATTCATCATCGTTGTAAAATGCCCCAGCGCTTGATTGGCACCGCCCGGACTTGTCTTGGAAAACATGTGAAACCATTGCGCCAGTTCTGCTGTGGCAATCCGGTTCACGGGTTTGGAGCCAAAAGCAGGCAAGAGTTGGTTTCTGAGATATATTTTAAAACTGGCAAGGCCGCCCTCAGAATACACCTCCGTTTTTTCGGTGATGAACAGTTTGGCCAAAGCTGAGAAGGTAAGGCATGGGCGTGAGGCTGCTTGCACCTGCATTGCATCCATGGGGCTTGCATGTGCGTGTGCACGGGCTGCTGTACGCGCCTCATCCAGAGTCAACGCATTGAAACGACCCAGAGTGACCCGGCGCGTTTTACCCTCGCGTTTTTGCCAGCTCACCCATGACATCGCGCCGGAGGGTTGAACACGCAAGGCAAGTGCATCACATGCGGCGTCATATAATGTGTATTCCTTTTCCTGAACTTTGATGGAGCGCAGCATCAAGGGGCTAAACAGTACAATACGTTTCATAATTGTGCTCCTTTTCTGGCCTTACGCCAAGCGCGCAGGTCCCGCAGAAACACGTCGGTTTCAAATCCCCACTGCGCACAAAATACATCCACAGATTGTTTCGATCTTATGAAGGTCGCAAATCGGCGCTCAGGTGCGAGGGTTGGTTTTGACATGAAACTGTCGAACTTTCGGGCGACACGCTGGCTTGCGTCTTGCTCTGCCTTTTTGTCCAAATGCGCATAGCCAGCCGTGGTGTTGATATCAGAGTGGCCGAGCAACCCACCTATAGATCGCAACTCAATTCCATTGTTGATGGCAATGGATGCAAAGCTATGACGCAGATCATGTAGCCGCAGGTTATCAAGATGTGCTGCTTTTTTGATGACGGGCCACAACTTATCAATTTCATTGCTTCCGATATGACTATCACCTGAACCGAAGGCATATGGTGCAGAAATCGCGCGCCACTACGCGACTGCAGGGGCGAAAATCGCGATCTGGGATGTGTCTGCACCGGGTGCCGCACCCGAGGGCGCCTTGTATTGCAAGGTAGACATCAGCGATCCAGCCCAAATCACAGCGGCCGTGGCAAAAACATGTGCTGCCTATGGTGGCATCGATTTTCTGTCACATAACGCTGGGTTCTCTGGCCCGACATTGCCCGTGGTTGATAATGATCCCGCGACTTGGGCCAAGGTCGTAGAAGTCAACCTGACCGGCACTTTCTATTTGGCGCATGCGATCGTGCCGGTGATGCAGAAGAAAGGCTTTGGCAGGATCATCAACATGGCCTCTTTGGCTGGGAAAGAAGGCACGCCGAACGCCTCGGCTTACTCAGCGGCTAAAGCCGGGGTCATTGGGTTTACCAAATCTCTATCCAAGGAGCTGGCCTTGACCGATATTCGGGTCAATTGCATCGCCCCTGCAGCTGTTAAAACGGCGATCTTGGATCAAATGACACCTGAATTTGTGCAGGTCATGATCGACAAATCCCCAATGAAACGCTTAGGCACGATTGAGGAAACCGCCCGTTTGGTCATGTGGCTTTCGTCAGAGGATTGTACATTCAACACCGGCGCGGTCTTTGACTTATCCGGGGGGCGGGCAACATACTGATGACGCGCATTCGCCCGGTCATTGCCGGCATTGCCGATTTTTTGACTTAATCAGACCAGAGCACTCAGACGTGTTTTCAACTGAATTGCTTAAGTGGCTTGGGCCTTCCTAATGTCGACACATTGCCCACCCTAGAGTACGCCAAAACAAAGGCCCCTCGCATCGCTGCGAGGGGCCTGTTTCATCGGTAAAATATGTGTTCTTAAAACTCAACAACGGCGCGAATGCTTTCGCCTTTGTGCATCAGTTCAAACCCCTCATTGATCTGATCCAAAGTCAGTTTATGGGTGATCATCGGGTCGATCTCGATCTTGCCGTCCATGTACCAATCAACGATTTTCGGAACATCCGTGCGCCCGGATGCGCCGCCAAATGCCGTGCCACGCCAGCTGCGCCCGGTGACCAACTGGAAGGGCCGCGTGGAAATTTCAGCGCCCGCGGGGGCCACGCCGATGATGATGCTTTCGCCCCACCCTTTATGGGCTGCTTCCAGCGCTGTGCGCATCACGCCAACATTGCCGGTCGCGTCAAATGTGTAATCTGCGCCGCCGCCGGTCAGTTCAACCAAATGCGCTACAAGGTCACCGTCAATTTTGGATGGGTTCACGAAATCGGTCATGCCAAAACGGGTCGCCATTTCGACTTTGCCTTCGTTCAAATCAACGCCAACAATCTGATCCGCACCCGCCAATTTCAGACCCTGAATAACGTTCAAACCGATACCACCAAGACCGAAAACGATCCCGGTAGACCCGATCTCAACTTTGGCGGTGTTGATCACTGCACCGATGCCCGTGGTGACACCGCAACCGATGTAACAGATCTTGTCAAATGGCGCGTCTTTACGGACTTTCGCCAAGGCAATTTCCGGTACAACCGTATGATTTGCGAATGTTGAACAGCCCATATAATGGTGGATCGGCGTGCCATCAAGCATAGAGAAACGGGTGGATCCGTCCGGCAAAAGCCCCTGCCCTTGGGTCGAACGAATGGACTGACACAGATTGGTTTTTGGGTTCAAACAATAGTCACATTCGCGACATTCGGGCGTGTAAAGCGGGATCACGTGATCACCCACTTCTAGTGAGGTCACGCCTTCGCCAATTTCAATCACAATACCCGCGCCCTCATGGCCCAAGATCGCAGGGAAGATGCCTTCGGGGTCGTCACCTGAACGCGTAAATTCGTCGGTATGACACAGGCCAGTCGCCTTGATTTCCACCAAGACCTCGCCCGCGCGTGGACCTTCCAAGTTCACTTCCATAACTTCCAATGGTTTACCAGCAGCAACAGCCACAGCAGCGCGTGTTCTCATCATTTCACAATTCCTTATTCAGTCCTGAAACGAGACAGAAATCGAACGGGCCGCAGATGTGTCACAGCCAAATTCAACCTCCAATTTCGCTAACTATGCCCAAAACCCAGCCGAGCGATAGTGATAATTGCGGCATTTCATTCTGTCTCCGACATTTTTATAGTGCGAACAAACCAAGAATTTTATGCCAAATTTGCGCAGATCCCCGCTTTATTGAGACATTTTGAACCGCTCCTTAAGATTTTACTTGCTATGATGCGCAGGTCGTTTATCCGAAATGACAACCACGACAACACAGCAGGCACATGACAAAATCTTCAGATTCCGGCCCCGCCCTTAAAAACTCAACCTCCGCACGCGATTGGGTGAAGGTTCTTGCGAACTATCGTGAACCCAACCAACTGCGCAGCAGTTTTGAGTTGGGCGTCACAGCCGTGCCGTTCTTTTTGCTTTGGGCCCTTGCTTGGTGGTCCTTGTCCATCAGTTATTGGTTGGCTTTCGCAATTTCCATTGGAAACGCCGCGTTTTTGCTGCGCTTGTTCACGATCCAACACGATTGTGGCCATGGTGCGTTCTTCAAAAATCGTCATGTCAGCGACTGGGTTGGGCGCGCGCTTGGGGTTCTAACCCTCACGCCCTATGATGTTTGGCGTCGCACACATTCAATTCACCACAGTGGTGCTGGAAATTTGGCACGTCGCGGCATGGGCGACATTCACACGGCGACTGTTGCTGAATATAAAGACATGTCAACGCGTCAACGCCTGATGTACCGTCTATACCGCCACCCGGTGACATTGTTTGTACTTGGGCCCAGTTATCTATTCTTACTGCAAAATCGTCTGCCTTTCGGCCTCATGAACAGCATGCGCTATTGGATCAGTGCGATGGGTACGAATATTGTGATTGTCCTCGCACTTGGTATTATTCTCTACTTTGGTGGTCTGATGCCGGTTCTATTGATTTTCCTACCCTCAACACTTCTGGCCGCCACTGCTGGTGTTTGGTTGTTTTACGTACAGCACCAGTTCGAGGAAACCTTCTGGGAAACCGATGAAAATTGGCAGCTGCATGATGCGGCCCTACACGGCAGTTCGCACTATGTGATGCCTAAAATCTTGCAATGGTTCAGCGCCAATATTGGCATTCACCATGTACATCATCTCTACAGTCGCATTCCCTTTTACCGCCTGACACAAGTGCTTCGCGATCATTCTGAATTGGCCGAAAGCAATCGTTTGACGATCAGTGAAAGCATCGCTTCAGCGCGCCTTCACCTTTGGGATGAAAACAGCAAACGCCTGCTGTCATTCAGAGAAGCCCAACTTGTGATGGCCAAAGCGTAAGCTTTACAAAATATACAATTCTAGCGCCCGGTCTAACCAGATCGGGCGTATTTTTTTGCCCAATGCAAATCCCCCCGCCCCCGGGGCCTGGTGCAACAAACCCGCAGGAACAGAAGTGGCCATAGCGAGAGCATCCGCAAGATCGATACCAACCTGATGAACCAGAACGCGAATTGCTTGCGCCATATCCAAGTCAGCCCCAGCGAGGGTACCATCTTCAAGGGTCAATTTTCCATCACGACGCAAGATCCGACGGCCATTCAGCATAAATTCAGTTTTGGTGGATCCAGCAACGGCCATTGCATCCGTCACCAAGAACATCTGACCTGGCCCGCGCTTTCCGCGAATTGCTGCCCCCATGCTTGCGGGGTGAACATGGATGCTATCCGCGATCAATCCTGCCGACACACGCCCATCATCAAGCGCAGCTCCGACCAGACCCGGTGCACGATTTCCCATTTGACTCATGGCGTTAAACAAATGCGTCACGCAACGCGCCCCCGCATCCATCCATCTTTTACATTGTGCAAAATCCGCATCCGTATGCCCCAGTGAAACAATCACGCCCGCATCCGCCATCCGTGTCACTTGCGCCTCCGAAACAGTTTCAGAAGCGACCGTCATCATCACATTGGGCAGGCGCGCGGCTGCATCTAAAACCAACGCCAAGTCCGTATCGTCCATCGGTCGAACAAGGGATCCGTCATGCGCACCTTTTCGTGCAATCGACAAATGCGGCCCCTCTAGGTGCAAGCCAATAATCCCTTCGACACCTGTCGCAATGGCCTGCTCTACCGCGTCAACTGCGGAACGACTGTGTGCCGGCGTGTCCGTAATCAATGTTGGAAGAAAACGCCCTGTGCCCAGTGTCGCATGCGCAGCTGCAATGATAGAAAGATTCGCAAGCGAAGGGGCATCATTAAACATCACGCCCCCCCCGCCGTTGACTTGCAGATCAACAAATTCAGGCACCAATGTGCCGCCATCAAGTGAGATGACCTGGCAATCCTCGGGAAGAAATTTTTGCGAAACAATTCCCTTAAAGCCCAAGTTATTGTCCAGCAACAACGCCACGCCGCAGTGAATGCGAGTGCCATCAAAAATATCTGCCCCAAGATAGGCTGTGAAATTCATGTTAAACTGTTTCCGTTATTTTTTTCAAATGACGCGGGGCATCCGGGTCAATCCCATGCGCACGCGCGATCTTTTCGACCATCACATAAACTCCCGCGATCACCGCAATCGGGTCCGTTAAAAAATGCCCCGTCCGTACAACTGGTAAACAGCTTGCCTTCTGCGCCCGGGAGGATGTCACAAAGACCGCCCCGCCCAGCGCAGATATTTCATCCGCAACCTCAACCAACACCGCCTCTGCAGCATCCGCTGCCGTCATCGCCAAAACTGGGAAGCCCCCATCGACCAATGACACAGGCCCATGTAACACCTCGGCCGACGAATAACTTTCCGCGTGCAACTGACAAATTTCTTTAAATTTTAACGCGGCTTCGTTCGCCATTGCCCATGACGGGCCACGGCCCAGACAATAAAGCGATTGCCGCCTTTTGATCGCTTCCCCGAACCCCGACCAATCCTGCTGCACAGATTTCTCAAGCACCTCCGGTAGATTTCGGATCGCAGCGAGAAGAGACTTATCCTGCGTAAACTCGGCCAACAACCAAACAGACGATATTGCCGAATTCACAAATGTCTTGGTGGCAGCCACGCTTATTTCGGGCCCAGCATGAAGATTCAAGACATGTTCAGAAACTTGGGCCAACTCAGAATCACCGTTGTTCGTCATAGCGATAGACAACGCACCTGACGACCTAGCAGCGCGTGCCATTGCCACAATATCGGGGCTTTTCCCAGATTGGGAAATGGAAATGCAAGCGCTGCCTGATAACTTCAGCTGACGCTGATAAACTGAAGCGACCGATGGTCCAACCGAGGCTACAGGCACCCCTAGCAACAGCTCGCTAACGTATTTAAAGTAAGTTGCAACATGGTCTGATGATCCCCGCGCGACACTGGTCATAAAGGCGGGGTCTTGCGTGCGAAGTGCGGCGGCGGCGTCCCGTATTGCGTCATTGCCATGGGTCAAAAGCCGTTCGGCAGCAGATGGGATATCTAATGTTTCGCGAAGCATTAACGTCGAAGATTGTGTCATGTATTATCCATTCACAGCGGCCCGCATCGCAAGTTGCAGCGCGCCTGATACCGCGTCACCAGCGGGGCGCACCAATTCTCGCAACATTTCGGGGGTCAAAAAGCGTTCATATTTCTTACCCAATCCACCACTTAAACACAGGCGATCCCCCACGTTAAAACCCGTTGCACGTAAACTATTCTGTAGATGCACCGCGCCTTCATGCATCAATTTCCCAGCGATCACATCGCCAGCCGCAGCGAAAGCAACAACGTCAGGTGCAAAACGTGCAAACTCACCGGGCGTTGCCTGAAAGCTGAAACACGCGACATCTGCCGCATTTTGTTTGAAGCTATCAAAGGTTTGCGATGTGATCGAAGTGTGGCCTTTCACGCCATCACAACAGAACAACATTTCTTCCAACAATCGCCGTCCAAGCCAAGCACCACTTCCATGATCTGATATTTGGGCGCCCCAACCGCTGGCAAAACGCAATTTCCCACGGGATCGTGTAGCTGCGATCACCCCAGTTCCGATCGCCAGCAGACTGCCATCCTCATTCCCGAGAGCCCCGGCCAAAGCCGTGGGGCGATCGTCGGTCACATGAATATATCTATAAGGCAGCGCATCAATCACGCGCGCGCCAATATCGTCGGATATCACCCCAGCCAATCCCAAATGCATCTGAGTGCCTGCCAGCAGTTCAGCAGAAATGCCAAGCCTTTGTCCAGCGGCCTGAATGGCGCCCGTGATGTTGTGGATTGCGCCATCAAAATCCGTAGACACATTCGCTGGGCCACCCGTCACTTGCGCTTTGGGGATTAAATCCATGCCCGAAATCGCGACACGGCAGCCGCTGCCGCCGCCATCCACGCCGACTAAAAATTTGCTATCAACCTGCTTCATAATCGCGAGCTTATTAGACCTTGGCGATGTTTGAAAGCTGCCAGTTTCCCCATCCTTCCCGCAGGCAGTACCTGCGAAACTTTCACTCATGCATGAGTGAATTTCAAATGCGGGCAGTCAAAAAACATGACAAGCTGTCGGAAAACAGGGGGATTGTTGATGCAAACTGATTATGTGGACAGCTATTACAGTCGTACGCGCGCGACAGATGTCGAATACGCGCCCTTGCAGGGGATGATTGAGGCCGACGTATGTGTGATTGGCGGTGGCATCGCCGGACTCAGCACAGCATGGGAACTAACCCAACGCGGCCTCAGTGTCGTGGTTCTCGAAAAAAATCGCTTGGCCTGGGGTGCCAGTGGCCGCAATGGCGGCATCTTAGGGGCTGGGTTTGCTGGACCTGACAGCGGCTTGGAACGCGCCGGTCCAAAGGCCGCGCGTGCCTTATATGATCTGTCGCGTGAAGGCGTCCGCACCGTGATCGAGAACACCACGAACCTGAACCTAAAAGGCGTTGATCCTGTGGCTGGGCGAATTTCTGTTTCGCGCTATCCCGATGCAAAGGGCATGCAAGACAGCATCCGCACCACTGCTGAAAAATTCGACCATCATAAAGAATATCTTTCGACGGAAAAGCTGCGTGAACTTGTGAATTCAGATCGGTTCTTCGATGGGTACTTCGACCCGGAAAGCTATCACATTCACCCGCTAAATTATTGCAAAGGCCTTGCGCATCATATCGTGCAGACTGGTGGACAGGTGTTTGAACATTCCGCGATGATCTCGATGGATCACACCGGCGCTGAGAAGCACACACACACCGCCCAAGGCTGCGTGAAATCGAAATATGTTGTGATGTGCGGCAGTGGATATGGTGGCCCCGAGTTTGGAAAGACCTACAACAGTTTGCTGCCTATCGCGACTTATGTGATCAGCACCAAAAACCTGGGCGGTCGCTTGGATGGATTGATGAATACGAAGGCCGCGGTGGGTGATACGCGCCTGTCTTGTGACTATTTCCGCGTGACCCCGACTGGTGAATTGCTTTGGGGGGGCGGCATGTCTGGCCTTGCGAAATCACCAGCAAATCTTGCGGAACTGATGAAGAACCGCGTGCTCGAGGTTTTCCCACAACTGGCCGATGTTGAAGTCGATGTCGCATGGACTGGCTTAATGGGGTATTCACGTCACAAAATGCCCTATGTTCAGGAAGTTGCGCCGAATGTATGGACGGCCACAGCCCTTGGGGGGCATGGGTTAAACACCGGCCCAGCGATTGCACGCGTCGTGGCTGAGGCCATCGCAGAAAATGGCACCCGACACGAGCTGTTTGCACCTTTTGGTCTACGCTGGAATGGCAGTGTATTTGGCCCAATTGCGGCTGACATGATCTGCGCAGCTTCTAATTTTGGTCACAAATTACGCGAGCGCTTCATGAAATAAACTCATACTCTTATGACTTGCTTTTATGCGTCACCCTGCGAGAGTAGTTTGCATACAAACAAGGGAGGAAAAGATATGAGTATTTTCAAGAAGGCCGCATCATTGGCGATTGCATTGGGCCTGACGACAGGTGCCCTGCAAGCGGGTGACGTTCTGGACCGTGTTATGTCTGAGGGTGTATTGCGCATGGCGACTGACCCTGCTTGGGCTCCACAGTCATTCCTAAATGACGACAATGAGATGGACGGTTTTGACGTTTCCGTAGGACGCGCAATCGCCGCAAAACTGGGTGTTGAAATTGAATTCGTCACCCCAGATTGGAGCCTAATCACGGCCGGTAACTGGGCTGGTCGCTGGGATATGTCTGTGGGATCGATGACCCCAACCAAAGAACGCGCAGAGGTTCTGAATTTCCCCGCGATCTACTATTATGTCCCAGCCTCCGTGGGTGTGCACAATGATTCACCAGCGCAAGCAGTCTCAGACTTGAACGGCAAGACAATTGGTGTAAGCGCGGCTTCCACATGGGAAAACTACCTGCGTCATGATCTGACGATTGATGCCGAAGGTGTACCCACATTTGAATACCAGATTGAGCCCGGTGAAATCCGCACCTATGGCACGGACATCCCAGTGGTGAACGAGCTGCGCCTGGGTGATGGTATACGCATTAATGCGATGATCGGCAGCCTGCCAAACCTGACCGAAGCCATCAAAAACGGTTATCCCATTCGCGTGCTTGGCGACCCAGTGTTCTATGAACCGCTGGCCGTTGCAATTGACCTTGGCGACCAAGAATTCAACGACAAGCTTGCGGGCATCGTAGATGAGTTGCGTAGCGAGGGCACTTTGGCTGAATTGTCTTTGAAATGGTACGGCGTGGATTATGCCAACACAAAGTAGGCCACTGACGGTTTATTGAAACTTTGCTCGGCGGCGGAGGAGGAGACTTCCGCCGAGCAGCCATTGGGGGGACCAAATTGCTATATTCAGACACTGTTCGAGGCAGAAGCTTGGTGGAACAGCCACCAGTCATCGCCGCCATTTTCGTGATTTCGTGCCTGCTATTGGGCTGGTCTGGGGCGTATCAATTACTGTTTAAGTTGCCATTTATCACAGCGCCCGAGGTGCAATCCACAGGCGGAATCATTGTAACAACCATAATTGCCGCGATCCTGTTCACAGGCAACATCATCCTCATCTCGCTGCTGCGCATCCGCTGGCAAATCGCGATTGTCTGGGCCGAATTATTCGGCTGCTTCATGATCTTTTTCTTCAGTTTCGACCTGAACTTTCGTTCATCCTACGCAAACTGCCCTTCCTGCTGACCCAAGGGGTGTTCACCACACTTTACGTTTCAGCCATTTCAATTTCCATCGCCACGGTCTTGGCCATTTTCGGGGCCATTGCGAAGCTGTCCAACAACGGTTTTTCCTTCGCCATCGCGAGTTTCTATACCTCGATGTTTCGTGGCCTTCCCCTGCTTGTGCAAATCTACTTGCTCTATCTCGGGCTGCCACAATTGGGCATCTTCGTCGAAGCCGTCCCCGCAGGTATCATTGCGCTATCGCTTTGCTATGGGGCCTATATGACCGAGATCTTCCGCGCTGGCATCATGTCAATCGACAAGGGCCAATGGGAGGCATCGCGCGCCATTGGCTTCAAGTTCAGCCTGACCATGCGCCGCATTATCTTGCCCCAAGCCGTGCCTGTCATCGTCCCGCCTTTGGGCAACCAGTTCATTGCTATGTTGAAAGACAGCTCGCTTGTGTCCGTTCTTGGCGTCTGGGAGTTGATGTATCTGGCCCGCACCTTAGGCCAACGTGAATTTCGCCACCTAGAAATGCTGCTGACTGTCGCTTTGATCTACTGGTTCATGACCCTCATATTCGAGATCATTCAAAAGCAGATCGAAAACCACTTCCAGAAACACCGCTAAGCGCAGGATGATGATATGACCAATACCAATGGGATCATCGAGATCCGCAACATGCATAAATACTATGGTAAATTCCACGCACTGAAGGACATTAACCTGTCCGTGCAGCTGGGTGAAAAGATCGTGGTTTGTGGCCCATCCGGGTCTGGGAAATCAACAATGATCCGTTGCATCAATCGCCTTGAAGCCCATCAAGAGGGTTCAGTCGTGGTGGATGGAATCGAACTGCATGAGGACATGCGTAACATTGACGTTGTGCGTCAAGGGGTCGGGATGGTCTTCCAGCATTTCAATCTATTTCCGCATATGACCGTTTTGCAAAACCTGACAGCCGGTCCAATGTGGGTGAAGAAAGTTTCCGAGGCGGAAGCCCATGCAACGGCTATGAAATACCTCGAGAGGGTTCAGATCGCAGAGCAGGCGCATAAATACCCCGGTGCCTTATCAGGTGGACAGCAGCAACGGGTGGCCATCGCACGGTCCCTGTGTATGGAACCCAAAGTGCTGCTGTTCGATGAACCGACCTCAGCCTTAGATCCCGAAATGGTGAACGAAGTCCTGGAAACCATGGAAAGCCTCGCAGAAACTGGCGTGACCATGATCTGCGTGACGCATGAGATGGGTTTCGCAAAAGCCGTGGCAGACCGTGTGATCTTTATGGATCACGGGCAGATCATCGAACAGAACGATCCTGTGACATTTTTTGAAAACCCTCAATCACCAAGGACGCAACAGTTCCTAGAGCAAGTATTGTAGACACCACTACATCACATTCCACGACGCGTCTTCATCTTGAAAGACAAAGGCATCTACGCCAGCGTCGTGGCCGTAGTCCAGACCCGCAGAGGGCGCACCTCCCCCAGAGTCGCCATAGATTATGTCATCACCCGTCCCCCCGGTGATGGTGTCATCTCCGTCGTCGCCGTAAATCTTGTCGTCGCCGCCCCCTCCATCGATGTTATCAGCATCAGGCGTGCCGTATATAATATCGTCACCTGCTGTACCCACCTCACCGAATATGATGTTATCCGGAATAATCGTGCGGTTCGGCCCCAAGACCACGGCATCCCGAATGTCGTCTTCCGTTAAAACCACCCCGTTTGCTGGCAAAAGATCTAGACGTTCATCCCGCCAGGTCACCTGAAAAACACCCTGTATAACCTCAATCGTTAGAGACGACGCATCATAGAGAAAAGACCAATGTGACAGATCCAACTTGTCTTCAAGCGGGTTAAAGTCCGTGATCGTGTCAAGTTCACCATCAAATGCCAACACAAAAACATCCGAGCCATCCCCCCCTGAAAGCGCATCACTGCCAGCACCATCACGTATAATATCATCGCCTAAGCCACCGGAGATCGCATTGTTCTGTGCATCCCCCTCCAAGACATCATGCTGTGCCCCCCCCACCAGCGACCCATCGCCCGCGATAACTGCACCTGCGGTTGAAAAGGCGCTTACGTCGAACTCGACCTGAATGATCCCCTTCCCACCCGCGGTTGAGATCAAGCCGTATAACATCCCTGCTTGGGCAGATAAGGTGATGTCTGTGATAGACGCGAATGACGTCGCGATGGTGCTTTCAAGCGACTGCATGTAATGTAGCGTTCCGTCGGGCATCAGCAAAAACAGGCTAATGCCGCTATCTGCCCCCCCTGCGACGACGAAGGTATGCCCGTTGATCTCCAAGGTATCAACCGCTTGCGCCCGGCCAAACCTCGTATCCAATGTGTCCATTACTTGATCGGTCATGACCATGCTGCCATCAGCTTGCGTACGCACCACCGTCAAGGTTCCGTCTTGCCCACTGCCTGCTGCCGAAGCTAACACCGTATAATGACCACCGTTTTTGACCGCCGACGCCATGGCTGTTGGAATCCCTCCGTAATATTCCAGAGAGCTTGCCAAAGTTGCTGTCCCGTTGGTCATGACATAGCTGGATAGACCGCGTTCGGATTGACTGCCCACCATCACGATTTCAACGTTGCCACCAAGGGTCATGCTGCTCATAACGCCGATATCCTGGGCAAAGCTCATCGTGCTATCCGTGACCGTACTGACCAAGCTGATGGGGCCATTCGTTGCCTGAGAATAAATATCAAACCCGTCTTTGCCTGAGGCCGCTGAAACCACATAGCCCGATCCAGTTTGCACAGCAATCTGGTGTGGCCCCGATGTTGCAAGCGTGGTGCTGGTAAAACTTCCAAGCGTACCAAACGCGTCAAATCCCACATCCAGAAGTGTCCCCGCAACCGGTCCGGTCACCATCAGGCGTGCCCCTTGGTCCGTGTTCAACACATCGATCCAGGCCCCCAGCGCCCACGAGGAATTCGCATCAAAAAGCAAGCTATCTTGCGCAGTGATGACCCCACTGCTGTTCATTAAGTAGGTTGCTACGCCACCTCCAACACCCGTGAGTGTGGCAATCAGGGTCCCCTCGGAGGTCTCGACACACACCAAGCCATTCACCCCATCGTCGAAGGCATCATTCCCCGTAACATAGCGCCCTGTAATCTGTAATTCTGGCATAAAGGCCCCCACCATTTAACCACCGTAGAGCCGCCAGCATGAATGGTCCCCCCGTCAGAAGTTGAGCCGAATAAAGGTGAGAATGTGGATATTGTCGCGGATTAGGTCCGAATTTTATCTACTTCCGAAGCAATCACAACGATGGGTTCCGCAAGGACCGTTTGCATTCTTTTGGAGGTTTGCCGTCATAGGTAAAGGCCTCGACGTTGCAGTGGCTACAGACCCATCTCTTTGACCGGGTGTTACGACGAAATCGTGTTTCAGACCAACGACATGATCGCCCTGAAAACCCGCTTCCTGATTTTTGTTTACCTAAGCGCCCACTTAAAACCAACCAAACCAATGCTATTGCACACATTAAAAAGACAACGGGCATCAAAACAACTCCACCAAATAAACACCATAAGGACTGGCTCGGTAGTGGTGGGAAGTCTAGGGAGATCTCATTCAGGCACAAAAAAACCCGCACGAGGCGGGCTTTTCCAAGTCTTTTGTTTCACTTATGCCGCACGTTCAACAAGCAGCTGCTTGATTTCGGCAATTGCCTTGGCAGGATTCAATCCCTTCGGGCAAGTCTTCGCGCAGTTCATAATGGTATGGCAACGGTACAGCTTGAACGGATCATCAAGCTCGTCCAAACGTTCGCCTGTCGCTTCATCACGTGAATCGATGATCCAGCGATAAGCATGCAACAGTGCCGCTGGCCCGAGGTATTTATCGCCATTCCACCAGTAGCTTGGGCAGGATGTTGAGCAAGACGCGCACATCACGCATTCATACAGGCCATCAAGCTTTTTACGGTCTGCGATGGATTGCTTCCATTCCTTCGCAGGGCGGTTGGTTTTGGTTTCAAGCCACGGCATGATGGATGCGTGCTGGGCATAGAAATGCGTCAGATCTGGGATCAAGTCGCGCACAACAGGCATGTGCGGCAGAGGGTAGATTTTGACGTCACCCTTGATCTCATCCATGCCATAAATACAAGCCAGCGTGTTGATGCCGTGGATGTTCATCGCACATGAGCCACAAATGCCTTCACGGCAAGACCGGCGGAAGGCCAGTGTTGGGTCAATATCCGTTTTGATCTTGATCAGCGCATCCAAAACCATTGGACCGCAATCATCGAGATCGATGAAATATGTGTCGACCTGTGGGTTTTTGCCATCTTCTTCGTTCCAGCGGTAAATCTGGAATTTACGAACGTTCTTGGCGCCTTCTGGCTTTGGCCATGTTTTACCTGTGACCATCCGCGAATTCTTAGGGAGTGTAAATTCAGCCATCGGTGTTTTCTCCTATATCTGAATTCCGCTGAGCGTTTCTTTGGCGATACAGCGCACGGCCTCGGGGCGTGCACCTATTTCGACCACGGTCTCAACGGTTGAATCGGTAATGCCAGTGACCGCAGCCCCGGCAAGTGTGAGGATCTCATTGGTGCTAGCTTGGTTGATGATACAGCCGGCGATCGGTTCCACGTTTACACCAGGCAGGCGTTTTTCCGAAACGGATACAACCGTGCGCAAAGCAGCCGCACGAGAGGTTTTATCAACCTGTTCTTGCAACGTACAACCAGAGACACCAACGGCAACAATGGTTGCCATGAGACATGAACATACGCCCCGCATCAGAAGGTTCTCGCTTTTGGTGCGATTTTCTTCAGGCTAATGCCACCTTCGGCTTCTGTCGTCAGGGGATCAGTCACAACCGGGCGATGGGACAGCTCAACCTTATTGCCATCCACACGGCTGATTGTGTGCACGCGCCAGTTTTCATCATCCCGTGTGGGATAATCTTCATGGGCATGTGCGCCGCGACTTTCTTTGCGCGCTTCCGCACCAAAATGGTTGCCAAAGCGTTTGGCATCAGGTTGGTCAGTTCCAGCGTTTCCATCAGGTCGGTGTTCCAGATCAGAGAACGATCTGTCACCGCGAGGTCGTCGATCTTGGCCGCAACCGCGGTCATCTTCTCAACGCCCTCTTTCAGGGTTTTGCTTTCACGGAACACAGCCGCATCGGCCTGCATAGTTTTCTGCATTTCCAAGCGCAATTCAGCGGTGGGTGTGCCGCCAGATGCGTGACGCAGACCATCAAAACGATCAATCGCTTTGTCGATAGACGCTTGGTTCAGAACGGGGTTTGGTGCATCGGCATCCACAACTTTGCCAGCGCGGATCGCGGCGGCACGCCCAAAGACCACAAGGTCAATCAGTGAATTGGATCCGAGACGATTTGCACCATGCACTGAAGCACAGCCCGCTTCGCCCACAGCCATCAGGCCGGGAACAATCGCGTTTGGATCTTTTGCAGTTGGGTTCAGCGCTTCGCCATAATAGTTGGTCGGAACACCGCCCATATTATAGTGAACGGTCGGCAACACAGGCACAGGTTCTTTGGTCAGGTCTACACCCGCAAAAATCTTGGCACTTTCGGTGATGCCGGGCAGACGTTCGGCCAAAGCTTCTGGTGGCAGGTGATTGAGATTCAGGTGAATGTGATCACCATCTTTGCCAACCCCGCGTCCTTCGCGAATTTCCATCGTCATGCAACGAGAAACATAATCGCGTGGGGCAAGATCTTTATACTGGGGGGCATAACGTTCCATGAAACGTTCGCCTTCAGAGTTGGTCAGATAACCGCCCTCGCCGCGCGCGCCCTCAGTAATCAAACAGCCGGAACCGTAAATCCCAGTTGGGTGGAATTGCACGAATTCCATGTCCTGCATTGGCAGACCCGCACGGGTCACCATGCCGCCGCCATCACCCGTACAAGTGTGCGCAGAGGTCGCTGAGAAGAACGCACGGCCATAGCCGCCGGTCGCCAAAACAACCATCTTGGCGTTGAAGACATGCAATGTGCCGTCATCAAGTTTCCAGCAAACAACACCCTGACATTCACCGTCTTCCGACATAATCAGATCAATAGCGAAATATTCGATGTAGAATTCTGCGTTATGCTTCAGGGATTGACCATAAAGCGTGTGCAAGATCGCGTGACCGGTGCGGTCCGCCGCAGCACAGGTACGCTGCACGGGCGGGCCGTCGCCAAATTCAGTGGTGTGACCGCCGAAAGGACGCTGATAGATTTTGCCTTCTTCCGTGCGCGAGAACGGCACACCGTAATGTTCCAACTCATAGACAGCCTTGGGGGCTTCACGTGCGAGATATTCCATCGCATCCGTGTCGCCCAGCCAGTCAGAGCCCTTCACAGTATCGTACATGTGCCACTGCCAATTGTCCGGGCCCATGTTGGACAGAGACGCAGCAATACCACCCTGCGCCGCAACAGTATGCGAACGGGTTGGGAAAACTTTGGAAATACAGGCCGTCTTCAGCCCTTGTTCCGCCATGCCAAGTGTTGCGCGCAAACCTGCGCCGCCAGCACCGACAACCACCACGTCAAATTCGTGGGTTTCATATTCATATGCAGCCATTGTGATTATTCCTTACAGCGCAATACGGGCGAGAGAGAAGAGAGCAACAGCAATGATAGTGTAGCTCAGGCAAGCGGCGCCCGCGATCAGATAGGTCCGCGTGTGGCCATGCACGTAATCTTCCAGCATGATCTGAACGCCGTGACGAAAGTGCATCATGGCGACGGTGAATGTCAGGCCCGTGACAATCGCGTTAAACGGACGCGCGAAATGCGCGAGGGCGTCGTCATAAGACAGGCCAATTGCAGACCCAAAGACATAGACGAACAGCGGCACGAGAACCGCAAGACCGGTTGCGCCGATCATCGTTTGCATGTGGTGCGCGGTGCCGGATTTGGAAGACCCAAGGCCGTTTGCGCGTTTGCGGTCGGTGAGGAAAGACATATTCAACGCCCCCTTATATAATCAGCAGCGCAAGGATCGTCAGAACAAACGATCCCACGACGACGACGATGGCTAGGGTCTTGGCTTTTTCAAGCTCAAACCCGCGACCTGAATCCCAATACAGGTGACGCAGTCCCGCAAGGAAGTGATAGCAAAGCGCCCAAAGGGACCCCAGCATCACAAGCTTACCGAACCAAGATGTCATGACCCAATTGGCGCATTCGAAATATTCGGGGCCAGATGCCAGCGCCAAAAGCCACCAGACACTGAGCAGCGTGCCTATGATCAAAGCGTTGCCAGTGATACGGGTTAAAATTGAAGTCACAGAAGTGAACTGTGGACGGTAAATCGTCAAATGCGGCGATAGCGGCCGGTTACCCCGGTTTACGTCAGCCATGTGGGTGCCCCCTTGCGGTTGGTCTGCCTTATGTTGGCCCTGCAGGCCTCCCGGCAGGACATGTCGGAATCACGCGGGAAAATGCCGCCTGAGCCGGATTTCACCCATCAATACTGAATATTTCCCGAATGTCACACCTTAAGGCGCGCTTTTTTCCATTTTCGTTGCGGTATTTCGCCAAATCGCGATAATTTTACCGCGTTGTGATCACGGGATTATTTTTTGTGATCACAAAATTGTAGTGCGCTATAACGAAGCAAAGTTGTAAGGCCGGGCATTGATCAGGCCACATAGCGTTATTGTTGAGATTGGAGAGCATACTCAACCCACAGTGATCCAAAAACACCGAAGATAATTCCCAACAGGATGAGCATCAGGCAAACGACAGGTAGCACCGATGCACTACTTGTGAAGCACTCCAGAAACGATTTTTCATATCTGACACCGAGGCATCGGGTTTGAATATGTACAAAACAAAAGCACTCACGAAAAAAACTGCGGGTAAGAAAAGAACAAAAGTTGTGTGTTCTAATAACAGGTCTCGGTATCTGAAAAATAAAAAGTCAGGTAATTCATCCGTAATGACCCTTTGAAGAAAAGACCACCGACTACCAACGAACCAGTCCAGGACGTCAGCTTCAAGTAGCTATTAGGTTTCGATGTCGAATTGTTAAACATTGTAGACACCTAACAAAGATACGCAAAAGCTCAACGGGATGTTCATCCGCATAGCCAACGCCCGGCTAGAAAGGCCCGGCGTCGGGCATGCAATCACACAGGCATCAATGCCCAATAGTCAAGATCCAGCAAAACCTCGGGCAAGTATTTGCGGTCTTCACCGCGTAGATCGCCTGCTCTGCCTTTGGTCGCGACCAGGCGCAGACGGATGGCGCGGACGCCGGGGGTATTTGTTTCAGCCTTATCAAGCACCTCAGACCATGCCCGGATTGTATCGCCTGAAAAACAAGGGTTTGCATGTGCGCCGCCGTTCAAGGCAACAATCATTTGCGCGTTGGCAAGCCCATTAAACGACAAGGCGCGCGCCATGGAAATCACGTGACCACCATAGATCAGGCGCTTGCCATCGGCACGATTTGTGGCGTCGAAGTGCACTTTGGCGGTGTTCTGCCAAAGGCGCGTCGCCATCATGTGTTCGGCCTCTTCCACGGTGACGCCATCGACGTGATCAATCACCTCACCGACCGCGTAATCGCCCCAACGATGCGCCTCGCCCGCGAGGGTAAAATCATAGTTGCTGAAATCCAGCCCAGCCGGGATCACCAGATCATCCGCCGCAACGGTTTTCGCCAGCTCAGGGATCACGGTATCAGGCGCGTCCGCATCCAGATCGCCCTTACGCACCATGACCCAACGCACGTAATCCAGCACCAGCTCATCACGCTGGTTCAGGCCACGGGTGCGCACCCAAACAACACCACTTTTTCCGTTGGAGTTTTGTTTGAGACCAATGACCTCACTGGTCGAGCGCAGCGTGTCACCAGGATACACAGGCAGATGCCAGCGCCCTTCGGCATAGCCAAGATTGGCCACCGCGTTCAAGGAAATATCTGGCACCGTTTTGCCGAACACCGTGTGAAAGGCGATCAGTTCATCCAGCGGGGCCTGCGGCAGACCGGAAACACGGGCGAATTCATCAGAAGAGGTCAGCGCAAACCGTGTCGGATACAGCGACGTATAGGCTGCACGTTCACCACCAGACAAAGTGCGCGGCACAGCATGGGGGATGACATCGCCCAACTTATAGTCCTCAAAAAATCGGCCCGTGTTGGTTTTCATTACTGTGCTCCCAGTTTCATATCGGGGTGATAATCTGCGTCGACATCTTTTGTGACCGCCTGACCGCAGCGCATAACGCCACTTCCAGCGTCAAATGCGTAGGTCGGATTGCCGTATAAGTCCCAGCCTTTAGAGATGGCTTCGGATACTTTATGGCAGAAGGCGGCTGTGTCTTCTTCGGTTAATAAGCGGTATAGTTTCATGGGGTTACCCTCCGAATGGCATGGGGCCGATGTGCATGTGGATCATACCGATCACCCCCATCAGAATGATTGAGGCAACAAAGAACATCGCGTCCATCGGCAGTTTACCACGTGGGCGTCGGGTCCAGCTGGGTTCCGCACGATTGATCACGATCACTTCCACCACAGCCCAGGCCAGCAAACCGCCGAACAGCACGACGGAGGCCAGATCCGGGTTCACCATGAGATGCGCCAGCGCCCAAAGCTTGAAACCGATCAACATCGGATGACGCACCCCATTCAGAAGCACACCACGTTTGGCGGCGGGGCTCATCAGATAAATCGCAATCAACACCATGAGGTTGTTCAGATGACGCAAGCCGGTTGGCACGGCAAACAGATCGAAGCTATCCCAAGATCGGTAGCCAATGACCATCAGGACAACTGACAGAATGATTGCAACAGCGATGGGACCACGGCCCAACTTGGCGCGCGCATCAGGCGCGAGACGTTTCAAAAGATGGGCGCCCCACCACAGGGCTAGACCGGCGAGAAGAAGGATCATGGCGAAGTCTCCGAGATATGAATTTCGACTACACCTACAGCATCAAGCCATATCAGCAATGGCGGAAACCTGTGCAAGAATACGATTGGCGGTCACAATATGGAGATTCTCAACGATTTTGCCATCAACCACGGCCACACCTTCACCAGCGGCCTCTGCGGCATTGAACGCTTCGATCTGACGGCGCGCAAGGTCAATTTCCGCATCCGATGGCGCGAAACATTCATTGGCAATCGCTAGCTGCGCCGGGTGGATTAGGGTTTTACCATCAAAGCCCATGTCACGGCCCTGTTCACATTCATTGCGCAAACCATCTTCGTCTTTAAACGCGTTATAAACCCCGTCAATCGCGGCGATACCTTCTGCACGCGCAGCCAACAAACACAGGCCAAGCCCCGCCATCATTGGTAGGCGGTCGGCGCGGAACCGGGTGTTCAACTCCTTCGCAAGGTCATTGGTCCCCATCACAAAACCTTGCATTTTGGGGTGTGCGGCAATGGCGCCTGCGTTCAGCATCCCGCGTGGGGTTTCCATCATCGCCCAGATCGGCATGTCGCCAGTGATGGCGGCCAAGGCATCAAGCTGCGCCACGGTTTCGACCTTTGGCAAAAGGACAGCATCCGCGTCCATCAAGGCAACGGCGCGGGCATCGTCTTCGCCCCAGGCACTGTCAAATCCATTGATCCGCACGATCTGCATGCGGTTGCCATAGCCACCGGCTTTAAGTGTTTCACCCAACAGCCCACGGGCGTTTTCTTTCTCATCCACCGCAACCGCATCTTCCAGATCAAAGATGATCGCGTCGCATGCTAGGCCACGGGCTTTTTCAAGCGCACGTTCCTTAGAAGCCGGGATATAAAGCACAGAGCGCAAGGGACGAGAGAGAGACATTTGATTCCGCCTTGTAATAAAGTTGCGCAAAAATCACCGCATTCGAACAATTTCGCAAGATCTAATTTGCCGCAGCGCAGAAAAATCTCGCCGATTCCGCACGCGTACGGCATGTTAACCACTTTTTCGCCCCTCTGCGTCAGGCTGAACGCAGTTGTTGAAAGTCAGAGTGCCCAAAAAAGGGTCGGACAAACGATGATCTGGCAAGGCTTGCCCGAAGGGAACCCACTGGGACAGTCAGAGATTATCAGACCGGGTCACCGAAACACGCGGCAGACAGGGCCCATGTTTTGCGAGAGCCACCTGAGATTTGACCCCACAGGATGGGCTGCAAAATGCGCCCGCTCTCGAAAGGAAACTCGCAATGAAGAAGAATATCCTGACCCTGTCCCTCGCAGTTGGCGCCATTTTACTTACGGTTCAAAATGGATTTGCCCAGGGCACGCGCAATTGCGCCGCACGCGACACTGTCGTGAACCATCTGGCATCAGGTTTTGGTGAAAGCCGTCAATCCATTGGTCTAGGTGCCAATAATGCCGTGGTCGAAACTTTCGCGTCGCTCGAAACTGGAACTTGGACGATCACGGTGACCATGCCAAACGGAATGACCTGTGTGGTTGCATCTGGCCAGGCCTTTGAAACCTTGGAAGAGGATCTTTTGCCCACCTCAATGGATGAGCCCACCTAAGGTTTCCCCCTCAGCCCAGCGCGTCAAAAATCAGCTTGGAACCTGTAATAACAAGAAAGATATAGGTAAGTGTGAAGAAGAGTTGTTCCGGCACGAGCCGGTGCAGCCGAACCCCGACCCAGATCCCTATGACTGCAAAAGGCGCGAGGTACAGGTCCGCGAGGAGGCTTTGCGGGGTAAAAATGCCCAGCATGGCATAGGGCAGGAATTTCATCAGATTGATCGCCCAGAATACCAGAACCGTCGTCGCCTGAAAGCGCTGTTTATCCAGATCACGCGACAGTAAGAAAACGGCGGCAGGCGGTCCACCTGCATGAGAGATAAAGCTTGTAAAACCGGCGACCATCCCCCAGATTCTGCCGACGGGCGCAGACATCTTTTGACCTGCCGCAGGGATCATCCCTTTGGTGCGCGCGACCTGCCAGACCACGAACCCAAGTGCGATTGCCCCGATCAGCAGACGAAAAACATCCGGGTCGGCAACTTTGTACAAAAGCCCGCCCAGCGCCACGCCCGGTATAGCACCAGCAATCAAAACAAAGGCTGATGCCCGATCCCAACCCCGCCAATAAGAGCGCAAAGCGGTGATATCCATCAGCATGAGAAGCGGCAACATCAGCCCTATCGCAGCTCCGGGTTCCAGAATCAGCGCAAGCAGTGGTGTCGCAGCAAAAGCCGCACCAGACCCAAACCCACCCTTCGAAATCCCCGCAAAAAGCACGGCTGGTATCGCAAATGCGAAAAAAGTTATATCAAATACGTCAGGCATCAAGCGCAGATTTCCAATAGATTTACACCTTATCAGCGCTAACAAGTTGCAAAGATCACCACAAGTTGCAGTATTTGCCGCATTGCAGCGCCTTGCACGAATGCGACAATCCGATTAGTCATGACGACAGAATTTCACAGATGTCAAATGTATGGAGATATCCCATGGCTCGTCCTAAAATCGCCCTTATCGGCGCCGGTAACATCGGCGGCACACTTGCTCACCTCGCAGCAGTCAAAGAACTCGGCGACGTTGTTCTGTTTGACATCGCTGATGGTCTGCCACAGGGCAAAGCGCTTGATATAGCTGAATCCGGCCCTTCCGAGGGTTTTGATGCAAACATGTCCGGTTCCAGCGACTACGCTGACATCGCAGGCGCTGACGTTTGCATCGTGACCGCTGGTGTTGCGCGCAAACCTGGCATGAGCCGTGATGACCTGCTAGGCATCAACCTCAAAGTGATGAAATCCGTTGGCGAAGGCATTGCAAAGCACGCGCCAGACGCCTTCGTGATCTGCATCACCAACCCACTTGATGCGATGGTTTGGGCGCTTCGCGAATTCTCTGGTCTGCCAACAAACAAAGTTTGCGGCATGGCTGGCGTTCTTGATTCCGCACGTTTCCGTCACTTCCTCGCGGAAGAGTTCAACGTTTCCATGCGCGACGTTACGGCCTTCGTTCTGGGCGGCCACGGCGACACAATGGTGCCGCTGACACGCTATTCCACCGTTGGCGGTATCCCATTGCCAGATATGGTAAAAATGGGCTGGACCACACAGGAAAAAATGGACAGCATCGTTCAACGCACCCGTGATGGCGGCGCTGAAATCGTTGGCCTGCTGAAAACCGGTTCTGCGTTTTATGCACCTGCGACCTCTGCGATTGAGATGGCCGAAGCTTACCTGAAAGACCAGAAACGCGTTCTGCCTTGTGCGGCTTACGTTGACGGCGCTTTGGGCCTTGATGGCTTCTATGTTGGTGTGCCGACCGTGATCGGCGCTGGCGGCGTTGAGCGCGTGATCGACATCCAAATGACTGCGGATGAGCAAGCCATGTTCGACAATTCAGTCAACGCGGTTAAAGGCTTGGTTGACGCCTGCATCGCAATCGACGGTTCGCTCGCGAAATAATGCTTTCACGCATCTCAATTCTAACAGTGGCCGCAGTTTTTGCGGCCACTTTCGTATCCGCCCAACCGATTATAACTGCAGATCTGTTTCCTAAACCCCAACAGGTTCTTCTCGCCGATCTGACCGGTGACGGAGTTGACGACAAGCTACAAATTTACGCACTGAACGAACGCTTCGACGTGTTGAGCTTCGCAGTGAGTTACGGCGGAAGGTTCAGAGACAATGAGGCGGTGATCTTGCCGATAAACCTATCGGACTTAGACAGCTTGGAGCGCCTCCCGAATGGTAACATCGCAATCCATTGGGGATGTTTTGCATGCGGGCGAACACACAGCCACCACAGCATTACAATTCGCTACCACAATCTCCAACTGCAAGTCATTGGCTATGATTTCACCTCTGTCGACCGCATCTTTGCAGCCGCTTTCAGCTGTTCCGTAAATTTTCTAAACGGACGCGCGGTCATAAAAGCAATAGAAGTGGACAGCCGGGAAGTGCCAGCATCCGCCGTGCCCGTTTCCTTGGCACAGTTTGACTTCAGACGTCAGCCAATCGCCTGCGATGCGTTAGACCAATATGACGATGTGTTTTTGGAAAAACACTTTCCACGGCCCGAAGACTGACCTACGCCCCCTAAGCGCAAGCCGACCGCGGGCGACACAACCGGTAATCAACACGACACAAACCGCGCAAATCACAGTCGAATCGCCAAGTTTATATTTTGTGATCACACGTACAAAACCTGTGATCACAAAACATGCAAATATCCGCCAATCACGCAGATGTGGGAAAAAAACGTTTTATTTACTGTCCTAGGTCGTATTGACTGCATGAAACCGCAGCAACAAACCGGAAGATGCCATGAACATTCATGAATACCAGGCCAAGGCGCTTTTGCGCTCTTACGGCGCACCCGTCTCTGAGGGCCGCCCGGTCACCAAAGCTGAAGACGCTAAAAACGCCGCTGGCGAACTTGATGGTCCCCTATGGGTCGTAAAGGCCCAGATCCACGCAGGTGGTCGCGGCAAGGGGTCCTTTAAGGAAGCTGACGCAGGTGAAAAAGGCGGAGTACGTCTTTGTAAATCTGTTGAAGAAGCCGCTGAAGAAGCTAAGAAAATGTTGGGCCGCACATTGGTCACGCATCAGACTGGCCCGGCTGGCAAGCAAGTGAACCGCATCTATATCGAAGCAGGTTCTGGCATTGAAACCGAACTGTATCTGGCTCTGCTGGTCGACCGTCAGACATCCCGCGTGTCTTTCGTTTGTTCCACTGAAGGCGGCATGGATATCGAAGAAGTTGCCGCAAGCACACCTGAGAAAATCCTGTCCTTCTCAGTCGATCCGGCCACCGGTTATCAGGCGTTCCACGGTCGTCGAATCGCGTTCTCGCTGGGCCTTAAAGGTGCTCAGGTCAAACAATGCGTCAAATTGATGGGCCAATTGTACACAGCATTTATCGAAAAAGACATGGAAATGCTGGAAATCAACCCGCTGATCGTGTCCGATTCCGGTGATCTGAAAGTTCTGGACGCGAAAGTCAGCTTCGACGGCAACGCAATGTATCGTCATCCAGACATCGCGGAACTGCGTGACGTGACTGAAGAAGACCAAAAAGAACTCGAAGCATCCAAATACGACCTCAACTACATCACGCTTGATGGTGAAATCGGCTGTATGGTGAACGGCGCGGGTCTGGCCATGGCGACGATGGACATTATCAAACTCTATGGTGCTGAACCTGCAAACTTCCTTGATGTTGGCGGCGGTGCCACCAAAGAGAAAGTGACAGAAGCCTTCAAAATCATCACCTCTGATCCAAACGTCAAAGGCATCCTTGTGAACATCTTCGGCGGCATCATGCGCTGTGACGTGATCGCTGAGGGCGTTGTTGCTGCGGTGAAAGAAGTTGGCCTGCAGGTTCCCCTCGTAGTGCGCCTTGAGGGTACCAATGTGGAAGCTGGCAAAGACATCATCAACAACTCCGACGTTGATGTGATCGCAGCTGACGATCTCTCTGACGGTGCCGAGAAAATCGTGAAGGCGGTTAAGGGTTAAGTTTTGAAAACTGCACGCATCACAATTTTTGGACTTTTGCTTAGCTCACTTCTCAGTGCCCAGGCAGCATTTGCTACCGATACTGACGAGTTAGTAAAAATCTTCATTGGTCATTGTGTTTTGAATGCTGGCAGAATTGACAAAACAGAAGCTGCGGCAACTGCTTTAGAATACGAGGAACTGAGCGAAGAAATGGCGTTGGCATTCGCCCCTCAAGATCCAAACGTAGAATTCAAAGGTTGGATAGTTCGGGATGAACTGTCGTCACCTTATGCTCTCGGAATATCGCGGAGCGAACGTGATGGCGAAGAAATCTCAAACTGTGTCGTGAGTAGCACCAATGTAGACACCGAAGCTACGCTAAGCGCTTTACACGTATTGATCCAATTTGATGAGCCACGTTTTGATCGTGAAGAAGCCGGGCAACGTTACCGGATTTGGGGGACAGATCATATCACCGCGAATTCGTTCATTACCTTAATTGATGCAAATAAGTTGGGCATTCCTGGAGGAACCTTTTCCTTCTCTGCGCCCACAGAACAATAGGAGACTCCCAATGGCAGTCCTCATCGACGAAAACACCAAAGTGATCTGTCAGGGCCTGCTTATCACTAGTAATGGTTCAGGAGCATAAAATGCGCGACGCAGTTAGAAACGCATTCGAGAGTAAAAAGTGGTCAGGAATACGGAATGCCCCACGCTCGGGCCCGGGCTCCACGCTTGAGGCAACCGCATCTCTGCGGGATGCCTTACCGGATCTCTTTGCAAAATATAAGGTAAAGACATTTCTTGACGCACCTTGTGGTGACTGGCATTGGATGCGCGAGGTGGATCTGACCAGTATAAACTATATCGGCGCGGATATATCATCTGAAGTCCTGCAAACTGTGGAAAGCCAGCATGCAGGTCCAAGGCGCAAATTCATTCACCTCGACATCACATCCGATCCCCTTCCAAAAGCCGATATGATGATGTGTCGAGACTGTTTATTTCATCTGAAATTTTGGTTGCGTTGGGCGTTTTTCCAGAACTTTGTGGAAAGCGAAATTCCCTACCTTCTCACGACAATGCATCACGTTGAGACAAACCAGAACCTGCGCATGAATGGTGGCTTTAAGTGGTTCAATCCCTGTGCCGGACCATTCAACTTTCCTGACCCGCTGGTGAGCATCAGCGAAACGGGCGAAATCAATCTCGATTCTGAATATCTAAAAACACGTAAAGGGATGGATCAGCGCTCTCTAGGTGTCTGGTCACGCGAACAGATTGCAGATGCTCTTGCGCACCACCAACCCGAGAGCAACGAAGACTAACCTAAACAAGCCCAATCGTAGCGGGCTTTTACAAGAACACGACACCCGGGCAACCGCCCGCCGACACAAACCCGCCTAATGCGAACAAAGGAGACTCCAAATGGCAGTCCTCATCGACGAAAACACCAAAGTGATCTGTCAGGGCCTTACCGGCTCTCAGGGCACATTCCACTCTGAACAAGCCATCGCGTATGGCACTAAAATGGTTGGCGGCGTGACCCCCGGCAAAGGCGGCATGTCCCACCTTGGCCTGCCGGTTTTCGACTCCGTGCACGAAGCCATGCACGCGACCGAAGCCAACGCTTCCGTGATCTACGTGCCTCCGCCCTTCGCAGCGGATTCCATCCTGGAAGCGATTGACGCGCAAATGGAACTGATCGTTTGCATCACCGAAGGCATTCCCGTGCTTGACATGATGCGTGTTCAGCGCGCGCTAGAAGGGTCCAAATCCCGCCTGATCGGGCCAAACTGCCCCGGTGTGATCACCCCTGACGCCTGTAAAATCGGCATTATGCCAGGCCACATCCACAAACGTGGCTCCGTCGGTGTTGTGTCGCGTTCCGGCACATTGACCTATGAAGCGGTAAAGCAAACATCTGACATCGGCCTTGGTCAATCTACAGCTGTTGGCATCGGCGGCGACCCGATTAAGGGCACGGAACACATTGATATCTTGAACATGTTCTTGGACGATGATGAAACACAAAGCATGATCATGATCGGTGAAATCGGTGGTTCCGCAGAAGAAGAAGCCGCTGAATTCCTCGCCGAGCAGAAGAAAAAAGGCCGTTGGAAACCAACCGCTGGCTTCATCGCAGGTCGCACAGCCCCTCCCGGCCGTCGCATGGGTCACGCTGGCGCAATCGTTGCTGGTGGCAAAGGCGGCGCGGAAGACAAGATCGAAGCGATGAAATCTGCAGGCATCATCGTTGCAGACAGCCCCGCCACCCTTGGCGAAGCTGTTCTGAAAGCGATCGGCTAAGACAATGACGGCCTCTCTCCACATATGGTCAGGACCGGTTCAGTTCCGGGGCCCGGCCCAGGGTGGGTGCGCAAGCGCCCTCCCGTGGAGAGATTTTCATCTGGCCTCTTCTCAAAAGGGGGCTTTCTAATGTCAGAATTGAAAGAAATTATCAAAATCGAAGCACAGCATCAAAAAGACGGCTCAGCACCCAAGGGGAAATTGAATCTACTCAATGAAGCCGCTCCATACACGATGGAACAAGATATTGATCCTGAAGCGACAATACCAGTTTATGATCTTAACGACGACCAGCGTGACAGGCTCCTAGCGCACGCCAGACAAGATGCTAGTCTTGCTGTATATGTTTCGCATGAAGCAATGAAGACTGCCAAAGCACTCCGGCACCTCATTTGGTTTCTGCTACTAATTTGCCTGATTATTCTCTGGCGTATCTGGTAAAATGCTGAACACTCCGTCCATATCCCCCAGCTTGCCCTACGGCCTATCCCTCTCTTCTCGCGCAACGCGGGCGGAATATTGGACGTTTTGGACCTTTCATGCGGGTGCATTGGCTGTCGGTTATGCGGTGATGATGTTGGCGGACGATCCTTTGACCGGCTTGCGGGCCTTTATGATTGGCCTTGCGATTTACGTACTGACCCTGCCCTTCATGCTGATCAAGACCGTGCAGCGTTTTCATGATGTGGGGCGTTCGGCCAAAACCGGAACTGCTCTATATCTTTTGTGTTTCACATGTCTTGCGCTTGCCGCCTGGTTGTCCCTGCCCATGTTGCGTGTTGATGCCCATCTGGCAGGCGTCCACAGTGACATGTCCAGCCCGCGTGAAAGCGCGCTTTACGCCTATCTCAGCCCCGGCATCGCCTTTGGCACCGCCGCCCATAAGGTGTTGGGCGCTTTGATCTTTACCTATGTGATCATTCCGGTTTTGCTGATCGCGGGCTTGTCATTTGCCCTGATCACCCCCACCCTGCTACGCAGGTCAGAACCCGGCACCAACGCCTGGGGCAACAATCCGCAAGAGGTGGCTGTATGAGCCCACTGCAAGCCATAACAACAGGCCTTCGCAAGGGCTTTTCCTTCAAAGGAAAGGCAACCCGCAGCGAGTTCTGGTTTTTCTGCCTTTTCCTGTCCGCACCCTTCCTCATCGGGATCACCGCAGCGCTCACAACAGGAAACGTTCGCTTGCTTCCGCAGTGGCTTATGTTCATCAACCCCGCCTTGATGTTCTTCACCCTGCCCGCCGCAATACGCCGATGCCGTGATGCAGGCGCAGGCATCTTTGTCACTTGTGCCTTTGGAACTGTCTTCTTCGGTGGTTACCTGGTCCTGATTCCTATCTGGCGCGTTGGCCTGATGTCGGGCCTCAGCGCATATGACGCGCGCGCACAGGTTGGCGAACTTGGGCTTTCCTGGTTGTTCCTGTCGCTGCTTTTGTTTGTGCCCTCCGCCATCTTTTGGATTTTGCCATCTCAGGAGGCTTCCCCATCCGCACGAACAAACTCCAGCGACACCCAAGCGCAGGGAGAGATGATATGACACCATTTGTGGCCGTCAAAACCAGCCTTCGGAAGAGTTTTTCCTTTTCTGGCCGCTCGGATCGCGGCGAGTTCTGGCCCTTTGCTCTTTTCTGTCTCGCGCTTGTCTATTTGGCACAATCCGCCGACGCTCTTTTGCATGCAAACTCTGACTGGGAGCCTCCCGTTCGATACAGCTTCGGACATGTCTATTACGAACTCGCTGCCGACACTCTGCTTAGCCCGATTGCCGTGATTGCATTGATCGTTCCCATCTGTGCTGCCGGCTGGCGCCGCTTGCATGATGCAGGAAAACCCGGTTGGTATCTGCTTATTCCTCTGGCGTTTTCTGCCGTCTTCATTGCTGTTGCTCCGTTTCTGAACCGCGAAACAGTCGGCATCTCATTGATCCGATTTTTAGTAACATCCGCTCCCATTATGTATCTTGGTCTCTGGCTTGCCGTGCTCGTCTGGCTGATCAACCCGTCCGAACCCACAACAAATAAATACGGTCCCAACCCCAAAGAGGTCAGCCAATGAACGACCAATCCCCCAATGACCAGTTCCACGCCACCAGCTTTATGCAGGGGCACAATGCCGAGTATCTGGAGCAAATGTACGCCCGTTACGCCAACGACCCGACAGCGGTTGATGCGTCTTGGGTTGAATTTTTCCAATCCTTGGGCGATGGCGCGAATGACGTCACAGCCGAGGCGGCAGGCCCATCTTGGGGCCGCATGGATTGGCCTCCGATGCCAGCTGATGACCTGACAGCGGCCTTGACCGGTGAATGGCCCGAAGCGCCTGCCGAAGCCAAAGGTGCGGGTGACAAGATCAAAGCCAAAGCTGCGGCAAAAGGCGTTGAGGTCTCTGACGAGGCGATCAAACGCGCGGTTCTGGACAGCATTCGCGCGCTGATGTTGATCCGCGCTTATCGCATCCGTGGTCACCTGGCCGCGAACCTCGATCCGCTGAAAATGCGTGATGAAACCATTCGCCCGGAACTTGATCCCGCGACCTATGGCTTCACCGCCGCCGACATGGATCGCCCGATTTTCCTTGATAACGTGTTAGGCCTGCAAATTGCCTCCATGCGCCAAATCGTGGACATCGTGAAGCGCACTTATTGTGGCACATTTGCGCTGCAATACATGCATATTTCCAACCCCGAAGAAGCATCCTGGCTGAAGGAACGCATTGAAGGCTACGGCAAAGAGATCCAGTTCTCCAAGGAAGGCCGCAAGGCGATCCTGAACAAGATGGTTGAGGCCGAGGGGTTCGAGAAATTCCTGCATGTAAAATACATGGGCACCAAGCGTTTTGGCCTTGATGGCGGCGAAAGTCTGATCCCGGCGATGGAACAAATCATCAAACGTGGCGGTGCTTTGGGTGTGCAAGATATCATCATCGGTATGCCGCACCGTGGCCGTTTATCGGTTCTCGCCAACGTGATGCAAAAGCCTTACAAAGCGATCTTCAACGAATTCCAGGGTGGCAGCTTTAAGCCCGAAGATGTTGATGGATCTGGGGATGTGAAATACCACCTCGGGGCATCTTCTGACCGTGATTTTGACGGCAACTCTGTGCACCTATCGCTGACTGCAAACCCATCGCATCTTGAGGCCGTTAACCCAGTTGTGATCGGCAAAGTGCGCGCGAAACAGGACCAGCTGAACGACACAGACCGCACCAAAGTCATGCCGATCCTTCTGCATGGTGACGCGGCCTTTGCGGGTCAAGGCGTGATTGCGGAATGCTTCGGTCTGTCTGGCCTCGTTGGTCACAAAACCGGTGGCACCATGCATATCGTTGTGAACAACCAAATTGGTTTCACCACTGCGCCGCATTTCTCACGTTCCAGCCCCTACCCAACTGACATCGCGATGATGGTGGAAGCGCCGATTTTCCACGTCAACGGCGACGACCCAGAAGCGGTTGTGCATGCGGCCCGCGTGGCAACTGAGTTCCGCCAAAAATTCCACAAAGACGTGGTTTTGGACATCTTCTGTTACCGTCGTTTTGGCCACAATGAGGGGGATGAACCGATGTTCACCAACCCGCTCATGTATAAAACCATCAAGACGCAAAAGACCTCGCTTCAGCTCTATACGGAACGTCTGATCCGTGACGGCCTGATCCCCGAGGGCGAGATCGAGGACATGAAAGCTGCCTTCCAGGCCAAGCTGAACACCGAATTCGAAGCCGGCAAAGATTACAAACCAAACAAAGCAGATTGGCTGGATGGTCGTTGGTCACATCTTGATAAAAAAGATGAAGACTATCAACGTGGCACGACGTCGATCAAGGAAGAAACCTACACCGAAGTCGGCACAGCCCTTGCGACCACGCCGGACGGCTATCCAATGCACAAGACCGTCGCTCGGATGCTTGACACCAAAGGCAAAGCCCTAACTGCGGGCAAAGGCATCGACTGGGCAACCGGCGAAGCGCTGGCATTTGGATCTTTGTTAACCGAAGGTTACCCCGTGCGTTTGGCCGGCCAAGACGCAACACGCGGCACCTTCTCACACCGCCATTCTGGCATCGTGAACCAAAACACCGAAGAACGTTACTATCCGCTGAACAACATCCGTGAAGGCCAGGCCCAGTATGAAGTCATCGACTCCATGTTGTCCGAATATGCAGTCTTGGGGTTCGAATACGGTTATACTTTGGCGGAACCAAACACCTTGGTTCTATGGGAAGCACAGTTCGGCGATTTCGCCAATGGCGCGCAGATCATGTTCGACCAATTCATCAGTTCCGGTGAAAGCAAATGGTTGCGCATGTCTGGCCTCGTAGTGCTTTTGCCACATGGTTATGAAGGTCAAGGCCCGGAACATTCGTCCGCGCGTTTGGAACGTTTCTTGCAGATGTGTGGCGGCGACAACTGGATCGTTGCGAACTGTACGACGCCTGCCAACTACTTCCATATCCTGCGCCGTCAAATGCATCGCGATTACCGTAAGCCATTGATCCTGATGACACCAAAATCCTTGTTGCGCCATAAATTGGCTGTCTCAACGGTTGAGGATTTCACAGGTGACAGTTCCTTCCACCGTGTCCTTTGGGATGACGCACAAAAGGGCAATTCAGATACGAATTTGGTGGCTGATGACAAGATCAAACGCGTGGTCATGTGTTCTGGTAAGGTCTACTTTGACCTGCTGGAAGAACGTGACAATCGTGGCCTTGACGATATTTACCTCATGCGTGTGGAACAATTCTATCCCTTCCCCGCACAATCCATGATCCAAGAACTGTCCCGCTTTAAGAACGCGGAAATGGTTTGGTGTCAGGAAGAACCGAAAAACCAGGGGGCCTGGTCCTTCATCGAACCTAATATCGAATGGGTTCTGTCCCGGATCAAGGATCACAAATCTTCCCGCCCAACATACGCCGGCCGCGCCGCCTCTGCCTCTCCGGCAACGGGCCTCGCAAGCCAACATAAAGCACAACAAACAGCCCTCGTTGACGATGCGCTGACGATCAAAGGATAATCATTATGACCACCGAAGTACGTGTCCCAACCCTGGGCGAAAGTGTATCCGAAGCCACCATCGCAACCTGGTTTAAAAAACCAGGCGACGCAGTGGCACAAGATGAAATGCTCTGTGAGCTTGAAACAGACAAAGTCACGGTTGAGGTCCCCGCACCTGCCGCTGGCGTTATGGGCGAGATCATCGCGGCCGAGGGTGCAACTGTTGGCGTTGACGCGCTGCTCGCCACCATCAACGCAGGTGTTGGCGCTGCTCCGACCCCAGTCGCCGCACCAGTTGCGGCACCCGCAGCAACGGGTGGTTCCGTTGATGTGATGGTTCCAACCTTGGGCGAAAGCGTGTCTGAAGCAACCGTCGCCAGCTGGTTCAAAGCCGTGGGTGACACGGTCGCGCAGGACGAAATGCTATGTGAGTTGGAAACAGACAAGGTTTCCGTCGAAGTTCCCGCCCCAGCGGCTGGTGTTATCACCGAGATCCTCGCAGCTGAGGGCGCAACCGTGGAAGCAGGCGGCAAGCTTGCTGTCATGACTTCTGGCGCAGGCGCGTCTGCCCCGGCGGCAGCACCAGCGGTTGCGGCCCCTGCTGCATCCACCGGCAAAGACATTGAAAACGCTCCTTCCGCGAACAAAGCCATGGCTGAAGCAGGTCTTGCCGCTGGTTCCGTTGCGGGCACAGGCAAAGATGGCCGCGTGATGAAGTCTGACGTGCAAAGCGCGATCAAAGCAGGCGCATCTGCCCCCGCAGCCGCCCCTGCCCCTGTCGCAGCGGCCCGCCCGGCATCTGCCGCGAATGACGCCCCACGCGAAGAACGCGTAAAAATGACCCGTCTGCGTCAGACCATCGCGCGCCGCTTGAAAGACAGCCAAAACACAGCGGCCATGCTCACCACTTTCAACGAGGTCGACATGACTGAAGTGATGGCCCTGCGCAATGAATACAAAGACCTGTTCCTGAAGAAACACAGCGTCAAACTTGGCTTCATGTCCTTCTTCACCAAGGCCTGTGTGCATGCTCTGAAAGAAGTGCCCGAAGTGAACGCCGAAATCGACGGCACCGACGTGGTTTACAAAAACTACGTCCACATGGGCATCGCGGCTGGCACGCCAACCGGCCTTGTTGTGCCTGTGATCCGTGACGCCGACGCCATGTCTTTCGCGGGCATCGAAAAAGCGATCGCCGAAAAAGGCGCACGTGCACGTGACGGCAAACTCACCATGGATGAGATGCAAGGCGGCAGCTTCACCATCTCAAACGGCGGTGTTTATGGGTCTCTGATGTCATCGCCCATCCTGAACCCACCACAATCCGGCATCCTGGGCATGCATAAAATCCAGGACCGCCCAATGGCCATCAACGGCCAAGTGGTGATCCGCCCAATGATGTACTTGGCCCTAAGCTATGACCACCGCATCGTTGACGGCAAAGGCGCTGTGACCTTCCTCGTGCGCGTCAAAGAAGCGCTCGAAGACCCGCGCCGCCTGCTGATGGACCTGTAAAGCATTCAGGGCATAGAACATGGAATCCAACCCTTCCCAGAAAGAAACGGAAGAACTTAGGCAAGCTGAGTTCGACCGTTTCTTATGGGGAGCTGACAACGAAACTGAACGAGGTCTGGCGCTGTCTTCCAGCACATATCTGGAATTGCAAATTGAGCGCATAACTCGAGCATTGTTGGGACATAATAGGCATTCTAAAGAACTGTTACGAAGTGATGGCCCTCTGGGTAGTTTCTCCGCTCGCATAAACCTATGCGCGTGCCTTTTGGCTATCGATGAATTCGAATACAAGGCCCTGAGCTTGCTTTCGCGAATACGCAATGAGTTCGCCCATAAATTGTTAATCGACTTTGCCATCCCATCGGTAAGGAATAAAGCTGAAGAACTTGCAAAGCATGTCTTGGCGGAACTGGATAAAAGTACGCGGCATAAGCTAATTGAACCAGACCGGGTTTACCGGAGATCATAAAGCTTGGAAGATAAGTCATGATCAAAGGAAATTCAGGAAACCGTTTTTCAACAGAAGTCCGGGCGCGCGCAGTGCGCTTGGTGCTTGAGAATGAAGCGGATTATCGGACGCGATCTGAGTGCTTCAGATCGATTTCGAAGAAGATAGGATGCAGCCCCGAAACGCTTCGGGACTGGGTTAATAAACAATCGATTGAGACAGGAGATCGGGAGGGTCTGACGTTGTCAGAGCGGGCGCAGATGAAGGAACTTCAGCGGG
>NZ_JWIF01000058.1 GCF_000812685.1 Halocynthiibacter namhaensis
CCGGTGCACTGCTTGATCGGTTGACACACCACGTCTCCATCCTGGAAATGAATGGCGAAAGCTATCGCCTCGGACAGAGCCGAAAAACTACCCAAAAACACTGACCAGAAATTGCCCCAATAGGGGCAATACGCCCGGGAACACGCTTGCTTTATGACGAGCCGCTGGTTCCCGGGCGCACGCCTCAAACCAACCGTCACTCAACGCCTCAACTGGCCTACTTTTACGCCGCCTCACTGGCCCATTTTTGCTCCGCCCTTGACAGGAGCACGAGTTTTGGTGCAAAACTCATAAGTGCGCCCTACCTATACCTTTACCTTTCTGGATGCTATCGTAGGTGCAGTGTTTAGGCATCAATCAGGACCCCAAAACCATGGCCATTTTCAGCGTCAGACATTCCTCCGTAGGACGCACCACACATGCCCCCGGAACAGCAGGAGCACACGTCAGCTACATCACCCGTTCCGGTGCCTGTAGCGCCGTTATGGCCGAACACATGCCAAAGCCCAAACCCGGTTCAAAAGGCGGTCCCGCCCGGCGCTGGCTTGATGAGCAAGAACAAGCAGACCGCAAGAACGCCCGTGTCATTGATAAAATCATGATCGCCCTTCCCCTGGAGTTGGACCAAACTAGGCAACTTGAACTGATCAATAGCTTCATGCAGACCCTCTCAGGCTCTGCACAGGGCAGAGACGCGCCAGAACACCGCGACAGAGATCCTCAATGGCCAGCGCGACCTCATGACGGGTCAAAGGATCAAACAAACGAAACACTCATTCCGCCTGTCGCAAATAACTGAACCGAAACTCACCGATGAAGACGTAGCGCATCAGGAATACCTGGCTGTCTGGTGCGATGCCGACGGTGACGAACGCGATCCCTCCCCCAAACCACAACGATTGGATTACAATCGGGAGGTCTCAGGCTACCATGAGTTCCAACGACACGTTGCCGATTGGGAACCCTCAACCAAATTCAGGTGTCGTGCGACCACATTGGCAGAGACCAGGCGCGCTGCTGCCCAAATCTTCAGACCGGCGTGCAACAACGGCATCACCATGAACCAGTGTTCGAGCTTGGGACCACACAGGGCCCGCAGGACACTGGCTAAGCCATGGGTGTTGCACGATACAATCGTTGCGAAAGGCTGGTTTGCCACATGAGCAGGATCAATGCCTGCCATAGGGTAATAGTAAAGACTGGTGCCAAGCAAGACCATGAGGGCGGGCGTGTTCATCGGGAAGAGAGGCAAGCAATCAAAAGAAACTGCGCAGCCCCATAATTGAGCGATTGCTTGGTATCTACAATGGCAGCTTGCCTGAGTTGGTTACTTATTAAGACGGACTATCTACAAATTTACATCGCAAGGGGTAAGTTGCCCCCTGTGATGTAAGGCTTACTATTGGCCAGCGTAAATGGGATTATTGTATCTTGCGCCTTCTTTATAGTCATCCCGAAGTGCAATACGGCCGGACTGATAGAGCTTCCGGCAATCGCTTGCATCGTGGTAGGCGTCTTCAGCTAACAATATGCTGTGCGCCATTTCTCCATCAAACCTGGGATCATCACAATCTCCATCATTTGCCCATTTACTTGTGTCGTTACCCCACGCGAAGCCAACAGGAAGTTGAGAAACTGTTGCGCACCCCATGAGTAAACAGAGGCAAGTGCTACCAATGATTTTTGTTGATTTTGACATATGAGTACCTTCTTTCGTCTGTAGGAATTAATTTAACATGATCTGGTTGTATTTATCACCGCTCACCATAAAGACTTCCGTTTATCCCAGCTGCCGGGATGATCTTGCGCGTTCTCAAGCAATAGAACACTCGGCGGTCTCCCATCAACGAAACATTTCTTAGCCAAGCGGGCTCAGACAGCCTTGATGTTGTGCCTTTTGATAGCAGTAAATCAGAGTTGCATATTTTTGGATATGGACGCTTGGCAACACTGCACCCTTCTCCGGTCGAGGTGAAGCTTGAGGGGGATGAGTACATTACCCCTACGATGTACTTCTGGAAAGACGCCCAAGGCAATTGGCATCCGAGGGATTAAGCCTATGAAGCCCATCGCCCGCAAAACTGACCTGCACTCAGGGGCCGCGCAATCGGAGCCCCCCTAAACGTGGCCCGACGGAACATGATCCTCAATCGCGAAGTCCTAAAACAGAGAGTTCTGCGCTTCTTGCCTTGGTCCCAACATCGCCGAAATCTCCTATATCAATAGGGAAATTGAATCAGTTAGACGTTCCGAAATCAACAAGCGTTTTTCAACAGAATAGGTCCAAAGCGGTCCTTTCGGTTCGGGTTTTGCACCCTGCTCTTAATACCGCGTGCCATAGTTTCAGGCCTTACTTTTCCGAAAATCTCGGGCTGTAATACCGGTCGCGCGTTTAAACACTCGACTGAAATGTGACGATTCTTGAAACCCGTATCGCTGCGCAATCACAGTCAGCGTTGATTTATCAAGCTGATTGGCCAGATCCCGCTTCACGCTTTCAATACGCTGGTGCTGAACATACCCGGAAAAGGTCAGCGCCTGATCTGAAAACAGGGAATGCAAGTAGCGTTGTGAAATGCCCTGCGCCCTTGCCACAGTCTCAACAGACAACGAATAATCTTCAAGATTGTTGTGAATGTAGTTTTGAACACGTTGCAAGAGAAGCTTTCTGGGTGCTTCAACGCGATAATCCGCCTGACTTGCGCAGAATACCGTTTTAACCAAGGAGGTGATAACATCTTGCGCGACATGATTTTCTGAAGGTGACATCAACCCACTGTTGAGAAACGACGAACGAACGACTTGAAACAAGACCGCAGCCACACCCTTATTAATATTCGCTTTGCGTTGGGAAGGCTCAACCCCACCTCTTTGACCAGAAAAGACGAATTTGGGAATGCGTATTGAATAGCTATCAATCTGATTGATTGTCTGAAACGAGAATTCGTCTTCACTATCCCAAAGATAAGCATCGCCTGGCGACAGAACGTCTCGATGTTCATTGCTAGAAACATTTTCGTGCCCATCGATCATAAACTGAACAGAGTAATACGCATCTTCAGAACGCTGGATTTCGCGTTTACTGCGATATCCTTCGCAAGAGGAAAACTGACTATTTGTCATCCCAATCGAACCAATCGCAGCAGAACTAAAATCCATGGAAAAGCTGTCGGACGACGGACGATCCAGTTGCCACGGAACAGCAGATTCCGTCATTTGAGAATGCCAAGCGTCATAGGCTTGGCCTGTTGGTTGATCCACAGTACTCCAGCGATACATTTTCACCCCTTCATAGATCACTATTGTGAAGAAATAGGAAAGACAGGACAACCTAGCGTTTTGTATAGGCAGAAGAAATCTGCTCTGTATGCCTTAGTTTTGACAACTTCAGAAAAAGAGAGCAGAGAAAAACGTGACGTGCCACGCATGTCATCCCGATCACCGGGCAGACATCACGGAAACTGCACTATTCAAGACATACGCAGAGTTGTGGTGAACGGCTTTTTCTGCCCATCAATGACCTCGATAGTGTTAAAAGCATGGATGCATCCGTTGCCGTGACTGCGCGCGGGATCATTCAGGTAGAGCAGTCTATGAATTCAAACCTGTCAAAATCAGCCGAATTCGCCCGAGCGAAAACTTAGTAACGATTAACATCCCTGACGCCACCCCAGAGCTTATTCGCGCATACAAGGGGACGAGATCAAAGTTGTGGAAGAGCGCCATTATAGACTTGTTCCAGCCAAAGATCTGGACCGAGGTGCGATGCAAAACTATCGCGATTGGATTATTAGGTTTGAACGTTTGCAATTGTGATCTAGTGTTTTGTCATGTGACTACAAATGCATTCACGCGCCTCACGGGCGCATGTTATCGGTGCCACCTCCTAAGCAATCACGTTGATACCACCAACCGCAGCAGGCTTTGCACAAAATCCGTTGGTTGAAAAATGGAGGCTCATATAGAGCCCCCAACAGATTCAATCAGCCAAACACTTGATCAAGCGCCGCTTCGAGACGCCCAACGGAAGCATCCACATCATACAGCTTATCAAGGCCAAACAGGCCAAGGCGGAAGCTTTTGTAATCCGGGCCTTCTTCGACCATCAGGGGCACACCGGCCGCGATTTGTATGCCCAAAGCGGCAAAGGCTTTGCCCATCTGCACATCGGCATCATCCGTGTAGCTGACAACAACGCCAGGCGCACCAAACCCATCCGCTGCAACAGATTTGATGCCGCGATTGGCAAGGGCCTCGCGCACACGCGTGCCTTGTTCCCACTGCGCCGCCTCCAGCTTTTCAAATCCGTATTCGCGGGTTTCAAGCATCGTGTCGCGAAAGTCTTTCAACGCATCGGTCGGCATGGTCGCGTGATAGGCATGGCCGCCGGCCTCATAGGCTTCCATGATCGTCAGCCATTTGCCCAGATCCACGGCAAAGCTTGTGGATTGCGTGGCTTTCACCACGTCACGTGCGCGGTCGTTCATCATCACAAGACCCGCGGATGGGGACGCGGACCAACCCTTTTGCGGGGCGGAAATCAGCACATCCACGCCGCAGTCTTTCATATCAACCCAGGCACAGCCCGATGCGATACAATCCAACACAAACAAACCGCCGTGTTCATGCATCGCGCCCGCCACGGCCTTTAGGTAATCTTTTGGCAGGATCATGCCCGACGCGGTTTCCACATGGGGGGCGAACAGCACGTCTGGCTTTTCTTCGCGAATTTTCGCGACGACTTCATCCACCGGGCATGGGGCGAATGGGGCGTCTACCGCATTGCCGGACCGGCGCGCCATCATCACGGTTTCTGAAGACGGGATCGCGCCCATCTCAAAGATTTGGCTCCAGCGGAAACTAAAAAACCCGTTACGAATAACCATCGTGGATTTTCCAGTCGCCAGCTGCCGCGCCACGGCTTCCATCGCGTAGGTCCCACCACCAGGCACCAAAGCCACGTGATCGGCCTTATACACATCCTTAAGAATGGATGAGATATCGCGCATAACCCCCTGAAAGCTTGCGGACATATGGTTAAGCGAGCGATCCGTGAAAACCACAGAATATTCCAGAAGACCATCAGGGTCGATATCGTTGAGAAGTGCGGGCATCAGGGCCTCCTGTCATGTGTTTTGCAATTGATGACCTGAAAACTGCCCCTTGGGAAGCCTGTTGTTGGACAAAGAGTTTTCGCAAAATCAGGAAACTGTTTCAGTCTGCTGCAACGGTCCGGGCAGCTGTTCTTCTGACAAAAGCACATTGGCCTCGATATTGCCCACCCCAGGCAGGTTCATCATGCGGCGGCGCAAAACGCGTTCAAAATCCGCTATGTCACGCGCAACAACCCGCACGCGGTAATCATAAAGGCCCAGCACATGTTGCACGGATTGCACCTCAGGAATCGCTGTGATGGCGCGTTCAAAATCGTCCAGGCTGACCCGCCCTTTGGTGGCCAGCTTGATGCCCAGAAACACGGTCACACCAAAGCCAAGCGCCTCTGCATTCAAGGCCACCCGCCGCCCTGAGATGATCCCTTCTTTCTCTAGGCGCCGTATGCGCCGCCAGGTCGCGGGTTGGGACAGATCAAGCCGCCGCCCCAACGCCCCCGCACTTAAGGTCGCATCCTTGGACAAAGCCCGCAGGATCGCGAAATCAATGTCATCAGGTTCAAAGCTCATAATGGCAGCCCCCGGCTTGATTTGATCTCGGCCACCTGCATCAGGGCTTCGATATCGGCGATATGCGGCAGGGTCAGGATTTTACTGCGATACAGCTGTTGGTAATGTTTCATATCCTGCGCGAGCACCGACAGGCGTACATCGACCTGCCCCAAAAATGTCTGCAGCTCCACGACCTCGGGGATCTGACGCGCCGCATCCATAAATTCGTCAAAAGCACGTGGCACGGTCTTGTCCAAAGTCACCCGCAAAGACACCTCAGCCTCATAGCCAAGGGCCGCCCAGTTGATGACAGCACGTTGACCCTGATAGATCCCAGCTTCGCGCATCCGTTCCAAGCGGCGCGCACAGGTGGCCGTGTTGGTCCCCGCTCGTTCCGCAAGCTCTGCATTGTTCAGACTCGGTTCTGCTTGCAGTTGCCGCAGGATACGTCGGTCGCCATCAGTAATTTGCATGAAATTTACTCTATTTTTGATTTTCGCGCATAAATTTCTCAATACCAGATAAAAAATATCCAGTCCAACAATTCATATCCCGCATAAAACCCTGTATCTAATCCCCAGAAACCAACAGAAGGACCGCCGATATGCGCGTTTACTATGATCGCGATTGCGATGTTAACCTGATCAAAGAAGCCAAAGTTGCAATCCTCGGCTATGGCTCCCAGGGCCACGCCCACGCGCTGAACCTGCGTGATTCCGGTGCGAAAAACCTTGTTGTTGCGCTGCGCGAAGGTTCTGCCTCTGCTGCGAAAGCCGAAGCTGAAGGCCTGAAAGTTATGGGCATCGCAGAAGCTGCAGCTTGGTGTGACGTGATCATGTTCACAATGCCCGACGAGCTTCAGGCAGAAACATATAAGAAATACGTGCACGACAACATCAAACCAGGTGCAGCCATCGCATTCGCACACGGCCTGAACGTACACTTCGGCCTGATCGAGCCTAAAGAAGGCGTTGACGTGATCATGATGGCGCCAAAAGGCCCAGGTCACACAGTGCGCGGCGAATACACCAAAGGCGGCGGCGTACCTTGCCTCGTGGCAGTAAACAACAACGCATCCGGCAAAGCGCTGGAAGTTGGCCTGTCATATTGTTCCGCAATCGGTGGCGGTCGTTCCGGCATCATCGAGACCAACTTCCGCGAAGAATGCGAAACTGACCTGTTTGGTGAGCAAGCTGTTCTCTGTGGTGGCATCGTTGAGCTGATCCGCATGGGCTTTGAAACCCTTGTAGAAGCTGGCTATGCCCCTGAAATGGCTTACTTTGAGTGTCTGCACGAGACCAAGCTGATCGTAGACCTGATCTATGAAGGCGGCATCGCGAACATGGATTATTCCATCTCGAACACTGCGGAATATGGCCAATACGTCACCGGCCCACGTATCCTGCCTTATGAGGCAACCAAGAAAGCCATGAAAGAATCCCTGCAGGACATCCAGTCCGGTAAATTCGTGCGTGACTTCATGCTGGAAAACGCTGTTGGTCAACCAACCATCAAAGCATCCCGTCGTTCAAATGACGAACACCAGATCGAAGTTGTTGGCAAGAAATTGCGCGACATGATGCCTTGGATCTCTGCTGGCAAAATGGTCGACAAAGCGAAGAACTAAGATTCTTTAACTAATAATTTGAAGCCCCCGCAGTGTCGGGGGCTTTTTTGTGCCTAATCTTGCGCTCATCCCTACAGATCTTGCGCAACTCCCCCGCCCCCTGTTCTCAGATCGCATCTGCGCCCATACTTTCCGTGCCAGCGAAACAGCCAGCACGGAGCAAACAATGCAACATCAGATCCTTCCCCGCGAAGCTTATACAAGCCAGACGTGGTTCCAGCACGAACAGGAAACCCTGTTTAACGGGCATTGGCAGCTTGCCGGATTTGACAGCGATTTCACGGAAGCTGGTGACTACATCACCCTGCGTGCGGGTCTTACGCCGCTCTGTGTGGTGCAAGGGGCGGATGACGAAGTGCGGGCGTTCAAGAACATCTGCCGCCACCGCGGCACCGAACTTCTGGAAGGGCGCGGCAATGCCGGAAAAACCCTTGTGTGCCCCTACCACCGCTGGACATTCGGCCTTGATGGCCAGTTGCGCGGCATCCCGAATCGCGCCGCTTGTTTCCCCGATCTTGATCGCAAAGCCAACAATCTGCATGGGGCCGCCATTGGGCGATGGAAGGGCATGATCTTTGTGAATTCTGACGCAAATGCTAATTTCGACGCGTGGATTTCCCCCTTAAACAGCGCCGCATTCCCACATGATATCACCGACCCTGGCCTGCAGCGCAGCGAGACCTTCACCTATCTCATGCAATGCAATTGGAAGGTCTTCTATGAGAACGCGATCGACGGTTACCACCTTGCCTATCTGCACGAAAAAACCCTTGGCGGCCCGAAACCTGGGCTGAATGAATGGGCGCAGCATGGGGATCATCTTGTTTGGTATTCCACCGAACGTGACGGCATTCGCAATCGCATCCCCATGTTCATCGAGAACCAAGCGCGCGGCAGTGGCATGCCTTATATCAAAGGCGCAAAAGACCCAGGCTATGGCGGTGTATACATGTTATATCCCCTGACGATGATCGTCCCATCCCCCTGGTCATTGACCGTTTCAACCTTGGAACCCGTGGATGCGACAACCACTATAATGCGGTCACAAACCTGGTCGCCAAAATCTTGGTGGAGCTACAAAGAACCGCTTGATGGCACCCCGGGCTATGACGCGGCAACCGGATTGGTCGAAAGCAAAAACTGGACGAAACACCCGCTTGAAACAGGCGACTTCCAAACCGAAGATGTTTGGGTCTGCGAGAAAATGCAACGCGCCATGGCCTCGCCCCATTGGTCCGTGGCGGCTTTGGCTAAGGGCATCGGTTGTGAAGACCCGCTGCGTTGGTTCCAAACGCAGGTCAAACGAGACTGCCCAAGCAATACTGGTTGACGTTGACAAGAATGCGGGGTTCTCTTCACAGCCTGAGAGGATCCCACATGCCCAAATTCACCAGAACCACCGTCACCCGCGAAACGGAAAACCCAGATCACATCTGCGGCCCTTGCGAGGCCCTGTTGTTTAGTGATAGCGGTGGCCTAACGCAATTCGGTGCATTTGAGGAAATCCTGCCCCCTGGCTCGGCCTCATCCATCAAACACTGGCACGCCACTGAGGATGAGATGATCTATATGATCGAGGGCGAAGCCACCGTCCACGAGGGCGACGATATCTATTCGCTGAAAGCTGGTGAAAGCGCCACGTTCAAAGCCGGCACCCCCGCCGGGCATTGCCTGATCAACACCAGTGACGCGGCGGTGCGTTATCTGGTCATCGGCACACGTTCCAACGCTGACACGGTCACCTATCCCGATCATGATCGCGTGCTGAAATTCACCCGCGACCCAGGCGCGCCCACCCTGCGCAGCCGAGACTTTACCACTCTTGCGGGTACGCCCGCAGATTCCCCATATAAGAAGCCCTAACCCATGCCACACCAACCCCAAATCACCCTATCCTCTTGGATCATGATCGCGCTTTTGGGTGTGACTTGGGGGGGGACATTCATGGTGATGGAAATCGCCCTACGTGGCATCACGCCTTTCTGGCTCGCCACTGGCCGCATTGGCTTTGCCGCGCTTCTGCTCAGCGCAATCTGGGGTCTGCGTGGATTCAAACTGTTTGTCACACCGCCGGATCGTGCCGCCACCATATCCCTGATCGTGGTCGGGCTGTTTTCAACGGCGGTGCCTTTCATGTTGCTATCATGGGGACAACAATATGTGACCTCGGGATTCACCGGGGTTTCCATGGCGGCCATTGCCTTGATGATCCTGCCCATGGCACATTTCTGGGTTCCGGGCGAACGCATGACCTGGCGCCGCGGGCTTGGCATGTGCATAGGCTTTGTTGGCGTCTACCTGCTTGTCGGCGGCACGGCCATGAACAGTTCCGGCAACAGCCTGGAATGGGCCGGGCGCATCGCCGTCCTTCTGGCGACACTTTGCTATGCGGGCAGTTCCATCATCGTGCGCCGCCTGCCCCCGATTGATTCTGTGGGACTTGCAGCAATGCTTTTGCTGATCGGTTGTGTGCTGGTCGTCCCCGCCGCCTTGATCATCGAAGGTCTGCCCCCTGCGATCTCAGCCGAAACCTTGTTCTGGGTCGCCCTGTTGGGGCTGATCCCAACGGCCGCGGCCAACCTGCTGCGGGTTGTCGTGATCCGCACCGCAGGACCTGTTTTCATGTCATTGGTGAACTACCAAGTCCCGATTTGGTCCGTCATGTTCGGGGCGTGGATCCTATCCGAGGACCTTCCCCCCAGCCTATTCACCGCCCTTGCGTTGATCCTTGCAGGTGTCGGCCTGTCGCAATACGGCGCATTACGGCGGTTGTTTTTACCCAAAACGACCTCAAACTGATCAACGAAGCTGAACGCCTTCGCAAGGTGGCATTTTAGGCGAAGCCCTAAAGATTGTCCTCAATCAAGGCGCAAAGCCCTTCGACCACGCGCTTCAACTGAACCGCATCCGTGCATTCCGCCATGACCCGGATCAGGGGTTCTGTGCCGGACTTTCGGATCAACAAGCGACCGTTTTCAGCTAACTCAGCCTCAGCCTCAGCAATCGCAGCCTGCACAACATCAACCGCCAATGGATCTTGCCCCGCCTGATATCGCACATTTTGCAACAGTTGCGGTACGGTCTCAAAACTGCGCGCCAAAGCACTCGCGGGTTTGCCAGTACGCACCATCTCCGCCACGAATTGCAACCCTGCCGCCAAGCCATCACCCGTGGTGCCATAATCCGTCATCACGATATGACCCGATTGCTCGCCGCCAAGGTTAAACCCTTCCGCACGCATCGCGGCCACGACATGACGATCCCCAACGGCAGAACGATGCAGGGCGATCCCCTTGTCCTTCAGGAAATGTTCCAACCCAAGGTTCGACATTACGGTTGCCACCAACGTGTTTTTGTTCAAACGCCCTTCCGCAGCCCAACGCGTCGCCAAAAGCGCCATCAATTGATCCCCGTCTGCAACCTGACCCTTTTCATCAATCACGATGATACGGTCGGCGTCACCATCCAAACACAATCCCACATCCGCCCCATGGGCGACCACCGCCTCAGCCGCAGTCTGGGGATGCGTTGATCCGCAATTATCATTTATATTGAAGCCATTAGGGGAAACGCCCAAGGGAATTACCTCTGCGCCCAACTCCCATAGCACCAGAGGTGCCGCACGCCAGGCCGCGCCATTTGCACAATCCAAAACGATTTTAACACCGGACAGCGACAGATCAGATGGGAATGTCATTTTCACATTTTCAACGTAGCGACCCGTTTCGTCATCCACGCGCTTTGCACGCCCAATATTCGCGGGCTGTGCCGGTTGAATATCCTCGTGCAGCAAGGCTTCAATCGCGGCTTCATCCTCATCCGACAGCTTAAACCCATCGGGGCCAAAGAACTTGATACCATTGTCATGATGGGGGTTATGCGATGCGGAAATCATAATGCCCAAATCAGCGCGCATGGATTGCGTCAGATAGCCCACAGCCGGTGTTGGCGTCGGGCCAAGCAACAGCACATTCATGCCCGTGCTGGTTAGGCCCGCAGTCAAAGCGTTCTCAAACATATAGCCAGAAAGGCGTGTATCCTTGCCAATCACAACCCGGTGGCCGTTGGTGCCATCTGTTCGAAAATGACGCCCCGCCGCTGCACCCAATTTCAACGCCATCTCAGCTGTCATTGGCCAAGTATTCGCCAGTCCACGTACGCCGTCGGTTCCAAAAAGCTTGCCCATAATCAACCCTCACCCGTCTTTTATTATTATATTAGTACGTCGCTGCAAAAAGCGTCATCGCTTGCCGCGTCGGTGCAACATCATGTGCTCGTATTATCTGAATTCCTTGCGAAATGGCAGATAAGGCCACGGCAATCGATCCAGGTGCGCGGTTCTCTGCTTCTGGCGCATGACCAAGAGTGCCAATGAACTTCTTGCGTGACGCCCCCAAAAGCACAGGCACACCCAAGCCATGGAACAGGCTAAGCCCCTGTAGAAGCGTAAGATTATGTTCAAGCGACTTCCCAAACCCAATACCCGGATCCGAGATAATTTGATCCCGTGAAATGCCCAATGCAACTGACGCCTCAATGCGTTCTTCAAGGAAATCATACACATCCAACAGCACGTTTTCATACTGTGGATTATCCTGCATGGTGGTTGGATCCCCCTGCGCATGCATCAAACACACGGGTGCGCCCGCCTTGGCAGTCACCTCGGCCAATTCCGGCTCGAATGTGAACGCCGCCACATCATTGATCAAATCCGCGCCCGCTTTCAGCGCCGCCGCCCCCACTTGGGCTTTGCGCGTGTCAATTGAGATCGGCACGTTTGACCCCGCCCGCACCGCTTCGATCACCGGCACCGTGCGCGCACATTCCTCTGCAACAGGTACATAAGTCGCACCAGGGCGTGTGGATTCACCACCGATATCAATGATATCAGCCCCCTCAGCCGCCAAATCCAATGTGCGATCCAGCGCAGCCTGAGGGGCGTTATATTGCCCCCCGTCAGAAAAACTATCCGGGGTAACGTTCAAAATGCCCATGATCTTGGGGGCCGCAAAATTCAATCCAGCAACATCAGCACGCGGCGCGCTTAACCGGTCACGCCAGGCTTGGGGCAGCTCAGAAACATGAACAAAGCCTTGCCTGCCCTCCCGCGTCACATGTTCTGCATGTGTGAACCAGCTCCAGCCGCCAGCAAGCGCCACAGCATCCCCTGGACGCGCAGAACCAACCTGTGCCAAAGGGCGAAAATAGTCTTTTTTCAATGTCATATTCAGCCCCTAAACACTGCGGACGTCGGATGCGCCCAATTCTTCTGCCAACCATTGCGCCTGCTGTTGGGCACTGCCCGAAATCGGTGCATCCGGGGTATCAAACAGCATCCGCGACGGGGCCCAGACAGGAATTCGACCGTTTTTCAGCGCCCAATCCAATTCAGTACGCGTGGCAATCACATCCATCTGATCATGGCCAGCTGCGATGCGCCAGGCGTTTTTCTCGGCCTCAAGCAAAGTGATACGTGCATCTGTCACCGCATCCCCCCCCGTTTGAGGGGCGGCCTCTGGCACTAGAACCACAGGCCCTTCGGGCAACACGTCCACAGACTGCCCCGCAGGCACCAAGATGATCTGCGGCACGGGGCCTGTCGCGGCTTCGACCTCAACAAGGCCGACCTCACGCACGATCTCAAGACCCAACACAAACGGCCCACGATCCGGCTTTTCAATGCGCAAAAATACGCGTTTGGCTTGGGGTTCCAACAGAATGCGCGCGGCAATACGTTCGGCCAAAGTTTCCAACAGGTTCAACCGTTCAGCTGCCAGTTCATAATCGATGGCTTCGGTGATTTTATCATAGGATAGGATCGCATCCACATCATCACCAGCCGCCTCACCCGGCGACTTGATCTCAACCGCCACGTTAAATCGCAAGCGCTGTAAAACATCGCGTTCCAGCTGAAACGCCCCAACTTCAACCGCGACCTCATAGTCACGCAAAGACAGGCGATCCGCGACGCCATCCAGGGCCAAAGCCTCTGCACGCATCAACGGATGTTCAAACACCGTATTCATCTCAGTCGACATATTGATCCTTTCGCGCAGATGGGCGCTGTTCGCCTCTGTCCTTCATAGCCAAAGGACGGCCAAGGATGAAGCGAAGAAGCGCCCCCGCGCAAAACAAAAACGCCGCCCTGAGGCAGCGTTTTCTAAATCAGTTATATTGTGACAAGCGGCGAGGCGGCTTGTAGAACAGGTGCACACCAATTGCAGCTGTGCGGTTGAACTGTCGCGCCCAACGTGGGTTCACGGCGCGGGTGTGGTAATAGGTTGCCCCACCGGTCAAGCTGCGGTTTGCACCGTTCAGCATGGTCGCTGCGACCTTTTGCACACGATCATAAGCGCGTGGTTCATTCACAACTTCGGCGCGGCCATCACATGTATAAGTGAACTGGCACTGATACTTACGCCCGGTGCCTTGGTTAATCACACCACAAACACTGTTCGGAAAACGCACACTGTCAACGCGGTTCAAAATCACTTCGGCAACTGCGAATTGGCCTTCAACGCTTTCGCCGCGGGCCTCAAAATACAGTGCCTCAGACAGGCAGGTCAGACTGGCGCTTGCTGCTGGTGTTGGCTGTGCCGCAAGCCACTCACGCGTGTAAGTTACAGCTGCACCTGATGAGGCTGCGACGCGTGCTTCAACAGGTGGTGATGTCAGTTGGCGCATGTGGCTTGTCCGCACCTCGCCCAATACCGCACGCTCAGCGCCGATCATCATAGTCAGCTGTTGTGTGAAATCTGCGGATGCAGTTCCATTTTCCCCAGAAGTCTCTGCAAACCCCGCAAGGCTGCTAAGTGCAAGGATCGCCCCTGCGACTGCTGTCATTCGCCTAAAACTCATCTCATCCATCCATCATTATAGATAGCCAAATTCTCTGACCCCCAACTTTGGGGCCGCAGTTCTCAGGCAAGTATCAACTCGTCCATGGCCGGGATGTAGGAGAGAAAGGTTAATTTTTCAACCCAAGTGACCCTCGCTGGGGCGCACCAGGCAAGTTTTCGTGGCTGCAACGGGGAAAATTGCGACAAAAACACCACAATTGCCCCCAGCCAGACGGCAACCGCCCCATTCACCCGTCATATTTTCGCCGTAAATCTATCGTTTGGCGGGGCGATTCTCAGTGGCAAAATTGATCAAGAATCCTTCAATGCGAGATGGGCACCGGCAAGCCATGCCACAGGCACCCGGAACGGAGAGCACGAGACATAGTCAAATCCAGCTTTCCGACAAAACGCGATTGATTCCGGATTGCCCCCATGTTCACCACAAATCGACAGGGTCACATCCGCATGGCTGTTGCGCGCGCGTTCTGCCCCAATGTTCAAAAGCTCGCCCACCCCATCCGTATCAAGCGTGTGGAACGGGTCCTCTTCATAGACCCCCTGACGCACATATTCAGACATAAATCGCCCCGCGTCATCACGTGAGAGACCATAGGTCATCTGGGTCAGATCGTTGGTCCCAAAGCTGAGAAACGCAACATGAGGCGCAATTTCATTGGCCCGCAAAGCCGCGCGAGGTGTTTCAACCATGACCCCAAGGCGGAAATCAAATTCGACACCAGAGGCCGCGCGCACCTGACTGGCGACCACATCGATGCTTTCTTTCACGATCTCGACTTCGCGCACGGCAGACACCAAGGGGATCATCACTTCAGGCACCACAGGGTTGCCGTCTGCGGCGACCTCTGCGGCGGCTTCAAAGATTGCACGCGCTTGCATGGCGTAGATTTCCGGCACGGTGATGCCCAAACGCACGCCGCGCATGCCCAACATTGGGTTGAATTCCGACAGGGCCTTCACCCGGCGTTCTACGTCCGACAAGGGCAAATCAAGCGCGCCTGCCAATTCCCGCATGCCTTCGCGCGTATGGGGCAGAAATTCATGTAGGGGCGGATCAAACAGGCGAATACAAACACTTTCGCCCTTCATTATCTCGAAAAGTTTTTTGAAATCAGCACGCTGCATGGGCAGCAAGCGATCCAAAGATGCGGCACGATCCTCGGGGCTGTCAGCGAAAATCATCTCGCGCATCAAGGTCAAACGGTCATGTTCAAAGAACATATGTTCCGTGCGACACAGCCCAATCCCACGCGCGCGAAAACGACGCGCGATCTCGGCGTCCATTGGCGTATCTGCGTTGGCGCGCACCTTGATGTCACTGATTTCTTCGGCCCATGTCAGAAGCGTGCGAAACCCATCTTCAAGGGTTGGCTCAAGCAACGCAGCCGCCCCCAAAAGCACTTCACCAGAAGATCCATCAACAGTGATCAAATCGCCCTCTTCCAGCGTGTCACCATTGGGCAGGGTGAGGATTTTATCCTTACGTTTCAGCTTTAAATCTGACGCACCCACGATACAGGGCAGGCCCAAGCCGCGTGCAATCACCGCCGCGTGGCTGGACATACCACCACGTTCCGTCAACACAGCCGAAGCCGCATGCATGCCGCGAATATCTTCCGGCGCGGTTTCGCGGCGCACAAGAATGCAGGCCTCGTCTCGGGCATAGCTGGCCTGGGCCGCAGTCGCGGAAAACACGATCTTACCAGTGGCAGCACCAGGGCTTGCGGCGATGCCCGTCAACAGCACGTTGCGGGGGGCTTCCGGGTTCACCTGACGGTGCAAAAGTTCGGTCAAAGCACGTGGCTCGATGCGCAACAGCGCTTCTTCGCGCGGTATGATTTTATCATTCGCCATATCCACCGCCACGCGAACCGCCGCGCGTGATGTGCGTTGCACCCGGATGGCGTCCAAGATGCGCAGCTTGCCGTTATCCACGACAAATTCAACTTCCATTTCCTCGCGCAGCTTCTCGCGCAAGGACGTGCCATAACTGGTTAACGTGTCATAACAATCCGGGCAGAGTTCCTCCATTGAGGTGCCGCGCGCGTCTTTTTGCAGGAAAACTGCCCCACCATCCAGGGCATCGCGCCCTTGGCTTTGGCGTTTGTAGCGGCCTTCAATTTGACGATGTCCGGTATGGGGGGTGATAAAACGGATCACACCTGACCCACATTCACCGCTGCCGACGCCAAACACCATTTCCTGCACCACAAGCCCAAGGCCCGCATCCGCTGGGGCACCTTTGGATTGGCGCAACAAACGCGCTGACGTGCCTTCCCAGGCCCGCGCCATAGATCGCAAGACTTCTTGCAACTGATGCGCCGGGTCTTGGGGGAATTCTTCTTCGCATTCAAACTCATAGGCCTCAAGAACCTTTGTCAGGGTCTCACTCGTGCCATCTTCATCCTGTTCAAATTCGTCCGGATCCAAACGCGCCACATGTACGGCGTAGGATTGCACAAAACGCGTATAAAGCCGGTTCGCGGCCTCTTCGCCCAATTCCGCGACCAAAGCCTTGTGACGGGCGGCATTCATGCCAATATTCAGGATCGCCCCCGGCCCGCCCCAGTCAGGATCTTCCGAACTTGGCCGCACAGAAACCACGGGCATATCGCCAAAACTTGCCAGCATTTTCTTGGTGTCAGGCAGACGCCCCTGGGCAATCCCGTGTACGCCGTCAAAGGACACGGCGGCGGTGCAAGGCACCGGCATATCAAGGCGCAGCAAACGTTGCAGGCATTTCGCCCGCCCCCCATGAGTATCCACCGCAATGGGTGCATTTGGGGTGATGACGGTATAGGCGGTATCGGGCTGGTCAGTTGTGTTCTGCATCATATTCTGCGCTGCGGCACCTTTCTGCTTCAATGCAGCATAGCGCGTTTATGACATCTGACAAGCAATGCATCATCGGTGGCGGTTTTTCTGACGAAAAACCGGAGGGGGCCAGCCCCCATCCATCACAGATGGATCCCCCCGGAGTATTTAGGGCAAGATGAAAGGGTTACCCTTCCACCTTTGTCAGGTCGGCAACGGACAAGCAGATCACACGGATGCGCGACAGGAGGTTCAGACGGTTGCGGCGGATGATTTCGCTTTCCGCGTTGATTTGAACCGCGTCAAAGAATGCATCAATCGGTGCACGCAGGGTCGCCATTTCAGCCATGGCCGCTGCGAAATCTTCTGATTTCATGGCTGGGGCGATTTTGGCTTCTGCTGCATCAAGGGCTGCAAACAATGCTTTTTCGCTGTCGTCTTCCGCGAATTTCACATCCGCCCCGTAGGAATATTCGACGCCGTCTTTTTCTTCCGCCTGGGTCAGGATGTTGTTCGCGCGCTTAAAGCCTTGGAGCAGATTTTCGCCGTCGTCCGTGGCCAGCAATGCGGAAAGCGCCTTGGCCCGATTGACCAGCAGGACAAGGTCATCGTTGCCGCCCATCGCGAGGCAAGCGTCGATCACGTCATGGCGCACACCTTGATCTTTGAGGAAGACTTTCAGGCGGTCATGGAAGAAGGACATGAGATGAGAGATTGCGACTGTTGCATTTACAATTGCAGCATCTGCGAGATTGTTCACAAAATCCTTTCCGTCAACCTTAGACTTAGTATCCAGAACAGCTTGGGAGGCGACACTTGACGCTTCACTTGGCAGGTCATCCACGGCAGATTGGAGTATTTCCATCCTCCGAGAAACTTCATTACCAGAAATAAACCCAGTCAGACGCGCATTGTGTTTAAACACAACATCCGCCATCTCCAGCCGCACCCCATTCTCCAAAACCAACCTAATCACTCCCAATGCCGCGCGGCGCAGGGCGAAGGGGTCTTTGGAGCCTGTGGGTTTTTCGTCAATCGCCCAGAAACCTGTCAGAAGGTCGAGCTTATCGGCCAGCGCCACGGTGACGGACACGGGCGATGTTGGCACGTCATCTGAGGGGCCAAGGGGGGAATAATGCGCTTCAGCTGCTTCGGCCACATCCGCAGGCAGGCCCGCGGCATTGGCGTAATAACGGCCCATAAGCCCTTGAAGTTCCGGGAACTCATAGACCATCTCAGATGACAGATCCGCTTTGGCCACATGCGCTGCCTGTTCGGCCAGATCCGCATCGGCACCCACAACTGGGGCCAGTTCACGGGCCAAAGCCGCAATGCGATCAATGCGTTCTTTTTGTGAGCCAAGTTTATTGTGGAAGGTCACGTTGGAGAGGCTGTCCAGCCATGGATCCATCCCAGTTTTCGCGACGCGCAGATCGTTTTCCCAGAAGAATTTCGCATCACTTAGACGTGCGAACAGAACCTTTTGGTTGCCCGCCAAAATGGTCGCGCCATTGTCAGCCGTTTCGCGGTTGGCAACGGTGATGAATTTCACGATTTTGCCCGATTGTGGATCGCGCACAGAGAAGAACTTTTGGTGTTCTTTCATCGAGGTTTGCAGAACCTCTGGCGGCAGTTCCATGAAATCGTCCGCAATGTCGCCCATCAAGACAACGGGCCATTCGACAAGACCCGCGACCTCAGCCAGAAGGCCGGGGTCATCAACCACTTCAAGCCCCTGTGCAAAGGCCTGGTTGGTGGCGTCTTGCCAGATGATTTCCTGACGCTCGGCCGCCTCTAGGATCACATGCGCGGCTTTAAGCTTGGTTGAATAGTCGTCAAAACCGGTCACCGAAAACGCGCCAGGGGCCATGAAACGGTGGCCATGGGTGCTGTCACCGGACGTGATGCCTTCGATGTCCATCGGCACGACGGTTGCGCCGGCCTCGTCAGACAAAAGCGCAATGATGGAATGTAGCGGGCGCACCCATTTCAGTGACCCATTTCCAGGTTGGCCAACCCCACCCCAACGCATGGATTTTGACCATGGAAAATTGCGGATCGCCGCTTCCAGAACCTCTGCGATGATATCAGCAGCAGGGCGGCCCGGCTTAACGATTGTGGCAAAGTAGAACGCGCCTTTTTTCTCTTCGCGTTCGACCAGGTCTTCGCGTGCAACCCCTGCCCCACGCAGAAACCCTTCCAATGCTTTTTCCGGCGCGCCGACCTTCGGGCCGCGGCGTTCTTCACGCACTTCTGGGCTTTCAGCGAGCAGGCCATCAATCGTCAGAACCAAACGACGCGGTGTGGAAAATACACCAGCAGAGCCATAGGTCAGCCCCGCATCAACCAAACCATTGGTCACAAGCTTTTTCAGATCATCCGCAGCCTTGCCTTGCATACGCGCGGGGATTTCCTCGGAGAAAAGTTCAATCAGAAGATCAGGCATATCAGTTGCTTTCGGTGTTTGTATTGGTGTCGCGTGGCGGGCAATGTTCGGGCATGGGTTTGCCATTGTGGAAGACTTCTTCGCCGCAGATGTTCATCTGATGCCAAACGAAACCGCGCCCGTCATCCATCACGGCAACGATACGGTCAAAGCCCCAGACGACGTTTTCCTCGCCCATAAAGGCGATGGCTTCATTGGCTTCGATCGCAGCGCCCAGAGCTTTCGCATCAAAACAATCAAACCACTCAGGGGCGACGTGTGGTGCCGCATTCTCATAGGTGACATAGGTTTCGGTCATCATGGCTTGGCTTTGGGGCGTGGTGAAACAGGCGCGATATCCCAAGGGCGACGTTTCAGAGGCAATGCCCTGGAAATCATCGACGATGATCGGCTCAGGTGTTTCGGAAACCAATGTGGTCACAGAGACCTCGTCCCCCACCGGCGCCGTAATTTCCTGATAATAAACATGCACCTGCAGATAATACAGCAGAGTTCCGGCGATCAATGCGCTCACGATAATCAACCCCGCAAGAAATTTGCCCATGTTTGACGTCTCCGATAGTGCCAGTGTCCCATCGCGCGACCCTTAGCGTTCACAGGCATATACCCTTTCACAGCGCGGAGAAACAAGGGGGTTGAAACCCATCTGGTCAGTTTACGGCTACGCCCGATCTGCGGCCCATACCTCGGTCCGCCCAAGATCACGTATCAATCGTTTAATCCGCCGTCCAAAAATCTGCTGCGCAAGGCGTCATCCGGCATCATGCACTGATCATGACGCCCCCAAATACGATAGCGATTGCGCGCGATGCGGCTGTAAAGCGGGTTCTTCAACCAGTGCGGCACATGAAGGATCAGCGCAAAAATGCGCCACGGCCCTCCCAATTCGCGCATGACCGCGGCGAAGGCATCGGCTTTCTGAAACACCTGGCCCCGCACAATCACAAGGTTGGTTTCATAGTCATCCGTGGGCAGGTTCAGCGATTGATACAGCCCCTCGCCCAAGTCAGATTGCGCAATAATAAAGCGAAACTGTTGAGACTTGTCGTGCTTTAAAACAAAGTGAAAAAACCGCGAACACAACACACATTCACCGTCAAAAACGATGATTGGGTTGTCGGGGAGGTTGAAGGTGTGAGGGAGATCCATGAGGCCGAGTTAGTAGATTATGTGTTGGCGTGCAACCAAGAATTACAGTCCCCTAGAGGGATGCCGAACTATACGATACCGAGCATTACTTAATCCGTACCCTCCACATATTTGTTCAAAACTGAGTACCCCCCATGAGTTATTGCTTCCGCTTCATCGATCCCTGCGGCTTCTAGTAACATTGACCATAACCTCTTTTCATCCATATCGCAGCGCATGACAAAATCCTTATTTACGGCTTCCTCCCAAGTGAAGCGAAGGGCACCAAAAACATCCGGCTCCTCGTCATGCTTCTCGACACGGCTCACGATTTCCGGCTTACCATGTGCCAAGGTGTTTCTTAGCTTCTTGAGTTTCAGAATAGTTTGCAACGGCCGATCACCGCGACATAAGCCAATCCCCAAATGTACGTTCAAGAGTTCTATTTTTTCTTCCAAGTTTGCTTTTTCAGGCCAACCTTCTCCGAATACTTTTTGGCCAATAAAATTAACGCGTGCTTCGACGGTAAATGCCACAAACACAAGGCACGCCATCATCGTATGATATACACCTGTGGTTTCCGCACTCTCAAACTGATCATTCATCCGGTTTTGCAAAGTGAACGAGCAGCCGGATAGCACATTGTGAATATACCTCTCAGCTTCAAGGTGGACCTCAACCTTTTTCGTCATAATTCGGTTCCTCAAATAAAAAACGCCCCCTTGCGGAGGCGTTCTCAAAATTACTGATCTAGGAAGCTGCGAAGCTTGCGGCTTCGGCTGGGGTGTTTCAGCTTCCGCAGCGCCTTCGCCTCGATCTGGCGAATACGTTCCCGTGTCACGCTGAACTGTTGCCCCACCTCTTCCAAGGTGTGGTCGGTGTTCATGCCGATACCAAAGCGCATCCGCAAGACACGTTCTTCACGTGGGGTCAGCGATGATAGAACCCGCGTTGTGGTTTCTTTGAGGTTTTCTTGAATGGCGCTGTCCAAAGGCAGTGTCGCATTCTTATCCTCAATGAAATCACCAAGTTGGCTGTCTTCCTCGTCACCAATTGGGGTCTCAAGGGAAATAGGCTCTTTGGCGATTTTCATCACTTTGCGCACTTTTTCCAAAGGCATTTGCAGTTTTTCTGCCAATTCCTCAGGTGTTGGTTCGCGGCCAATTTCATGCAGCATCTGACGACCAGTGCGCACAAGTTTGTTGATCGTTTCGATCATATGCACAGGGATACGGATGGTGCGGGCCTGATCCGCGATGGAACGGGTGATTGCCTGACGGATCCACCACGTCGCATAGGTCGAGAATTTATAACCGCGACGGTATTCAAATTTATCCACCGCCTTCATCAGGCCGATGTTGCCTTCCTGAATAAGATCAAGGAATTGCAGACCGCGGTTTGTATATTTCTTCGCGATGGAAATAACCAAACGCAGATTGGCTTCGACCATTTCTTTCTTGGCCTGACGGGCTTCTTTTTCGCCCTTCTGAACCTGCTGCACAATGCGGCGATATTCAGGAATATCCAGACCAACATATTGGCCCACCTGCGCCATGTCGCCGCGCAATTCTTCAATTTTACCTTTGGAACGTTCCATCAGCGCCTGCCAACCACGACCCGGCTTTTCAGACATCTCGTCCAGCCAGGTCGGATCAAGTTCGCGGCCACGATACGCTTCGATGAACTCACGACGGTTGATGCGCGCCTGATCTGCCAATTTCACAAGATTGCTGTCGATGGACATGATGCGACGGTTGATGCCGTACAACTGGTCAATCAGCGCTTCGATACGACCATTGTGAAGGTGCAATTCGTTCACCAGCTCAACGATTTCAGACCGCAGTTTCTGGTATTTCGCCTCATCCTTGTCAGAAAAACTTTCGTCCTCGTTCAAGGTCGCAGAAATCCGCAAATCTTGCATATCTGACAGCAAGGCAAAGTCACGCGCGATCAGGTCGAGAGTTTCCAGAACCTTCGGCTTCAGCGCGGCTTCCATCGCGGCCAAAGACATATTTGCCTGTTCATCTTCATCGTCATCATCGTCGTTGTTGATGATCGGGTTGCCGTCAGCGTCAACTTCTGGCTGGGCTTCTTTCTTTTCAGGGGTAACGCCACCCACGACAACGGGCGCAACAACGGGTTCCACCTCATCTTCGCCCATATGGTCGCCAAATGTGGTTTCCAAATCGATAACGTCACGCAGAAGAATGTCTTCTGACAAAAGCTCGTCACGCCAAATTGTGATCGCTTGGAACGTCAGCGGGCTTTCACAAAGCCCCAAGATCATCGTCTTGCGGCCGGCCTCGATGCGTTTCGCAATCGCGATCTCGCCTTCGCGTGACAACAACTCAACAGAGCCCATTTCGCGCAGATACATGCGGACAGGATCGTCGGTGCGATCCAGTTTCTCGGTGCCGGTTTCCGCCAGTGCAACTTCACGATTGCCCGCAGCGGCCACCAAATCAGTGGTGCCTTTGTCTTCTTCTTCCTCTTCGTCCTCGATGATGTTGATGCCCATTTCGGACAACATCGACATCACGTCTTCGATTTGTTCGGAAGAGACCTGCTCAGGTGGCAAAACCTGGTTCAGCTGGTCGTAAGTGATATAGCCCTTTTCGCGCGCCTCAGCGATCATCTTTTTGACGGCAGCCTGGCTCATATCAAGTGTATGTGCGTTTTCTTTGTCTGCTGACTTTTGGTCGTTGGTGTCTTTAGCGGCCATGGGGGCTCCTGAAAGTGCTGTGAACGCAAAAACGGCCCAGTGGGAAGGCCGTCGGCGCGATCAAACGATTCGCTTGTTCCGAATCAAACCTGTGACGCGGTGATTCGCAAGGTGTTTACTGTGATTCTTTTACGTCTTCGTAACCACAGCGTGCTTTAGTTGCGTTTTTGCGGGCCTTCAAAGCGGATATTGGCAAAAAGAGCGTCGCGTTCTTTCAGCTCATCCTTCGAAAGTTCCAAGCCATTGTCGGCCCGATAGTATTCTGTGCTGTCTTCCGTATCTCCGCGCGCGGCCCTGTTCACTTCCTCAGTTGCCTGACCAAGGCGCCATGTCAGCCCCTCCCCGATGGTATCCACAAGGACATCCTCACGGGCCTCTGCAAGTTCCAATTCATGACCCTGTTGTGCCAATAGTTTTGCCAATTCCTGTTCAAAAGCGGCGGCCAGATCATGAGATTCATTTTTCTCAACCAATCGGATCGCCATTAGAACTTGGGGATAGGCCGTCTGAGGTTCAAGGGGCTCGGGGTTCACAGCGTTGCTAATTTCATTTGAAAACGCCTCTGGGTCATCGATGAAATCTGCCGCATAGCGCAAAATCGCATCCTTAAGATGCCTGTGGAACACGTCGTTGCAATCGCGCCGTTCCAATTGCGCCATGTGTTTCACGACCAAATCTGGGCGTTTCAAAGCAACCGAAAAAACAAAGGCTTCGCGGATCAAAATTGCAAAGGCCGGGGCGTTTTTCGTCGCGAGTTTGCTGTCTTTTGTGCCGGTCGACGCAGATACGTTCTTTGCAGCACCCATTCGAAAAATGTTATTTTCAAATGCCTTACGGACAGGGCGAAACAGATCCCAACGGCGATCACGCAGCTCTTTACTGTAATGATAGCGAATGTTTTCATCCGCGATTTTGGCCACCGCATCGGCGAAAGACTTATCCAAAGCGGCCTTGCGTTCGGGGCTGTCAAAAACCTTGCCTTCGACCTCGCGCTGCCACAGCAAACTGACCATGGGCTTGGCCGTATCGATGAGATGCTGCATCGCGCCTGGCCCCTGCGCCTTCAACAGATCATCAGGGTCCTGGCCTTCGGGCATAACCGAAAACCGCAGACTTTTGCCCGCCTCCAGCACCGGCAAAGCCAGATCGACAAGGCGCATGGCCGCACGTTGACCAGCGGTATCCCCATCCATCGTGATCACGGGTTCAGGCGAAATGCGCCAAAGCATTTGCAACTGGTTCTCAGTGATCGCGGTGCCAAGCGGGGCAACACAGGCCCCAAATCCGGCCTCAGACAGGGCGATCACGTCCATGTAACCTTCGGCAACGATCAAAGGTTGCCCCTTGCCCGCCGCTTCGCGTGCCGCCTTGACGTTGAACAGGCTGCGGCCCTTATCGAACAGGATCGTTTCCGGTGAATTCAAATACTTAGCGCGTGCATTTGGGTCCATTGCACGGCCACCAAAGGCAATCGCAAAACCGCGATGGTCGCGGATGGGAAAGATAATCCGCCCACGAAAACGGTCATAAGGCGCACCACCATCATCCGGGCGCGCACATAGGCCAGCATCGATAATCAGCTGATCATCGATCCCCTTATCACGCAGATGTTGCAACATGGATTGGCGTGCATCCGGGGCATATCCGATCTCCCAACGGTCCTGCGCGTCTTGGCTAAGGCCTCGTTTTTCGAGGTATTCACGCGCGGCAGCCCCTTGATTTGTGCGCAACTGCAAGCGAAAGAACTGAACAGCTTGTTCCATCACAGTCATCAAAACCGTGCGCCGGTCCGCTTTTTCTTGGGCGCGGGGATCACGTTCAGGCATGGTCATGCCGGCTTCACGCGCGAGGATCTCGACCGCTTCCATGAAGCTTACATTTTCGGTTTCACGCACAAAAGAAATCGCATCGCCCTTGGCGTGGCAGCCAAAGCAGTAATAAAACCCCTTGCGGTCATCCACATGAAAAGACGCACTTTTTTCCTGATGGAAAGGGCATGGCGCCCACATATCACCCTTGCCCTGATTGGATTTGCGCGCATCCCACATGACTTTACGCCCAACCACTTGGCTAAGCGAACTTCGTGTGCGCAGTTCTTCGAGAAATCCGGGGGGGAGGCTCATGGCAGATCAAAATCCGAGGCAGTTACAGCCCCGGATTATGTTATGTTTCAGCAAGCGACGCAACCACGCTTCAAGCGCGCGCGGCAATTGCTTTCATCGTTTCGGTCAGATCATGCACGGCGGTCTTGGCAAAACTGCGCATGACCATGATTTGAAAACCATCGTCCATCCGCGTGACCGACACCATCATATGCTGCATTTCCGTACGGACCGTATCACCCGGTTTAAAGGCTGCATCACGCAGATCCACCGGGCAAAGACGCGCAAGCACGTCAACTGCCGCGTCTCCGCGCAAAGACATCACAGCCCAAGCATCGGATTGATCCGTCAATGCCCCCTCAGCCGAAAGGCCGTCTGGCAGTTCCACTCCAAGGATGAAACACTGTCCCCGTCCCGTCCAGATGGCCTGCACATCACCTGACGCGCTGGTCTCATTCGGGCCAGGAAAAGCCACGCCACAGGCAGCTTTCAACGCCTTGGATGCCGTTTTTTCGCGCCCTTTCCAGGGCATGAAAGATGTCATCCGGTCGACGGCGGTTTCCGTAAGTGTCAGGCTTCCGATGGTCTGTGGCAACAAGCCGTCACAGGGTGTTTTTGCAATGTAATCAGCCACGTGCGCGCCCTCCTTCTGGATCAAACACGACGGGTTCAACGACCTCAACCGTGGTAATGATGTCGCGTAAACGGTCAATGAATTGGATCTGTTCGCCAATGCGCGCCCGACCATTGACCAAGAACCCCATGCCAAGGAAGCATTCAAGCGAGGTCGAATAGCCCACGGATGTGACATAACCTTGGCTGTTGTCCGCCGTGAGCGCGTCGCCCTTGGTGAAGAGATGCGCCCCGGAACTGAGTTGTTGCGCGCCATCAAGCGGTTTCAAACCCACCAGTTGTTCCCGTTCATCAAGGTTTAAACCAGGCCGTTGCGACGCCGTTTTACCGATGCAATCTTTCTTGGCAGACACCATACGACCCATACCAATGTCGAAAGCAGTGACACGCCCGTGGATCTCGGCGTGGGTGATAAAGCCCTTCTCGATCCGTAGAACGTTCAAGGCCTCCATCCCGTAGACACCACCGCCAAGCGTTTCCGCACGGCTGACCAAATCGCGGAACAAAGCGTCGCCATAACGCGATGGCACGGCGATTTCATAAGCATGCTCACCCGAGAAACTGATGCGGAACAAACGCCCGTTGACGCCAGACAAACTGACTTCACCGCAAGCCATGAAGGGCCAGCTTTCGTTGTCAATTTTTTCGTCCAAGATGCTGTTCAGCAGTTCACGCGACTTCGGCCCTGCAACGGCGAATTGCGCCCATTGTTCGGTGGTCGAAATCATGCGCACATCCATGTCGGTGCAATGCACCTGATGCACGAATTCCAGGTGTTTCATCACCTGCCCCGCCGCCGCCGTTGTGGTGGTCATCACATAGTGATTTTCCCCCATACGTGCGGTGGTGCCGTCATCCATCACGTGACCATCTTCACGCAGCATCAACCCGTAACGCACACGCCCAACCTTCAGGGTAGAGAACATGTTGATATAGACGAAATCAAGGAATTTACCGGCATCCGGGCCTTGAATATCGATCTTACCCAGGGTCGACACATCGGTCACGCCAACCGCGTTGCGCACCATGTTGACTTCGCGATCACAGCTGTCACGCCAGGTTTTCTCACCGGGACGTGGGTAATAACTGGGGCGATACCAAAGGCCCGCCTCAATCATCGGGGCGTTGCGGTCAACTGTTGCCTGATGGGATGTCACAAAACGTTCAGGCGCAAAGCCCTTGCCGCGCGCCCCTGCCCCCAATGCCGCCAAAGACACAGGCACATAGGGTGGACGGAAGGTGGTCGTACCGGTTGTCGGGATATCACGACCTGTGGCGTCGGCCAAAATCGCCAGCGCATTCACGTTGGAATTTTTGCCCTGATCCGGTGCCATACCCTGCGTGGTGTAACGCTTCATATGCTCAACGGATGCAAAGTTTTCCTTCGCCGCCTGACGCACATCCTTGGTGGACACATCGTTCTGAAAATCAAGCCAAGCGCGTTTGTAACCCTTGCTGATATGTGGCACTTCCCACAGACCTTCGATGTTATGCGCACCATCTTCGGCAGTGGGGATCACGGTGTCAGCCGATGTCAGACCAAGATCCAACAGGGCGGAAATCGCCTCTGCATGGGCATCTTCAAGCACAGCTTGCGTGCTGAATTTACCAGCAGCAGATCCAACAGCCTTCAGCCCTGGGACCATGTTATCAACAGGCAGGAAGCTTTGCGTGGCCTCATCCCAGGCGGGACGCCCGTTCATGTGACACATCATATGCACGGACGGGTTCCAACCCCCAGAAACGCCCAGACAGTCGACTTCAAACTTCTGATCACCCGATGCAGATTGCACAGTGATTTCCCGCAGACCACTGCGCCCACGGGTGTCAGAAACCATGCCGCCAGTGATGATTGGGAAGTCGCCTTCACCAGTTGCATCTTTGCGACTATCGATCATCGCGACGACATCAACGCCGGCGGATTTCAAGTCACGCGCGGTGCGCCAAGCGTTGTCATTATTGCCAAAGACCGCAACTTTCTGGCCTGCGGCAACGCCCCAACGGTTCAGATAACCGCGCACAGCGCCCGCCATCATAATGCCCGGACGGTCGTTGTTTGCAAAGGCAACGGAACGTTCCAAAGCGCCAGCAGCCAAGATCGCGCGTTTGGCAACAATGCGCCAGAAACATTCACGTGGCGTGTCATTTGATGGCGCGGCAACATGCTGCGCCACGCGTTCAAGCGCACCATAAGTGCCCTGATCAAACGCGCCGGTCACGGTCGTGCGGGTCATGACGCGCACATTGTCCATGCCCATCAGTTCCGCCGTCACATCCGCAGCCCAGACATGGCCCGGTTTGCCTTCGATTTCCTCGTCTTCCAGCAAAAGACGCCCGCCAAGACGTGCATCTTCATCGGCCAAAATCACATCCGCACCCGCGCGCGCAGCGGTCAAAGCCGCCATCAAGCCCGCAGGCCCGGCACCGATCACCAGCAAATCACAGAAAGCATAGGCCTTTTCATTGCGCGATGTGTCATGTTCGCCAGACAACGCACCAAGACCTGCGGCGCGACGGATCATCGGCTCCCACAGTTTTTCCCAAAGCGCACCAGGCCACATGAAGGTTTTATAGTAAAAACCAGCGCCAAAGAACGGCGCAAGCAAGTCATTCACCCCCATCAAATCACGATCAACAGAGGGCCAAGCGTTTTGCCCGCGCACTTGCAGGCCCTCAAAGATCTCCTGCGTCGTTGCACGCATATTTGGGTCTTGCGCTGCACCTGAATGCAAGGTCACCAGCGCGTTTGGCTCTTCGGACCCGGTGGTCATCACACCACGTGGACGGTGATATTTGAAGCTGCGCCCAAAGATCTTGCGACCCTCAGCCAATGCCGCAGATGCCACGGTATCTCCCTGAAAACCCTGAACCTTCTTGCCATCAAAGCTGAAAGAGATCGGGGTGGAACGGTCAATCAGACCCTTGCCATTAATCCGCATTTTTTGATCCTCGCTTCACATCTTCCGCAAGCTCAACGCCGTAGATCTCATGGGTCACGGTGTTGCGTTCAACCACAAGCCAGGCGCTACAGCCAGCTTCGTGGTGCCACAGGTCTTTGGTGCGACCTGCTGGGTTTTCGCGGTTGTGAATATAGTCATTCCAAGCCTCATCACCTGCATCAGGTGCTGGGCGGTTTAGGGCGATTGCGGCCCCTTGGTAATAAAATTCGCGCCGGTCGCGCTCCCCGCAGAGGGGACATTTGATACGCATTTTCTGCCCTCCTTAGTGCAGGTTGTGTTGGCTGCCAGAGCCTTCTTCATCCAAGATATTTTGCCCCGTGCGGAACCGATCAAGACGGAATTTCGCAGCCACGGGATGGGGTTCATCCTTTGCCATGAGATGGGCAAAACAATCGCCAGAGGCGGGCACAGCTTTGAAACCCCCATAATTCCAGCCGCAATTCAAATACAGACCTTCCACATGGGTTTTATCGATCACAGGCGATCCATCCGGCGACATATCCATGATACCGCCCCAAGATCGCAGCATTTTCGCCTTACCGATCATCGGCATAAGCGTCATCGCGGCTTCCACCACATGTTCAGTGGTCGGCAAGTTGCCGCGTTGGGCGTAACTTGCGTACATGTCGATGTCGCCACCGAACACAAGGCCACCCTTATCGGATTGACTGATATAGAAATGGCCCATGCCGAAGGTCACGACATTGTCCAAAACCGGCTTCAAACCCTCAGTCACGAAGGCTTGCAGCACGGTGCTTTCAATCGGCACCTGCATGCCCGCCATAGCCGCAACTTGACTGGAACGCCCGGCCACAACCATGCCAACTTTCTTGGCTTTGATCGGGCCTTTTGAGGTTTGCACGCCTTTGACAACGCCGTTTTCGATGTCGATTCCCGTAACTTCACAGTTCTGAATGATATCAACGCCGCGCTGATCCGCACCACGGGCATAGCCCCAAGCCACCGCATCATGGCGCGCTGTGCCGCCGCGTTTGTGATAAAGCGCACCATAAACAGGGAAGCGGATGTTGTCGTAGTCAAGATAGGGAACGATCTCGCGCACGCCTTGGCGATCCAGCAAGATCGCATCATCACCCTGGTTGATCATCATATTGCCACGCCGTGCAGCCGCATCACGCTGACCATCGGAATGGAACAGGTTAAGAATGCCACGCTGGGAATGCATCGCGTTATAGTTCAGGTCTTTTTCCATGCGTTCCCAAAGCTTTAGGGAATGGCTGTAAAATTCCGAATTGCCTTTCAGAAAGTAGTTCGCGCGCACAATCGTCGTGTTGCGCCCCACATTTCCGCCACCGATATAGCCTTTTTCAAGCACCGCGATGCGTTTGCCGCCGTATTTCGCAGCAAGGTGATAGGCCGTGGACAGGCCATGCCCGCCGCCGCCAATAATGATAATGTCATATTCGGCTTTTGGTTCCGGGCTACGCCAATGGGGTGTCCAACCTTTATTTCCGGTCAAACCCTCTTTCAAAACCTGCCATGCAGAAAAACGCATGAATCTTCTCCTTGATTTCGAAAGCAGGTAATCAGGCGACGCAGGGGGATGCAATGGGCAGGTACGACGTGTTATGTCGTTTTTCAACGCGAGAGTGCCGTCGCGTGACGAAACAGCCGGGTTTAGACCTTCGGTGTCACGGCCTTGCGTTCGTCCAACGTCAAGATTTTAGGGGCGACAATCGTCTCGCCAGCCTCGGTCCAGAACGGCGAATAACGGGTTTTGGCACGCATCTTTGCCTTCAGCTGACGCCAAAGAATACGCGAAATCACCGGAAGAAATCCAAAATCATCCGGCGGAGTGCTGCCTTTGCGCGCTGCTTTGGCAAACATCGACGCCCGCATAGGCCCCATCTTATCGATGGCGTTTTCATGAAAACCACAGGTTGGCATGCCGATTAAAGACATGGATTTTGACCCCATCATATTGGCGATGGGCGAATGGCAACAGCTGGCGTACCACCGGATCATACCTTTGGGCGAAAGTCGGATGGCTTGCAAATATTCGTCTTTGCCTTGGGTGAAATCCAGACGCCAAGCAAGGGTTTGGAACAACTCAGACCCACCACTTTCATCAAGAACATCTGCGCCGCCTTGCCCTGTCAACCAGATGGCAAAAGCCTGACAATCCAAACAATGGCACCGGGCAAGATTGCCTGTGCTGGGGGTTACATCATGGATTGTGGCGCGAAGCTTGCCGCAATGGCAACTGTATTCCGGGGCAAATAACATGCCCCGGAACTAAGGTCATATAAAAGCGAATTACAAGCCTTTTGCGCGGTAACTTGCGGCGACTTTACCGATAGAGACCAGATAGGCGGCCATGCGCAAATCAGTCACCTCTTCGCGGGAATGCCACATCTCGCGCATGGACTGATAAGCCGCACGCATCGTGTCATCCAACCCAGAACGCACAAGTTCCAATTCGCCCGCACCACGCAGATATTTCTGCTTAAAGTCCGGCGTCATAGACCAACGTTCCCCCATGGCATCATCAAGACGCTCTAGTTCGTCGATCACCAATTGGTGCCGCGTTTCTTCCTGACGACGCTGCATGCGACCGAAACGGATGTGAGACAGGTTTTTCACCCACTCGAAGTAAGACACGGTCACACCGCCCGCGTTTGCGTACATGTCAGGTATAATGACTGTGCCCTTATTGCGCAAAATTTCATCCGCACCAGCCGTGACAGGGCCATTCGCAGCCTCAATGATCAAAGGCGCTTGCACACGTTCAGCATTGCCAAGATGGATCACCCCTTCAAGGGCTGCTGGGATCAGAATGTCACATTCTTTTTCCAGAAGTTCCGCACCATCTTCAACATAAGTGGCACCTGTGAAGCCCTTAACGCCGCCGTTTTCGCCGATCCAAGCATAGACCGCTTCAACATCGAGACCGTCATCATTGAAGATCCCACCGTCACGTTCGATGATAGCTGTGATCTTCGAGCCATCTTCTTCAGACAGGAATTTGGCCGCGTGGTAACCCACATTGCCAAGACCTTGAACGATCACACGTTTACCATCAAGCGTACCAGACAGACCCGCGATTTTCATGTCTTCCGGGTGGCGGAAAAATTCTTGCAAGCCATATTGAACCCCACGACCGGTTGCCTCAACACGGCCAGCAATACCGCCTGCATTCAATGGCTTACCTGTCACACAAGCGCGGGCGTTGATGTCGGTTGTGTTCATACGTGCGTATTGATCGGCGATCCAAGCCATCTCACGTTCGCCAGTGCCCATGTCAGGCGCGGGAACGTTTTGGGATGGGTGAATAAGGTCGCGTTTCGCCAGCTCGTAAGCAAAACGACGGGTGATCAATTCAAGCTCATGTTCTTCATAATCACGTGGATTGATGCAGAGACCACCTTTCGAGCCGCCAAAAGGCGCCTCAACCAGCGAACATTTATACGTCATCAAAGCGGCAAGCGCTTCCACTTCGTCCTGGTTCACGGAACTCGCGTAGCGAATGCCACCTTTCACAGGTTCCATGTGTTCAGAATGCACGGAACGATACCCCGTAAAGGTTTGAATCTGCCCGCGCAGACGCACACCGAAACGAACAGTATAGGTCGCGTTACACACACGGATCTTCTGCTCGAGCCCCGGTGGAAGATCCATTATCGCAACCGCGCGGTTAAACATTAAATCAACCGATTCGCGAAAGCTCGGTTCTTGAGCATGTCCAGTGTTTGCGTTCATTCTAAACCTCCGGCGGCTACATTTGCCGCATTTACAGACTGTTGTGGCAACTGTTAGAATCAGTGCCTGTTTTTTGTGCAATCAGACTATGACGGATTGATTAATTCGTCGCGTATAAAACGCGTTTTCGCGGGAAATTCCGTCGCATTCGGCGCATAACTGCTTAGATCGCCGCGATTTCACGGATCAAAGCGCCCCATTTGCAAAATTACGCCCCAACGCCCAACTTTGGCCACATCTATGTCGTTCAATTATCGCGCTATAGCGACGTGCGACTTAGAACTGGCTTGCCCCTGTTCTAAAAGGGGAATTTCGATGCAAAACAAATTACACACCACCAAAACCTATTCCGCTCCGACCACAACTCGCGCGTTACGGCGTTTTAAACGCCTGAACACACGCAATGATTGGTCACTCAAGAATTTCTGGCGCGATGAAAGCGGATCGCTGATTATTTTTTCCCTATTTGCATTTGTTCTAATGGTCGTCCTGTCTGGCATCGCCATTGATGTTATGCGCCATGAAATCACGCGGATCAGACTGCAAAACACGCTGGATCGCGCTATTCTTGCTGCGGCGGATTTGGACCAACCGCTTGATCCCGAAACCGTTGTGCGTGACTATTTTGCCAAGGCCAATATGTCTGACTACCTGGGCACAGTGACGGTCGATGGCGACGAAAAAAACAGTTACCGAACTGTTACTGCGGATGCCACTGCCGTGATGCCAACAATGTTCCTCAGCTGGGAGGGCATCAACATAGATGAGCTCAGCGCGTCTGCCCGAGGTCGCGCAGAAGAACGCATCACCAATGTCGAAATTTCGCTGGTTGTTGATATCTCGGGATCGATGCGGGGCACAAAGATCGCGACATTGCGCACCGCTGGGCAATCTTTCGTGGATTCCGTACTGCGCCCTGCATCCGTTGATCGCGTGTCCATGTCGCTGATACCTTACACCGCGCAGGTGAACGCGGGCCCACATATCTTGGGGCAGATGAACCTCACTCCGACGCCACGCCACAACTTTTCACATTGCGTAGAATTCACCGAAGCCGATTTTGCCATTCCGGGCTTGGTTGCAACCCCCGCCAGTGCAGGTGGCCGTGATTATTACCAAGGTCAGCACGGGTATTCTTACCGCGCCCTTCATTCACGCGGCGCGAACGATGCCCCCCAAACCCATGGCCTGGCAAACCCCAGTTGCCCCCGCCAACCCTACGAGCGGATCATCCCAATTTCCCAGAACAGAGAGCTGTTGAAAGACGCTCTAAGCAAATTGGTCAACCGACATAACACAGCCATCCACACGGGCATGAAATGGGGCACAATTCTACTGTCACCAGACACCCAACCCATGATAGAACGCCTGTCCGAAGACAGCTCAGCAACGCATGACTTAGATGGCACCAGCCTGCCCTTCATCGACACCGTGTTTGGCAATCGACCTGCATCATGGACAACATCGGGAAGCCCCCCCCCAGAGGGCGGATATTGGACAGATAAATACATCGTCCTGATGACCGATGGTCAGAATGTTGGAAATGATCGCTTAAGGCGTCAGTTCTATAATTCACCCAGTGAATATGCTTTCTGGGATCGGGTCGGCGGCCAAACTTGGGTCTATGATTATTCAACCAACCGCCGTTACAGCGATTATCATATCAACGCCTATACAGCGACGGATGCGAACAACCGGCTGCAAAAAATCTGTGATGTCGCGAAAGCCAATGGCATTACGGTCTTTAGCATTGGCGTTGAGGTCACCGAAAGCCAAGCTGGGCCAATGCGCAATTGCGCAACCCCTGGTGGCGGGCATTTCTTTAAGGTCAACAATCAGGATCTGGCAGCCGCCTTTGACACGATTGCCAACCAAATCAACAAGCTGAGACTGACACAGTGATACGGAATTTTCAAAATCTAATACACCGCTTCCGAACTGACGAAACTGGGTCTTCCACCATTGAATTTGTGCTGTGGTTTCCCCTGTTCATGTCGATCATGTTGTCCTCAGTCGAGGTCGGCGTTCTGATGATCCGGCAAGTTATGTTGGATCGCGCCGTGGAAATCACCGTACGCGATTTACGGCTGGGCACGGTTCCCAACATGGATGCGGCCAATTTGGGCGATCTCCACAACACGTTAAAAGAACTGATCTGCGAACGCGGGACCGTATTGGGGGCGAAATGCGAAAGCACGATCTTGTTGGAACTTCGCGTTGTGGATCAAGTCACCTGGAACCCGTTATCGGTCGCGCCAACATGTTATGATGTTGAAGCGGATCAGACAGAAAGCAGCCTTGATGTGGGCAATGAAAATGAATTGATGATCATTCGCGCCTGCGTCAGATTTGATCCCTTCTTCCCCGGAACAGGTCTTGTCATGGATCTGCCCCGTCACCCCACCACCGGCGATTATGCGTTGATTGCAACATCCGCTTTTGTAAACGAGCCCGAAAATGCAGATTCTTGAAACCTTGAAATTCCACTGCACCCAATTCGGGGCCGATTGCCGCGACCAAATTCGCAAATTCGCGCATGACACCTCAGGGACCATCACGGTTGAGGCCGTTCTTATCCTGCCGATCTTGATCTGGGCCTATGCCGGGATGTTTTCGTTTTTCAACGCCTATCGCGCGCAAAATGTGAACCTACGCGCTGCATATACGCTGTCCGATCTCGTGACGCGCAAAGTTGACCCAATGAATGTGAGTTATCTAAACGGGTTGAACACGATTTATGATTTCTTGATCAGCGCGCCTCACCCTACATGGATCCGTGTCACCGAAATCTCCTGGAGCGCAGATGAAGACCGTTTCAACGTCATCTGGTCGCAGGCTACAAAGGGCCGCACGGGCTGGACAACGGCCTCATTGAACGACGAACGTGGCGACGAGTTGCCAATCTTGGCGGATAAAACCCATGCGATCATCGTCGAGGCGTCAACCTATTACACGCCTTTCTTCAGCTCATCGCGGTTCAATATGTTGATGGATCCCGTGAACTTTGACAATTTCATCGTCACCAGCCTGCGCACTGTTCCCGCGGTGTGTTGGATCGACGATGTAAACTGCCATGATTTCTAGGGTTCAAACAGGCCCCAGATCCTTCAGCTAACATCTGAAATTCCCCACAGCTGTTGCGCCTGTCATTTGCAAGCGCTCAGCTGTTTGCAGAATTTATCCGGGGATCTATTCCTCTGTCGTGAGCGCGACGATCACCTCGACCATAGATTTTGCATCGCGCGCATTGGTGATGCCACCAATCCCGATCCGTTTGCCCACACGCCACACCAAACCCGGGGCCCAAAACCTGCCCCCAGCGCTGCGTGTGTTGATCATAAAGCCGTTTGAAGGTTTGAACGCAAAGACCCCGCGTTCAATCGACACCACATCTTCCATGCGCACCAGACAGCTGCCATCGGCGTTCCACAGTGCCTCCTGTGTCAGCGTCAGTCCACCCACCGTGTTGCGGCGCATTTTCTCGGCCAAGGCCAGGACACTCAAGCCCAGTGCCACAAGAAACAATTGCAACAATATCGGCGCGCCGGTGATCAACAAAGCATTCCACAACAAAAGCATGCCCAGGATGATCAAGACGCAAAGCGCAAAGACCCGACGCACGTCAGACACGCGCAGCTCCATTAATACATCTGCGCTGCCCGCTTCCGTTTCGATCTGCTTTTCTGTCATCACCGTCCCCAATTCAGGCTCAATTTTTACACGGTGATACCCTGTCCCGCCCCCCTAGTCGAGCCAGTCATCCCCCCGCAGCCCAGCGCGTTCCAAATGCACCGGAAGAACCCGTCCATACAGCTGCTTGGTACGCTCAGGACTGCCGCACATGCCTTCGCGTTCGACCCAAGACATGATCGCCACATGCCGCGCACGCGCCCCACGCAGCGGGGCCACCCGATGCAGTGAATTGCGGCCACGAAACAGTTGCAGATCCCCAGGATTTAGCGTCAGGCTGACGATTTCATCCGACGTGCCTTGCAACACCTCTGACACGGCGGCAAAGTTTTCGCCGCCATCAGCGGCACCCACATGTCGGATCATCGGTGCATATTGAAACTCCCCGCCCTCTTCAGCGTTCTGCAGCGCCAGCGTCACCGTGAAATTATTCGTGTCAAAATGCCAAGGGAACCCGTTCCCTTCCCCGGCCGTGTTGACGATCATATCCGCAAGCGGATCATCATATCGAAAGAACGCATCTTTCGGCTCATCCAAACAATCGCGGATGAAGTCATCAAAGCCTGGAAAATCATGTACCTGGCGCAACGGGCCATCATGGCTAAAATTATCCGCAGGGATGAAAGCGTTTGAGCGATCATAAAACTGACGCGCCGGATGAGATTGCGGTAAACTGTCGTCGTCCTGACTGAAATAGACGTTGGTGCGCGAAAAGCTGCGATGCCCAAGATGCGCCACGCGATCGGCTTCCGCCACAGCTTGGGCGACACCCTGTTTCGTCAAAAAGCCACGGACCACCGCACATCCATCTCGCTGCAAATCTGCGCGCACGTCATTTAACATGTCGCGATATGCGGCGGTTTTCGGTCGATTGATTGGATGGCGGGCAAGATCAATCATGTCTTGCCCGCCCAATACGTTGGTCATTCAGCAGCCTGCTGGGTACGATCAGCGTGTGGGTCAACTTCATAGCCGGGCTCTTCCGGTTCATCATCCAGCATTTCAGATGGGAAACCCGGTGCAAGGATCGACAGATTGGTCGCGTCTTCCAAACGTCGGATGATATTTGGCGATAATTCACGTTCGCCGTATTTCTTGATCCCATCATCAAAGATCTCAACCATCATTGGCGAAATCTCAAGCGGCACATTGTTGCGCTCTGCAATCTCTTGGAACAGGCCAACATCCTTTTTCACAAGATCCATGGTGAAGGAAATATCGCGGGATCCGTTTAAGATCACCTGGCTTTCCGTGATGTGCGAGAACGAATTTCCCGAACTGATTTTGATCGCCTCATAGGTCGTGTTCAAATCCATTCCCGCAGCTTTGGCCGTCACCAACGCCTCGGCATTTGCCACCAAATGCACGGTCGCAAGATAGTTGGTCAACACCTTCAGAACAGAGGCAGACCCCAAATCACCTGTGTGCAAAATGCGCCGCCCCATCGTGGTCAAAAGCGGCAAGATGCGTTCAAACGTTGCACGATCACAGCCCGCGAAAATTGCGATGTTGCCGGTGTCCGCACGGTGGCAGCCCCCGGATACAGGGCAATCCACCGCCGCACCCCCAGCGTTAATCACCATCGCGCCCAGGCGTTTGGCCTCGGCTTCATCCGTGGTGGACATTTCCATCCAGATTTTGCCCTCTTTCACCTCAGGCAACATTTCTTGCATCACCGCATCCGAAGCCGCCGGGCTTGGCAAGCAGGTGATCACCGCATCGCAGTCGCGCATCAATTGCGCCGCGGACGTGCCCGCAGTGCAGCCTTTGCCAACGGCGATCTCCATGAGGTCTGCATTTAGATCAAACACTGTCAGGTCTACGCCATTGCGCGCCAAACTGCCCGACAATTTCCCACCCACATTGCCCAAGCCAATAAAGCCCACTTTATAATCTACAGCCATTTCTACGTCCTATTCTCGTGTCGCCGAACTCGCGGCATGTTTGCAATTGCTCATAGGGTGGCTTGACCCAATGCAAAATTAAAACGAATAATAAGATCATCTGACCCCGGAATTATTTGTATCAATGTCTGACATCCCAGCCCTCCCGCCAAATGCACTGCGTGATCTTCCCAACCTGACATGGTTGCGCGCGTTTGAAGCTTCGGCGCGTTTGCAAAGCTTCACCGCCGCCGCAGACGAATTATCCCTGACCCAAGCCGCCGTTAGCCATCAGGTTCGCAGCCTTGAGAAAAGCTTTGGCGTCACCCTGTTTTCCCGAGGCCCGCGTCGCCTTGCCTTGACCGAACTGGGGCATGCTTGGTACCCAACCGTCGCCCAAGCCTTGCAAGATATTGCCTTATCCACCCGTGGCTTACTTGGCCCTCAACGCACCCGCGCGCCCCTGCGCACCATTACATTGCGTGCCCCGATTTCCACTGCTGTCCTCTGCATCGCGCCGCATTTAGGTGCCTTCCACGCGCAAAACCCTGACATTTCTGTGCGCTTGATTTCCGCGATTTGGGCCGACAGCACCCAAGACAACGATGTGGATGTGGATGTGCGTCTCGGGCCCGATGGGTCGCTGTCACGTCGCGCCCATTTGCTGTCACGCGAAACCATCCGCCCCGTCGCCAGCCCAAGTCTTGCCCGGCAATTGCCCGATCTGAAATCCGTGTTAACCCAAAACCTGATCCACATTCACGGCTATCAAGACCATTGGCTGCGCCTCACACGCCAAGAAGGGTTGAACCTGCCCGACCAACATGCCCCCCTCTTCGTGGATACATCCCTTGCCGCGATTGAACTTGCGGTCGCAGGCGCAGGTGTCACAATGATCATGAAACGTTACGCCGAACCTCATTTATCCTCTGCGCGATTGGTCCCTCTCCCCGGCCCAGAACTGCCAATGGAACAGGGGCACTATTTGATGCCACCAGAGGGCCCAGCGCTTCAATCCGCCGAAGTGAACCTGCTGCGCGATTGGGTGGTACAGCTGTTTGCCCGTCAAACCGATTAAGATTTAAATTGCAAATTCGCACATGCACCACGCATTGCGACACATATGTTCTTATTTGCACAGTCACCAAGACGCCCTACATTGACCTCAACAGATAGGAGTCCCCAATGTCGATCCGTCCCGTAACCGCCCAGACCCAAGCAACCCCCACCGTCGAAGGTGCGGGCGTCAATCTCCACCGTGCGTTCGGGTTTCATAACCCCAAGAAATTTGACCCATTCCTGCTGTTCGACGACTTCCGTCAAGACGATGTGACAGGTGATATTGCCGGCTTCCCTTGGCATCCCCACCGCGGCATTGAAACCATCAGCTATGTTCTGAATGGTACGGTGGAACACGCTGACAGCCTTGGAAACAAGGGCGTGATTGGCACAGGTGACATCCAATGGATGACCGCTGGGTCCGGCATCATGCACCATGAAATGCCCTTTGCCAATACGGCAGGCCAGATGCATGGTTTCCAACTTTGGTCTAACCTGCCCGCCAGCGAAAAAATGTGTGCGCCGCGCTATCAAGATATCCCATCGGACGAAATCGCCGAACGCCTCGATGACGACGGCACCCGCATTCGTGTGATCGCTGGGGATTGGCGCGGCATTCTGGGGCCCGTCAAAGGCATCGCCACAGACCCCGTTTATCTCGATATCTCGCTGGCGCCCAACACCACAAAGATCCTGCCCATGGACACCTATCGCAATACATTTGCTTATGTTTTCGCTGGCAACGGCCGTTTCGCAGACAGCTCGGCCCCCCGTGGTGTCTTGCTTGAAAAAGAGGTCATGGGTCAGGATCTGAACATCCGTGATCTGTCAGGCAACCGCACCTTGGTTGAATTTGGCACCGGTGATGAAATCAAGGTCACCTCCGGCCCCGAGGGCATCCGCTTCCTGCTGATCGCAGGCGCTCCCCTTCAGGAACCCATCGCCTGGCATGGCCCCATTGTGATGAACACCCCAGAAGAGCTGCGCCAAGCCATGTCTGATCTGCGCAACGACCGGTTCATCCGCCCCGCGCATTGATCCCACATACAATCAATCTCATTGTGATTCAAAAACATACCGGGGTGCGCGGGGGATTGCCCCCTCGCCCGCCTCGCAAGTCTTCAGCCAAGAAGCGATTTGCGTACCATATCCCAATAGATTTCTTCCACCCGTTCCAATGACAGGCGACCACCTTCACGGTACCATGTGTTCACCCCCGTCAGCATAGCAATCACCGCCATGGCAGACAGATGCGCATCTTCGACTGCGAAATCACCAGCAGCCAAACCATCTGAAACGATCCCCTCAAACACCTGCTCGTAAGCTTTGCGCCGCTCGGTGATTGCAGCGTAATTATCAGGGGTCAGATTGCGCAACTCCATATAGGCAATGAAAACCGCATCTTGGCGTTCCATATGAAAACGGATGTGAAACCGCACGAGCGCTTCAAGCCGCTGCATCGGTGCACCCGCCGGATCAATATCCTGCCACGCCTCAAGCAGAGCGACCATATGCGCGTCCATCATGTCAAACAGCAACGCTTGCTTGTCTTTGGTGTAAAGATACAAAGCCCCCGCCTGCACCCCAACCTCAGCCGCAATCCGGCGCATCGACACAGACGCATATCCGTGACGGGCAAAAAGTTGCTCAGCCGCGGACCGCACCCGGGGGCCAGTGATTTCGGAATGGGAACCTGTTTTACGTGCCATAGCAGGTAGATTATCTGAACACCCGTTCATTTCAAGAGGCAAAACCACCACCTGCCGCAGGCTCGCCCTCAAATATGAAGCGACGCGCTGTAAAGCAATGAGCGAACCGCAGATTTCGACCTAGACCTTGTTGACTTCAACGAGAGGCGCGTTGCAGGTTTCACAAATCAAAAACATCAAAGCCGAGGGCGCGTTGAACAAATTTGGGCATCTTGAAACACTACCGACCGGGCCCTTTCGCTTCATTGCGTTGGATGTCGAAACTGCGGGTAAATCAGCTGGGGGAATATGCCAGATTGGCCTGTGTTTCGCCGATGCTGCGGGTCATTTGCAGACCTATTCGGTCTTGGTCGACCCCGAGGAACCTTTTGCCCCCTTCAACACCGAACTGCACGGGATTTCCAGTGAAACCGTGGCGGGGGCTGGGAATTTCCCGACGGTCTATATGGCGCTGTATGATATCCTGAACACTCATTCGCTTATCCAACACAGCACCTTTGATGAAAAGGCCTTAACGGCCGCTTGCGTGCGCTATGATCTGCCCATGATCACGTCACATTGGACCAACAGCGTTACAGTTGCGCGTCAGGCGTGGCCTGAGCTGAAGGGCGCTGGTGGTCATGGCCTCGCAAACCTCAAAAAGCACCTCGGCCTCGCGTTTCACCATCATGACGCAGGCGAAGACGCCCGCGCATCTGCTTCGGTCATTTTGAAAGCCGAAAAGGTTTTGGGCAAACCATTGTCCCATCTCAGATTAGACCGACAGTTAACGTTTCAGTTTCAAAAACCCCCACAAAAGTGACCTAAAATCGAAACACACCGCTCTTGGTTCGGTGCTTGAACATGCATTCAAGGCTGCAATGGCGGTTTTGGTCGTCCATTTTCCCGTGGCAACCGTATTTTATGGCGGGCTGCCGCCGTTCACCACAGCCGCGAAATTCCCGCTCTGTTCATCCCCGGCCACACAGCCTAAAATCGCAGCATCAATTGCGGAGCATCACGTGCGATTCTATGTCCTGTCCACCCTTGTTGGGTTCACACTTTTGGCCTGTGCGCCGCCTGCGCATATTCGTGCGATTGAAACCTCAAGCCTATCGCGTGAGGCATGGCCTGAAATTCTGCCTTTGCAAGATCTTCTGGCTGACCACAGATCGGCACAGCCCGGCCGCCTCAACGCCCAAGAACAAGGTGCTCAGCTCAGCAAACGCGTGGCAGGCTTGAAATCACGCGCCCAACGCTTGCAACGCCCCGTGATTGATCAGACCCGTCGCGCCCGCCTCTTGGCAGCAATTTCCCGTCAAAACGGCTGATTTCAGCACCGATCCGTCGCTTGTCCGCATTGCACCTGCCGCCGTTTCGCGCTAACCAGCGGGCAACAATGACTGACTTTCTGACAAAACGGAGCCCCCAATGACCGCACCTCTTCGACTTGGCATCGCAGGACTTGGCACCGTTGGTGTCGGGGTTGTGAAAATCATTCGCCAGAAAGCCAATCTTCTAAGCCTGCGCACGGGCCGCCCTGTGGTGATCACTGCGGTTTCGGCGCGTTCCAAATCCAAAGATCGCGGCGTGAACCTGTCGGATTACGCTTGGGAAGATGATCCGGTTGCATTGGCCAAACGCGATGATGTTGACGTGTTCGTGGAACTGATGGGCGGCGCTGACGGCCCGGCCAAAGCCGCGACCGAAGCGGCAATCGCTGCAGGCAAAGACGTTGTCACTGCGAATAAGGCAATGCTTGCTGAACATGGCCAAGCCCTGGCAGAAGCCGCTGAAAACGTAGGCAAAGTCATCCGATTTGAAGCCGCCGTCGCTGGTGGCATCCCCGTTGTGAAAGCCCTAACCGAGGGCCTAGCCGGCAACGACATGACCCGCGTCATGGGCGTGATGAACGGCACCTGCAACTATATCCTGACCCGTATGGAAAATGCTGGTCTGCCCTATGATGAAGTCTTTGAGGAAGCCAACCAGCTTGGCTATCTCGAGGCTGATCCAAACCTTGATGTGGGTGGCATTGATGCCGGGCACAAACTGTCTTTGCTCGCCTCTATCGCGTTTGGCACCAAGGTTGCCTTCAGCGCGGTTGAACTCGAAGGCATCGGCCGCATCACGATTGAGGACATCAACCAAGCCGCCGACATGGGCTATCGCATCAAGCTTTTGGGTGTTGCCCAGATGACCGGACGTGGCCTGGAACAACGTATGACCCCTTGCCTTGTGCCTGCCGACAGCCCCCTGGGTCAGCTTGAAGGCGGCACCAATATGGTGGTCCTTGAGGGCGACAATGTCGGTCAAATCGTTCTGCGCGGCGCTGGTGCGGGCGAAGGCCCAACCGCAAGTGCCGTGATGTCTGACGTGATTGAAATCGCGCGCGGCACCCGTCTGACCACATTCGGCCAGCCTGCGGCCACGCTCGAAGACGCGCGCCCCGCACAATCATCAACCCCCGCGCCTTATTACCTGCGCATGGAATTGACCGACAAACCAGGCGCCCTGGCAAAAGTCGCATCCGTCCTGGGCGAAGCGGGCGTTTCTATCGATCGCATGCGCCAATACAGCCATGAGGCCGAAACAGCACCTGTGTTGATCGTGACCCATAAATGCACCCGCCAATCCCTGGACGAAGCCCTGCTTGGCCTTGGCTCCACAGGCGTGGTCGCAACCGACCCGGTCGCGATCCGCATCGAAACTGTGTAATTCTTTGTAACAACGGCCAAAAGCGGGGACACCCTTGCTTTTGGCACACTTAACCTCCTTAGCCGTGGTCAGCCTCGCATCGCGAATGATCCGCAAGTGACGCCAAAACATAGCAATTATCCACATGCCCCTGCCCCGAGCAGCCATCTGTGATCCGGGTCAATTCGCGTTCCAAACGTTGCAGGCTATTGATACGTGCGCGCACATCCCCCAACTGGTTTTCTGCAATCTCATTGGCTTCGGCACAGGAATAATCCGGGTGGTTTTGCAGGGTGATCAAGGCAGAAATCGCCTCTATCGGAAACCCCAGATCGCGGGCGTGTTTGATAAACCCAAGCCGTTCCAATTCCCGCGCACCATAGCGGCGCTGATTGCCCGCAGATCGCTCGGCCTCCTCAAGCAGGCCCACCTGTTCATAATAGCGGATCGTCGGAACTTTCACGCCCGTGCGCTTGGACAGCATACCGATGGAATACATTTTTGAGAAACCTCTTGAACCTCTAGTCACTAGAGAGACTATATCACCTGTCATGAGATCAAAAAGGAGATTCGCATGGCAGGTTGCTGCGGACATGACGCCAAATTTGATGGCGTCTCACAAGACTATAAACGACGGCTTTGGCTGGTGATTGCGATTAATGCGGTGATGTTCTTCGTCGAGATCACCGCCGGGCATATGGCAAAATCCCAAGCTTTACAGGCAGATGCACTTGATTTTCTCGGAGATGCATTGACCTATGGGATATCGCTTGCGGTGATCGGGGCCTCGCTTCGACTGCGCGCCACAGCGGCGATGGCAAAGGGCATCAGCCTTCTGGCCATGGGGATTTGGGTGTTCGGATCCACCCTATATCGCGTGTTCTATATCGGGGTTCCCGCCGCTGAAATCATGGGGCTGATCGGATTTTTGGCCCTTACGGCCAACCTTGCCAGTGTGCTGATTCTTGTGCGCTATAAGGATGGTGACGCCATGTGCGTTCCGTGTGGCTGTGTTCGCGCAACGATGCCATCGGTAATGTTGCGGTGATGTTTGCCGCCTTTGGCGTCTGGGGCACGGCCAGCGGTTGGCCTGATTTGATCGTCGCGGGGATTATGGCAAGCCTCTTCCTGTCGTCAGCCTTCCAGATCATCTCGCAAGCGATACAAGAACACCGCGAAATGTCATCGCATGTACATGCGGTAGACTGAACCATAAACAAAGCGGGGCGCGTTCAAGCAAGCCCCGCTTTTATCCGTGTCCACAAGCAGCATCATGTTCAATCACACGAATACATGCCTAAAATAGATGTTCTTAGTGTACTGAAACCGGCGCGTAATCATGTTCGCGGGCCAGGACAAATGCCAAGCGGCGTTCATTCACAAGCGCAAGCTGTTCGCCTTCTTCTGTGCAAACAGCGTAGAGATGATCCGCGCCAGAAGCGGCGTCTTGCATATCATCAGGAAGATCTTCAATATTGATCGCGCGCACGTAAACCGTACGGTTGTCGCCTTCGAATTCCTGCCCAGGGAAATTAAATTCTGAATTCATGTCTGTCCCCGATTCTTATTAATTTTGATCGTTTGTACTATCTTATCTGGAACAGAACGAGTCAGATCCACATGCAGAAGTCCGTTTTCCATGCTTGCTGCACCAACTTCAACCCCTTCCGCGAGAACAAAACTCTTTTGAAACTGTCTTGCCGCGATTCCCCTGTGTAAAAACACACGTTCGTCGTCTACATCCTGCTGGTTTCCGCGCACATTCAGCTGACGATCTTCCACTGTGATCGATAAATCGCCCTCAGCAAAGCCGGCAACGGCCAAGGTGATTCTAAAAGAATGGTCACTGGATTGCTCGATATTGAAGGGGGGATAGCCCTCGTTGCCAGATTTCGCGGTCCGCTCAACCAAGCGTTCAAGTTGATCAAAACCCAACAGATAAGGGTAGGATCCAAGCGTCAATTTCGTCATAGTCTTCGTCCTGTGTTCAGCGACAATCCACCAAACTCTAGGAATAAGCAGCTCGGCTCATAGAAATATGGCGACGCCAAGAACCGCTTGCAAGGCATTTGCTATATTTGTCCTCTTTTTAAATTTTACGGTCCGGGTTAGGTTGCAACCACACAATAAGAGGTCATGCCGATGGATACGCCGGAAGAAATGTCCCATGATGAGATGACGCGCGTCAGACTTCAGGTTTTGCGCGACGAGCACCGCGATCTGGATGATGCAATCGATGCGCTTGCGGAACGTGCAACAGCCGATCAATTGTCATTGAAGCGGCTGAAAAAGCAAAAGCTTGCTCTGAAAGACCGCATTCAGAAGATCGAAAGTGATCTCATGCCCGATATTATCGCCTAATTCCTGCCCAAAAATGACGCAAGCGCGTTTTGGCCGATTGTCTGCGGCCCTGGATTGGCTATAGTGCCGCTTCCTTTACAGCCATTTTTGGGGGACGCCACCATGGCAGATGTCGGCATTATTATGGGCAGCCAGTCAGACTGGCCAACAATGAAGCTTGCTGCGGATATTCTCGATGAACTCGGGATCACCTATGAGGCGAAAATTGTTTCCGCCCATCGCACCCCAGATCGCCTGTGGGCCTATGGAAAATCTGCTGCGGGTCGTGTGAAAGTGATCATCGCAGGGGCCGGTGGTGCGGCGCATTTGCCAGGTATGATGGCCTCAAAAACCCGTGTGCCGGTGATCGGCGTGCCGGTACAGACCAAGGCACTCTCTGGTGTCGATAGCCTGTATTCCATCGTGCAAATGCCTAAGGGTTTCCCCGTCGCGACCATGGCCATTGGTGCTGCAGGTGCTGCGAACGCAGGCCTGATGGCCGCGGGCATTTTGGCGGTGTCCGATGACGCACTTGCCGTGAAACTTGATGCTTGGCGCGACGCCCTCGCCGCCTCTATCCCGGATGAACCAACCGATGACTGATACAAACGCCCCCCTGCCCGCAAACGCGACCATTGGTATTCTTGGCGGCGGCCAATTGGGCCGCATGCTGTCTGTTGCGGCCTCTCGTCTTGGCTATAAAACCCATATTTTCGAGCCCGGCGCAAACCCACCAGCGGGCCAGGTCGCGGATCAAGTCACCACTGCCGGATACGACGATGAAGCAGCCTTGCGTGCCTTCGCCCAGGCTGTGGATGTCATCACCTATGAGTTTGAAAACATTCCGACATCCGCCTTGGACATTCTAGAAGCCACGCGTCCCATCCGTCCGGGCCGCGAAGCTTTGCGCACCTCGCAAGATCGCCTGACCGAAAAGAACTTCTTGCAAGGCTTGGGCTTGAAAACCGCGCCATTCGCCAATGTCGAAACACGCGATGATCTGACCGCTGCGTTGGACACAATCGGTGCCCCCGGCATCTTGAAAACCCGTCGCATGGGCTATGATGGCAAGGGCCAAGCCCGGATCATGACACCGCAAGAGGCGGATGCCAGATTTGACGCCATGGCTGGTGCCCCGGCTGTCCTAGAAGGTTTCATCGAATTCAGCCATGAGGTTTCCGTCATCGGCGCACGTGGTGTGACTGGCGAAGTCTCTTGCTATGACCCCGGCGAAAACGTGCACAAGGACGGTATCCTTGACACCACCACCGTGCCCGCGCGTCTGACCGCAAGCCAACGCATGGATGCGGTTCTGTTAACGGCCAACATCCTGAATGCACTGGATTATGTTGGTGTCATGGGGGTCGAACTTTTCGTGACACCCCAAGGCCTCATCGTCAATGAAATCGCCCCGCGCGTGCATAATTCGGGCCATTGGACACAAAACGGTTGTGCGGTGGATCAGTTTGAACAACATATTCGCGCGGTCGCCGGCCTGCCCTTGGGTGACGGTCAACGTCACGCGGATGTGGTCATGGAAAACCTGATTGGTGATGACATGGACCGCCTGCCAGAACTGTTGGCCGACCCCAAGGCATCGGTGCATCTGTATGGCAAAGCTGATGTGAAACCTGGCCGTAAAATGGCCCATGTAAACCGCATTCAGTCGGCGAAATAACAACCTGCTTGGGTCAATCGTTTAGGATTGGCCCAGCAATCAATTTCGCAGCCGCGCGATGTGTCATGCTTGGTTGAAAATACCCGGTCTCAAGAAATGTCACGACCTGCCCGATCACCAGCGCATTGTTCATCATAAACGTATGGGTGACCGGCAAGGAAATATGGTCTCGCATTCCAGCCAAGCGGGTCGAAGCAACCGCAACTTTGCCATCATCCACCCCGGGAATAATCGCTGAATACACAGGGTTAAGCGACCGGCTTCCGGCAATGACTCCAAGCTCAAACATAGGGGCTGGCAGGCTGCGCGGGGCCTGATCAGACCCTGTCCCAAGCGCCATCCCCGCAGGCCCATTCACCCATTCAAATGGCTCTAGTCGATGGAACGCATCCACCAATTCAGACCCTTGATTGGGCGGCGCAAGCATCACCACACGCCCCATTTCTTTCGGACGATGCATCGCCATATTTGCGCGCAACAAAATCCCACCCATCGAATGGGTCACGAAATGGATCTTCTCCTGGGGGTCGATCTGGGCTTGGCAGTCCGCAATTGCACCTGACACCGATGTTTGCGCCAATGTAGAAATATCTTCCGAGGTCGAGTCATACCCTTTGTTCACAACGGAATAGCCGCGCGTTTCCAAGGTTTCCTCAATCACCATCAAAGATGATTTCGTACGTGCAAGGCCATGCAGCAACACAACACAATCCGCCTGCGCCGGAAGGCCCAGTGAGATCAACAAGAAAGGCAAAAGAAATTTCATGTGGGGTATATAGGGCTGATCACAGCAGATTTCGAGAGGTCAATTTCCTAATTGACGTGTGGGAAGCAAAGACAGCGCGATCCCGCCCAACACCAGGGCCGATGCAACCCAAAACCGCGGACCAATCCCTTCGCTTAGGAAGAATGCCCCGCCCGATGCCGCAATGATCGGAACACTTAACTGCGCCACGGCCGCAATGGTCGTGCGCAGCTGCGGCAACAATTGGTACCACAAAGCATAGCCAAGCCCCGATGTGATCGCCCCAGATACAACAGCCAGCAAAAAGGCAGAATTCACGGGCGGCAACACAGTGCGTTCAAACACCAACACCGCAATCAAAACGGGCACCAAAGCCCCCAGAAAATTGGCAGCCGTGGCCGCAAGCGGGTCTTTCACTCCGCGCCCAATCAACGAATAGCCGCCCCAGCCAAGGGCCGCAGCAGTCATCAACAGTGAACCAAGCACCGGTGGTGCGCTCGCACCCGTGGGCCATGTGAGATAGGCCAAGCCGCCCAGCGCACAACCCGCCCCGATCCAACGGGTTAAAGGTATGTTTTCACGCGTAAAAACTGCCCCCGCGAACATCGTAATTTGAGCGCCGCCAAACAAGATCAGCGCCCCAATGCCAGAATCTACATTGCGATACGCCAGTGAAAATCCGATCAAATATAGGGCAAGAGAGGCACTGCCCATGAAGCTGCCCACCCGCAAGCGCGCAATTCCATTGCCACGCAACAACACCAAACACAGCAAGATCATTGCACCAGACAGCGCCCGGATTGCCGAGAACTGCAAGGCGGTCATGTCTCCGCTGGTCAGGGCCGCCCGGTTCAAAACGGAATTGGCCGCAAAAGCGATCATGGTGAGGGCCGTGAGAACGAATAAGCGCATGGGGATTGATGGCCCAAACTGCGAAAGGTTTAAAGGGCGCAATGACCGAAAACCTGATTTCAAAGCCACATGCCCTGGTTCTAGGTCTCTATCAATGCGGCCTGCACCGCGTCATCCCAGCCAAGGTGAAACGCATCACCATCCTGGATCACCGGACGGGTCATAAGTTTGGGCTTGGCCGCAAGCTGGGCATCCGCATCAGAATTCTTCAACCATTCATTCAGCGCACGCCAATCTGACGATTTTCGGTCAACCAAACGGTCCCCAAATTCCAGCAAAAGCGCCGCCCATTCGTCATCAGACATTGGATCAGCACGCACATCACGAAACGCGACCTCACGCCCCGCGTCTTCGAGGGTTTTGATCGCACGCTTGGTCAGCGCGCATGTCGAAATGCCGTACACAATCATGATGGTCTTCCTTACGTCGCAATATTGGTCGGATTAGATTACGTGCAAACGCGCCCGTTGATCAGGCGACGAACACAAAATATTCCCTGCACCCGATCAAAAATGACACCCCGTCCAAGGCGTCATCCCATCCGCATTTACTTTGCGTTCTTAGAGGCTTTTTCTTCCTTGGTCAGCTTCACGCCCCAGGCGTTGTTGCTGATCCCAAGTTCAGACGGCATGGGTTTGGTTTTGCCCTGTTTCACTTCGCCGCCTTTTTTCAGGAACTCCTGGATCAAAGCATCGTCGGTGGTGGGTTTTGGAACTTGTTTCATCGCTGCGGTCTTCCGTGGTTACGAGTGGCGCTAGGGCGTGGTCTTAAGCATAACTTAACAGGGATCCTCAGGAAAGAAAGAGAGGATTAAGCCCCCAACACCAAGGCTTACCGATGCGCCGATATTCGCAAGGCGACTGTCTACGGTTTTTTAATAAAAACATGTCATTCCGATAGGGCCACAGGCCTTAGACATAGGAACCAGAATGGAACCGCAAGAAAGAATCGGCGTTGCACGCCTTACAAAACTAGCGTTCAACGGGGCAGATCTTGGCCCGCTGCGCGCCCAACTTCTTAGCCGCTGCATATTGGAAGGCAACGCCGAAGGCGCTTTCATGGATCTGTCGGTGATTGAACAATTGCTGGGAAATTCTCACGCGGGTCTTGAATGGCAAGCGCAGGCCTTGAAAACCCGTCGCGTTTATAGCTCCAACAGCGAAGCCCCCAACAGTCAGATCGACAGTCAGATCGACAGCGATATCAATGGCCAAATCGACGCCCAATTCAGCGAACAGCAAAAACTATTGGTTTTCGCTGCGACCGGCCCCATGGGCTGGAACACTCCGGTTGAATTTCTTCTGCAAGGTTCGAATTATCAGATCATCACCTATTTCCCGGATTTCGATGCCCCCCACCCTGCCGCACTTCCAGATCATGATATCGCCATTTGCGCCGCGCCCACGGATTCTGCCGCCTCTCAACACTTCATCGAAAATCTGCGTCAGCTGACCCAGAAAACCGGTGCCAAAACGCTGAATTTGCCGACGGCCACAGTCAATCTAGACCGTGACGCTCTCAGCCAGGCCGTCCCCAAAACACCTAGCCTGCGGTTCCCGAACACCACGCGCCATTCCCGCAAACAACTGAAATCATTATTGGATTCTGAACAAGAATCGCAGATTTTAAATCCCCTCGGGCAATACCCCTATATCATCCGCCCCTGTGGATCTCATGCGGGCATTGGGCTTGCGAAATTTGGGGATCGTGACGCATTGATCGCCTATCTCGACACCCATCAGGATCAAGAATTTTTCATTTCAGAATTCATCAATTACGCGTCCCAGTCGGATGGCGCGTTCCGAAAATACCGAATTGTCTTTGTCGACGGCAAGGCGTTCCCCTGCCACATGGCGATCTCGGATCAATGGGATCTGTGGTATATGAACGCAAAAATGGAAGGCTCGGCACATAAAAAGGCGCAGGAAGCTCGTTTCATGGACCGCTTTGAGCGCGACTTTGATCTGCGCCATCAGCAGGCTTTTTCAACGCTCACCCAGGAAATCACCCTTGATTATTTTGGCATTGATTGCGCAGAAGATCGCGATGGAAATCTGGTCGTATTCGAAGCTGACAACGCTTTGATCGTTCACGACATGGATTCCAACGCAGTTTTTCCGTATAAAAACAGACATATGCACCGCATATTCGCAGCATTCAGGGCAATGTTAGACAGGCATGCCACCCCCTTAGCAAAGCCGCTAAACCCCGGATCAGACAAACCCGCGCCAAGCCAGAACCCCAAGCAAACCAGCACCGACAAGGATCACGACAAGACCAATGCGCCAAGCGCTTTCCCAGACCAAATCCCGCGCCCGCGCCCCAGGATCGACATCCGCGAGCCAGCGTAGCGCATAGCGATGTGTGCGATCAATCCGCGGCAAATCCACAAGACGCGCCAATCGGGGATTGCGGGCAAGTTCAACCGCCTCAGACATATAGGCCAGATCCCGGCGCAATCCGCGCGGCAGCATTCGCCCAGCCTTGTTCACCCGCGCGCCAAGGGTCCTCCCCCGCAGGCGCAAACCACGCCCCAGCGCATCAAAAACATCTTCGGCTTTCTGTTCAATCTCAGACGGGTTCATCCGGGGCCTCCTGCTGATCAGAGATAGGGCACCACAAAAGGCATTTCAACATCTGGAAACCCTGACCACGCCGCGTTACAAACACTTCATGTTACATACTGTAGAATTTGGTGCGGAACACGGCGGTACACCGCTGCTTATCGCACATGGTCTTTTCGGCTCTGCCCGCAATTGGGGTGTGATCGCCAAACGTCTGGCCGATACGCGCCGGGTCATCACCGTTGATATGCGCAACCACGGCAGCAGCCCGTTTGATCCCGCCCACAGCTATCCCGATCTGGCCGATGATCTGGCCGAAGTCATCCGCGCCACCGGCGGGTGCGCCGATGTTCTGGGCCATTCCATGGGGGGTAAGGCCGCGATGATGCTGGCGCTTGCCCATCCTGAATTGCTGCGAAAGCTGATCGTCGCGGACATCGCGCCGGTCGGATATGGTCACACGCAAACGCCGCTGATTGACGCGATGGAAACGCTTGACCTGTCTATGATCACCTCGCGCCAAGACGCCGACGCCGCCCTTACCGCATCCGTGCCGGAAGCTGGCGTGCGGGCGTTTTTGCTGCAATCGCTTGATCTGCGCACAGGTCCAAAGGCCTGGCGGCTGAACCACACAGCGCTTCGCACCCATATGGACGCCATCATCGGTTTTCCTGAGACCGCCGATCAAAGCTTCCCAGGCCCCACGTTTTTCTTATCGGGGGCCGCATCAGATTACCTGCGCCCGGAACACCGCCCGCTGATCAAATCGCTTTTTCCAGCGGCACGTTTCGCCAAGATCCCCGGTGCGGGTCATTGGCTTCACGCCGACAAACCCCGAGAGTTCGAAGCCGCCGTGCGTGTCTTCCTAGACGTTTAACCGGACGCTTAGGTTTATTTCAGCTCAAGGATCGCGCGTGTCACAAGCCAAGTCACGGGCAAGGCCACAACAGCCCCAACCAAGGCGGCATATATGATCGGCATCATGGTGCCATAGCCCATGGTCAAAACCGCCACGACACAGGCCCCGGCAAGGGTTGTGCCAACAATAGAATATAAAGCAGATGCGAGGCGTAACATGGGGTAACCTTTCCTGTGCAGCCCTGAAGTTGCACAAAACCTACCCCGAGTCGCGCCACGCATCTTTGATCTGTGTCAGGTCTTTTGGGCATCATCTCCATATCGCTGACGATATGCAGTTATCCAACTAGGTGCTCCAGCATGCCAATGAGGCGCCGGGCCCCAAATGGTTTGTTTCACCGTATCCACCGGCCGAGGGTCCCCGTGAAACGCAACGATGCGCGCGCTATCAGGCGGCACAGAAGGTGCTACGAATAAGCCTTTACCATACCGATGGCACAGATGACGCTTGAAACTTAGAACAAGGCCTTCCGGCCAGTAAGATGGTGCATCAGCATGCGCACCCACAAAGTCCTGTTCATTCTGCCAGGTTTTCATATGGCCTTCCATGTCTTTCGCGAATGCTTCCAATACATGGGCGTTCTTGCGGATGTCATAGGAATAAACTCCGGTTCCGACCTCCTTTTCAAGTCTTTCTCGGCCCGGATACCAACTCTTCCCCACGTTCAAAAACCTGCTGCCCTCAACCTGATCAAAGAATGGCTGCAAATCTCCAATCACCATCATATCAAGATCAATAAACAACACACGGCCAAGATCACCAATCTCATCAGAAAAAAGACTTAGCTTTCGCCAGACACCCGGCAGCTTCCATGCAGCGGGGGCCAGACCAATATCAGGAATGTCGCGCGCCTCGATCCCATCCAAAAGCCCCACACGATTGTCGGTTAGGCACACGAACCGCAAATCGCCCTGCACATTGTCGCGGCAAGCCCGGTACAGCAAGTTTACCTCACTTGCGTCAAAGACAGTGCCCCACTTAATACATAGAATCGTGGCCTGCATATTACTTCCCGCTCATAATTAAAAGTTTACCGGTTTCGTTGTTCAGCGGTCGGTCACGATCACTAGTCAACGCTTCAGTACATTCCACATACTATCCTTCGAAATACAATGCTACATGTGGCCATTTACTTCCTCAACAATGAAAACCAACTCGAATTGTGTTGTTCTGCTTGACCAACGCCTCATTCCCTTCCATATCCCAATCCCATGACTGAGCTTTCAAAAATCCGCAATTTCTCCATCGTGGCCCATATCGACCACGGGAAATCCACCCTCGCTGACCGCCTCATCCAGGAGACGGGCACAGTGGCTGATCGTGACATGCAAGAGCAGATGCTCGACAGTATGGATATCGAACGCGAGCGCGGCATCACCATCAAAGCCAACACGGTGCGCATCGACTATACTGCGGATGATGGCGAGGACTATGTTCTCAACCTTATCGACACCCCTGGTCACGTTGATTTCGCCTATGAAGTCTCCCGTTCCATGCGTGCGGTTGAAGGGTCATTGCTGGTTGTGGACAGTTCACAAGGGGTCGAAGCTCAGACCTTGGCGAACGTCTATCACGCCATGGAAGCCGACCATGAAATCGTGCCGATCCTCAATAAAATCGACCTGCCCGCATCCGACTGTGACCGTGTGGCCGAACAAATCGAAGACGTCATCGGCATCGAAGCCACCGGCGCGATCCAGGTCTCTGCGAAAACCGGTCAGGGCATCCATGAAACATTGGAATCCATCGTCAAAGATCTGCCCGCCCCCAAAGGCGACCCGGACGCGCCGCTCAAGGCCATGCTGGTTGATTCATGGTATGATTCATATCTTGGCGTTATCGTTTTGGTGCGCATCATCGACGGCAAGCTGAAAAAAGGTGATCGCATCCGTATGATGTCCACCGATGCCGTCTACCCTGTTGATCGCATTGGTGTTTTCCGCCCACAGATGGAAATGATCGACATACTTGGCCCGGGTGAAATCGGCTTTCTGACCGCCTCGATCAAACAGGTGCGCGACACTCGTGTGGGCGATACTATTACGCATGAGAAAAAGGGCACAACCGATATTCTGCCCGGCTTTAAACCTGCGCAACCCGTTGTTTTCTGCGGCCTCTTCCCCGTCGACACCGCCGAATTTGAAGACCTGCGCGACAGCATCGAAAAACTGGCGCTGAATGACGCATCTTTCAGCTATGAGATGGAAACATCCGCTGCCCTTGGCTTTGGTTTCCGCTGTGGCTTCTTGGGCCTTCTGCACCTGGAAGTCATCCGCGACCGCATTGAGCGCGAATATGACATCGACCTCATCACCACCGCGCCTTCGGTGATCTATCACATCCACATGCGCGACGGCACGATGCAGGATTTGCACAACCCCGCCGACATGCCCGATCTGACTTTGGTCGACCACCTGCAAGAACCGCGCATCAAGGCGACCATCCTTGTGCCTGACGAATATCTTGGTGATGTGTTAAAGCTTTGCCAGGATCGTCGCGGCATCCAACAAGATCTGACCTATGCCGGCACCCGTGCCATGGTCGTCTATGATCTGCCCCTCAATGAGGTGGTGTTCGACTTCTACGATCGCCTGAAGTCCGTGACCAAGGGCTATGCCTCATTCGACTATGTCATGACCGAATATCGCGAAGATAACTTGGTTAAGATGTCAGTTCTCGTGAATGATGAACCGGTTGATGCGCTCTCCACCATGGTTCACCGCGACCGTGCCGAGACACGGGGCCGCGCCATGGTTGAAAAGCTCAAAGACCTGATCCCGCGTCACATGTTCAAGATCCCGATCCAAGCGGCGATTGGCGGCAAGGTGATTGCACGCGAAACGCTTTCGGCCATGCGCAAAGACGTGACCGCGAAATGTTACGGTGGCGATGCGTCCCGGAAACGTAAGCTGTTGGATAAGCAGAAAAAAGGTAAGAAGAAGATGCGCCAATTCGGCCGCGTCGACATCCCCCAAGAGGCCTTCATCAGCGCCCTCAAAATGGACGATTGATCCGGACTTCCAGCCAGACACACGATTCAAACCCCGGCCTCGCGTCGGGGTTTTTCTTTGTCAGTCCTGTCGTTCCCGGTCTCTTCGTCGGGCCTCTGGCCCGACAGCGCCTGACCGCCCCCTCGGGCGGGCGCTTCGCACCCACCCGGCGGTCAAACGCTGGGGTTTGTGGTTATGTCATTGACCTGCATTACTGCGTGTGGTTGTTTCATCGAATTGATAAGCATTTATATTATGGGGCATTCATGAACACAGATAATGCTGCAGAAGACAGCCGTATAGCCGAACTTTCCGACTACCTACGTTCTATAGGTTTAGACAAGTTGGCTTTTGAAATTTCAGAAGAAAGGCTCGCGCGCAGAATCAATGAAGCTCAGCAAATTCAACAGCAATATGAATTTCAAGAACATATAGAGCATCAGTTGCAAGATACACTTGAACAACGAATAGTTGCTATCAATAACACCCTGTTTGATAAGGCTGCGGCTTACAATAACATTGTCATTTCTTTTGGGTATGCTGGTTTCTTTGCTATTTGGAACTTTGTCAGTGAAGGGATGCACCCTTGGGACACCGCATTGATCGCAATATTGTTAGGCTCGTCACTACAGCTTTTTATATATTGGACACTTAAAGTTTCCCTCCACAACGTATACACCGTAAAATTGGCCGCTGAGGCAATGGCGGAAAGTTATCAATCCTCCGGGGAAAAAGTAGATGCAATACTCTTAGCCGAGCAAAACGCAGGTGAAAAATCCATTATTCTTCAAGGGCAATGGTTCCCAGTTTTTCTCGTCACTGTCGTAACCGGCTTCGGCTCTGGAATATTGCTGTTAACATTAATGTTCTTTCGTGTTCTGAAAATCGACTTTAGTTATCATGATTTTCTCTTAGCCGCCTGGGAACGCCTCCTCAACTAATCGCCCGTGCCACGCACGGGCAGCGCCTGACCCTCCCCACGGGAGGGCGCTTCACGCCCACCCAGGGTCACCCGCCACCCTTTACAAACCTCACACCACCATCGCGACTGTCCGTCAGGGCTTACGCCGTTCCACAGGAACGACGGTCCCCTCCTCATCCCCAAGGCAGGGCGCAATCAAACCCACCCAGGCTCATGCACTGCCCCAGAAAATCTCACACCGACAATGCACCGCCTCAAGGCGGCTTACGCCGCACCACAGGCAGCGCCGTCCCTTTCACACCCGGGCAGGCATCTCACTCTCACAACGCCAATGACTGAAAACACGGCTTAGAAACGCCTAATGCTTGCCCTACTGCCCCATCCCACCGTATAGGGACACATGACCAGCAATCCGCCAGATCTCCGCCCCGACCTCGCCCCGCAAATCCGCCTTGGTGACAACGCCGCCCGCAGTGGGCAGCCGCGCATTGGCATGGTTTCACTGGGCTGCCCAAAAGCCTTGGTCGACAGCGAGCGCATCCTGACGCGCCTGCGTGCGGAAGGCTATGCGATCAGCCCGGATTACACCGGCGCGGATGCGGTGATTGTGAACACTTGCGGGTTTCTGGATTCAGCCAAAGCCGAAAGCCTGGATGCGATTGGCGAGGCCTTAAACGAGAACGGCAAAGTCATCGTGACCGGCTGTCTTGGTGCGGAAGAAGATTACATCCGTGGCACCCACCCCAATGTTTTGGCAGTCACCGGGCCGCATCAATACGAACAGGTGCTGGATGCTGTGCATGGTGCTGTGCCGCCGTCCCCCGATCCCTTCGTTGATCTGCTGCCTGCATCTGGTGTCTCCCTGACACCGCGCCATTTCAGCTATCTCAAGATTTCCGAGGGCTGTAACCATCGTTGTAAATTCTGCATCATCCCCGATATGCGTGGCCGCCTGCAAAGCCGCCCGGCCCATGCGGTGATGCGCGAAGCCGAAAAGCTTGTGGATGCGGGCGTGCGCGAACTGCTGGTGATCAGCCAGGACACCTCTGCCTATGGTATGGATATCAAATTCGCCGAGGAACGCGGCCATCGCGCCCATATCCTAGATCTCGCCCGTGATCTTGGCTCGCTCGGCGCTTGGGTGCGGCTGCATTACGTCTACCCCTACCCGTTTGTGCGCGATCTCATGCCGCTCATGGCCGACCCCGCCAATGGCGTCTTGCCTTACCTTGATATCCCGTTCCAACATTCCCATCCGGACGTTCTGAAACGCATGGCGCGTCCCGGCATGGCGGAAAGCCTGGGCGAGATTGCGGCCTGGCGCGACACCTGCCCCGACATCACCCTGCGTTCGACTTTCATCGTCGGTTATCCCGGCGAGACCGAGGCCGAGTTCCAACATCTGCTGGATTGGATGGACGAGGCGCAATTGGATCGCGTCGGGTGTTTCAAATATGAAAACGTCGATGGCGCACGATCTAACGCCCTGCCCGATCACGTCGCGGAAGAGATCAAGCAAGACCGCTGGGACCGCTTCATGGTCAAGGCGCAGGCGATTTCCGAGGCGAAACTGGCCGCGAAAGTTGGTCGTGTGATGGATGTAATCGTCGATGATATTGACGACGACGGCATCGCCACCACCCGCACCATGTCTGATGCCCCCGAGATCGACGGCAACCTATTTATCGACGAGGGCACCGAGGGTGTGAAAGTCGGAGACATCGTCACCGTTGAGGTCGATGAGGCCGGAGAGTATGACTTGTGGGGAAATCTTACAAGTTTCTCCCATAAATGACTTCCCTATGTCCCCCAATTCGGGGGCTAGGACCAAACATCTACCATTAAATTTCATCTGCCAATTTCTGCATTCCAAAATCGGGTCACTAGCCGCCATACATTCCGTATAAACAGCGAGTATAAGTTCATCTAGATCTCGACGAAGCTTCATTGATGCGCGAGAAGACACCAGCCCGCCACCGGGTGCCGTATAGTACTGGCCATCCAATTCGATCGGAACATTTACGCCCTTTTTCACGAGCTGCGTTCTTTCCGCTTCTGAAACATTGCGTGACAGCCCATCGATTCCTTTTAACTCCCACCTATCTAGAATCTCTGGCGCTGCAGACTTTAATGCTCTCAACAAACTGTTTCGCATCGTAAAATCATGTTTCCCTATTTCCAAGAAAACTGCATCTCGTTCATCAATGTAGGCATACAGCACCTGATCCCCTCCGGCACGGCGGTTCACGGTTTCAAAAGCTCGCCCCAAATGAATATGTGCAATCCCGAAGTTCCAGAAAAGAAAATCTTTCCTGAACTCATTAATTTTGTCCGACTTAGTTAACTTTCTGCTCAAACGATCTGCAATGGAGTGCCCACGTTCCAAACAGGAAGCCACCTCGAGTAACACTGGCGAAAAATTCACCTGTGCTGCAATTCCATTGAAAACCCGTACCTTCCGAGGCACCGCAGAAAGTTTCACGCCCCTGAAGTGCATCCAGTCCAAAAACACGCGCTCCACAAGTGCTGCCTCTTGATCGGCACTCAAACCGTCAATGTTTTTAGGAAGCCTTTGATCCCAAGGGACATCTTTCTCATTCTGTCGCTGCCTATAAAGCTCAGCCTTCAAAAGGCGCTCAACATCTTGAAAGTCATTTGCGATAATTTTCTTAACGTCAGCGACAAAATATGAAAATACATTTTTGTCAGAAAAGCATTCGTCCAATTCTGTCACCTTTATTCAACGAACCTACATACATTTATCATAGTAATCTCCGACATCGGACTGCGCTTCATCGGGCACTCATCTGCCCATGCAACCGCACAGAAAAAGGGCGTGACAGTCCCCCGTCACGCCCTCAAATCACTCGCCGAGTTTGGCGTGGATCTCGTCCAGGTCGACTTCGCCGATGGGCATTTTATTTGAGGGGTCATCAAAGCTGTATTTGAACAGTTTGAAATCCCGGTGGTAGATTTCCCAGATCAAATGCATCGACAGGTCATCGAAATAATCCGCAACCGGATGGGCGCGTTTGGGGCCGTGGCCTTCGCTTTCGTTGAACCGTGGGATCGCGTTCAAATCAACCGTGTGTTTTGTCTCAATCGCGTCCAACACAGATTGCATGCCGTCGTTAAATCTCTCGGTGAAAAAGACATTATCGTAACGGCCGCCATTGGCGATATAGGTCGAGACATGGCCGGACATGGCGGACCAGTGAATATCCGGGTCCATTGGCCGACGCCACCGAATGGTGTCACGCACAAACAAAAGGAATCGCCGGAAGCTTTGGATTTGGTCAAACTCAAACCCGGTTTCCGGGTCGCCAACTTCAATGCCATATTTCTGGATCAGCAGCGGCACCAAATTGCCACGATAGCGCTTGCCGTTGCGCTGAATGCCACAAATTTTGTCAAAGAACGAGCTTAGAACCCGGGTGTAGGGATTGCGCACACAGGTGAACGCATAGGACTTGTGGCCTGCAACATTTGCTTCGATTTTTGGCTGGCTCGCATCAAGCGCCCATTTGTGAATGCCTTGTTTTGCATCATGAATATCGCCATCAAAAAATTCGCCGTGATCAGAGTAATACATCACCTGACCGATGGTCGAGCACGCACATTTCGGCACAACACGGTACACCACGCTCTCGCTTTCGGTCATCCAAGTTCCTGGGAACCCCATATTTAACTCGCCTCCTGATATACACTAAATGTACTTACTGTTATTTTGCAGCAATAGGCTATAAAAAAGCAAACAACTGTCGTTTATACAATGGCATAAATGTTTATTCCTGTATTCATGCCGTAACATGAGGTTTCCGTCACTACTATGCCGAAAATTGCTTTTATTCTGCTGTGTCACAAAGATCCTGATTCGATCATCCAACAAGCAGAGCGCCTGACCGAAACCGGCGATTATATCTCCATTCACTTTGACGCCCGGGCGAAAGCCGAACATTTTCAACGCATTAAAGATGCTTTGTCCGACAACCCTAATGTGGCCTACGCAAAAAAACGAATCAAATGCGGCTGGGGCGAATGGTCCCTCGTGCAGGCCACGCTTCACGCAGTCGAAGCCGCCGTCGATGCCTTTCCACGCGCGTCCCATTTCTACATGTTATCAGGGGATTGCATGGCGATTAAAACCGCCGAATACGCCCATGACTTCCTCGATGCCCATGACCGGGATTACATCGAAAGCTTTGATTACTTCGCCAGTGATTGGATCAAAACCGGCATGAAGGAAGAACGGCTGATTTACCGGCATTTCTTCAATGAACGTACGTCAAAAACCATGTTCTATGGGTCGTTCAACTTGCAGAAGAAGCTCGGTCTTACCCGGAAAGTGCCACAAGATCTGCGCATGATGATCGGCAGCCAATGGTGGTGCCTGCGGCGCAACACCATCGAAGAAATCCTACGTTTTGTGCGTCAAAACCCCGATGTGATCCGCTTTTTCCGCACCACATGGATCCCCGACGAGACATTCTTCCAAACGCTTGTACGTCACTTGATCCCAACCGAAGAAATTGAAGGGCGCACATTGACGTTTCTGATGTTCTCGGATTACGGGATGCCTGTGACATTTTACAATGACCACTATGACCTACTTCTAAGCCAAGGCTTTCTTTTCGCTCGCAAAATCAGTTCTGACGCCCATGAACTAAAAGATCGACTGGGTGAACTTTGGGCCACGGGGGATCAGGAATTCAAGATCTCAAATGAAGGGCGCAACCTGTTTCGTTTCTTAGCCCAGCGCGGGCGCATTGGTCGTCGCTTTGCACCCCGTTCTTGGGAAACCGAAAGTTCTCTGGGGCGTGATCGCACGCTTTATATCGTGACCTGCAAAAAATGGCATGTGGCCAAACGATTCGCCGCCGCCGTGCGCGCGCACACGGATTTGCCTGCGATTGACTATCTGTTCGACGAAGAAAACACGCCGCTTCCAGATCTTGGCGGCATTGAAGGGTCACTGGACAAGCGCACCCGTCACAGGCGTGCATTGACCCGGATCATCTTGGATTATTACCAATCCGATCGGATGATGATCTGTCTTGATCCTAAGAACCTTGATCTCATCCGAGATTTTTACACCGACCGTTCCAACACCCGCCTGCTTGAGCTTGAGTGCTCGTTTTCAGAAGACTATCTGGCGGGTCACGCCAAACGGGTTGGTCTTGCGGGCGACATGACGTCGGATGAAACCATCACCCGCCTTCTGCCCACAATTCGGCGTGACGTATTGCAAGAAAGCGATGAAATTCGCGACGCGTTGCTTGCCGATTTCTTCCGAATGCGCGAAGCAGGCACCGAAGAAGAAAACACCGTTGCGGTCGCCGATTTCTTGCATATCCCAGTGGACGCCGCCCGCAATATCGTCCGCGCCCCCCACCTGTTTGCGGACTGAGGAGACAGAAAATGCCATATATCTACGACGATCAGAACATCTTTGCGAAAATCTTGCGCGGAGAAATCCCAAACGACACCGTTTTTGAAAATGATCACGCCTTGGCCTTTCGCGACCTCTATGCGCAGGCCCCCGACCACGTTTTGGTGATCCCCAAGGGCCCATATGTTTGCTATGATCACTTCGCATCTGAGGCATCCGACGCCGAGATCATCGGCTTCACACGTGCAACAGCCGAGGTCTGCAAGCTGCTGGGACTGGCCGCCAATGAGGGCGACGGGTATCGCGTCATTTCCAATGCCGGTGAAAATGGCGTTCAGGAAGTCTTACACCTTCACGTGCATATTTTGGCGGGACGCCCTCTGGGACGCATGTTACAGAAGGCTTAACGCTTGGCGGCGATGACTTACGCTGCTATCACTACACTTAAATTAGGCAGAGCCGGGAATATACCGATGACCACCAAAGCACCAGAAACCGAGATCGTAAACACGTGGAAAGTTGCCTGTGATGGCGGCGAAAGCGCAGCCCTTGGGCACCCACGCGTTTGGCTGCAAATCCCTGCGGACACCGGTGTCGTGGAATGCGGATATTGCGACAAAAAAATCGTGCATGCCTCTATGGCTGACAAGGCGTCCTGAACACATTGCTAAAGCTCTTTCGATTTTCATTTCTGGGCACGCGCCTGGCACTGAAAATCGTATTTCTGTGGCTGTTTTTTGGCATGCTCGGCGGTTTGATCCCCACTGGCGATAAGACCCGTTACGCAGGCCAACAGATCGATGTCATGCTGGTTGGCGGTAAAATTCATTACGATATTTTGCTGCCCGCAAACATTCAAACACGTTCGGCCCTGCGCTTCACCCGTGACGCGGGCATTCCCACCGATCATCCTGGTGTGAAATGGTTCCTTGTCGGTTGGGGGGCGGAACAGTTTTACACCTCGGCGGGCGACTACACAGATGTCAAAGCAGGTGATGTTCTGCGCGCCATTACAGGTGACGATTCCGTCTTGCGTGTGGATGCATTGGGCGAGCTTCGACCTGATATTGACGCCCATACAATTTCGCTGAGTTCCGTACAATATAACGCGCTTTTGGCCTCTATCACCGAAAGCTTTTCGCGCGACGGCTTTGGCCGCCCTCAGGTCTTGGATCACCCTGGCTTCACGCAAACCGACCGTTTCTTTCACGCCATTGGGCGGTTCAGCGCTTTGCGAACTTGTAATGTCTGGCTGGGCGAACAACTGCGCGCCGCAGGTCTGCGTTTCGGCGTTTGGACACCAACAACCTGGTCGTTTGAACTGTCCCTGAAAGAACACCAAACTCACTGAAACAGCACGGTCGCCCCGACAATTCTGCTTATCGTTTCACCCGTGTTTGCGGGCTGATACACCGGGCGCAACGGGCGGGCCTGCACATCAACGCAACGATGCACCCATGCACGATCTTCAAGGGTTTTTAACGATTGTGACAATGCCCGATCCGTAATCCGGGGCAAGCGCCGCTGGATCATTGAGAACTGACCGGACGATTGCAACGCCGCCAAGACAGGCAATGTCCAGGACCGCCGCAACAAGCCTTGATCCCCCTCCTCCGCGTGGCTGTACACGTTGTATGCCAGCTCGGCGGCTGCTTGCCCTGTTGTGGTCAAGCGGAACTCGGGTCGCAATGGATGGCCATGGCCGGGATTGCGTTCCAAAAGCTCTAGTTGAATGAGATGTTCCATGCTTTGCGCAAAGGCCGTGCGCCCAGCGCCAGTTGCCGCCAACAGCGGGGCTTGCCGCCCTGCGACACCATCGTGCAGCTTCGCCAGGATCGGCAAAGTCCAGGCACGCGTCGTGATGTTGACAAATTGATTTATGTACATAAAGTATAGTTACTATATATTATATCACATGAAAAGCATAAAGGATCCCTCCATGTCACTTGTTACACCCGACGACCAAATCACGCTTGCACTGACTGTCTCTGACCGCCACGCCAGCGCCACATGGTACGAAGAAAAGCTAGGCTTTAAGCTTCGATTTCATGGGGATGAGATGGGTTGGTCCGAGATGTCGACCAACACCCCGGGTGTCGTGCTTGGCTTCGGTGAACACACAAAGCCCGAACCTGGCAACTGCGTGCCTGTCTTTGGGGTAAGCGATCTTGATGCTGCGCGCGAAACACTGGCTGCAGCTGGGGTAAACTTCGACGGTGAAACCCAAGTTATTGACGGCATGGTGAAGCTCGCAACACTTTATGACCCAGATAACAACGCCCTGATGTTGGCTGAGCGGCTTTCAGGGCGCTAAACCCAACCCTGCGATAGAATTTCGCATTCCATCCGCGCACGGGCTAGCCCCCGGGCGCGGAACATGGCATGAACAGGCAAACGCGTAAACGGGAGTGTTAACATGTCATTTGGCGAAGGCTGTCACCTGCATCTGATCGATGGTTCGGCATTTATTTTCCGGGCCTATCACGCGCTTCCCCCGCTGACACGCAAGTCCGACGGTCTGCCCATTGGCGCGGTTTCTGGGTTCTGCAACATGTTGATGAAGGTTGTGGAAGACAGCACCGGCCATGATGCACCAACCCATGTCGCCGTGATTTTCGACCACAAAGGCAAGACATTCCGCGACGATATTTACGACAAATACAAAGCGAACCGGCCCCCGGCCCCCGAAGATCTGCGCCCGCAATTCCCCCTAACCCGCGACGCGACCCGCGCCTTTAACATCGCCTGCGTCGAGGTCGAAGGCTTTGAGGCAGACGACATCATCGCAACACTTGCGCGCCAGGGTCGCGAAGCCGGTGGTCGTGTGTCGATTATCAGTTCGGACAAAGACCTAATGCAGCTTGTTGGCGGCGGTGTTGAGATGGTCGACCCGATGAAAAACAAGCGCATCGATTCTGAGGGCGTTGAAGAAAAGTTCGGCGTGGGCCCCGACCGTGTGGTCGACGTGCAAGCGCTTGCGGGCGATAGCGTGGATAACGTGCCTGGTGCGCCTGGCATTGGCATCAAAACCGCCGCCCTTTTGATCAATGAATATGGCGATCTGGAAACTTTGCTGGAACGCGCGGGCGAAATCAAGCAACCCAAACGCCGTGCCAGCCTGATTGACAATGCAGACCTGATCCGCATCTCTAAACGCCTGGTTGAGCTGGATCAGCACATGGATTTGGACGTGGGTTTTGATGATTTTGAACTGCGCGCCCCTGTTGCGGATGACCTGCTGGGCTTTTTGGCCGAGATGGAATTGCGCACCCTGTCCGGGCGCATTGCAAAGAAACTTGGCGTCGAAGCCCCTGTTGTGGCAGAGACGACCAGCGCACCGGATGCACCGCAAGCCATTGAATTTAAGCCTGAAACCTATGAATGGGTGAAAGACGCGACAGCCTTGCAAGGCTGGATTAACCAAATATACACACGTGGCTGGGTCGCGGTGGACACAGAAACCACGGGCCTGAATGAGATGATCGTCGACCTTGTCGGCATCTCGCTCTGTGTTGAGGCGGGCAAAGCCTGTTACATCCCATTGGCCCACCGGGCGGATGCGGGCGAAGATCTATTTGCGACCGAAGACATGGCCCAAGGGCAGATGGATCTCCAGGCCGCAATTGATATGTTAAAGCCGATGCTGGAAGATCCTGCCATCGTGAAAATCGGCCAAAATATGAAATATGACGCCAAGATTTTCAAACGTTACGGCGTTTCTGTTGCGCCTATTGATGACACGATGTTGATGTCATATGCGCTGCATGGCGGGCTGCACAATCACGGCATGGATACCCTGTCTGAACGTTATCTGGATCACAAACCGATCCCTATCAAGTCATTGCTGGGCACGGGCAAATCTGCGATCACCTTTGACAAAGTCCCCGTTGATGACGCCGTGAAATACGCGGCCGAGGACGCCGATATCACCCTGCGCCTGTGGCAAATGTTCAAGCCAAAATTGCATGCGCAACAGGTCACGAAAGTATACGAGAAACTGGAACGGCCCCTTGTGCCCGTGCTTGCGGAAATGGAAATGCACGGCATCAAGGTCGATCGCGATGCGCTGTCACGCATGTCCAATGCTTTTGCCCAGAAAATGGCAGGGCTTGAGGCCGAGATCTATGAATTGGCTGGGCGGAATTTCAACGTCGGATCGCCAAAACAACTGGGCGAAATCCTGTTTGACGAAATGGGCATTGAGGGCGGCAAAAAAGGCAAAACCGGTGCTTATGCAACCGGGGCAGATGTGCTGGAAGACCTTGCAACGGAACATGAATTGCCTGGTCGTGTGCTTGATTGGCGTCAACTTTCAAAGCTTAAGTCGACCTACACAGATGCGCTGCAAGACCACATCAACCCCGACACGGGCCGCGTGCACACAAGCTATTCGATTGCGGGTGCGTCGACCGGGCGCCTGGCCTCGACCGACCCGAATTTGCAGAATATTCCGGTCCGAACTGAAGAAGGCCGCCGCATTCGTGAAGCCTTCATTGCTGAACCCGGAAAAACCCTAATCAGCCTTGATTACAGCCAAATTGAGCTGCGTATTTTGGCCGATATGGCAGGTATTGATGCGTTGAAAGACGCGTTTCACAAGGGCCATGACATCCACGCCATGACCGCCAGTGAAATGTTCAACGTGCCGCTGGAAGGCATGGATCCGATGATCCGCCGTCAGGCCAAGGCGATCAACTTTGGTGTGATTTACGGGATCTCTGGCTTTGGCCTGGCGCGCAACCTGCGCATCCCCCGCAAAGAAGCCCAGGGCTTTATTGACCGCTATTTTGAACGCTTCCCTGGCATCCGCACCTATATGGATGAGACCGTGGAATTCGCGAAAGAACACGGGTACGTGCAGACGTTGTTTGGGCGCAAAGTGCACACGCCTGGTATCGCCGAAAAAGGCCCCCGTGCTGGGTTTGGCAAACGTGCTGCGATCAACGCGCCGATCCAAGGCACCGCCGCCGACGTCATCCGACGCGCGATGATCCGTATGCCCGATGCGATCCAGGGGATGCCCGCGAAAATGCTGTTGCAGGTCCATGATGAATTGATCTTTGAGGTCGAAGACAGCGCAGTGGACGAGGTGACCGAAATCGTGCGCCACGTGATGGAAACCGCCGCAGACCCGGCGGTAAAACTGTCGGTACCGCTGGTTGTGGATGCGGGCAAAGGTGCGAATTGGGCCGAAGCGCATTAAGCGCCAGCCCAGACCTTACACCGCATCAACCAATTGAATAACCACGGGAAAATGGTCTGAATAGCCGTCCAAATTTACTTTGGTGGCGTCCCCTTTGGGCAGGCCAAACCGAATGGGGCCTTCGCTGGTTTTATGGCTGACCATCGAAGGGATAAAGAACGGCTTGGCCGTGCCATCAGCCACTTTGAAACCCGCTGCCCCGCCATCCAACATGGGACGTGACGCCAAGATCTGATCAAACACATTCCCATTTCCGGCATAATAAAGCGTGCCGTTCAACTGCCGGTCTTTGCCACGATGATCCTGCGCTTGCCAGATCAGGTACTCCCATGAAAAATTGTAGAACTTCGCTGATTGTGCCCGTTCCACATCGCCGTGCTCGCGGGTGGAATTGGCGTTAAATCGCAGGGACGGATCAAAAGGATCGTCGTTGAAATCACCCAGCGCCAGGACACAAGACCGGTCCTTGTCGCGCGCTTCTTCGCGGATGCGGCTGTGCCAATACCCAAGCGTCTCGCCTGCCGTCGCGCGAAATCCAGCACTTTTTTCTGCACCGCCGGATCGGGACGGCCAATGGTTCGCCAGCAGGATCAACTCTTGGCCATCACCCGTTGCAAATGTCGCTTGCAAAATATCGCGCGTGCCCGTGCGGCGGATAACAAAATGGTTAAACACAGTGGATGGGTCAACAGAATAACGGTCGCGATCATAGATAAACGCCGTATCGATCCCACGTAAATCATGAAGGTTATCCGCATGAACGATGTCATACACGCGCCCGGTGGATGCTGACAAAAGCACCAGAAGGTCTTCCAGAACAAAGCGATCTTCCACTTCACACATGCCCAGAATATCAGGGCCATTCCCCGCGTTCATCTGGCTGATCACCGCGTCCAATTGTTCCAGTTTGCGCCGATACATCGCTTGCGTCCAACCGGTTAAGTCACCAGCCATTTTACGCGCCACCCACGGAATCCTGGGTGGGTGATCTTCCGGACCAAATAGATTCTCTACGTTCCAAAATCCGACAAAGTGTTGTGCCATAACAAAAACCTCCAAAAATATGGTCAAACTATACCACATTTGACGGCATGCTCAAAATCGCAGCCTTTGCGATCGCATTTGGCGCATCAGAAAAAACTTTCCCCTGTACCAAGGATTGACCTTTGGGGCGCGTCATACTTTATGAAATGCGTATGAGTGTCGATGATCAAAACCTTGCACTGGCTGCGGCTGGTGGTGATGGGAAAGCCTTTGGGGTTTTGCTGCGGCGTCATTACGACCGCCTGTTTGGCCTGTGTTTTCGCCTGACCGGCAGCAAGGCCGACGCCGAAGACCTGACTCAGGATATTTGCGCCGCCCTGCCTGCCAAGCTTGCCTCGTTCAAGGGGGATGCAAAATTCACGACCTGGCTGTACCGGGTTGCCGTGAATGCCGCCCATGATCGCCGTCGCCGCCAGCAAACCCACGCCCGCCATGCCGATGGTTGGGGCGATTGGGAGGTGAACCGTCAGGAAACCATCCGTGAGGAAGCCGAGGCGCGCGATTGGCTGTCTGAGGCCATGACATCCCTGCCCCAGGATTTGCGTGATACATTGGCGTTAACCATGGATCAGGACATGACCCAAGCCCAGGCCGCCGATGTGCTTGGCGTGACGGAGGGCACCGTGAGTTGGCGCATCTCGGAAGTGAAAAAACGCCTAAAAGCCCTGCATGAAAAGGAGGCCACATTGTGAGCAATGACTTTGATCTCGATAAGCTGACGTCGGCGCTGCAGGCGGCCACCCCCAAAGCTGACGCTAGCAAACGTGACGCAAATATCGCGCTTGCGGAAAAGAATTTTGAAAAACTTCACGCCGCCCGCCAGGGAACTGCGGCTGAGACACGTCCTATTTCTGAACGCCCCGAAACACCGGGCCTTATTTCAGGAGTACGTGAGATGTTTAAGAAACTTTCCACCAAAGGCGCATTGGCCGCCACCACCAGTGTCGCAACCCTTGGCGTGGCATTGATTGTGGTGCTGCCGAATTTAAGTGTGGATGACGCAAGGATGGCAGCGAAAGTCGACCCGGCCCTACTGTCCGTTCCCGTCGCCTCTGAGCCCGTTGCAACCGTTGAGACCCTTGAGGCCCAGCCCGCCATGGAAATGGCGGATGAAATCGTGGCTGCACCTCAACGTCGAACTGGCGGCGTCACCCTGTCCGGCGAGGCTGAGATCGCTTTTTCAGAAAACGCCTCAGGCGATGCGCAGTTTCACCATGATCTTTCCATTCCACAGCAACGCTTGAGTTTCCCAGGTGACATCATGCCTCTGCCCGAAAGCAACACTGAAACCTTCGCAAACGAAGCCCCAAATCCGCTGAAAATCACATCAGAGGAGCCGGTTTCGACGTTTTCGATTGATGTGGATACCGCCTCCTATGCGATTGTGCGGTCGTCCCTGACGCAGGGATATTTGCCACCTGCCGAGGCCGTGCGCGCCGAGGAAATGATCAATTATTTCCCCTATGCCTACACGCCGCCTGCAGGTGATCAGCCCTTCGCCACCACAGTGACGGTGACCGATACGCCTTGGAACGAAGGCACGCAACTTGTGCATATCGGCATTCAGGGTGAGCTGCCCGTGATGGATGAACGCCCCCCGCTGAACTTGGTGTTTCTGATCGATACATCCGGGTCCATGAGCGACCCTGATAAGCTGCCTTTGCTTGTGCAAAGCTTCCGCCTGATGCTGTCGGAACTGCGCCCCGAGGATTCCGTGGCGATTGTCACCTATGCGGGCAGCGCCGGGCAGGTTTTGGCCCCCACCCCGGCCAGCGAGAAAACCGTCATTATGAACGCATTGACCAACCTAAGCGCGGGCGGATCAACGGCGGGACAAGCCGGGTTGCAGCAGGCTTACCAATTGGCCGAAACCATGGCGGAAGACGGCGAGATTTCCCGTGTGATCTTGGCCACTGACGGCGATTTCAACGTCGGCCTGTCGAACCCCGAAGCCCTAAAAGATTACATTGCGGACAAACGTGACAGCGGCACATATCTGTCGGTTCTGGGCTTTGGGCGTGGCAACCTTGATGATGCGACCATGCAGGCGCTTGCGCAAAACGGCAATGGCACCGCGTCTTATATCGACACGCTGCAAGAAGCACAAAAAGTGCTGGTGGATCAACTGTCTGGCGCGCTTTTCCCGATTGCCAATGACGTCAAGATCCAGATGGAATTCAACCCCGACGTAGTCGCCGAATATCGCCTTATCGGCTATGAAACCCGCGCGTTGAAACGTGAAGATTTCAACAATGACACTGTGGATGCAGGCGAAATCGGTGCGGGGCATCGGGTGACTGCGATTTATGAAATCACCCCGGTAGGATCGGATGCGGTTCTGAATGATCCGTTGCGCTATGGAACAGACACCACGCCTACAGGTCATGGCGAGGTCGGGTATCTACGCCTGCGCTATAAGAACCCCGGAGAAGACGTCAGCAATTTAATTGAAACCCCCGTGATGACAGGCGCGTCTGAGGCCGGATCGGAAGCCAGCTTTGCCATCGCCATCGCCGGATTTGCGCAGCTGTTGCAAGGGTCGGATTATCTTGGGAAATGGGATTACCCCCAGGCGATCAAGCTTGCGAATGCCCATAAGGGTGCGGATGAATTTGGCTATCGTGCCGAGGCCATACGCCTGATGCGCTTGGCCCAAAGCCTAGCGCAATAATCGCAATTTTAGTCACGCGAAAGAGCCGCATGGGTCATATGCCCGTGCGGTTTTATGTAATTGTCTGTTCATCTTGGGATCTGCTGGGCCAATTAAGAAGAGCGGCGCCGCCATCCGGAAAAACTACTTTGGGCGTCTTCGCCCCGTGCATTGAACGGTTCATTGCGGTCCCTGGAGTGTTTTACGTTCCAATCAGGACTGTTTCCGTAGGATGCGGACCGGTTGGCCCGCTGTGTCATGACCTGGATAAAGATGCAGGCAAATGGTTTCGATTTTGTCAGTCGAGCGTACGGTAGCGGTCAACAAAGCGGCGCAGGATCTTTTCGGGCACGGTGACATCCGCAGCGCGGCACATTTGGATCAGGCGTTCCGCATCTTCTGGCGGGAAATATCCTTTGTGTTTGTAGATACTTATCCGATTTTCAAAGCCCTGTGCGTCGGCTTCTGGGTGGAATTGCGTGGCGTAAACATTCTGACCAAAACGCACCATTTGATACCGGCAGGTCGGGGATGTGACCAATTGCACCGCACCTTCTGGCAATTCTTGCAGGGCTTCTTTATGGCCTACAAACGCCTGCCAACTGCCTGATATTCCGTCCAATAAGGGATCGTCCGCAACCACTTCGCAATTGGCGGTTCCAGCAACTTCGCCCCATTTTTCCTTGCTGACGCTTGCCCCAAGGCTGTGCCCCAAAATGCCGATCCCATAGCAACAGCCCATGAAGGGAAAGTCGCGTTTGGTGATCTCGGGCATCAGGGCCAAACAGGCCTGTTCGATCTTTGCATCCATATCGCTTTTCTGATCCGGGTCGTCCGAAACACAGCCCGGCCCACCGCCCACGATCACACCGGAATAATCCGATAAATCAATACCCTGTGGGATGTCTTCCTGATCCAAGCGAATGCGATGCACCTCGCCCATAGACAGGTTGCCAAATTCCAAAAACGCCGCAAATTCATCGTCCGCCGCTTCGGTTTCTGGGCGGAGTTGCAGGATCAGAAAGGGTTTCATCGGTGTGGTCATTTGGGCGTGCTCCATTTTGACCTTTTTGACGGTCTTGCACCCAAATTGCAATCAAACAGCAAAAAGGCGCACCCGAAGGCGCGCCTTGATGTGAACACACGGGAATGCGTTCGGGGAGGAACTTTTTGGTCCTTATTCAGCCGCCTGCAAAGCGGGCTGATGTAGGGACGCGATTTCAATACGCCGCGGCTTCAGGGCCTCGGGCACTTCACGGGCAAGTTCGATATGCAACATACCGTTTTCATGGCTTGCCCCTTGAACGCGCACGTGATCAGCGAGCTGAAAGCGACGTTCAAACGCGCGGTTGGCGATGCCACGGTGCAGCCAGGTTTTATCGCCATCTTCTGGCGCTTTGCGGGCGGAAACGATCAGGGCGTTTTCACGCACTTCAACGTTCAATTCATCTTCAGAGAACCCGGCGACCGCCAGCGAAATGCGGTAAGCGTCGTCATCGGTTTTCTCGATATTATAGGGTGGATATGTCGGCTGTGCGCCATCTTTGCTAAGCACGCGATCCATCATGTCAGCGACTTGGTCAAAACCAACAGAAGCACGGTACAGCGGGGAAAGATCAAAAGTTCTCATGGGGTTACCCTTTCATAGCGATAACATAAGCGGCCCTCCGAATGGACGGACCATGTGATACCGAACCCAATATGGCGTTCGGTTGATAATGACATATGATGGATTTTTTCGGTTTCAACCCCTGGGCAGATTCTTGGCGATATCCGACCTATGGCCTTAAGAATTTCGCCCCCGTTCCAGGCGCCTGCGCACCCGGCCCGATCCGCAAAAGACCAGGATTTTCCCGCGTGTCTGGTTCCGCCTGTGCATTGATGGCTGCCAGCAAGTCTTCAATGCGGTCGTCAAGAACTGCCGAAATTGAAACCCTCTGGTTCATGAATTCACCCACCGCAGAGACAACCGATACGATCCGTGTCGTGCCATCGTCCATGCGAAACACCGGCGCGCCTGATGACCCGGCATCGACAGAACAAGTCAAAACCAACACCATTTCATCACGCGCTTCGACTTTACAGGCGGCTTCCAACGCCGGGCTTTCAGCACGGTCATGGGCATAGGACACAACGCCCACCTCATCCCCTCGCCCTGGGCTTTGCCCCAAAAGAAAGGGTGTCACAGAGCGATTGTGAATGGGCCGATCAAGTTGCAATACGGCGATGTCATGTTGGATTTGTTCACGATTGGGATCCATGCGATCATAGTCGGGTAATATTTCAATGCGCCGCGCACGCCGCACCGCAGACGCCCGCCCCTGTCGAAAATCTGCCAGAAATTCAATATCTTGCGGTAAGAACTGTTCCCGACTGTTGGGATCAAACATGCAATGGGCCGCGGTCAGAACCAGGTCATCAGCGATCAATGCGCCCGAACACATGATGCCCCCCGCAATATTCAGACGCCCCACGCCGCTCCATCCGGTTATGTCCTGGCCCGTCAGCAATTGATGCGGATGAACTTCCGGTTCTTGGGCCATCGCCCCGCCAATGCCTAACATGCCGAACACGCCGATAAGCCCAATAAGGTTTTGGGGGAACAAACGCATTATATCCTTACGATTACCGGAAAAGTGGCACCTGTGGTTCCGCCGCCCCTTTGGTTTGTGCTTGGCTGATGGACGGTGGAATTGGCCCTCCGGTCGCCCAATCAAGCAGTTCCACCGTATGCGCAACGGGCACCTGTGCACCAGAGCCGATTTGCATCATGCAGCCAATGTTGCCCGCAGAAATGACTTCAGGGTTAATTTCTGCCAAAGTTTCCAGTTTACGCGCCTTAAGTTGCCCTGAAATTTCCGGCTGCATCAGGTTATAAGTGCCCGCAGATCCACAGCATAAATGCGCATCACGCGGTTCAGCCACGGTAAAACCCGCGTGTTTCAAAAGCACCTTGGGATAGGTCTTAATCTGCTGCCCATGTTGCAGTGAACAGGCCGCGTGATATCCGACTTTCATGCCATGGGCGGGATGGTCATCCGCCATAGGGGTGAGGTCCAATTTCATAAGAATTTCAGATACATCCACCGCCAACGTTGAGACCCGCATAGCCTTATCAGCAAGGCCGGTATTGCGAAACATATGGCCGTAATCTTTTACCGTTGTGCCGCAGCCAGAGGTATTGATCACAATCGCATCTAAAGGTGATTTTTGATCCTCACACAGGAAGGCATCGATGTTATTTGCGGCGGCTTTGTGACTGTCGGCTTCGCGTCCCATATGATGGGTCAGCGCACCACAACACCCTTGTTTATCGGCAATCACGACCTCACAACCCAGGCGGCGCAGCAGCCGAATGGTCGCGTCATTGATGTCCGTGTTCAACGCCTTTTGCGCACAGCCCGTCATCAGGGCGACGCGCATTTTACGCGCTGCTTGAGGGGCAAACACTTGCGGGTCGTCATTACGACTGACGGGCGGGATGTGTCTTGGCGCCATATCCAACATGGCCTTTAAGCGTGGGTCCGGCAGAAAACGTGCAAGCGGTCGCATGATTTTCGCCCCCAACAACGCCAGGCGGAAACGCTTGGGATAGGGCAAGATCATCGCGAGCACCCGGCGCAAGATGCGTTCCATTAGGGGGCGTTTGTAATTTTCCTCAATATAGGCGCGGGCGTGGTCGATCAGATGCATGTAATGCACGCCCGATGGGCAAGTCGTCATGCAGGCCAGACAGGACAGACAGCGGTCTATATGTTTGACGGTTTTCGCATCTGGCTTGCGCTCGTTTTCCAGCATATCCTTGATCAGATAAATCCGCCCACGCGGGCTGTCCAGTTCATCCCCAAGCACTTGATATGTCGGACAAGTTGCCGTGCAAAACCCACAATGCACACAGGCGCGCAGGATCTCATTGGCGCGTTCTGTAGTCGGGTTCTCAAGCTGTTTTTCTGTGAAAAATGTCTGCATGATTTATCCCATCAATCCCGAGTTCAAAACCCCGCGCGGGTCAAATCGTGCGCGTAACCCTAACTGTAACTTGGCCAAGGCCGCAGGTTGCGGTTGGAAACGTTCAGCACCCGTGCCACGCACCAGTTGCGCATCACATGTCAGCCCCTTCAGCTGGTCGCGCATATCCCCTTCTGGATATTCAAACCAGATCTCTCCGCCTGCCATATCCATCAGGGCCTTACCCCCCTGCAAACGCGCCAAGGCGTCCGGTGCATCGGTTGGTTTCAGTCGCAAACGCCAGAGATTTTCAGCCCCGTTCGCAAACATGCCTAGATCACGCAGATCGGCCCAGGTGGTGCGGCTGTCCGCGTCCCGGCTTGCGATTTCCACGCCTGTCAATTCCGCCAGTTTTCCGGCGCGATATGTCACGGAGGCCTCAAATCCCTCAATCCGCAGCAACGTGTCACCACCGGGGATATGAACCGCGCCGGTCACCTCAAAAGGCGACCCTAAGGCGCGCGCCATCATCGCTTGCGCCTGCATCGGTGTCTGGCCCGAAATCGCCAATGTCGCCTCAGTCTCGGGACGTGGCAGCACCTTCAAAGCAACCTCGGACATGACCCCAAGCGTGCCGTGACTGCCCGCCATGAGTTTCACCAGATCATAGCCGGTGACATTCTTCATCACGCGCCCGCCGTTTTTCACGATCTCCCCCGCACCGGTCACAAAGCGCACGCCCAGCAGGTGATCGGCGCATGACCCAAGTGCAATTCGGGCAGGTCCTGCACTGTTTGTCGCGACAATCCCGCCCAAAGTCGTCTCACCCGCTGTGCCCAAAAGCCCATTCAGGCGGCGGGGCTCAAAGGCCAAGCGTTGCCCTTCTTTCGCCAAAAGCGCTTCAACTTCAGCCAATGGCGTGCCCGCCCCTGCCACAAGTGTCAGCGCGCCTGGATCATATAGGGAGACACCAGAAAGCCCTGTGGTTTCAATCACATCACCCGCGCAAGACAGGCCGCGCGTTCCGCCGCCTTGAATGCACAGCGGCCCATCAGCGGCCCGGATCATCTCTGAAAGTTCTACTTCACCTGTTGGTTTCATCTTTTCATCTTGCTCCAAATACTCCGGGGGAGTCAGCTTGCTGACGGGGGCAGCGCCCCCTTGAGACGACGGGCCTCAGTATGAGCCAAAGGAAAAACCTTAGCCGCATTCAACAGCCAAGCGGGGTCAAACACGTCTTTCACGCGCAACTGGGCTTCGATATCTGCGGGGGAATATTGATAATCCATCAGGTCACGTTTCTCGACCCCAACGCCATGTTCACCGGTCAGACAACCACCGACTTCGACGCATAGTTTCAGAATATCCGCGCCGAAACTCTCGCAGAGTTCAAGGTCGCCGGGCTTATTGGCATCAAACAGGATCAGCGGGTGCATATTACCATCCCCTGCATGGAAAACATTTGCAACATCAAGGCCGTAATCCTGGCTCATCTCACCAATGCGGCGCAGGACATAGGGCAATTCGGACACGGGGATCGTGCCGTCCAAACACATGTAATCATTGATCTGTCCCATGGCCCCAAAGGCGGATTTTCGGCCCAGCCAGATCGCGGCACTTTCCGCGGCAGATGTGCTTTCGCGGAACTCAGCCGGGTTGTGTTGCATGGCGATGTCTTTGATCAGGGACAGCTGATGATTGATCTCATCATTTGACCCTTCGACCTCGACAATCAACAGGGCTTCCACATCGGGATAACCGGCTTTGGCGAAAGCTTCGCAGGCACGAATGCAGGGGCGATCCATGAATTCAATCGCCACCGGCAAAACGCCTGCACGAATGATGTCAGAGACACATGCGCCCGCGACCTCATTGCTGTTAAAACCGATCATCACCGGCCGCGCACCTTCTGGGGAATGCAGGATGCGCAGGGTTGCTTCGGTCACAATTCCAAGCTGGCCTTCTGATCCGCAGATCAAACCCAGCAGGTTCAATCCACCGCCAGCATCCGGGTATTCCCCTCCGATTTCAACCACTTCGCCATCCATCATCACGACAGTAACGCCCAGCAGGTTATTGGTGGTCACACCATATTTCAAACAATGTGCGCCGCCGGAATTCATCGCGATATTGCCCGCAATGGCGCAGGCCAGCTGGCTAGAGGGATCGGGTGCGTAGAAGAACCCATCCTCCTGTACCGCGCCGGTCACGGACAAATTCGTCACCCCGGTTTGCACCTTGATAAAACGGTTGTCATAGTCGGTTTCGATCACCCGGTTCATGCGGGCGACCCCGATGATCACGCAGTCTGCCGTCGGCAAGGCCCCACCGGCCAACGACGTGCCCGCGCCGCGTGGCACAACGGGTGTTTGTTCCTCATGGCAGATCCGCAATGCGGTCGACACCTCATCCGTGGTGCCGGGCAAAACCACGCACATAGGCGGGCAGCGATAGGCAGTCAGCGCGTCACATTCATAGGCGTGTAATTCGCGCGGGTCAGAGATTACCGGGCAATTGGGCAAGGCCGCACGCAAGCGCGCGGTGATGCGATCTTTGCGGTCCAGCACCCTGGCATTTGGCTTGGGCATTTGCATGAGGTTTCTCCCACGGAGGCATGATTGGTAAAGTAATATAACCAATTCTCATCACACGCAAGTGAGTGGAGTCCGCCTCCGTCCTATGACAATATGAATTGACCCTAAGAAAGGCTTACCATGTTTCGATTTATCATTGCGCTCTGCGCCGTCGCGACCCCTGGTTTTGCCGATGATGCCGTGGTTGAATCCGTAAATACCCGCGCCGATGGTACAGGTTGGAGTTTCAGCGTAACCCTGCGCCATGACGACACGGGCTGGGATGATTACGCCGATGGTTGGCGTATTGAAGATGCTGACGGAAACATTTTGGGCACGCGCGTGTTGCACCACCCACATGTGAATGAACAGCCTTTCACGCGCAGCCTCTCTGGGGTGGATGTGCCAGAAGAGCTAAAGCAGGTTTATATCCGCGCCAGAACTTCTACCACGGATTGGAGTACAAGCCGTGTAGTTTTCGATCTGGTGCCATAGGGGACCGGTCCGATCCAACAACGACGGATTTCCCGAGTACTTTAGGAAAGGTGAAAAACACACCTTGAGCTCCCTAGCGGCACAGTATCAAAAGAAAGCTCCGAAGGCCCACTGGACCAAGCCCCCCCCAGATCAGAACAATTACAAGGCCAATCAGGTCTTTTCCCCGGCATGTTTTTGCCTTCATATCGGCATTTCCAGGCTTCATACACGCCGACCTTCATAAAGCCAGGCACCCGTTGTCATACATATGATCATCAGCAGCCATGCCCATAGGGGCAATAGCGGTTGGCGGGTGATGTTGAGCGTGCGGGTCGCGTTGCGTTGTAACAGCCCCATCCAATTGCGCCCGGCGGCCGGGCGGCCTGCGCGGGTTGTGCGCAGAGATGGCAGGGCGTTTTCAACCAGGAAGCTGCCGCCATTTGCGCTGTCGATCAACGGGGCAAGGATATCAGGCGTTGCAATCGTGTCGATGAATTCACGCGGGGCGGCGGGGCCTAGGGCGACGACGGCCTCGGCATCAGCCGATTTCAGACGATACAGGCCAGGTTCAGGTGCATCCCAGCTGGTGGCAAAATGGCCCGGCGTCGTTTCAATCAGCGGCAATGTGACGGTATCGCCCGAGGGGGTCGTGATCTCGACGTCTTCGATCGTGTCGGACAGGGTTTGATGGATGACCTGCATGGATTGACCGCGCGGTTCAGCGAAAAGGCGTTCTTCTTCCAGCTCGGGTTCTTTCATCATCCAATGGGCAAGACGGCGCAAAAGTTCGGCCTGTGGCCCACCCCCTTCATACCCCCGCGCCCAAAGCCAGCTTTGATCTGATCCAAGTAGCGCTATGCGTCCTTCCCCAGCACGATCCAAGACCAAAAGTGGGGTGTCATTGCCGGACATAATCGTCTGGGAGTCGGGTTCAGCGACCAGTTCAGTTTGACGCAGCCAACGTCCCCAAGGTGGCGTTTCCACATCCGGCGCAACATTCAAACCACGGGTCACAGGATGCCGTTGCCCGAGGTCCGTGATGGACGGAAGATAGCCGCGTTCCAGCACTTGGCCAGTGGGGCCAGCGGGCAAGACATCGGATAGGGATGAATACCACAGACTGTCCACCGAGGCGTAATCCGGGCCAGCCGCGACCAAGACCGCGCCCCCGTTGGTCACGTAATCGCGCACAGAGTCAAAATACGATCCAGGCAGAATGCCCCGACGCTTGTAGCGATCAAAAATGATCAGGTCGAATTCGTCAATTTTGTCGATGAACAGCTCATGGGTTGGGAAGGCAATCAGGGCCAATTCATCCACGGGAACGCCATCTTGCTTTTCCGGCGGGCGCAGAATGGTGAAATGCACAAGATCAACAGAACTGTCAGATTTCAATAGGTTACGCCATACGCGCTCGCCTGCGTGGGGTTCACCTGAGATCAAAAGAACCCGCAGGCGGTCACGCACCCCATTGATGCGCAGAATGGCTTGGTTGTTGCGATCCGTCAGTTCCCAATCCTGCATCGGGGTGGCGAATTGCAGGGTGTTCATGCCGCCATGTGGCAGGGTGAATGGCAAGGTGAAATCACGCCCAATTGGGGCATTCAGGGTGATCGGGTCGGCCCCATCCACCGAGATAACAAGTGGGGCCGAGATATCTGATGCTTGGGTTTGTGACGCCGGATTTTGTACAGCAGCAAGGTCGTCGATGCGCAGGGTCAATGTGATCTCTTCGCCCATGATCGCGAAACCAGGGGCATTTTTGACCGTGAGACGGCGGTCTCGGTCAGTGGCACGGCCAGTTTGCAAAAGGTGAAACGGCGCATCTGTCAAAGCGGGGAGGACCGCAGGCATATCATGCACCACCCCATCCGAAATCGCGATGACCCCCGCGATTTGATTTGCCGGAATATCCGCAAGCGCCTGGGTTAAGCTGGCGATCAATTTGCTGCCCTGATCATCTGCCGCATCGGCCATATTCACGACCCGCAATTCACTGTTGCCGCGGTGTGAAACCTTGTCGCGCAGATCGGCTAAAGCCGTCGCGGTTTGCGTGCTGCGCCCCCCGATCGTCTGGCTTGCGGTTTCATCAACCAGGGCCAGGATAACGTCATTTAAAGGTTCACGTTCTTCTTGCTGCAATGATGGGTTTGCGATGGCGAGTAATAGCAGGCCTGCCGCCCCCATGCGCAACACCCAGCCCGCCAATCCGCGCCACGCAGCAAAGGCCGTGAGAGCAAAAGACAGCACAATGGCACCGATCAAAACAGAGGCTGGGATCAACGGATCAAAGAGAATATTTTGCACCATGACGTTAATTTCCCAACCGTTGCAGCAGCTCAGGGACATGCACCTGATCGGACTTATAGTTGCCCGTCAGCACATGCATGATCAGATTGACGCCAAAGCGCAAAGCGATCTCGCGTTGTTGACGCCCAGCACGCCCGCGACCCACGGGCAACATATATTGGCCACGTTCCGTGACCGCCCAAGCCGAGGCCCAATCATTGCCCCCAATCACCACAGGGGTGACCCCATCGTTAAGGTTTCGAAAGGGCATGCCTTCGATTTTTTCTTGGCGGGCGGGGGCCGCTTCGACCCAAACATTGGGGCTTCGATGACGGCCAGGAAATTCCTGCAACAGATAGAACGCCCGCGTGAGAACATGGTCTTGCGGGACGGTTTCCAAAGCAGGAATATCCAACACCCCCGCAAGGTCGCGCAATTTGCGTTGGTTTGGCCCATTGCTGCTCGCAAGCCCAACGTCACGCGTGTCAAACAGGATCATCCCGCCCGTGCGCAAATATGCGTTCAACCGGGCAATGGCAGCATCGGATAGATCCGGTTGAACCGGGCTGATGGGCCAATATAAAAAGGGGTAAAAGGCCAATTCATCCTGTTCAACATCCACGCCAACGGGCAAGGCAGGTTCAATGGATGTACGCAAAATCAACACACGCGCAAGGCCACGCAGGCCCGCTTTGGCGATGTTATCGACCGCATCATCACCGGTTAAAACATGGGCAAATGTGACCTCAGATGTGACAGAGATCGCCTGTTGATCCGCGCTGATATTGGCTTGGGCGACTGTCTCTGATGGCGTCAAAAAACCGACAGCAGCGACCATCGTCATGACCGCCGCCGTGCGTTTCAATCCAGACAGCCCCAAGCGCCCCGTCAGCGCCAAAGTCGCAAGCGCGTCGACCAACAGAAACGCCAAAGCGGTTAACAGAAACCAGCCGGACAAAAGGGTTTCTTTCGCCCCCTCAAACCCTTCGACAGTGACATGCGCAGGCCAGCGGGCTGTTGCCAGTTCTTGGCCGGTTTGCATGACGTTTAAGGCGATGGTTTGACCCTCCATGCGCCAAAGGCCGGGGGGGGTTTGGCGGCTTGGACGCGCTTGAACAAGCAATTCGCCATCCACACCGGCCAGATCTTTGGCCTCATGGACACGTCCGAACCCATCCAAGACGCGATCCGGGGCCCAGGTGGTCCCAGCGAGGGCGTCCGGGGCGGCCGCCGTGCGACGTGTGGAAACGGACAAACGTTCCAACATCGACACGAAGAGACCGGACAGAGGAAGGCTGGTCCAATCGGCATTGGCGGTGGTGTGAAACAGCACGACACGGCCCTGCCCCAAGCGTTTGCGCGTGACCAACGGGATGCCGTCCTCAACCGCAGCAATCACGCGATCAGAAAGGTTTGGATCGGGCTGCGCGACGACTTGTGAGGTGACCAAGACATCATCTGGGATGGTTAAGCCATAGAAAGGCGACGTGTCGTCAAAGGGCAAAAGCCCCTTGGGATCACCCCAGGACATGGCCCCCCCAAGCGAACGCCCGCCCCGACGCAAACGCACGGGCATAAGCCCATCTTCGCGGTCGCGCGACAGATCACTTGCGGCCATACGCGGGCCTGCAAAGCGCAGCAAAAGACCGCCCTGTTCGACCCATTCGGTCAGGGCTTTTTTATCATTCGCAGGCAGGTCGGCAACATCGGCGAGGATGATCACATCGGGTGACGCGGGCAGGATATCACCAAATTCCCCGGTCAGAATATCAGCGCCGGGCTCCAATGCTTTGCGCAGGTAATACAGCGGATCAAGCAGATCCAGACCTTCCTGATTTGCATTTGAAATCAAGGCGATCTCGCGGCGATGCAGGCCATCATCCGCCAAGCTGACAGCGCCTGCAGTGGCCTGATCTTTGATCACAAAACGCTGTACACGATTGCGCAATTCGGGCTGCATCGCAAGCGACATTGTCGCCGTGTCCGCGCCTGAAACGAAGTTTGCGCTGCCTGCGCCTAGGATGACTTCACGCCCGGAAGGATCCGGCCCAATGGCGTTGATCTGAACCTCGGAGGCGGTGGCGTTTGCCACGCGGCGTACCGTAAATTCCAGACGTTCATCTTCAAACACGACGGGTTCCAAACCATAGACCGGACGCGCCCCTTCAAAGACCGTCACCCGACCGAAGTCTGACAGGGTATCCAGGATATCCCCCCGCCCGTCATAGGCCAGGCCATCGGAAAACCAGAAGCTGTCAAACGCTTGGTCGGACAGTGCCGTCGCCCATTGTGCAAACTGATCGCTGTCGGGTTGCCAAGGTGCCGGCGCAAAGCCAGCGACTTGACTGCGGGCGGTATCGGCACTGGTGAACGTCAGATCGCCCACGGGCAAATCTGTAAGCGAAACAACCGCAACTGGCCGTGCATTTCGACCTGCTTCGTTAATGATCTCAATCACATGGCTTTGGCGTTGCTGCCAATCCCGCGCCGAGGCCCAGCTGCCATCAAGGACGACCAACAGCGGCCCATCGCCTTCGCGGGCGATTTGGGGGTTTAACACTGGCCCGGACAGGCCGAATATCACGCAGGCAAGCGCCATCATGCGCAGTAAAAGCAACCACCACGGTGTGCGGTCTGACTGGCTGTCGCGGTCTTTCAGACCCAGCAAAAGCCCCACGGCCGGAAAGATGCGACGCACGGGTGCAGGTGGTACGGCACGCAGTAAAAACCAGATGACGGGTAAGATAAGCAGTGCCCAAAGCATCAAGGGGGTCGTGAAACCAAGGGGGCCGAAAGTGATCATAGATGTCGCCTTTCAAGCGCTTGGTACATCCACAAAAGTGCCGTGGCGGCAGAAGCGTCGCTGTGGTGGCAACTGTGCTGCCAGCCGGCGCCTGTGGAGTGATCGCGGATCTGGGCTTTGCGGGCATTCAGGCGGTCAAGATAACGGTCGCGCAGATCAATTGCACGCAGGGTTTCATGACGCAGCGCACCGGATTTGCTTTCAAATATTGTGCGCCCTTGCCAGGGGAATGCTTCTTCAGCCGGGTCAAGGATTTGCAAGGTCAGCCCTGTGACACCAGCGGCTGACGCCTGATCTATGGCCTGTGAGAACACCTTGGGATCATTCAGGAAATCGGAAAGGATCACCAGTTGTGTATTGGGGCGTAAGGTACGCAGATCGGGGCTGGCGAAGTCATCTGCCTCGCCGGTGTTCAATGCTTCAAGGGCTTGGGTCATGCGCAGGATTTGCGTGTCGCCGCTGCCCGCAGAAATGTCATCAGAGGGGGTCGCGCCGATCAAACCGAACCGTTCCCCGCCGCGCTGCAAAAGCATGGCACAGGCCAGGGTCAAAATGGACGCGCGCGTTGATTTTTCGGGGGTGTTTTTGTCGCTGCTGTAACGCATTGAGGCCCCAGGATCGACCCAGAACATCACGGTTCGCGCCAGTTGCCATTCCCTTTGGCGGATGAAATTTACGTCTGATTTCGCGGAACGACGCCAATCAACATGACGCAATTCATCACTGTCTGTGGCGGGGCGATATTGCCAAAACTCATCCCCTTGGCCCGCGCGCCGGCGACCATGAAGGCCGGGCAGAACGGTTTGGGCCAGACGTTCAGCGGCGGCCAAAAGCGGTGGCAGGCTTGCCGATATTTCCGCGCCACCCCGGCGCAATGCGCGGGCTGTCACCGGGGGATGATTCACGCGGCGGCCCCTTTGCGAGTGGATTGCGCAAGGATGTCGTTGGTGACCTGATCAATTACTGCGCCAAGGTCCTGACCCTGTGCGCGCGCACCAAATCCCAACGCCATGCGGTGCATCAAAACCGGGCGGGCAAGCTGGGCAACATCATCAGCGGAAGGCGCGAGGCGACCGTCAAGCAAAGCCCGGGCGCGCACGGCAAGCATCAAGGCTTGGGCCGCACGTGGACCCGGCCCCCAAGATACGGAATTTCGTGTTATTTCAGGCGCTTGACTATCATCAGGACGGAAAGCGCGCACGAGATCAAGGATTAAATCAACGACACTTTCGCCCACGGGCATACGGCGCAGAAGGGTCTGGGCCGCAAGCAGATCATCGGCGTTAAAAACCTGTTTGGCGATACCTTCATCCACACCCGTGGTGGCCAAAAGAATGTCGCGTTCCACCTGACGGTTGGGGTAATTCACCTCGATCTGTAGCAGGAAACGGTCAAGCTGGGCTTCGGGCAGCGGATAGGTGCCCTCTTGTTCAATCGGGTTTTGCGTGGCGAGCACATGGAAGGGCTTGCCAAGGGGGCGGTGTTGGCCCGCGATGGTGACCTCTTTTTCCTGCATGGCCTGAAGCAATGCGGATTGGGTGCGTGGAGAGGCGCGGTTGATCTCATCCGCCATCAAAAGTTGGCAAAAAATCGGACCCTCAATAAAGCGAAATTCGCGGCTGCCGTCGGCTTTGGTTTCCAACACTTCTGAACCCAGAATATCGGCAGGCATCAGGTCAGGCGTGAATTGAACGCGACTGCCATCAAGCCCCATGACGGTGGAAAGGGTTTCAACCAACAGCGTTTTGCCAAGGCCCGGCAGACCAATCAACAGGCCATGACCGCCAGACAGCAAAGCGGTCAACACAAGATCAACGACCTGTTCCTGACCAATGAAGCGCCCGGCGATCTCGGATTTTGCTTGGGCCAGTTTTTCGCCCAATGCTTCGATCTCTGCGACAAGATTTTCCGCTTCTGCCATGGTGATATGCCCCCGCTGTGGTTAAGGTCGTAATAGAATATGCGTATTAAAGGCCGGATTGGTGCAAAGAACAAATGACAAAACCAACAAGTGACCCGAAAACTGCCGCCCCATCGGCGGAAAACCTCGCATCTGCGGTGAAAAAGGCCAGTAAAAAGGGCCCGCCCCCGGTGCATCTGTGGAATCCTGACTTTTGCGGCGATCTGGATATGCGGATCGCGCGTGATGGGACGTGGTGGTATCTTGGGACGCCCATGGGCCGCAAGGAATTGGTGAAGCTGTTTTCATCGATCATTCGCAAGGATGGGGACGATTATTTTCTGGTGACGCCCGTTGAAAAAGTCGGAATCACCGTCGATGACGCGCCCTTTGTGGCGATTGATTTTGACGTGACTGGTGCTGGTGAGGATCAGGTTTTGACCTTCACGACCCATGTGGATGATGTGGCGGTGGCGGGCCCCGAAAACCCCATTCGTGTGGCGCGTGATCCCGAAACTGGCGAACCATCACCCTATGTTTTGATCCGGGCGAATTTGGAAGCGCTTATTGATCGCAAAAGCTTTTATCGGCTGGTGGACATTGGCGCGCATAAAGATCTGGACGGTGAAAGCTGGTTTGGGCTGTGGTCGTCTGGGCAGTTTTTCCCGGTTATTCCTTCAACAGAACTGGACGTTTAGATGCCTCGTTTTTGTGCGAATTTAACGATGTTGTTTCAAGAAATCCCCTTGGCAAAACGGTTTCAAGCGGCGGCGGATGCCGGGTTTGATGCGGTGGAATTGCTTTGGCCTGATGAGGCCGAGGAAAGCCCCGAAGAACTGGCCCGTCTTGCCCAGAATGCGGATCTTGAATTTGCCTTGATGGACACGCCACGCGGCGAAACCTGGGGCATTGCGGCCCAGGCAGATCAGCAGATTGCGTTTCTCAGTCAGATGGTGAAAACCATTGATATGGCTGACATATTGGACGCAACACATGTGCATGTCATGGCGGGTTTGGCCGGTGATGACGCCAGTGATGTTCTGACTGAAAACCTGATCCAGGCCTGCGACATGGAGCCCTATCAAAGCTTTGTCATTGAACCGATCAGCCCCCAAGCCGTGCCCGGATACGGGCTGAACAGTTTTGATCAAGCGGCAAAGATTTTGGCAAAAGTAGATCGCCCAAATGCCGGAATGTTGCTGGATACATTTCATGCGATGAACATGGGGCATGATCCGTTGCAGCTTTGGAGAAAGCACGGCGATCTGATCCAACATATTCAAGTGAGCGGGTACCCCAAACGTCATGAACCTGTGGATGGCTATGATTTCCCAGCATTTTTCAAAGCCTTGGATAAAGCGGACTATGAGGGCGTTGTCAGCGGTGAATACAACCCCAAGGGTGAAACCAAAGACGGATTGCGGTGGTTCTAACCCTCCTGACATAATGCTGTCAGGAGGGGGCTGTCATAAGGCGCGTAGAAACTGAAAGGACGGCTTATGACCACTGCAAACTTCAAACCTCAAAACGCCCTCGTTTGGGCCGAGATCCCTGTGACCAACCTGGAAAACGCCATCGCGTTTTATGGGGCTGTGTTCCAATATGATCTAGAAAAGATGGATATGGGGCCAAATATGATTGCCCTCATCCCAACGGCGGACGGCCAGGGCGTGGCCGCGAATATCTATGAAGGCAAACCCGCAAAGGACGGGTCCGGTGCGACGTTGCATCTGGCGGTTCCTGACAATGTTGAAGATGCCGCCACACGTTTCAAAGCCGCAGGTGGTGAAGTTCTGGCGGGGGATCCGGTGGTTATTCCTGCTGGGCGTTTCGTCTATGGTATTGATCCTGATGGAAATTCCATCGGGTTGTTTGAAGGGAATTAACCCATGCGGCGTGCGGACCGACTGTTTCAGATTGTGCAATATTTGCGCGGTGGTCGCCTGACCACGGCGCGGATGCTGGCGGATCGTTTGGAAGTTTCGGACCGCACTATTTACCGTGATATTGCGGATTTGATCGGTTCCGGCGTGCCAATTGATGGCGAAGCCGGGGTCGGTTATTTGATGCGCGACGGCTATGATCTGCCGCCGCTTATGTTCACCCATAAGGAAATCACGGCGCTGGTGGCGGGCGCGCGTTTGATCAAGGCTTGGGGTGGTGCCGAAATGGCCGCCGCCGCCGAAGAAGCACTTGTGAAAATCAACGCCGTGTTGCCGGATCGGGATCGTGTTCATGCCGAGGCCGTGCCTATTCATGCGCTATCGTCACCCGGTTTGGATGATGACGTGCGCGCGCGGATTGATCAGATCGAGACCGCCTGTGACAGAAAGCTGCGCTTATCGCTTGCTTACGCCGACGTTGAAGGGGCGCAAACCACGCGCATTATCCGCCCGCTGGGCCTGTGGTTTTGGGGCAAGGTCTGGACGATTGTTGGCTGGTGCGAGCTGCGCGAAGATTTCCGCATGTTCCGCCTTGATCGCATACGCGGGCTGAGTGAAGGTGAACGGTTCCGGGATGAACGCGGCAAGCGATTGGTGGATTTCTATGCACTGATGGATAAAGAGTGCCCCTAGGAAAATTTCTAAGAATTCATGCATCTTTAGATTGAAAGCCATCAACAAGCGTGCAACGTATAAACACATATAATTCGCCATTTGCATCCCACTTCAAAGCTACGATAAATGATCATCCCTGCCCTATTGTTCCTGCTGTCTCTCGCCGGTGTTTGTGTTGCTTTTTTGCTGCCTGGTTGGTCCGATTTGGGCCTGGTGGCCTTGCCGTCCGCAATTGCGAGCGCAATACTTTTGTTGCGCGCCGCCTTTGCCAGACCACCTCAGAACCCTCAAAAATGGATCGTGATGGATGGGTCCAACGTGATGTATTGGAACGGTGAAACGCCACAAATTCAAACCGTGAAGGATGTGGTGCAGAAGCTCAGGGAACTTGGCTTTACCGTTGGGGTGATGTTTGACGCAAATGCTGGTTATCTACTTGAACACCAATATATTCACGATCAACGCATGGGGCGTATGTTGGGATTGCCGACGGATCAAATCATGGTTGTCCCCAAAGGCACCCCCGCCGATCCCTATATTTTGCAAGCCGCACGCGACCTGGGCACACGGATCGTAACCAATGACCGCTTTCGCGACTGGGCACAGGATTATCCCGAAGTTGCTGATCCCGGCCACCTTATCAAGGGCGGGTACAGATCAGGAAAGCTTTGGTTGGATTTGGACAAGGCCAAAGATGTTGCGTCAATGTCTGACGCATAAGTTCGAACCTGATCCCAAGCGCACGTTGGACCACATGATTGCTTGTACATCACTGTGATTTTGCCTGCGGTCTTCCACCACAGTTCATGCTTCCCTAGGCGTAAGGTATACCGCCGGCACTTGGTATCATAGTGAGTTCCCCATGCCCCATACGCATCCCTTTTTCGAGAGCCGTCAAAAGCCGCTTGCCTTGGTAGCCGCGCTTTATGTGTTGTTTTTGGTCTTATCCCACTGGCAATTGCCCCCCGTGCATGTCTGGATCATCGCGGCGTTCTTTTCCATCATCATGAATTTCACCTATGTGACCGAGGCCTTAAAACAGCCCAAACACATCAAGATCGAAGCCCTGATTGCGACAGTGTTGATCACCGCGTCCATCCTAGGGGTTTTCGTTGCTCCGATCTTTGTGATCGCGGCCATTTTCAGCCACGGCGTTTGGGATATTGCCAAGCACCGGGGGGCGGGAGTGCCGTTTTTCAGTTGGTATACGCTCAGTTGTTTTACGGTCGACACGCTATATAGCGTCAGTTTGTTGGCCTATTGGGTGCAGGTCAGCTAAACGTCCGCTAAACACTGGACCCCTGCCCCACATCCGGGCATAAAACCGGGCATGACTTCTAGCCCAGCCAAACCCGCCAAGCAAATGTCCTATCCCGTGTTGAAGGAGATCTTCACGCGGTTTCGAGACCTTGAACCTGAACCCAAGGGCGAACTCGATCACACCAACGCCTATACATTGGTGGTCGCTGTCGCCTTATCCGCGCAGGCGACGGATGTGGGGGTGAATAAGGCGACGAAGGAATTGTTTAAGGTCGCGGATACGCCGCAGAAAATGTTGGATCTGGGGATTGATGCCCTGACGGATCACATCAAAACCATTGGCTTGTTTCGCCAAAAAGCCAAGAACGTCATGAAAACCGCACAAATCCTTGTGGATGAATATGGCGGTGAAGTTCCATCAAGCCGGGCCGCTTTGGTCAGCCTGCCAGGGGTTGGGCGCAAGACCGCGAATGTCGTGTTGAACATGTGGTTCAAACAACCGGCGCAAGCGGTGGACACGCATATTTTCCGCATTGGTCATCGCAGCGGTATTTGCCCTGGTAAAGATGTGGACGTTGTGGAACGTGCGATAGAAGACAACATCCCCGCCGAATTTCAACATCACGCCCATCATTGGTTGATCCTGCATGGACGTTATGTTTGTAAGGCGCGTAAACCAATGTGCAGCAATTGCGTGATACGTGATCTCTGCCTGTTTGAAGATAAAAACCTGTAACCCGTAAAACCGGAGACCCCGATGAGCAAGAAATACAAAGTCGTAGGCATTGGTAATGCTATTGTTGATGTGCTGACCCAATGTGATGACACGTTCCTTGACCATATGGGGATCGAAAAAGGCATTATGCAGCTGGTTGAAAAAGACCGCGCAGAGACGCTTTACGGTGCGATGGAAACACGTGTTCAGGCGCCTGGTGGTTCCGTTTGCAACACTTTGGCGGCGCTTGGTGCCTTGGGTCTGGATACCGCTTTGATTGGCCGCGTGCGCGATGATGCATTGGGCCGGTTCTATGTGGAAGGCACCGAAGCGGGCGGCACGGCGTTTGTGAACCCACCGGTGACAGACAGCGATCTGCCGACCTCGCGTTCCATGATTTTTGTGTCACCAGATGGTGAGCGTTCCATGAACACTTACCTCGGTATTTCTGCGGATATCAGCCCGGCGGATGTGTCTGAGGCCGTCGCATCTGATGCGGAATATATCTTCTTGGAAGGCTATTTGTTTGACAAGCCAGAAGGCAAAGCAGCCTTTACAGCGGCGGCGAAAGCCTGTCGTTCCACTGGCGGTAAAACCGGGATTTCCCTATCTGACCCCTTCTGTGTGGATCGTCACCGCGATGATTTCCGCCGTTTGGTCAAGGACGAATTGGACTTCGTTCTGGGCAATGAAGAAGAATGGTGTTCGCTGTACGAGCAAGAGAACGTCGTTGACGCTTTGGAAATGGCCCGCAAGGAATGTGAACTGGTTGTTTGCACCCGTTCCGGCGACCCCGTGATTGCCATCCGTGGTGACGAGAAAGTCGAGATCCCAGTTGAGCGCGTCACGCCCGTGGATGCAACGGGTGCAGGTGACATGTTCGCCGCTGGCTTCCTTTATGGTCTGGCAACAGGTCAAACACTTGAAACATGTGGTAAAATGGGCACCACGGCCGCTGCGGAATGTATCCGTCACATCGGCCCACGCCCCAAAAACGACATGAAGACAATTTTTCAATCAGCTGGCCTGATTTGATGATAAAATTCAGATCGGCGGGGTATCTCTGTGTCCCGCCGGTCTGTTGTTAATGCGATGTAAGCAATTATGCTGGACCGCATATGCCGTTCCAACACGCTGCTTATTCGCGCAGGTATAGATGTAAAAGTTTTGATGTTACCCATAAGGACGCGCAGGATCATGAAATTCCACACGGCTTGGATGTTGCCCTTGGCAATCTTAATTTCCGCCTGCAGCACCCCACGCGAACGCTGTGAGGCAAGTGCCTCTGAAGAATTGCTGCGGGTTGAAAGCCTTATTTCGCAGCTCGAACTGGATATTGGTCGGGGATATCGGGTCGAGCAGGAATTGCGACCAGGGTTTGAGCTGCGCTTTTGTCATGATGTGAACAACAGCCTGCGCTGGTGCAATCATCACGTCACACGCGTTTCTGACAAGGAAGTCGCGATTGATCCGCTGGCGGAACAGCGCAAACTTGACGGTTTAAACGCCCGTCGGGATGTTCTGGTTCAGGAATACGGCGCGGCTTTGGCACGCTGCACCGCAGAGTTCCCCGCAGAAGATTAATCAATGCGCAGGGACAGCGACCGGGTCAATCAATGTGCGCCCACCATCAACGTTCAAGACCTGCCCCGTCACAAATGCCGAACTTTCAGAGGCAAAAAACTGCGCGACTTCTGCAACTTCGCTGGGGGGCGCTATGCGGCCCATCGGCGTATGTGACACGATCTCGGCGCGGTAATTGTCGTTGGCTTTCAGTTCATTCAGCAGACTGGTGCTCAGCACAGAACCAATCGCAACCGCGTTCACACGGATACGTTCTGGCGCAAGTGCGACCGCCAAAGTCCGGGTCATTTGTTCCAATGCTGCGGCGCTCATGGAATAGGCAAGCAAGGCTGGATGGGTGTGGCGTGCCGCAATCGAGCTAAGGTTAATGATCGACCCCAAGCAGTTCTGATCCTGCGCATCACCATCCGATTGCGCGATCATACGTTTTGCGACCGCTTGGCTGAGGCGAAGGGAACACATAAGGTTCTGATCCATCAGCTCGGCAACCATATCTTCTTTTGGTTCCAGCGGGTTGGATGGTTCAACTTGGCGGGCCGCATTCACAAGGATGTCCACCCGATCAAAGGCATCAATCGTGGCAGACAGCAGGTTCGCGATGGTCAGTTTCTTGCGCAAATCGCCAGCGAACCAGCGCACATTGCTGTCCTCAGAGATCTCGCCCAACTCGTCACGCAACTTGCTTTCGTCACGATCGGCAAAGACAACATTTGCGCCGGCCGCAGTAAAATGGCGGGCAATGGCGAGGCCGACGCCGTTGGCGGCCCCGGTGACAATCGCGGTTTTACCGGAAATCGAAAATGACATGGTTCATCCGTGTTGTGATTCTAAGGAGCGTTTCAACAAGCTGAGCTTATGCGAATTTATCGTTTGGCACGAGAGCGCGTATTGGGGATCATCGCTTTGAGCACTTTAAAGCCACTTTCCAGCACCACCTGATCCACGGTGCGGAAGTGTTCTTTCAGCGTTGCCTCATAGGGAAGGCCCTGATTTGCAACGACCCAAAGCGTGCCTTTTGGTGTCAGCAGCTCAGCGGCATTGGTCAAAAATGCTTGGCCCAACGTGGGTTCAGCGGCGCGTCCCACATGGAAAGGCGGGTTGGTTACGACCACATCCACGGGCTCGGACAATCTGATTGACCGCGCATCCCCCCAGTGAAATTTCGCACGCGGATCTGTGATGTTTTTCTGGGCGCAGTCCAAAGCAGTCTTGCTGGCTTCGATGATATGTACGGTTTCGATATCAGGGTTTTGCAACATACCCGCCGACAAATACCCCCAGCCCGCACCAAGATCCGCGATACGGCGGCCCGGGCGTGACGGCAAAACAGAGGCCAGCACAGACGAGCCCTTGTCAATTTTGCTTTCTGAAAACACGCCGGGTGCAGTTGTGAACCCATCAGGGCCAGGCGCCATGCCTGCGTGCCATGACGTGAAGGCTTCGCCGCGTTGCGCCACGGGCAACAGGATAAATAGTTTGCCATGTGCGCGTGAAAACGCGTCAGATGTCGGCGTCAACTTTCTGGTGGCTTTCAGGATGCTCTCGATCCCGGAAGTCTTATTGCCGTCAATCGCGATCGGCCCGGTGACGCGGGCACAGGCCTCGGCCACCCATTTGCGGGCCAGGCTTTTGGACCGAGGCATGCAAATCACCGCCGCCGCGGCCTGATCGGGCAGTTGCTGTTGCACACGAAAACCTTGGGCTTTGCGCATTTCGACGTTGGGATAAAAGTCGTCGATAATGATCACACGATCTTTGGGCAGGGTCGACAGATCGGCCTCAGTCTCTGGTGCAAAAATCAAAATGTCGCCATCTTCAGGCAACAGGAAAAGACCGCTTTCTAGCGCGGAGGGAAGTCTGGCAGACAGCATAAAATTTTACTCTTTTTCCATGGTGCATTGAAGCGGGTGTTGATTCTGGCGCGCCGCTTCCATGACTTGTGCAACTTTGGTTTCTGCGATTTCGCGGGTGTAGGTCCCAACGACCGCCAAACCTTTCTTATGTACAATCAGCATGATCTCAAAGGAGGCGGCGTGATCCAAGCTGAAGTAGCGTTCGAGAATATGTACGACAAATTCCATCGGCGTGTAATCATCGTTTAACAACATGACCTTATACATCGGTGGACGTTGCGTTTTCGGTTTGGTTCGGGTCAGCGTGCCGACGTCACCATCCGCGTCATCCCCGCCGTCATCCGATGACATCACTGTCATCAGTCGTTCTGCGTTCATTTTCGTCAAGTCGTGCAAAATAACATTCCATCGCAAGGGTCGCCCAGAGTATATAGCCCCCTGAACACCCGTGAAAAGGGGCATTCCGTTAATGTCGGAGAAATCCCCCCAGATTAACCACAATTGCCGTTGATACAGCCGCAAGATACGCCCCCTAAATAGAATCTGATGCAGGGAAATATGTGCGGGGCTTGGGCGCTGGTGCATACCGAAACGCGACATGGCACGCGGCTGCATTTTGAGATCGGAAACCAGAAAACCCTGCCCGCGCGCCTACTGAGATCACAAGGTATATAGATCCCGACCGCCCGTCACCACAATATCTTGTAGTCATCGGCGGATTAACCACAGCTCTGAGTGCTATGAAAAATAAAGGTTTTCCAGATCCGGACCCTGTGTTAGCATCAAGGTAATAATAATAAGCTGACCGAAAAATTCGGCGGCATGAGGCAGATAAAAAAGGCAGGCGACGTGATGACACGTCTTGGGTATTTGCTCCGTTCAGGGGCATTCTATTTCTTTTTGGCAATTGTGCTGTTCACAGGTTTCGCAACGGCGGCGCCCTATGCAGCTATGGTGATCGACGCGCGATCAGGCGAGGTCTTGCATTCGCGCAATGCAGACACACGCTTACATCCCGCATCTTTGACCAAGATGATGACACTTTATGTGGTGTTTGAAGCCATCGAAAACGGTGAAATTTCATTGGACACACAGGTGCGCATTTCGCGCAATGCCGCGGCTGAGCCACCGTCAAAGCTGGGGCTTCGTGCGGGTCAAACCATCCGTTTGCGATATCTAATCCGCGCGGCTGCGGTGAAAAGTGCCAATGACGCAGCCACCGCATTGGGTGAAGCGATCGAAGGATCAGAGGCGGCTTTCGCCCGCCGCATGACCCGAACCGCACGCGCGCTTGGCATGTCTCGCACGACATTTCGCAATGCGCATGGCTTGACGGAAGCTGGGCATTTGTCCACCGCGCGCGACATGACGGCCCTTGGTCGGCATCTGTTTTATGACTATCCAGAATATTACAACCTGTTCTCGCGGCGCACCACCGATGCCGGCATTCGCCAGGTCAACAACACCAACCGGCGTCTTCTGGCCAGCTATCGCGGCGCAGATGGCATCAAAACCGGATACACGCGGGCTGCGGGTTCCAATTTGGTGGCCTCGGCTGAACGCGGCAGCGAACGCATTATTGCGACTATGTTTGGTGGCAGCTCATCCGCCGCCCGCAACGCACGCGTCGCGCAATTGCTTGACATGGGCTTTGAACGCGCCCCCACACGCGTGGCTGTACGCCGCCCGGCCCGGCCACGATATACCGGCAGCACACCCGCAGTTGCGGCGGCCGCACCCACACGTTTGGTGACGGCAGTGACGACCTCGCTTGTGCCAGTCTTGCGCCCCATCCGTGTCGCAGAAGCACCCGAAGCGCCTGCCCCTGATGAGGATCTATTGACCGCATTGGAAAACGAGATCGCAAGCGCGGTTGAAGAGATCCAAGCGGCTGAAAACGCACAAGAAGTAGAGGCTGCAGTCATTGAACCCGTAGAAGAAGTTGTTGTTGCGGAAGTCGAGTCAATTGAAGTGCCAAGACCGGTGCTAAACCAACCCGAACAGGTCGAACCCCAACCGGAAGTGATTGAGATAACAGCGACAGTTTTGGCCGCAGTTGAGGCTGCCAGCACCCCGCCGGTGGAAACATTGCCTGCCCGCTTTGTGCCAACTGCCGACACCCCGCGTCCGGTGATCAACACCATCGTGCCCGAATCCCGACCCGTACAACAGGAGCCCGTGATCATCACACGCCTGTCTGGTTCAGGTGGGCGCGATTGGGGTGTGAGCTTGGGCAAATACGGGTCACAATTCGAAGCAGAACGCGTTTTACTGCGCACGGCATTGGCCGAGACCTCGGCACTGGATGGCACATTGCGTCGGGTCAGCCGTGGTGGCGGTGGCTTTGAAGCCAAGTTCACAGGCCTGTCCCAGGACCGCGCGCAACTGGCCTGCCGCCGCTTGCAAGCCAGATCACAAGATTGCGAAGTTGTAAGACCGTAATTTTGCGGCCTTGCACCTTGCTTCCTTCCGGGCAAAACTGCCCCGGAAGGAGCCACCCATGACCCAATATATATTCCCTGCCCCTGTGCAGCCCTCTGTTGCGATTCACGAGAGTGATCAGCGCTTTCCCGTGCGTCGCATCTTTTGTGTCGGCAAGAACTATGCCGACCACGTGCGTGAAATGGGCGGAGATCCAAAATCCGATCCGCCCTTTTTCTTTAGCAAAGCCGCTGACGCTTTGGTCGCAGATGGGGCAACCATCCCCTACCCCCAGATGACCACGAATTTTCACCATGAAGCCGAGCTTGTCGTCGCGATTGGCAAGGGTGGCGTTGAGATTGCCGCAGCTGATGCCATGGATCACGTCTGGGGCTATGCCACAGGCAATGATCTGACTCGGCGAGATCTGCAATCGGATGCGAAGAACGCTGGTCGTCCATGGGACATGTCGAAAGGGTTTGATAACGCGGCAGTTTGCGGCGCAATCCTTCCACTGGCACAGTGTTCTGGCGTGGATGCAGCCCAGATCCGCGCAGTGGTGAACGGGGCTGCTACCCAAGACAGCACCACAGGCGAGATGATTTGGTCTGTCCCAGAAATCATCGCATACCTGTCCCGCTTCGTGACTTTGGCCGCCGGGGATCTGATCTTCACAGGCACGCCAGATGGGGTTGGGCCCCTTGTCTCTGGCGACAGTTGCACGGTGGAAATCAACGGGTTGCCCAGCGTGACTGTAACAATCGCCTGACATCGAAGAACCCCGCCTGTTATGGGCGGGGTTGATCATCCCAATCGTCGGACAAGATCCGCTGGCTGTCGCCATCCGGGTCTTCATATTGGCTTGAACGCAGGGTCCAGACGAATCCCACCAAGCCCAACCCGCCAAGGAAGAGTGACACTGGTATCAACCACGCCAATACATTCATTTTTTGTCCCCCTGCCCTGCACTGCGTAACCGTAGCGCATTCAAAGACACGCTGATAGATGATGTCGACATTGCCAGGGCTGCGGCCAAAGGCGACGCGAAACCAAGCAAAGCAACCGGGATCGCAATCGCATTGTAACCAGCAGCAATCGCGAAGTTTTCCAGAATGCGTTTGCGCGCTGAACGTGCGATCGCGCGCGCATCAGAGATCGCGCCAAGACGGTTGCCCAACAGTACGATGTCAGACGCGACACGCGCCGCATCCAATGCAGAGGCCGGCGAGACCGACACATGGGCCACCGCCAATGCGACTGTGTCGTTCAAACCATCGCCGACCATCAACACCTTATGGCCAGCCTCGGAAAGTTCAGACAGTTTCTGTGCCTTATCTTCGGGCCGCATCTGGGCGTGCCAGTCGCTGATCCCAAGTTCTAAAGCAGCTGATTTCACGGCGGTTGTGTTATCACCCGACAGCAGAACAACAGGAAGGCCGCTTGATTGGAGCGCAGAAATCGTATCGATGGCATCGGGGCGCAGGTGATCTGAAAACGGGATCTGAATGACAGTGCCATCGTCCACTTGAAGCCATGTCGCCGTGCTGTCGCCTGCCGTCGCGCCCAGCCATTCCGCACGACCAAGCGCGACCCGATGACCAAGATGTTTCGCCTCAACGCCTTTGCCGGGCGCTTCAGAAATATCCGTAAGCATGACAGGCGCGACACCAAGCGTGTTCAATGCTTTCGTCAAGGCCTGCGCCAAAGGGTGATCAGACTGAGACGCCAAAGCCAAGGCAAGGGATTGGTGTTCAGGGGTAAGCCCATCCAAAGTGCCCGGAACCACGTCGCCATCGGTTAATGTGCCGGTTTTGTCGAAAACCACGCAATCGATCTCGGCCAGGCGTTCCAGGGCGGTGGCGTTCTTCACAAGCAATCCTTTGCGAAACAGATTGCCTGACGCGGCGGTGACCACGGCTGGAACCGCAAGGCCCAAGGCGCAAGGGCATGTGATGATAAGAACCGCGACTGCGATATTCAGGGCCAGACGCACGTCACCACCGGAGGCATATAACCAGCCGATAAAGGCAAAAAATGCGAGCAAGTGCACGCCGGGCGCATAGATTTGAGCCGCGCGATCCGCGAGGGATGAGTAACGGTTTTTCGCCCCTTCCGCGATCGTGACCAAATCCGCCATCCGCGCAAGCGAACTGTCACGCCCCGCAGCATGCACCGTCAGTTCGAACGGACCCGTTAGGTTGACCTCTCCGGCACTGACAATGGTGCCCGTGGCGATGGCGACAGGCAGGGTTTCCCCGGTGAGCAAAGCGCGATCCACTTCGCTTTCGCCTTTTGAAACAACGCCATCCACCGGGATACGCGCGCCTGGACGCACCAAGACGGTATCACCCACCGCAATGCCGGAAAGGGGCACAACAACTTCGCCATCCGGTGTCAACTGCACGACACGCGGCACCTCCAGAGCTGTCAATTCCTCGGCGGCAGATCGCGCGGCACGGCGCGTGCGTTGATCAAGATAACGTCCAGCCAGCAGGAAGAATGTCAGTGACAGAGCCGCATCAAAATAGGCGTGTTCGCCACCATTTAGGACCTCAAATAAGCTCATCCCGCCAGCCAGCAGGATCGCCAAGGAAATCGGCACATCCATATTCAGGTGACCCGTGCGCAAAGCCGTCCAGGCATTCTGGAAAAACGGCTGTGCGGCCCAGGTGATTACGGGAAGAGCGATGGCAGCCGAAATCCAATGAAACATGTCACGCGTTGCAGCTTCGGCACCGGACCAAATCGCAACTGACAGCAACATGACATTCATCATTGCGAACCCAGAAATCCCAAGTCTAAACAGGATGCTACGGGCCGCTTTATCGGCAGCACCAACCGATAAAGCGGTGCTGTCAAGTTCATGCGCTGGATAGCCGACCGCAGCCAGCGCTGCGATCAGGTCTTCGATACTCAGTGCTGTTTTGGTCGCCACGGCGACCCGTTTCAATGACAGGTTCACTCGCGCCGAAGTCACGCCGGGCATGGACGTCAGTTTGCGTTCCACAGCCGAGATACACCCCGCACAATGTACGGTGGGCAAGGACAATAGGATATCGCCCTGCAATGCCACCTGGCTTTGTGCAATGTCCTGCGCCGAAGGTGCAACCGCGCAGGCAGGGCATGCGGAATAGGACATCGTTTCAGTCATTGGCCTTACATTCTGGATCGTCCACGCACAGATTGTGGCGTTGTTGAAATTCGGTGCCATCTGGCGCGCGCAACAACAAGCGCAGCTGCCACGATCCAGATGCCATGTCGACGTTCGCGACATAATCCGTTCCGTCAAATACGAAGTTCGGCGTAAAATCATCACGCACATGTGTGCGGCGCGCAACGATTGCGTCAAGTTGCGCGACCTCAAGCGGGGCGCCATTCACGTCGCGGATTTCGACGCGCAGAATGCCATCCTCGATCGAACCTTCCACTTGCCACCCCAGCGCCTGTTGACGGGCCCGGTTTACGTCAAAATCCTGGCTGGCGATGTAGGAGTTCTTCACCTCCAGCCCAGGAAAGGTCCTCACCGCACTGTAGGCCAGAAACAGATTAACCGTAATGATCACCGCGAAACCGGCGGCGAAAAGACCAAAAACATGGTAGCCATTCAGTTTCCAACCGGTGTCTTCATGTGGGGTATTCATGATCAGTTCTTTCTTTCGTTAATCGCGGCCATTGAACACGGTGTCCGCATGCGCGCGGTCCCCGTTTGCTTCATCTGTGATCCAGATCCGCACGTCAGTGACCTTGCTGTTGGCCGCAGAAGAGGCATCCGGCACCGTCAGATACACCCGAATAGTGCGCAATTCATCGGCGGGTACAGTGACTGTACCATAATCCTCGCCTTCGACTTCCAACTGCATTGGAACATCTGAACGTGCGACCATCGCAAAGGAATGCGCTTCGCCATGTTTGTTACGCAGGCGGATGTCATAGGCGTTCCGAATAGATCCATCAGACATGGTAATGTAAACCGGGCTGCGCACAGGCGAGACAGAAATATCGATGTCAGACCGGATAAACAACATGAACATCAAGCCGACACCAATCAGCGACCAAAGCCCCGTGTAAATCATAGTGCGTAGGCGGAAGATGTGTTTCCAAGGGCTGACAGGGGCAATGCCTGAGGTTTCCGAGGTTTCATCTTTCAGGGCCATGTAACCGATCAAACCACGTGGCTTGCCGATCTTATCCATGATTTCATCACAAGCATCGATACATAAAGCGCAGGTGATACATTCCATCTGCTGACCTTCACGAATATCAATGCCCGCCGGGCAAACATTCACACAGGCCATGCAATCGATACAATCGCCCTGCCCTTCGGCAACGACACCTTTTTTAGCCTTACCGCGGGGTTCTCCGCGCCAATGACGGTAGGCGACGGTCAATGTGTCCGTATCCATCATCGCAGCTTGGATGCGCGGCCATGGGCACATGTAATTGCACACTTGTTCACGCATGAAGCCACCAAAAATAAACGTCATCGCTGTCATCACAAGGATGGTTGTGTAGGCCACGACATTGGCGTTGAACGTGAACAGATCAACGGCAAGTTTAGGCGCATCGGTAAAGTAAAACACCCAAGCCCCGCCGGTCGCGACGGAAATCAGCAACCAAACCAACCATTTTGTCAGACGCAGGCGTAGTTTACGGAAATCTATTTTCTTCTGACGATGCAAGCGCAGGCGTGCGTTGCGGTCGCCTTCAATCCAGCGTTCCACCAGAATGAACAGATCAACCCAGACCGTCTGTGGGCAAGTATATCCGCACCAAACGCGTCCCAAAGCCGAGGTAAACAGGAACAGACCAAGCCCGGCCATGATCAAAAGCCCACCAACGAAATAGAATTCATAGGGCCAGATTTCGATCCAGAAGAAATAGAAACGGCGGCTGGCCAGGTCAATCAAGACGGCTTGATCAGGAAGCTCGGCCCCACGATCCCAACGGATCCACGGCGTCAGGTAATAGATCCCAAGGGTCACGGCCATGATCAACCATTTCAGGTTACGAAATCGACCATAGACACGTTTTGGGAATACAGGCTCGCGGGCAGCATAGAGGCTGGGGGCTTGCTGGGAATCACTCACGGATGAGCTCCGTTCTTTTACAGTTGTGCGTCATGGCTATTAAAGCCGTATTAAGTAATCTTTGACATCGGTCAAAGTGACGCTGAATAATGGCAGCACCGACCCCCAGGAAACGCGCGAACAGGACGGGGATCGGTGCCTGACCAGAAGTGGTGACCTCTGGTATTGGTTGGCCGGTTGGCCGGTGGCTTATTCGCCACCGCCCAACTGGTGAACATAAAGTGACACAGCGCGAATATCGGCTTCGGACATGCCACGTGCGCTCCAGGATGGCATAACGCCAAAGCGGGCATTCGTGATGGTTTCTGTCAACGCAGCAGTATCGCCACCAAACAACCAGATGCGGTCGGTCAGATCAGGTGCGCCTTGGAAACGGTCGCCCTTGCCTTCATCACCATGACAGGATGCGCAATTGTCGTAGAACAACGCCGCCCCTGCTTCGGCCAATTCAGCATTGCCGTCTTGGCCCGCGATGATCTGAACATGGGACACAAGTGATGCGATTTCCTCTTCGGACATAAACTCACCAAAGGCTGGCATCTGTGAATACCGTGCATCCGCGTCATCTTCGGTGCGAATACCGTGGTTCACAGTGGTGTAGATCTCGTCAATGGAACCACCCCAAAGCCAGTCGTTGTCGACCAAGACAGGATATCCCTGCGCGCCAGCACCGCCAGATTGGTGACATTGAACGCACCAGGTATTATACACTGCCTGGCCTGCATTTTTCGCAAAGCCATTCAGCTCTGGCAGCTGTTCAACTTCATTCAGTGGCGTCGCAACCAACAGTTCTTCCATCGGCGCATTGGCTTCGTCAAAACGTGCGATCTCGGCGGCGACTTCACCACGTGTGGAATACCCCAAAAGACCCGGTGTTGCGCCATTGATCATGGGCCAAGCCGGATATGCAATCACATAGCCAATCCCCCAGATGATACACAGGTACAAAGTCCACAGCCACCAACGCGGCATAGGTGTGTTCAGCTCTTCGATGCCATCCCAAGAATGCCCTGTGGTGCCATAGTCTGGTTTTTCATTTGGTTTCTTAGCAGCCATTAGCGTGTCTCCTCAGGCTGGACATCCACGATTGGGGCATCCTCATGCCGAAATGGGATATTGGCAGTATCACTGTAAGTGCGGGTGGCTCCTGGGCGCATGACCCAGAACACCACACCGATGAAGAATGAGAACAGCCCCAGCATCATCCAGCTGTCGGCAAATTCCCTTAGGATCGAATAGGTTTCCATTTCGACCCCCTATCGACTTGCGTCAGGTGTGAAGGTTGAGAAATCAACCAACGTGCCCAACATCTGCAAATAGGCCACCAATGCGTCCATCTCAGAGATGCCAGGTTTGCGATCAAAATTACGCACTTGCGCGCCTGGATAACGTTCGACCATAGCATCCCAATCACCATCAGGATCAATCTGAACGGTGAAATCCATACGCGCATTTTCGATCATTTCATCTGTGTAAGGAACCCCCACCATACGGTGCGTTTCCAACAGATCGCCGATGTATTCGCCATCAAGGATATTATCCTCAAGGAAGGCATATTTCGGCATGATGGATTCAGGCACCACAGATTGCGGGTCGCGCAGGTGATCAACATGCCATTCATCAGAATAACGACCACCAACCCGAGCAATATCAGGCCCTGTACGTTTTGACCCCCACTGATGCGGGTGGTCATATTTGCTTTCTGCCGCCAATGAATAATGGCCGTAACGTTCAACTTCGTCACGCATTGGACGGATCATCTGCGAGTGACACGTATAGCAACCCTCGCGAATGTAGATATCACGCCCGGTCAATTCCAATGGGGAATAGGGGCGCATGCCCTCGACATCCTCAATGGTGTTTTCCAACCAGAACAAAGGTGCGATTTCCACGATCCCCCCGATGGAAACAACCGCGAGGCTGCCCACCAGAAGAAGTGTTGCGTTACGTTCAATGACGCCGTGTTTATCAAGAATTCCCATATCAGGCGCTCCTTATTCTGCGGGTGCCATTGCGGGGGTGGCGTCTTCTTTTGGCGCCCCTTTCGCAACAGTCATCCAGAGGTTCCATGCCATGATCAGCGCACCGGTGAGATACATAACCCCGCCAAGACCCCGAACCACATACATCAGGAATTTAGCTTCAACAGTGTCCGCAAACGTATTCACAAGGAACCCATTCGCATCAACTTCACGCCACATCAGGCCTTCCATAATGCCGGTCACCCACATGGATGCCGCATAAAGAACGATGCCCACAGTAGCCAACCAGAAGTGCCAGTTGATGGCTTTGTTGGAATAGATGCCGGCTTTGTTCCAAAGTTTAGGGAACAAGAAGTAAAGCGCACCAAATGTCACCATACCGTTCCAACCAAGCGCACCGGAATGCACGTGACCAATGGTCCAGTCGGTGTAATGTGACAGAGAGTTCACAGCGCGAATTGACATCATCGGACCTTCAAAGGTGGACATGCCGTAGAACGCCAAAGACACAACCATCATACGCAGGATTGGATCGGTGCGCAGCTTGTCCCAAGCCCCTTGCAGGGTCATCAGACCGTTGATCATACCACCCCAGGACGGCATCCACAGAACGATGGACATAACCATCCCCAATGTACCAGCCCAGTCAGGCAAAGCGGTGTAATGCAGGTGGTGAGGACCAGCCCAGATATACAGGAAGATCAGCGCCCAAAAGTGAATGATCGACAGTTTATAAGAATAAACTGGACGTTCAGCTTGCTTTGGAACGAAGTAATACATCATCCCCAAGAAACCCGCAGTCAGGAAGAAGCCCACAGCATTGTGGCCATACCACCATTGAACCATGGCATCTTGCACACCAGAGAACAATTGAACGGATTTGGAACCAAACAGGGAAACTGGCAAGGATAGATTGTTCACAATATGCAGCAAGGCCACAGTCACGATGAAGGCCAGGTAGAACCAGTTGGCAACATAGATATGTGGCTCTTTGCGTTTCATCAGAGTGCCCATAAAGACAAGCAGATAAGCGACCCATACAATGGTCAGCCAGATATCCACATACCATTCAGGTTCTGCATATTCTTTAGATTGCGTTGCACCCAAAAGGTAACCCGTCGCCGCCAAAACGATGAACAGATTATATCCCCAGAACACAAACCAAGCGAGGTTTCCACCCCAGAGGCGCGCCGCAGTGGTACGTTGCAAAACGTAGAAGGAGGTCGCGATCAAAGCGTTCCCACCAAAAGCGAAAATCACAGCAGATGTGTGCAGCGGGCGCAGGCGACCAAAGTTACCAAATCCTTGCAAGAACTCAAAGTTCAGTACAGGGAAAGCCAGCTGAAACGCGATAAAGGTTCCGGCAAGGAACCCCACAACGCCCCAAAATGTTGTCGCGACAACACCGTAGCGTATCACATCATCCATATATTCCCCGGTCACCGGCGCGGGTATTTCGTCCGCGCGCCGTACTGTCCAAAGAAATAGTCCGCCCGCGACAAGCATAACGATCACCGCGTGTACCTGGTAGGCGATGTCGCGTGCATAAGATGCCGCAATCGCTGCCAGTAGGGTGATCGCCGCAAGCGCGGCAATTTTCACATAGTCCCACATGAAGTTGCTCCTTCCGTCGCGCCCCTAGATTCGAGGCGCATTTTCCCGTGTAATAGTGCTATGGAATGATGCGCTCTGCCATTCCTTGATCCATGTCAAACATTTCACCCTGCCATCAGGTTAATGTCACCACAGATAATTTCAAAGAAGTGGAGACCCAGCATGGGTTACAATTCGATCATGACGGTGATCCCGGATGCGGATCTGGAAAGCTCGGCGCTCTCGGCGGCAATTGAGATCAGTCGCCAGGCAGACGCCCATCTTGATGTGCTTGCCATGGGTATCGACCGCACCCCGACTGCGCATTTATACGCAGGCGCTAACGCATTGATTCAACAAGATGCTCGCAACGATGCTGTGGCGGCCTCAGCTGATATTTCTGGCGCTGCAAAAACCCGTTTACAGGCCGAAGATATCCGCTGGGCAGTGGACGAAGGGGTGGTGCATTTACCCCTGCTAAATCGCTATGTTTCAGGGCGCGCGCGCTTCTCTGATTTGGTAATTATGCCGCAGCCATACGGCCCTGGAAAAGGGGCGGAATACGAAGCGATTTGCGAATCAGCATTGTTTGATGCGCGGGTGCCTTTGTTGGTCTGCCCACAGAAATTCGACCGAATTGACGCAAGACGCGTGGTCATCGGCTGGAACGAAAGCCCCGAAGCTTTGGGGGCCATTCGCGCCGCCCTGCCCGTTCTGAAAGCCGCTGATTTGGTCTCTATTGCGGTCATCGATCCGCCCGTACACAGCCCCGATCGATCCGATCCAGGCGGATTATTGTCCAAAATGTTGGCCCGCCATGGCGTGACGGCTGAGATCTCTGTTCTGTCTAAATCCATGCCGCGCGTGTCAGATGTTTTGATGCGCCACATGTCAGATATCGATGCTGGACTGATGGTCATGGGCGCCTATGGGCATTCCCGTTTCCGCGAGGCCATTTTAGGCGGCGCGACACGTGATATGCTGCAAAACATCGAACGGCCTGTGCTGTTTGCACATTAAGTCTATAACAAAAACATCTGCATGGTCACAACTGTGCAGATGTTATGCGGCGTGATCATCACCGGTTTCGCGAAACAGTTTTTCGACATCAGGCACGGTCACGCTGCGATTTTTCTTAAGTGTGATAATGCCTTCGCGTTTAAGCGCCGAGATCTGGCGGCTGACCGTTTCTAAGGTTAACCCCAGATAATCCGCCATCGCTTCACGCGTTAGAGGCAAGTCAAAACAGATATCCAGTTCCAACACATTCACGGTTTGGCCAAATTCACGCTTGGCGATGAATTTCAGCAAGCTGGCGATTTTTTCGCGTGCTGTTTTACGACCCAGAAGCAACAACCATTCGCGCGCTGCATCAAGTTCGTCCAATGTCATTTCCAACAGGCGTTGGCTGAGGTGCGGCGTTTTGGCCAGCAACGCCTCAAAGGGCTTAATGCGAAAGCAGCACATGACGACCTCGGTTGTGGCGGTCACATCATACAGCGCAATTTCACGTCCTGGGCGTCCGACGAAATCAGACGGCAACAAAAGCCCGGTCATCTGTCTGCGCCCGTCTTCCATGGTTTGGGTCAGAGTCGCCACGCCTTTTACGATCGACCCAACAAATTCCAGCTTATCACCGGCAAAAATGATCGGCTGTCCCGCCTCGTAGGTGCGATAATATTTGAACTGGTCAAGTTCTTCCAACTCGCTGCCGCTGCAATGCGAACAGACGGCACGTTCCCGAATTGGGCAAGTTTCACAGGCTTTCGGACGAATATCCGGGGTTTGCGATGTCATATTTTCAACGTTTCCTGGGGCGATAATGTTCAAATCTCTGACTGACAAAAGCCCGCAAGATACACGCAGGCGCACATCTGCAATGCCACAATTCCTGTCAAATCTCAACAGTATCCACAGCGGAAAGATCAAACGCCGCAGACATAAGTGCGCGGGTGTAATCCGTTTGCGGCGCGTTGAAGATCTCCTGGCGGCTTCCGGCTTCCACGATATCACCATTGCGCATCACGATCACCTTATGTGACAACGCACGAACCACCTTCAAATCATGGCTGATGAACAGATAGGCCAAGCCGTATTTCCGTTGTAAATCACGTAACAAATCAACGATTTGCACTTGAACAGTCATATCCAGGGCCGAGGTTGGTTCATCTAAGACAACCAATTGCGGGCGCAAAATCATCGCACGCGCGATGGCAATACGTTGGCGCTGCCCACCGGAAAACTCATGCGGATATCGATCCATCATGATGGGATCAAGGCCAACCTCAAGCATGATTTCAGCAACCATTTCGCGCGCGTCACGCCCCTCGGGCAGGCCATGAACCTGCAGCCCTTCCGCGATAATTTGCATGGCCGACATCCGTGGAGACAGCGACCCAAATGGATCTTGAAACACGATCTGCATATCCTTGCGCAAATCACGTAACCCTTTGCCGCGCCGGCTTCGGATATCTTCGCCAAGAAACACAATCGGCCCCTCAGATTTGATCAAGCGCATAATCGCCAAGGCCAATGTGGTCTTTCCAGAACCAGATTCCCCCACGATTCCAAGGGTTTCGCCCTGCCGCACAGAGATCGTTGCCGCATTCACAGCCTTAACATGCCCCACAGTTTTACGCAGAAGCCCTTGGTAAATCGGGAACCAAATGCGCAAGTCATCCGTCGAGATAATTTCTTGTGCCTCAGCGGCGACCTCAACCGGATCACCGGATGGGGCCGCTGACAGAAGCGTTTGTGTATATGGATGCGCAGGTGCGGTGAAAATTTGGTTCACGGGCCCCTCTTCCACGACTTCGCCCTGCTGCATAACATAGACGCGATCCGCAAATTTCCGAACGATCTCAAGGTCATGCGTGATGAAAACCAAGCTCATCCCTTCGGTTTCTTTTAGATCAGCCAACAGTTCCAAAATCTGCGCTTGAATGGTGACATCCAGCGCGGTTGTGGGTTCATCGGCGATCAAAAGGTCAGGCTTGTTTGAAAGCGCCATCGCGATCATCACACGCTGGCGTTGCCCACCCGACAATTGGTGCGGATAGCTGTTTAAACGGCTTTCAGCGTCCCGAATGCCCACTTTGTGAAGCAGGTCAAGGATACGATCTTCAGCAATTTGACCGCGCACGCCCTGATGCAGCAGCAGGCTTTCGGCCAACTGCTTGCGGATTGTGTGCAGCGGATTAAGCGATGTCATTGGCTCTTGGAAAATGAAGCTGATGTCGTTGCCGCGTACACGACGCAGATCGGCCTCAGCGGCACCCAACATTTCCTCATCGCGGTAGCGAACAGAACCTGTCACAGCTGCGCTGTCAGGTAAAAGCCCAACTATCGACAGGGCTGAAACAGATTTCCCCGAACCGGATTCACCAACGATTGCAACGGTTTCTCCCTGATCCACATACCAAGATGCATTCCGCACGGCATGTGTTTTCTTCCCGTCCTGGGAAAAACTGACCTCAAGGTTTTGAACATCAATAATGCGGGTCATTTGAACGTCTTTCGCGGGTCAAAGGCATCGCGGACACCTTCAAATATGAACACAAGCAGTGACAGCATCACAGCGTAAACGAAGAAGGCGGTAAATCCAAGCCAGGGCGCTTGCAAGTTTTGTTTGGCTTGCAAAGTCAGCTCCCCCAAGGATGGCGCGGATGACGGCAGGCCAAATCCAAGGAAATCCAAAGTGGCCAGCGTTGCGATTTGCCCGGTCACGATGAAGGGCAAAAACGTCAATGTGGCCACCATCGCATTGGGCAACATATGGCGGAACATGATCACCGTGTCAGACACGCCCAAGGCTTTCGCCGCGCGCACATATTCAAGGTTTCGTGCGCGCAAAAACTCGGCCCGCACGACGCCAACCAGGGCTGTCCAGCCAAAGAGGATCGAAACGAAGATCAGCAACGACAGACTTCGCCCCAGGATCGCAAATAGAATAATAATTACGTAAAGCGTTGGCGTTGCGGCCCAAATTTCCAAAACACGTTGAAACACGAGGTCAAGCCAACCGCCAAAATACCCTTGCACAGCCCCCGCGACCACCCCGATCACAGAGGCAATGACGGTTACGATCAATGTATATAGAATGGACAGACGGAAGCCGTAGATCACACGCGCCAAGACATCCCGTTTGGTGTCATCCGTGCCCAACCAATTGTTCGCGTCAGGTGCGGATGGCGCAGCGCCAGGGATGTCGACGATCGTGGTGTAGCTATAGGGAATGAGGGGCCAAACGACCCAGCCTTTGTCGATTTCGACACCATCCACCATGCCATCTTCGGCATCAAGCAGCACCCCTTCTGGATCATCCCAACAGCTTTCCAAACCGCCGGTGACGATCAAACATTGCACGTCTTCATATTTATATTGCGCCTCTGTCGGGAGATCCCCCCCAAAGGCGGTTTCGGGGTAGAAGTTGAAGATCGGCATGAAATAGGCACCGTTATGGCGGACCAGAACGGGTTTATCGTTTGCATAGAATTCTGCGAATAGAGACCCGATGAACAGAACGCTAAAGATGATCAGAGACCAAAATGCGCGTTTGTTGGCGCGGAAATTGCGCAAACGGCGTTGATTCAATGGGGAAAGGCGGGGTTTGCGTGCCGTCTCGGACATCAGTTTTTCCTCGCTTCAAAATCGATCCGCGGATCAATGAAGACATACATCAGGTCAGAAATGATCCCGACCAACAGGCTGAGCAAGCTGAAGGCAAAGAGCGTGCCAAACACAACGGGATAGTCACGTTGAATGACCGCCTCAAAGCCCAATCGCCCAAGCCCATCAAGCGAAAACAGGTTTTCGATAATCAGAGAACTGCCAAAGAATACCCCAACAAACAACGATGGGAAGCTGGCGATCACCAGCAACATCGCGTTGCGGAATACATGCCCATATAACACCTGCCCTTCAGACAGGCCTTTCGCACGCGCGGTCACCACGTAATGTTTGCGAATTTCATCCAAGAACGAGTTTTTCGTCAGCAATGTCAGCGTCGCAAAACTGGAAATCGTGGTCGCCAGCACGGGCAATGCAATGTGCCAGAAGTAATCCTTGATCTGGCCAAAGAAGCTAAGGTCATCAAAGCCGGTTGATGTTAAGCCCCGCAGCGGGAAGACCTTCCAATATGATCCGCCTGCGAAGAGAACCAGCAGTAAAATCGCGAATAAAAACCCCGGAATGGCGTAAGCCACGATGATTGCGCCTGAGGTCCAAGTGTCAAAACTGCTGCCATCGCGAATGGCTTTTCGAATGCCCAAAGGGATCGAAATCATATAGGCGATCAATGTCGACCACAGGCCAAGGGTGATGGACACAGGCATTTTCTCAAGCACCAAATCGGTCACAGAGATCGACCTGAAATAGCTTTCGCCGAAGTCGAAGCGCATGTAATCCCACATCATATTCATGAACCGAACATGGGCTGGCTTGTCGAAACCAAATTGCACTTCCAACTCGCGAATGAATTCCTCGGGCAAACCACGTGATCCCGCATAGGCTTCCCCCTCAGAGGTATCTATGCCGGCATCACCGCCCCCGGCGATGCTTTCAAACGCGTCCCCGCCCCCTTCCATCTGGGCAAGGATCTGTTCAATCGGGCCGCCTGGCACGAATTGGATCAGCGCAAAATTGATAATCATAATCCCAACCAAAGTTGGAATGATCAGCAGCAGCCGCCTGAAAATATACGCGCCCATAGGGTTCTTCTTTCTTGTTCAACTGTTCTTACTGAAACGCGCCAGCTGCTTCCAGCTCGGCTGCGCGTTCCGGGTTGTACCACCAGAAATCCAAATATCCCAGGTCATAAGGCGGGAGATTTTCTGGATGTTCGAACATGTCGTAATAGGCGACGGTATGCGCGGCTTTGTACCATTGCGGAACGCGGAAATATTCTGCGCGCAACACACGATCCAAAGCCTGCACAGCGACACGCAGTTCATCTTCTGATGTTGCGGCCTTCACATGTTCAATCAAAGCGTCAATCGCCGGGGAATGCACACCTGGCTTGTTAAACAAGGAAACTTCCCAGCTGTCAGAGCCAAAATACTGTTCCAACCCGCCGCCGGGAACATTGCTCATGGGGAAATGACCGGTGACGAAATCGAAATCAAAACTGCGTTCCCGATTGACGGATTGCGCGTTGTCCACACGGTTATGTACGGCATCCACCCCAAGCGCGCGCAGGTTTTCCACATAGGGGTTCAGCACGCGATCAAACGTCTGACTGTCATTGAGAAACTCAATTGCCAGAACTTCACCGTCGGCGTTGCGGCGCATGCCATCATCGCCCACGATCCAACCGGCCTCATCCAACAGTTTGGATGCTGCACGCAGATTGCGGCGGTCAAGTTGGCGTGTTCCCGAGGTCGTCACAGCCGAGGCTTCATCCGTCAGGACACCTGGTGGAAGGTCTGCGGCCAATGGTTCAAGCAAAGCGAGTTCTTGCGCTGATGGAAGGCCCGTTGCCGCACGATCAGAGTTTTCCCAAAATGAATCGCCCCGGGTGTAGATCCCATAAAACAACGTTTCATTTGACCATTCGAAGTTGAACATCATGCCTATAGCACGGCGCACACGCCGGTCCTGAAACTGTGGACGGCGCAGGTTAAAGATAAAACTTTGACCGGGAGGCATGCTGCCGTCGATCAATTCATCCTTCACGACCCATCCTTTATCTATCGCAGGAAAGTCATAAGCTGTTGCCCAAATTTTGGATGAAGCTTCGCTGCGAAATGTGTAGCTGCCGCCTTTGAAGCCCTCAAACGCAGATTGGTAATCCGCGTAATATTCGACCCGGATGCGATCAAAGTTATGACGCCCAATATTGATCGGCAGGTCGGCACCCCAATAATCAGGATTGCGGCGATAGGTGATGGACTGCCCAGCGTCAATTTCATCGACCACATAAGGCCCAGACCCCATGATCGGCACCATTGAACTTTCTTCAAGATCCAAACCAGCCGTTTCATAATGCGTTTGCGAGAAGATCGGCAACGACCCGGCAAGTGATGGCAAATCACGGGTTGGGATGCCCGATTTAAACGTGAACTTCACTTGATTAGGCCCGACAACCTCGGCGCTTTCAACTTTCTGCGCCAAGGCGGCCCGGAAACTGGGCAGACCCTTTTCCAACAACAGTTCATAAGAAAACACGACGTCAGACGCCAACAAAGGGGACCCATCGGAAAAACGCGCTTCGGGACGCATATTGAAAATCACCCAAGACCGATCTTTTGGATAGGTCTGAACCGCCCCGGTTTTACCGGAGAGTAAAACACTCCAAAGGTGAGCCCTATGACAAAGAAGAAACATACCCCCGCCTATCCGACTGAGCTGCGTGAACGTGGCGTTCGGCTTTTTCGAGAAAACCGTGTCAATTATTCCAGCGATTCAGCCGCACACAAAGCGATCGCGCCCAAGCTTGGCTGTTCCCCTGACAGCCTGCGTATCTGGTGCCAACAAGCGGAACGTGATGAGGGTCAGCGCGCAGGCCTGACAACCGAAGAAAGGGACCGCATCAAAGAATTGGAACGAGAGAACAAGGAACTTCGCCAGGCCAATGAGATCCTGAAGAAGGCGTCGGCATATTTTGCCCAGGCGGAGCTCGACCGCCCGTTCCGCAAATGATTTCCTTCATTGAGGATCATAGAGAGGTCCACGGGGTCGAGCCGATCTGCAGGGCTCTGCCGATCGCCCCGTCTACTTTCTATGCTCATGCAGCCATTGCCCGTGATCCTAATTTGGCTTCAGACCGGTCCAAACAGGACGCCTTAGATCGCAAGAAGATCAAGGACGCCTTTGATGGCAGTGGTAAGCGATATGGTGCACGTAAAATCTGGCACGAGTTGCGCCGAAACAATCACGACATCGCGCGCTGCACAGTAGAACGGTTGATGAAAGTTATGGGAATACAGGGCGTTGTGCGCGGTCAGAAGCCGATCACGACCAATCCA
>NZ_JWIF01000059.1 GCF_000812685.1 Halocynthiibacter namhaensis
GGTGAGATTTGCGTTCATCGACGCCTGGAAAGAAGAATGGCCAGTTGAGTTCCTGTGCAAAGTTATGCGGGTCACATCACGTGGTTTTCGCGCGTGGCGGGTTCGCCCGATGAGCCAGCGTCAACGCGATGATATGGTGATCCTGGCTCACATCCGTGAACAGCATCGCTTAAGCCTGCAAAGCTATGGGCGGCATCGGATGGGCTATCAGTAACCGCATGAAGAAGGATCTGGCAATCCGGGCGTTAGATATGGCCGTTGCTTTGCGCCAACCACCGGAGGATTGCATTCACCATACGGATCGTGGTTCACAATATTGCTCAAATGAGTATCAGAAGCGCTTGTCCAAGCACGGTTTCAAGGTCTCGATGAGCGGCAAGGGAAATTGTTATGATAATTCTATGGTCGAGACGTTCTTCAAATCCATTAAGGCTGAGCTGATTTGGCGCAACCGTTGGGACACACGCCGTCAGGCTGAAGGCGCGATCTTCCAGTATATCAACGGGTTCTATAACCCGCGCCGTCGCCACTCATCGCTTGGCGGGAAAAGTCCCTTGGCTTTTGAGCGAAAGGCCGCATAAATGAGTTCAGAGACCGGAACGTAAGCGGGACAAGACCACAGTGGACCGAAACACTTGCCCATGCCACATAGGACGATAAGCGCATCATTGTTACCTCTCTTAGTTCATGCTCCGTATCAAAAGTAAGCGCCGACACGTTAAGTTCGGGTACCTCTCCCCTAATCAGGGCAAGTACATAAGAAAGTCCCGGGCCATCAGTTGTTTCTCTGGAATCCGCATCTTCACGTTGCATATTGGAATAGTCTAAAAACTCCTGGAGGACCTCTTCTGTTGCCTCATGGTTTTCCAGTGCATGGGCGAATGCCAGCAATCTTCTACTATGGTACTCTCCTATTTCCGATCTGTTTGCCAGAGCACGTAGAAGAGAGGTATCCCCAGTAGCTATCGGCAGATAACTATAGAAACTCCATGGATATTCAGCCAATGCGAGTAACTCGAGCGCTTCGTCAACGCACCCGTTCAGCCAATATGCAGAGATAATTCTGTTCTGCCCCTGAGGTTTCGAACGTTCAAAGTCGATGTGCTGCACGACATCGTAAAGCGACCCCTCCTTTAGTTCTTTTCTAAGGCGGCCTCGGTCACCGTCAAATTGCAGCAATGCAACAGACATCAGCAATCGTTTCAACTCATTTCGTTGTTCTTGTGCAGGGGTCTCTGCAATTATGAGAGTACTCAGGCGAGCAATGCGTATATGGTTTTCAGGATCATCTGTTAACCCTTCTGCATATGCCTGAGTTAAGGGCTGGCCATGCCATGTTGGCGTTTCACTACACTGCGAAAACGCTGGTGTTGCTGTCGCCAAGGCAATAATGTAATCTCAAAATCAGCATCATTCATCTTCCCCTCGATGTCAGAGACCGGCAAGAAAAAGTCTTGATGATCATTTGCATCTGCTCCTTTGGGCCGCAGAACGGCCATACCATCGAGAACGGCAACAATTCGAGAGCAGCTTGAACCATCCGTGATTTCGCTTCCAATGGGCAGGTTCGGTTTTGTATACTTTGTCACTTTCAAGGTCTCCAAATCACTGAGGGGTAGTCGATAACTGCATCGCGTTCCGTTCCAACGTGACCAGCCCCAATCATCCGCATTGTCGCGCACCAAGCCTGAGCCTTGTTCAGTCCCGATTTATAGATGAGAGTTGAAAGTCGAAGCGGAGCATTTTCCGCGTCGATCAGGTCGCAAATTCGTTGGTCAGCTTCCGGGTCCGGCATTTCATGACACATTAAAATGCGGCGGTTGTTGTCTCGGTAGTTCCGAGAAAACATCGCATCTGAGACTACCGTAACTCGATGACATGCATCACGAGGCGTATGTTTTACGATCTCAGCGATTGTCGGCACGCTAGAGCTGGACCGGAGCGATGTTTGCGCCTTCACATAAACAAGGTAGACCTTTCCGTCCTGTAGAGTAATCCGTACATCAAAAGTGTGAGATCTTCCCCGACCTTTCCCGGTCCGACTCGGCAACGGAATCGTCAACGGTTGGCATTCGCTTCCAACGACATGCGGTTGCAAAAACGCGTCAATTTTAAATGCTTCCTCAATCTCAGAGTCATTCAGAATCAACGACGGTTGAAATTCAAACATGCTGGTCGACAAGGTCATTCCAGACTTGTACGATCTGTTGCTGCGAGACAGTGGATTGCGGCGATTTCCCCACCCAATGACTCCTTCGATCTCTCCGATTTTAATCCGAGGTTTGCGTTTAGCAGCCTCCTTTCGTGCCTTGGTTCTTTTGGTGGTTTTGCGTGAAAGCTTAGAGGTTTCTTCAAGCGAATTCATCGTGATGCCTCCATCAATGACAGATGTGTCTTTGCGAAGCCCCCAATGGAAAATGCCTTGCCCATCCCTCAGGCATTTCCCCGGCAAGTCTAAGCGCTGCATGCTCCTCATACATACCACCTTCATCAATCGTCTGATCCAACTCCCCTTCCGCTATTTCGAACATCCAGGGAATCCAGGTATCAACGAATTCATGCTTGACGGACGCTTCTGGCGCAGAAACCAATGCGAGTTTATGGATCGGGCAAACCCGCGCGGATGCTATCGCCCAAAGAGCCCGCCCATAACTTAAGACCATTGCGTCGGATGCTACCTGTGACCGGGTGTCCTGACGAAAGCAAGCTGGGCAAATTCGGCTTTCTCCCCGCAGGAGATGTTGCTGACCTATTCTGTGACCAAAGATTTCATAGACATGCGGCTCAACCAGAATAAAAGCCTGTTGTATCAGGTCATCAGTCGCAACACCGGAAAGTTCTTCCAACGCCTCAAATGCCCTGCGCTCTCCCTTTAGGAATTGCGCCATCGTCACTTCTGCGTCCAACAACAGATCTGCAACAGTTGGAACACCATTGGCGAAGGCCAAACGCGAGACAAATGACGCCGTTGTCTCCTCTGAATGTAAAGGAACTGTATTCTTCAATCTCATGTTTTCGGGTGTGGCAAAAAAAGAGGGGCGCCACAAGGGCACCCCAAGGTTTCAATGACCGAACTCACTAATTTACCGCTCGTTTGTTTTATGCCTGCGGCTCAGTCATTGTCATGGAGCAAGCGCACCTGCTCCGTGTTGATCGGAAGTGGGGGAATTGAAACCAGTTCAAGTTCTACGCCCCCTCAAAACCTTCTTAGGTATTGTTTTTACTTCATTTTCATCAAACCATCTCTGGTCCAGACATTAGAATTCCGTCATCCATTTTTCGACGCATTTCGAAATTTCGTAAAAAATTACGATTTCCGACAGTTAGCTGCAGCCAGAGGTGCCGCCACAGGTATTGCACTTCATACAGGTGCCGTTGCGCACAAGCGTGTAGTTGCCACAATCTCCGCAGGGATCCCCCTCATACCCTTGCATCTTGGCCTTGGTACGATCATCCATTGTCATAGACGCAGGCGTTTCAACCGCAGCGGCTTCCGCAGTCAGTGTATCCACTGGCGTTGGCATCGCAGTCTGCGCCACCATCTCAGTGTTACCGCCCTGCAGGACCACCAACTCTTGGGGCATACGCTTGCGCAAATACCCAGTTGATGAAATCTGTTTCAACACAGCAAGTGATTTTGTTGCAGCAGATTCAGTGAGTTCCTTGACGTTCCTCACCCCTTCTTCCTGCCCGCGTCCAATATCATCAAAGCTTGCGCCTTCGGGCTTCACATGGGCCAGATCGGTGCGATCCAAGTAAGACACAGCCAACTCGCGGAAGATATAATCCAAGATCGAGGTCGCATTTTTAATGCTGTCGTTGCCTTGTACCATGCCTGCTGGTTCGAACTTGGTGAAGGTAAATGCGTCCACAAATTCCTCAAGCGGAACACCATATTGCAGACCAACAGACACGGCGATCGCAAAGTTGTTCATCATCGCCCGAAAGCCCGCGCCTTCCTTGTGCATATCGATAAAGATTTCGCCCAGGGCGCCGTCTTTATATTCCCCCGTGCGCAAATAAACTTTATGCCCGCCAACAACCGCCTTTTGGGTGTATCCCTTGCGCCGATCAGGCATTTTCTCACGGTGGGATTTGATGATTTCCTTCACGATCACTTTCTCGATGATCTTCTCGGCCAAAACCGCAGCTTTTGCATGGGGCGTGCCGCTTTCTAGGATCTCTTCGGCCTCTTCATCATCCTCAACCAAGGCCGCCGCCAAGGGTTGCGACAGTTTCGATCCATCCCGATACAGCGCATTCGCTTTCACACCGAGGCTCCAGGACAATTCATAAGCCTGCTGACAATCCTCGATCGTGGCGTCATTTGGCATGTTGATCGTCTTAGAGATCGCGCCCGAAATGAACGACTGCGCCGCCGCCATCATGTGAATGTGACTGTCGACCGACAAGAACCGTTTGCCTTTCTTGCCGCACGGGTTTGCGCAGTCAAAAATATGGTAATGTTTCTCGTCCAGATGCGGCGCGCCTTCTAGGGTCATCGTGCCACAAACATGATCGTTTGCCGCATCAATGTCCACGCGCGTAAAGCCCAGATGGCGCAGCAGGTTGAAACTGGGATCGTTCAGTTTTTTCACTGGAATGCCAAGGGTTTTCTGACAGAATTCTTCGCCCAAGGTCCATTGGTTGAACACAAAGCGAATGTCAAAGGCGCTGGCCAAAGCCGCATCAATTTTCTCCAACTCACGCGAACCAAATCCATGGCCAATCAGTGCTGTTGGATTGATCGCAGGGGCATTGCCAATGCTGGCGTGACCGACGGCATAACCGATGATTTCCTCAATCTGGGCAGATCCATACCCAAGCCCTTCAAGGGCTGCGGGCACCGATTGGTTGATGATTTTGAAATAGCCGCCCCCGGCCAGTTTTTTGAACTTTACCAGCGCGAAATCAGGCTCAATCCCTGTGGTGTCGCAATCCATCACAAGGCCAATTGTTCCCGTCGGTGCAATCACTGAGGTTTGTGCGTTGCGATACCCGTTTTTTCGCCCCAGATCCAACGCTTGATCCCACGCCGCCTTGGACAGCTCAATCAGATCTTCCACCGGACAATTGCCATGGTCCAGCGGCACAGGTTTTACATCCAAATCTCTGTAACCACTGCTTTTTCCATAGGCTGCATTGCGGTGATTTTCGATCACGCGCAGCATGTGTTTTTCGTTGTTTTTGTATCCCGCGAACGCTCCAAGTTCACCTGCCATCTCAGCCGACGTGGCATAAGAAACGCCCGTCATAATCGCGGTCAGCGCAGCACCAAGCGCACGCCCTGCGGCGCTGTCATAACCAAGGCCCATATTCATCAAAAGCCCACCGATATTGGCGTAGCCCAGGCCAAGCGTGCGGTAATCGTAACTGCGTTGGGCGATCTCTTTTGATGGGAACTGTGCCATCGTCACAGAGATCTCAAGCGTCACAGTCCAAAGGCGCGTGGCATGCATGTAATCTTGTGCGTTGAAACGGCCGTTATTGTAGAAGGTCAGCAGGTTCATCGATGCCAGGTTACAGGCGGTGTCATCCAAGAACATATATTCAGAACAAGGGTTTGACCCACGAATTTCGCCATCTTCCGGGCAAGTGTGCCAAGCGTTTACTGTGTCATGAAACTGAATGCCAGGATCGGCACAAGCCCAAGCCGCATGGCCCACTTGTTCCCACAGATCGCGGGCTTTGATGGTCTTAGAGGTCTTGCCATCTGTGCGGTTGATTAGGTCCCAATCCGCATCATCTTTTACCGCTTTTAGGAAGGCATCTGTGACACGAATAGAGTTGTTGGAATTCTGGCCAGAAACCGATGCGTAGGCTTCTGAATCCCAATCCGTGTCATATGTCGGAAACTCAATACTTTCATAACCTTGGCGGGCATAATCCAAAACACGCTTCACATATGTTTCAGGGATTGATGACTTTTTGCTGTCACGCAAAGCCGTCTTCAAGCCCGCATTCACTTTCGGATCATAGGCGTCTTCCACCTTACCATCCCAAGATTTGATCGCTGCGAAAATTGCATTCAGACATTGTTCATGCATTTTGGAGCCGGCCACGATGGACGCAACCTTTTGTTCCTCAAGCACCTTCCAATTGATGAATTCCTCAATGTCCGGATGATCCGCATCTATGATCACCATTTTTGCAGCGCGCCGTGTGGTGCCGCCAGACTTGATCGCACCAGCCGCGCGGTCACCGATCTTCAAAAAGCCCATCAAGCCCGATGATTTACCGCCGCCAGACAGTTTCTCATTCGCCGCCCGCAGTGAACTAAAGTTCGTGCCCGTGCCGGATCCGTATTTGAACAGTCGTGCCTCACGCACCCATAAATCCATAATGCCGCCGTCAGACACCAAGTCATCCTTAACCGATTGGATAAAACAGGCATGCGGTTGCGGGTGTTCATAGCTGGACGTGGATTGGGTCAGTTTGCCGGATTTATAGTCAACATAATAATGTCCCTGCCCCGGGCCATCAATTCCATAGGCCCAATGCAGCCCTGTGTTGAACCATTGCGGGCTGTTTGGTGCGGCACGCTGTGTCGCCAACATATAACGCATCTCATCAAAATACGCGCGCGCATCATCCTCGCAGGAAAAATATCCGCCCTTCCAGCCCCAGTAAGCCCAAGCCCCCGCCAAACGATCGAAAACTTGCTTGGCTGAGGTCTCGCCACCAATGCGGTCCGCCTCGTCCAGTTTTTCAAGCGCAGCATCGTCAGGAACGGAACGCCAGAGAAACTCGGGCACATCTTTTTCACGTATTTTCTTCAACGCCGCCGGAACGCCCGCTTTGCGAAAATATTTCTGCGCAATCACGTCAGAGGCAACTTGGCTCCAGCTGTTGGGCACTTCGATGTCATCCAAGCGAAATACAATCGTCCCGTCCGGGTTGCGGATCTCGGACGTGGTGCGGGTAAACTCAAGCGACGCATATGCGTCGCGGCCAGATTCAGTAAAATTACGCTCGATCTTCATTATACGCCGGTGCTCCCTAAGACTTACCGCTTATCAAATTGGCCATGCGCATGCGTTGCGACGGTCAGAAATTCTGTCGGAAGACCCCCAAGTGCAACTCAGAATTCGCATAAACACGCGTTACGGTCCAATAGAAACGGGCCGAGGAATCTAATGCAGTTTGGGCTTATTATTATGTCCAACATCATGCCCGACTGCCGTCGTACACACGGCTTGGGACACAATATGTGGTGTTATGCCTTCCAGTGACTACAATCTGGCGTAACCTGTGGTTCCCGGTCAACGAAAAAATTTGCGTTTTCCACTGCTCTTTTGGGTTGACCCTACATTCTTTGGATAGCGTCAATATCAATCATAGGTTGTATTGCCGCTTAAACACTCCCCTAAATCTCCAAGTCGGAATTGGATTTCTCATTGAGTACGGCACACTTAGGAACAGTTGTTCACGCGCCCCCGGCCGTAAACATTACGCAAAATCAGAGAACCTGTCACAAGATTGATTCTGTTCACCTAGCGTGTCATCAACGCGTAAGAAATTGATGCCAAGCACAAATACCGGCTTGGGTGGGTGAATTTTTCTTCTATCTGGTGAGATGTGGTCGGGACGGCAAGATTCGAACTTGCGGCCTACGGTACCCAAAACCGTCGCGCTACCAGGCTGCGCTACGCCCCGACTGAGGATTGATTACAGTCTGCGCCCGGGGATTAAAAGAGCAAAAATGCATAAAATCGGGGAAATCATGAGTTTTTTTCCGACTTCCTGATGTTCAAGCAAAATAGCGGTATTTTCATCTGGCGTCAGGGCAGCGATATACCACAGCACCCGAACTGAAGCTTGGATGCGCGATTGAGGTTGGGTCGAACGACTCGGTCTGATTGGAAAGAATCCCCAAGCGACGGGCCATTCCGCCATTAATCTCAAGAACGGCTTTAACGGCATCGCCACCAAAAAGCGCAGTTCGATCCAGTGGGACAGCGTTCTCATGCACGGTGATAAGCCGCCCTGCACTGTCGAAGAACAATATATCGAGTGGGATAAGCGTATTGGCCATCCAGAAACTCGCGGGTCGTGCTGCGGGGTATACAAACAGCATGCCGCTTGAACGTGGCAAGTCCTCGCGGTGCATCAACCCAATGCGTTGTTCTTCGGCGTCATCAGCAATCTCGACCCGGAACCTGGCTGTGCCCCAATCACCACGCAACCAAACGATGTTTTCTGCGCAGTTGGGCGCTGCAATATTTACTTCGGGATCTACTTCGGGCGAAACAGCGTCTTGAGCCATCAATGACCTCGTTAAAACCACCCCCAGAAAACACAACAACGCGGCGCAATCTCTGCACCACGTTGTTGTTCGTTTTCGGTTGTATATATCGAACATCTGCGCCCCTTTCGGTTCATAAGACACGATGACCGCATCAAATGCCCGTACATTTAGTAAATGTATGCACAGTATATAATCCGCAAAACCGCGTTCAACCGCTATTTCGTGGTTAGAACATCGTCTTCCGTCATGGCGGCTTCCCAGCTCGATACGATTGTCGCCATACGCCCACGTTTACCGTCAATCATACGAAGCCCAACGGCTTCACCTGATTGCAGATCCGCAAGACCAGAACGACGCAAGATTTCGATGTGAATAAACACGTCTTCTGGACGACCAAACACATTTGCAAACCCGAACCCTTTGGCTTTATCGAACCACTTGACCCGTGCAGGTTCAAGCGGTGTCTCGGCCAAGCCTGCTATGCTCAGGTATTCCTCGTCCTCAAGTTCAATGAACGAATCCGTTTCCGGAGGTTCGATTGCAAGAACTTCAGTTGCCTGAACGCCACGTGCAGTACGTTGAATGCGAATTTTGACACCGGCTGCATCAGCAACAGAACTTTGCCCAAAATTGCGCAGTACGTTCGCGTGCAGCAAAATATCTGGACCGCCGGTTTCGCAAACCACGAACCCGAACCCTTTAACGGGATCGAACCATTTCACTTTTCCTAGGACCGTTTCGTCCAATTCATTAATTTCAGTCATCCCACAACACTTATATTATAGTTTTTCATCCTCACCCGACAACTTGTGGCCTATGCGCCATCAATTGCAAAGGAAAAACTTGGTTTCGTTACATTTTTTCATTTCACGTTACGTCAAATTTATGGGTTTAGCCTCAAAATTTCCCAGTTTTCGTCTGCAGAACTCCGTCTCCAAGCAAATCTATCGTGCAGTCGAAATGCACCATCTGCCCAGAATTCGATCTCTGTTGGGATCAATCGAAACCCTCCCCAAAATGGTGGCCTCGTTGGGGCTGTTCCATGTTTGGCTGTTTCTTTCGCAACATTCGCAAGCAGCGAAGATTTAGACTTTAGGGGTTGAGATTGCTTCGAGGCCCACGCCCCAATGCGGCTTTGCAAGGACCGCGACGCAAAATACGCATCTGCTTGGGCGCCATCTTCGCGTGACACATGTCCACGCACCCGAATTTGACGTCTTAAGCTTTTCCAATGCATAACGAACGCTGCAGTTCCCGTGGCTTCAATCTCTAGCGCCTTCTGGCTGCCATAGTTAGTATAGAACACAAATGCGTCCTTCTCCACACCCTTGAGCAGAACAATCCGCACATTTGGCATGCCTGAGTTGTCATTTGTCGCAAGTGCAATAGCATTGGGGTCATTCAGCTCACTGTCCTGAGCCTCCTTCATCCAATCCTGCACTATTGCAAATGGATCATCTCCTGCAAAAATCCCAGATCTGCTACTCATTTCGACCTCATGTCTTCACGTAACCTGCGCCACCACCGATATTCATACACCAAAGTAAGATCAACCTGGCCTTGTCGACAGTCTGGCATCGAATAAAGTAATTGACAACGTTCATAAAGATCACTTTTTGAGCATTTCACGCCTTTTTCGTGTATTTCGCGACATTTCTCAACTTTAGGTTAACCGCTCTGTTCGGTCTTGTTGTGCTGAAACGTGCCCATGTTGATTCTGAAGCCGGTTCCATGTCAGACAGCGGGTTGAAGCAAACGCTCTGATAGCTTAGAGAATTCAGACAGAAATCAAACATTCCGGGGAAAGATATGTCGGCAGGACTTATGGAAGGTAAACGCGGCCTGATTATGGGGCTCGCCAATGACAAATCTATTGCATGGGGCATTGCGCAGGCCTGTGCAGAACAAGGTGCGGAACTTGCCTTCTCGTATCTTGGTGATGCATTTAAGAAGCGCGTTGTACCGCTGGCGGAAAGCATGGGCGTTGATACGCTGATCGATTGTGACGTATCAGATGCGGCATCAATGGACGCGGCATTTGCGGAAATCGAAGCCAAATGGGGCAAACTTGACTTCATCGTGCATGCCATCGGTTTTTCAGACAAGAACGAACTGCGTGGCCGTTACGTTGACACGTCGCCTGAAAACTTCCGTATGACCATGGATGTGTCCGTTTATTCCTTCACAGCCGTTGCACAGCGCGCAGCGAAACTGATGACAGATGGTGGATCTATGATCACCCTCACCTATTATGGTGCGGAACAGGTTATGCCACATTATAATGTCATGGGTGTTGCAAAGGCGGCTTTGGAAGCTTCCGTTAAGTATATGGCAGAAGACTTGGGCAAAGATGGCATTCGCGTCAACGCGATCTCTGCGGGTCCGATCAAAACACTGGCGGCCTCTGGCATTGGTGATTTCCGCTACATTATGAAATGGAACGAACTGAACTCTCCTCTGCGTCGCAATGTGACCCAGGAAGAAGTCGGCAAAACCGCTGTTTATCTATTGTCAGATCTCAGCTCTGGTGTGACCGGTGAAAACCTACACGTAGATGCCGGGTATCACGTCGTTGGCATGAAGGCGGTTGATGCGCCTGATATCGACGCCGGCAAAAAGTAAGACACTCATCTATACTATTTATTGCTTTGCTTGCCGCTGCCCGAACCGGGTGGTGGCAAGTTTTGTTTAGGCATATTTGATTTATCCACCGCGCTTGGACTGCCCTCTCGACAAACGGCGGTGCGAAACGCTATTACAACGCAAATCTTTCTGCCGCGCCACAAATCTGAGGACACAGCCATGAGCGACCATCGCCTGCCACATGAAAAAGGCTTCCACATCAGCTGGGACCAAATCCACCGCGACTCTCGTGCGCTTGCTTGGCGTTTGGATGGCAAAGGCCCCGATGATGGCGCGTGGCGTGCTTGCGTTGCCATTACGCGCGGTGGCATGGCCCCTGCGATGATCATGGCACGTGAATTAGATATTCGCACCGTGGACACGATTTCGATCAAATCCTATGACCACCAATCGCAATCCGAGGCAACAGTTCTAAAAGCGCCTGACGCAGAATTGATGGGCGACGGCGAAGGTGTTCTAATCATCGATGATCTCGTCGACAGCGGCAAAACCTTGGAAGTCGTGCGCGCCATGTACCCTAAGGCACATTTTGCAACGGTTTACGCCAAACCAAAAGGCCGCCCTCAGGTCGACACATTCATCACTGAGGTGTCACAAGATACTTGGATCTTCTTCCCCTGGGACATGGCATTACAATATGTCGAACCCTACCGCGGCAAAGACTGATCCCCATATTCAAAGCGCCCGCTGATCCGGGCGCGCTTTTCTTACTATATAATAAAAGACGCATATGATGATGAACTGGTCCGACCTTCTGAACACTTACAACAATGGGACAACACAAACCCGTAAAGATTTCAGACGCGAGCCCTATATTATAGACGCGGATCGTATTTCATTTTCTGCCCCCTTCCGGCGCCTTGCGAATAAAACCCAAGTGCACCCTCTGCATGACCACGACCATATCCATCACCGCCTGATCCATTCCGTCGAAACCGCCAGCGTTGGCCGTTCACTTGGCATCGGTGTTGGCCAGTGGCTTGAGGATGAAAACCACATAGATAAATATGAACGTCACACGATTGCGGGCATTATCCAAGCGGCCTGTCTGGCTCATGACATCGGCAATCCACCCTTTGGGCATTCCGGCGAAAGCGCAATCGGGGCATGGTTTGCACAGCAATTTGACACCCCCAATCCATTGTTCACCGAGATTGACGACAACCTGCGGCCCGAGTTCATGGAATTTGAGGGCAACGCCCAGGGCTTCCGCATCCTCACCCGCCTAGAGATGTATCGAAATGAAGGCGGCATGCGCCTGTCTCATGGGGTCCTGGGGGCCTTCAGCAAATACCCTGTCACAGCCGACGTCCAACGGATCATTGAGGATCACACAAAAGAAATCCACGGCAGTGATTTCAAGAAACATTTATACTGTGGCCTGAAGAAATTCGGTGTGTTCCATTCTGAGGCGGAACAATTCCACAGTTACGCCAAAATCCTTGGCCTGCCCCAAGAAAACCACGATGGTCATCAGTTCTATCGCCGTCACCCGCTTGTATTTTTGGTCGAAGCAGCCGACGATATTTGTTACAATATCATAGACTTAGAAGATGCCTTCACCTCTGGTGACCTCAGCTATCAGGACGTGCGCGATCTTCTCAGCCCGCTTTCTGCGTTCAGCACCGATAGACGCGACGGCAGCACGGAAGCGGAACATATTTCCCATCTGCGTGCCCTCGCCATTGGTGGTGCGGTGTTTGCCTGTATCCAAGCGTTCAAAGCCAAATACGGTGACATCATGTCGGGCAAGTTTTCCGATGGTTTGGTAGATGTATCTGATAAATCCGACACATTCGCCGCCATCAAAACCATCGCCAATCAGCAATTGTTCACCTCGGCGCGCAAAACCAAACTCGAGGTCTCGGGCCGGGCCACCATCCACAACGTCTTAAACGGCATCACGCCCGTCTATGCGGCATTGCAAGACAAGGGATGGGACAAAGGCAAACTCGGCGATTATGAGAAACAAGTTGCGCGTGCCCTTGAACTTGATTTGCGGGACGTCACTGACAGTTACAGTGCACTGCATTCCATGGCTGATTTCACCTCAGGCATGACCGATCGTTACGCAGTGAAGATGTCACGGATGCTCAGCGGTATTTAAAGCCGCGCGCCCCCCCTTCAGCGGCCATTTTCTGCCGTATAAAACCATGTCACAGTTTCGTGAATTGCCTCAAGGCAGGCCTAAACATAGGCGGGGATCAGATATTTTGTATCTGGTTAACTCTATGTGGTAAGGACATAATTCCATGAAAACACTGGCACTCACATCTGCAATTCTCATCGCAACCACGCTTTCGGTTTCCGCTGAAAGCCGCGAAATCCTGACCTATGACGCCGTTGCAAAGGGCGTGTCAGCCTGCGTCAATCTTGCGGCGGAAAACAGCTGGAACATGTCGATCACTGTGGTGGACCGCGGCGACAATCCCGTGGCGACAACCCGCATGACCGAAGCATTGCCCTTCACCTATACCGCGTCCGGCCTGAAGGTGTCTTCCTCACTGGCGTGGGGCATGCCCACCGCCGATATCGAGACCTATATCGCTGATAAACCCGAGTTCCGCGCCCTGCCCGGTCTGTTGACCGTCGGTGGTGGCCTGCCCATCACCAGCGAAAACGGCACATTGATCGGCGCGATCGGTGTCGTCGGCAGCAGCGTTGAAAACGACGCAGCCTGCGCCCAAGCTGCAATCGATGCGATGCTGGCAAAATAAGCCCCAAAACCCGCCCTCGCCCGATCATATTTCAGAACCGGGCGAGACCTTCATCACGTTTTCAGCACTTTTCTCACCCATAAAAATGGCAAATTCCTAACCTGGTGTTTCGTTCATTTGTTCGCGCTACTGGTTGGTTTCCGGCTGCCCGATTTAATCAAATTCTAACCATAACGCTGTTAAGTGGCGCGGTGTTAGATGCCATTCGCAATATATTTGGTCTGCTTTTGCCCGCATTGATCCCGTCTTGGCGGTTCTTTAAGGCTGTCCAACCATCCCCCCGAATTGAATGGCGTTTCCCGGATCAGAACCTCAACAAAGATGCCCAGTGGCAACCTTTTCGCCCCCGGCCATCCCATCTGTCCTGGGCGACTATTCTGCGCCGCCTGTTTTGGAACCCGGACTGGAACGATGCACTTTATATGGACACTTGCGCCGAACGCCTCACCGCGCATCCGACGGATCAATTACAGCAGGAAATTCTAGCCCGACTGTTCAGTGACCTGCCCCCCAAATCCCACGCGACGGCATTGCAGTTTCGATTGAAGTTCATTGATCGTGCGGATGGCCTATTGCAAGACCATGTCACTTTCATCTCAGACATCCACCCGATCCCCGGGAACACCACATGAGCTTTGATACAGCCCTGCGCCTTAGTGAAATTCTGTTGGGATGGGCCATTTTACAGGCCAGCCTTGAACATTTGCGTATGCCACACATGCCACCCCCCCTGTTCATGCTGCGCGCGGCCCTTGCGGTATTACTCATATTTGGTGTCGCCCCTCATCTCGTGTTGCCTTCATTGTTCATCACCTCTCTGGCCCTATTGCACCGTTTTCAAGGCCCCTATAACGGCGGAGCTGATAAGATGGGCCTGTTGATTTTAACCTGTTTGACCAGCGCGCGTCTCGCACCAACACTGGCTTGGGCTGAACTTTCCCTTGGCTATCTCGCGGTGCAATTGATCCTGTCCTATTTCATCTCGGGTCAGATCAAAATCGTGAACGCAGAATGGCGATCTGGCCGCGCCTTGGCCGATGTTTTCGCCTATTCCGCCTATCCCGTCAGCGAAGACTTGCGCGCCATATCACAACGCCCATATTTCACCTGGGCCGCATCATGGGCTGTCATGGCGTTTGAGGTCATCTTTCCCCTAACATTCCTCTGGTTTAGCACTTTGGCAATCGCGTTGATCATTGCCGCCTGTTTCCATTTATCAAATGCGATTTTCTTTGGTCTCAACAGGTTCTTCTGGACATGGCTGGCTGCATATCCCGCGTTGATTTGGCTACAAAACCGACTGATAGGGCTTTAAAATAGGCCTCGGCGTACCTATATACGGGTCATGGTAATTCTTAACAATGATCTTTCTGATATACAGAACCCCGATTTCGACACGCCCCATACGGGCCCCCTTTCCCCGGAAATTGAAGCAAAGCTTCAGGGCCTCGAAAACATCGCATGGACCATGGAAAACCTGATCCCTTTGCCCGCAACGTCTGTGCGCTTGGGCCTTGATAGTTTTCTGGGTATTATTCCGATCTTTGGCGACATCTTCACATTATTGCCCGCAATTTATGTCATCCGTTCGGCGGCTCAAATGGGCGCATCCCGACGGTTGTTGATCCGTATGTCCTTGAACGTCGCGGTCGATTTGGTCACAGGTTTGGTGCCCATCATCGGTGACGTATTTGACGCGACCTGGAACGCAAGCACCCGAAACACCCAATTGCTTCGTTTCTGGCTTGAGACCGGATCAGTTCCCAAGCAATTGACAAATATTCAGCAAACCGCATCGGATCAACATCAGACTGCGAAACCCGCCACTTAATCCGCAGGCACAGATTTCATGCATGTCTTCGCATAAAAGTTGCGTCAGTTGTGCATGCGAGGAAACTCTGACTTGCGCCTGACCAGAAGCCCTGCCACAAATCCTCAACTGACAGAGGACAGACAGATGGTTTCACCGCTCAATCCACGCATGGCTGCAACATTCTCGCCCCCCGTAATGGAGGCCCGGCGTTGGCTGCAAGGCGTTGAATTCACACCGGATCGTCCGCTGATCAATGTCTCACAAGCCGCGCCTGTCGCGCCGCCACCCTTGCCCCTGCGTCAAGCGATTGCCGACGCCGCCTTGAATATGGACGAAGCCCATCTGTACGGCCCCGTGCTTGGCAACGATGATTTGCGGGCTGAAGTTGCCAAGCGATGGTCAAAAGCCTACGCTGGCACCATCCGTGACCAACAAGTTGCGATCACCTCTGGCTGCAACCAAGCCTTCGCTGCGGTTCTTTCGACATTGGCCGGTGAAGGGGATGAAGTTATCCTTCCAACCCCTTGGTATTTCAACCATAAAATGTGGTGCGATATGCAGGGTGTTACCGCAGTGCCCTTGGCGACTGGTGATGATCTTTTGCCTGATCCGACCCATGCACGTGGCTTGATTACCGATCGCACCAAAGCCATTGCACTGGTCTCGCCCAACAATCCGGGTGGTGTCGAATACCCAGCTGAGCTGCTGCAAGCCTTCTTTGATCTTTGCTCTGAGAAAAGCATCGCGCTTTTGCTGGACGAGACCTATCGTGACTTTGACAGTCGCTGTGATGGGGTGACGTCAAGTGCCCATGGGTTGTTCGAAAATCCTGATTGGGATCAAACCCTTGTGCATCTTTATTCCTTCTCAAAGGCTTTTCGTCTGACGGGGCATCGCGTCGGGGCCTTCATCGCCTCAGAAACCCGCCTGTCTGAAGCTGAAAAATTTCTCGACACGGTTGCCATCTGCCCCAATCAACTTGGGCAAATCGCGGCCCTATGGGGGCTGCAAAACCTCACCGATTGGGTCCTTGGCGAACGCCAAGAGATCCTAGATCGCAGCGCAGCAATCCGCGACGGGTTTCCGCAGCTTGAAAACTGGCGTTTGCTGGGATGTGGGGCCTATTTTGCCTGGGTCGAACATCCATTTGACATGCCGTCGGATCAACTCGCGCAACATTTGGTGCGCGATGCAGGCATATTGGTCCTGCCCGGCACCATGTTCACCCCACAAGGCGACGCCCCAGGGACACGGCAGTTGCGCATCGCATTTGCAAACATCGACAGATCTGGCATTTTCGACATGTTTTCCCGCCTAAGCACCTTTACATAAACCTGCACAAAAACGGGCCATTCTTCGCTGCAGTGCAAGGCGGGCTTGCCCCTTGCCGCGCAAGCGTCTAACAACACGTCAACAATTTCAGGGAGAGCCAAATGGCCAGCGCAAAATCAGGTGTAATAACAAAGTTTTTTGTCTGGGCGATCATCGCCATGCTTATCGTTGGCCTTGGCGGCTTTGGCCTGTCAAACTTCGGTGGAAGCAGCCAAGCCGTGGTCACCACAGGCAACCGCACCGTGACGGTTCAAGAATACTACAATGCCATCCGCCAAGAACTAAATCAGTTCTCGGCCGCAACACAACAGCCCGCGACATTGGTCTCTGCCAACGAAGTTTTCACCCAAGCCTATGGTCAAACCCTTGATCAACGGGTTCTTGAACGTCTGACTTTAGAAGCCGCGCTTGATAATGAAGCTGCCAACATGGGCATTTCCGTAGGTGACCTGCAAGTGCAAGAACAGCTTGTCGCAACGGGTGCGTTTCAAGGGCTCGACGGGACATTCGACGAAGACGCCTATAAAGGCACGCTTGCGCGCAACAACTTAAACCCACGTGATTACGAAGCAGGCATTCGCGATGAAATTGCGCGTACATTGGTGCAAGCGGCGATGGTATCTGGGATCAATGCGTCAGATGCGCAAGTTGACCTTATGCTCAGCTATGCGGCTCAGCGCCGGGATGTGACTTGGATTCGCCTTGAAACCGCCGATCTGCCAAACCCGCTGCCCACCCCGACCGAGGCACAGCTAACCACCTATCACGCTGAAAATGCAGAACGTGACTTCACAGCGCCACGCACCAAAGAAATCTCCTATCTGCATTTGTCGCCCAGCATGCTTTCCGGCACGCTTGCGGTGGATGACGCCTCTCTGCGTGAACTTTATGACTCGCGTGCTGAAGAATACATCATCCCAGAACGCCGCCTGCTGGAACGTTTGGTCTTTGGTACACAAGAAGAAGCCGATGCCGCATCTGCCCGCCTAACCGCAGGTGAAATCAGCTTTGATGACTTGGTCATTGAACGCGGCCTGTCCTTGTCAGACGTTGATCTTGGTGACCTGCCTGCAACCGAATTGGAAGCAGCGGCAGCGGATGCGATTTTCGCCCTCACAACCCCGGGTGTAACAGACGTACTGCCAAGCAAATTTGGCCCTGCAATCTTTCGGATGAACGGAACGCTGGCCGGTGAAATCACCAGTTTTGAATCCGTGCGCGACGCATTACAGCAAGACATTGCACAAGAACGCGCACGCCGTCAGCTGGAAGATGAAAGCACCCATATCGACGATCTTCTGGCCGGTGGTGCCACCCTTGAGGAGGTCGCTGAAGAAACCGATATGGTTCTCGCAACCATTTCCTGGAGCGAAGGAACGGGCGACGGCATTGCGGCCTATTCAAACTTTTCAGATGCGGCGCGTGCTGTCACTGAAGATGACTTTCCCGAAGTCGACACATTGTTTGATGGCGGATTGTTTGCCCTGCGCCTTGATGGTTTCACCGAGCCCTTCGTACGCCCATTGGACGAAATCCGTAACATCGTGATCGCCGGATGGGAACGCCAAGAAACGGATAAACAATTGACCGAATTGGCAAACACCTATGCCGCGCAAATGGCACTGGGTGCATCCGCGCAAGACCTTGGTCTGACCGAGAACCGCGATGAAAATCTCACACGTCGGTCCTTCATCGATGGTGCACCAGAAGATCTTGTCGCAACGCTTTTCGAAATGGAACCCGGCGCGTATGAAACCTTGTCTGCTTTCGGCGCCACATTCCTCGTGAACCTGAAAGAGATCAAAGGCCCCGACATGGCGGATCCTGACACCACTGCATTGGCGGATGCTCTTCGCACAGGATTGTCACAAAGCATCGCGCAAGACGCATATGCCGCTTGGGCCATGGATCGTTTGAACGCGGCTGGCACCACGCGTAATCAGGCAGCAATCTCTGGGATTTTAACCCAGATCCCCTAAGACCATCAAAGACCGCAGCCTGTGTATTTCAGGCTGCGGGCCGCCCCTTTTGGGCAGCAATTTCGCAACAAGGACCACGTTATGCGCCTCACCCCTGAATTCTCTGAATTTGAAAAAGCCTGGAATGACGGGAAAAATCAGGTCGTCTGGACACGTTTGGCAGCTGATCTCGACACGCCCGTGAGCGTTATGATCAAACTTGCAGGTGCGCGCACGGACAGTTTCATGTTAGAAAGCGTCACCGGGGGCGAAATACGTGGGCGGTATTCGATCGTCGGGATGAAACCCGATCTGATCTGGAAATCCCATGGCAAAACCGCCCGGATCAATCGCCAAGCGCGTTATGATGCCGACAGTTTCGAAGACGAAACCCTCGCCCCCCTCGACAGTTTGCGCGCCTTGATCGCCGAAAGCCGCATCGAGATGCCCGAAGACCTTCCAGCTGCCGCCGCTGGTCTGTTTGGATTTCTGGGCTATGACATGATCCGCCATGTAGAACATTTGCCCAATGTGAACCCTGATCCGCTTGGCCTGCCTGATGCCATGATGATGCGCCCTTCTGTGGTGGCTGTTTTGGATGGGGTGAAAGGTGATGTGATCATCGTGTCCCCCGCTTGGAACCACTCAGGCATGTCCGCAAAAGCGGCCTATGCCCAGGCCGCCGAACGTGTGATGGATGCTGTGCGTGATCTGGAACGCCCCGCTTCGGGTGAAAGCCGTGACCTTGACGGCGAAGCTGAACTTGGGCCTCTGACATCCAATTTCACCCACGAAGGTTACCTTCAAGCGGTTGAGAAGGCGAAAGACTACATCAAAGCCGGTGATATTTTTCAAGTGGTGCCCGCGCAGCGTTGGACACAGGATTTTCCCCTGCCGCCCTTTGCATTATATCGCAGCCTGCGCCGCACCAACCCGTCGCCCTTCATGTTCTACTTTAACTTTGGTGGCTTCCAAGTGATCGGTGCCAGCCCTGAGATCCTTGTGCGGGTCTTTGGCAATGAAATCACCATCCGCCCCATCGCAGGCACCCGCCCCCGTGGCGCAACCCCTGAGGAAGACCGCGCGCTTGAGGCCGATCTTCTGGCAGATAAAAAGGAACTGGCAGAACATCTGATGTTGCTGGATCTTGGTCGCAATGATGTGGGTCGGGTCGCGAAAGTCGGGTCTGTACGCCCGACGGAAGAATTCATCATCGAACGTTATTCCCACGTTATGCATATCGTGTCCAACGTGGTGGGTGAATTGCGCGAAGACCAGGACGCTCTGTCTGCCTTCTTTGCGGGCATGCCCGCGGGCACTGTTTCTGGTGCTCCCAAAGTGCGCGCCATGGAAATCATTGACGAGTTAGAACCCGAAAAACGTGGTGTTTACGGCGGTGGTTGTGGGTATTTCGCGGCCAATGGCGACATGGATATGTGTATCGCCCTGCGCACGGCTGTGGTGAAAGACGAGAAACTTTACATCCAAGCCGGTGGTGGCGTTGTCTATGACAGCGACCCAGAATCCGAATACCAAGAAACCGTCAATAAATCCAAAGCCATCCGCAAAGCGGCCGAGGAAGCTGGACGTTTCGGCGGGCGCGGCAATCGTTGATATTTGGGCATTTCGACAGGGCCCAACATGATCCAACACGGTGGCAAACGGGTAATGTCGCCGATATAGTGCCCGAGATAGTGTAAGTTTTAGTATGAAGATTATCCACGAAAGCCCTGACAAACTAGTTATCAGGCGTTTTCAGCCCCTTATCGCAGTCGTGCTTTGGGGCACAGCCATTGCATTCTCTTATGTCTGGTACGACACTTTTCCGGTTGGTTCGTTTTTCAGCATGCCAACTGGTGACATTGTCGGCGGTTTCATCTTTGCGGCATTGATCATTTTCATATTAATCGGCGCATGGTGGTACAGCCACAATATGACCCTTTCGCTGGATCTGAAATACGGTGTCTTGACCTTCGACAATCGGTTATTTTTCCACCGCCAGACCAAAGAATTCGACGTCCGGTCCTATATCACCTATCACTATGATGCCCGCCGCAGCATAGGAGGATCATCTGAACACCGTCCCTATGTTTATTTACGGCTCCAGTTTGATCCAAAGGCGCCCGAATCCTGGCTTGAAATTCCTCATGGCTATACTGGCGGGCGCGATCTCGAGATCGTGCAAAAGCTGGATGCGATGATGAAACAATACAACGGCAAAAAGACGGCTAGGCAGGACACTGGAACACCCGGTCTGTTGATCAGACCGACTGCGGCAGACATCCGTTTCTTTTCCTAAATCGCCTTACGGCTGCACCAAAACCGCAGATATAGGCGCAAGGACAACGTTGCTGCCCCGATCATCAAGTGCCCATTCTTGCAGCGCTGTTAAGGTTTCGTCACGCAAATTACCGACCAAAACAACCGCGCCATCTTGCTGCGCCTTGAATTCTGCGCGCACCAGCATGCGCCGGATGGTAGATGCGTTTTGCCCCTGATCATCGAGAACTCGGAATACGCGTGAGTTCGGCACGCCTTGGCGCGACGCAAGCTGACCCGCAGTATTCAAACCCTTATCGTACAAAACAAGACCGTGACCGCTTTCGACAAGGGCTTCGGACAATTGGGTCGCGATGTTACGATCTGAGCCAATGGTTCTGTCAGCATCATCCAAAACTGCAACCGCATCGGGGATAGAGGTTCTCACACTTAGAAAACCCGTTTCGACATCGGACGGAACCGCCCCACGCGGCAAGGCCAATTGAACCAAAACTTCAAAACCGTTTTCGCGCAAACGCGCGGCGTCCTCACCTGCCTGTGGATTGGCCGCGTCAACCGCGATACTTACGGGGAAAGGTAAAGTGTGAATTTTATCCCGTATGGCGCTGTTTTCTTCACTGCCTGAATCCACCAAAATAACGGCAATCAACGCCTTACCTACCGGGCGTTCAAACACCGACGCATTATCTGTCAATGCATGAGGTGCCCGTTCGACGGCTGATTCTGATGTGCCTTGCTGTGCCAGGTCACTTTCTTGCGTTGCGCCAATCGTCGCCAATCGCGACCCGCCGCCTTGATCTGTTAGGCCAACATTTGCTGTCCCAAATCCCGAGCCAACAGCTGTACCAATTGAGGTAGCGGAAGCCGTGGCGCTAGAATCTTGGCCCTCATTCGCGTCGGTTGTAACGGGGTCTGTCGTGGCGGATTCTGTCGTAATGGTCTCGGCTGTGTTGAATTCCGCCTCGCCTGGTCCCTGTTCAGAGGCGGTTTCGACATCGACTTGAACTTCGGCCTCCGCAATCGCCACTTCTGGCGGGATGGTCTCGGCAATGTTTGGCGCGTCCGCAGGCGACGCGACATCCACCGCCTTGTCTTGACCCGGCACAACCGCATCTTCCGAAATGCTAGCACCGTCAACAGGTGCCACAAATGGGGATTGCGTTATAACTTCTGGGCTGGTGTCGACGACAACCGTGTCAGCAATCTGTGTTATGTCTTCAGACTCAGGATCAACAACAGCGACCTCGTTCTCCTCAATGCTGTTTTCCGCAGGCATTTCATCATCCGGGGCGTCATCCGTGTCAGTGATCACATCTGTGGAATTGGCCGTCGGTGCCTCGGCATCTGCGGTGCCGATGGTGGGATCAATCGCCTCATCCACATCAGGCACGATCACCTCTGCAACAATGGGGTCAACATTCGCCACAACGTCGATCTCTACCTCAGAAAGTTCCGGGGTTAGCGCAGGATTAGGCAGATCCGTTTGCAGCGATAAAACCGCCAACCCCGTGCCCCCAACAAGTGCGCCAGCCACCATGCCTGTCAAAATTCCACGTGCCATGAATTACCCCAAAAACGATACAGGCGCGAAAATCGCCCCATATGCCTTATGATGTTTCAAGTCATGCCTGCTTTGTCGCGTTTTTCGAAACAATTTGGAGAAATTCCCAAAGATGTGTTCTGCGCATATCCGGCGGGGCTTGACCCTTTGCTCTGTCTCTGAACATGTATAACGCGGGACGATCCGGGGGCACACCCCATTTATCATCAAATACGGAATATTGGCCAAATGCTGCTGCTCATTGACAATTACGACAGTTTCACCTGGAACTTGGTGCATTACCTTGGCGAACTTGGGACCGAAGTGGTCGTCAAACGCAATGATGCGCTGGATGTGCAGGAAGCTATGGGCATGGGTGCGGATGCGATTTTGCTATCCCCCGGCCCCAAAGCCCCAAAAGACGCTGGCATTTGTTTGCCCCTCACCTTGGCTGCAGCTGATGCGAAACTGCCCCTGTTCGGCGTGTGCCTAGGCCACCAAACCATCGGCGAAGCCTTTGGCGGAGACGTTGTGCGCTGTCATGAGATCGTACATGGTAAAATGGGCAAAATGCACCATGATAACACCGGCGCTTTCAAAGACCTTCCCAGCCCATTTGACGCGACACGCTATCATTCTCTGGTGGTTGACCGCGAAACCCTGCCTGACTGTCTAGAGGCCAACGCCTGGCTTGAAGACGGCACAATTATGGGCCTGCGCCACAAGGAACTTCCCATTAACGGCGTTCAGTTCCACCCGGAAAGCATTGCCTCTGAACATGGGCATAAGCTGTTGAAAAACTTCCTAGATACGGTTCCGGGCCTTGCGTCTGGTGACGTGAAACAGCCCGCAGCCTGACCCCTGATTAAGACGAAAGACCACAGACATGAGCGACGCTTTAAAACCCCTGATTGACGCCGCAGCCGATGGCCCTTTGAATGCAGATCAAGCGCGTCAGGCGTTTCAGATCCTGTTTGAGGGCGACGCGACACCGTCGCAATGTGGTGGGCTTTTGATGGCGCTGCGCACACGTGGTGAAACCGTCGAAGAATACACCGCCGCCGCCGCCGTTATGCGCGAAAAATGCAACGCCGTTGTGGCCCCTGTTGGCGCGATGGATATTGTGGGCACCGGGGGTGACGGCAAGGGCACGCTGAACATCTCCACCGCCACCGCTTTTGTTGTGGCCGGTGCTGGCGTGACGGTTGCAAAACACGGCAACCGTAATCTGTCGTCGAAATCTGGTGCTGCGGATGCGCTGGGGCAAATGGGCGTCAATGTCATGGTCGGCGTGGATGTGGTGGAACGCGCGCTGGCGGAATGCGGCATTGCCTTCATGATGGCCCCAATGCACCACCCGGCCATTGCGCATGTGATGCCGACCCGTGCGGAGCTTGGCTGTCGCACGATCTTTAACATCCTTGGCCCTCTGACCAATCCGGCTGGTGCAAAACGCCAACTGACCGGCGCATTTTCACGCGATTTGATCAAACCTATGGCGCTGACTTTGCAAAAACTTGGGTCGGAAAAAGCCTGGCTTGTGCATGGGTCTGACGGCACGGACGAGTTGTCGATTGCGGGTGTCTCATGGGTCGCGGCCCTGGAAGATGACAGCGTCGACATGCGTGAACTTCACCCAGAAGATGCGGGCCTGCCGGAACATCCCTTTGAGGCCATCATGGGTGGCAGCCCGGCAGAAAACGCCGTTGCCTTCCAAGCCCTTCTAGATGGCGAAAACTCGGCTTATCGTGATGCAGTTCTGCTAAACTCTGCGGCGGCATTGGTTGTTGCGGATCACGCAAGCGATTTGAAGCAAGGCGTTGAAATGGCAGCGACATCCATCGACAGCGGTGCTGCTTTGGGCAAAATTCAAGCCTTGGCCGCCATCACTTCTGCGACCTAATGTATACCATCCCGAAAGACTGGGCACATCTGCCGTTTTTCAATGACAGATTGCCCGAAATCGAGACCGCAATCGCGGCGGACACACGGGTGATTTTGCCGCCTGCGGATCAACGTTTCGCCGCTTTGACATCTTGCGCACCTAAGGATGTGAAACTTGTGATCCTAGGCCAGGATCCCTACCCGACGCCGGGCCATGCCCATGGGTTGGCGTTCTCGGCGGAACCGGATGTGCGCCCTTTGCCGCGATCCCTGAACAATATCTACAAAGAGATGGTGGATGACATCGGCGCCACGCCTATAAACGCGGATCTACGTCCTTGGGCCAAACAAGGCGTGCTTTTGTTAAACACCGTGCTGTCCGTGCCTGCGGGGGATGCCAATGGCCACAAGAAACTGGGCTGGCAGTTGCTTGCGCAACAGGTTCTGACTGAGGTGTCCCAAGGCCCCTGCGCCTTTCTTCTGTGGGGCGCACAGGCGCATAAAATGGAAACCCACATTAATCCAAATGACCATTTCATCCTAAAAACCGCGCATCCTTCGCCCCTGTCCGCCCGCAAAGGATTTTTCGGCTCAAAACCATTTTCGCGCGTGAACGCTTGGCTAAAAAGCCAAGGCAAATCCCCCATCACCTGGGCGTGACATCGCGGCTGCCATTCCCCATTGCAAGGTACGTCTTCGCGGCGTAAACATTGGCTATGACACAGACAGTTCTTGATAAAATCAAAGCTTATAAGCTTGAAGAAGTTGCCGCGCGCAAAGCGGTTCGTTCCATCTCTGAGGTTGAGGCCATCGCACGCGACGCCTCACCCACACGCGGGTTTTCAGACGCCTTGCACAAGGCCGCCCACAGTGGATATGCCCTGATCGCCGAGGTCAAAAAAGCAAGCCCGTCCAAAGGCTTGATCCGCGAAGATTTCAACCCACCCGTTTTGGCGAAAGCCTATGAAGACGGTGGCGCAACCTGCCTGTCCGTGCTGACCGACACGCCAAGTTTCCAGGGCGCAGATGAATTTCTAGTCGCAGCGCGTAACGCAACATCCTTACCCGCACTTCGTAAAGATTTCATGTATGACACCTATCAAGTCGCTGAGGCGCGCGCTTTGGGTGCCGATTGTATCCTGATCATTCTGGCCTCCACCTCTGACGTGCAGGCGCAAGAACTGGAAGACGCTGCGTTTTCTTGGGACATGGATGTGCTGCTTGAGGTCCATAACGAAGAAGAACTAGAGCGCGCCTGCAAGTTGAAAAGCCCCTTGATGGGCATCAACAACCGCAATCTTAAGACATTCGAAACCACGCTGGACACCACACGCACCCTCTCGCGCATGGTGCCAACCGATCGTTTGATCGTCTGCGAAAGTGGCCTGACGGACCGTGATGATCTGGCTGATATGGCGCGTTACGGCGCACGCACTTTCTTGATCGGCGAAAGCCTGATGCGCAAAGAGGATGTCGAAGCTGCAACTCGTGACCTTCTGTCAAATCCGCTGATGCCAGGGGCCATGTGATGACGAACGATACCCATGCTTCTGGCCTGACTCATTTCAATTCTGACGGCCAGGCCCATATGGTGGATGTCTCTGATAAAGCTGTGACTTCGCGTATTGCGACAGCAGCCGGCCACATTAAGATGCACTCAGAAACCCTTGCTGTGGTTAAAGAAAACCGCGCCAAGAAGGGTGACGTATTGGGTGTTGCACGGCTGGCGGGTATCATGGGGGCGAAGAAATGTTCTGACCTGATCCCCCTGTGTCACCCCCTGCCAATCACCAAAGTTTCGGTTGAACTGACGCCCGATGAAACCCTGCCAGGCGTGCGCGTTGAGGCCACCGTCAAAACAACGGGTCAAACCGGCGTCGAGATGGAAGCCCTAACAGCCGTTTCCACCGCCGCGCTGACCGTCTACGACATGCTGAAGGCGATTGATAAAGCGATGGAGATCGGCGCAATTTCTGTTCGTCTCAAAGACGGCGGTAAATCCGGACGCTACGAGGCTTCATGAGCACCGCAGGCCGATCCTTAGAGCTTTTCTTTATCGATGGCCGCCCGGATGGGATGCTGACGGCCGAAGTTTTCAACTGGACCGGCCACGTTCTGCGCCTGCCCCGGACACAGCTGAAACAAGCCCTGCAACGCCAAGAAAGTGAATACACCGGCGTTTACGTGTTGCTGGGCGAACGTGATGGTGCGCCGCTGGCGTATATCGGCGAAAGTGAAGATCTCGGGGAACGGCTGCGCAGCCATGCGGCAAAGAAGGATTGGTGGGACACGGCCATTCTCATCACCTCTGCAGCAAACAACCTACACAAAGCCCATGCGAAATACCTTGAGGCCCGCTTGGTTGAAATTGCACGTGAAGTGGGTCGCATGCCCTTGGAAAACGGCAACACCCCCCCGCGCAGCAGCCTGTCAGAGGCGGCGACGTCGAATATGGAAAGCTTTCTGGAAACGCTGCAAATGGTTCTGCCCGCGATCCGGGTGGATATGTTCCTGAACAAGGCGACGTCCTCAAGCGTCCCTCGCCAAGAGCAAAATGGAGTTGCGCTGTTCGAGCTCAAAGTCCCACGGCATCGACTACATGCACGCGCCAACCTGATAAATGGAGAGTTCATTATTTTGTCTGGATCTACAGGCCAAAAACAATGGATAGGAAAATCACGTGAGACCAACATTCGCGTAAGACTGTATGAAGAGCTAAAGAATACAGGCGTAATTCGCTTAGATGGCGAACATTGCGTGTTTGAAAAAGATTACGCTTTTCAAAGTACCAGCGCTGCGGCTGAATTTATTACCGGGCGCTCAACAAGTGGTCCGACCAACTGGAAACTCGAATCTGATGGCCGTACCTATGCCGAATGGGAAGCGGATGAACTTGCAAAGGACGACCTATGATCTCTGTTTCTGAGGCACTGGATGCCTGTTTCGCTTTGGTATCGCCGCTGAATGCGGAAAAGGTCGCCTTGCGCGATGCGGCTGGGCGTATATTGGCGGCACCCCATGCCGCGACACGCAACCAGCCGCCATTTGCCGCCTCAGCCATGGATGGCTATGCGGTGAAATCTGTGGAACTTCAGCCACAGGCACAATTTTTGGTCGTCGGCGAAAGCGCTGCCGGTGCGCGTTATTCTGGCAAATTACGTGCCGGACAATGCGTGCGTATTTTCACGGGTGCCCCTTTGCCTGAAGGCTGTGATCACGTTGTGATACAAGAAGATACGACGCGCCAAGGCAATGTCATCACCTTGAACGTCGAGATCGAAAGCAAAGACAATATCCGCCTTGCCGGCAATGATTTCACCGATGGATTCACGCTGGATGGCCCACGTATTTTAACACCGGGGAACATCGCCCTATTGGCGGCCATGAATCACGCCAATATCACCGTGACCCGCAAACCCATCGTGGCCCTGCTTGCCACTGGCGACGAGTTGGTTCAGCCCGGTGAAACGCCTGGGGATGACCAAATCATTGCCTCTAACAGCTATGGTTTGAAGGCACTGATTGAAGCCCATGGCGGCGAGGCCCGTTTGCTGCCGATCGCGCGCGACAATGAGGCTTCTTTGCGCCAAGGGTTTGAGCTTTGCGAAGGTGCCGACCTGATTGTGACGCTGGGTGGCGCGTCTGTGGGGGACCACGACCTTGTGCGCCCTGTCGCGACCTCAATGGGAATGGAACCCGCGTTCTATAAAGTGGCCATGCGCCCTGGAAAGCCCCTTATGGCCGGAAAGATCGCAAATACGCCGATGATTGGCCTGCCGGGCAACCCTGTATCATCGATGGCCTGCGCGCATATTTTCATCATCCCAGTGTTGCGTCGCATGCTCGGGTTTGACGCGGCCCCTATGGCGCGCAAAACTGCGATATTGACTGAGGATCTTCATGCGAATGGCCCACGTGAGCATTACATGCGTGGCCGGATTGAAGATGGGGCTTTGACAATATTCTCTCGTCAGGACAGTGCCTTATTGTCCGTCTATGCCGATGCAAACGCATTGGCTGTCATCCCCCCATCAAGCCCAGCCTTGCCCGCAGGCACAGAGGTGGAATACATCGATATCTAGCACGCATAAGGCGATCAACGCCTCATGCTGCATTGAAAGAGTTGACACAAAGCAAGAACAACACTAGAACATGTCCTGAACATGCAGTGCTGAGGATCGAAAGCCTTCGGCGAATAAACTTCAGAGGGTCATTGATATGCTTACCAAAAAGCAGCTCGAATTGCTGACATTCATCAATAAACGTGTACAGCGCGATGGGGTTCCCCCGTCTTTTGATGAAATGAAAGAAGCCCTTGATCTTAGGTCCAAATCTGGGATCCACCGGTTGATCACCGCTTTGGAAGAACGCGGCTTTATTCGTCGCCTTGCCCACCGTGCCCGTGCGATTGAGATCGTGAAGCTTCCTGATGCACTAGACAGCAACACCGGGTTTGCCCCCAAGGTGATTGATGGTGATCGTCCTGATCACACGCCCCCCCATGCCCAACCCGTGGCCAGCAACCAAATTGCGACGCTGCCTATTATGGGCAAGATCGCGGCCGGTACACCGATTGAAGCGCTTGAAGATGGGTCACGTGACATTGCGGTTCCAGGTCAGATGCTGACGAGCAATGACAATCACTATGCGCTTGAAGTCAAAGGCGATTCAATGATCGACGCGGGCATCAACAACGGCGATGTCGTGGTCATTCGGGAAACCATGTCGGCCAAAAACGGTGATATCGTTGTGGCCCAGATTGAAGGGTATGAAGCGACGCTGAAACGCTTCCGCCGTAAAGGCGATATGATCGCTTTGGAAGCGGCCAACCCCGCCTATGAAACGCGCATGCTACCCGAAGGCCAGGTTGCCGTGCAAGGCAAACTTGTTGGGCTTATTCGCACTTATTGATCTTGTCGCCGCGCCCTACGGCGCGGCACCCAAAGACGGTTGCCTGCCAATTCAGCCGCCGTCACCACGTGAATGCCTCCGCCCCCATCAGGATTAGGATAGATGGCCAAGCTGCCTGTGTGCCTAAGGCGGCGTTCCGTGAAGAACTTACACCCCGAAACATCCGGTAAAACATCGATTTTTCCACCGTAAAACAACCAAACACCGTCACGCCAAAGATCTATGATCCGGTCTTTCGCACCGCGGCCCGCCAGTATTGCGATGGTCTCGCCGCCCAGATGGAAAACCGTCACCCCCGCATCATTCACAAGCCCGTCACGTGACGCTGCCTCCTGTTGCAGGGCCGGATCGCCGTCATTCTCCAACCAATTTCGCACTGCAAAACCATCCCCACGCGGCTTAGAAATTACGCGGCCATCCGGCGTCATCACACCCATGGTGCGCCCACTTTGCGCGACAATCACGGCTGGGCGATCTGTCTGACCCCATAATATCATACCAATGATGATCACCACAGGCCCGATGCGCCGCGCAGCACCCTTCCAAAGCGCATACCACAACGCGCCGAGAAAGATCAGCGGCAGCACCGTTTTCTGAGGCGTAATCACTTTCCAAACCGCCCCATCCAATCCCGAAACAAAATCCGCCACCCAGAGGATCCATCGCACCCCCATCTCCATCACCCAAAAACCGACCCAACCCAATCCGACCGGCTCAAGCAGCAATGCCATGACCCCTGCCGGTACAACGATCATCCCCATCACCGGCACCGATAGGACATTGGCCAGCAGGCCATATTGGGCCACCTGATTGAAATGGGCTGCAGCCACCGGTGCCGTCGCCGCACCCGCGATAAATGACGAGGCAAAAACAGCAAAGACCGGCCGCAACCTAGCTGGAATGCGCGACTGCCCCGCATGCGGGCGCAATGTCCCGAATACAAAGACCAATGCGGTCGTGGCAGCGAATGACATCTGGAACCCCGGACCAACCAAGGCTTCGGGGTTGATCAGCAAGACGATCAACCCCGCCAATGCAACCGCATTTAAGGTCAATGCCCGCCGCCCCAAAAGCACGGCAACGAACAACACGCTGATCATGATAAACGCCCGTACCGTCGCGACATTTCCGCCCGACAGCGCGAGATAAACCGCCCCCGTCATCAAGGCGCCAATTGCTGCCAGTTTGCGTACAGGCCAATGCAAGCCGGCCCCTGGGATCAAAATAAACGCAAAACGCAGGCATGCAAAGACAAACCCCGTCATCAATCCCATGTGCAAACCAGAAATAGCCAAGAGATGCGACAGGTTAGAGGCGCGCAACATATCCGTTGTTTCACGCGACATCGCGGACCGATCTCCTGTTGTGATTGCCGCTGCAAATGCCCCCGCTTCGCCAGGAATACGCGCCCGTACCAACGTCGATAGATGCCCGCGCAAACGTTCAATGCGCAGCCAAAATCCGTGTGTCTCGGTGGGGCCTATTTCCAAGACGGGGGTTCGGCTGTATCCAATCGCCCCCAGTTTCTTAAACCAAGCAAAGCGGCGGAAATCAAAGCCTCCCGGTTCAGCTGGGCCCGGCGGAGGCGACAGATTCGCGGTCAAAACCAGATGTTGTCCTGGCTCAGGCATCAGTGCCACAAACCCCTCGTATTTGGACGGTGCATCCGGGTCGGCATCGCCATGCAATGAAATGCGCACCCGTTCTGGTGTGCGTGCGGGCGACGTGTTTTTCAACACCACCCGATCCAGGGTCATTCGGATTTTTCCCGATTGCGACCGATCCACAGCCACAACAAATCCTTCGACCGGCCCGTAATATCTATACCCCAGGACCGGGGCGCGCGACCAATGGGCATGTGCCGCAGATAGTAAAACACCAAATGCAATGAATGCGGCAGCCGCCAACATGGGCGACATCGTTTCTGACCCAAATCGCGCCCCAAGGCAGCACAGCACCGTCACCACAGCCAGCCCGAATAACACTGTCTGCCCGGGTTCGAACCTCACGTTGAAATAAATTGCCACGCCGATGCCCAAGAATACGGCGCTCCAGGGGAACAATGTGCCGCGCTGACGTGCAATTGCTGCAGAAAAACTGATGTTATGCCACACGTTGTTTGCTCATTATTATGATCTGCATGCCCAAAACCGTTTGGAACTTGTTTGACGGGCTTGTTTTGAAGCGCCACGCCCCGTAAAACCGGGCAACTCTTCCTTATGCCTAACAGCAAGTTAATCTCAGAAAGGTTAACGCGTTATGAACGCCACTACATCTGCATCCACATCTGATCGCCCCGTCGTCACCCGTTTTGCCCCCTCGCCAACTGGCTATCTTCATATTGGTGGCGCGCGCACAGCCTTGTTTAACTGGCTTTACGCCCGTGGACGTGGTGGAAAATTCCTATTGCGCATCGAGGACACAGACCGCGAACGTTCCACCCCAGAAGCGCATGCTGCCATTTTGCGCGGCATGGATTGGCTGGGGCTGGATTATGACGGCGAAGCAGTCAGCCAATTCGAACGCGCCCCACGCCACGCCGAAGTCGCCCATGATATGTTGGCACGCGGCAAGGCCTATAAGTGCTTTTCCACCCAAGACGAGATTCAGGCCTTTCGCGATCAGGCGAAGGAAGACGGCCGTTCAACATTGTTTCAATCGCCCTGGCGCGACACCCCAGAGGCAGATCACCCAGATTTACCCTTTGTGATCCGTGTCAAAGCCCCGCGCGAAGGTGTGACACTGATCCAAGATCAGGTGCAAGGCGACGTCACGTTCAAAAACACGACGCTGGATGACATGATTTGTTTACGTTCCGATGGTACGCCGACCTACATGCTTGCAGTCGTTGTTGATGACCATGATATGGGCGTGACCCATGTGATCCGGGGGGATGACCACCTGGCCAATGCCGCGCGTCAAACGATGGTTTACGCCGCCATGGATTGGGAGGTGCCCGTTTGGGCGCATATTCCACTGATCCATGGTCAAGACGGCAAGAAATTGTCGAAACGCCACGGGGCTTTGGGCGCGGAAGAATATCAAGCAATGGGTTATCCTGCTGCCGCAATGCGCAACTATCTGGCCCGCCTGGGGTGGAGCCACGGAGACGACGAATTCTTCTCAGATGCTCAGGCGCTGGACTGGTTCGACTTCAATGGCATCGGCAAAGGGGCAGCCCGGTTTGATTTCAAAAAGCTGGAAAACTTATCCGGCCAACACATTGCGGCATCTGAAAATGCTGCACTGCTGCATGAAATCAAAGATTGGGCAGACCTTCAAAGTGACGTTGCGTTCAATAGTGATCAGATTTCCGCGATTACACCAGGCCTTGATGCGATCAAAAACAACGTGAAGAAGTTCGCAGATATTATTGTTAAATCACACTTTAATCTGATTAAACGCCCTATTGAGGTCGAAGAAAAAGCCGCGAAACATCTTGATAATGTATCCCGTAGTATACTGAAAGAATTGACGCCGCAGCTGCAAAATGCTAGTTGGTCTCGGGATGATCTTGAAGCCTGCGCAAATGATTTCTGTGCGGCGCGAGAGATGAAATTCGGAAAACTCGCGGGACCCATGCGTGCGGCTTTGGCCGGACGGGCTGCAACACCCAGTGTCTTTGACATGATGTTGGTGCTTGGACGTGAGGAAACATGCGCACGTTTGCGTGATGCCGCTGAAGGTAGCGACACGTAAGCCTATATAAGACGCAGCACAAATACAGAGATGCCCCCGGTCCGCGGCGGCATCCACCACAGGAAAGGGAATAGAATGTCCGATACGAAGAAAACCGCAAAGCTAAGCTTTGGTGATAAAGAGCTTGAATTGCCCATCTATTCCCCGACTGCAGGCCCTGATGTTATTGATATCCGTCGCCTTTACGCTGAAGGCGATGTTTTCACCTATGATCCTGGCTTTACGTCAACCGCCGCTTGTGATTCGACCATTACGTTTATTGACGGCGAAAAAGGCGAACTGCTGCACCGTGGTTATCCCATCGATCAGCTGGCTGAAAAATCTCACTATCTCGAAGTTTGTTACCTGCTGCTTTACGGTGAATTGCCCTCCGCGAATGACCTAGAAGAATTCGAAAACCGCGTCACGCGCCACACAATGGTGCATGAACAGATGATGAATTTCTTCCGTGGTTTCCGTCGTGACGCCCACCCTATGGCGATTATGACCGGTGTGGTTGGCGCAATGTCCGCGTTCTACCATGACAGCCTTGATATTACCGATCCACAGCAACGCGAAGTCGCCTCTGTGCGTATGATCGCCAAACTGCCCACCATTGCTGCGATGGCATTCAAATACTCTACGGGCCAGCCATTTGTGTATCCACGCAATGACTTGGATTACGCCTCTAACTTCCTGCGCATGTGCTTTGCCGTGCCTGCGGAAGATTATGAAGTGAACCCAATCCTGTCACGTGCCATGGATCGCATTTTCACGCTGCATGCGGATCATGAGCAAAACGCATCCACCTCAACCGTGCGCCTTGCAGGGTCCTCCGGGGCCAACCCGTTTGCTTGTATCGCCGCTGGTATTGCCTGCCTTTGGGGTCCTGCCCACGGTGGTGCGAACCAAGCTTGCCTTGAGATGCTGAAGGAAATCGGTACGGTTGATCGCATTCCTGAATATATCGCACGTGCAAAAGACAAGAATGACTCGTTCCGCCTGATGGGCTTTGGTCACCGCGTCTATAAAAATTTCGATCCACGCGCGACGGTGCTGAAACAGTCAGCGGATGAGGTTCTGGAACTGCTTGGCGTTGAAAACAATCCGATCCTGCAGGTCGCCAAAGAGCTGGAAAAAGCCGCCATTGCTGATCCGTATTTCGCCGAGAAGAAGCTGTTCCCGAATGTGGATTTCTACTCAGGCATCATCCTAGAAGCGATGGGCTTCCCAACATCTATGTTCACGCCAATCTTTGCATTGTCGCGCACCGTGGGTTGGATTTCCCAGTGGAAAGAAATGATCGGTGATCCAGGCCAGAAGATTGGCCGTCCGCGTCAATTGTACCAAGGCGAAACCAGTCGTGATTATGTTGACGTCGAAAAACGTTAACTTAAACAATCAAATTTTCAACAGAAAGCCCGCCCTTATCGGCGGGCTTTTTGCTTTTTACATCTTTTGTTCAACTCGATCATCTAGCCCTGTTATCAATCCCATTTTGTTGAGGTGTAACATGTCCAGTGACACAATTTTTGAAGCCATTCTGAAATCCCTTCCAGAAGCCGCCCTTCCCGAAATTCCGAACCGTTTTCTCGCGCCGCGCCAAATATTGATTGTCGAAGGCTACACCTTGATCTCGGCGGGTTACCAGCCCTCTATCACTGACCCGGGTTCAAAATCGCTCTATTCCATCCGGTTGCACGGGAAGCCCAGCCCAAGCTCAAATGTCACCGCAGGATATATCCATTTCGTTGATCGCATGGATCTGAAACCACCAACATGGGTGGCCGAGCGCAGCGAAATCAACATCTGGATGGATATGCGCGGCATGAAACAGATTCTCATGCAGGCTGAACATTCAACACGATATCTCTGGCGTGGTGAGTTCGCCAATGGTCACGTCTATGCCGATCTGCACAGTGTTCCATAATTATTCCACAAATTGCTGATTGCTCTCTTGCGCGTCCAACGTTAGTTTAACGTCACGGTCCACAGTTCACCGAGGCGTCGCCGGGGCATTCCCACGCTAAACCTGCTAGATTAAGACCGCACACCACTTTGCTTTGTGCCGTTGACAAGGGCGACCATCGACACCCCAACGGGCCACGCACAGTTGCAAAGGATGCATCTATGTCACGCGATACCACTTCGCTTTTTATCGAAGACCTGTCCCAATTCACGAAAACCTTGCGGGCACATCTGTCCACGTCCAGTCAAATGCCAAGTCACCTGTCTCTGCTCGGTTTAATTGCCAAGGCAGCGGGACAGAAGAACCACCAAAGCCTAAAGGCCGCGAACCCCGCATCGAACCCAGCCCCGCCGAAACAGTCTTTGCCCATGAAGCGGGCATTGCGCGTCTTTGATGAACACGGCAGCATGATCCGGTGGCCGAAACAAACCCAAGTTCAAGGATTGTGTCTTTGGGTCTTTTGGGCTGACCTGCCCCCAGGCGTTGCCATATCGGAACCGCGCATCAACGAAATCCTAAAATCGGGAAGCGGGTTCGGCGATCACGTTTTGATGCGCCGTTCATTAATTGACCATGGGCTTGCCCGGCGTGAAACCGATGGCCGTGCCTACTATCGGGTTGAGCAAAAGCCCCCATCCGATGCGCTGCAATTGATCCGTGACATGCGTGGTCGGAAATCGACTTGATTGCCTGAACCACTGCGTTCAAATTAGGCGCATGTTTTGGTTTATTTTAATATTTGTTGCGCTGACATATTGGTGTCTGCGCAACAATCCCGTTTATCACCGTATCGCATTTTCAGTTACGATCACGGCCTTCGCATTCGGTGCGGCATTTGCCTCGCTGACCCGCAGTTCAAATGGGGGCAGTTGGATCGCATTTGGCCTAATGCTGCTTCCGTGGATGACGCAATTTCTATTCGCACCGGGGCGCAAGAAACCAATACAGCACTGGCTTTCCTTAGGTTGGATCGCTTTGGCGATTGTTTTCTTGTTCTTATGGATTTCAACCCAATCCTTTTTGTCGCTTCGCAGCGCTCAGACGACGCCCTTGATGGTCGCATTTCTGTCTTGGGTCATCAGCGCGTTGTTGCTTTTTTTCACCCCACCAAAAGCATGGCCACAAAACTTAAAAGCTTGGCGCATTCCTTTTGCGTTTATTGGGACGGTCCAAGTCTTGGCAATCGTTAGTGTTTTCACTTTATCGCATTACATCTCGATCCGCGCCAAGGCGATCGCAGGCGATCAAGCCTGCATCATCGACCCCACAGGTAGGTCATTCAAACACAGCTATTGGATCTCGCCGGGGCGCATCTTACAAAATAATTACCGATATATGACCTTGCCTTGGCTCTTGCTTGAAACAAACGGCGAGGCAACCCATCATTGGAGCTTCCGCAACCTGGACTTCATGTCAAACGACGGGCATTGGGCGTTCTATATTCCGGCTGCCCGCCGAAAAGCCGCGCTCAGCGGCCTTCAAACGTCGCCTTGCGGTTCTCAAGAAACGACACAACGCCTTCCTTAAAGTCTCGGGTTTGCCCACAGCGGCCTTGCAATTTTGCTTCGATGTCCAACTGCGCTTCAAGGGTGTTTTCCCATGAACCGCGTATCGCTGTCTTGATCTGGCGGAATGACTTCGTCGGCCCAGCGGCAAGCTGCTCAGCACGATTTAGCCAATGATCAGCGAAGACGGCATCGGGCACGGCTTCCCAAATCATACCCCAGTCGGCGGCCTGTTGGGCCGTCACCGGTTCCGCGAACAGCGCCATCCCCATAGCACGGGCAGATCCAACCTGGCGCGGCAACCACCAGGTGCTGCCCCCATCCGGCATCAGGCCGATTTTGGAAAAGGCTTGAACAAACACCGCTGTCTCGCTGGCGATCACAACGTCCGTCGCCAAAGCAAGGCTTGCCCCCACACCAGCAGCCGCCCCATTGACCGCGGACACGGTTGGAATACGGCAGTTAAAAATCGCTTGAAACAGCGGGTCATATTCTTCGCGCAACGTGCGTTCCAAATCGATGTTTGCGATTTGGGCCTGATCGCCAAGATCTTGACCTGCGCAGAAAACTGCGCCGCGCCCGGTGATGACCAGCGCCCGTGCGGCTTGTTCAGCGGCTTTAATAGCGTGTAAAATTTCCGCGCGCATCTGGGTGTTCAAAGCGTTTTTCGCGTCTGGGCGGTTCAACGTCAGGACCGCCACATCGTTCTTAACTTTGAAGCGGATGGTTTCGTATTCCATGTTTCTCTCCTGGTGAATGCCTGCGGTTAATCTTTTAGCAGCTCTTGTAAGCGTGCTTCTTCTTCCGCCGTCAATATATCTGAACTGTTTGGTTTAGTACGTCTTGAATATAGGAATATCCCAGCAAACGACAAGAGCAACATCAAAGGCCCCGCGATCCAAAGGATTAAATTGCTGCCGTTCAGCTGTGGTGTCATCAACACGCGTTCGCCGTAACGTTCAACAAAGAAGGACATGATCTCTTGGTCGCCGCGCCCTTCTGTCAAAAGCTGACGCACCATGACACGCGCATCTTTTGCCCAATCAGCGTTGGATGATGCAATGTTTTCGCTTTGGCATTGCACGCAACGAATGACCTTATCAAGCGATTGCGCCCGCGTTTCCAACAGTGGATCAGCCAGCATTTCTTCTGGCTGAACGGCCATGGCTGGCACGGTTAAGACCAGCATCAACAAGATTGAAAATAAATAACGCATCATTCCCCCGCAACCGCCGTCATTTTGCCCGCCGCACCTGATCGCCGCCCTGCAGCAACCCGCAAGCGCCGGTCAAACAACGAAAAGAAACCGCCAAGCGCCATAAAAATCGCACCGCCCCAAATCCAATTGGCAAACGGTTTGATATGGCTGCGCACGGTATATCCGCCACCAACTTGGGCGTCACCGATCACAAGGTAAATATCTCGCGCGATCCCATTGGCGATGCCCGCTTCCGTCGTCGGCATGCCGGCCACCGGATAACGGCGACGCTCAGGATGCAGAACTGCGATTTCTTGCCCATCACGTTTCACACGCATTATACCTTGGGTCGCGAAATAATTCGGCCCTTGAATTTCGTCCACGGCTTCCAATGTGATGTCAAACCCGCCAACGTCAAAGCTTTCTCCGATTTGGGCAATGCGGATGTCTTCCACTTCCCAAGCCATCAACCCGGCAATGCCAAAGATCACGATGCCAAAGCCGGAATGCGAGACAAACTTGCCCCAATCAGCCCCGGGAAGTCGTATAAGACGCCGGAATTTCCCACCAGAGCGCTGCCAAAGTTCGGTCACAGTGCCACATCCGATCCAAAGACCCATGAACAATCCAACCGGCCCCATTGCCGAGCGTTCCGTCTGCATTGCCCACAAAAGAATGGCGCCAGAAACCGCGACAAGCCCTGCCAACGCCAGGGTTTTCACAACGCGACCCAGACGTGCGCGCTTCCAAGAGAACAGTGCGCCAATGGGCAAAAACAGGCTTAGCCCCAAGATGAAAGGTGTGAATGCCGTGTTGAAAAATGGCGCGCCCACGGATAATGGCCTGTCGAAAGCCAGCTCTGACACCAAGGGCCAGATCGTGCCGACGAAAACGACGAAAGCTGCGATCACCAAAAGGACATTATTTAAAACAAGCCCGCTTTCGCGACTGACCAAGGCGAAAATCCCTTTGCTTTCCATGACATGGGCCCGTGCCGCGAACAATGTCAGCGCACCGCCCATGAACACGCCCAAGATCACCAAGATGAACAGGCCGCGTTCTGGATCATTTGCAAAAGCATGCACCGAGGTCAAAACACCGGATCGTACGATAAACGTCCCCATCAACGAGAAGCCAAACGCCAAGATCGCCAAAAGGATCGTCCAGCTTTTCAGGGTCTCGCGTTTTTCAACGACAATGGCGGAATGCAGCAAAGCAGTGGCCACCAACCAAGGCATGAAAGATGCGTTTTCCACAGGGTCCCAGAACCAAAACCCGCCCCAGCCAAGCTCATAATAGGCCCACCAAGACCCTAGCGCGATGCCGATGGTCAGGAAAACCCAGGCCGCCAAGGTCCAAGGGCGCACCCAGCGCGCCCAAGCCGCATCAACGCGCCCTTCAAGCAAGGCAGCCACAGCAAAGGAGAACGCCATCGAAAGCCCAACATAGCCGAGATAAAGAAATGGCGGATGAAACGCGAGGCCAGGATCCTGCAAAAGCGGGTTCAACCCCTGCCCGTTTAACGGCGGAAACTCCAGCCTAATAAAGGGGTTAGAGGTAAACAGAATAAAGCATAGAAAAGCTACGCCAACCGCTGCCTGCACCGAAAGCACACGTGATTTCAAACGCATCGGAAGGTCTTGGCCAAACACCGCAGCCGCCGCCCCAAACAAGGCAAGGATCAACACCCACAGCAGGACGGACCCTTCATGATTGCCCCAAACCCCACTGATTTTATACAGCATCGGCTTGGCACTATGCGAATTCACCGTCACCAATTTCAGTGAGAAATCAGAGACAATAAACCCCCATGTCAGTGCGAAAAATGCGATCAATACCAGTAAAAACTGCATCATCGCTGCCGGCGCGCCAACGCGCATCAGCACCGCATCATTTCGTTGCGCCCCAATCATGGGCAGGATCATTTGAACCAATGCGACAGGCAGCGCAAGGATCAGGGCGAGATGGCCAAGTTCTATATACATGCGCGCAAGTTACACCGCCTGACGCCTGGCCGAAAGAGATTCCCCAAACTTGTGATGTGCAGCACTGTCGCAGGTGGTTGTGCACTAATGATCGCGACTGTTGCGCCAATCCTGCAAGGCCGGGTTGTCACTGGTGGCATCATCACCGTTTCGGTTTTCACGCATGCCCCCGCCTGCACCCGCTGACATGGCTTGCAAAGCCTTGGCATTCTGCACAACCTGTGGCGTGCGCGCAATGGTTTGCGCGATAGACCGTTGAAATTCTTGCCCTTTTTCTTGATGACGCGCGCCAAAGTAAAAAGACACAATCGCCCCAAGCAGCCACCACAAAGGTTCTGGCACCAAGGCAAGGCCCTGCATTCTTACCCCAAACCAAAGTGGATCGACCATCGCGCTGACGAACAAGCCAAGCGTTCCCAAGGCCAAGGCCGGACGGGGCAATCGGTTCACCCCATCCATAAAACGATCAAACATGCCCTTTTGCGGATGTGCAAATTCCGCCCCATATTGGGTCAGGGCCGCAGTTTGCGCTGTTGCGTCACGCTTGGCACCCGCCTCTGCGTTTTCGCGAAACACCTCTACAGTTTCAGCAACCACATTGCGGCCACCACCAAAAATGAAATTTAAAACGTCGCCAATAACCGTCATATCACGCCCCCCATGCCGCGATGCGGCGGCTATGTTCGGACGCGTTCAAGTGATAGCGCGGTGAAATGAATTCTTCCGCCCGACGTATCCACCCCCCTTTGCCGCCATCCCGACGACGGGCGTATTTGCGGCTGGCTGGGCGTTGATCCGCCAAACGGTAATAATAGTTTCGGCGCGCAATCCCATAGGCATCTGCCACATGTGACGGGGCCGCAGCAGCAGCGATTTCGGCCGCCTGCACGGTCTGGGGGCCGATCACCCCATCAACCGCAACTTTCTGCCCCATCTGGCACAACAAACGCTGCAAAATCTTCACAGCATTCGCGCCCGCATTGACATACATATCAAAAACAGAGGGTTGCAGCGCTTTCGGCAACCTATCAATACCCGGTGCTTGAAAATAATGCCGTAGGTAAATTTCGACCGCATCTGCGCGTGTTAGCCTGCGCACATCAGCCTCTGTCAGACGACCGTCGCCGGTTTTATCCAGCCCAAGCCGACGTAATGTCCCAAGCGTCACACCGTATTTCGTGGCCCCACCCGGATCATCAGGGTCATTCACATAACCGCCTTCACGGGCCACAATTTCCATAGCTAACTGGCGAACTTCACGCATAATAGACCTCCGAAGCAACTGATTTGCGTTTCTGAGGTCATCGTTACCGTGAAGGGTTAATTCACATAAATTGCACCGTACGCAGGGTGCATACCCAAGGTTACTCGGATTCGTTTTGCTGATACACGCCTTGTTCTTTCAAAGCGTCGATAACTTCCTTTGGCATATATTCTTCGTCATGTTTGGCAAGAATTTCAGTGGCTTCGAAGGTTCCATCCACATAGGAACCTGTACCAATCATGCCTTGGTTTTCTTTAAAAAGGTCAGGCAACACCCCCACATAGATCACGGGCACTGTGCCGCCGCCATCAGTCACGGAAAACCGAACTTCCAAGCCTTCGCCGCGTATCAATGTGCTTTCGGCAACCAAGCCGCCCATGCGAAACACTTCGCCGTTACGTGGTGGTTCTGCCAAGACTTCTGAGGGGGATTTAAAGTATTGAAACGCGTCCTTTGGTAGGAATGCCAAGGCCACAAGAATGCCCGCAATCGCTAAAAACGAGATCACAACGACCTGAATGCGGCGTTTTTTCTCCAATGATTTCATGTCACTGCCTGCCTTTTACAAGGTTGGTAAAATTGCAAATTACGGAAAGAGCGGGGCCAACATTAAGCCTGTTGTTTCTTCAATCCCCAGCATCAAGTTCGCATTCTGAAGCGCTTGTCCGGATGAGCCCTTGGTGAGATTGTCCAACGCGGCCACCACGATTGCTCGCCCCTCGATCCGATCAGCAACCACACCGACATGGCAGAAATTGGATCCGCGAATATGTTTGGTTGAAGGCGCTTCTCCAAGCGGTAAAACCTCAACGAATGGCTCATTCGCATATGTTTTTTCGAAAGTATTATGAATGACTTGCGCATCACCCTTAACGTAACATGTCGCAAGAATTCCACGGTTTGTCGGCACAAGATGTGGCGTGAATTGTATCTTCACATCGCGTCCTGCAATCGCAGAGAATTCTTGATCAAACTCGCCCAAGTGCCGATGGGTGCCACCAAGCGCATAGGCGTGATAGCCCTCGGACAGCTCCGCATGAAGAAGGTTTTCCTTCAACGCGCGCCCGGCACCGGATACACCGCATTTCAGGTCCATAATGATTTCGTCCAAATCGATCACACCGGCTTCGATCAAGGGGCGCAAAGCAAACTGCCCTGTCGCCGCATTACACCCGGTGCCCGCAACCAGACGCGCGTTTTTGATGTCGTCGCGGTAGAATTCCGTCAGGCCATAGACCGCTTCTTTTTGCATCTCGACGGCCGAATGTGGATTGCCGTACCATTTTTCATATTCCGCAGGGTCACGCAGACGGAAATCGGCTGACAAATCCACAATCTTTAGATGGGCTGGCAAAGCGCTGATCACTTCCTGACTGGTTTTATGCGGCAAGGCGCAGAAACACAGATCAATCTTCGAAAAGTCTATTTCACCAATCTTTACAAGGGTTGGCAGCGTCAGATGACGCAGATGTGGGAAGACGTCTCGCATTTCCATTCCGGCTTTTCGTTCCGCAGCCAAGGCTGCGATTTCCATCTCAGGATGAGTTGAAATCAGTCGAACAAGTTCCGCACCCGTATAACCAGATGCGCCGAGAATTGCGATTTTATGGGTCATTTCCGCCACCATTTCATGTCTTCTTGTTCTGGCTATTCGTTTTGCCCCGCCCCGTCAACGCGACACTCTTGTCACGCCTGCGATGGTAGTCTTATTGTGAAAACTAAATTTATGTGGAGTATTCATGTCCTGGTTTTCCAAATCCCCCGAAACCGACGCCAGTGGATTGATTGAAAGCCTTCTGGCCTTAGACAGTCGTAGTCTCATTGGCGCGATGGCGGTTCTGGCCATTGGCGCTTTGATCGCATTGGCAGGCCGTGTTTTGGGCGTTTTTTGGACAAATTATCGGGCTTTGCGTGATCGAAGACGCCATTTTCGCGAAGTCGTCATTGATATGTTGATCCATGCCGAATTCGACCGAAAAAGCGTAGAAGACACAACGAGTCCAGAGCGGCTTGAAGCGTTGAAATCCCAGATTCGCGCTGATGGTGACAACTTTCGCCCTTTCATCGCCTTCGAAGCCAATGACCCGACCTATGAAGATTATCGCGCCGTGCGTCGGCGCCTTCAACCGTCGCAAATCGTGGCCTGTGATCGGTTCTTTGATCACTCGCGCCTGTTCTATCGTTACTATGAAAAGCTTGGAAGTGATGCTTTCGTGGCCCTGTCTGTGCCACGTAAAGAAGCGGCCCTAGATGGGTTACAACAGATCGGGCAAGACGTCTTGAAAAGCCGCATAGAGATGGTGAACAGCCTAAAAGCCGGTAAACGGACTGCGCATATCTTTGAGCGTATCGAAAACGACCTTAAGAAAGTCGCCCCCTTACCCGCATCAAAAGACGCGCTACAACATACTGAAGATACTGGGGAAACCCCAGATATCAACGCTTGATCATACGATGGGTGGTAGTGGTCCGGACATAAATATCTCTCCTATGCTGCTGTCTATATAGCATCTCTGTTAAGGGAATACAAATGACCGGCCCCTTTTGCCTAACCAGCTTGGAAACTGATTTCACGCTTTAGGAACTGCGTTGCCTTGTCGGACACCCGCGCTGCGTTGCCAGAGGTTAGGAACAGGTTTTCTTGCCCCGTGCCTGTCATATTTGGATGACGTGTTAGATAGTCAGCAAGACTTTTCGCAACCACATCGGCCTGAGAAAAGACTTTGACATCATCGCCCAATGCCTTCTGAAACGTATCCTTCAACAGGGGATAATGCGTGCACCCAAGGATCGCAGCTTGTGGACGTGGCATACGACGTTGCAGCGCTTCCACATGCGACCGGACAAGCGCTTGCGCGAGCATCTCATCCCCATCCTCAATCGCATCCACGAGACCGCCACAAGGCTGCGCTTCCACATCCACCCCAATCGCACGGAAGGCAAGTTCACGTTGGAACGCCCGGCTGGCCACGGTCGCAGGCGTCGCAAACAGCGCCACGTGCTTGACGTCAACTTCGCGCGGTGGGGAATTGTCGCCCCATTGGCGTTCGGTCAGGGCTTCGATCAATGGGACAAACACGCCTAGAACGCGTTTGCCCTTTGGCAGGCCCTCTTCTTGCATACGGCGCAAAGCCACCGCGGATGCGGTGTTGCAAGCCAAGATCACCAGATCACAGCCAGCATCCCAAAGGCGTTCTGTCGCGGATTTGGTTAGGCTGAAGATATCATTGGCGCTGCGCACACCATAGGGTGTGTTGGCATGGTCGCCATAATACACAAAGGCCTGATCTGGCAGATTTTTTGCAGCGCCTTCCAGCACTGTCAGCCCGCCAAGTCCAGAATCAAAAATACCTACTGCCATGATCTTACCCCAAATATCCAAGCCTTTTAGGCCCGGTGGTTTTCTTCAAATTCAAATCCCAAGTCGCCAGATGCGATAGGTTTCGGTGACAGTTCATATGTCGCCTTGCGCAGGAAATCCATCATGCCTTTCGGGTCACGGGCATATTTGTCAAGTTCCGCCTGGGGAATAGGCTTGCCCACGACAATACGCACGGGTTCATCCACACGACGCCTGAATTCTTTGATCAAAAGCGCCATGCGCAGGGTGTAATGCAGATGCGAAGCGATCTGAAACAGGCGCGAATTATGACCATCAAAATAGACGGGCACCACGGTTGCACCCGATTTCGCAATCATTTTCGCCGTAAAGCTGCGCCACACCGGGTCAAGCGGCGTCGCCATCGGGCTTTGGGCCGTGGACACTGTTCCGCCTGGGAAAATCCCAATCGCCCCACCGTCGGCCAGATAGTTCAACGCCGTTTTGCGGGTTTCAAGATTGGTCTTCACGGCTTCTTTTGTTTCGTCAAAACTGATCGGCAGAATGACACGATCCAGATCTTCTGCCTTGCGAAAAATCTTATGTGCCAGAATACGAAAATCACCGCGCATGCGTGACAGAATATTCCCCATCATCATGCCATCAAGAATACCATAGGGATGATTGGCAACCAGGATCAAAGGGCCATTTGCAGGAATGTTGGTCAGGCTTCCGCCCACCACATCCAGCGTCAGCCCATAACGTTCTGGGATCACGTCCCAAAAGTTACGCCCTGCCGCAACTTCGTCGTCATATCCCTTGGCACGCTTGATCAGATTGATACGGCCCGTTGCGTTTTCCAACATTCGGATCACGGCCCGCCCACCACGGGTTTGCGCGGATCGCGCATAGGTGATGTCACGGGCGACTTCACGTTGCGCAGAGGTGATTTTCACGGATTTAAAAGGCTTACGGCGAGGCATTTCTGGCCCTCCAAAGGAATACACAAAAGGGTTCACGCCACCTTGTCACAGAAGTTTGTAGGAAATGCGACAATAAATGAAACGAAACCGCCCCCTATCATCCCAGAAAACGGGAAAACTAGTTTTCTAGCTTTCCCGTTTTCTCGTTTTTACAGTGTATTTCCCAGCGTATCCCCCATGTATGTCACGGGTGCCGCCGCTTGGTTACTCCGCCGCAATAGGCGCAGAACTGAGTTCCAGCTCAGCCAACAGCGCATATCGCCGCTTCGCAGCCTTCGCTTCATTCTCAAGTTTCACCGGACCAAAGCCGCGGATATCCAAGGGAAGACGCGCCAAAGCAATCGCGGCATCTTGATTTTCTGCGGCCAAGATCAGTTCCATGTCTGCCTCATATTGCGCAATCAACGCGCGTTCCATTTTACGTTCAGCCGTGCGACCGAAGGGATCAAATGCCGTGCCACGCAGGCGTTTCATCTTGGACATGATACGAAACACTGGTAGCATCCAAGCCCCAAACTCACGCTTCCTGGGGCGGTCCCCAGCACCCTGCCCCATGAACGGTGGCGCAAGATGGAAGCGCGGCTTGAAATCACCGTCAAAGCTTTCCTTGGCCTTGTCCATCGTATCAAGATGCAGGCGCGCGACCTCGTATTCATCTTTATAAACCAGCACCTTATGATAACCCAGTGCAATGGCTTCGCGCAAATCACCTTCTGGGGCACGCATCACGAGGTCAAAGTATTTCTTCGCCAGATGTACGTCTTGAAAGGCCTCAATCCCTTCCATTCGGAAGGTGATTTTATCGTCCAAAGTCTTAGGAAGCTCCACCACTTTTGGTGCGCTCAAAGCTTTCACAGCATCCAGATCATGTGCCGCCCAGCGCCCAAGGTCAAAGGCCCGTAAATTGCCCGCGACAGCTTGACCATTCAATGTGATTGCTTCGTGGATGGAAGTTTCAGACAAAGGCACAAGCCCCGCCTGCCAGGCCGCCCCAAGCATCATCATATTTGAGAAAATCGAGTTGCCCAGCGCCGCTTCTGCAATTTCTGAGGCATTCATCACCATCAAACGATCCCGCAAGCGCGCCTGCAATTGCACATGCAGTTGATCCATCGGCAGTTGAAAGCCTGTGTCTCGGGTGAAATCGCCTGTGATGATCTCTTGGTTGTTTACAACGGCTCCGGTGCGCCCTTCGGTCATCAGACCAATGGTTTTGGATCCCGCTGTGGTCACCAGATCGCCACCAATCACGGCATCGGCCTCGCCTGTGGCCACACGAATGGCGCTGATATCTTGCGGCCGATTGGCAAGGCGGCAATGGATATGAACGGCGCCACCTTTTTGCGCAAGGCCCGCCATCTCCATCATGCCAGCGCCCTTGCCGTCAATATGCGCAGCTTGCGCCATGATCGCACCAATGGTCACAACACCCGTGCCACCAACGCCGGTGATCACCACATTATGGGTGCCATTGATTACAGGCAGAACAGGCATCGGCAGATCAGGAATCGTAAAGGCAGCAGCGGCACGTTTCTTAGGTGTCGCGCCTTCCAGTGTCACAAAGCTAGGACAGAAACCATTCACACAGGAGAAGTCTTTATTACACGAGCTTTGATCAATCGCGCGTTTACGTCCAAGTTCGGTTTCAAGCGGCACAATCGACACACAGTTGCTTTGCACACCACAGTCACCACAGCCTTCACAGACATCCGGGTTGATGAACACACGCTTATCAGGATCGGGGAACAAGCCACGTTTGCGACGACGACGTTTCTCAGCGGCACAGGTCTGGATATAGAGGATCGCCGTCACCCCATCTATCTCGGACATCTGGCGCTGCACATCCATCAGATTGGCACGCTCATGGAATTCAAGCCCGGCGGGAAAGGCGCTTTTGACAACGTCTTCCTTATCGTCATAGACAACAACCAGCTTGCTCACCCCAATCGCCAGCACTTCGCGGGCAATCTTGGGCGCATCTAAGCCACCTTCATTCTCTTGGCCGCCCGTCATGGCAACCGCATCATTGTATAGGATCTTATAGGTCATCTTGGTCTTGGCCGCGACAGCAGCCCGGATCGCCAGCACACCTGAGTGGTTATAGGTGCCATCGCCCAAGTTCTGGAACACATGCTTACGTTTGGAAAATGGCGCTTCACCAATCCAGTTGGCACCTTCCCCCCCCATCTGGGTAAAGCCTGTTGTCTCGCGATCCATCCATTGCACCATATAGTGACAGCCAATCCCCGCATAAGCACGAGACCCATCAGGGACCTTGGTGGAACTGTTATGCGGACAGCCAGAGCAGAAATACGGCAGACGGGCCGCAATATCGGGGGCATTGTCGGCGCGTTGGGCCGCGTCAAGCCGCGCCATAGCGGCCTTCACCCCATCCGTGCCCTTGCCTTCCTCGCATAGGATCTCACCAAGCGCGCGGGCAATCATGATGGGTTCAATCGCCATACGGGTTGGGAACAGTTCTTCGCCGTTCTTATGCCAGCCATAGACACGCCGCCCTTGCCGATCATCAAAGATTGCTTCCTTGATCTGAACTTCGATCAGTTTACGTTTCTCTTCCACCGCAACAATCACATCCAGCCCGTCAGCCCATTCCAGCATCCCCTGCATATCCATCGGCCAAATCTGCCCGACCTTATAGGTGGTGATACCAAGGCGTTCGCACTCAAGCTCATCCAACCCCAGAAGTTGCAACGCATGTGTCAGATCAAGCCAGTTCTTACCAGCGGCCACAAAACCGATCTTTGCTCCGGGTTTGCCCCATACACGGTGATTGATCTTATTCACCCGCGCGAATTCCTCAGCGGCAAAGCGCTTGTGATCAATCATCCGGGCTTCTTGGGCGATGGGTGTGTCTTGCAGGCGAATATTCAAACCACCCTCAGGCATCGTAAAATCAGGTGTCACGATCTTCATGCGATGTGGGTCACCATCTACGACGGATGTGACCTCAACTGTGTCTTTCATAAGCTTCAGACCACACCAGACCCCTGCAAAACGCGACAAAGCCCAACCGTAATGGCCGTAATCAAGGATTTCCTGCACACCAGCAGGCGACAACACAGGCATATAAGCATCCAGCATTGCCCAGTCAGATTGATGCACGGTGGTGGAGCTTTCACCCGTGTGGTCATCCCCCATCGCCATCAGCACGCCACCCATAGGACTGGTACCTGCCATATTGGCGTGACGCATCACATCCCCCGAACGATCAACACCCGGGCCTTTGCCGTACCACAGACCAAAGACACCATCGTATTTACCTTCGCCGCGCAGTTCCGCCTGTTGGCTTCCCCATAGGGCGGTGGCAGCAAGGTCTTCGTTCATACCAGGCTCGAACCGCACATCCGCACCTGTCAGCAGATTTTCCGCCTTAGACATCTGCAAATCGACCCCGCCAACAGGGCTGCCACGGTATCCAGTCACATAACCGGCAGTATTAAGCCCTGCCACGCGGTCACGTTCCTTTTGGGCCAGCATCAGGCGCACCAAAGCCTGCGTGCCATTCAGCAACACTGGGGTTTTTTCGAGGTCAAATCGGTCGTTTAGGCTGATTTTTGGCTGGCTCATGGCGCGCTGCTCCCTATGCTGCCCTCTCCCGTGGGCATATGTCTCATGTTAACACAAATAATAGGTCATAAATTGTGACCTACCAAGCAAAAAGAATGCACAAGTCAGATTGTTTCGATTAAGGTAACAAGTGACAATAAAAAGCGCGCAACAGGGCAGAGTAGAAAAAAATGGATTGGGATAAGCTAAGAATATTTCACGCAGTGGCCGACGCGGGTAGCCTCACCCATGCTGGTGACACGTTGCATTTGTCACAATCTGCGGTCTCTCGGCAGATCCGGGCGCTTGAAGAAAGCCTGGATGCCACATTATTCCACCGTCACGCACGCGGACTGATTCTCACGGAACAGGGTGAGTTGCTGTTTGACGCGACCAAAGCCATGTCCAAACGCCTTGACGCGGCCTCTGCACGCATTCGTGACAGTGACGAAGAAATGTACGGCGAGCTGCGCGTCACCACCACTTTGGGCTTTGGCCTGATGTGGCTGGCCCCGCGCCTGCATCATTTTTACGAGAAATACCCAAACATCAAAATCGACCTGATGCTTGAGGAAAAAGTTTTGGACCTGCCCATGCGCGAAGCAGACGTCGCCATCCGCATGAAAGAACCCTCCCAAGCCGATCTGATCCGCAAACGCCTGATGACCGTGACCATGCAGCTATACGCTAGTCAGGGCTATCTGGAAGAGAACGGCACGCCTCACACTTTGTCAGACCTGCAACACCACCGCCTGCTGTGTCAGCGCACATCCTCAAAGCAGGTCAATGCCGCTGCAAGTTTCGTGCAACGCCTGATGACGAACAACATCCCCTCCATGTTGACCGTGAACAACTATTTCGGCGTGTTGCAAGGCGTGAAACATGACCTTGGCATCGGTGTTCTGCCCGATTACGTCACCCAGGACGTGCCCGAACTTGTGCCCGTTCTGCCCGATGAAAAAAGCGTCGAAGTGCCGGTGTATCTCGCCTATCCCGAGGAACTCCGCGCCTCCAAGCGTATCTCAGCCTTCCGCGATTTCGTCCAAGAAGAGATCATCATCCACCGCAAAGGCAAACTGGTTGAGCAGGCGATGTGACTGGTGCCTTCATGGCCCAAAACCAAGATGCATCGCCTCGCGAACCTCAAGGCTAACAAAGCGCTAGGTCTGCTCTGCGGGCTTTGCTGCCGTTCGCTACGCGCACGCCAATGACCGCTCAATGCCCAAAACTATCCGGTGTGATGACCTGATGCACAGGTTTCGTTCGGTGTAGGCAATCGCTATCAACGCGCCCGATCTGACAGGCTCAACGAAGCAACATGAGTAAAGTGCGGAACATGGGTATTCCTCCTATCGTTTGATAAACCCATATTACACTGTTTTTGGAACCGATGGTTCGAAGCCCGTCGAAGTATTAAACTTGAGTTTTTTGCCTCTTGGGCCAGTTGATCAACGTGACCCCTGCGATCGCCGCCCCAAGTCCAACTGCGACTGGCAGGGAGAAGGTCTCGCCCAAGAAGACCAATCCAAGGATCACGCCGATGCCTGCACGCAGATAGCTTTGGCTTGCCACACCCATAGAGCCGAGCGTCCTGACCAGACGAAAATAGACCAGTAGGGCAATGCCCGTGCAGACGATGGATAGAATAGCAGTTGCAGAAATTGCTGCCATACTTGGAGCAAGCGTCCACGGCTGATCCAGAATGAGCGCCAGTGGGACAAGAACAACAGATGCCCAGATCATCGTTCCAGCAGCGGTGGCGACAGCACTGATATGGCCAAAGCGTTTTCCGTAAATGGCCGACCCCGCATAAAGTGCAGCGCCGATCAAACATGCGACTTGCCCTGCAACCTGATCGCCGAGACCGCGCAGTGCATCCACACCGACAATCAGAACGACACCAAGCACGCCGAGTGCAGCCCCCAACAACTTTCGCCCGCCAAGTGCCTCATGGCGCGTCAACAGCGCTGTTATGACGAACACGAAGATCGGGGATGTGGAATTGAGAACGCTCGCCAGTCCTGTATCAACGTATTGCTGGCCCCACGCCAAGACAGTCCAGGCCCCGATGCTGTTGAAGAACGCTTGGATCAAAAGCATCCGCCATGTTGTGGCGTCGCGTGGGAGTTTTTCAGACCTAAGCCCCATGACGATCATCAGAAAGATCGCAGCCCCCAGAACCCGCAGAGCAATGAGCGTGATCGGTGGAATTTCCGCAACGGCGACTTTGATGAAGAGATAGGACGACCCCCAAAGGAGCGCGAGAAGGGCTAGCAATGCCAGTTCTGTTCGTAAGTTGGCCGTGGTCATTTCGCGTGCACCTTTTTGCTATCGGACGGGGCTTGTGCGCGGTCGAACATGCCGTAATCACGCACCACGTTTGCGATCCGAAGACGGTAATCTGCGAAGACACGACCTCTACCCTTGGCCTGTGCACCGCGATGTGCGTTCAGTGTCCGCCACTGTGCAACTGCCGCTTCATCTTCAAAGAAGGAACGCGACAGGACTTTTTTCGGATCAGTCAGGCTTTGAAACCGTTCGACCGAAATAAAGCCGTCCACTTGGTCCAGCATGGGACGCATGTCAGCAGCGATGTCGAGGTATTCGTCCTTGCGCCCGTCAGCCGGTTCAACTTCGAAAATAACTGCGATCATTTCGACACATCCGGACCGTGTGGCGCGGATGCCAACGTCAGAAAGGTCCTGTCTTCACGTAGGAGAAATTTCTCTTTTTGAGCAAACTCATAGTTTTCGCGTCCAAGCGGATCATTGGCAAGCTTGGCACGGTAGGCTTCATAATCTGCAAGGCTCGCCACGTTGTAGATACCGTAAGCCAACGTGCTGGAGCCTTCGTGTGGCGCGTAATAGCCAATAAGATCAGCGCCGCAGCGCGGGATCGCTTGCCCCCAGTTGCGGGCATATTCTCCGAACTGGGCTTTTTTTGTTGGGTCGATATGGTAGCGAATGACACAGGTCAGCACGGCAGATTCCTTCTCAAAGTTTGATGTAGCCTTTCTATGCTATTGCAGTGTGAATATGCTTCGACTACGGTCGAACTATGAAAGAAGGTCCTGATATCGCCCACGTCGCCGCGCTGATCGGCGATCCGGCACGCGCAAACATGCTGACCGCACTGATGAGCGGCAAGGCATTGACTGTCAGTGAATTGGCCGAAGAAGCGGGTGTGACGATCCAAACCGCAAGCTCGCATTTGTCAAAGCTGAACGAAGGCGGATTGCTCCGCCCGCGCAAACAGGGACGGCATAAGTATTTTTCACTCGCCAATGATGACGTGGCGCATGTTCTCGAAGGTTTGATGGGCCTTGCCGCCGGATCAGGCCATCTGCGCAAACGAACTGGTCCAAAGGATACCGAGTTGCGAAAAGCGCGTGTGTGCTACAACCACCTTGCGGGAGATATGGGGACGCAACTATTCGATAGTCTCATCGCGCAAGGGCATTTGGCCATGAATGGTGAAAATCTAACCCTGACCGAGACTGGCGCAAACTTCGCAACTAGCTTCCAAATTGATCTCGACACCCTACGCAGCAACCGAACGCCACTGTGTCGTGAGTGTCTGGATTGGAGCGAACGCAGGTCGCATTTGGCTGGTAGCCTTGGCCGTGCCTTCTTGAGCCGCTTCGAGGAGTTGTCTTGGGTGAAACGGGATCAGAAAACCCGCGTCGTGACGTTTTCACGAAATGGAGCGAAAGAATTTGAGCGCCAGTTTGCAGTGAATTGAAGTAAAATTTTCATAACTCGTAACCGAAGCGAAAGCCCCAGACCAGACATTCGTCCTTCCCGCAGCATCCGGTACAATGGGCTCCAAGCAGACTATAGCGCAATCCGCCTTCGTTCGTAATAAATTAAATCACTCGGCGTCCACAAAAACCACCTTCTAGGCTTGGCCCCTCATCCCCTCCCGCCACAGCATATACAACGCAGCCCCGACAATCACGGCGGCACCCACCAGGGCATAGGCATCCGGGACCTCGCCAAACAGCACATAACCAAATCCCGCAGCCCAGATCAGCTTCACATATTCCACGTTGCCGATCACGCTTGCCTCGCCCATGCGCAAGGCCTTAACGCCGATCCATTGGCCAAGCGTCGCGATCCCTCCCATGGCAAGCAACAAACACCAGCCCGCCAAACTTGGCGTTTGCCAGAGCCACAGCATCGGCACACCAGACAACAGCCCAACAAACACCGATTGATATGCCAATAGCGTCGCTGTGCTCTCTGTCTGGGATAATCTGCGCACTGAGATCACTGCGAACCCTGCCCCCAATGCGCCAGCAAGTGGGATGAACGCCGTTGCCGTGAACAAACCATCAGTGCCGGGGCGCATTACAATCAACACCCCAAGGAATCCTGCAACAAACAATTGCCCCCAATCGATGCGGTCCCACCCGTTCTCCCACGCACATCATCGCAAGAATGGCCACAAAGAACACCTGTGCGAACCCTAGAGTCGTTGCCGTGGTCAATGGCAATTCCGCAACCGCCCAGATCCCACAGGACAAAGATAAAAACGCACCGCCCAGCCTTACGACGTGAATTACCGGGTGTTGTGTCTTTAAGCTGTGGGGGAAATCACGCGCAATCAAAGGGAGCGAGGATAGAAAGACTATCATCTGGCGCACGAACAAGATTTGCAAAACATGCATCCCCAGTTCAATCACACCGTATTTCGCCATCACTGCGGTGATCGCAAACATCCCCGTCGCCATCAGAGCCCAGGCCATGGCTTGATTATTGTTCTGCGTGCCTATTCGCGAAACCGTCGACATTTGATCGCCCTCTCATTCCACTTCACCTCAACATGTTACCTTGGTACCAAGTTTAACAGGTAACAGCCTATAATTGCAATCCGAGCGAAAACCCCGCAAAATACCCAAAGCAAACGGAGCGCCCATATGACCACCCCAAAAAAGATCGAACGCGTTCAGACCGGCGTGCGCATCGAAAAAAATACATTGAAAGTTTTGAAGGCGCTTGCGGCGCATAAAGACATGGGGCTTGGGGATTTGATCGAAGGAATTGTATTGCACAGCTTTGAAGGCAAAGTCCCGTTTGAGCCCGAAACCCTAGCGTTTATTGAGCAAGTCAGCAAAGCATATGGCTTGACCTTGACGTCAGAAGACAGTCACAGCTTGAATGAAAGTTGACCTAAGGTAAGCCCGTATCAACACACCCCAATAAAGCCATGCAAAAAATGCATATCGGGTATGATGTATTTTTTCACTTTTTTCCTTGATTGCATGTGACTGCACACCTAAATCAAGTCTCGAAGGCGTTGGTGAGTATCTCCCCTCGTCTTCACCTCCCTGTTGGACTTAAGCCGGGCCTTGTGCCCGGCTCTTTTTTTGCCCGATCAGTCCAAAACAAGGTCCTCACTTCGCAAATCACGCCCTCGGTCATCCTTTATGGTGCTTGCATCATACACCCGCATACCAACGCGCAATAACTCTGAGGCTTCCATCGGATCTTCCCCCCAGTTAGACCTATCCTGTTACATCAGCTCTACCGGTTCCAGAAGATCTTCTGATTTAATCACGAGATAGCCAACATACCAGATCCCGTTTTTATCCCTTGCAAACTTGGCATTCAAACGCTCAAAACTCGCAGCATCCGCCCCTTTCAGAATTCGCCCTTCAGCGTATACGTTCTTGCGGTCCCGCGCATATACACCACCCACAACTTCAAGCTCATCTGGTGCCTTACACGCCCGGATAACACTTGCATGCTTTGTTGAGGTTGCTTCATCAAAATAATAAGCTTGGTTTGCATCACGCCCATAACCACACTGATAACCACTCGCACTATTGCAATATCTTGACGGCCCGGCAGGTAACAAAGCCTCAAAGCTGGCCGGATCCGCGATTTTGGCATTGCCATACGTGGTCCAAATCCCGTCCTGATCCCCGTAAAACACGCGCCCCATTCCCTGCAACGTATCGCGCACCGGGCGTATTTGCCGATACTCTCCCCAATATAAAACGTCATCATCACAGGCTATGACCGCATTCAGCGCCCGCACCTTATCCGACCGAAGCTTCAACGGAACCAGCGTAGTTTTATTCTCACCGCGCACATAGTCAGCTGCATGGTACACTTACCTGCAACGAGAAAGAATTCGCTAGATCCCTCACCCCATGGGATATTTTTCACCGCGGAAAAATCCAATATCAGGTCAATAGGCGACGTATTAAAATGGATGGTATCGTAGCTATCCGTACCCTCCAGAGGCAAAAACAACCGCCCCTTGATCGTGATGGAAACCGACCGCACGCCTTGGCACTTGGGCAGATAGTACAGCATTGGTCGAATTGTAACGGGCAAAACCGCCTTATGCCCCGGCTCTACTCTTTGCGGATGGCCATGATCTACGATTGGCACATCAGAAATCGAGAGCCCCGTACGACGACCGTTCAATTGAATTTGACCATCCAAGAAGGGACTCACAAGAATAGGCAGGTCACCCGTGTTTTCGACAACAAGCCCAGTGTTGACATCCTCCCAAGCCGGATGTGCATCATCAGGTGCCGTAAGCCGTACAGTGATGCTCTTTTCCTCGGGCGTATAGGAATCGTACATAATGAACCTCGTTAAATTATGCGCCGTCATAGAATTTTGATATGGTTTAAACAACAATATAGCTGACCTGCCTCGCGCCCAGCCAAGACGTTCCATGATGGCGAGCAATCCCTTGTGCTCTCAGCAATCACCTTCTACTAATCATTCGACAACAAGGAAAACCCATGCAAATCTTCGAGCCCAATTTCAAAACCAAAGCCATCGCGATCATTGTCATCATGTGGTTTATTCTGTTGGCCTTGTATCTGCGATCCCCAGAAGAACTTGCACAGAACCGCACCGGGCCTGTGGCCATCGCAGCGCTTTATATTTTCCCCGTAATCGCCCTATTCCTTGCGTATAAGAAATATCTACAAAACAAATCATAATGTGATCTGAGCGCATGTCGGGGCGAAACACGCAAAAGCAACCTCACTGCTTTCCCATAACGCCCTTCCATCCCGCGCCCCTTTCCCTTAAGAGAAGCCGCAACTGCCAAAAGCTGCTGGCCACACCTGGCCGCACCACAGGGGATACGACCACATGCAAGAACCAGCCATCTCTGACGATCTGATTTCCTCACACGGGCTAAGCCCTGACGAATATCAGCGCATCTTGGAAATCATCGGACGCGAGCCAACCTTCACCGAGCTGGGCATTTTCTCTGCCATGTGGAACGAACATTGTTCCTATAAATCCTCGAAAAAATGGTTGCGCACCCTGCCAACAGAAGGCCCTCAAGTCATCTGTGGTCCAGGTGAGAACGCGGGCATCGTGGATATTGGCGATGGTCAATGTGTTGTTTTCAAAATGGAAAGCCACAACCACCCAAGCTATATTGAGCCTTACCAAGGTGCCGCAACTGGCGTTGGCGGCATTCTGCGTGACGTCTTCACCATGGGCGCACGTCCGATTGCATCCATGAACGCCCTGTCGTTTGGCGAACCGGCCCACCACAAAACCACCCAACTGGTGAACGGTGTGGTTGCTGGCGTTGGCGGCTATGGCAACTGTTTTGGTGTGCCATGTGTGGGCGGCGAAGTGCGCTTTCACCCGGCCTATAACGGCAACTGCCTTGTGAACGCTTTTGCGGCGGGCTTGGCTGACACCGACAAAATTTTCTACTCGGCCGCATCCGGCGTCGGCATGCCTGTTGTGTATCTGGGCGCAAAAACCGGCCGTGATGGCGTGGGTGGCGCAACCATGGCCTCCGCTGAATTTGACGACACGATTGAAGACAAACGTCCCACCGTTCAGGTTGGTGACCCGTTCACTGAAAAACGCCTGATGGAAGCCACGCTTGAACTCATGGCGACAGGTGCTGTGATTTCGATCCAAGATATGGGTGCCGCTGGCCTGACCTGTTCCGCCGTTGAAATGGGCGACAAAGGTGGCCTTGGCGTTAAGCTGAACCTGGAAGACGTGCCCCAGCGCGAAGAGAACATGACAGCTTACGAGATGATGTTGTCAGAATCTCAAGAACGCATGTTGATGGTTCTGAAACCAGAACTCGAAGCCGAAGCACGCGCCGTTTTCGTGAAATGGGATCTCGATTTCGCAATCGTCGGTGAAACCATCGCCGAAGACCGCTTCTTGGTGCTGCACAACGGCGAAGTCAAAGCCGATCTGCCACTGGCAACCCTATCCGGTTCCGCCCCCGAATATGACCGTCCTTGGGTCGAAACACCCCCGGCGGAAGAATTGCAAGACGTGCCAGAAGTTGACGCGATTGACGCGTTGCGCGCTTTGATCACATCGCCAAACTATGCCGGTAAACAATGGGTGTACGAGCAATACGACACATCCGTCATGGGCGACTCTGTACGTCTGCCTGGCATGGGTGCTGGCGTTGTGCGTGTGCATGGCACAGACAAACTTCTGGCCTTCACATCCGACGTAACCCCTCGTTATGTAAAAGCAAATCCGGTTGAGGGTGGCAAACAAGCCGTGGCCGAAGCTTGGCGCAACCTGTGTTCTGTTGGTGCGAAACCTTTGGCGACCACCGACAATATGAACTTCGGCAACCCCGAGAAACCTGAGATCATGGGTCAATTCGTGGGCGCGATCAAAGGCATTAGTGCCGCTGTTTCCGCCCTTGATATGCCCATCGTTTCCGGCAACGTGTCGCTGTATAACGAAACCGATGGCACAGGCATTCTGCCGACCCCGACCATCGGCGCTGTTGGCCTGATTGACCACGCCGACGACCTAATCTGCGGTGATGTGCGTGACGGTCATGTTGCCCTTCTGATCGGTGCGGATAACAACGCCATCGGCACGCATCTTGGCCAATCTGCCTTGCTGGCTGAGGTCTTTAACCGCGAAGAAGGCGACGCGCCTGCGGTTGACCTAGACCTTGAACTGAAAACCGGCGAATTCATCCGCAACAACCGCGACATGATCCGTGGCTGTTCTGATCTTGCTGATGGTGGTCTTGCATTGGCGGCGTTCGAGATGGCCGAAAGCGCCGGCGTTGGCGTATCCCTTGATCCCGCCACAACACCTGAACTTTACGGCGAAGACCAGGGTCGCTACCTCGTCGCTTGTAATTTTGATCAGGCCGAAGCCCTGTTCATCGCCGCAGGCCAAGCCGGCGTTCCGGTGGCATCCGTAGGCACATTTGGCGGCGACACAGTCACCATGGGCGGAAGCTCTGCACCTTTGGCAGAACTTTCTGAGACCTACCGCACGTCCTTCGCGGCAGCCGTCGCTTAAATGACGCCCGATATCAAAAACCTGCTGACGCCTGATTGTGAAAACTGTCAGGCGTTGTGCTGTCTGGCGCTGGCCTTTGACAAGGGCGACGATTTCGCCATCGACAAGCCTGCAGGCATCCCCTGCCCCAATCTGCGCCACGACCACCAATGTAAGATCCATGAACGCCTGACCGATCAAGGCTTTGGCGGTTGTGTGAAATATTCCTGCCTTGGGGCGGGTCAATGGGTCAGCGCCCTGTATGGCCGCCAAACCTGGCGCAAAGATCCAAGCATCGCGCGTGATATTATCTCTGATTTTGCCATAGCGCGCGAAATGCGCGAAGCGCTGGAATTGTTATGCGCCGCCGCAAACCTCCCCCTAACCACGACGCTAAACGCCCAACGCGAAGACCTGATTTCTGAGATCACCGTTGACGGCGACGCCACCCGCATCGCCCTAAGCGCCTGGTCCAAACACATCAAACCACGCCATCAGGCCTTCCTCAAATCCCTGCGCGACGTGGTTTCGCACTAATTTCATCTTGCTAGAAATACTCCCGCCGGAGGCATCCCTTGTTGCATCCGGCGCAAATCCCCTTGCAGAACACGCCCCGCGCCCCTAAATCTTATATAACACTATGTTTACAGGAGCCCCCATGGCCGTCACTGCCCAGGATATAGAAGAACTGATCCGCGAAAGCTTTCCAGACGCGCAAATCACCGTGAATGGTGCGGATGGCGTGCATTTTAACGCCGAAGTCGTGGATGAAAGCTTCCGTGGCCAAAACCGCGTCAAACAACAACGCGCAGTTATGGCCGCGCTGAAAGGCAAAATGGATGGCTCTCACGGGGAAATCCACGCTTTGGGCCTGACCACACGGGCACCGGAATGAGTGACGTTCCCATTTTCTTACTTTTGGTCTTCATCCCGGGCATCCTGATGGTGGTCGGATACGTATGGTGGAACTGGCCCGAGAAGAATGGGCCCAAAGCACCACGCGGCACCGCGCCAGGACAAGGTGACACTCTTGTTGAAGGTGGCGGCGGCGGAAGCCGTGGAGGAGTTTCTACAGTCACGCGTGTCTCCAAAGACCCACAACAGTACGCCCGCGAGATGATGCCCAGAGGCAAGAAATGACCTTCAAACTGATCCTCTTTGGCATTATTGCCTTAATCGTTCTCGCCATTGCAGCAGAGGCACATTTTCGTAAGAAACGCCCTCTTTCCAGACACTCTGCGAATGACCGTCGATGGGATGATAAAAACAGTGGCGCAGAGACACAGCACATCATGCACACCTCTTGGCGCAACAGCCAAACCGGTGAAACAAGAGAACACAGCTGGAGTATCTCCAGAAACCCACATGAACAGGCAAAAGCACTCATGCCTGATGATGCCACACAAACGAAAGACCCAAAATGACCGACGTAAAAACACGTATCGACGAAACCGTAAAAGCCAATGACGTTGTTCTTTTCATGAAGGGCACAAAAGAAATGCCGCAATGTGGGTTCTCGTCCCGCGTGGCTGGTGTGCTCAACTTCATGGGCGTCGAATATCAAGACGTGAACGTGCTTGCCGATGAAGAAATCCGCCAGGGCGTCAAAGACTATTCCGACTGGCCAACCGTTCCACAGCTTTACGTCAAAGGCGAATTTGTCGGCGGTTGTGACATCATCACTGAGATGACGATATCAGGCGAACTTGATGGCATGTTTGAAGAAAACGGCGTCAGCTATGACAAAGACGCGGCTGACAAAATTCGCGAAGCCAACGCTTAAAACACCCACTCAAAACAAATTGTGTTGCCCTGATGGGGCAGCGCATCACATCTCTGACTTACCCAGCGAGCAGATTGATGTCCCTAGATGACCAAGCCCCTGTTTCCTCGATCCGCAATCTTGGCCCAGCCATGGACGAAGCCTGCGCGCGGGCGGGCATAGATACTGCGCAACAATTGCGAGATCTGGGCGCAGATGCCGCTTATGGGCTTTTGTTGAAATCTGGAAACAAACCACATTTCATTGGCTATTACGTGCTGGAAATGGCGCTTCAGGGACGACCTTGGAATGATTGCAAGGGTGATGAAAAAACGGCCCTTCGCAAACGGTTCGATGCTATAAAAACCCAGGCTTTTGATCCCCATAAGTCCGAGTTTGAAACATTGATGAATCAAATCGGACTACGCCAGTAATCCCCGCCCAAGTAAAAAGCGCCGCAGGGTCAAACCGGCGGCGCTTCATGTCAGGGCTTAAAAGCCAAAGGCTTAGGAACCCGCCACTTTTCCCTGTGCTTCTTGGGCCAATGTTTCGGCGCGTTTGGCAAGCGCATCCATCGTGTCCATGACGATCTCGGGGATCACAGCCACTTCGACCCGCTCAGGTTCCACCGGTTCAGGGACGGGTGCTTCGGAAATTTCACGGCGCAATTCTGCTATAAGCGTTTCCTGCGTCGCAAGCTTTGCTTCCAATGCGCCCACTTTATCTTCAAGTCCCGCCGTCTTATCCGCAAGCATCAAGCCAGACATCAACAGCATCCGCTCTTCTGGAATACGACCAATTTGCTTCAGCAAGGTTGCGGCCTCTGTATCCAGCATTTTTGCGGCCGATTCCAAGAAATGTTCTTCGCCAGCCTGACAGGTTACTGAGAAATTGCGTTCGCCAATTTTGATATTCACGTCGGGCATTATACGGCCTCCTGCGGTTCTGGCGATGGCACTGCACCCGCCTCGCTTTCAGGGGAATTCCCAGCTGATTGTTCGGCAGATTGCGCTGCTGTTATTGCAGGACGCAATTCAGATAAGATCCCGTCCAGCTCGGTGCGGTCCGCGTTTAACTGCGCACGCAACATCTCGATTTCAGCCTGCATACCACTGTTGATCAGCTCAAGATCACCGCCGCCTTCGGCATTAGAAACGCGTAACAAATCATTGTTTTCACGCATTTTATCACATATCAAACGCAATGCAGCAAGTTCACGCTGCTGGTCCGCTGATCGTTGACCGAACCCAATCACGCGTTCTTCCAGTTCTTGCATCGCACCTTCTTGACGCTCGTTCAAAAGCTTCAGGCGTTCTTCAAGCTGAGCGTTGCGTCCACGTTCATCATCCAGCGCACTGGTCAGTTCTGCAAGTTCAGTATCATTGCCGTTACCAAGCCCAGAAAGCGCGCCGCTGATCTGATCAAACGCCGCTGTTATCCGCTGTTCCAATGCCGCAATTTCAGCTGCTTTATCGCCGCCGCTAACGTCGTCATTAACGTCGTTTGTGGGATCGCTCATACTGCCAGTACTCCCTGTATCTTTCAAAAACTTCCGATTGGCCCGGACTAATCTAAATGGATCGGCTCTCGCGTATTTGCAGATGTCACGATCTCCGCGCGAATCAAGCTGATCATTAACTTTGTGCAACTTTACCCAAAGGTTACACGGAATTCTTCCCCCTTCCCGCCTTTATTGGTTACAATCGCCTGAAACCCGCCGACAGACCTGCAACATGTGCGGATTTACCGCCAACAACAGTTCTTTTGCCCTTTTCAGGCGCTCAATCGCGCCATCTTGGCGGTTTAAGGGGGCTAGAAGCCCATCCACGCCTTGAAATCACACCCCGGACTGATATGAGGAAGCATCTGCTTTTTATAACGCCAAAGGATCATGCCTTGGAAACTCAGCCAACGGATATCGCCGCTCTTCAAACAGCGAACCCTGACCACTGGAACAAAGCGACCGCCATTCGTGCGCTGGCACTGGATGCCGTGGCCGCTGCTAACTCTGGTCACTCTGGTGCGCCAATTGGTCTTGCCGATGTGGCAACTGTGCTGTTTGAAAAGCACCTGAAATTTGATGCAAGCGCGCCAAATTGGCCTGACCGCGACCGGTTTATCCTATCTGGTGGTCACGCATCCATGCTGATCTATTCTCTGCTGCATCTCACCGGTTACGAAGACGTGACTTTGGATCAGATCAAAAACTTCCGTCAATGGGGTGCGATCACCGCCGGTCACCCGGAATATGGTCACGTGTCTGGCGTTGAAACCACCACAGGTCCCCTGGGCCAAGGCATTGCAAACGCTGTTGGTTTCGCCATGGCAGAAGAAATTCAGCGCGCGAATTACGGCAAGAAGATCGTTGATCACCACACCTATGTGATCGCGGGCGACGGCTGCCTCATGGAAGGCATCAGCCAAGAAGCCATTGGTCTTGCGGGTCGTCATAAACTGTCCAAATTGATCGTGCTTTGGGACAACAACGACATCACCATCGATGGCAAAGTGTCCCTGTCTGACATCACAGATCAAACCAAGCGTTTCTCAGCATCTGGCTGGTCTACACATGAATGTGACGGCCATGATCCGGCTGACATTGACCGTGCGATTGAAGAAGCCAAGAACACCGGCAAACCTGCGTTTGTTGCTTGTAAAACCCACATCGCTTTGGGCACCACCGCGCAAGACACATCCAAAGGCCACGGCGCATTGACCGCACCTGAGCTGATGACAGCCGCCAAGGAAGCTTGGGGTTGGGACCACGACGCATTTGTCATCCCTGCTGACATCAAATCCCAGTGGGAAATCATCGGATCCCGCGGAGCCGCGGACCGCATGGAATGGCTGGAACGTTTCGCATCTGTATCTGAACGCAAACAAGCTGAATTCAACCGCGTTTATGCGCTTGAGGCACCAAAGCAGCTGTCCTCAGCGATCAAACGTCTGAAGAAGAAGATCGTCGAAGAGCAGCCCAAAATTGCGACCCGTAAATCAAGCGAAATGGCTTTGGAAGTGATCAACCCGATCATGTCTGAAACCGTTGGCGGTTCTGCCGATTTGACCGGATCAAACAACACCAAGACCGAAACCCTTGGCATGTTTGACCTTGAAAACCGTGGCGGTCGTTACGTTTACTGGGGCATCCGTGAACATGGTATGGCAGCTGCGATGAACGGCATGGTTCTGCATGGCGGCATGCGCGCTTATGGCGGTACATTCTTCTGCTTTACCGATTATGCGCGCCCGTCCATGCGTCTGGCGGCTTTGATGCAGATCCCGACTGTCTTTGTCATGACCCATGACAGCATTGGCGTTGGCGAAGATGGCCCAACCCACCAACCGGTTGAACATCTCGCAATTTGTCGTGCAACCCCAAACACTTGGGTGTTCCGTCCGGCCGACACCGTGGAAACCGCAGAAGCTTGGGAAATGGCTGTCACAACAACCACGACCCCATCGGTCATGGTTCTGTCACGCCAAAACCTGCCAACCGTGCGCACAGAACATAAGACAAAAAACCTTGTGTCACAGGGCGCTTATGTTCTGGCAGATGCCGACGACAAACGTCAGGCGATCATCATGGCATCCGGTTCTGAGGTCGAAATCGCCCTTGCAGCCCGTGACATTTTACAAGCCGAAGGCATCGGTACACGCGTGGTTTCCATGCCATGTATGGAACTGTTTGAAGCTCAAGAAGAAACCTATCGCAAACGCGTTCTTCCGGGCGGCCCAGTGCGTGTCGCCGTGGAAGCCGCGGTTCAGCAACCTTGGGACAAATGGCTCACAGGTGAGCGCGGAAAATCCACCAAAGCTGGTTTCGTCGGCATGACAGGTTTCGGCGCCTCCGCCCCAGCAAACGTTCTATACGAACAATTCGGCATCACCGCCGAAGCTGTTGCCCAAAAGGTGAAAGATCTGCTGTAAGCAGTTAAATCTCACTATTTTTTAAAATGGCCCCTCGTTTTTAGGGGCCGTTTTATATTTTTATTATGCAAAACTATTTGAGAAGATGACATGAAACTTTCACGCGCCGCTTTATTTTCCGCCATTTTACTTTCAGCCTGCAATCGAACAACAGATTCCCCTTTGGATACGAAACTTCAAACGATCGAAAATTCCTCTGGTACGCAAAGCTCAACTCCCGCGCAGAACACCCAAATAAATTTCAATGAGGAAGTGGCCTATCTGACCCGCCAATGCCTCGCTGCCACGCGAGGAAAGTCAAATCCACCAATCACGCGAATCGGATACAAAAAACAGCCCTTAAGAAACACCTATTCTATTGAGGGTGCCCCCGTCGGTTTTTTCAGCAACACCTCACGTCAATCGATCTCTCTTACTTATGAAACTTCGGGCAGCTGCCATATCAGTATTAATGGCCTAGGCGTCAACACATCTCGCGGGTTGGGATCTGCACAAGAACGCGAGCTATATGACCTTGTCTTTTCAACAGGTGAGCAACTTGGCTACTCAAAACGACGAATTGAAGGGTACGCTGGCACGACTGAGTATCTGGTAAGGGATGGTTTTCGTACTAAGGTCATATCTTCAGTGGAAGTTTCCCATGGCCAGCGTAGCACAGAGTTCTATTTTTGGTCTTGGGGTACATAGCATCAGGCATACAGCACTGTTGTATATGTACTTCCGTTCCCTCTAATATCTCCTAATTCTCCAGAGAAATTGTGAATATTCCAAAAGTTAAAGCAGACCACTGCGCCTAGCGGATAAAGGAAAAAACTCTCCCATCCGTCACTGCAAATCCAACTACGATGATACCAAAGCCGATCCAGGCTGCCGGTGCGACCACCTCGCCCAAGAACAACGCGCCTAAGGCAATCGCAAAAGGCGGAATCAACAGCGTAACCAACATCAAGTTCGCCGCCCCCGCCCGCTTTAAGATCGCAAAATACAACACATAGGCCAGCACTGTGGACAGGGTCGCAATGCCAAACAACGCGCCCCAGGTTGGGGCCAATAGGCCAAAGTCAGGCACGCCATCCGTAAGGATCACAATCGGGATCATCAAGACCGTGCTGCCTGTGACCATGCCAAATGCATTCATCAAGGGCGGCTGCCCGGCCAACATGACTTTGCCCCATACGCTGGCAAACGCATAAGACAGTGCCGCAAGGATCACCGCCAATTGCGCAAGATTGCTGGGGTTGAGGCCGGATAAAGCCTTTGGCCCCATGATGAACGCCACACCCGCGAGACCGATCAACGCGCCTGCGATCTTGTTACGTGTCAGCGGTTCATCCACCAAAAGCAACCCAGCCACCACAGCGCCAAACATCGCCGTCGTGCCGTTTAGAATCGACGCGATGCCGCTTTCAATCTGCTGTTGTCCCCAGAAAATAAGCGAAAATGGGATGGCATTGTTCAATGCCCCCATCCCAAGATAGGCACACCAAATGCGGGGATTTCTGGGAATTGGAATGCGTTTTAATAAGACAAGCACACCCAACATCGGCAGAGCCCAGAACACACGATGCAGGGTGATCGTCATGGGGGGAACCTCTCGCAAAGCCACTTCCGCAAAAAAGAACGACCCGCCCCAGACCGCCGCCAAAGTCAGCAGTAAGGCTATTGATTTCATATCCATCATGTTCGATTTCGTCAGGTTCTGTATCGTCGCATTCTTCATCAGAATTCTTTCCTGTAAGGCCTACTAACGCTTGCTTGAACAGCGCGCCTCATCCAACCCGTTTCTTGCGCAAAGGGATTGGTCACTTTTCCAAAATAGTCGCAAACCCTTGGATTCACTTCGGAATATTGGCCAAGATCAGAACAGGAATTTTCATATATATCTGGAACCTTGCCAAGCACCGCAATTGGCCCTTGCCACATCAGGTGAGCATCCAATTGCAGTATACCCGCAGTTTCCAGATCTTAGCACCTCGGCGTTCAGCTAGTGCCCAATAGCACGCCCCAAAACGAAACCGGAACGGGCTGAAAACCCGACCCGGCTGACCAAGCTTACAGTTCAGATCACGCCATGAGAACGCGCGCTTCATAGCCCTTCAAGCTGGGGCGTGCGCTGTGGCCATAGCTTTGACAATCCTGCTCAAGCTCAGGAAATAATTCGTAGATCTCCCGCCTGCTGGCCTCAGAAACGCTTTCCATTGAAGCCGCCCCCGGGTGAAAGCTTTCTGACAGCGCCCCTTCGGCAAAGACGATCTGATGCGTATCGAACATCATATGGAAATATTCCACCATCCCCCCAGGTTTGCGCAGAATATTGACGTCATTCACCATATGTTTCGCAGGCACCAACGCTTCGTTGCCATGGGGCAACATATCATGTTGAAACGGATCTCGAATATACCAAACGTGGCGCGCTTTACGTTGACGCACGGCTGTCAACCTAAGGGGGCGCGGTTGACTTCAAAACGCATTCCGAATTTCGCCGACACAGCGCTTCAGCCACGGGATCAGATGGCAGCAAGCCGATGGGTTGGTGCATTGATGCGAAACCCTAACGATTTGTGACCGAAGGTTAAGGAATGCTTGATGACAGGCGAAGAAGCCTATAGCGCCGATGCAACGCCCCTTTTTGCACCACAGGAGATCTGACAATGCTTGACCCTGAAACCCGTACATTGTTCCTTGATACGACTCAGAAATTCGTAAACGAGGTGCTGATCCCAGCAGAGGCCGAAGTCTCTGAAACCGATCAAATCCCAGACACCATCGTGTCACAGATGAAAGATCTGGGCTTGTTCGGCCTGTCGATCCCTGAGGAATTTGGCGGTCTTGGCCTAAGCATGACAGATGAGGTCGAGGTCGCAATGATCTTGGGGCAAGCCTCTCCCGCGTTTCGATCCTTGGCGGGTACGAACATCGGCATCGGATCCCAAGCGATCATTTTCGGCGGCACCGATGATCAGCGCAGAACATATCTGCCCCCCATGGCCAGCGGCGATCTGATCGGATCTTTCGCACTGACAGAACCCGACGTGGGGTCGGATGCGGCATCGGTCAAAACCAGCGCGCGTAAAACCGATGGTGGATACGTCCTGAACGGCACCAAGCGGTTCATTACAAACGCACCCGAAGCCGGCCTGTTTACGGTCATGGCACGTACGGGCGGAGCAGGCGCAAAAGGCGTGTCCTGTTTTCTTGTGGAAGCCGACAGCACGGGCTTGTCTGTTGGGGCTTGGGACAAAAAGATGGGGCAAAAAGGTGCCCATACGGCGGATGTGATCCTTGATGATTGTTTTGTGCCCGATGATGCCCTTCTTGGCGGTCAGGAAGGCACCGGGTTTACCGCTGCGATGCGCACGCTTGATAAGGGGCGTCTGCATATTTCAGCCATTTGCGCAGGCGCCGCGCGGCGCCTGATGGATGAAGCCTTGCGCTATAGCGTTGAACGTCAGCAATTTGGCAAACCCATTGCGGAATTTCAACTGGTGCAGGCGATGCTGGCAGAAAGTCAGACCGAAATTTATGCGGCGGAAAGCATGATCCGCGATGCGGCGCGCCAACGCGATGATGGGGAAGATACGGGAATGCTTGCGTCATGCTGTAAGCTTTATGCCAGCGAAATGGTCGGGCGCGTTGCCGATCGTGCCGTGCAGATATTTGGCGGTGCAGGCTATATGGCTGACTATCCAATTGAGCGTTTCTATCGGGATGTGCGCCTGTTCCGCCTCTATGAGGGCACAAGCGAGATCCAAAAGATCATCATCGCAAAAGCGATGATACGCAGACTAAAGCAGTCATAAGTGTGCCCGATGGTTAGAACGGGGCCGCGAGGTGGCAACAGCCTGTGACCCCATGTAAATCGCATTTCCCGCACTTTAAACTTGATCTACCCGCAGAGCTTTGCGAAACGGCTAAGGGAGGCCTGCAAATGCAGGCGCTTTCGGTCTTCTCTATCAACCACACCTCAGGAATGTCCTTATGACCATCACCCATCTTGTCACCCATTCCGGCGGTTTTCATGCGGATGAGCTGCTGTCGTCCGCTGTGCTGTCACGTCTATTCCCGCAGGCACAATTGGTACGGACACGCGACCGCGACTGGATCACACCGGGTGCTGGGAAAATCATCTATGACGTGGGCGGGGATTATAACGCCGAGGCGCAGATCTTTGACCACCACCAGCGCCCCAGCCCTCTGCGTGAGGACGAACAACCTTTCAGTTCTTTTGGGTTGATTTGGGCGCATTATGGCCGCGATTTCTTGAAATTCATGGATGTCCCAGAAGATGACATCGAAACCATCCACGCCTCCTTTGATAAGAAATTCGTCTTACCGATTGATCTGCTGGACAATGGCGCGATGGAACCTTCGGTTGCTGGCCCCCTGTCAATCTTGACCCTGCCCTCGCTTTTGGGCAGCTTAAAGCCGGTCTTTGATGACACGTCCCCCACCGCCGATGATGATGCCTTCCTGTCGGCCATGCCAATCGCCCAAAGTTTCATCGAAGCGCAGATCAAAAACCTTGCCGCCAAATCACGTGCCAAAAACATCGTGATGGATGCGATTGCAGCGGCTGGCCCCTCGCCCATTCTGGAACTGCCCATGGGCATGCCCTACCGGTCTGCCTTGGATGAAGCCGAAGCCGATCACATGTTGTTTTTGGTTGTGCCGCGAGGCGACGATTGGACCATAACAGGCATCAAACTGTCCCATGATACGTTTGAACAGCGCGCAGACCTGCCTGCGGCTTGGGCCGGTTTGACCGATGCGGCTTTGGAAGAGGCCAGCGGCGTTAAGGGTGCTAAATTCTGCCACAACGCCCGCTTCATAGCGGTTGCGAACAGCCGTGAAGCAATCATGGAAATGGCGGCAATCGCCGTGCGCGAAGCTGCGTAACATCAATATTCCAGATTAATTTGGCCGAAACACAAAAAGCCCCCGCATGGTGATCCATACGGGGGATTTTTTATTCAGATATTTGCCTAGGGCAAATTAGCCAACCAGCTCAAGACCGGAGAAGAAGAACGCGATTTCTTCTGCTGCAGTTTCTGGAGCATCTGAACCGTGAACTGAATTTTCGCCGATGGACAGCGCGAATTCTTTACGGATTGTGCCTTCAGCTGCGTCTGCTGGGTTGGTTGCGCCCATAACTTCGCGGTTCTTCGCGATTGCGTCTTCACCTTCAAGAACCTGAACAACGATTGGCTCAGAGATCATGAATTCGCAGAGTTCGCCAAAGAATGGACGCTCAGAGTGAACACCATAAAATTGCTGTGCTTGTGCCAAAGACAACTGAATACGCTTAGATGCGACAACGCGCAGGCCAGCTGCTTCGAATTTTGCAACGATTGCACCGGTTAGGTTGCGTTTGGTAGCGTCTGGTTTCACGATGGAAAAAGTGCGTTCAAGGGCCATGTCGGTCTCTTTCAAAACAGGGTTTCTGCGCAAGGCTCCATGCCCCACGCGCTATTGCCCGCCGCTTAACATGCAAATGCCGTGCGGAAAAGCCCTCGATTTGCCCCAAAGCAACAATAACGGATACAAGAGACTGTTTTGCGCGTTTAACGGTTAAATGACCCATAGACCCCGAATACTATGGGTCACTACTCGTTACATGCTGCAAGCCTATCGTTTTGGAATGGGGACACCCGGACAGGTGTACGACAAGATTAACTTGTTCAATTTAGACGATTTTGCTGGAAATTAAAATCCAAATTGATTTAATATGTAGTATGGAAAATGTTAATTTGTTTGCGTTGTCCCTACAGGATATACGCGTGTTTACGATGATAGCCGAGACCCAGAGTGTCAGCGAAGCGGCCCGGAACTTGAATATCAGTCAACCCACCGCCAGTTATGCGCTTGAGAAACTGCGCCGTGGATTCAATGACCCATTACTGGTGCGTACCGGGGGCAAAATGCACTTAACCGCGATCGGTCAAAGCATCGCTGATACGGCTGTCCCGATGCTGGATGATCTGAAAAACATTGCGCGCGCGACGGTTTTTGATCCCCTGACATCTGATCGGTCGTTCAATATTATGGGAGCAACGGCCGAACTGAAGGGCCCCTACGCTGGATTGCCCGCCAAATTCCGTGAACGCGCGCCAAACGCGGCCTTCTGTTATCGCACCTATGATCGTGAAAACTGTCTGCAGCGATTGCATGATGACATTGATATATTCGTGGGCGCAAATCTGCCTGACAGCCCCTCGATTGAACGCCACGTCCTGCACTCATATCCAGTCGTGGTGTATTATGATCCCACGATCCGATCTGCGCCTGAAACAGTGGAAGAACTTATTTCTTCAGAGTTCATCAGTTATACTGACCGTCACGCTACGATCGGGCTTGTTGATAAAGCCCTTCGAGAACAAGGTTACCCTCCGCGTAAGTTCCGCTTTATTGTAAATAACTTCTCTTCCTACGCAGATCTGGCTTTGGGTACCGACATTCTTGCGACCGCAAGCCTAGCAATGCGGACTTCAACCTTCTCTGAATTTGCGGTTGCCCCAATTCCTGCTCCACTGACGGTTCCGAAAATCCAGCATTACATCGGCTGGAGCAAACGCAAAAGCAACATGCCCTGCCTGCAATGGCTGGTCGAGCTGTTTCGCGAATGCAATGACGCCAATCTTGATAAGGTCACTATATAGCAAGAATATTCCCGCATTGACCCGGGGCGGGACTTGCGGCAAACCCACCCCATGTTAAAACTCGAAGATATCACCTATTCCGTCGCCGGCCGCACGCTGGTTGAGAACGCAAGCGTCACTATTCCTGAGGGCCACAAAGTTGGCCTTGTCGGGCGAAATGGCACGGGAAAAACCACTCTTTTCAAGGTGATATACGGCGAAATGCCCCTTGAAGGCGGTGCTGTTTCCCTGCCCAAACGTGCACGTATTGGGGGCATCAGCCAGGAAGTTCCATCATCGGAAACCAATTTGATCGATACGGTTTTAGCTGCCGATACAGAACGCGCGTCGCTGTTGGCCGAATCTGATACCGCCAAAGATCCCAATCGCATCGCCGAAATCCAGATGCGCCTGTCTGATATAGACGCCTGGTCTGCCGAAGCGCGCGCCGCTTCCATTCTGCGTGGCCTTGGTTTTGACCCCGAAGCCCAGCTAAAGCCTTGTTCCGCCTTTTCTGGCGGTTGGCGCATGCGTGTGGCTTTGGCTGCGGTTCTGTTTTCGCAACCTGATCTTTTGCTGCTCGATGAGCCGACCAACTATCTCGATCTTGAGGGCGCTTTGTGGCTGGAACATTACCTAGCCCGCTATCCCCACACCGTGATCATCGTCAGCCACGATCGTGGCTTGCTCAACCGTGCGGTTGGCGGGATTTTGCACTTAGAAGACAAGAAGTTGACCTTCTATCAGGGCAATTATGACACCTTCGCCGCGACCCGTTCCGCACGCCTTTTGGCCGCTGAATCTGAGGCCGCGAAACAAGATGCCCGCCGCGCCCATTTGCAGAAATTCGTTGACCGTTTCCGCGCGACAGCGTCAAAGGCTGTGCAGGCGCAATCGCGTCTGAAAATGATCGCCAAAATGCAACCGATCACCACCCCGCAGGAAGCCGCGCTTAAGCGGTTCACCTTCCCAAAACCCGAAGAGCTTTCCCCCCCCATTATCAACATTGAAAATGGCGCGGTTGGTTATGGTGGCACGCCGATCCTATCTAAGCTTGACCTGCGCATCGACCAAGATGACCGCATTGCACTTTTGGGCAAGAACGGCGAAGGAAAATCCACACTTTCCAAACTGTTATCTGGCCGTCTTAATGTGCAAGTCGGGGATATGGTTTGCTCCAGCAAGCTGCGTATCGGGTATTTTGCGCAGCACCAGGTTGACGAACTTTTCATCGACGAGACGCCGCTTGAACACGTTCAGCGTCTGCGCCCATCCGAAACCCCGGCCCGCCTACGCGCGCGTCTTGGCGGTTTTGGCATTGGCGTCGAACAAGCCGACACCCAAGTTAGCCGTCTTTCGGGTGGCCAAAAAGCGCGTTTGTCGCTGATGCTTGCCACAATCGATGCACCGCATCTGTTGATCTTGGATGAGCCGACCAACCACCTTGATATCGAAAGTCGCGAAGCCCTTGTGGAAGCTCTCACCGCCTATTCCGGCGCGGTGATTTTGGTCAGCCACGACATGCATTTGCTTGGCCTTGTGGCCGATCGCCTCTGGCTTGTCTCTGGCGGGCGCGTCACGCCCTATGAAGGCGATCTGGAAAGCTATCGCAAGTTCCTGTTGCAACGCGAGGCCCCTGTCAAAGATAAGAAGGCCGCTAAAGCCGCACCGAAAAAGGCGTCTCAAGAACGTATTAAAGAGTTACGTTCAGAGGTTCGTAAATCTGAAGAGCGTCTTGAAAAACTGCAAGTGATGGAAAAGAAATTGACCGCAAAACTGGCAGATCCAGCGATGTATGCCCCGGAACGCGCCAAAGAATACGAAGTGTTTCAAAAGAAATACGGCGAATTGCGGCAAGCTTTGGAACGTGCCGAGGAACTTTGGCTTAAGGCACAGGACAAGCTGGAAAAAGCTCAATCCTAATATGGGTTGGGCCTAATATGGGTTGGGCCTAATATAGGTTTGGCCCAAGACGGATTGAGGTTTCCCTTGCAATTGTCTCAACAAAAAATCACCTTTGGCATTGAGACCATAAAGGAAAACTCATGAGCGGTGATAACATTGCGCGCCTCGTTTACCTCGGCATGTTGATCTTGGCGATTGGCGGCTGGTATGTGGCCCAGAATCGCGTATCACGTGGGAAAAATGCACAATATGCTGCCATCTGGGGGCTAATTTTTGTCGGTGCCATCGCGGCGGTTGGCCTCTGGGAAGATGTCCGGCGCGACACGATTTTGAAACAATCCATCACAGACAACGGCAGCATTGAAATCCCGCGCCATCGCGATGGTCATTTCTACGCCCGCCTTTTCCTAGATGGGGTTGCCGTCGATTTCACCATCGACACCGGCGCAACCGAAGTTGTTCTCACCCGCGAAGATGCCCGGCGCATCGGTCTAAACCCAGATGAGCTTGCCTATTTGGGCCAAGCTTACACGGCCAACGGGCCCGTGCGCACCGCTGCAACACGCGTGTCTGAGGTCCGTTTTGAAGGGCTCACTGATCGTGATTTGCAAGTTTGGGTCAATGATGGCCCGATGCCTGGGTCCCTGCTTGGCATGCGGTATCTGAACCGTTTCAGCAAAATCGAAATCGCCCAAGGCATGATGCGTCTCGTGCGTTAACACCGTGCGAAACACATGATCCCGATGTTAGCCTTCAGCCTTTTTCACCCAGCGCCCATCTTCTTGGGCCCAGTATTGCGCGGGAATTTTCGCGCCGGTCATCAGCTTCCACTGGGTCCGCGCATGGGATACGGACTCTGGGTCATATCCATCAAATAAGATCATCGCCCGTTCAAGCTTTGCAACTTCTTCCGGCATCACATCCGCACGACCCACAGACATCAAGCATTGGGCATCATTAGCGATATCCATGCCGGTACCCAACAATATCGGTTGCGACGCGTCATGCGCACCCCCGGCCAATCCGTGGGGAATAAAGGATGTTGGGTCACCCAGCCAAAGACGTGTGTCCAGCACCTGCATCATAGCGTCATGACGCCCACGCACAGCGATGCGCCAGCCCGCTTGACGCGCCTTGCCCAATAGGATCGGCAAGACTGTTTCAAGCGGACTTTCCGTCAGGTGGTAAAAGAAAATAGAGCTCATTCAGCGCCTTACAGCTTATACTTCATCCATCAAGCGACTAAGCGCCATCACACCCCAACCGGACGCACCCTTGGGCGCATAGGTGGTTTCCGTGGTGGTCGCCGCAACGCCTGCGATGTCCAAATGGATCCAAGGGGTTTCGTCTTTCACAAACCGTTTCAGGAATTGCGCCGCCGTGATAGAGCCCGCCGCACGACCACAAGAATTGCGCATATCCGCAATTTTGCTTTTCAAAAGTTTGTCATAGGCCGGCGACAAAGGCAGACGCCAAGCGCCCTCGCCCTCGGTTTCAGCGGCCTTCAGGAAAGCCTTACACAACGCATCATTGTTGGAAAACACACCAGCGTTTTCATGCCCCAAGCCGACAATCACAGCGCCAGTCAACGTCGCCAGATTGATCATGCCGCGTGGCTGAAACCGTTCCTGGGCATACCAAAGCACATCGGCCAAAACCAAACGTCCTTCTGCATCTGTGTTGATGATCTCAACCGTGTCACCCTTCATGGATTTCACCACATCACCAGGGCGCGTCGCACTGCCCGATGGCATGTTTTCGACCAAGCCAACAAGACCAACGACATTGGTCTTGGCACCGCGCAACGCCAGCGCGCGCATGGCACCGGCAACAACGCCAGCACCGCCCATATCCATGGTCATGTCTTCCATGCCAGCGGCTGGTTTCAGGCTGATACCGCCCGTGTCAAATACCACGCCTTTGCCGACAAGTGCAAAGGGGGCTTCATCTTTACCGCCACCATTCCAACGCATTACAACGACTTTGGAGGGGCTGTCAGAACCTTGACCCACGGCCAACAGCGTACGCATGCCCAGTTTTTCCAGCTCGTCTTCTTCCAAGATCTCAACATCAAGGCCGATCTCTTGCATTGCGGCAAGACGTGCGGCGAAATCATCTGTGGTCAACACATTGGCCGGTTCATTAACCAAGTCACGCGTGAAAAACACACCTTCAGAAACCGCGGCCAAAGGCGCTGCGGAACGAGCGACGTCTTCAGGATTGGAGACCATCATCGTAACCTCGCCCTTTGTCTCGTCGCGCGCTTCCCCATCATCAGTACGGTAGACGTCAAAGGCATAATCCCGCAAAGCAATCCCGTATGAAATCTCTTCCGCGCGATTGATATTGCCACCAAGCACCGTCAAAGCGCCCTTGCCTTTCAGTTTCGCGATCTCAACGCCAGCTTTACGCGCAAGTTCAACAGAGGGGCGACGCCCCAGACGCACAACAACCAATGCCTCGGCCATCATCCCAGCGGGAAATGACATTAGCATTGCTGACCCAGGCTTCATTTCCTCAAATACATCGCTTTCCGACAGGCGCGCCAAGGCCCCTTTCGTCAAACGATTCACCCGACGCGCGGTCGCATCAAGCTTGCCATCTTCTGCGACAAAAACCGCAACGCGGCCTTCTAATGTGGCGATTGCGTCAATATCGGTTTCTTGAAAATGAATTGTTGTGGGCGTCGTCATAGGGGTCTCTCCGTGGTCGAAGTCCGTGATGAAAGATCACATGGTTTTCCCTTTGCTAGCGGTCTTGCGCCTAAAACACCAGATAGCAGTTTTACCCGCATTGAATTTGCGATATTCTGCGGACTGATCAAAGCGTTAACCAAAGGGGCCAATGTGGCGCGATTCGACCGATATTTGATTTCGCAGCTGATGGTTCTGTTCGGGTTCTTTTCGCTGGTGCTTGTCATGGTCTATTGGGTCAACAAAGCGGTTGGGTTGTTTGACCAATTGATCGCAGATGGGCAATCAGCAACCGTATTCTTGGAATTCTCGGCCCTCACTTTGCCCAGCGTTATTCAAATCGTTTTGCCAATTTCAGCTTTCATCGCAACGGTTTATACGATCAACCGATTGGCCAGTGAAAGCGAATTGGTCGTGGTGCAAGCGACCGGGTTTTCGTCCTTCCGATTGGCACGCCCCGTTATGATGTTTGGCCTTGGGGTCGCGCTGTTTTTGTCCCTATTGACCCATGTGTTGGTTCCCTCAGCCGCCCGGCAGTTGGCCGAACGCGAGGCCGATATTGCGCAAAACATTTCGGCAAAATTTTTCTCCGACGGTCGTTTTTTGCATCCAACGGAAGGGCTGACCTTATACATCCGCGAGATTGAACCCTCTGGCGAGATGGTTGACCTTTTCCTGTCAGACCGGCGCAATACTGCCAGCCCAACCACCTATACCGCACGACGTGCGCTTTTGCTGCGCTCCGCGGAAGGACCGCGGCTTTTGATGTATGATGGCATGGCGCAAATACTGAACCGTGAAACAAACACCCTGACGACGACATCATTTTCCGATTTCACCTATGACATCAGTGCTTTGATCGGTGACTTTGGAAACCGTCGCCCCCGTATAGACGAATTAACGACGCTTGACCTTCTGCGCGCAGACCCCAGCGCACTACAGCAAACTGGGTCAAGCCGCGCGTGGTTCATATCCGCTGCGCATGAACGCATCGCGCAACCGTTTTTGGCCATGGTGACCGCGCTTGTTGGATTTTCCTGCTTGCTTTTGGGGGGCTTCAGCCGCTTCGGTGTATGGCGTCAGATCATCTTGGCCGTCGCGCTTTTGGTGGTGATAAAAGCCCTTGATAACGTCGCATCTGACATTGCGCGCAAAGACGAAACACTTTGGATTTTGATGTATCTTCCCGTTCTGGCGGGACTTGCCTTGTCTGCATTGCTACTGTGGATCTCAGAACGCCCATCCCTGTTCAAACGCCGTGCGAGGGCACAAACATGAAGCTGCATCTGTATTTCGCCAAGCGTTTCATGATCACATTCGGTGCTGTATTCCTTGTATTTTTGGGCATTCTCATGCTTGTGGATGTCGCAGAGCAATTGCGCAAATTTGGCGATCTTAATCTGGATTTCAGCGCGATCCTTGTGTTGTCGTTGCTGAATGTCCCAACGACCCTCTATCAAATTCTGCCACTCATTACCATTTTGGCAACACTTGCGCTTTTCCTTGGCCTCGCGCGCAGCAGTGAGCTTGTCGTCAGCCGGGCCGCCGGGCGTTCTGCCTTGCGATCCCTCGCCGCACCTGTCATCGCGATTTTCGCCATTGGCGTCATCGCTGTCGCCGTCTTCAACCCCATTGTTGCCGCCACATCTGGGGCCTATGACGGGCGTGTTAATGTTCTGCGCGTGGGCACGGCTTCGACTTTGTCCATCAGTGACGAAGGGCTTTGGTTGCGCCAAGGAAACCCGGCAATCACCCCAGAAAACGCATCCACAACGGATCAGCGTATTCTGCAAACCGTTATTCACGCCCAAGCCGCAAGCCTCGCAGGCACCAGTTTACAACATGTGAGTTTCATCAATTTCAATGCGGATGGCCTGCCCTTGAGCAGGATCGAAGCACAAAGCGCAATTCTAAGTGCAGGCGGCTGGGTGTTAACGAACGCCAAGCTTTGGCCCTTGGCCACAAGCGACGGACGCCCAGCCAACCCCGAACGTGATTCACATGTTCACCAAGAACTGATCCTGCCCACCACCCTAACAGAAGAACAAATCCAAGACAGTTTTGCGGAACCCTCGGCCATTCCAATCTGGGAGCTGCCAAAATTCATCGCTCAGCTGGAAAATGCGGGCTTTGCTGCCCGTGCCCATTCCGTGTTTTTGCACACCGAACTTGCCCTGCCGCTTATGTTGGTCGCGATGGTTTTGGTCGGTGCGGGTTTCACCATGCGACACACACGTCTTGGTCAGACCGGGCCCATGGTTCTGATGGCGATTCTGCTTGGCTTCTCGTTGTTTTTCCTGCGCAATTTCGCACGCGTTCTTGGGGAAAACGGGAATATCCCAATTGAGCTCGCGGCCTGGGCACCACCTCTTGTGGCTATTCTATTGGCCATGGGGCTTTTGTTGCATATGGAGGACGGATGACACCGCCTAAGAAAATTACTGCATCACGCAGAGCATGCTTCGCCCTTGCCAGTGTATCTGCATTGTGTCTGACCCTGTTTGCGACCCTATCACATGCGCAAACCAGTCCCCCAAATGCGCGTCCCACCGCAGCGGCAAATACGGTAAGTTACGCCAGCTTGATCGCCGATGATTTGCGCCTTATCGGGCAAGCGGGGCTTGTGGCAGCCGGCAATGTTGAGATCTTCCACAATGGTGTCCGCCTGCGGGCCGAAAGCCTGCAATATGACAAACGCACCGAAGCACTGTCATTGGTCGGACCACTGCGCCTGACCGAGGGCGAAAACATCACCATCCTCGCAGATACGGCGCAACTGTCGACGGACCTGCGCAATGGTGTTTTGCGGTCGGCCCGCATCGTGCTTGAACAACAGCTACAGCTTGCCGCCAATGAAATTGGTCTTGTGAATGGCCGTTATATCCGCATGAACGATACTGTCGTGACCTCATGCCAGACCTGCGCCCAGAACCCCGTGCCTTTATGGGAAATCCGGGCGCGTTCAGTTGTGCATGATCGCAATGAAAAGCAGCTATATTTCACCAATGCCAGCTTTCGCATCAAGGGTGTTCCAGTTCTTTGGCTGCCCCGCCTGCGCTTGCCCGACCCCACGTTAGAGCGCGCAACTGGGTTTTTATTGCCTCGATTTAGGTCCTCGTCTCGCCTGGGTTCCGGGCTGCAAATGCCATATTTCATTCGCATCGGGGACCATAAAGATCTGACGTTAACCCCTTGGATCTCCTCACGAACGCGCACCCTTGAGGCGCGGTATCGGCAGGCGTTTCGCAATGGCGACATAACAATCGACAGCGCATGGTCAGATGATGATCTACAAACATCGAAACGCTGGTATGTTTTTGCAGAGGGAAAATTTGAACTTCCACGTGATTATCAGTTGGCGTTCAACATAGAAACGACCTCTGACCGAGCGTATTTGCTGGATTATGGGTTTTCTGACAAAGATCGCCTAGAATCCAACATATCGGTTACTCGCGCCCGGCGTGATAAATTCGTGCGTGCCGAACTTATCCATTTCAATTCCTTACGTGCAGGTGAAATCAACAGCACCCTCCCCACAATCGTCAGCAACTTTCTGATACATCGCCGCACTGAACCAAGTTGGATTCCTGGCGCGTTGGACTGGCAGGTTGAAGGTCATACACATTACAGAAGCTCCGACATCCGCGGGATCAGCGGCCGCGATGTCGCGCGTCTAAGTGCCCGTGTCGATTGGCGCAACAGCCACACCTTACAGAACGGCATGGTCTTTGCGACAATGGCTGGCGCTGACTTGGATTACTACGCATTTGGCGACGCCGCTGCTGGTGAAGAAGACGGGCTATACGGGACGGGCACGATTGGTGCTGAATTGCGTTGGCCCCTTATCCGCCAAGAAACCACGACCGGTGCAACCCATTTGCTAGAACCCGTGGTCCAAGTGTTCTACAGCCACAGCAATCGGTCAGGCCTCCCAAATGAAGATTCTGTCCTGCTTGAGTTCGACGAGGGCAATCTATGGTCAGACAGCCGTTTCTCAGGATCTGATCGTGTGGAAACAGGTTTGCGCAGCAACATTGGTTTCAACTGGACCCGCCAAGCGCCAAGTGGTTGGTCTCTGTCACTCGCCGCAGGGCGTATCTATCGTGACCAATCCAACGCAGCTTTCACCTCTGGGTCTGGCCTATCTGGCACAAGTTCTGATTGGTTGCTGGCCGCGCAAGTACAACTAAAAAACGGCCTCACTTTATCAAACCGTGCCTTATTTGATGACCATCTGGATTTCTCTCGCAATGAAACACGTGTGAATTGGTCCAATGATCGCATATCCCTTGGATCCTCATATCTTTGGATTGAAGCGGCCCCCGCCGAAAACCGTCCGCAAGCGTCTGAATGGGCGTTCGATGGGAAATATGATTTCAATGATCAATGGAGCGGCTCTGCCAATTGGCGTTATGATTTCATCAATGATCGGGCTGCAAAGATTGGATTGGGCTTGGAATACCGGAATGAATGTACCAACGTATCCTTCACAGCATCGCGCCGTTTCACATCAAATGCGGCAACGAAACCAGCCACAGATTACGGCATTTCAGTCAGTCTCGCTGGCTTTGGTGCAAACACGGGCCGCAGAGCTCTTGCACGACGGTGCAGTCCTTAGGTACAAGGTTTGCAAAGATGCGTGAAACATCGCTATTCAACTGGATCCTTAAGATCCAACTAGATCAGAACCGGTCGTATGACCGACGTAAAGGGCAATGGCTCGGAACATGGACAACAACATGAACGTCATTCAGCAAAGATCCGCGCAGGCAGTTACATTCGCAAGATCATTCTTCGCCAAAAGCCGCGCTTTGGCCCTTGGGGCTGCCGTCATGGCGCTGCCTTTGATCACGCTTCCACAGACAGCGGTCGCACAAAACCTGTTTGCCCCTGCGGCCACGGTCAACGATGCTGTTGTGACCAATTATGAACTTCGTCAACGGATCACCTTTCTGCGCCTTCTGCGTCAACCGGGCGATATTGAAGCCGAAGCCATCAAAGGCCTCATCGATGATCGCCTGCGCCGTCAAGCCTCAAAACTTGCGGGGATCACCGTCAGCGATGCGCAAATCGCCACTGGTATGGATGAATTCGCAGGGCGTGCACAGTTGACAGGTGAGCAATTCATCGCAGCCATCGGTCAAGAAGGTGTTGCCCCCGAGACCTTCCGCGATTTCGTATCCTCAGGTATCGCTTGGCGCGAACTTGTCGGCAGCCGTTACGCACCACGGGTTCAGATCACTGAAGCTGAAATCGACCGCGCCCTGGCCCTCGCATCTGGCAGCGGCGGCGTACGTGTTCTGCTGTCCGAAATTATTATTCCCGCCCCGCCAGAACAAATCGATCAGGCCCGTGCACAAGCTTTGCGTATCAGTCGCACCACCAGCACAGCCGCGGGTTTTGCCGCCCAAGCGCGCAATCTATCTGCATCGCAATCACGTGGTCGTGGCGGACGTATTGACTGGCTTCCTATCGGAAACCTGCCGCCCCAAATTCGCAGCCAAGTCTTGGCGCTTTCCCCGGGTGAGATCACCGCTCCGATCGAAGTTCCCGGCGCTGTCGCGCTGTTCATGTTGCGCGCAATCGAAGAAACCGATGCTGCTGCAACAGAAGTCGTTTCCATCGAATATGCACGTTATTTCATCCCCGGTGGCCGCACCGAAGCCGCCTTATCTGAGGCGCAAAAAATTGGCAATCGTGTCGACAGCTGTGAAGATCTATATGGTACAAACCTTGGCCAGGATGCATCGCGGTTGCAGCGCGACACGCTGGCGGTTGATGAAATCCCACAAGATATCGCGCTGGAATTGGCGCGCCTTGACGAGAACGAATACTCAACAGCCCTGTCCGTTCAAGGTGAAAATGGACCTGAACTGGTGTTCTTGATGCTCTGTGGTCGTGTGAATGCCATTGTTGAGGACACATCCCGCGAAGACATCCGTGCGAATCTTCGCCAACAACGCTTGGCATCATATGCCGACAGCTTGCTTGCTGAACTGCGCGCTGACGCCACGATCACCATCGCACCATGACATCAAGGTTCAATGGCGCTCCGATTGCCTTAACCTGTGGTGAACCCGCAGGTATCGGCCCCGAGCTTGCAGAAACCGTTTGGCAGGAATTGCAGCAGGATGGCCCGGCATTTTTCCTGATTGGGGACGCGACCCATCTGCCTGGAAACGTGCCACATATTCGCATCGATACGCCAAGCCAAGCCAATGCAGCAATGCCTGATGGGTTGCCCGTGTTGCACATGGATTTTGGCGCACCCAGGATCCCAGGTACACCAAATCCCACACATGCCAAAGCCGTCATAAAATCGATCGAAACTGCGGTTCAATTGGCCCAAGACGGCGCAGCCAGCGGCATATGCACCCTTCCGATTCATAAGAAAGCGCTTAAAGACGGCGCCGGTTTTGCCTTCCCCGGGCACACAGAATTTCTAGGGCATTTGGGTGGCGTCGACAACGTGGTGATGATGCTTGCTTCCCCCCTGTTGCGCGTCGTTCCCGTCACCATTCATATCGCCTTGGCCGATGTCCCCGCCCAATTGACCCCGGCCCTGCTGGAGGCAACTATCCGCATCACCCATGCCGGATTGAAACGAGATTTCGGTCTTGATGCACCGCGCCTTGCGATTGCCGGCCTTAACCCACATGCGGGTGAAGGCGGCGTTATGGGGCACGAGGACATGGATGTGATCGCGCCAACCCTTGAGAAACTGATCAGTGAGGGCATGGATATTCGCGGCCCTCTACCCGCGGATACCATGTTCCACGCGCGCGCGCGCGACGCCTATGATGTTGCGATTTGCATGTATCATGACCAAGCTCTGATCCCGATCAAAGCCCTTGATTTTGATCGCGGTGTCAATGTGACGTTGGGCTTGCCCTTTGTGCGCACATCACCCGATCATGGCACCGCTTTTGATATCGCAGGCCAAGGTATCGCCAATCCAGCATCGACGCTTGAGGCACTGCGCTTGGCAGCAAAAATGGGTTCAGCCCGCATTCAAGACGTGAAAGAAGCCTAATATGGCCACTATCGACAACCTTCCCCCGCTGCGCCAAGTCATTGAAACGCATGAACTTGCGCCAAAAAAATCGCTTGGGCAGAACTTTCTGTTAGACCTAAATCTGACATCAAAAATCGCGCGTTTCGCTGGTGATTTGTCGCAATGCGATGTGCTTGAGATCGGGCCTGGCCCTGGTGGCTTGACCCGTGCCTTGCTGTCAGAAGGCGCGCGCAAAGTGCTTGCGGTTGAGAAAGACCCACGCTGTATTTCCGCCTTGGCTGAAGTCCAAGCCGCCTATCCCGGCAAGCTTGAGGTCATCAATGCAGATGCCTTGGAACTTGATGTGTCACAGCATTTGACAGGCCCCGTGCGCGTGGTTGCCAACCTGCCCTATAATGTCGGCACCGAACTGTTGGTGCGCTGGTTGACGCCAGAAAATTGGCCACCATTCTGGGAAAGCCTTACGCTTATGTTCCAAAAAGAGGTTGCCCAACGCATCACAGCCCAACCCGGCAGCAAAACCTGGGGACGTCTTGGTATTTTGGCACAATGGAGATGCGAATGTCACACGGTGATGTCACTTCCCCCTGAAGCGTTCACGCCACCGCCAAAGGTCCATTCTGCCGTTGTGCATTTGAAACGCCGCGACACGCCCTTGTATGATGCCGACCCAAAAGTCATGAACCGACTGGTCGCTCAGGCCTTCAATCAAAGACGCAAAATGCTACGGTCCGCGTTGAAGAATTTTGTGCCAGATATGGAAGCGCACATAGAAGCCGCCGGACTGAAACCCACAGATCGCGCCGAACAAATCGACATCGAAGGTTTCTGCGCCCTCGCCCGCCAAATTGCGCCTCATATGCGCCAAGGGTAACATGTATGGAAATATGTTTGGATCAATCCAAACAGGCCGAACAAAAAAACGCCCCGTCGAAAAATTCTGACGGGGCGTTTTTTTAAATTTTATTCCGCAGCTTCTGGGCTGTCCGGAGAAACCGCTTCTTCTGCGACTTTCTTTGGAGCACGACGGCGCGGCTTGGGCTTGCTGTCTTCGACGACGGCGCCCTCTTCCCCATCTATGGCAACAGGTTTGCGGCGACGTGGCTTGCGCGCGGCGGGCTTTTCAGCACCTTCCGGCGTATCCACAAGCGTGGTCGGCGCATCCGTGATGAAAGACGGCAGTTCCGGTTGCGGTGCGTCGGATGGATCAATCACATCGGCCGGGCCAGTGATCGAGCCAGTGATCGGAGCAACCTGTTGCGGCGCATCAGCTTGGTGTTCGGCGTTGCGGTTGTCCGCGCGATTATCAGGCCGATTTTCGTTACGATTTTCGCTTCGGTTTTCAGTTCTGGCCTCATTGCGTCCGTCGGTACGCCCCTCGCTGCGATTGTCCTGACGCGTATCGTTACGGTTTTCATTGCGGGCGTCACGTTGGGCCTGGCGTTCGCGATGCTGGGCTTCTTGTTCCAAACGGCGCGCTTCGGCTTCCAAACGGCGCGCTTCGGCTTCCCGTGTCGCATCCCCCAACAAACGCACGTAATGTTCTGCGTGTTGTTGAAAGTTTTCCTCGGCGACGCGGTCATTCGCAAGCTGGGCGTCACGGGTCAGAGCTTGGTATTTATCAATGATTTGTTGAGGTGTGCCACGCACTTTTCCTTCGGGACCTGAGCTGTCAAAAACACGGTTCAGATTGTTCCCATTGGAATTTGTATTACGATTGCGGTTGGACTTACCACGCGAACGTTGTTTTGATGGTCTCATTTTTGATCTTCGCTAAACATAAGGTGGGCTAGGCCTGAAATTTCCAATATCGTTACCTCAACCGCGCTTCCTGCGTGGGGTTATCATCAACCGGGTTAAACGATGTTCTGGCTTACTGCAGATCATAGCACCTAAGGGCGCTTGTCTCTGCAGGAAAATATTACACATGTGCCCCAAATGAATACAAGTAAAATCGTGAAAATTTCCTAAAAAAGTCCAGATTTTCATCGAAATTAGCTGATCTGTAACGTCGAAGCTGATCTAAGCGGGTTTTCGTCCCACGACCACCCGATCCCGGCCATCCAAATCATGGCGGATCGACACATCGACAAGCCCCGCCTCTCGGAAAAATCCGCAGACGTCTGGCGCTTGCAGCGGCCCGATTTCCACAATCAACCATGCCCCGTCAGCCATGAAACCCGGCGCATCGCGCGCGATAATTCTGTAACTGTCCAACCCATCATTGTCCGGCGTCATGTCCGGCGTCAATGCGATATGGGGCTCAAAGTTCAGAACCTCGGGCGACAGATCACGCATTTCAGCCCCGGTAATATAAGGCGGATTTGATACAATCAAATCGTAAACACCCTGCGCCGCCCCAAGCCAATTTGATTGGGTGAACTCGGCGCGGGTTTCAAGCTTGTGAAGCTTCGCATTGCCCATCGCGATCTCAAGCGCGCTTGGTGAAATATCAACACCCTGCCCGCGGCTTTCGGGCAATTCTGCCAGTAAGCTTAGCAAAATCGCACCAGATCCCGTGCCAAGATCCAGGATGCGCGTGCCGCCCTTTTCTATCGCCACCTCAATCAGAATTTCCGTTTCAGGGCGCGGATCAAGCACCGCATCGCTGACGTGAAAATCCCGACCATAAAACGCGCGGCGGCCAATGATATGAGACACCGGACGGCGCGAGGCCCGCGCGACAACTGCCTGTTCGAAACAAACGGCTTGTTGCGGTGAAATTGGATCTTGCAACACAAGTGTCAATCGCCCCGGATCAACATCCAAAGCAAAAGCCATCAATCGGCGCGCATCCCGCGCAGCATCCGGCACATCCGCAGATTTGAGGGTCTGCGTGGCCTTAAACAAAGCAATCTGAGCCGTTTCCACAGTCATCGCGCCGCTTACAGGTTTTCTTCGGCGGCCAAGCGGCGCGCCTGATCATCTGCCAAAAGGGCGTTGATAAATTCATCCAGGTCCCCGGCAATCACCTGATCCAACTTATATAAAGTCATGGTGATGCGATGATCGCTGACCCGCCCTTGGGGGAAATTATAGGTGCGAATGCGTTCCGATCTATCCCCTGATCCAACCTGATCTTTGCGCGCCTCAGAACGTTCATCATGCAGATTCTGACGTTCCATATCAAACAGACGGGTCTTCAGAACCTGCATTGCAATTTCGCGGTTGCGGTGTTGTGATTTCTCAGAACTTGTCACGACAATCCCTGAGGGCATATGCGTGATACGCACGGCAGAATCGGTGGTGTTGACGTGTTGCCCACCCGACCCAGAAGCGCGCATGGTATCGATACGGATATCACCAGGATTGATTGTGATATCAACGTCTTCGGCCTCGGGCAGCACAGCAACCGTTGCCGCAGATGTATGAATACGTCCGCCACTTTCGGTTTCTGGCACGCGCTGCACCCGGTGCACGCCGCTTTCAAATTTCAGACGCTGGAACACATTCTCGCCTTTGACATGAATGACGGCTTCTTTGATGCCGCCAAGCTCCGTGACGCTTTCTTCCAGAACGTCGAACTTCCAACCGCGCCCTTCGGCATAACGTTGGTACATCCGCATCAAGTCACCCGCGAATAAAGCGGCCTCGTCCCCGCCAGTACCAGGGCGGATTTCGATCATCGCCGGGCGTGCATCAGCGGCATCTTTTGGCAGTAACGATAGCTGAAGTTCCTCTTCTTCAACAGGCAGGCGCGCTTGCAGCTGCGGCAATTCATCCTGCGCCAGTTCCTTCATTTCCGGATCCTGCATCATGGCTTCGCACTCAGCTATATCTGCGAGAAGTTGCTTATAGCTGATGATCTGGTCAACCACGGGACGCAGCTCAGAATACTCGCGCCCAAGTGCCGCGATATCAGCGCCTTCAGCGCCAGCATTCATCTGTGCTTCAAGAAATTCAAATCTCTCGGTGATGCGGGAAAGTTTTTCAAAAGGAACCATGTCTTCCCTTCCCCTATTCACAGCGTTTGGTCAAGGGCGGTCCCTGTGATATGCTGTATCTATGAAACGGATTGCGATGATATTCACTCTGATCAGCACGGCCGGGTTTGCCGATGTCACCGCCCCCAATGGGCGGGTTATCGATTGTTTTTGCACAGATAAATCAGGCAGTCGTCAAGAACTCGGCCAGGAAATCTGCCTGTTTGTCGATGGCCGAGCCTTTATGGCGCGCTGTGAGATGTCACTGAACGTTCCCATGTGGCGTGAAACCGGGGCCGCTTGTGTCACATCGAACTTAAAGCCCCGCCAAAGCCAACCAATGGGACACACGCCGTTGATTGACCCCAAGATCTGAACGCCCAAACCGCAAATGCCCGCGCATATGCAATCTATCGCCATCAATCCAAATGTTTGTCGTATCGGGGAAGCCCCAAAACGGGCTGCGGGTGATATAGCTGACGTGGCCTTCCTCAAGGCCACCATCCAAAAGCTGGGTGCGCGTGGTCTCGTCAATCACGCGCATGATCCGATCCAAAGCTTCGCGCCCCGGCTCGCTCAACAAGCGCACAGCTTCGAACCCGCCGTCTTCCTTATAATTCCCGGCCTCATGATAGGCGCTTTCACGGGAATGATAATCACCGGCCTCATGCGGCGCGTGGCGCACGTAAAACCGTACGATCAAAACCGCACTTAGAACTCCAGCCAAGAGCCATGTCATCATTTTTGCATTCCTTTGCATTTCAATAAGGCCCCAGGCAGAGGTATGTGTCGCAAGACGAACGGGTCAACAAAGCGCAAATACCCCTTCATCTTGCATAAAATACTCAACTCAAAGCTCGCCTCGCGCACGTTTGCCCCAGCCATATAGGCACAACAGTTCCGTCGCCACATGTGCCCCTGCCACGGCCGTTGCGCCGGTTGTGTCGTAAGACGGGTTTACCTCGACCACATCCATGCCCAACAGATTGATCCCGCGCAGATCACGCAACATTTGCGCCGCCTGTGCGGAGGTCAGCCCGCCCCAAACAGGTGTGCCTGTACCAGGGGCATACGCCGGATCCAATGCGTCGATATCAAAAGTCAGATAGGTCGGATGATCGCCCATGATCTCTTTGATCTTGGCAACTGTCGCCTCTGGCCCAATGCGATGGACTTCGGGCGCATCAATGATGTTCATGCCCATGGGATCTGGATTGTCGGTGCGAATGCCAACTTGCACCGAGCGTTCCGGGTCGATCAGGCCAAGTTTAATCGCCTTGTAGAACATGGTGCCATGGTCAATCCGATCCATGTCGTCGTCTTTCCAAGTGTCGCCATGGGCGTCAAACTGCAGCAATGCCAAGGGCTTGCCGAATTTTTCCGCATAGGCTTTTAGGATCGGAAAGCTGATATAGTGATCACCGCCCAAGGTCAGGGTCGCGGCCCCCGCGTCCAAGATCTTCTTGGTGTGGGCCTGCAATGTCGCCGGAAAATCTGAAATTTTGCCGTAATCAAACGCCATGTCACCATAGTCGGCAACATTCATGTCATTCATCGGATCAAAATCCCAACCATAGGGCTTGTCTGGTGCCTGAAGGGATGACGCCTCGCGGATGGCGCGCGGGCCGAAACGGGTGCCGGGGCGGTTGGTGACGGATTGGTCAAAACACACGCCGGTCACGGCCACATCAACATTGGTCAAGTCTTTGGTGTATTTGCGGCGTAAAAAGCTTGGCGCGCCTGCAAAAGTCAACTCGTTTGACAGGCCGCGGTGACTGTCGCGGGTGAAAGCCATATCTTCGTGGTTCTTCGCGTCTTCCAGTGACATTTCATCCCCTCCCGGATAATATGATCAAATTATCTCACCCTTTATGCGTCACGCCACGTGCCCGTTTCAAGCCCTTCAATCGTCCAGTCCCCAATTGAATAGCGAATAAGTCGTAAACACGGATGCCCCACGGCGGCGCACATGCGACGCACCTGACGATTGCGCCCTTCTGTGATGGTCAGCTGCAGCCAACTGTCAGGCACCGATTTTCGCACACGAATGGGCGGATTGCGCGGCCAGAGCCCGTCTGGCTCGCCCATCACATCCGCCTGTGCGGGGCGGGTTACACCATCTTTCAACGTCACGCCTTTGCGCAACGTGCTGATCGCAGCCGCCTCCGGCGTGCCTTCCACCTGCACCCAATAGGTTTTGGGTTGTTTAAATTTGGGGCTGGCAATCCGATTTTGCAATTGGCCGTCATCGGTCAACAAAAGCAAACCCTCACTGTCACGATCAAGACGGCCAGCCGCGTAAACCTTTGGCACATCGACATAGTTTGAAAGCGTTTCCCGCGCAGAGCCTTGCATTCCTTTGTCGGTAAACTGACTAAGGACGCCGAATGGTTTATTCAGCAAAATAACGCGTGACATGGCAGGCTCTCCGGATCGGTGCAGACCGGAGTTTTTGAAAAACTCCGGCCCGGAATTTTCGTAAAATTCCGTTTACGCAGGTTGCGCCGTTTCTACAAGCTTTGCAAAGAAACTGGCCCCAATCGGTGCGACATCATCATTGAAGTCATAGTTCGGATTATGCAGCCCCGCGCCCTCGCCCGCGCCAAGGAACAGATAGGCGCCAGGACGTGCGTTCAGCATGTAAGAGAAATCTTCCGCTCCCATGCCGCCAATTGCGTTGGGATCAACCTTATCCGCCCCCACCAGATCTTTCGCAACTTCTGTCGCAAAAGCAGTGTTGTCAGGGTTGTTCACAGTCGCTGGATAGCCGCGTTCATAGTTCAACGTGGCCTCAACACCGTAGGCCGCAGCTGTGCCTGCAACGATCTCACCCAAGCGTTTTTCGACCATATCCTGTACCTCAGGTTCAAAGGTGCGCACCGTGCCACCGACAAAACCATCATCCGCAATCACATTATCCGCAGACCCCACATGGATCTGTGTCACAGAAACAACCACTTCCTGCATCGTATAGTGATTGCGGCTCACGATGGTTTGAATCGCATCCACCATCGCAACAGCGGCGACCAACGGGTCTTTGGTTTCCTGTGGATAGGCCGCATGACCGCCCTGCCCTTTAATGTTGATCTCGAAGGTATCAACCGCCGCCATCACGGGGCCAGGTGTTGCGGTGAAATGCCCTTCCTCAAGACCAGGAATATTGTGGATGCCATAAACCTGGCTGATGTCAAAACGATCCATGATCCCTTCTTCCACCATGACACCTGCACCGCCGCCACCTTCTTCAGCGGGTTGAAAGATCAGCGCAACACGGCCTGAGAAATTGCGGGTTTCCGCCAGATAACGCGCGGCGCCGAGCAACATCGTCGTATGCCCATCATGACCACAAGCATGCATCTTGCCTTCAACGGTTGAGGCATGCTCAAGCCCCGTGGTTTCCTGCATTGGCAGTGCATCCATATCAGCACGCAGACCAATGGTTGGGCCGTCAGATTTACCCTCAATGATTGCCACAAGACCAGATTGCGCGATGCCTGTGTGAATTTCGGTGATGCCGAATTCTTTCAAACGTTCGACCACAAACGCCGCTGTTTCATGGCAGTCAAACTGCAATTCTGGGTTCATATGCAAGTGACGGCGCCAGATTTTCATATCTTCCGCATAGGCGGAAATTCGGTTGATGACGGGCATGGGGGCTCCTGAAGTTTTGCCTATATTTGGCCTGATATTTGAGTTGTGCCGACTGAACCGGGAAATGCGCGGGGACGCAAGTGAGATTGCACCACTACCGTAATTTCACGGTGCAGCAAGCTTAGTGTCATCCGACAACACTGACAAAATCCGGAATAATTGTGGAATAACAATCGGATATCTGGTAATATTGATTGCAAGACACATTGAAACATCTATTGAAAGATATGTCCCATTCCACAGCACGTTCCTTCACTGAAACCATAAAAAATTGACCATCGTAGGTGCCCTCACATGTGCCGCTTTGCCCGCTTTTGCACAGGATGCACCACATAATTGGCAAGGTGCCTATGGCGGCCTTAGCATCAATGTGACCTCGGGCAATCTTATTGACCACCTTGATCTCGGCTCACCGCGTCACAGCTTGGAAAACAGCACCGACCTTGGGCTTTTCGCCGGGTATAACGTACATTTGAACAATAATATTGTTCTTGGCGGCGAGATTTCCCATCGTTTTGGCAGCAACCCATTCACCACTGCGCCCGCCGTCAGCATCGGTGAAAGCACGATGCTCAAAGCGCGCGTCGGTTATGCGACGGACGACTGGTTGTTTTACGGGCTTGTCGGGGCAACCCGCACTGACTTAACCGGCCCTGGCGTTGGTTCATACAGTATGAAAGGCACCGTTTACGGCGTTGGGGCGGATTATGCGGTGTCTGATCATTTTATTCTTGGGGCAGCCCTGACACGTGCGGCACCAAGCTATGAAACTTCATTTGATGTTGAGCGCACATCAATTGAGCTGCGCGCAGCCTATCAATTCTGATTGCCCTCGGATGTGAAACGAACACCCGGCCCCGCAAAGTCGGGCTTTTTCTTGGCAGAACCGGGCTGCTCTGATAGCGGTAAAGCGCAACTTAACGGAGCCCCCAATGACCCGCGATTATTCTGCCTCTGATGCAATTGTTCATACGAAAAGTGGCGGCGTTGCGCGTCTGCGCGAAATCATGCGGCGTTTGCGTGACCCTGAAAATGGCTGCCCTTGGGATATTGAACAGAATTTTGCGACCATCGCCCCATATACGATTGAGGAAGCTTATGAAGTGGCTGATGCGATTGAGCGCGAAGAATGGGGTGAATTGAAGGGTGAGCTGGGGGATTTGCTGTTTCAATCCCTGTTTCATGCGCAAATGGCCGAAGATGCGGGCTTGTTTAACTTTGACGATGTGGCCGAAACCATGTCAGAGAAAATGGTCGCCCGTCACCCTCATGTTTTTGGCGACGAAGATCGGGATAAATCTGCGGAACAACAGACAGCGGATTGGGAAAAGATCAAAGCTGCGGAACGTGCAGAGCGCGCGGAAAAAGGCGCTTTGGATGGCGTGGCAGTTGGGCTTCCAGCCTTGTTGCGAGCACAGAAATTACAGAAACGGGCGGCGCGTGTGGGATTCGACTGGCCTGAAACAGCCCAGGTTCTGGATAAAATCCAAGAGGAATGCGCCGAGGTTGTGGAAGCCCGCGACACCCTGACCCAGGTGGAAGTCGAGGAAGAAATCGGGGATCTATTGTTCGTGATGGCCAATCTGGCGCGGCATTTGGGCGTCGAACCCGAGGCAGCTTTGCGTGCTGCCAACAACAAATTCATCAAACGATTTGAAGGTGTTGAAACGCATCTCGCCGCCATGGAGAAACGCCCAGAAGACAGTACATTGGAAGAAATGGATGCGCTTTGGGATCAAGTCAAAATTGAGCAGCGAAAAAAATCCGACTAAATCATTCAGGTATTGACCTGACTAAAACAGTCAGATTAAAAGGGCGCAACAAAAACACCAACGGAGCGCGCCCCATGTCCGCACTTAAAACTTCCCTTTTCGCGACGACCCTTCTGGCAATCGCAGCCCCTGCAATCGCGGAAGAAGTGAATATTTACTCCTACCGCCAGCCAGAGTTGATCGCACCTTTGACCGACGCGTTCACCGCGGAAACAGGCATTGACGTCAACGTTGTGCACCTGTCCAAAGGCATGGTTGAGCGTTTGGAAGCAGAGGGCGATCGCTCCCCTGCTGATCTCGTGTTCACTGTTGATATCTCTCGTTTGAACGCTGTTGTTGACGCTGGCCTCACACAGGCTGTCGAAAGCGAAGCGATGAACGCCAATGTGCCCGAAATTTACCGTGACCCAGCCGGTCATTGGTTTGGTCTGACCACCCGCGCACGCATTGTATACGCATCCCGTGACCGTGTAGCCGACGGCGAAGTCACAACCTATGAAGACCTGACCGACCCCAAATGGGCTGGTCGTATCTGCACCCGTTCCGGCACAAACGCCTATAACGTTGCGCTGACCTCTGCGGTTCTGGCACATCACGGTGAAGAAGAAACGCGCGCTTGGCTGGAAGGCGTCAAGGGCAACCTTGCACGTGCACCCGAAGGCAATGACCGCGCACAAGTCAAAGCAATCTGGGCTGGTGAATGCGACATTTCATTGGGCAACACCTATTATATGGGCAAAATGCTGAGCAACGAAGAGCAGCGCGAATGGGCTGACTCAGTGCGTATCATTTTCCCAACCTTTGAAAACGGTGGAACCCACGTGAACGTGTCTGGTGTTGCGATGACGAAATCTGCACCAAACCACGATAACGCATTGAAAATGATGGAATTCCTGACGTCACCTGCGGCACAAGAAATCTATGCCGAAGCCAACTACGAATATCCGATCGCGGCGGGCACAGAAGCCGCAGAACTGGTCGCAGGCTGGGGGGAATTCACAGCCGATGACGTGAACCTGATGGAAATCGCGAAATTGCGCGGTGATGCGTTGCGCTTGACCGAAGAAGTTGATTTCGACGCGGGCAACTAAGCCTTCAAATTCAAACCCTTTTCCCGAAGGTGGCCCGCCGATTGTTTCGGCGGGTCTTTTTGTGTGATCTTGAACTTGGGGGGAAGTGCTCAAAAACTAGAAAACTAGAAAACTAGAAAACTAGAAAACTAGAAAACTAGAAAACTAGAAAACTAGAAAACTAGAAAACTAGAAAACTTTATCGCCAGAGAACAAGAACGCAACATGTAGCGCTTCACATTAGCCCGCCAGAGACACATGATATTCTCCGCCGAAATAAACGCGCCACCACTTCTTGGCTGGACATTCACATGCAGGAAAGCCACTGTCCCATTCTACCGGAGGGCGCAATGACTGCACGCAAAATCATCATCGACACAGATCCAGGCCAAGACGACGCGGTCGCAATTTTGCTCGCGCTGGCCAGCCCCGACGAGATCGAGGTTCTTGGCATCACATGTGTGGCCGGAAATGTTCCCTTGGCCCTGACCCAGAAAAACGCCCGTATCGTCTGTGAATTGGCAGGCAAACCGGATGTGAAAGTGTTTTCCGGCGCAGACAGGCCCATGAACCGAACCTTAGTGACCGCCGAGCACGTGCACGGGAAAACCGGGCTTGACGGCCCAACATTGCCCGACCCTGCAATGCTCTTGCAGGATGGACATGCTGTTGACTACATTATCGACACGCTGCGCGCCTATGAAAGCGGCACCGTCACCTTATGCCCACTTGGCCCGCTGACCAACATCGCGATGGCCTTTGAAAAAGCCCCCGACATCAAAGAACGCGTACAAGAAATCATCCTTATGGGCGGTGGATATTTTGAAGGTGGAAACATCACCCCGTCCGCCGAATTCAACATTTACGTTGATCCACAAGCCGCTGATATTGTGTTCAAATCCGAAATTCCAATTGTTGTTATGCCGCTAGACGTGACACATAAAGCCTTGGTCACCAAATCCCGCAATGACGCGTTTCGTACCATTGGGACACCTGTTGGGCATGCGGTCGCCGAGATGACCGATTTCTTTGAACGTTTCGACAAAGAGAAATACGGATCCGAAGGCGCGCCCTTGCATGATCCTTGTGTCACCGCCTATTTGATCCGCCCGAATTTGTTCAAGGGCCGCCATATCAATGTTGAAATCGAAACCCAGTCAGAATTGACCATGGGGGCGACCGTGGCCGATTGGTGGCGCGTCAGCGACCGTGCGCCCAACGCATTGTTCATTGGTGACTTGGACGCAGATGGGTTCTTTTCGCTGCTCACGGAAAGGCTGGCTCGGCTGTGAACATGCTGACCCTTTGCAGGCCTGATGACCGCGACCGCATGTTACGGATGGTCACACAGTTTCATGCCGAGGAGAAATTAACCACCACCGACGCCGAGCGCGCGGCTGGTATTGATGCCTTGTTTTCGGGCGAGGTGCAGGCTGCGGCTTGGTTGATTGGGCCCAAATCGTCACCCGTGGGCTATATCATTGTTTCATTTGGGTTTTGCATGGCCATTGGTGGACGCGAAGCCCTGATTGACGAGGTTTGGATCCGCCCGTCGGTCCGAGGGCGCGGCATGGGAAGCCAGTGTTTGGCGGCTGTGGCAAAGGAACTTACAGCAATGGGTGTTCGACGCATCAACCTGGACGTTTCCGTCGATAACCCAAAAGCAAAAGCCCTGTATGAAAAGATGGGCTTCGCACCCCATGAACGATATCAACGCATGAGTCTTCGGAACTGACAGGCGCGGAAACTTTGAAAGTTTCCGTTCCGTTTTCTTAATAAAGAAAACGTTGCAGACGTGAGCGCTGCATATTTACCCCCATATCAGCCTACCAGAACTGTGGCCCTATCCAGAATGCCGTGTTACACCCGACAAAACACGCGGATCCGAGGCATTTATGACCCTTTTACAAATCAGTTCATTGCTTATCGTCATGGCAGGCGCATTTGGTGCAATCAATTACCTATTCTTAAAATTGCCGTCTGCCATAGGCATTCTTGTTGTGGCCCTGCTGGCCTCTATTGCGATCCTGATCGTTGATTTCTTCGCCCCGCATCTCGGGATCGCCTCCCAGGTCACGTATACCGTGGAAGGCATTGATTTCTCGGACGCATTACTGGAAGGCATGTTGGGTTTACTTCTGTTTGCGGGCGCCTTGCACGTGAAGCTAGCGGATCTACGGGGCGAATGGCCCGTTGTTTTTCTGATGGCAACTTTGGGCGTCGCGCTTTCAACCATGATCGTGGGATTTGGCTTTAGCTGGATCACCGGCATGCCGCTTTTGGTCGCTTTGGTCTTTGGCGCTTTGATCTCACCGACGGATCCAGTTGCCGTTCTGGGCGTTTTGCGCGAAGCAAATCTTCGCAAAACACTGGAAACCAAGATCGCAGGCGAAAGCCTGTTCAATGATGGCGTTGGCTATGTGGTGTTCTTGGTTCTGATCGGTTTGGCGTTCCCGGATGCGGGCGGGCACGGCAGCAGCGGACACGGCGAAGAACCCTCGCAACTGGCTGCAGCCGCACAATTGTTCGTGCAAGAAGCCATTGGTGGTGCATTGTTGGGCATCGTCTTGGGTTGGCTCACCTTCCGTGTGATGCGCCAGATTAATGATTATTCCTTAGAAGTTCTGATCACATTGGGCCTGGCCTTTGGGGGCTATGAATTGGCCGTTTACCTACATGTCTCAGCCCCGATTATGGCGGTTTGCGCGGGACTTTTGATCGGCGACATCGGCACCAAACACGGCATGTCCGCCGAGACGCGCAAGTATGTTGACGCATTTTGGAAACTGATCGATGAGATTTTAAACGCCGTTTTGTTCCTGATGATCGGCTTTGAAGTCTTCGCCGTTGCCTTCTCGTTTGATGCCTTGATGGCCAGCACATTCGCGCTTGGTCTTGCCCTCTTTGCCCGGTTTGCTGCGGTCTATGTGCCTGTCACCCTGCTGCGCCCTTTCCGTACATTCAGCCCTGGTGTCGTACCGATCATGACATGGGGCGGCTTGAAAGGCGGGATTTCCGTGGCGCTGGCCCTTTCCTTGCCCGACAATGAATGGAAAGGCCTGATCCTAACGGCGACTTATGTGATCGTATTGTTCTCAATCATTATTCAGGGCCTGACCGTCACACGGGTAGCCAATCGTTTCGGTCGCGAACCGGACCTGATGTAAGGCAATCACATGAGCATCACGAAACGACTTGAAGCATCAAACCTGCGCAAAACCGGTCAACGCCGGACCATTGCGCAGGTTTTGGATGCCGCCCATGATCATCCCGACGTTGATGAATTGTTCAACCGTGCCGCGCAACGCGATGCGGGCATTTCACTGGCGACGGTTTACCGCACAGTTAAGCTATTTGAAGAACATGGCATCTTGGAAAAGGTCGAATTTGGCGATGGGCGCGCGCGTTACGAGGCGGCGGATCGTGAACACCACGACCATCTGATCGATCTCGACACAGGTGACGTGATTGAGTTCGTTGACCCAGAGATCGAAGCCCTGCAAGAGAAAATCGCACAGCGCCTTGGCTATCGCCTAAAGGGGCACCGGATGGAGCTGTTCGGCGAGAAAATCAAAAAGTGAACGGTTTATTTTGCTTTCATTTTCATCGTTGCCGTAAATGATTTAAAAATCTTTTCGCCTCTGGAGAACGCCTCGACCTCAGAAGTTTCTAACCAGATGAGGTCTGGATTTTCACAATGCGTGCAGCCACATACCATGGCGGTTTCGGGATATCCGACAGGTTCAACACATCTTTCATAACTTCGCGTACGGCCTTTGGGTGGGTGGTCTTTGCATCGCACGATTGCCATTTCAATATCCTTTTTGCATTTTCTAAAATCTGAACCGAATAACAAATTGATGCGCGCAACGTAATTTTATGGCGCGGTATAGAAGATTATGAACATTTTGAACTTGCCCCTCCAGCGGCATCCTGTCACCACTGAGAAAATCGCAGGGTAAGCCCAAATAAGGGCGATCCGCTGCATGCTTTCACACAGTTTAAGACGAGGCCCCTGATGGACAATCTGCGCGGTATTCTTCTGGTCATTGCGGCCATGGTTATGTTCACGATCGAAGACAGCTTTATCAAAGGTTTGTCTACCGTCTTTCCCGTCGGTCAAATCTTGATCGTTTTGGGCCTTGGTGGTGCGAGCGTCTTTGCGGTGATTGCTTACATCAAACGTCAGCCCTTGGTCGGCCCACAAGTGTTCAGCAAAATGCTGTTCTGGCGGTCTCTTGGCGAGACAGGATCCGCGTTTTTCTTTGTCACGGCCTTGTGGCTGGTGCCCTTGTCCGTGGCGGCGGCGCTGTTGCAGACCACCTCTCTTATTGTGACAATCGGCGCGGCATTCCTATTGGGGGAAACCGTCGGCTGGCGGCGCTGGAGCGCGATTTTCATTGGCCTTATCGGCGTATTGGTGATCATTCGCCCAGGGTTTGAAGGCTTTGAACCCGCAGCTTTACTGGCCGTAGCCGCTGCGGTGCTTTTGGCCGGACGTGACCTCGCGACACGTCGCTTGCCTACAGGCACGCCTTCGGTGGCCGTGTCATTCTGGGGTTTCTTCGCGGTCATTCCAGCAGGGATCATCTTGTCGGTTTTCCTAGGATCCCCGATCATGCCAACCCTTCCACAAACGGGCCTTTTCGTTGCCTGCGTGGTGTTTGGCACCGTCGGCTATTATCTAATCGTCACCGCAATGCGCATGGGGGAAGCATCTGTCCTTGCACCCTTCCGGTATACACGTCTCGTGTTTTCGATCATCCTTGGCTATTTCTTCTTTAATGAGATCCCAGATTTTTGGACCATGATTGGCGCCGCGATCATCCTATCATCCGGCATCTATGTCATCCTGCGCGAACGCCGCGTGCTTGAAAGCCGCGTGCCACCAGAAGATGCCTGAGCCTGATTATCCTGTCGGCAAAGCGTTGCTTTAGCGCAAACACTGGGCAAACGCCGGGAAAGCGCTGGAAATCGCCCCGGCGCTCCCCTAAACAGGCGCTAACTTTATTTGCCGCTGACGGAGCCCATGATGAGCACGATTTACGATATCCACGCCCGCGAAATTCTTGACAGCCGGGGCAACCCCACCGTTGAAGTCGATGTGATCCTGGAAGACGGCATCATGGGCCGCGCGGCTGTGCCATCTGGTGCATCCACAGGCGCTTGGGAAGCCAGTGAAATGCGCGATGGTGACAAAGCACGTTACATGGGCAAAGGCGTTTTGGGCGCGGTTGAATCCGTGAACGGCGAAATCGCTGACATGTTGGTTGGTTTTGACGTGACCGATCAGACAGCGATTGACGCGGCATTGATCGAACTTGACGGCACAGAGAACAAATCACGCCTTGGTGCAAACGCGATTTTGGGCGCGTCCTTGGCGGCTGCAAAAGCCGCGGCTGTTTTTTCAATGCAGCCTTTGTATCGCTATGTTGGCGGCACACAGGCCCGCGTTTTGCCGGTTCCCATGATGAATATCATCAATGGTGGAGAACATGCTGACAATCCAATCGATATCCAAGAATTCATGATTATGCCCGTGTCTGCGACCAATATTCGTGATGCCGTGCGCATGGGGTCTGAGATTTTCCACACGCTGAAAGGTGAACTTTCTGCCGCTGGCCTATCCACAGGTATTGGCGATGAAGGTGGTTTTGCGCCAAACATCGCATCCACCCGCGAAGCCCTTGATTTTGTTCTGCGTTCCATTGAAAAAGCCGGGTATACACCCGGTGACGACATTCAACTGGCGCTTGATTGTGCGGCGACGGAATATTACAAAAACGGCAAATATGTGATCTCTGGCGAAGGCAAAAGCCTGAGTTCAGAAGAAAACGTTGCCTATCTTTCCGCCCTCGTCAAAGACTATCCAATCCTGTCCATTGAAGACGGTATGGATGAAGACGATTGGGACGGCTGGAAAATGCTGACCGACGAAATTGGTGATAAAGTGCAACTGGTTGGCGATGACCTGTTTGTGACCAACCCCACCCGTTTGGCCCAGGGCATTGAAAAAGGCTGTGGCAACTCACTGCTGGTGAAAGTGAACCAGATCGGCACATTGACAGAAAGCCTTACGGCTGTGGACATGGCGCATCGCAACCGTATGACCTGTGTCATGAGCCACCGTTCAGGCGAGACCGAAGACGCGACAATTGCGGATCTCGCCGTGGCGACAAACTGTGGCCAAATCAAAACCGGATCACTTGCGCGGTCTGACCGGTTGGCGAAATACAACCAGCTGATCCGCATTGAAGAAATGCTTGGGGATACAGCGACTTACGCGGGGAAATCCATCCTGCGCTAAGCCCCCCTATCACACATGAAAGGCCCCCGATGCATCATCACATCGGGGGCCTTTTTGATTGGCAGAGCTTACCAAATCCGGCCGCGAGAACCGGAGACATCGTGAAAAACGCGATCATCGCCACCGAAATTATATAGCAAAAACGCAGCGCGCCTATTCGGTCCCGCGTGCAAAAATGCCGGTCAGGTCTTCAATTGTCACCAGATACGGCGCGGCGTCTTTTGAGGCTTCACTGTAATGAGGATCAAAAGGCAGACAGCGATATCCACACAATTGACGCGCGCGCCGTTTTTGATTGTTCACAAACCATAACCGCCCACCTGGTGTTGAAATATAGCCATTTTCAAAGCGCCCAAAATCACCTTCCATGTCCTGAATAGAAGGGTATTCATTGAAGCTTGCCGGGTCGAACGCTGCATGTGTGTGATAACTTGCAAAAATCTCGGCATCGCCGTCAGGGGCGATTGGGCGGCAACTGGCCGCATCCCCTTTTGCCGAACGCGTCGCATGCAACACCCCATCTTCGCGATAGATAAAGCCGCAAAACTCAAGATCAACGAAAATCGAATGTCGGTTGAGGTCCGTCAAAACGCCAGCCGCGAACGCGTGTTCTTCGGCGTAGGTTTCATACCCCCGCTCAAATGGCCAATTCCCAGCATGCGTCGCAAAAGCAGAAAGCAAAACTGCGCTACAACTTAACGTAAAACGGGATAGGGCGTGAAACATATGGACTCCGGGTAAATCAATATCCAGACATTGCCCCGAAGTCCGAATGAATTCAAAGGAAATCACACAGTATCAATCACGGTTTTCACTCGGTTTTGCCAAACGCCCCCCGACGACCGGTGTATGAGTACCCGTGGTGCCCGCAGCAGATGTCGGCAGGCCCTTGCGCACACGCACCGCCAAATAGGCAAAAGCTTGGGCTTCCAGCATGTCACCATCAAGGCCCGCGTCTTCGATTGGGGCGACGGGGCAGTCCATCAAGATCGCCAAGAGGGACATCAACATCGGGTTTTTGCGCCCGCCACCGGTGACGTAAACGCCCTCGGGCATGACAGGGCAATGACGCAATCCACGGGCCGCAGATGCCGCCGCGATTGCAGTTAATGTCGCGCAGGCATCGGCATCTTCTAAGGTTTCAACCATCTCTAACAGGTTTGGAAAATCATTGCGATCCAGAGACTTAGGGGGTTCGCGGAAGAAATAATCATATTGCAGAAAATCCTCGACCAGGCCTTCGTCAACTTCACCCTCAGAGGCCAGCGCGCCGTCCTCATCAAATGCAAGACCACGACGTGAATACATCAGATCATTGATCGGCGCGTTCGCAGGCCCCGTGTCAAACGCCAGCAAAGCGCCGTCTTCTTCTGGGCGATCTTTTGACGGGTCAACCCAGGTCAGATTGCCCACACCACCAAGATTCAAAAAGGCCAGGGGCTTTTCCGCTTCGATCAATTTTGCACAGGCAAAATGGAAGAATGGCGCCAAAGGCGCGCCCTGCCCGCCCATTTCCATGTCGGCCGTGCGGAAATCCCAGATCACGGGGGTTTTCAGAACTTCTGCCAAGACTTGCCCGTTGCCACATTGATGTGTGCGCCCGTTGTCAGGGTCATGGGCCAGGGTTTGACCGTGAAATCCGATCAGTTCCGCATCGCCAAATTGCGACAAAACTTCCGCATGCGCCGTTTCGATCATCTCGGACAGGTCTTCCATGCCCGGATCATCGTGCCAGTGGCCAAAACCCGAAGCAATCGTTGCGCGTTCTTCATCCGACCACGGGCGATAGGCGGTTTTGCCGAACTCAAGAATTTCATGCCCATCGGTCTGTATCAGCGCCGCATCAATCCCATCAAGTGAGGTTCCCGTCATCGCACCCAGCGACCAGATTGCGTCTTGCTTCAACATAGGCTTTCCCTTTTGACCACACCCCGGTATATCCCAAGGACATATTGAATTCTATGGATGAAAAACCGATGACATGGCACCCCAAATCTGAATTTATCCGCGTGATGATGGAACGAGGCTTTTTGGCTGATTGTACCGATTATCAGGCCCTGGATGATGCGTTGATTGCAGGGGTTGTGCCCGCTTATATCGGCTTTGACGCGACGGCAAAATCTTTGCACGTTGGGTCATTGATCCAGATTATGATGCTGCGTTGGTTGCAAAAAACCGGCCATAAACCGATTGTTTTGATGGGTGGCGGCACGACAAAAGTGGGCGATCCCAGCTTTCGTGCCGATGAACGCCCTCTGCTGACGCCGGATCAGATTGACGATAACATCGCTGGTATCAAGCAGGTGTTTACGTCCTATGTTGAATTCGGCGACGGCGAAAAAGACGCGGTTATGGTGAACAATGCGGAATGGTTGGATGGGTTGAACTACCTTGAATTCCTGCGTGACATTGGCAAGCATTTCTCGGTCAACCGCATGCTGGCCTTTGAAAGTGTTAAATCACGTCTGGATCGTGAGCAAAGCCTGAGCTTTCTTGAGTTCAACTATATGATCCTGCAAGCCTATGATTTTCTTGAGCTTAACCGTCGTTACGGCTGTTTATTGCAGATGGGTGGATCAGACCAATGGGGCAATATCGTTAACGGTATTGATCTGACCCGTCGCGTTCTGAACAATCAGATCTTTGGTCTGACGTCACCTTTGCTGACGACCTCTGACGGCAAGAAAATGGGCAAAAGCCTTGATGGTGCGGTTTGGTTGAATGCGGACATGCGCAGCCCTTATGAATTCTGGCAATTCTGGCGCAACACGACCGATGCGGATGTGGGTAAGTTCTTGAAACTTTACACCGAACTGCCGATTGAAGAATGTGATCGCCTTGGCGCGCTTGAAGGGTCTGACATTAATGATGCCAAGATCCGTCTGGCGAATGAAGTGACCACCCTAGCCCATGGTGCCCAAGCCGCTGCCGCAGCCGAAGCAACCGCACGTGAAGTGTTTGAAAAAGGTGGCATGGGGGACGATTTGCCCACGTTGAAACTGTCTGCGGATGACATTGGTGATGGTATTTCGATTGTGCAGTTGATCGTGAAATCTGGCCTTGCGAAATCGGGCAAGGATGCAAAGCGCTTGATTGATGAAAATGGTGCTAAGATGAACGATCAACCAATTGAAGACAGAGGGATTGTGTTGCAGGTGACTGACTTGGCTGAACCTGTCAAACTTTCTGCAGGCAAGAAGCGCCACGCTTTGGTGGTTCTTGAAGGTTAACAAAACGCAGGGGAACTCTCCCGCCCCCTGATCGGCGGGGCAAAGCCCCTTATCAGGCGTTGAGCCCGGCACGCTTCGCGTGCCGGGCTTTATATTGCCCAATTCAACGCCCCATCAACCCCCATGAAATCGCCTCGTATAAGGTTAAAGCCAGAAACGGAAGCGATAGGACTGTCGCCAATAAGACTGCAGCTGCGGGTGTGAACTGTGGACGTGTTGATTTCATTCCCCCATTAACCCCCTATAAACTTTAGTATTGGTTAATGACGGGATGAATATCTCAGACGCCCCGATCCCTCTGTTTCAATCGCCCGAGTTCGCGCGCACCAGTCAAGCTTTGGGCACCCATGTGCGGACCCATCGTTGGACATCAAGCATGGACACCCATGCGGTTTGGCAAGTGCAATCGCGCAGGTTTGGGCCATTTGGTTGGGTTGATTTGGTGTCCCGTGGTCCTGTGGTGCGTAAGCCCCAGCTTCGGTTGGACTGGCTGCAAAATTGGCGGGATTGGCACGGGGGACGGCCACTTGTATTTAATCCGGTCGACACCTGTGCGCGGGCCTTGCGCGGGGCCGGGTTCTGGCCCCTCATGACGCCTGCATCTTTAGCCATTTTGCCCCTGCATCCCACCCAGATCATGCGCAGCGAAATGCATCCAAAATGGCGCAATCGTCTTCGTCGTGCTGAAGGGGAAGATATCAAGGTAACCCGCTATCCATTAAAGGAGAAACACTGGTTGTTAAGTGCCGAGAAGGCGCAAATGAAGGCCCGGAAATATCGTGGCATTTCCCCGCAATTTTCGGTGGCATTTTCCGAGTTGAATCCAGATTTGGCGCAAGTGTTTGAGGCGAAATGTAAGGGGGAAATTGTGGCCGCAATCATTGTGTTGCGTCACGGAAAAATGGCCACCTGGCAAATCGGGCATAGCACAAAACGGGGCCGACAGGTTAACGCGATGAATTTGCTTTTGTGGCGCGCGATGGAATGGCTTCAATCCCGGGGGCACACTCATCTGGACTTGGGCATCATCAATGAAGAAGACACGCCCGGCCTTGCGCGTTTCAAACTGGGAACTGGTGCATGTCGGGAACGTCAATCTGGCACATGGTTACATTGTCGATCCCTTGCCCCGATCGCGCGCCGCCTGCCTCTGTGGATGGCCGGTGTTGAAGGTGGTGTTCAGTGTGGTGTTCAAGGCGACACAAATGATGATCCTCAGGAACCCGGCCAAAACCACCCCGGAACGGGCACAAAAAAGCCCCCGCCAATACAAGCGAGGGCTGATAGCATTGGTTTTTCCAGAGGTTAGTCAACCACGGTAACGGATTTCATATAGTCCGGATCCGTGACCACACCGCCGCCACCAACACCACGTTTGATGGCATCGACGATCTCTTGTCCCTCAACCACCTGACCAAAGACAGTATATTGCCCGTTCAGATGTGGTGCCGGTTCAAACATGATAAAGAACTGGCTGTTGGCCGAGTTCGGGCTGGCAGAACGCGCCATGCCCACAGTTCCACGGTTGAACGGTGTTTGACCAAATTCCGCTGCGATATCAGGCAATTCAGACCCACCGGTGCCTGCACGGCCGGCGTTTTCGCCAATACGACCGAACTCGACATCACCGGTTTGCGCCATGAAGCTTTCAATCACGCGATGGAACACCACCCCGTCATATTTGCCTTCACGCGCAAGTGTGGTGACCTGAGCCACGTGATTTGGAGCAACATCAGGCATCAAATCGATAACGATCTGGCCCTCAGTGCTGCCCGCGACTTCAATCACGAGATTCGGCGTGTCCGGGTTATCTTGGGCCTGCGCAGGCGTTGTGAACATGTAATATGCCCCCAACACCGCAGCGCCCATGATGCCCAACGACATGGGAATCATGTCAAACTTAGACATCCGCAGCAACTTTCACAGAGGTCATGCGATCAGGTGTTTTTGGCGGCTCACCACGTGTCAATTCATCAACAATGTCCATGCCTTCAATGACTTGACCGTAAACAGTGTATTGACCGTTCAGGAAGTCATTGTCTTTGAAGTTGATGAAGAACTGGCTGTTTGCAGAGTTCGGGTTAGAAGAACGTGCTGCCCCGATAGAGCCACGTGCATGTGGAATTTTGGAGAATTCTGCTGGCAGATCAGGATGCTCGGATCCGCCTGTACCGGCACGGCCAATGTTGAAATCCTTGTCCCAGTTGCCGTTTTCAACGTCACCGGTTTGCGCCATGAAACCATCAATCACGCGGTGGAAAACAACGCCGTCATAAGAACCAGCACGGGCCAGTTCTTTCATACGATCGGTGTGCTTTGGTGCAACATCAGGCAAAAGCGCGATTTTCACGGTGCCTTTTGTGGTTTCCATGATGATTGTGTTTTCGGGATCTTTGATTTCAGCCATTTGGGGCATCCTTTGTATGATATTTGCCGCGCAGCTTATCCAATGCAGAGGCTGGGGAAAAGTAGAATTGACGTGATGGGCCAGATCATGTGTTAAAGGCGGCGAAATTTATGTGATATGGAGTGCATCATGACCGCCGCGAAACCTTGGAAAACACTGGATGACATGGAACTTGCCGGCAAGGTGGTGCTGACACGCGTGGATATCAACGTGCCAATGGCCGAGGGGCGCGTGACAGATATGACGCGGATTGAACGCATTTTGCCAACTGTGCGCGATATTTTAGCCGCGGGTGGGAAACCTGTTCTGCTGGCCCATTTTGGTCGCCCAAAGGGTGAAGTGCGGGCCGATATGTCACTGGGACTTATCCGCGAAGCCTTCGAAACCGCATTGGGCAGCCCGGTGAAATTTGCAGCAAATTGCATCGGGGCTGATGCGAAACATGGTGTTTCTGACTTGGCCAGCGGTGAGGTGTTGCTTCTAGAAAACACACGTTTTCACGCTGAAGAAACCAAGAATGATGCAATGTTTGCAGCGTCTTTGGCGGCTTTAGGCGATGTCTATTGCAATGATGCCTTTTCTGCCGCCCACCGCGCGCATGCATCCACCGAGGCCATCGCACGCCTGTTGCCTGCATGTGCTGGCCGCTTGATGCAGGCAGAATTGACCGCGCTTGAAGCCGCTTTGGGCGCCCCAGAACGCCCTGTTGTGGCAGTCGTTGGCGGCGCGAAAGTTTCAACCAAACTTGAACTGTTGGGCAATCTTGTGGGAAAAGCCGATCACCTGATCATTGGCGGCGGTATGGCAAATACCTTCTTGGCCGCCCAAGGCGTACCTGTGGGAAAATCCCTGTGTGAACATGACCTTGCCGAAACAGCACGCGAAATTATTGCGAAGGCGGAAGCCGCGGGCTGCGAGATCATTCTGCCACGCGACATTACGGTTGCACGTGAATTCAAGGCCCATGCGGACCACCAGGTTCTGGATGCAGATGCCTGCCCAGAAGACGCCATGATTCTTGATGTCGGACCAAAGACCAACGTCTATATTTCCGATGTGATCACCTCAGCGAAGACCCTAATCATGAACGGCCCTCTGGGTGTATTTGAGATGGAACCGTTTCAAACTGGCACTTTTGCCATGCTTGATGTCATCGCAACACAAACCGACGCAAATGCATTGGTTTCCGTGGCCGGTGGCGGCGATACGGTTGCGGCAATCAACTCTGCCGGAAAATCAAGTAATTTCAGCTATATATCAACAGCTGGTGGCGCATTCCTTGAATGGATGGAAGGCAAAACACTGCCCGGCGTCGCCGCATTAAGTTAACCTTTCATTCAATTGTGTGCGCTAATAGTGATGTTGGCGCTATCACAATTGCCAGTCTTGCCCTGCTCGCATAAAAGCAGGGCAAATTTACATAGTAACTGCAAAGCGGAGCAGACCAGATGGCGAACCAAAAGCAAACTGAACAAATGCAAAATGGTGCGGGCTTTGTTGCTGCATTGGACCAAAGCGGTGGATCCACCCCAAAAGCGCTCGCGCTTTATGGCGTTGATGGTTCTGCCTATAGCAATGACGCTGAAATGTTTGACCAGATCCACGCCATGCGCAGCCGGATCGTGCAATCCCCTGCCTTCACAGGCGAACGCGTTGTGGGCGCAATTTTGTTTGAAATGACAATGGATCGCGACATTGAAGGCATGCCAACTGCACAATATCTTTGGGAAAAATGTGGTGTCGTACCCTTTCTGAAGATCGACAAAGGCTTGGCTGACGAAAGCAATGGCGTGCAGCTGATGAAACCAATTGAAGGCCTAGATGCCCTGCTGGAAAAAGCTGTCGCCAAGGGCATCTTTGGCACCAAAATGCGGTCTGTTATCAACGTTGCATCATCTAAAGGCATCAAAGCCAACGTTGCGCAACAATTTGAACTGGCCGGAGACATTATTGCCCACGGTTTGATGCCAATCGTTGAACCGGAAATTACGATTTCAATGGATGATAAAGCGGGTGCCGAGAACATTTTGCGTGATGCACTTTTAGGCGCGCTGGATATGGTTCCTGAAGGTCAACAAGTTATGCTGAAGCTAACCCTCCCAGAGACGGCCAACCAATACAAAGCGCTGGTTGATCACCCGAAAGTCATGCGTGTTGTGGCCCTGTCTGGCGGCTATCCACGGGACGAAGCAAACCGTCGTTTGTCCGAAAACACAGGCATGATCGCAAGCTTCTCTCGCGCATTGACCGAAGGGCTTTCGGCACAGCAAACACCTGCAGAATTTGATGCGACACTTGATGCATCCGTTGGGTCAATCCATGCGGCATCCGTTGCTGGTTAACATCCAGAACTGCAGGGGGTTTTCGTATCCCCTGCAGTCTTTTCTGTCATGTTTCCCTGCCCTATGCGGCAAATTTGACTCACTTTAATTACAGCCTAAAAAAACTTCTCAAAAATCGAATCAGGGGATTCACAAATCGAATCGCCTGTGACATTGTGGGCCTACCACCCGTTAGAGGTGGATTTTGAGGCAGACCATGAAGAGCAGACCCGCCATCGGATCATTCCTGTATTTTGGAACATGTCTATTTTTAGGCATGTATTTCAGCTTTACGGCCGTTCAAGGTGATGGCGGGCTATTCCAACGCATCCGGGCAGAAGCGGAAGCCGACAATCTGCGTTCGGATCTATCAGCGTTTCGCGCACAAGTCTCCGAGCTGGAAAATAAAACCCACAGACTTTCAGATGAATATCTCGACCTAGATCTTCTAGATCAGCAAGCACGCGCCCGCCTTGGTATGGTCCGCGCGGATGAAGTCATCATCCCATAGCACCAGCTAGAACCTAAGTATTTCTTTCGCAATACCCGCGTTTTTGTTTTTTACTCGCAATACGATGCAATTTCAGATATGCATAGTTTAACGCTAAACTATCTATATTCTATCGCCACTGTCTGGGGGTTCGCATCTATGGCTGCCAAAAAATCCACAAAAAAAACAAATACTTCTAAGGAAGAGTTGTTAGGTCACTACCGTGAAATGCTTTTGATCCGTCGATTCGAGGAAAAAGCAGGGCAACTTTACGGAATGGGTCTGATTGGGGGGTTTTGTCACCTCTACATCGGGCAAGAAGCCGTAATTGTAGGCATCGAAGCCGCGACGGAAGAAGGCGACAAGCGCGTCACCTCTTACCGCGACCACGGGCACATGTTGGCATGCGGCATGGACCCAAAAGGCGTGATGGCAGAATTGACCGGCCGTGAAGGTGGATATTCTAAAGGCAAAGGCGGCTCGATGCATATGTTCTCGAAAGAGAAACATTTCTACGGTGGCCATGGGATTGTTGGCGCACAGGTTCCAATTGGTGCCGGCCTTGCATTCGCAGACAAATACCTTGGCAATGACCGTGTGAGCTTCACCTACTTTGGCGACGGCGCTGCCAATCAAGGGCAGGTTTACGAGACATTCAACATGGCGTCGCTTTGGAAACTTCCCGTCATTTTCGTCATTGAAAACAATCAATACGCCATGGGCACAAGCCAACAACGCGCCTCATCCACCCCAGATCTTTACACACGTGGCGCCGCCTTTGGCATCCCAGGTGAAGAAGTTGACGGCATGGATGTGCTGGCTGTGAAGGCCGCCGCTGAGAAGGCCATCGCGCATTGTCGTTCCGGCGAAGGTCCCTATATTCTGGAAATGACAACCTATCGCTATCGCGGACATTCGATGTCTGACCCCGCGAAATATCGCACCCGCGACGAAGTGCAGAAAGTACGCGAGGAACGTGACGCAATTGAACACGTTCGCGATTTGATTTTGCAGGGTGATCACGCTTCGGAAGAAGACTTGAAAGCGATCGACAAAGAAATCAAAGCCACTGTGAATGAAGCCGCCGAATTTTCCCGCGAAAGCCCCGAGCCCGCGTTGGAAGAGCTGTGGACAGACATTTACGCTGAAGCATAAAGCGCGGAAAAGACGGAGAAAATAAAGATGGCAATAGAAATCCTGATGCCCGCATTGTCCCCCACGATGGAAGAAGGCACGCTGGCGAAATGGCTCGTTAAAGAAGGCGACACCGTCCAGTCTGGCGATATTTTGGCCGAGATCGAAACGGACAAAGCCACCATGGAATTTGAGGCAGTTGACGAAGGCGTGATCGGCAAGATCATGATCGCCGAAGGCACTGCGAATGTGGCCGTGAACACAGCAATCGCATTGATGTTGGAAGATGGCGAAGACGCAGCGACAGCGGCTGCTTCCCTTACGACACATGTGGCAGAAGCGGCACCTGCAGCCGCCGCACCGGCAGCGCCCGTTGCAGCCGCCCCCGTGGCAACTGTTGTTCCCGAAGATACTGACATCCCAGCAGGCACCGAGATGCGCGCCACCACCGTGCGCGAAGCTTTGCGCGATGCAATGGCCGAAGAGATGCGCCGGGATGAAACGGTTTATCTGATGGGCGAAGAAGTCGCTGAATACCAGGGTGCCTATAAAGTATCTCAGGGATTGCTGGACGAGTTCGGCGATCGTCGCGTGATTGACACGCCAATCACGGAACATGGTTTTACGGGTATCGCAGTCGGCGCAAGTTTCGGCGGGTTGAAACCAATCGTTGAATTCATGACCTTCAACTTCGCGATGCAGGCCATCGACCATATCATCAACTCAGCCGCGAAAACATTGTATATGTCCGGCGGGCAGATGGGCGCCCCCATGGTGTTTCGTGGGGCAAATGGTGCAGCCGCTCGGGTCGGTGCGCAACATAGCCATGACTATGCTGCGTGGTATGCACAAATCCCAGGTTTGAAAGTCGTCATGCCTTATTCCGCCGCTGATGCAAAAGGCCTGTTGAAAACTGCGATTCGTGACCCCAACCCTGTTGTGTTCCTAGAGAATGAAATCCTGTATGGTCGCACATTTGATGTGCCTGTGATGGATAACTACACCGTGCCATTTGGTAAGGCTCGTATTTGGCGCGAAGGCACAGACGTCACCATCATCAGCTTTGGTATTGGCATGCAATATGCGCTTGAGGCCGCTGATAAGCTGGCCGAAGACGGAATTTCTGCCGAAGTCATCGACCTGCGGACATTGCGCCCAATTGACTATGACACGATCCTGAATTCCGTCATGAAAACAAATCGTTGCGTGACCGTTGAGGAAGGGTTCCCCGTTGCATCTATCGGCAACCACTTGTCAGCGACCATCATGGAACGGGCATTCGACTATCTTGACGCGCCCGTGATCAACTGCACAGGAAAAGATGTACCAATGCCCTATGCGGCAAACCTTGAAAAGCTAGCGCTTCTGACCACTGATGACGTCATCGCAGCCGTGAAACAAGTCACCTACCGCTAAGGGAGAAACGTGATGCCTACAGAAATTCTTATGCCAGCGCTCTCCCCTACTATGGAAGAAGGCACGCTTGCGAAATGGTTGGTGAACGAAGGAGACACGGTTCAATCCGGTGACCTTCTCGCCGAAATTGAAACTGACAAAGCCACCATGGAATTCGAAGCCGTCGATGAGGGCGTGATCGGCAAGATCATGATCCCAAGTGGAACCGAAAACGTGGCCGTGAACACGGTCATTGCCGTTTTGCTTGAAGACGGTGAAAGCGCCAGTGACATCACTGCACCATCGAAATCTGCTGCGCCTTCCCCACAGACCAATGCGGCCATAGAAACAGCCCCCATTGCTGCTCCCCAACCAACCGCAGTCGCACCTGCGAAAACGGGAAATCGCATCTTCGCAACACCGTTGGCCCGCCGGATCGCCGCTGACAAAGGTGTGGATCTGACACAAATCACTGGGTCCGGTCCCCGTGGTCGGATCATCAAGGTAGATGTTGAAAGTGCGACAGCTTCTGCTCCAGCATCAGTAGCCGTATCCGGTGCAGCGCCTGTCGCGCTCGCTCAGACACCGGATGCTGCTACGGTTGCCCGGATGTATGAAGGGCGCGAGTATGACGAAATCGCTCTGGATGGCATGCGCAAAATTATCGCAGCACGCCTGACAGAAGCAAAGCAAACCGTCCCTCATTTCTATCTACGCCGTGACATTCAGCTTGATGCCCTGCTTGCATTCCGCAGCCAGTTGAACAAACAGCTGGCCCATCGCGACGTGAAGCTTTCCGTCAATGATTTCATTATCAAAGCCTGCGCCTTGGCGTTGCAACAAGTGCCAGATGCAAACGCTGTTTGGGCTGGTGATCGGGTCCTTAAGATGAAGGCATCAGATGTTGCCGTCGCAGTTGCCATTGAGGGTGGGTTGTTCACGCCCGTCCTGCAAGACTCTGAAATCAAAACACTTTCCTCTCTTTCAACCGAGATGAAAGATCTTGCGACCCGCGCACGCAATCGCAAACTCGCGCCGCATGAGTACCAAGGCGGCAGCTTTGCGATCTCAAACCTCGGCATGATGGGCATCGATAATTTCGATGCGGTCATCAACCCGCCGCATGGTGCGATTTTGGCTGTTGGCGCAGGCAAAAAGAAACCTGTCGTGGACGACAATGGCGATCTTTCTGTGGCCACGGTTATGTCCGTGACCCTATCTGTGGATCATCGCGTCATTGATGGGGCACTTGGTGCGGAATTGCTTAACGCAATTGTACAAAACCTTGAAAACCCTATGGCCATGTTAGCTTAAACATCGCCACATAATGCAATCAAAAACGCCCCGTAGATCACTGCGGGGCGTTTTTGGATTATTCAATCGCAGTTAGCTGTTCTCAGCGTCTACAGGCAACGCCTGCTTTCCACTTAACAACTGATCCATCGTGACAGAGGGTTGATCACATCCCGCCTCACCCACGATCTTCGCAGGAACTCCGGCCACCGTCTTACAAGCTGGAACCTCTTGTAAAACAACCGAACCCGCTGCAATTCGCGAACAATGGCCAACCTTAATGTTCCCAAGAACTTTCGCCCCGGCACCGATCAAAACCCCATCGCCAATTTTCGGATGACGATCTTCGTCTTCCTTGCCCGTCCCGCCAAGCGTCACGGAATGTAGCATCGACACGTTGTTGCCCACCACCGCCGTTTCACCAATCACAATGGAATGAGCGTGGTCAATCATGATGCCACGGCCAATACGAGCCCCTGGATGAATATCAATACCAAACGCTTCCGACACACGCATTTGGAAGAAATATGCGAGATCTCGACGTCCTTCGATCCATAACGCATGACCAATCCGATAGGCCTGAATCGCTTGGAACCCCTTGAAAAACATCAAAGGTTGCAGCAGTCGATGGCAGGCAGGGTCACGCTCTTCCACTGCGACCAAGTCAGCACGCGCCGCCTGCAAAACATCCGGATGCCGGGCGTAAACACCATCAGCGACCTCTCGCAACAACTGCTCAGACATTTCTCCAGACGCCAATTTTAAAGCGATACGATACCCTAAGGCTTGGCTTAGGCTTTTATGATGAAGAACCGTCGAATGCAGCAAACCACCCAACATTGGCTCTTCAGAATGGGCCTCAGCGGCTTCTGCACGAATACGCTGCCACACCGGGTCAACTGTGTGAATATCAGACTTAACATTGTGGAACTGTTCGCTCTGCGCCATATCGCGTCCTCCGGCGGGAATATCCTATAGACTGGGATCTATGCATTCACGTTACCACTGTCGAGCATATCATCGCAGCAAAAGGAAGGATGACTGCATTGAGCGGAATATTAGAAAATTCACACCGCTCATCACCACAAACCAGTAAAAAATTCCACATTAGATCCTGAAACCATAACAATTAGGAATTCCCACCTCACGACAAACGTCAAGGAAACCCGGCGAGAGGTCGGTCAACGCGCATCATGATGGTAACCCCAGGACAGTCACATGGCCTACGTCACTCCACCCGGAAACGCGCTGGCGCTCCGGCTCCATATAGGGCTGAGATCTGCGTCACTTCAATAGTATAGGGAGCAACGGCAGCATCCGACACTTGCATCGCATTTGTATAAGTAAAACTTTGTACCGTCACTGTTTCTTCCCGCAACAATATTCCATCGTCCCAAATTTTCACAAGGTACATCTCGCTTTCTTCCCCCAAAGGCACCTCAAAGCCTTCCCAGCTGTCCCCGTCCACACGTGTACGCCGCACCCAAGTCACGTTCATATCTGCGCCGTCAGGCATGGCTTTCAAATGGGCCGGAGAATAGGGTCGCAGGCCATTTCCTTTAAAGTTTCCAATGACGTGGATATAAGAAGGGTCATCAACGGGCCTGCCCGCTGGTCCAACCCTGTAATGACGATCAAGCCCGCGTGCCTCGATCCCACGCTCGATCTGCAGGGGGGCGTTGTCCATCAACACAAACAAACTGCCCACGGGCCAATCATTGGCAATAATGCCGTCAGATCCCTTTTGCCCACGTAGAAAGCCGCGTAATTCCCACGTGTTTGGCGCAACCAATACAGCTTCCTCAAACTGGAACAACTCCCATCCATCCGCGGAACCATCGCCAATCGCAGCAAGGTTTGCGCCATTCAAAACCGCAGGCCAATCCGCCGATGACAAGGTACCTGTGGACAATTTGACGGTCAAAAACGCAGTCCGATCTTTAACCCCAGATGGGGCCTTTTGCAGATCAGACAATGTCGTACCAAATGTCGCGCTTGATGGGAACAATCTGTTCACCTCATAGCCGCTGTCGCTTGGCGAACTCATTGCCGCAACCGTGCCAGGCCAAGGTTTCGCAGCGACAGCCAACCAAGGCGCATGCGCCTCATCGTTGCCGAAAATAAGTGGAAGGTCCATAAAGACGGGAAGCACAGGGACTGGTGCCATGAACGGTCGTAACTTGGGCACGTCCAATGAACTGTCCCCTGGGACATATACCCCAGGCTCCACACGGATAGCATCAACCAGTTGAAACCCTGATTGTTCCACATGATCAATACGATACATCGCATTTCTGCCCTCTTCATCCGGCAAATGCACCACGTCCCCAGCCCCAATAGGAAGCCGAGACGGCGGCAATGCAATCCGAACCGTATCGCGGGCAACGCGCGCCTCGGCCAACCAACGTTCTGCCACAGCACGCGCTTCGTTTTGGGTCATCGCAAGGGGCAATTCGTTCTGGCTGATCGAATATGTTACCTCATCGGGAAATATCGCCTCCGTCGACACAGTGTCATAATTTCCACCCGCTTCGACATGATTTAAGCGTATACGCCCCGCAATCTCGGCGGCGGCGGAACGTGTGGTTTGCACCCGAACGTCTTGCTCTTCTGTCACCGCAAGATCACCTGTCGGAATCTCGGTCGTTGGCCGGCCATCACGCAATTGGAACGTCACAACACCTTCGCGTTCGATCGCATCGAACCCGTAAGCCAACATCAGCGGTTGCAACGCCGCACGCGCATCGCGTCCACCATCATCAAGATAACCGCGCACATAGCCATGCAGATCAGAAACATCAAACTTGTCCACGCCGGACCTTTGGCAAATCTCTGCAACAACACCGGCCAATGTCCAACCAGAGGCACGCCCATTCAGCCAATGCCCACGGGGATAGTTCACACCATCCGACCACAAGGTGCCATTATTGGGAAACCAAGGAAAGGGACGCGCATCCCAAGCCCAAACATGTGCCCGCGACATATCCACCATCTGATAGCCACTCAGTGCATCCACCGGATTGTTCACCGGATCGGCCCAATAGCTTTGCACAGCGCCCAGCGCGGCACGTTGCATCAACTCATCACGGCTTCCATCCGAATAATGTGGCAACCCACTTTCGGAACTTTTCGGATCAAGGAATTTGTTGGGTTCATTGGCACCTTTGTCTATCGCAGCGCAGCCATATTCCATGAACCAGAACGGTTTTGACCCCGGAACCCATTCATTTGGATCCGCATCACGCAGACCGCCGTTACGGCGATTGTAGTGCAACTTCGTCCACCAACTGTGAATATCCTTATAGCGAAACACCCATGGCTCATTCTCAGCACCATCTGTGATTGGGGTACGTATCTGCGCCGCCCGTGCTTCCGGAGAATGGTAAAACCAATCATACCCCTCCCCCCCAGCGACATTCCCTCGCAGGTAATCGGGGTTGTATATTGAACCCCAATGGGCGTCCAAATGTTCCGTTCCCTCACGCCAATCAGACAGTGGCATATAATTATCCACGCCGATGAAATCGATATTGGTATCCATCCAAAGCGCATCTAGGTGAAAATATACATCCCCCGATCCATCTTGGGGGTGATAGCCAAAATACTCTGACCAATCCGCAGCATAGCCGATCTTCACGTCTGGCCCCAAAATGCTGCGCACATCTGCGGCAAGCGCAATCAATGCCTCCACAGCTGGGAACGTATCGTTGGCGCCACGGTATTGCGTCATGCCACGCATCTCTGAGCCAATACAAAACGCATCAACGCCACCGGCCGCCGCGCAAATATGCGCATAGTGAAGGATAAAGCGCCGATAGGACCATTCTTCAGGCCCTGTATAGTTAATCACAGTCGTCACAGTGGCGGCATTGTTCTGCCCTACAGAAGCCCCATGCGCGGCAGGAGGGCTTGCGGAAACCGTAGCCTCAACAAAATCAGTGGCGCTGGCTGTCCCAAAAAACGCAACAACCTCTGCATCCGCGCCAACCTGAGTATCGGTACTCCCAACTTGGCCTGGTGCCTTGTTACCCGTAATACGTCCTCGCCAAGGCAGACGTGGTTGATCCGTAGCGTCGCTCCATGGGTCAATAAGGCCATTGTCGCTCAGTTGATCCATCAGAATGAAAGGATACACCACCACATCACGCCCAGCGCTGCTGAGATGCCGAATGGCCTCGATAACCGACTGATCCGTAGGTGTCCCCCCATAGACAGTGCGGTCATCCTCTCGTGGTATCAATTCAGCCGTGTTGCGCCTTACTCCACTCACAGCCCAAGGCATCGCAGCAGCATCATTCGTGTTCTGCTCTACTTTGGGACGCAGCTTACAATGCCCCATACGCAGATCATCGCCGAACCAACTGACGACCAAAGATGTTGACTTACACACTGGCAATGCACTGCCCAGCGCTCCAACCGAACTTTCCAAATCAGTAAGCCCAGTGGGAGAATTCACATTCGCCCCCCGTAGTTGCCCCGGCCCATCGCTATAATGCACTGGCGTGGTCGCCAGGCTATATTCCCCCGTTCCCGGGATCAGCGCGATGCCCTGCACACCTTCCGCCAGCGTCTGCGCTTGGGATATGACATCCCCCTCGATACCACGCTCAGGGCGCTCCACCTCAAAGGACAGCTGTGGGATGCGATTGCCAAATTGTGCCAGAGGCAAGTCTTCCAGCACGACATAAGCAATCCCCCTATACGCAGGCGCATTCCCCGTCCCCTCGACGGCTTCGATCTTTAGGTCAGGCATCTGATCACCACGTCCTGTGTAGACGCGCATATTCAGCCCCTCTGCAGAAATCTCATCCCCATCAGCCCAGATCCGACCAATACCACTGATCTCGCCCTCAGACACAGCAAGCGCCATGCTAACGCTATATTCGTAACTTGTGACTTTCGGCCCCTTAGGTGCGCCACCTTTACCGCCCCCACCACTTTGAGACGTGCTTGAGGTTTCCAAAAAGTCAGAAGCCCAAATCACCTGCCCCGCAACGCGCATCGCCCCGTATAGATGTGGGATTGCGCTGCCCTCAGAGGCACTCATCAACCGAAAGCGGTCAACCTTGCCGGTCTCAACAGGTTCCGCACCGCCCCCCATGATCCGCGCATCAATCGCGCGCCCAATGGTTGCCCCAATCGCGCGGCCAATCACAGCACTTGAAAGACCCAATACCGTTCCACCAAAGGCAGACCCCAAAGCCGCACCAGCAGCACCTAATACAATCGTCGCCATCAGTTGCTCTCCTTTGGAAATTCAAACCGGGCCGCTATCTTGCGCTCCCATGGTTGGCTCAGCGGGCTTTCTGTCACCCCGTGACCACTATAAGCGTGGATGAACGTCGGCGAGACCCCACAGTCCCCCTGTATCCCCAGATGTTTCGCCACAGATCCTTTGCGCATGCGAAATAACAGCACATCCCCAGCGGCAGGCTTGTCTTTAGGCTTCACCACCAAATGCCGACAGGCCGCACGCCATAACACTTCATCCCGTGAGGGTTCTGACCAATCAGCCGTATATGCGGGTACAGCCGCAGGTTCCTGACCAAAGATCTCACGCCAAATCCCGCGCAAAAGCCCCAGACAATCACAGCCAGCCCCTTTGGCAGATGTTTGATGCAAATATGGCGTGCCAATCCACGCCCGTGCTTTCGATACAATAAGGCGCTTATTATCCATCAAAACGCTCCCGGCCCGAAGAAGATGTCATCGTTGTCGCCACCACCACCAACCCCGAAACCAGATCCAGGCGCAGCAGTCCCAACCAAGGATCCACCCGTGTTCGCATCCGCCTGCTTTGGCGCCGCCATCAACCAGTCTTCGCCCGGTATCTGTGGAAATCCGCGAAAGTTCAGGAAATTGTTGAACTTGAACTTGCAACTGGCCGCGCGCTTGTCACAGCCCGCCTCAAGCCGGATCATGTCACCCGGGGAAATCTCTGCCTGCAACGCGTCCCATAACTCAACCAAACGCCCATCCCCAGACAGGCGGTCGTTTTTGATCAATGCGATCAGCCCCGCAGCCTTCCCCGTCAGCACCCGAAATCGACCGCGCTCAAACCAACGGTGATCAAATGCATCTAGCGCCCCTAAGGTTTCAAAGCGAAAAATACGCTGCTCAGCGACGGCCTGCACAGCGATCTCAACCGCATACCCTGGCTGGTCCAAATCAAAACCGCATTGCTGATCCCCCAGCACAGCAGAACATGGGCTTTGGTAAACGCGGCCCTGCGGTTGGTTCAGGGCTTCTGTGATCCCGCGCAATTCGGCGTCAAAGCTGCCATCCCCACGGGTTAGTGTGCCGATTTCTCCACAAAACTGCACCACACGCTGGGTTGGATTAGCCCAATTCACAAGCCAAGCCTGAACCTGCGCCCGATCAAAACGCCCCGCGATGATGTCCTCTTCGGTCACAGCAGCAGATGTCAACGCCCCCATCGCCTCTGTGTTATCGACAGACAGCCCCGTGGACTGGGTCAATGCCTTCGCGCTTAACCCCGTATTTGCAATAAATTCGATACCCTCAAAAGAGAAGTTCAGGTCATGATCCGTAAAGCCATAGCTTTCCCCATCACGCCGCGTAATCGCCCAAGCCCGGCAAGTGGTGGTCACACCTTCCGCCAGATGGGCCGCTAAATCCGCTGGAAACGCCATCAGACACGCACCTCCAACACAGGGACATCCGGCGCATTGCCAGCTTTGAAACTCGCCACGGACGTCATAATCCGATCCACGTCAAACCGCACAGGCACGTCAAATTCAAACCCGGCTTGGATCTCGGCACCCTCATCGGGCGGATGATCAAAATGCACCATGCCCGTTAGGTGATCGACCGTATAATCGACGCTCTCTTGAAACTCATCACCGTCCAACCCGATCTTCACCGAATGCAAAACGGGCTTGGTGATCGGGCGCACATAACTGTGTTCACCCGACGTATAGGTCTTCACCAATGGGATATCCTTCTTCACCCCATCCCCAATCGCAATCACCTGATCCGCATAATTCACCTCAGCCGAGGCCCGCCCAGATTTGAAATCCGCCCAATCCTTCCAGCGAAAGCCAAACAACTGGCCACGACGGGCTTCAAAGAAAGCGATCAGCACCTCAAGATCATCCAAAGACCGCATCCCAAGCCCTGCATCATACCGACGGCGCGAATGCGCCCAAGGCGTGTTGCGCTCCTCAAAACCATTGGCCAAGGCCACAACATCCGTGCGCCGCTCAGGGCCACCAAGTGACCCAAAACTAAGATTGGCTGGAAATCTAACTTCATGAAACCCCATGGGAATACCCTCCGTTCAAAGAAAAAAGAGACCCGGGTAACCCGCGCCTCTCATGCTGCTGTCATCATTTGTCTAGCGGTTGCGCGAACCCTGCCCCAAAGCCCGGCTCATCTGGGCTGCAATCTGACTGCGAGACCGCTGAAACCCGCCCACATCCGGTGTTGAGATATTCATCACCACCTGCACAGGCCGACCACCGCCTTCTGATCGCACACCAAGCTTGCCATCGGCACCACGCGACAAAGGCATAATCGCCTCTGGCCCCGCTTCGCCCATCAGTCCCGTGCCACCACGCATGGGAAAACTCGTGGGACCACTGATCACACCACCATTGGCAAAAGGCGTCACGCGCCCCTGGGCAAAGGACCCGCCATCGGCAAACTGAAACAACCCGTTAAACAAGCTGTTCACCCCCTGGCCAACCAAGCCGCCAAGGCGATCCGTCACTGGCTTCACCGAAACGGAATAGGCCGTGTCCAGCATGGATTTCGCAACGCCATTCAAGGCCGTCGACAGTTTATCCCCGTCAAACACCAAGCCATCAATCGCGCCCTTCAAACCACGCGACACGCCACGGCTTAAGGTCGTGACCTCTTTCGCGGTGCCACCAAGGCTATCATCCAAGCGCGACAATTCATTGCCAAAGGCCTGCGTCATGCCCGTGGTCGCCCCAAGCGCCGTTTCCAGCGTCTCAAGGCTCTGATCAAGGCCATCAACTTCGTCAAATTCCGCCATCATACTCTCCATTACTTGAGGGGCCATTCACTGTCGAAGCAGGCTCATCCGGGAAATCCGCCAGCAACTCATCCAAACGCCCACGACTGAGCGCGCGCCCTTGGCCTTCATGCCCCAACATCAACATCAACTCCGCAGGAGTCAGACGCCAGAAATCCCAAGGCTTCAACCCAGCGCCGCGCATCCCGGCCCGCATCAATGTGGTCCAGTCAAACCCCTGCTCCGACATCAGGCCCCAGCCTCATCTGGCAAAGCAAAGGCCCGCGCCAAAAGCTGCGCCGCCACCCGCGCCGCCTCAAGCGGGCCGCCTTCGATATCCGCATCAATCAGATCACCAGCCTGGCCACGCCATCCGCCACCCCGCAGGCCCGCCACAACCAGGGCCAGCACATCACGGGTGGAAAATTCGCGCGCCTCAAACCGTTCCACCAGCCCAACAAGCGTGCCGGTTTCAAGCTGCGCCTCAAGCTCTGCCAAAGCGCCCAGTGTCAGTTTCAACACCTGGCGCTCGCCATTTAAGGTCAGCGCCACTTCGCCTGTCCAAGGGTTCGCCATATCAAAGCGCCGTGAAGGTCAAAGCACCGGCCGAGGCCATCGACAACTCATAAGTCGCCTCGCCATTATGACTGCCGCTATATTCGATCGATGTCACCATAAACGCCCCCTCAATCACGCCAAAATTGGGCACGAACACCTGAAACTGCGGCGTTTCACCGTCAAAGAAAATCTGACGCGCACGTTCGTCCGTGCCTTCATCCTTGAACACACCAGACCCAGAAATCGCCGCCGATTTCACACCGGCACCGCCCAGCAGTTCACGCCAGCCCCCTTGGCTTTCCAGGCTCGTGACATCCACGGTTTCCGCATTAAAGCTGATCCGCGTGGCCCGCAGCCCCGCCACAGTTTCAAACAGCCCCGCGCCGTTCATATCCATCTTGATCAGCAGGTCTTTACCATTTTGAGCAACCATCATTCTTCTCCGGTTATTATAGGATCAATTATCTTCGACATTAGCTATCCTGGAGATTAGCTATCCTCGACACGGGCGCGGAAACGGATGTCGATCCGCCGGGTTTCCCCAACGCCAACACGTCTCGCCGTCGCTCGGTCAAATCGCATGTAAATCAGCTTGCCGCGTGCAAGGATCAGTTCAGCGTCAATCAACGCGTCCGACACCACCGCCGCCACGTCCTTCGCCGTCTGAAAACCGGCTTCATCCGTCACCACACTGACCGTGACAAAATGCAATGCTCCCGCCCCCGTCTGATCGGACCGATCGCGCACATCTTCCGGGCCAAGACTGACATAGGTCGCTGGGATCACCCCCGCAGGCACCGTGTCATAAATCGCCGTGCCCACAAGAAACGCCAAATCGCTATTCGCCGCCAGCCGCTGATAGACAGCGGATTGCAAAGCAGATGCAACACCATAACTCATGACGCGACCTCCTCTTCGGCGTGACAGGTCAGATACATTCCGCGTGTGTCCGCTTCCTTCACAGCCGTGATGCGCCAAATGCGCGCCCCATCGGTGAACCGCTGTTCAGGGCGCGGCCGCGAGGGCGCACCCTCCGGGGCACCGCGCACCAAAATATTATAGCGCACCGTGGATCTGGTCGTCAGATTGGTGGCCTTCTCACGCGCACTGGCCGCAATGACCTGCGCCCATAACGTGCCCTGCACCACCCAAGTCTGCGCCCAACCACCAGCCCCATCCGGGTTCAACACCGGGCTTTCCAAAGTCAGCTCTTTGTTCAGGATCACACTCATGTCGCACCGCCTAACGTGCGCACCGTGCGATAGCGGGCGATCAAGCCCTCGACGCTGCCCGGAAGACTGCTATCGTCCATCCCATCACGGTTTTCATACAGACGCGCTGCCAGCATAAACACCGCCTGCGCCAGATCCGCGGGCACATCACCCCAGGTGGCCCCAAAGCCCGCCTGAAACCCGATCTCAGCCTCACCCGCCGCAGGAATGGACGGCAAACGCCCCCCGGTCGTCACAAGTTGCGGGCGAAAATCATCTTCCTTCAAACGGTATCGCGATGGATCAATCACCAAGACATCCCCCACGCGGTCAACAATCTGCACGCTGATCAGCGCCGAAACCGGGGCCACCGGCAAAGCCTGGCAATCCTGCCCCCGCCAGCCGGAAATCCGCCAGATAAAATCACGCTGTAGCAACACTTTGCCCGTGCGCGTCTCAATCATCACCAAAGCGGCCCGTAACGCGCGTTCCAACACGCCATCTTGCACTGCGTCATCGGCAAACCCTGTGCCCAGACGCAGATGATCCCTGAATGCAGCCAGTGGCAGCGAAAGCGTCGGGATCGTGGTCTGCTCGATTAACATCATGAAATTTCTCCGAAAAACACTTCCCTCACAGGCCAGAACCCTGGCCTTTCTGAAATGACGCGCGCCGCCCATATCGCCCGAACGGAGGGGAGCAGCTGGAAAACATGGAAAATGCCGCGCGCGCCGTATGCCAGGGGCATTCCCCCCCGACACACATCGCAGTGATTAGCTCACTGCGAATTTCAGCAGTTTGATCGCGGCAAAATCGCTCACGTCACCGCCAACACGTTTGGTCGCATAGAACAGAACATGTGGCTTGGCAGAAAACGGATCACGCAGCACACGCAGATCAGGACGTTCCGCAACCGTATAACCGGCACCAAAATCACCAAAGGCAATCGCATGGGCGTCAGATGCGATATCAGGCATATCTTCGGCAATCAGAACTTTATAACCCAGAAGACGTGCAGGCTCACCCGCCGTCAGACCATCGGTCCAAAGGAAACGACCATCCGCATCTTTCATCTTACGCACAACGCCGGCGGTCTTGGAGTTCATCACAAAAGACGCATTCGCACGGTATTCCGCACCCAGGGCGTAAACCAGATCCAGGATAGAATTCGCCGGGTTCGCACCGTCAAAATCACCATCCGCACCAGTGGCGACATAACCAAGGTTACCCCAGGTCCAGCCCCCATCTGCAATGATTGTGTGCTGCAAGAAACCCTTCGGCTTATCCGCACCATCACCATTGATAAACGCCGCCGCTTCTGCACGAGAAAACTTATCGGCAATGCGGCCAGCCAGCCAACCTTCGATGTCAAAAGCACTGTCATCCAACAGACGCTGTGACGCTTTTGGCAGGGCCGACAATTCATGCAAAGGAATGGAAATACGATCAAACTGCGGCGAAGATGTCTCGGACGTCCCCGTCACTTCATCCGCCCAGCCCGCACCAAGTTCCGTGTGATCGACCAGCACGTCATAAGACGTCGCCTCGACGTTCACCACATTCGAAATCGAACGCAGGGACGCCGATGATTTCAACACAGACATGATCGTATCCGATGTCTGCGGATCCACCAAATAACCACCATCTGCCGCAACAGCGGTGGTCATGGATTTGCCTTCCACTTCAAGGCCGCGCATCGCGTCCTCATCCCCGGACCGCAGATAAGCGTTAAACGCTTTCTGGTGCGGAACCTCGACTTCAGCAGCGGCGGAAAGGGCGGGACGCCCGGTGATGACAGATTTACGTTCAAACATGGTCAGTTTGTCTTCCTGTTGTTGAAACTTGAAATTGATATCGTTCATGAAACCCTCGAGCGCGGTTTTCACCTCCGCAACGGGGGTCTGGGTCGTCGGATGGGAAGCAGACACACCGCCCCCATTCCGAGCCTTAAACTCGGAGTTCTCCATTCAGATTTTCCTTGTTCTGAAGGGCCTTAGCCCCAAAGGGTCAAGACCCAGAGAGATTCAGACCTCGCGCTCATCGCGGGTCAAACTCTGGCGGGCCGCTTCAATTGCCCCCGCCAGCTCACGCAGATCATGGCCTTCAGGCGTGTCACCCTTAGCCCCAATTCGCGCTTCCGGCAGCATTGGAAACGTCACAAGCGACACCTCCCAAAGCTCCAGCTCGTTCAGAAGCCTCTGGCCTCTGTTGTTCTTTGTCGCTTTCTTGGTGCGGTAACCAATCGACAAGCCGTCAATCGCCCCCGCCTCAATCAAAGCCGCCGCTTCACGGCCTTTTTCCACGTCCAACAGCAAGCGCCCCTTTACATAAAGTCCCTTGCTGTCTTCGCGAATTTCATCCCAAATCCCAATGGGTTGCGCCGGATCATGCTGCCACAGCATCTTCACGTTGCGTCCCTTTTGCGCCAATGCCGCCAGCGACACCTCATAGGCCCCCGCTTCCACCACATCGCCGCCCTGATCCGCGATCCCGAAGTAAGACGCATAGCCCTCAACGCTTGCCCCATCGACCAAGCTCACACCCGCATCCATCCGGCAGAATTTCACTTCCAAGTCCGATTTTATCTCATAAGTCATATTAAAATTCCTTACACCTGCGTTCGCACCAAAACGGCGCCGCATTACTTTGGAACAGCATCAATGATCGAACTCACGCCCTGGGCCAGGATCACCCCAACCACGCCGTAAACCGTCAACCAAAGCCGCTTATCCAGCCGCTCAATCATCACTTCAATGCGATCAAGCCTCTGGCCAAGCGCCTCAAATTGCATCTGATTGACCCGTTCATTCGCTTCAATCCGGGCACTGGCGGCGTCAAAACTATCGTAAAGAAACCGCGATCCCGTATGTTTCTCGGGTGTATCAACCATCGTCATCCGCCAGTTTAGGAAGGCCCAATAGACTGCGTTTTTCCGCATCACTCAAGAAAGACGCGCCCGCAATCCGACGCCACTGACTGTCACGTTCCCCCGCCAACGCCGCCACCTGATCCAAGTCGGGTTTCAACTCAACCTGCTCGCCCGCAATGCCCGACAGCCAATCCGAAACAGCCGCCGTCACCTTGGTCGCCAATGGCAAAACCGTCAGCCGGAAAAACGCCCGGTTCGCTTCCTGATAATTTGCATAGGTCGCATCCCCCGGAATGCCCAAAAGCATCGGCGGCACCCCAAAGGCCACGGAAATCTCACGCGCCGCCGCTTCTTTCGTCTTCTGGAACTCCATGTCAGACGGGCTAAACCCCATCGGTTTCCAATCCAAACCACCCTCAAGCAACATCGGACGCCCCGCATTCGCCGCCCCCTGATGATAGCTCGCCATATCCGATTGCAGACGTTCATACTGATCCTGGCTCAACTGCGCCTGGCCCTCGCCACCGTGATACACAAACGCCCCGGACGGCCTTGCTGCATTGTCCAACAAGCCCTTCGACCACCGGCTCGCCGCATTATGCACATCAATCGCGCTGGCCGCCGCCTGCATCGGGGACAAACCATAATGATCGTCCTGCGGGTGAAACGTCTTCACATGACAAATCGGCTGAATATCCCCGGTCATATCAAAGCGATGCTTGCGCCCGCCCACGGCATATTCATAAGCCACCGGCCAACCATCACGCCCCGGCACCACATTCATACGATCAGACCGCAAAACATGCAGTTCCGCCGGCTGCCCATCCTCATCCGGCACCACCTCAATGTACCCATTGCCCGACAACAAAAGCTGCCCATAAAGCGCCTCAAACAGCTCCGCACGGCCCTGGCCCGCGTTTGGTTTGCGCACCAAATCCAACACCGGATGCTGCTCAAACCGCCGCTCGCTGTCTTGCAAAACCAAAGGCAAAGCCGCCGCCGCCTCCGCAATCAATTTCACCGACCGAAACCCAATTGGGTTACCCGTAAACCCGGTTTTCGTCAGGCTCACCACATCGCGCGGGCTCCAGGCCACACGGCCCGACATGCCGCTCTGCATCGCAATCACCGGCCCCGCCGCCGAGGCCTTCACCTCCACTGCCGCCTGCGCTGATTTTCCTAGGAAATCAAATACCATAGAGCTCGCTCCTCATGTGTTTTCACTGACCTATCCAACGCATAACGCCCAGACATGCCTTTCAAGACCGGTCCAAAAACCGCCCCATTCATCTTGCCAAAAATACTCAAAATTCCGCGTTACAAACCGCGCACCTGTGGCCGCTTATAAGTCTGTGCGGGATCAATCATCAGATCCTGCAAGGCCCAAACCAAAGCATCCACCCGGTCCGGGCTGCCACTGCCCGCAAACCCCTGCGCGCCCATCAAACACATCTGGTCCTCAAGCGCCCCAAGCCCGCGCAAATGCCGCACGCGCCCCTGTTCGTACAGGGCCGCCACAGGTTCAGCCCGCGCCACCTTGCCGCGACTGGCCCGCACACCCGTGTAGGCGACCAAAGGGTCAATCTGGCGGATGATCGTTTCCACCATATCCCCGCCCTGATTGACCTCCGCCACCAGCCGATCCGCGCCGAATTCTCGCATCGCATCAATCGCCGCCTGGGCCCATTGCATCGGCGAACTCGCCGCCACAGTCGCATCCTTCAAAACCCATGCAGTCCAATCCTGCGGCGCAGCTTTCGTGACAACACCCGCCACGATAATCCCACATTCATCTGATCCCGCGTGTCCCGTCACCGGCGGATCCACGGCCACAACAATGCGGTCAAATTCAGGTGCTGCATCATCGCGACAGGCCTCAATCATTTCCTGACGCCACAACGCGCCCTCTGTGTCCTGCAACAACACCCCGTCCAACTCCTGACGCCCAAGCCGCGTCCCCGCATAACGCGTGCGAATTTCCTCTAGAAAACTATCCGCCAGATAGGCCCTATTCGCCTCTGTCGGCGCGTGGGTCGTCACCGTCGATGCATTCGCCATAATCGCCTTAAGCACCGGCACATTGCGCGGCGTTGTCGTCACGCATTGCCGGGGCATCTCCCCCAGCCGCAGTCCAAACTGCAACATATCCCAGCTTTCCTGCGACTTCTTCCATTTCGCCAGCTCATCCACCCAAGCCGCGTCAAACTGCGGCCCGCGTAGGTTCTCTGGTTCATGGGCCGAAAACGCTTGCGCCATCGCACCATTGGGCCAAATCAGCTGCCGTTTTCCCGCATGCCATTCCGGCATCCGGTCCGGCGGCGAACAGGCCATAATACCGCTGTCGCCAAAAATCATAACGTCACGCACCTGATCAAAGGTTTCCCCCACCAAGGCCACACGACTGGACCGCCCCGCATCCAAGGGTTTCCCCCCCTCGACCTCACGGCGCACCCATTCCGCACCGGCCCGGGTTTTTCCCGCACCACGCCCGCCAAGACACAGCCACGTGCGCCAATCCCGCCCATCTTCACATGTCGTGGGCGGCAACTGATGCGGCAAGGCCCAGAACTCAAACAAAAAAGGAAGCGCCAAAAGCGCTTCCTTAGATAGGTCATTCAGGAATGTCTCCTGCTCACGAGGCGTCGCGCAGGCAAGCCAGTCTGCGCCCGATCTCAGCTCTTGCGTCACTGAGGTCAAGCACCGTACCGGATCTACCGCTGGCGGCACCGTCAAGTTTTGCTCTGCGCTTTTCAATTTCTTGCCTTTCATGGATGAAATACCCAAGCGCCCTCATATAAGCGCCCAGATCCTTCTTCGTTTCGCTGTCCACCGGCCCCCCGCCCGCGTCCAACTGGTGCATTCGGTCCTGCAAAATCTTCTCAGCAGCCACGAATAACTCTTCCGCCGACGTCAGAACGTCCTCCGCCGACAGGTGACCTGTATCGGGTGTGATAAGTACCATATTGTTGTAAACCCGCCTCTCATACTGACCGCACGAGCAGAAACAGAAAAGCGGCGCCAAGGTTTCCCCCGTGCCGCTTACCCACTTCTTCCAGCTTGTCACAAGTTATACATAGGACCGTTCGATAAGTCAAGCGAAATACACGCATAAGCTGAGTGCGCACAGGGTAAGAAACCGTTAACAAACAGCAGTTTACCCCTTATTTTCAACGGAAATTCGTTACAAACGATACTGCCTCATACGCCAATTCATCTGCCAATGCGCACCATCTTCACCGAACCTAAATTCATCCGTCACCAAGGTTGTGCCATCACGACTTGCGCCAAATTCCGCATATAGGTCCGGGTAAATTCGGGCGGCAACCCCAATTCTGTCATCCTCGTCCCCCTGGTAGGCAAAGCAGCGCCGTTCATGGCATTCCACAGATTGCGAACAGTCGGCACCCTTCCGTCACGAAAGATCGGATCAAGCGCGGCTTCCAGCCCCCGCGCCATGTCATTGCGTGCCCTGCGTCGCTCATCGGGCCTGCTGTCGTCATTTTCCATCGCACGCACGCCAAAACCAAAGAAAGGCGATCGTCGATAAGGCACGATCGGCGTCACGGCCTCAAGGTCAGTAATCGTCGCTGAGCCGGACGCCCAAACACCGCCACCAAAGTTACTCGCCAGCTGCCCACCGTTTTGCACATAGACTTGTGTCCGACGCTGGTGGCCGGTCACAAAAACGAACTCCAAACGCGGTTCATCACCCCAAAAATCTTCTGAATCAATCACACGAAGGCTGTATTCAATCTGTATAGCATCAATCATTTTCCAAACCTTTCACTTGTTAAAATCACATAACCAAACCACATGGCCAATATCGCCACATGAAAACCATACATTAAAATCAAGATATTATCCAATACCCTCTAAAAACAGAAAAACCGCAGATCGCTTTCACGCTCTGCGGCTATATTGTTTTTCCAGGCCTGAACTAAGGCCAGATCAGATCAGTTATCTGAGGTCGCAAACCTTACTCAGAGGCCCGTTGCGCTTCAATCTCACGCCATTTCGCGACATTGGCGTTATGTTCTTGCAAGGTCCGCCCAAAGGCGTGCCCCCCCGTGCCGTCCGCCACAAAGAAGATGAAATCCGTGTTGTCCGGGTTCAATGCCGCCTCAATCGCCGCCGTGCCTGGATTGGCAATTGGCGTTGGTGGCAGCGCATCAATCACATAGGTGTTCCACGGCGTGGGACGGCGCAATTCAGATTGACGCAAGCCACGTCCAAGCGCCCCCTGGCCCTTGGTGATGCCATAAATCACCGTCGGATCCGTTTGCAAACGGATGCCCTGGTTCAGACGGTTCACAAAGACACTGGCCACCTGTGCACGTTCAGAACTTACACCGGTTTCTTTCTCAATGATCGACGCCATGATCAGTGCTTCTTCAGGATTGGCATAAGGCAGCCCATCCGCGCGGTTTTCCCAAGCCGCCGCCAAGATCTCAGATTGCCGATCAGCCATCTGCGCCAGCAAATCATTGCGATCCATGCCGACCTGCACATCTTCCCCCAAAGGCGCAAGCGTGCCCTCTGCGGGGGTCTCTGCCACTTCTCCGGTTAGGAAATCCGCACGTTTCAAAGCATCCACGATCTGCCAAGAGGTAATCCCCTCAGCCATGGTGATCCGATAGCGCACAGATGTATCTTCACGGGTTTCCGTATAGACCTCAGGCACCGCATCTTCCGCCGGATTAAAGCTTGCGACCTCAACATAGCGACTGGTTTCTGGGTCAAGTTCATTGACCTCAAGCTTTGCACGCAAAATGCCGATACGATAGTTGATCTCCGTACCACAGGTCGAACGCCCATTGCCGGTCACAACACCGTTGATATCCGCCATAGACGCGCCAGCAGGCACCAGAAAGCTACCCGCCTTCAACAAATGCGAACGGCCCGCATATTGCGTACCCGTTTTGAACAACGCCCGCGAAGAAACCGCATTCAGCGTCTCAAGCGTATCAGCAACATCGCCCATATCAGAACCACCCTCAACGCGCAGACAAATCGCCTGAGCAAGGGGGCCAGGGGCTGTATATTGCTGTTTGCCCCAGGCCACGACGCCAACACCCGCAAAGGTCATCACACCGATCAGGGTCAGCGCATTGGCCGCAATGTGACGTGCGAACATCAGTCCCGCACCTTGCCAACAACCAATGACGCATTCGTGCCGCCAAATCCGAATGAATTGGACAATGCGACGTTGATCTCACGTTTCACCGGTTTCAATGGCGCAAGATCCAACGGGCTATCGACCGCTGGGTTTTCCAAGTTCAACGTGGGCGGTGCCACCTGATCGCGGATTGCAAGGATACAGAAGATCGCTTCAACCGCGCCAGCCGCGCCCAAAAGGTGACCAATCGCAGATTTCGTGGAAGACATCGTCGCAGTATTCGCAGCATCCCCCATCAAACGTTCCACAGCGCCCAATTCAATCGTATCGGCCATTGTGGAAGTGCCGTGTGCGTTGATGTAATCAATGTCACCCGGTGCAACACCCGCACGTTTCAACGCAGCCGCCATGGACCGGAAGCCACCATCGCCATCAGAAGACGGCGCTGTGATGTGATAGGCGTCACCTGACAGACCATAACCAAGAACCTCAGCATAGATCTTCGCACCACGGGCTTTCGCGTGCTCATATTCTTCCAGCACAACAACGCCAGCACCCTCGCCCATGACAAACCCGTCACGATCCCCATCATAGGGACGGCTTGCGGCCTTCGGGTCATCCGCACGTTTGGTGGACAAGGCTTTACACGCGTTAAAACCCGCGATCCCAATCTCAGAGATCGGGCTTTCAGCCCCACCAGCAATCATCACATCCGCATCGTCAAGCATGATCAAACGGGCCGCATCACCGATGGCATGCGCACCTGTGGAACAGGCCGTCACAACCGCATGGTTCGGGCCTTTGAAACCATAGCGAATGCCAACCTGGCCCGAGATCAAGTTGATCAGCGCAGAAGGAATAAAGAACGGGCTCACGCGACGTGGGCCTTTTTCTTTCAGCAAGATCGCAGTCTCAGCAATCGACGTCAGGCCACCAATGCCAGACCCGATCATCACACCGGTGCGCAAACAGCCTTCTTCGTCGCCGCTTTCCTTAGGATCCCAGCCCGCGTCTTTCACAGCCTGATCGGCAGCCGCCACACCGTAAAGGATGAAATCATCGACTTTACGCTGTTCTTTTGGCTCCATGTAAGCATCCGGGTTGAACGTACCATCAGACCCGTCACCGCGCGGAATTTCACATGCATATTTCGTGGTCACACGTTCCGCATCAAAGCGCGTGATTGGGCCAGCTCCAGACTGACTGTCCAGGATCCGCTCCCATGTGGTTTCAACACCATCCCCAAGTGGGGTAACCATTCCAAGACCTGTGATAACTACCCGACGCATGGCTCTGCCCTTTTCATTGTCGTTTCCTCGCAGGTACATACCGTGCTAGCCCCCAATTGGGCAAGGCCCCGCATAGAAAACCCGCGACTTACAGGCAGGTTTTCGCATTTTTGCCTCAAAACCCACACGCCCAAAGCCCCCCCAAAACGAAAACGACCGCCACATTGCGTGACGGCCGGCAGATCAATCTGTCCAACTAGGATCAGATAAATTGTGCGGTTGGCTCAGTCTGTGGCATCGTCGCCGCGAATGCGTCTTTAAGGTCGATGGTTTTGCGAAACAATGCCCGCCCAACAACAGCGCCCTGAATATTACCAACATAATTAAGCCGCGACAGGTCATCCACATTGCGCACCATACCGCTGGCAATCACCGGGGTCTTTGTCTCGCTCGACAGCGCTGTAAGCAATCCAAGCGAGGCTTCGGTATCAGAGACGTCCGACGCGATGTCTGTCAGCTGGATCGCGGCAAAAGGCGTGCCTTCATAGGCTTTGATGAAACTGCTTGGCTCAAGTCCCGATTTGGTTTTCCAACCTTCCGTCATGACCCGATCTTCCCAGACATCAACCGCGAGAACAACCTGGTCTGGAAACGCCATGGCCAGCGATTTAACCAATTCCGGATCCTGCGTCGCCAAAGTTCCGATCACAACGCGGCCCGCGCCTTTTTCAATCCAACGTTCCACCTGTTCTTGGGTGCGTATGCCGCCGGCCACCTGAACATTACCGCCAGAGGTGCTTATGATTTCCTCCACGATGCCCGCATTCTGGTCATCCCCAACGATAGCATCAAAATCCGTCACCTGAAGCCACTCAGCCCCAGAGGCGACAAATTCCTTGGCCTTCTCGACCGGATCAACATGCCAAATCATGGGTTGATCCAAATCACCTCTGGTTAAGCTGACACAATGGCCGTTCTGAAGTTCAATCGTTGGATAAAGGATCATGGGCAGTACCTATCTGTTGTTCATCTATGGAACCACAGTATCACAAAAAACACGCATGGCGGTACTATTATAAATTCGCATACCTGCGCTGTTCTTAAGATCATATTAACCACGCCAGGATACCCACCCCGGCGCGTCAGTTAGAGAATGCGCCCCAGTTCAGCACAAAAACAAAAACGGCGCCCCATTAGGACGCCGTTTTCAAATTCTATAAAGGCGGTAAAGCTTAGGAAGCTTCAGTGATGAATTTCACTGCGTCGCCGAAAGATTGGATGGTTTCTGCAGCGTCATCCGGAATCTCGATGCCGAATTCTTCTTCGAAAGCCATAACCAGCTCAACTGTGTCCAGGCTGTCTGCGCCCAGGTCGTCGATGAAAGAAGCATTTTCAACAACTTTTTCTGCTTCAACACCAAGGTGCTCAACAACGATCTTTTTTACACGATCTGCGACGTCGCTCATAGTATTTCCTCACTTAAGTGCGGGGATTATCCCCGTTTCTCTCTGTTTGGCCCGGCGCCTTATAGGTTTTGCTTAACACAACACCCGACACGGCTAACCCGTGTCCCGGTAAAATCTGCGTGGCCTATAGCACATCAAATGCATAAGGCAAACGCTTTCGCAAGCCCCAGGTTGTGGGGCATTGCATTACAACATGGCCATACCACCGTTCACATGCAAGGTCGAACCTGTGACATATGCGGCTTCCGGGCTTGCAAGATAAAGCACAGCGGCTGCAATTTCCTCGGGGTTGCCCATACGTGCGGCTGGGATTTGCACGTTAATTTTTTCTTTCTGATCATCGGTCAGTTTCTCGGTCATCGGTGTCGCAATGAACCCAGGCGCCACGGCATTCGCAGTGATTCCCCGGCTGGCGACTTCATAAGCAATGGACTTAGTCATCCCAACCATGCCCGCTTTTGAGGCGGCATAGTTGACTTGGCCCGGGTTGCCCGTCGCCCCGACGATGGAACTGATATTGATGATCCGGCCCCAACGCGCTTTCATCATCGGGCGCATCACACCGCGACACAGACGCATGGTGGAGGTCAGGTTCACGTCAATCACAGATTGCCATTCGTCGTCAGACATCCGCATGAACAGCTGATCACGTGTGATGCCTGCATTATTCACAAGGATATCAACCGACCCCATAGCCGCAGCCGCAGCTTTTGGCAGGGCATCAACAGCCTCTGCATCAGATAGGTTACATGGCAAAACATGCGCACGTTCCCCCAGTTCCGCAGCCAAAGCCTCAAGCGGCTCAACACGTGTACCAGATAGGCCCACGGTCGCACCCGCAGCGTGAAGCGCCTTGGCAATAGAGCCACCGATGCCACCCGATGCACCGGTGATCAATGCGCATTTCCCTGTTAGATCAAACATCTAAACTTCCCTCTTCATTCATGTTTTGCGTCGTTTTCTTTGAAAGAAAACGGTCCGGGATCTTTCAAAGATCCCGTTTAACGTTTCATTCAGTTGCAGCAGTTACCGCTTTCACATCATCCGCAGTCCCAACCGCCTTACAGGCAATGGAACGTTCAATCCGGCGGATCATCCCAGACAGGGCTTTACCCGCCCCGATTTCCCAAATCTCGGTCACACCTTCTGCCGCCATATTGGCCACGCTTTCGCGCCACCGTACGGATCCGGTCACTTGTTCAACCAGCAAGCTGCGAATGGTGGTCGGATCAGAAATTGCCGCCGCACGCACGTTTGCAAACAAAGGCACCGCTGGGCGATTGATTTCCACATGTGACAAAGCATCTGCCATCACTTCGGCAGCGGGCTGCATCAAAGCGCAATGAAACGGGGCTGACACAGGCAATAATACCGCCCGCTTCGCCCCTTTGGCTTTTGCAATCTCAATCGCGCGCTCAACCGCTTCTTTGTGACCAGAAACCACAACCTGGCCCGGATCATTGTCATTGGCAGCCTGGCACACTTGATCGTGGGACGCTTCTAGCGCGACCTCAGTCGCAGTTTCAAAGTCAAGGCCCAGCAAAGCGGCCATCGCGCCAACACCCACAGGCACGGCCTTTTGCATTGCCGCCCCACGCGTGCGCAACAAGCATGCTGTATCAGCGACCGAGATCGCACCGGATGCCGCCAAAGCGGAATATTCACCAAGGGAATGCCCCGCCACAAAGCTTGCATCCGTGATCAAAACACCTTCGGTTTCAAGCGCGCGCATGGCGGCCAAAGATGTCGCCATCAATGCGGGTTGCGCGTTTTGCGTCAGGGTCAATGTCGCCGCATCGCCTTCCCAGATCAGATCAGACAATTTTTCGCCAAGGGCCTCATCGACCTCGTCAAACACAGCTTTCGCCGCCGGATAGGCTTCAGCCAAAGCTTTTCCCATCCCAATAGCCTGAGCACCCTGCCCCGGAAATACAAATGCACGCATATTACGCCCCTCAATCAGTTTAGTTAACCGCTGAATACCCTGCCCAGCTCGCTGTCGCAATGGTTTAGCGCGACAAGCCGCGTCAGGATGGACAATCGGACGCTTTAGGCATCATCTGCGGCCAAAAAGGGACCATTTCTTTTTGGCCTCGCCCTCAAAACGGCAGCCATGGCTTTCAAAAAATGAACGCACCTCAGGTGTCAGCATCCCGCGCCCGCTGGCGTATTGCGGCAGATCAAAGCCGCCACCATAGTTCAGCTCAATAACCACGGGGCCATCTTCAGTGATCGCAATGTCGGTGGATTGATAGCGAATGGGGGCAAAAATTTGCGCCGCCCGCGCGTTGATCTCGCGCAAATCATCCCAATGAGGCAGCTTCAGCCCCATCAAACCAGCATGTTCCGGGTGATCGTCGTGAAAGGTCACCTCATAACGGCCCCGTTCCGTGACTGTGCGGATTTCACCGGTATCAACATCAACCTCACTGGCCAGATTGCCCGGCCGCCAAAAGGCATCTGCAATATTCTCACCTTGAGGAAGCTTGATCACAGCCAACGGGCAATACACCCCATCATCCTGCACCAAATTCACCATACGCACTGTCGCCAATGCCCCTGCATAGGGCGCAAGGGCAGAATGATTGGTCAAACTGTGTTGCAAAATATAGGTATTTTCACCAACAAAATCAGCCAGAAAACTATCATACGTCATCGGCGCATGCCCAGCACATGTCAAATGGGTTGCATCAGCGGTTTCAATGCGAAATGCACCAAAGCTCACCATGCCATCAACGATTTTTCCGAAAATCCCCTGTGCCAGATTGGCCAAAACCAGATCCCGCAACTGATCCGCTGTCCCGATCTGCGTCACCCCAGGATAGATACGAGGAGACACATCAATAACCCCCAGAATTTCAGGTGTTGGAACCTCTCCGGCAGACAACAACATCGTTGCCAAGGCCTTATCCTCGGCCATCCCCGTCCAACCATGCGTGTTACATTTATGGGTCAAACCCCAATGCAAATCGTTTGAAACATAGGCCGCGCGCTGCACATCCGTGAATTTGTCATGCCGAAACAGCCCCGTCCGCACATATTCTACCATGTTCAAACGACTGTGGGAGTTGGCCAAGGCCTTGAAATCGCGCTAGACCTGCAACACAGAACGCCCGGATTCCTTAGCGGCGTAGACCAGTAAATCTTTATGATCGCTGTCACGGGCCGACAAATAGCTTTGTTGATCCAGATCGGAAGCAGAGGCTGAGGGTTGATTGTCCATAATTTATTCCAGTTCTTCCCATATGACAGGCATACAGCGGGATTGTTTTCATATTCGGCACAAAGTTAACGATGAAATATGTTGGAATTTGGGCGTTTCAGACCTTTCGCGAACCACCTTAAGAAACACCCCTGATCACGCAAATGTGCACAGCAACTGCGCATGCGGTGGTCTTGCCTAGAAAGCCCATACAGGCCATGCTGTCCTTACTCAGTCAGGAGCTGCATAATGTCTGCCAAACACAACACCCCAACCCGTTTCGGGTCCGTCGCCAAATTCTTCCACTGGAGCGTCGCCCTGACGATCATCGCCTTGATCCCATTGGGTATTATTGCTGACGGCATGGCCTATGACACCTCAGAACTTTTGGCACGCAAGGCATTCCTGTTTCAGATCCACAAAACACTGGGTGTGTTTGTGTTTTTCCTAGCACTTGCCCGTATCTTCTGGGCCCTGACCCAACCAAAACCAGTCTCACTGCATCCTGAACGCAAACTGGAAAGCTTCGTCGCGGAACTCATCCATTGGCTTCTTTATGGATCCCTGGTTCTGGTGCCCCTCACCGGCTGGATCCATCACGCCGCCACCACAGGGTTTGCACCGATCTTCTGGCCCTTTGGCCAAGACCTGCCCTTTGTCGAGAAATCAGAATTCACCGCACATCTGTTTGGCGCGCTGCATAAAACCTTTGAGCGCGTGCTTGGTCTTGTCCCGCTTACGTTCCGGTCTCTGAACTCATTTATGCGGCCTTTCGCTCAAAAGCCAAGGGACTTTTCCCGCCAAGCGATGAGTGGCGACGGCGCGGGTTATAGAACCCGTTGATATACTGGAAGATCGCGCCTTCAGCCTGACGGCGTGTGTCCCAACGGTTGCGCCAAATCAGCTCAGCCTTAATGGATTTGAAGAACGTCTCGACCATAGAATTATCATAACAATTTCCCTTGCCGCTCATCGAGACCTTGAAACCGTGCTTGGACAAGCGCTTCTGATACTCATTTGAGCAATATTGTGAACCACGATCCGTATGGTGAATGCAATCCTCCGGTGGTTGGCGCAAAGCAACGGCCATATCTAACGCCCGGATTGCCAGATCCTTCTTCATGCGGTTACTGATAGCCCATCCGATGACGCGGCGAGAATACAGGTCAAGGATGACGGCAAGATACAGCCAACCTTCGCTGGTCCAAATGTAGCTGATGTCGCCAGCCCATTTCTGATTGGGGCCAGTCGCTGAGAAATCTTGATCCAACAGATTTGGTGCAATGTTGAACGTGTGGTTGCTGTCCGTTGTCGCCTTGTATTTCTGGGTTCTGATGATCTTGATGCCATTCTCGCCCATCAGACGTCCGACCCTGCGA